>CAWDTQ010000012.1:0-56142 GCA_963805315.1 uncultured delta proteobacterium
GGCGGTCGCGTGCGCGATTTGCCGGGCGTCCGCTATCACGTCATTCGCGGCACCCTCGACTCGATCGGCGTGCAGGAGCGGCGCAAGGGCCGCTCGAAGTACGGGTCGAAGAAACCCAAGTAGAGTTATATGTCGCGCAAAGGCCAAATTCGCGTCCGCGAAATTCCGGCGGACCCCAAGTATCACGACCGCACCGTCGCGAAGTTCATGAACATCGTGATGGAGCGGGGCAAGAAGTCGCTGGCCGAGCAGATTTTTTATCACGCGCTCGATCTCGTCGCCCAACGCTCGAAGGAAGACGGCCTCGTCGTCTTCAAGCGCGCGCTCGACAACGTTCCTCGCCGCCGTCGAGGTTCGCTCGCGGCGGGTCGGCGGCGCCAACTATCAGGTGCCGAGCGAGGTGCGTCCGGTGCGGCGCAAGTCGCTGGCGATGCGCTGGCTGGTCGGCGGCGCGCGCGCGCGGCGAGAAGTCGATTGAAGAGCGACTGGCCGCGGAGATCCTCGATGCGGCCGCCAACCGCGTCGGCGGCGTCAAGAAACGCGAAGACACACATCGAATGGCGGATGCCAACAAGGCGTTCGCCCATTACCGCTGGTAATACCGAGTTTTTTAGATGGCTCGTCAGACACCAATAGAACGGGTGCGCAATATCGGCATCATGGCGCACATCGATGCCGGCAAGACCACCACCACCGAGCGCATGCTCTTTTACACCGGCATCAACTACAAGATCGGCGAGGTGCATGAAGGCACCGCGACGATGGACTGGATGGTGCAGGAGCAGGAGCGCGGCATCACCATCACGTCGGCGGCGACCACCTGCTTCTGGCGCGACCACCGCATCAACATTATCGACACGCCGGGACACGTCGACTTCACGATCGAAGTGGAGCGCAGCCTGCGCGTGCTCGACGGCGCGGTCGCCGTGTTCTGCGCGGTCGGCGGCGTCGAGCCGCAATCGGAGACCGTCTGGCGCCAGGCCGACAAATACCGCGTCCCGCGCATCGCGTTCATCAACAAGATGGACCGCGTCGGCGCCGAGTTCGAGCGCGTCGTCCAGGAGATGCGCGACAAGCTCAAGGCCACGCCGTGCCGCTGCATCTGCCGATCGGCGCCGAGGAAAAGTTCACCGGGCTGGTCGATCTGATCGAACAGAAGGCGCTGATTTGGGACGAGGACCGTCTCGGCGCGGAATTTCGCGTCGCCGAATTCCCGCCGAGCTGAAGGAGCAGGCCGCCGGCTATCGCGACAAGATGATCGAGACGCTCGCCGATCACGACGAGCACTCATGGAGATGTACCTGGAGGGCAAGCTCCGGAGCCCGACCAGATTCGCGCGGCGATTCGCGCCGCGACGCTCAAGATCGCGATCACTCCGGTGCTGCTCGGCTCCGCGTTCCGCAACAAGGGCGTGCAGCCGATGCTCGACGCGGTGGTCGAGTATCTGCCCTCGCCGCTCGACCTGCCGCCTGTGGTCGGCAAGGTCGGCGACAAGATTGAAGAGCGATGGCCGCGCGACGACGCCCCGTTCTCCGCGCTGGCGTTCAAGATAATGAACGACCAGCACATGGGCACGCTGACCTTCATGCGCGTCTATTCGGCAAGCTCGAGAGCGGCTCGTCGCTGCTCAATTCGACTCGCGGCAAGAGCGAACGAATCGGCCGGATGCTCAAGATGCACGCGAACAAGCGCGAAGATATCACCGAGGTTTACGCCGGCGATATTTGCGCGGTCGGGCTGCGCGACACGACCACCGGCGACACGCTGTGCGATCCGGCGCATCCGATCGTGCTGGAATCGATCGAGTTTCCCGAGCCGGTGATTCAGATCGCAATCGAGCCCAAGACCAAGGCCGACCAGGAGAAGCTCGGCGAGGCGCTGCAGAAGCTGGCCAAGGAAGACCCGTCGTTCCGCGTGAGCGTCAACAAGGAAACCTCGCAGACGATCATCTCAGGTATGGGCGAGCTGCATCTCGAGATTATCGTCGATCGGATGCTGCGCGAGTTCAAAGTCGACGCCAACATCGGCAAGCCGCAGGTCGCCTATCGCGAGACAATCAAGCGCCCGTCGGAAGCCGAGGGCCGGCTGGTCCGCCAGAGCGGCGGTCACGGACAATTCGCCGTCGTCGAGCTGCGTATCGAGCCGCTCCCCAAAGGCGGCGGCTTCGAGTTCGAGGACGGCACCAAGGGCGGCTCGATCTCGCGCAACTTTATTCCGGCGATCGAAGCCGGGGTCAAAGAGGCGATGGAGAACGGCGTGGTCGCGGGCTATCCGATGGTCGATGTCAAGGCCATCGTGATCGACGGCAAGGAACACGACGTGGACTCGTCGGAGCTCGCGTTCAAAATCGCGGGCTCGATGGCGTTCAAGGAAGCTTGCGAGAAGGCCGAGCCGATTCTGCTCGAGCCCATGATGGAGGTCGAGGCGGTCACGCCGCAGGAGTTCATGGGCGAAGTGATCGGCGATCTCAGCGGGCGGCGCGGCAAGATTCTCGACATGGAAAATCGCGCCGGCGCGCAGGTGATCGAGGCCCGCGTCCCGCTCGCGGCGATGTTCGGTTACGCGACGCGGCTGCGCTCGATGACGCAGGGCCGCGCCACTTACACAATGCAGTTCGGCGCGTATGAACCCGTGCCAAAAAATATTCTTGATGAGTTGACGGCGCAAACCGGCGACGGCAAGGAAAAGAAGCGCGCATAGGAGTCATGAGCAGCGCGCTCAATCGGAGGTTACCAAATGGGCAAGGCTAAATTTGAACGCACCAAGCCGCACGCGAACGTCGGCACTATCGGTCATATCGATCACGGCAAGACAACTTTAACCGCGGCGATTACCAAGGTCCTCGCGTCGAAGAAACTCGCCACCTTTACCGCCTTCGATCAGATCGACAAGGCGCCCGAGGAAAAAGAGCGCGGCATCACGATTTCGATCGCGCACGTCGAGTACGAAACGACCAAGCGCCACTACGCGCACGTCGATTGCCCGGGACACGCCGACTACATCAAGAACATGATCACCGGCGCCGCGCAGATGGACGGCGCAATCCTCGTGGTCGGCGCCAACGACGGCCCGATGCCGCAGACGCGCGAGCATATTTTGCTCGCCTACCAGTCCGGCGTGCCGTCGATCGTCGTGTTCATGAACAAGGTCGACATGGTCGACGACCCCGAGCTGCTCGACCTGGTCGAGCTGGAAGTGCGCGACCTGCTGACCAAGTACAAGTACAAGGGCGACGAAGTTCCGGTCATCCGCGGCAGCGCGCTCAACGCGTTGAACTGCGGATGCGGCAAGGCCGACTGCCCCAACTGCAAACCGATTCTCGACCTGATGGACGCGGTCGACAACTACATCCCGCAGCCGGCGCGCGAGACCGAAAAGCCGTTCCTGATGCCGGTCGAGGACGTGTTCTCGATCTCGGGCCGTGGCACCGTCGTCACCGGCCGCGTCGAGAAGGGCAAAGTCAAAGTCGGTGAGGAAGTCGAAATCGTCGGCTTCAAGGACACCGCCAAGACCACCGTCACCGGCGTCGAGATGTTCCGCAAGCTGCTCGACGAGGGCCAGGCCGGCGACAATATCGGCGTGCTGCTCCGCGGCCTCAAGCGCGAAGACGTCGAGCGCGGACAGGTGCTCGCGAAGCCCGGCTCGATCACGCCGCACACCAACTTCGAAGCGTCGGCGTACATCCTGACCAAGGACGAAGGCGGACGGCACACTCCGTTCTTCACCGGGTACCGCCCGCAGTTTTATTTCCGCACCACTGACGTCACGGGAGTGCTGACGCTGCCCGAGGGCACCGAAATGGTCATGCCGGGCGATAACATCAAGATATTCGGCGAACTGATCACGCCGGTCGCGATGGACGAAGGCTTGCGCTTCACCATCCGCGAGGGTGGCCGCACGGTGGGCGCCGGCGTCGTTTCGAAAATTGTGAAGTAACTGAAAAAGCAACGGACACTGGAAGAATCGTGCGTAATCGAGCGGAGATGGAGCGGAGCGCTTAGCTAATCGGGCGCGGTATTACCTGGATGAACGACAAGATACGCATACGCCTGAAGGCGTACGACTACCGCCTGCTCGATCAGTCGGTGCGCGAAATCGTGGATACCATTCGGCGCACCGGCGGCCGCGTGGCCGGTCCGATTCCGCTGCCGACCCGCATAGAGCGCTTCACCGTCAACCGCTCGCCGCACGTCGACAAGAAGTCGCGCGAGCATTTTGAAATACGGACTCATAAACGCCTGCTCAACGTCCTCGAGCCGACCCAGCAGACAATCGACGCGCTGGGCAAGCTCGACTTGGCCGCGGGCGTGGACGTCGAAATCAAGCTCGAGTAGGACCGATGCTGACCGGATTGATTGGAAAAAAACTCGGGATGACCCAGGTGACCGACCCCGCCGGCCGCGTTCGCGCCGCTACGGTGTTGACGCTCGGGCCATGCACCGTCTCGCAAGTGAAGACCGCTGCGACTGACGGCTACGACGCGGTGCAGGTGACCTTCGGCAAACGCAAGCTGAGCCGCGTGACGGGAGCCGTGCGCGGGCATTTTGCCAAGGCCAACATCGCGGCCGGCGTCAAGTCGGGCGAGTTCGAGCGCCGCGGCGAAGGCGAGCTCACGCTGGGACAGCCGATCGCGGCCGCGGACGTGTTCAAGGTCGGCGACCAGGTCGACGTAACGGGAGTCTCGAAGGGCCACGGCTACGCCGGCGTCATCAAGCGACACCACTTCTCCGGCTTTCCCGGCTCGCACGGCACTCACGAATATTTCCGCCACGGCGGCTCGATCGGTAACCGCTCCTATCCCGGACGCGTGCGCAAAGGCATGAGGATGGCGGGGCAGATGGGCAACGCGACTGCCTCGATCCTCAATCTCGAAGTGCTCGAGATCATTGCCGACGACAACGCGGTCGTCGTGTCGGGCGCCGTGCCCGGACCCGACGGCGCCTTGCTCGTCGTCCATCACGCGGCTCGTCCGCGCCGCCGCTCGACTGCCAAGGTGACAGCCAGTGCCTGAGCGAAAAGAAAAACCGTCGGCATCGCCGGTCAAGCTGCCGCTCTACTCGGCCGCGCACGAGAAAGTCGGCGAGCTCGAAGTCGCGGGCACCGTGTTCGGCCGCGACGGCGACCTCTCGCTGCTGCATGAAGCGGTGCGGATGCAGCTTGCCAATCGGCGCTCCGGAACGGCGTCCACCAAGACCAAGGGACTCATCTCGGGCGGCGGGCGCAAGCCGTGGCGGCAGAAGGGCACGGGACGCGCGCGCGCAGGCTCGACGCGCTCGCCAATCTGGCGTCATGGCGGAACGATCTTCGGACCGCAGCCGCGCGATTATTCGTACAAGATGCCGAAAAAGGCGTGGCGCGCCGCTTTGTGCCTGGCGATTTCCGACCGCGCTCGAAACGGCAAGCTGTTCGTGGTCGAGTCGCTCGATCTGTCGGAGCCGAAAACCAAGGCCGCGAAGGCGGCGCTGGGAAAGCTCGGCGTCGAGCACGCGCTGATCGTGACCGGCGAAGGCGACGCCAAGTTTTTTCGCGCCGCGCGCAACCTCGCCGCGCACAAAGTGCTCGCGATTGAAGGGCTCAACGTTTACGACGTGCTCAATTACCGGGAACTCGTGATGACCAGTCAGACCGCCAAGGCGATCGAAGCACGGTTTGCGGGAGAAGCGACGGCCCGCTCTGCGGGGGAATCAAATGAGTAGTCCCGAGAGCCTGATTCTCGCGCCCATCATCACCGAGAAGGGCACCATGGCCAGCGAAAAGGCCGGCCAGGTGCTGTTTCGCGTGCGCCCCGGCGCCAGCAAGGACAAGATTCGCGAGGCCGTCGAGCATCTGTTCCATGTAACCGTAATCAAGGTTCGTACTTCGAACTTCATGGGCAAGGAACGCAAGAAAGGCGCAATCAAGGGCCGCCAGATGGACTGGAAGAAGGCTTACGTAACTCTGAAGGAAGGCGACAAGATCGAGTTCTTCGAAGGCCTATAGAACAATGGCAGTCATACAACTAAATCCGCGCACGCCTGGGCAGCGCTTCATGCAGATAGCGGACTTTTCGGAGCTCACGAAGAAGGAGCCTGAAAAGAGTCTGCTGGTTCCGCTCCAGCGCACCGGCGGACGCAACAATCGCGGACGGATGACCTCGCGTCATCGCGGCGGCGGACACAAGCGCCGTCTTCGCCTGATCGATTTCAAGCGCAACCGCGACGGGATTCCGGCCGTGGTCGCCGCGCTCGAGTACGATCCGAATCGTTCCGCCAATATCGCGCTGCTGCACTATGCCGACGGCGTGAAGACTTACATCCTCGCGCCCGACGGGCTCAAGGTCGGCGCCAAAGTCGAGTCGGGCGCGAACGCCGACATCAAGCCGGGCAACGCGCTGATGCTCAAGAACATCCCGCTCGGCACCGTCGTTCATGCAATCGAGATGAAGCCCGGGGCCGGCGCCAAGCTTGCGCGCGGCGCGGGCGTGCAAGCGCAGCTGATGGCGAAAGAGGGCAAGATGGCGCTGCTGAAGCTGCCGTCGGGCGAGCAGCGGATGGTGCAGGCGGATTGCCGCGCGACTATCGGCCAGGTCGGCAATCTCGACCATGAAAATATTTCGATCGGCAAGGCCGGGCGCTCGCGATGGCTCGGCAAGCGCGGTCATGTGCGTGGAGTCGCGATGAACCCCGTCGATCATCCGCACGGCGGCGGCGAGGGCAAGTCGAAAGGAAACCATCCCCAGTCGCCGTGGGGCCAGCCCGCCAAGGGATACAAGACGCGCAAGAAGCAGCCGTCGGACAACCTGATCGTCAGCCGCCGGCCGCGCGGGAAGCATTAACAGTTATGGCCAGGTCACTAAAAAAAGGCCCGTTCGTCGATGGGCATCTGCTGAAGAAAGTCACCGCCGCATCGGCCTCGGGCGACAAGCGAATCATCAAGACCTGGTCGCGGCGCTCGATGATCACGCCGGACATGATCGCGCTGACCTTCGCCGTCCACAACGGGCACAAGTTCATCCCGGTGTACTGCACCGAAAACATGGTCGGCCACAAGCTCGGCGAATTCGCGCCGACGCGGACCTTTCACGGTCATGCCGGCGATCGCAAGGGCGAAGTGAAGGCGGCAGCCGCGCCCGCCGCGCCGGCGGCTCCCGCTGCTCCGAGTGCTCCGGCCGCGGCCAAGGCGTAAGCGGGAAAGTTGTAACAGTCATGGAATCCGTATCGCGAACCCGCTTCATCAGAATTTCGCCACGCAAGCTGAAGCTTGTGTGCGAGTTGATAGTAGACAAGAAGGTCGATCAGGCGCTGTCTATTCTCGAGTTCACGCCCAAGAAGGCGGCGCGCTTCGTCTCGAAAACGCTGCTCGCCGCAATCGCCAACGCCCGCGATCAGCAGAACGTCGACGAGGACAAGTTGTTCGTGAAATGCGCGACCGCCGACACCGGGCCGACCTGGAAGCGCTCGCTCACGCGCGCACATATGCATGCGACGCCGATCCATAAACGCACCAGCCATCTCACGGTAATCGTGGACGAGCGGGCGTCCTGAGGTCTCAGATGGGACAGAAAGTACATCCGCGCGGTTTTCGCCTCGGCATCATCGAGAGCTGGGACTCCCGATGGTACGCGAGCCACGACTACGCCAAGCTGCTGCACGAGGATTTGAAGCTGCGCGAGTTCATCAAGAAGCGGCTCTACCACGCCGGCATCTCGCGAATTGAAATCGAGCGCATGGCCAACAAGGCCAAGATCAATATTTACACGGCGCGTCCGGGTATCGTCATCGGCAAGAAGGGCGCAGAAATCGACAAGCTCAAGCTCGATATCCAGAAGCTGATGAAGGGGCGCGACTCCTTCATCAACATCCACGAGGTGCGCCGCCCCGACCTCGACCCCCAGCTGGTCGCCGAGAATATCGCGCTCCAGCTCGAGCGCCGCGTCGCGTTTCGCCGCGCGATGAAAGAAGCGGTCACGCGCGCGATGCGGATGGGCGCGCAGGGCGTGAAAGTCCACGTCGCGGGACGCCTCGGCGGTGCGGAAATCGCGCGCCAGGAATGGTACCGCGAAGGTCGCGTGCCGCTGCAAACGCTGCGCGCCGACGTCGCGTACGGATTTGCCGAAGCGCGCACGACCTACGGACAGATCGGCGTGAAGGTCTGGATTTTCCGCGGCGAAGTTTTGACGCGCAAGGATGCGGACGCGAAACGCGCAGGAACGCCTGTGCAGGCGAATTGACGAAAGTAAGATGCTCGCACCAAAAAAAGTTAAGTGGCGCAAAATGATGAAGGGCCGCGTCCGCGGCGCCGAGTCGCGCGGGCTCACGCTCGCGTTCGGCGACTACGGACTCAAGTCGCTCGAGACTTGCCGCATCGACACGCGCGCGCTCGAGGCCGCTCGTATCGCGCTCACGCGCCATATCAAGCGCGGCGGCCGCGTCTGGATTCGCGTGTTCCCCGACAAGCCCTTCACCAAGAAGCCGGCCGAAACCCGCATGGGCAAGGGCAAAGGCTCGCCCGAGGGATGGGTCGCGTGCGTCCGGCCGGGCAGGATTCTGTTCGAGATGGAAGGCGTCGATTACGCGACGGCGAAAGAGGCGATGCGCCTGGCGTCGCACAAGCTGCCGATCAAGACGATTATGATCCAGCGCGAGGAGGGCGGCCTTGGAGCTTGACGAACTGCGGCAGATGACCGCGCCGGATTTGCGCGTCAAGGAGCACGAGGCGCGCGAGGAAATTTTCCGGCTGCGCCTGAAGCTGCGCACCAATCAGCTCGACAATCACGCCGGCTATCGGCGCGCACGTCGCGAGCTGGCGCTCATCATGACGTTGCTCGGTGAGAAGGCGCGTCGCGAAAAGGTAACGGAGAAGAAGGCAGGTTAATGCGGGAGCGAATTAAACGGCGCGAGGGCACCGTGGTATCGGCCAAGATGACCAAGACCGTGGTGGTCAAGGTCGATCGCATGGTCGAGCATGCCCTTTACGGCAAGCGCGTGCGCCGCAGCACTAAATTCATGGCGCATGACGAGCGCGGCGAGTGCAAGGAAGGCGATCGCGTGCAGATTATCGAGTCGCGTCCACTCTCGAAGAACAAGCGCTGGCGCGTCAGCCGCGTTCTCAAAAAGGCCGCGGGGTAGGGCGCGACAAGATGGTTCAGGTGCAAACAGTTCTGGATGTCGCCGATAATTCGGGCGCCCGCAAGGTGATGTGCATCAAGGTGCTCGGCGGCTCCAAGCGCCGGTACGCGTCGGTCGGAGATGTGATCGTGGTCGCGGTCAAGGAAGCGATTCCCAACGCCAAAGTCAAAAAGGGCGACGTGTCGCGCGCGGTGATCGTGCGCACCGCCAAGGAAATCAGCCGCGACGACGGCAGTTACATCCGCTTCGACGGCAACTCCGCCGTGCTGCTCGACAAGGATCACGAACCGGTCGGCACCCGCATCTTCGGGCCGGTGGCTCGCGAGCTGCGCGCGAAAAAGTTTTTGAAAATAATCTCGCTCGCGCCGGAGGTGCTGTGATGGCGTCGGCGAAGTACAAAATTAAAAAGAATGACACCGTGATGGTCGTCACCGGCCGCGACCGCGGCAAGACCGGCAAGGTGATGCGCGTGCTGCCCGAGCGCGGACGCGTCGTTATAGAGCGGCTCAATATCGTCAAGCGTCACAGCAAGCCGCGCGGCGCGCAGAGCCCCGGCGGAATCGTCGAGAAGGAAGCGCCGATCGACATCTCGAACGTCATGATTTTCTGCGATCGATGCAACGCTCCGGTCAGGGTCGGGGTCAAAGCGGCCGACGACGGCACCAAGACCCGCTTCTGCCGGCGCTGCGGCGAACATATAGGTAACGACTAATGGCCGACAAAAAAGAAAAGCCGGACAAGGCCGAGCAGGCCGCGAAAGCGGAGCAGACTGCCAAGACCGACGCTGCCGCCAAGGCCAAGCGCGAAGGCAAGGCGCGTCAGGCTCAGCAGAAGCAGGCCGCCGAAGACGCGAAGGCCGCGGCTGCGGCGCCGCTGCCGCCCGAGCCCAAGCTGCCGGCGCGCCTGCGCGTGCGATTCGAGAATGAAATCGCGCCGGCGCTGATGCGCGAGCTGAAGATCGACAACAAGATGCGCGTGCCGCGCCTCGAGAAGATCACCATCAACATGGCGCTGCAGGAAGCGCGCGACAACGTCAAGGTTCTCGACTCCGCCCTCGAAGAGCTGAAGGTCATCGCCGGGCAGAAGCCGGTGTTGACGCGCGCGCGCAAGGCGATCTCGAACTTCAAGCTGCGCCAGGGGATGCCGATTGGCGTGATGGTCACGCTGCGGCGCGAAAAGATGTGGGAGTTTTTCGACCGGCTGGTGAATATCTCCCTGCCGCGCGTGCGCGACTTCCGCGGCGTCAGCGACAAGGCCTTCGACGGCCGCGGCAATTACTCGCTCGGGCTGAAGGAACACACGATTTTCCCCGAACTCAACCTCGACAAGGTCGAGAAGGTGAAGGGCTTGACGATTTCGATCACGACCACCGCGCGCAGCGACTTCGAGGGGCTGACTCTGCTGCGCGCGCTCGGGATGCCGATGCGCGGAGCCGCCGAGCGCGAAGCGGAAGCAGCCAAGGCGGCAGCGGTCGCGCAGGCCCACGCTGCGGCCAGGGCTGCGGTCGCGGCCGCGCTTCCGCCGGCGCCGGAGCCGGGAGCATAAGGCGGGAGCATAAGGAAAGTCGAATGGCGAAAACGTGCCTGCGGGTCAAAGCAACCCGCAAACAAAAATTCAAAGTGCGCCAGTACAACCGCTGTCCGTTGTGCGGACGCGCGCGCGCGTACTATCGGCGTTTCAAGATGTGCAGGCTTTGCCTGCGCAAATATGCGCTCGACGGCAAGCTGCCGGGCGTGATCAAGGCGAGCTGGTAAAAGAGACCATTTATGTCGCAGACCGATCCGATCGCAGAACTGCTTACGCGAATCCGCAACGCGATGCGCGCGCGGTACAATGAACTCACGGTGCCTCATTCGCGGTTGCGCGAGGCGATTTGCCGCGTGCTGATGGCCGAGGGTTTTCTCGCCGGCGTCGAAATCGGCGGCGAAGTGCCCAAGAAAATGCTCGCGCTCAAGCTTCGCTACTCACCGACCCGCGAGTCGGTCATTCGTGGAATCGATCGCATCAGCAAGCCGAGCAACCGGCGCTATGCCGGCGCGGCGGAAATCGGCAAGGTGCGCGGCGCGATGGGCGTGCAAATCGTATCGACCCCGCTCGGCGTGATGACCGGGCGTGAGGCGCGGCGCAGAAAAGTCGGCGGCGAAATCCTCTGCCGGGTTTGGTGATCAATAATGTCGCGGATAGGAAGACTACCGATTCATCTCGACAAGACCGTCAAGGCGTCCGTCGCCGGCACGACGCTTAAGGTCGAAGGCCCCAAGGGCAAGCTCGAGCTCAAGCTGCATCCCGGCTACACCGTCGAGATCAAGGACTCGCAGATCGTTGTGAAGCGTCCGGGCGACACCAGCGAAGAGCGCGCGATTCACGGCCTCATGCGCAAGCTGATAGCCAACATGGTCGAGGGCGTCGGCAAGGGCTTCACCCGCGTGCTGGAGATTAACGGCGTCGGCTACCGCGCGGAAGCCAAGGGCCAGCAAGTCAACCTGACGCTCGGCTATTCGCATCCGATCGTTTACCAGCTTCCGCCGGGCGTGACCGCGAAAGTCGAGAAGCAGGTGACCGTGACGCTCGAGAGCGCCGACCGTCAACTGCTCGGCACCGTCGCGGCGCAGATTCGCGAGCTCAGGCCGCCGGAACCGTACAAGGGCAAGGGCATCAAGTACGCGACCGAGACGATTCGGCGCAAGGCCGGCAAGGCGGCGGCGGGCTCGACCGCGGCATAGGTTAATAGGTAGTAGCGATTATGGCTGTAGTGCGATCAGAAAAACGCAAACTGCGCCAGGGCCGCGTGCGGCGCAAGGCGGTCGGCAACGACAATCGTCCGCGCCTGTCGGTCTTCCGCTCGCTGCATCACATCTACGTCCAGGTCATCTCCGACGAGAGCGGACGCACGCTCGCCGCCGCTTCAACCGAAACGGCCGGCGTGCGCGAGGACCTCAAGAGCAAGCGCAATCTCGCCGCCGCCAAAGCGGTCGGCAAGGCGATCGCCGAGCGATGCCTTAAAAGCGGTATTTCCAGCGTCGTGTTCGATCGAAACGGATTTCTCTATCACGGCCGCGTCAAGGCGCTGGCCGACGCGGCGCGCGAAGCGGGGTTAAAATTTTGAACGGCAGGCAACGAACGCTAAGAGAGGGAACGGTCGCGCAGCGAATCGATCCGCAGGGCCTCGAGATCAAAGAGAAGGTCGTGCATATCAACCGCGTCGCGAAAGTCGTCAAGGGCGGACGCCGCTTCAGCTTCAGCGCGCTGGTGGTCGCCGGCGATCACAACGGGCTGGTCGGATTCGGCTTGGGCAAGGCCAACGAAGTGCCCGAGGCGATTCGCAAGGGCGTCGACCGCGCCAAGAAAAGCCTGGTGCGCGTTCCGATTCAGGACGGTACCATTCCGCACGAAGTCGTCGGGCGTTTCGGCGCCGGACGCGTAGTGCTGCGGCCCGCCGCCGAGGGCACCGGTGTGATCGCGGCGGGCGGCGTGCGCGCCGTCGTCGAGCTCGCCGGCATCCGCAACATTCTAACCAAGCGGCTCGGTTCGTCGAATCCTCACAACCTGGTGAAAGCGACGCTCGAGGCCTTGGCCGAGCTGCGCAGCACGCAGGATATTAATCGGCTTCGCGGACGCACGCCGAATCAGCCTGAAGCGGCTGCGTGATCGAGGTTTAACGAGATCGGTGAGTAAAAATGTCCGATAAAATTCGCGTCAAGCTCGTCGGCAGTCCGATCAGCACCAATCGGCGCGTGCGCGAGACGGTCAAGGGCCTCGGCCTCGGCAAGGTCGGCAGCGTGCGCGAGCTGAAGCGCAGCGCTGCGGTCGAAGGGATGGTCAAGCGATTGAAACATCTCGTCGTCGAGCTCAAGGATTAAGGCGCCGTCATGGATTTGAAGGATTTGAAACCGTCTCCGGGCTCGACGCATCGTAAACGCCGCGTCGGTCGGGGCATCGGCTCCGGCCAGGGCAAGACCGCGGGCCGCGGCCACAAAGGACTGGGCGCGCGCTCGCACGGCAACACGCCGCCGAGCTACGAAGGCGGCCAGATGCCCTTGCAGCGGCGCTTGCCGAAGCAGGGTTTTCGACGCACGCTGAAGAACCAGGCGCGCCGCGACGAATTCGCGATCGTGAATCTGTCGCGCCTCGGCGACTTCGACGCCGGCGTGACCATCGATGCCGCCGCGCTCGTCGCGCGCGGACTGATTCCCGCCGGGCGCAAGGTCAAGGTTTTAGGCGACGGCGATTTGAAGAGTAAGATTAAGGTGCGCGCCGATTCGTTCTCGAAAAGCGCGCTCGATAAAATCGCCGCCGCGGGCGGCCTCGCGGAGCTGGTAACCCCCACGCAAAGCTAAAAAAAATGCTCGACGGGTTTTCAAACGCCTCGCGCATCCCCGAATTGCGCCGACGCCTGGTCTTCACGGCCATGATGCTGGCCGTGTACCGCATCGGCGTCGCCGTGCCGACTCCCGGCATCGACGGCCAGGCCCTCGCGTCGTTCTTCGACGCCGCCAGCGGCACGCTGTTCGGATGGGTCAATCTGTTTTCCGGCGGCGCGCTCGAGCGCTTCTCGGTTCTCGCGCTCGGCATCATGCCGTACATCTCGGTCGCCATCGTCCTCGACCTGCTGAAAATCGCCTCCCCCTATCTCGACGAGCTTTACAAGGAAGGCGAGGCCGGCCGCCGCAAGATAACCCAGTACACGCGCTACGGCACCGTGCTGCTGGCGCTGTTCCAGGGCACGATGATCGCGTTCTCGCTCGAAAAGATTCAGGCGCCCGGCGGCGGCAGCATCGTTTACAATCCCGGCCCAGGGTTCATCGCGATGACGGTGCTCACGGTCACTGCGGGCACGATGTTCCTGATGTGGATCGGCGAGCAGATTACCGAGCGCGGCATCGGCAACGGCATCTCGCTGATCATCATGGCGGGAATCGTGGCGCGCCTCCCGAGCGCAATCAGCACCACCGCGCAGTTCGTGCGCGAGGGCGAGATGAGCATCTTCCTGCTCATTTTCATCCTGGCAGTCGCGGCCGCGGTAATCGCCGGTATCGTTTATATCGAGACTGCCCAGCGGCGCATTCCGATTCAGTATGCGCGCCGCGTCGTTGGACGCCGCGTGTACGGCGGCCAGAGCTCGCATCTGCCGCTGAAGATCAACACGTCGGGCGTCATCCCGCCGATCTTCGCGTCGGCGCTGCTAGTCTTCCCCGCGACGCTCGCGACCTTCGTGCCGTTTCTGAAACCGTATTCGAGCTACCTGACGCCGGGCGGCTTCTACTACGACCTGGTCTACGTCGGGCTGATCGTCTTTTTCTGTTACTTCTACACGTCGGTCACCTTCAATCCGGTTGACGTCGCCGACAATCTGAAAAAGTACGGCGGCTTCATCCCCGGAATCAGGCCCGGCCGTTTCACCGCCGACTATATCGATCGCGTGCTGTCGCGAATCACCCTCGGCGGCGCGATTTACGTCAGCGCAGTGTGCGTCCTGCCGACCATCCTGATCGCGCGCTTCAACGTGCCGTTTTTCTTCGGCGGCACCGCGCTGCTGATCGTCGTCGGCGTCGCGCTCGACACGGTCGCACAAATAGAAACCCATCTGTTGACCCGCAACTACGAAGGCTTCATGCGCCGCGGACGGGTCAAGACCAAGAGGGGCGCCTAGCTGGTGCGGCTCGTGCTGCTGGGTCCGCCGGGTGCGGGCAAGGGTACGCAAGCGCGGGCGCTGGGCGCGCTTTGGAGTATTCCGCAAGTGGCCAGCGGCGATTTGTTGCGCGCGTCGGTGCGCGAACATTCCGAGCTTGGCCGCGAGGCGGCCGGCTACATGGATCGCGGGCAATTGGTGCCCGACGAATTGGTTCTCAAGCTGGTGGCAGCGCGCCTGGCAAAGGAGGACGCCCGCAACGGCTTCATTCTGGACGGCTTCCCGCGCAACGTGATGCAGGCGGAGGCGCTGGCGGCGGGCCTCGAGCGCGCGGGCGTGAAGCTCGACAAGGTGGTCGCCGTGATCGTGCCGGACGAGGAAATCGTGAAGCGAATTTCGGGCCGGCGCACCTGCAGGAATTGCGACGCGATGTATCACGTCGCCTTCGAGCCGTCCGCAAAATCCGGGGTATGCGACAAGTGCGGCGGCGAACTTTATCAGCGCGAGGACGACGCCGAAGAAACCGTGCGCGAACGGCTCAAAGTCTATGCCGCCGCGACTCGTCCGCTGCTCGATTATTACGGGCGGCTCGGTCTGCTGGCGCAGGTTGATGGAGTCGGCCGCACCGACGACGTTGAGAAGCGAATTCTGTCCGCAGTCGGGTGGGCGCGCGATCATGATTACGATTAAAACCCCGGCGGAGATCGCCGTGATGCGCCAGGCGAGCCGGATAGTCGCCGAGATCCTCGAGGCTCTGGCGGGGGCAGTGCGTCCCGGAATCACCACCGAGGAGCTCGACCAGCTGGCCGAGGATCTTACCTACAAGAAGGGCGCGAAGCCTGCCTTCAAGGGCTACAAGCCCGGCGACGTCGTCTATCCCAAGTGCCTGTGCGTGTCGATTAACAACGAGATCGTCCATGGCATTCCGTCGAGCCGCAAGCTGAAGACCGGCGACATCGTCGGACTCGACTTCGGCGTGGTGTACGAGGGCTTCTACGGCGATTCGGCCCGCACCGTCGCGGTCGGCCCGGTGCCGGACCGCGTGACGAAACTGTTGCGGGTGACGCGCGAGTCGCTCTACGCCGGGATCGCGCAGGCGCGCGCCGGCAATCGCATCAGCGATATCGCGCGCGCGGTGCAGGACACGGTAGAGCGGGCCGGGTTTTCCGTCGTCACCGACTTCGCGGGACACGGGATCGGCCGCAGGCTCCACGAAGATCCGCAGGTGCCTAACTATTTCCGTCCCGGGATGCCTAATCCGCGCCTGCGCGAGGGGATGGCGCTGGCGATCGAGCCGATGGTTAACGAGGGGAGCCCCGATTTGGAGATACTTTCCGATGGCTGGACTGCGGTGACGGCGGACGGTAAACTATCTGCCCACTTCGAGCACTCCATCGCTATTACCTCCAACGGGCCGGAAATTCTGAGCGAATTGGCAAATGTCTAAGGGCGACGCGATCGAAGTACAGGGAACGGTTCAGGAAGCGCTGCCTAATGCGGTGTTCAGGGTGACGCTCGACAACGGGCACAAGGTGTTGGCTCATATCTCGGGCAAAATGAGGATGCACTACATCAAGATTCTGGCGGGCGACAAGGTCACGGTTGAATTGTCGCCGTACGACCTGACCCGCGGCCGAATCACGTACCGGATGCGCTAAGAGGATGTTATTAAGTTGATAGAGTGAGCATCCCGCGACCGGTTCCCCTTCCCACGATGGGAAGCGGTTAGTGGTTAGTTTGCCGAATCCAGCGCGCATTCTGTTCCCCTCTCCAGAATTGGGAGAGGGACTTGGCGTGAGATTATGAAGGTTAGAGCGTCGGTTAAAAAGATTTGTAAGAACTGCAAGGTCGTGCGCCGCGAAGGCGTCGTGCGCGTCCTATGCTCCAACCCGCGCCACAAGCAGCGCCAGGGCTAGGAAAAGGGTTTCGCGATGGCACGAATAGCTGGAGTCGAACTGCCGAAGAACAAGCGGATGGATATAGCGCTGACCTATATTTACGGAATAGGCCGGCCGGCCGCGTTGAAAATTCTCGCCGCCGCCAAAGTCGATCCCGCCGTCAAGACCGACGACTTGTCCGCCGATCAGCAGGTCCATATCCGTCAGGTGATCGATACCGACTACGAGGTCGAAGGCGATCTGCGACGCGACTTTCAGCAGGCGATCAAGCGCCTGATGGACCTGGGATGCTACCGCGGCATTCGGCATCGTCGCGGACTTCCGGTGCGCGGACAACGCACGCATACCAATGCGCGTACGCGCAAAGGCCCGCGCAAAGTGGTCGCAGGCAAAAAGATGGCGCCGCCGAAGGGCTAACGCTGAAAGACGCTGGACACGAAGGAAATTATCGCCCGACAATCGCACAATGCTGATTCACTGAAAAAAGAAAAAATGGCTGAAGAAGAAAACAAAGAGACCAAAGCTGCGCCCGAAAAGAAAGCCGCTGCCGCGACCCCTGCGGCTGCTGCCGGCGCCGCTGGAGCACCTGTCCCTGCGCCGCGCCGCAAGAAGGTGCGTCGCAACGTGCCCGAGGGCGTCGCGCATGTGCATGCGACCTTCAACAACACGATCGTGACGATCACCGATCAGCAGGGCACCGTGATCGCATGGTCGAGCGCCGGATCCGTCGGCTTCAAGGGCTCGCGCAAAGGCACGCCGTACGCAGCGCAGATGGCGGCGGAGGCATGTGCGCGCAAATGCTCGGAAGTCGGGATGCGCGCGGTGGTCGTTCACGTCAAGGGTCCGGGCGGTGGACGCGAATCGGCGGTGCGCGCTCTGCAGGCCACGGGACTGGGCGTCATCTCGATCAAGGACGTCACGCCGATTCCGCACAACGGATGCCGTCCGCCGAAACGGCGCCGAGTCTGAAATGAAATACACGCGAGTGAAGAGAGCGTAATCGACGATGGCAAGAAACCTGGGGCCGGTATGCCGGCTGTGTCGGCGCGAAGGACTGAAGCTCTTCCTCAAGGGAGAGCGATGCTACAGCGACAAGTGCGCGATCGAGCGGCGCAACTATCCGCCCGGCGCTCACGGCCAGGCGCGCACGCGCTTTTCCGAATTCGCGATTCGTCTGCGCGAGAAGCAGAAGGTCAAGCGCATTTACGGCCTGATGGAGCGGCAGTTCTCCGAATACTTCAACATGGCCGAGCGGATGGACGGGATTACCGGCGAGAACCTGCTCGTATTGCTCGAGCGGCGGCTCGACAACGTGGTTTATCGTCTGGGCTTCGCCAGTTCGCTGGCGCAGGCGCGCCAGGTGGTCCGCCACGGGCACATTCACGTCAACGGCAAGAAAGTTACGATTCCCTCGACCCTGGTCGAGGTTGGCAGCGTAATCAGCGTGGCCGAGGCGAGCCGCACCAAGAAGGTGATCGTCGAGGCAATCGAGATGGCGCAGCGCCGCGGCGTCCCGCCGTGGATGGCACTCGAGCGCGAACAATTCCGCGGCTCGCTCCGGGCGCTGCCGGCGCGCGCTGAACTGACGATGCCGATTAGCGAGAAGCTAATCGTCGAACATTACTCCAGATAGGGCGGAGGCAAACCGGTTCGGCGTCCCGGTCCGTGGTGGACCTGTGTGGGCGCGGGAAATCCATCGGAAAAAAAGAGTAAACTATGCAGAATGACTGGCGAGATCTGATCAAACCCAAAGGCGTCGAGTTCGACGAGAAGGAAGTCACTCCTTCCTACGGCAAATTTTCCGCGGAACCGCTCGAACGCGGCTACGGAATCACCGTTGGCAACGCGCTGCGGCGCATCCTGCTGTCCACGCTGCCCGGCTACGCGATTACGGCAGTCAGGATCAAAAACGTCCTGCACGAGTTCTCGACTCTGGCCGGCGTCAAGGAGGACGTGACCGACATCGTCCTCAACTTGAAGGAAATCCGCCTGCGCCTGCATGAGGGCGAGCAGATTACCGCGACCCTCAAGGTCAAGGGCGAGGCGCAGGTCACCGCGCGCGACATCACCGGCGGACCGAGCCTGGAAATTCTGACCCCCGACAAGCATATCGCGTCGCTCGACAAGGGCGCCGACCTCGACATGGAACTCGTCATCAAGCGCGGCCGCGGCTACGTCCCCGGTGAGCGCACTGAGGACGAGGAAACGATCGGGACGATTCGCCTCGACGCAATCTTCTCGCCGATCCGCAAAGTTAATTTCACGGTCACCAACGCGCGCGTCGGCCAGCGCACGGACTACGATCGGCTCACGCTCGAGATCTGGACCGACGGCTCGATCAACCCGCGCGAGGCGCTGACCTACGCGGCGCGCGTGATGCGCGATCAGATGACGATTTTCGCGGGCGTCGAGGAAGAGGCCGAGGCGCCCGCCGGCGCAGTCGAGGGCGGCGATGCGCGTCCCACGATGAGCGAGCTGCTCTATCGACCCGTCGAAGGTTTGCCGATTTCCGTGCGCGCGTTCAACGGCCTCCAAAACGCCGACATCAAGTATATCGGCGAGCTGGTGCAGCGCACCGAGCAGGACATGCTCAAGATTAAAAACTTCGGACGCAAGTCCCTCAACGAGATCAAGGAAGTCCTCGCCGATATGGGTCTGTCGCTCGGGATGCGGCTGGAGAACCTGCCGCCGCGCGGCGAGCTCGACCGCATGTGGGAAGAGCAGGAACGCCGCGAGTCGGCATAGGCTGCCTCGCAGGTTTGGAGTAACTGATGCGTCATCTCAACTCGGGCCGCAAGCTCAATCGCACCTCGGCGCATCGCAAGGCGCTGTTCAAAAATATGGTGCTCGCGCTGATCCGTCACGAACGAATCCGCACGACCGATCCCAAGGCCAAGGAACTGCGGCGAATCGCGGATCGGATGGTCACGCTCGGCAAGCAGAACGATCTCGCGGCACGACGCCGCGCGTTTGCAGCGTTGCAATCGCACGAAGCGGTAAAAAAGCTGTTCGACGAGATCGCGCCGCGCTTCAAGGATCGGCACGGCGGCTACACGCGGGTGATCAAGTTCGGTCATCGCCGCGGTGACGCTGCGATGCTCTCAGTCATCGAGTTCACCGGTCAGGAAGAGCAGACCAAGGCCAAGAAGCCGCGCAAGCGCTCCGCTGCCAAGAAGGAAGGCGCTCCAGCCGAGAAAACTCGTCGCGCCGCGGCGGCGGCCGGCTGAACCGTCTCGAACACATCAGTACCGATACTCAAAGGCACGAAGATAGTCTCTCCGTGCCTTTTCTTATTCGATACTCTCAAGCAGCTTGGCTCGGAGAGCCATGTGCGCGCTTTTCAGCCCGGACAGGATTCCGTCCTCGAAGTTCCACTCGCCGCTCGCCATCAAGTCGGCGAAATCGTTCGGATTGCGGATGTCCTCCGCGGTGAGCCCGGGATGAATCGCGCGCGCCATCGCCAGCACCTTGGCCTCCTGCTGCGCGATCATCTCGAGCATCAGGCGATCGACTAGCGCCAGTGTCGCGGGCGTGGCCATCTGCGAATCGTAACGCGGCGAGCACCTTCTTGGCGAGCGCGCGCTTTGATAATGTTGATTCACAGGCGGCAAATATAATGTCCAACGAAGTCGTTGCTCCCGATAAATTTTTTCTGAACCGATTCGGCATGAACCACGGCGCGCTCGAACGAATCCTCGGCAGCGCGCTCGAACGCAAGGCCGACTACGCCGATCTCTACTTCGAGTATCGCAGCGCCGAGGGTCTCGGGCTCGAAGAATCGATGGTGAATCACACCAGCAAGAGCGTGAGCCACGGCGTTGGCGTGCGCGTCTGCGCCGAGGATCGCACCGGCTACGCGTATTCCGACGAAGTCACGATCGACAGGATGCGCCTTGCGGCCGAGGCCGCGCGCGCGATCGCAGATCAGCGCGGCAGCGCGCCGGCCGCAGTGCAGGTCGGCGCCCCGGTCGCGCGTCATGCGCTGTACGATCTCCCAAGCACGCCGCTCGATGTACCCGTGCAGGAGCGGGCGAAGCTGCTGAGTGAGATCGATCGCGTGGTGCGGGCTTCGGATCCCCGCGTGAAGAACGTGATGGCGTCGTTCGCGTGCGAGCGGAAGATCGTGATGATCGTGAAGAGCGACGGGCAGGTTGCCGCGGACGTGCAGCCGCTGTGCCGGCTCAACGTCACCGTGATCGCCGACGACGGCAAGGGCCGGCAGATGGGTTCCTACGGCGGCGGCGGGCGGGTCGAGTGGAACTACTTCATCGAAAACGACCGTTGGCGGGAATATGCGCTTGAGGCGGCGCGGCAGGCGATCGTCAATCTCGACGCTGTTGACGCGCCCGCGGGCGAGATGGTCGTCGTGCTCGGTCCGGGATGGCCCGGAATTCTGCTTCACGAAGCGATTGGCCACGGTCTCGAAGGCGATTTCAACCGCAAAGGAGTCTCGGCGTTTGCGAATCGAATCGGGCAGAAAGTCGCGAGCGAACTTTGCACGGTGATCGACGACGGCACCATCCCGAATCGCCGCGGCAGCCTGAACGTTGACGACGAAGGCACGCCCACGTCGCGCACGGTGCTGATCGAAAAAGGAATCCTGCGCGGTTATCTGCAGGATCGGATGAACGCGCGGCTCATGAAGATGGAGCCCACCGGCAACGGACGGCGCGAGAGCTTTGCGCATTCGCCGATGCCCCGAATGACCAACACCTTCATGCTCAACGGCGAATCGACGCCCGAGGAAATAATCAAGTCGGTCAAGAACGGTCTCTACGCCGTCAGCTTCGGCGGCGGACAGGTCGATATCACCAACGGCAAATTCGTCTTTTCAGCGAGTGAGGCTTACCTGATCGAGGACGGCCAGGTAACGCGCCCCGTCAAGGGCGCGACGCTTATCGGCAACGGCCCCGACGTGTTGACGCGCGTCTCGATGGTCGGCAACGACCTCGCGCTCGACGCCGGTATCGGCACATGCGGCAAGGACGGCCAGTCGGTGCCGGTGGGTGTGGGTCTGCCGACAATTCGAATCGACGGCATAACGGTCGGCGGCACGCGCGCCTGAAAACTGAAATGACGATGAGAAAAATCTGATGGCGACGGTTGATATTGATCTCGCCAACTGGGCGCTCGACGAGGCCAAACGCAAGGGCGCCAGCGCGGCGGAAGTCCTGTGCGTCACCGCGGAGTCTCTCGCGGCGGGAGTGCGCCTGGGCGAAGTCGAGAAACTCAAGAGCTCGCGCGAGCGGCGTCTCGGCCTGCGCGTGTTTTGCGGACAATCTTCCGCGACCTCCTCGACGGCCGAACTGGAGCGCGATTCGCTCGGCGATTTCGTCGCGAACACTGTCGAGCTTGCGCGCTTGTCGGCCGCGGATCCATGGGCCGGCCTGCCCGAACCCTCGATGCATCCGAAGTCGGTCCCTGAGCTGTCACTCGCGGATCCTGACAGCGGAATAGTGACAGCAGACCGCGCGCTGGAGATCGCGCGGACCGCCGAGAACGCGGCGCTGAAGTTCGATCCACGCATGAAGAACTCCGAGGGCGCCGAATTCAGCTCCGGGCGCCATCAGGTCCTGTTCGCCAACAGCCAGGGTTTTTCCGGCGAGTACACCGGCACCTCATACTTCCTCGTCGTGCAGCCGATCGCTCAGGAAGGCGAAGCGATGCAGCAGGGCTTCTGGTACACGTCGAATCGCCGGTTCGGAAAACTTGAAGATGCGGAGTCGGTCGGGATAACCGCTGCCAAGCGCGCGATCCGCCGGCTTGGGGCCCGCAAGATCAAGACCATGCGCGCGCCGATCGTTTTCGATCCCGATATGGCCGCCGGCTTGATTCGATCGGTCGTCGGCGCGGCCTCGGGACCTTCGCTGTACAAGGGAGCGTCGTTCCTGGTCGGACAGTTGGGCAAAGTGATTGCGGCGTCCGGCGTCACTATCGTGGACGACGCGCTGATTCCCGGCGGCTTGGGCTCAAAGCCCTTCGACGGCGAGGGTCTGCCGACCTCCCGCAAGAGCGTGGTGGACAAGGGCGTGCTCGCGACCTACCTGCTCGACTGTTATTCGGCGCGCAAGCTCGGTCTCGCTCCGACCGGCAACGCCGCGCGTTCAGTGGGCGAGGCTCCGAGCGTCTCGACCACCAATCTGTATCTCGAGCCCGGTAGCTACACGCCCGCGCAGATAATCGGCTCTGTGAAGCGGGGACTGTACCTGACCGAGATGATCGGTTTCGGCGTGAACATGGTCACCGGGGACTATTCGCGCGGCGCCGGCGGTATCTGGATTGAGAACGGCGAACTCGCCTACCCGGTGCAGGAAATCACTATCGCCGGCAACCTGAAAGACATGATGGCCGGGGTCGAGATGATCGGCAACGACCTCAACTGGCGCTCGTCCACCGTCGCGCCCACGCTCAAAATAGCCGAGATGACGATAGCCGGCGCCTGAGCGGTTCCGATATTACAGGCCCTTGGTCAGCGCTTGACCCGACCGCGCCTCCGAGCTAACATTTTGTAGGATTTAAGTACAAGCCGGTCGTCATACAGATGCCGCCGCAGGGGAAATACCTATGAACACTCAGGTTTCGGCGCAAGCTCAGGACAGGCTCCTGGCTAAGCTC
The DNA here is from genome assembly GCA_963805315.1 of uncultured delta proteobacterium. Taxonomy (GTDB): domain Bacteria; phylum Desulfobacterota; class Binatia; order Binatales; family Binataceae; genus Binatus. Next base: position 23,250 of record CAWDTQ010000012.1, read on the forward strand.
TCATCGATGGGACTGCCACGCCCGGCAGCGACCGCGCTGCTCGAGCGGCACATGCTCGTGCGCTACCCCAGGGGTGCCGAGCTGTTCTCGATGGGCTCGCCCGCCGACGTCGTCTTTGCCGTGCTGACCGGCCTGGTCAAGGTTCACAGCTCGCGCTCCGGCAGCGACCCCGTGCTGATCGAGCTCGCCGGCCCGGGCGACCTGGTTGGCTACGCCGATTTTGCCGACACCGACGGAGGACGTTCGCAGCTGTTCGAGGCGACTGCATTGACCAATTGCTGCGTGGCGCTGTTCACCCGCCATCAGGTTTCTGAAGTGCTCAAGGGCCTTGAGCCCGAAGCGCTGCTGCGGATCGCCGAGTCGATCAATTCGATGTGGTCATCGGTCGCTTACCGCTACGCGACGTTCCTGGGGATGTCGCTGCGCAAGCGGCTCGAAGTCGTCCTGGGCGAACTGGCGGAGCGATTCGGTGTGCCCGATTCGCGCGGAACGATGCTGCTGCCCGAGCTTGCGCAGGAAGAACTCGCCGAGATGATCGGCAGCTCACGTCCTATGGTCAGCAAGCTCCTTACCGAGATGACCGAGCGCGGATTTCTGATTCGGGAGGGCCGGCGCCACATTCTTATTGCCGCTCAGAAGCCGGCCAACGGCGCGGCGGCGACTCCTGCGCGCGAACCCGCGTTGCATCCCGCGTTCGAGCCGGCTCGTGCGGCTACGCGCCGTGTGCGAGCGGATCGACGTGCGGTGCGCGGGACCGCGGTGCCGATTGTGAACGTCTAGCCCGCGGCTGTCAGTATAAGCCTCCGTTCCCTTGCGCCCGACTGGCTATATCGCAGTCGGGCGCAGGTTCGATCGGCGTGGGTGTTTCGGGGTTGCCCTGAGCTGAAAAATGATTAGCTTAGTCAAAAGCGGAAGCCCAAAACCGACCTCGCATGAACGCCAACCGATTCACCGAAAAACTCCAGGAAGCGCTCGGACGCGCGCAGAACGCCGCGCTCAACGCTCATAACCAGGCCGTTGACGTCGAGCATTTGCTGGCGTCATTGCTCGAAGACAACGAAGGCCTGGCCTCCTCGATCCTGAAGCTTACCGGTGTCGATCGCGACGCGGTGAGCGGCAAGCTCGATGCCGAACTTGCGAAGATCCCGCGGGTAACGGGAGGCGGCGCGGACAGCGGTCAGGTTTATGCGACGCAGCGGCTGGGCCGCGTGCTCGCGCGCGCGGAGCAGGAGGCGGGCAAGCTCAAGGACGAGTACGTTTCGGTCGAGCACGTGTTGATCGCGATGCTCGATGAGCCGGGCGCTGCTTCGAAGATTCTGCGCGAAGCCGGTTTGACCCACGACAAGCTGATGGCCGTGCTCAAGAAGGTTCGCGGCAATCAGCGCGTCACGTCGTCGAATCCCGAGGCGACCTACCAGTCGCTGGAAAAATACGGCCGCGACCTGACCAAGCTCGCCGCAGCCGGCAAAATCGATCCGGTTATAGGACGCGACGAGGAAATCCGCCGAGTGGTCCAGGTTCTCTCGCGCCGCACCAAGAACAACCCGGTGCTTGATAGGCGAGCCGGGCGTCGGCAAGACCGCGATCGTCGAGGGCCTCGCGCGGCGAATCGTCGCGGGCGACGTGCCCGAGAGCCTCAAGAATCGCAGGTTGGTCGCGCTCGACATGGGAGCGCTGATTGCGGGCGCCAAGTTCCGCGGCGAGTTCGAAGAACGGCTCAAGGCCGTGCTGAAGGAAGTGCAGGAGGCCGCGGGCGAAGTAATTCTGTTCATCGACGAGTTGCATACCGTCGTCGGCGCGGGCGCGGCTGAAGGCGCGATGGATGCGTCGAACCTGCTCAAGCCGATGCTGGCGCGGGGCGAACTGCATTGTATCGGTGCGACCACGCTCGACGAGTACCGCAAATATATCGAGAAGGACGCCGCGCTGGAGCGGCGCTTCCAGCCCGTGATGGTCGAGGAGCCGAGCGTCGAGGACACCATCTCGATTCTGCGCGGGCTGAAGGAACGTTACGAGGTCCATCACGGAATTCGAATCAAGGACGCCGCGCTGGTGACGGCCGCGGTGCTCTCGAAACGCTACATTACCGATCGATTCCTGCCCGACAAGGCCATCGACCTGGTGGATGAAGCGGCGGCCAAGCTGCGCACCGAGAAAGAATCGTTGCCGGTCGAGATCGACGAGGTTAATCGGCGCGTGATGCAGCTCGAGATCGAACGCGCGGCGTTGAAGCGCGAAACCGATCAGGCTTCGCGGGATCGGCTGGGGAAACTCGAGAAGGAACTCGCCGAGATTAAGGAAAAGCGCGCGGGCCTGCAGGCGCAGTGGGAAACCGAGAGGGGCGGGCTCGAGCAACTGGCAAAGATCAAGGCCGAGATCGAACAGACCAAGCTTGCGATCGAAAAAGCCAGGCGCGAGTACGACCACAACAAGGTCGCCGAGCTACAGTACGGAAAGCTTGCGTCACTCGAGAAGGAGTTCGCCGCCGAAGAGCAGAAGCTGATCGAGAAGCACTCCGGCGGCAAGCGACTGATCAAGGAGGAAGTGGACGAGGACGACATCGCCGAAGTCGTCGCGCGATGGACCGGAGTTCCAGTCTCGCGACTGCTCGAAGGCGAGGTGCAGAAGCTCGCGCATCTCGAGGAGCATCTGCACAAACGCGTCATCGGCCAGGATGAAGCGGTGACCGCCGTTTCCGACGCGGTGATTCGCGCCCGCTCCGGACTCAAGGATCCGAACCGCCCTATTGGGTCGTTCATTTTCCTCGGACCTACAGGCGTCGGCAAAACCGAACTCGCGCGCGCGCTGGCCGAGTTCCTGTTCGATAGCGAAGCCGCGATGATTCGAATCGACATGTCCGAGTACATGGAGAAGCACACAGTCTCGCGCCTGGTCGGCGCACCGCCGGGCTACGTCGGCTTCGACGAGGGCGGACAACTTACAGAAGCAGTGCGACGCCGTCCGTACTCGGTCATCCTGTTCGACGAGATCGAAAAAGCGCACGCCGACGTGTTCAACGTCCTGCTGCAATTGCTCGACGACGGCCGACTCACCGACGGTCACGGACGCACCGTCGATTTCCGCAACACCGTTGTGATCATGACCTCGAATATCGCGAGCCAGATTATTCTCGGGTTCAAGGGGCAGGACTACGAGAAGATGAAAGAGCAGGCGCTCGAGGTCTTGCGCCAGAGTTTCAGGCCCGAGTTTCTCAACCGTGTCGACGAGGTCGTCGTGTTCCACCCGCTGACTCGCGACGAGCTGCGTCAGATTGTCGACGTACAGTTGATCCGACTGCGCCAAAGGCTCGAGGAGCGCAAGATCGAGCTCGAATTGACGGACAAGGCGCGCGACTACCTGGCCGAGCGCGGCTACGATCCGTCGTATGGGGCGCGTCCCCTGAAGCGGCTAATCCAGCGCGAGCTGGAGACGACGCTCGGGCGGAAACTGCTCTCGGGCGAGATTAGGGACAGCTCGCGCGTCAAGGTCGACGCAGGAGGGCGGGGGCTCGAATTCTCCAGCCAGCCGTTGCCCAACCCAGCCTAAGCACCTGTCTTCACAGCCTATTTCCCCTAGTTTGGCCATCTCGGCACGACCTCTTGCGTCGCGCGAAATAAGCATTAAACTTTAGATTGTGTGATGCTCGCATCATCTAGCAATGAGCGTTGCTAATGCTCAGGCGAGGGCGTGCGAGCGACAAAATTAGTACCCCGGGGATGATTCTCCGGCATTGAACAGAGGAAGAATGATGGCCAGTTCCACAATCGATCTCCGCATCGCCGCCGCCGCTTCGCGCAAGCCGCGGTCGCGAATCATTGTTCGCGTCGCAATCGTTGCCGCTGCTGCCGCAATTGCTGCGGCGCTCGCGCTGCTGCCTGATCCTGCCAGGGCCGCGGGCAATCCGGTCGTGATCAAGATGGCTGACAAGCAGCCGTTCTATGCGCCGGCAAAAGTCGCGATAAAAGTCGGCGACACAGTGCAATGGGTTAACAGCGGCGAGACGGTGCATTCCGTCTCGACTACCGCCGCCAATGCGCAGAACCCCAAGGACACCTCGATGCCAAAAGGCGCGGAGGCGTTTGACTCCGGCTTCATCCCGCCCGGCGGCGACTACAGCTACACTTTCACCGTGCCGGGCACCTATCACTACTTTTGCCTTCCGCATGAAAAGGCGGGTATGGTCGGAGTGATTGTCGTAAAGAAATAGAGCGGGGAGATATTCAGAAGCGTGATTGGTCCGGTTGCCAGGACGATTCGCGTCGGGAAATTGATGCTGGCGGTTGCGCTGGCGATCGCGGCGTTGCCGGCGCCGGCTTTTTGTTTCCCGTGGAGTATCGACATGTACCGCGGGCCGGAGATTCAGCCGTACGCGATGTCGCCGCGCGTCACACCGGCCGACACGATTCCGGTCCATGGCGAACCGCCGATGAGCCTCGAGCAGGCGACGATCAAGATGCACAACCCAATGCAGCCGACGCCCGAGAACCTGGCCAAGGGCAAGGAGCAGTTCGACACCTACTGCGCGCCGTGTCATGGCGAATCGGGGCAGGGCAACGGTCCCGTTGCGCACATCCTCGCAAAGCCGCCGAAGAACCTGGTCGCCGGCACGAGCAAGGACCTTCCCGACGGTTACATCTACGGCGCGATTCGCGACGGTGTCCTCGCGATGCCCTCGTACGCTGAAGAAATGCCGGTCGAGCAGCGCTGGCAGGTCGTGATGTACATCCGATCGATGCAGAGCGCCGCCGCAAAAGGCAAGGTCGCGGGCAACTGACCTCACCGATCGTTCGTCACATCAGATAGGTCTTGATCACGTCGATCAGATCCTGGGCGGCCTTCGCCTGGGACGAGGTTGGATGGTCGTCGGGATCGACCAAGTGAAGTTTGATGTGTCCCTCCATCACTTCCGCCATGAGGCCGTCGAGAGCGCCTCTGCTTGCCGCGAGCGTATGCATGATGTCGGTGCAATCGAGTTCTTTCTCGAGCGCATTTTCGGCCGCGTCGAGCTGACCACGGATGCGCCGGACGCGATTGATGAGTTTTTTCTTGTCTCTGATCGTATGAGCCATTGACCGCGCGCCTCGCGTTCGTTATAGCATACCCTGGTAGGTATAATACAATACCCTGGCAGGTATTGTGCACGATCGGTAGGACGACTGCGATTTGCAATGCAGCGCCGCGGGTAACGCTTTCGGTCATCGATTCAAAGCGGTTTAATCAATTGTCGATTGCAGACCCGGCGCGGCTTATGTAACCGATTCGGGTCACGGTGATGGAACCTTTCCGGGCTCGGCGACGTATTTGGCATGGGCGACGGAGACCGAGGATTTCTGATGCGAACCACAAAGATCGGCGGTGCTCTGATGCTTGCGATCGCGGCGATGGCATTTGTCGGCTCGGTCGCGCGCGCCGCTGACGCTCCGCTTTCTGAATCGCAGCTCGTCGAAATCGCGGTCGAGGCGAACCCCGCGGTCAAGTCGGCGCGCTACCGATGGGACTCCGCGGTTCATTCGATCAAGCAGACCATCGCGCCTAACGATCCCGTTTTCACTTACACCAACAGCGACAGTCCCAAGAATCCGTTCGGACGCGCGTCGCTGCGGGAGTTCAATTTCACCGAGACGTTTCAATTTCCCGGCAAGGCGGTCCATCAGCACGATCAGGCGGAGTTTGCCGCTGAGATTGCGCATCTTATGCTTGCGGCGACTGTTCGCGACGTGCGCGCTGCGACGGAGACAGGCTATTTCCAGTTGGTGCTTGACAATGCCCTGGCCGAGGTCAACGCCGAAAACGTCCAGAACCTCGACCAGGTCGTGAGAGTCACCGAGACGGCTTACTCGGGCTCTGCGGTGCCGCAGACCGACGTGATCAGTGCGGAGTTCAACCTCGCGGTGGCGCGCCAGCTTCAGCGCCAGTACCTGACGGCGGTTGCAAACGACGAGACCGCATTGAATCTGCAACTCTATCGGCCAGTGGGCTCACCATTGTCGGTGGATCGAACCCTCAAACTGGAAGAGCTGACGGCGCCGCTCGATGCGCTTACCGATCGCGCCTACGCGATACGTCAGGAAATCCTCGAAGCAGCGCTCGCCGAGCGCAACGCGAATACCGCTCTCTATCTCGCGAAGATGGAATACCTGCCGGACTTCACCGCGGGCGTTCAGTACGACGATTACCTGGTTCCTAGCTTCGCCCCAAGACTGAGTCAGCCGCGCGATTGGGTCGGCTTCATCGGTTTCAACTTGCCGGTTTTTTTCTGGATGAAGCAGGACGAGGACGTTGCGCGCGCGAAGGCCAACCTCGCAGCCGCGCGATCCGATCAGGCGCTGATTAGAATCCAGACCGCCGCCGCGGTCGCCACTTTGTTCCGCAGCGCGCAGTTCGCCTACGAAACCGCCATCCTCTATCGAGATTCGCTGATTCCGCTAGCGCGGCAGAACTTTCGAGTCGCGCTGACTGCCTATCAGTCTGGTAAAATCGATTTCGTGACGCTCTCGACGGTCTTGCAGAGCGAATATGCTGCGCGCGTGAGTTACCTGCAGGCGGCAAATCAATTTCTGGCCGGCGAAGTTTCGCTCGAACAGGCAATCGGAGCGCCGTTGCATCAATGAGCCGATCCGCCTGCAATCGCATCGCCTTGGCCGCGCTCGCAGCCGCAATCGGCGCCGGCCTCTCGCTCGGCGGATGCCGCAGCGACTCGACCAGCCGCGCCGCACCGGTGCCCGAAGCAACACCCGCGGTGCATCTGGTTCGGCAGCAGGGTGTCGAGGTGATCCAGTTCAACGCGAGCGACATTCCCGGTTTGTCGATGGTCGAGGTGCAGAACATCGAGATGCCGGGCCTGCTCGAAACATCCGGGCAGATCACTTACGACGATCGCAGCGTCTCGACGATCGTGTCGCGCGTGCAGGGGCGAATCGAGCAAACCCGCGTTTCGCTGTGGGACAACGTCCGGCGCGGTGAAAAAATCGTCGCGCTTTACAGCCCCGATTTCATGACCGCGGAAGCCGAGTATCTCCAGGCGCACGAGTCCTCGAAACTGATGACGGCGCCCGGCGTCGGTTCTTCCACGGATTTTGCCGGCGCTCTGTCGATGGCTGCCAAACGCAAACTGCAGTTCCTGGGAATGAGCGACGACGACATCGCGGCCATCAAGGCGCCGGATCCGACAATCTGGATGCGCGCGCCCATCAGCGGCACCGTCGTCGACAACAAGGTGCAGCGCGGGGCGGCCGTTAATCCGGGCGACGTGCTGTTCTCGCTCGGCACGCTCAACAACGTCTGGATCACCGGCGACATCTACGAGGACGATCTCTCGCGCGTGAGCGTTGGCCAGGAGCTGTCCGCCGTAACGACCGCTTTTCCCGACGAGGTGTTCAAGGGCGTGATTGCCCGGATCAGTCCGAACGTCGATCCGGCGACGCACACGCTTCAAATCCGCTGCGATGTAAAAAATCCCGGCGGCAAGCTCAAACCGCTGATGCTCGCGAAGGTGACGATCGTGACTCGCCCCGGCGAGGCGCTGGTAGTATCACAGGACGCGCTCGTATTCGACATTGACAGCTACTACGCCTTCGTCGAAGTCAGTCCCGGCACGTTCGAACATCGCAGGGTCGCGATCGCGTCGTGGAGCAAGGCCGGTTACGCACGTGTTGTCTCCGGATTGAAAGCCGGCGACCGCGTGGTCAGCGGCGAGACCCTGCAAGTGAATGCGCTCTGGCACCTGGCTCATGGTGAAAGTTCCTAGAGAGGGGGCGGTTTTTGCGCTCGCAACGGGAAATCTGTGACTAGCCGATGATCCGATCGTTGATGGCGCTGGCGTTGCGCGAGCGGATAGTCGTTGTTGGCATCGCGCTGATGCTGCTGCTGGCCGGCATCTTTTCGTTCTCGCAGTTGGATATCGAGGCCTATCCCGATCCGGTTCAGCCGCTCATCGAAGTTCTGGCGCTGCCCAACGGGCTCAGCGCCGAAGAAGTTGAGAAGCTGGTCACGGTACCAGTCGAATATGGCCTCGCCGGGATGCGCGACCTCGAGGCGATGCGCTCGATCTCGTTGTACGGCCTGTCTGACATTCGCTGCTACTTCTCGTGGGACAGCGACTATTACTGGGATCGTGTCGAGACCATCAATCGGCTGTCGTTCATCACGCTGCCACAGGGCGTGACGCCCGGAATCTCGCCCGACAATCCGATCGGCGAAATTTACCGCTACACGGTCGAGAGCCCCGACCACGATCTCACCAACGAGAAGACGGTCGAGGATTGGATCCTCGAAAAGCAGATCAAGACGGTGCCCGGCGTCGAGGACGTCTCGGGGTTCGGCGGATTGACGAAGCAATTCCAGGTCGAAGTCGATCCGCACAAGCTGAATTATTACCAGGTTCCGCTGTCCACCCTGATCGCGGCGCTGCAGAACTCGAACACCAATTCAGGCGGCAACTATATGAGCGTCGGCGAGCAGGCCTTCGACGTTCGCGGACTTGGGTTCTTCCACAGTCTCGACGACATCGGCAACGTCGTGCTCAACACCAGCAAGTCCACTCCCATCAAGGTGTCCAACGTCGCCGACGTGGAAGTCGGCTACGCGCCACGGCTCGGTATCGTCGGCAAGGACAATCAGAACGAGGTCGTCACCGGCATCGTGCTGATGCGCAAGTACGGCAACACGCTCGAAACGCTGAAGGGCGTCGAGGCCAAGGTCCACGATCTCAACACCTCCGGCATCCTGCCCAAGGGCTACAAAGTCGTGCCGTATTACGACCGCACGACGCTGGTCGAAACCACGCTGCGCACGGTGCTCGAAAACCTGACGGTCGGCATGATGCTGGTTTTCCTGGTGCTGATCTTCTTCCTCGGCAACTTGCGCGCCGCGCTCATCGCTGCAGTGAACATCCCGCTGGCTCTGTGCGGAGCGTTCGCCCTGATGCACTTGACCAACACTCCGGCCAACCTCATTTCGCTTGGCGCGATTGACTTCGGCATCATAATCGATACCACCGTCATCGTGATGGAAAATATCGAGCGGCACCTGACCGCGCCCGAACGCCAGCACGAAAGCTACCGGCTTAGAATCCTGGCCGCCGCGCAGGAAGTGGGCGGCCCGATGTTCTTCTCGACGCTCATTTTCGTGATCGCATTCCTGCCGCTGTTCACGATGCGCGGGGTCGAGGGCGCCATCTTCTCACCGATGTCTCACACCTACGCGTTCGCGCTCGGCACCGCGATTCTGCTCGCGGTCACGTTGTCGCCGGTGCTGTCCTCGTTTTTCTTCGCGCGCGGGATGCGAGCGGTCCACAACCCCATCTGGTCGGGGATCGCGGCCTTCTACCACGGGGTGTTCGAGCGGATTCTGCGCTGGCCGCGCTTGACGTTGGCCGCGGTTGTACTGCTGGTGGCGGGAGTGCTGTCGCTGTTCCCGCTGCTCGGCGGCCAGTTCCTGCCCAAGCTCGAGGAAGGAAATATCTGGGCGCACGCAACGATGCCGCTGACCATCTCGCTCGAGCACGGCGCCAAGCTGTGCAATGAGATGCGCTCCGTCTTCAAGAGCTTCCCGGAGGTCACCACGGTCGTATCGCAGCTCGGCCGCCCCGACGACGGCACCGAGACAACCGGATTTTTCAACATCGAATTCTCGGTGGAGCTCAAGCCGGACGATCAATGGCCCGCGGGGATCACCAAGCCAACACTCATCAAGCAGATCGACGACAAACTTACCCAGCGGTTCCCCGGCGTCAGCTTCAGCTACTCGCAAAACATCGAAGACAACATCGACGAAGCGATTTCGGGTGTGAAAGCCGGTGAAAACGCGATCAAGGTTTTTGGAGAAGACCTGGCGACGGACGAACGAATCGCCAATGAGGTCAGGGAAACGCTGGGCGGAGTTCCGGGAATCGTCGATGAAGTGGTCCTGCGCTCGATGGGCCAGCCTAATTTGCAAATCACGCCGGACCGCACCGCTTGTGCGCGCTACGGTCTCAACGTCGGCGACGTCGGCGCGATCGTTCAGGCGGCGATCGGCGGCCAGGCCGTCACGCAAGTGCTCGACGGCGACCGGCGCTTCGACCTGGTCGTGCGATGGAAACCGGAGTATCGCGAGAGCCTCGATGCGGTGCGCCAGATTCGCGTCAATTTGCCTGGAGGAGGTCAGGTTCCGCTCGACCAGGTCGCCAAAATCGACACCGCCGAAGGCGCGTCATTCATTTACCGCGAAGCGTTGCAACGCTACGTGCCGGTCAGGTTTTCGGTTCGCGATCGCGATTTGCAGAGCACCATACTGGAGGCCAAGCGGAAAATTGCGAATGACGTCCATCTTCCCGAAGGCGTTCATCTCGAATGGTCGGGCGAGTACGGCGAGCTGCAGGCCGCGAATCGCCGTTTCGCAATCGTCGTGCCGTTCGCGTTGTTGCTCATCGCGGGCGTGCTCTACGGCGCGACCCAATCGCTTATCGACACATTCATAATCATGGCGCAGATCCCGGTTGCGTGTCTCGGCGGAGTCCTGGCGTTGATTATCACTGGAACACCGTTCAGCGTCTCGGCGGGCGTGGGCTTCATTTCGATTTTCGGAATCGCGGTCATGGACGGCATCCTGCTGAGCTTCTACATCCGCAATCTGTGGGAGCAGGGCCATCCGTTTGTTGAGTCGATCATCACGGGCTCCGACCGACGCCTCCGCGCCACGATGATGACCGACTCGGTTGACGCGCTCGGCCTGCTGCCCGCGGCGATCTCGACCCGGATCGGCGCCCAAACGCAGCAGCCGCTCGCAATCGTCGTTATCGGCGGCGCGCTTTCGATCATGATGCTGACGCGAATTCTGCAGCCGGTGTTGATCTACCTGTGCCATCGCCGGCTGCGCCTCGACGATCAGAATCGCGCGCGAATGACGCAGCCGGTCGACGTCGAACTTCCGGACTGATACACGAATCGCGCACCATACTCATCGCCAAGCCTCGCCGTGCTGCGCGAACCGTGGTAAACGGGCGAGAGGAGGATCGCAGCGATGGAATTCGAGATGCTCGCGAGCGGCTACGGCCTGCTCGAAGCGCCGCGGGTCGACGATCTCGGCCGTCTGTACTTCAGCGACATTCCCAACGGCGGCGTTTACCGGCGCAATCCGGGAGGCAACGTCGAGACCCTAATCCCCAAGCGCAAGGGCGTCGGCGGGATGATCTTCAACAAAAGCGGCGGGCTCGTGCTAACCGGCCGCGGCCTTATCCATTGGGACGAGAAGACCGGCAAGAGCCGCGATCTGTTCGCCGCATGGGAAGGCAAGCCCGTGAGCATGAACGATCTCACCACCGACGATCACGGCAGCATCTACACCGGCACCCTCAACTTCGATCCGCTGAGCAACAACAAGCCGATTCCGGGTAGCCTGTTCCGCATCGATCCGCCCGGACGCGCGGTGAAGCTTTGGGACGGAATCGAAGTGAGCAACGGCCTCGGACTCAGCCCGGACAGAAAGCACCTGTATCATTCGGATTCCACCACCGGCGCGGTGTGGGTTTACGACGTCACGCACGAGCGGGGCGTCAAGGACCGGCGCATCTTTGCGAAAATGCCCGCGGGCTGGCCGGACGGGCTGGCCGTCGATGCGCAAGGGGGCGTGTGGGTTGCGGCGGTGCGCGTCGGCGAAGTCGTGCACTTCTCCAAGGACGGCACCGTCCTCAAACAATTGAAATTGCCGGCCACGATGGTCACCAGCCTGGTGTTCGGCGGCCGCGACCTGCGCGATCTCTACGTAGTGACAGCAGATAACACCGACGATCCAACTCGCAAGGGAACGATATTTCGCGGACGCGCCGACGTCCCCGGCCTGCCGGTGCCGAAAGCGAACTTCTAGCGGTTAGCCTCCGGCAGCGGCCCTAACTGCGACGGGATCGTCAGGCAACTGCTGGCGCGATCCGGCCAGCATTGCGCCGGCCGCGACCGTCAACAGGAATGCGCCAATGCGCATCGCGGCCGCAATCGAACCGGATGGCAATCGTTCGCCGAACACCAGCATCCCGCCGACGATCGGCACAATGTTCGACAGCGCTCCCGACAGCGGCATCGCGATTATCGCTCGCGCTGAATGAAACGAGTTCTGCAGCATGACCATCCCGAAAATGTTGGCGACGAGCATGCAGTAGACGTAAGGACTGGATACGATTCGAATCTCGGAGGCCACGACGCCCGAGGTGAATTCAAGTGTCATCGATTTAGTGAACATCGCGCCCAGGCCGAAGGCGACGCCGGATAGAATCGCAGCCGCGGCGCCGCTGGCGTTGAGTCGGGCCACGGCCATGGGAGCCAACCCGGCGCCTACCAGCAGCGCGGTGAAGATCAGCAGCGTGCCGGGTTCGAACGCCGCTTTCATCTCGCCGCCGTTGAGCGACAGCGTCAGCAACAGCATTCCGAAGACGATCGCGGCGATGCCCACCCACTCGCGGGGATTAGCGCGCTCGCCCAGAATCACCACCGACGCAACTACGAACAGCGCGATCCCGCCCTGCATCATCACAGCCACCATCGACACCGGCGCGTTCGACACCGCGATCACGTAGCAGGCCCAGCCCGCAGTCTGCACGCAGAGTCCGCCGAACCACATTGGATCGCGAATCCATGCGACGACCGCACCGATCGCATTCGCGCCGGCCGCCATCGGCAGATCGGCCGAGCGGCTCTTCATCATCAACAGGCCTAGCGCCATTAGCGAACTTGCGACGATCGCGAGCGACAGGTAAAGAATCATCGCGTTCAGCTCTTCACTTCCTGCATCGCGCCGCCACGGATTACCTTGAACTTGCGTCCGGCCCACATCACATTGTTGCTGAGCAGGCTGGCAAACCAGACGCCGGTCATTATCAAATCCTTGAAAGGAACAATCCACAAATCTTTCAGCATCTCCGGCATCTTGAGCACCCGGGCCACAATTGCCGCCGACATGGCGAGCCGCGCCGCAACCACCAGTACCGACGCTGCGAAAGCCGCGGCGCTGCCGCCCGAAACAGCCAGCAGTATCAGCGCCCAGAATGGGCCGTGCATCAGGATAGTCGCGATGCTGATCGGGCGCACGGTACGGTACGTCCGCGCCCAGCGCAGCTGATGGTTCCAGAAGTCGGCGAGACTCTTTTCCTCGCAGGTCAGTGTAACCAGCGAATTGGAGAGTCTGATCTCGTAGCCCTGCGTATTGGTGAAGTTGCCGAGGTAGAAGTCGTCCGCGAGCATGTTCCTGACTGCGCGGAAGCCGCCGGTCGCCTCCAGCACCGGGCGTTTGATCGCGATCGTCGCGCCCAGCGCGTAATGCATCGGCTCGATCATTTCGGCGAGCAGAATTTGCGGCAGGAAATCGGTGTTGACGTAAAGCGCCTCCAGCCGCGACGCGAGCGAGCCGCCGGGGCGCGCCCGATACGCGCAGGTCACGATGCCGATCTTCTCGTCCGCGATTAGTTCGCCGACAATCCGCTTCAGGTAGTCGCGTTCAACCGATACGTCGGCGTCGCTCAGCACGAACACTTCAGCCTTCTCGGCGCGATCGGCCATCTTGACCAGCTTGGCGATCTTGCGATTGCTGCAATTGGGCTCTTCGCCAACTACCAGCGTGCTGCTCGCGTACTGGTAGCGTTGTCGCAGCGCGACCGGAACTTCAGCGGCCGCGTCCTCGTAACTCTCGACGCCGAAATAGAAATCTACCCGCGGATACGCGATTTCCAGGAAGCTCACCAGGTTGGACGCGAGCGAATTGCTGCTCCCATGCAGCGGTTTCAGCACTGCCACTCGCGGTGGGATCTTGGGCAGCGGGGGCAGCGGAGAATTCATCCGCCGGGCAAACTTTATCGCCGCGAGCGTTCCCGCGGCGTAGTAGCAGATCGATACGCACACGGCCGCAGCCGGTAAAATCATCCAGATCGTCATCGAATGATTCGCCCGGCAGCCCGGCCTGGCGCGACGAATGCCGTCACACACATATTGCTGCGGACCTCGCGCCGGCCCTTACTCGCGCCCGGAATTTTCCGTCAGGCCGACGCCTGTTGCTGCGCCGTCTGATGCCGTCGCTGCCGCATCGTCGAAAGAAATTGCCGCCCCTCGTTCAGCATCCGCCTGGTCTCTTCCATCGAGGTCATCATCTTCTTCACCGATTTGAAGATGTACTTCGGGCGGAAGTAGAAGCTGCGGTAGAAGCGCTCGACCGCGCCGTAAATTTCCTCGTTGGTCAGTCCGGGATAGGTGATCGTGCACTTCTGGTAGCCGGATTCATCGAGCAGCGGATCGACTGCGAGGAACCCGTTCTTCGTCACGTAGTCAAACAATTCCGTGCCCGGGTATGGTGACGCGAGCGACACCTGGATCGTCTCGCAGTCCATCTCGCGCGCGAACCGGATCGATTCCTCGATCGTCTCCTTGTTCTCGCCCGGCAGCCCCAGGATGAATGTCCCGTGAATCAGGATCCCAAGCTCGTGGCAATCCTTGGTGAAGCGACGCGCGCGCTCGAGCCCGACGCCCTTCTTGATGTTCTTCAAAATCTGCGCGTTGCCCGTTTCGTAGCCGACTACGAACAGCCTGAGCCCGCCGTCTTTCATGACCTTCAGCGTTTCGTAATCGACGTTGGCGCGCGAATTGGTGGACCAAGTGATTCCGAGCGGCTTCAGCAGCTGCGCGATTTTGCGCGCGCGCGCAGGGTCGGCGGTGAAAGTGTCGTCGTCGAAGAACAGTTCCTTCATCTTCGGGAACTTCGACTTCATCGCCGCCACTTCCTCGTACACATTCTCCGGGCTGCGCACGCGGTAGCGATGCCCCTGCGTGACCTGCGGCCACAGGCAAAACGTGCATCGCGCCGGACATCCGCGCCCGGTATACATCGAAACGTATGGATACTGGCAGTAGGGACTGTTGTACTTCAGGTAGTCGAGATTCTTTTCATAGACCTCGGTCACGAACGGCAGCTTGTCGAGTTCTTCATCGGTGAGCGCCGGACGATCCGGGTTGTGATGCAGCCCGCCGTTCTTTTGCCAGCTGATTCCGCCGATCGTGCTCCAGTCGCGGCCCTCCGCTACCTCGAACATCGAGTAGTCGAATTCCTTGCGCGCTGCGATATCGATCGCCGGCGACAGCTTCAGCGTTTCTTCGGGCCGCGCCGTCGGATGCCCGCCGACCATCGCGATGATCGCATTCGGATTCGCCGCCTTGATCGCTTCGGCGGTCCGCGTATCCATCCGGATAGACGGCGTCGAGGTGTGAATCACGACCAGGTCGTAATTCTTCGCCTCGTTGACGGTCATCTCGACCGTATAATTATGCGGCGGCGCGTCGAGCAAACGTGCGCCCGGAATCATCCCGGCCGGATATGCCAGCCACGTCGGATACCAGAACGACCAGACCTCGCGCGTCGCCTGGTAACGTGAACCAGCACCCCCGTCAAAGTCATCGTAAGACGGTGGATTCAGAAAAAGTGTCTTCATTACATCCATTTTTTAGGCGTACTCCCGCAGGACTGTCCGCTTGGTTAGTCAGCGACTATACAAACCGCGACCACCGAAGGCAAGAATGCAAGCGGGCTCTTAACCGCGGGTGCGGGGTCACCCCTGCCGGGGGTGCTGGGCGGTCGGCTCCGCATCAGATTCCTTCCGCGCGACGATGATCATCCGCCGCGTGCCTATCCCGTATTCCTCCCCATCGAATCCCCCGAACACCGCCGTCACGCGCATCCCCACGCGCTCCAGCAGCCGCGTTATCTCCGTCAGCGTGTATAGCCTGATCGTATGCCCGATCGACTCGCGCCGGCTTCCTTTCGAGTCCACCACGATGAAATGCACGTGCATGCGGCTGGTCGCGAGATCCAGGTCGCGCCGCTCGACGTACAGAGTCCCGTCCGCGCCCGTATGCCAGTCGTTCTGGATATAGTTGTCGATCGCCCATTCGCGGTTCAGCATGTCCAGCAAGAGCCGCCCGCCTGCTTTCAGAGCCCTGGCCGCCGATTCGAGCACTTTCAGATCCTCGGCTTCCGATTCCAGGTAGCCGAATGACGAATACATGTTGACGATCGCGTCGAATTTATTTTTGAACGGGATCTCGCGCATGTCTGCAGCGATCGTCGCGATCGTGACCTTGGCAGCCTTGGCCGCTTTGCTCGCGAGTTCAAGGTACTCGGGATTCAGATCGAGGCCGGTGACTTTCAATCCACGTTTCGCCAGTTGCACCGAATGCCGTCCCTGGCCGCAGCACAAGTCGAGCACCGACGCGCCCGGCTTCAGCTCGAGCGCGCTCGCAACGAAGGCGCTCTCTTTTTCGGCCCGCTCTTCTGTGAACATGTGGGCGTACACGCTCAGGTAGTCGTTGCGAAAAAAGTCCACGTACCAGGCAGAGCCCTGCGGTGCCATC
Organism: uncultured delta proteobacterium; assembly: GCA_963805315.1. Lineage (GTDB taxonomy): Bacteria > Desulfobacterota > Binatia > Binatales > Binataceae > Binatus. The sequence goes on from CAWDTQ010000012.1 coordinate 39,611, forward strand.
GCGTCCTCTCAAGTCTGTGCGAGTGCCCTTTGATGGATGAAGTTCGCATAACCGGTCCACAATTTCGAGTCTGCGCCATCCTGTGGCCCAACAGCTTTCAATGGTGCTACGGTTTTGCGCGAACATAGAGAGTGAAAAAGTCCGCGTGGAAAAGATTTCAGTACTGGCGAGCGGTGGCCTGGACAGCGCCGTTCTGATCGCTAAATTGGCGGCCGACGCCGAAGTGTACCCGCTCTACGTGCGATGCGGTTTCGCATGGGAAGATGGAGAACTCGAAGGCCTTCAATCCTTTCTCGATGCGCTCCACAATCCACGCGTGAAGCCGCCGACCGTTCTCTCTGCCCCGATCGCCGTTTTGTACGGCAACCACTGGAGCGTGACCGGCGCGAGCGTTCCCGCCGCTGACGAGCCCGACGAGAACACCTACCTGCCCGGCCGCAACATCCTTCTCATTTCACTGGCCGCCATTTGGGGCAGCACGCACGGCGTCTCACGCGTCGCGATCGGAACTCTCGGCGGCAATCCCTTTCCCGACGCTACCCCCGAGTTCTTCGACATCTTCGCTCGCGCCCTGAGTATGGGTCTAGGACACAGAGTACTCATCGAGGCGCCTCTAAGAGGCTTCCACAAAGAAGACCTGGTCAAGCAGTTCAAAGACTTGCCGCTCGAGTTGACTTTGACCTGCATGGCTCCCAAAGGCAGCAAACACTGCGGCCAATGCAACAAATGCTCCGAGCGTCAGCAGGCGTTTCACAAGGCCGGTGTCGCAGATCGCACCGTGTACGTCGCCTAGTGGTGTCCAGGCTGCAATTTCTCGGCCTGGCTCTCGTGCTGCTGCTCATAGGTGTCTTAGGAGCCTGCACCCCTCATCCCGCTAATGATACCAAGGTAGCCTCCGCTCCTGCCTTCAAGGTCGCCCTGCTGACGCCCGGACCTGTCAGCGACGCCGGATGGAACGCCGCTGCCTACGAAGGCCTCGAGTTAATCAAGGCCAAGCTCGGCGCTGACACCGCGCTGGTGCAGACCAAGTCTCCCGCTGACTTCGAAGACGCCTTCCGCGATTTCGCCTCGCGTGGCTTCGACCTTATCTTCGCGCATGGCTTCGAGTACACCGATTCGGCCCTCGAGGTAGCACGCAGTTTCCCCAAGACTTACTTCGTAGTCAGTTCCGGTAGTGAGTCTTCCAAAAATGTGGCGTCGATAACCTTCAACGTCGATCAGGCGACCTATGTGGAAGGCGTGCTGGCTGCAGGTGTCTCGAAAACCGGAGTGGTAGGCGCCGTCGGCGGCATAGAACTGCCATCGATTAAACTATTCTTCGAGGGCTTCAAGCGCGGCTTTCTCGCGGAACAGCCAAAAGGCCGGATTCTGATCAGCTATACCGGAAATTTCGACGACGTAGGCGCGGCCAAGGAAGCGGCGCTGGCGCAAATCGGCCAGGGCGCGGACGTACTGATCCACAACGCAGACGCCGCCGGCCTCGGCGTTTTCCTTGCGGCCGCGCAAGGCCACGCCTACGCCTTCGGTGTATTCAACAACCAGAACAACGTCGCCCCGGACGTAGTCCTGGCCAGCGCCGTAACTTCCACGCCGCTCGCCTTCTTGAAGATAGCAACCGAGGTGAGAGACAAGAACTTTCACCCGGGAATGCTGGAATTCGGAATGCAAGACGGGATGGTAAGTGTCGTATTCAATCCAAAGCTGGAATCGCGAATCCCCAAATCGGCGCTGGACCGCGCCCTCAAAGTCGAGCACGACCTTGCAACCGGCCAGCTAGTCCTGTCGCCAACTTCCAGCGCGCCCACAACCACCAAATAGCCCACTTCTAAGGTGCAGGGTTAGCCTGCCCAAGGAAGTGTGAAACCCAAGGTGGGTTTCACATTAAATCAGGTGATCTACCCTTCCCGAGTGCGGGCGTCGTCACGAATGCGATCGCGCCCGTGAGACCTCCTAGCATCGTCGCCGCGAACCACAGCAGTCCTAACGCTATTGCGTCCTCTTTTCGCATCCCGGCCATCCCGAACAGGACCAGGTACGCTGATTCGCGAATTCCGAGCCCATTCAATGTCAGCGGCAGACTCGCAAACACGTTCGCAATCGGAACGCATAGAATGAACAGCGAGAGCGGGACTGCTACGCCAAGCCCGGCCGCGAGCAGGTACTGGCAAACCGCCAGCGAGACTTGCAGCACGATCGATATCGCGAGCGGCACGATAAGCGCCGTCGGATGATGCAGATACGGCGCGACCATCCCGCCCGCGCGGCGTATCGGCCGCGGCATCAGATGTATCAGGCGCGCGATCAGCGGCGATACGAGAAATCCCGCCATCGCGATCGCACCGACTGCGATTGTCGGCGTGGTGACCGATGGCGGAATCGGCGCGAAGTTCAGGAACATAGCAGCTATCGCCGCCAGCCAGAACAAGCCGAGCAGTCCCACGCCGCGATCGGCAACGACCGACGAGACTGCCTCACCCATCCTGCCGTACCGCCGCCCGAGATAAACGGCTCGTGCCGCATCACCGCCGAGCAATCCCGGCACAAACAAATTCGTGAACATGCCGACGAACGTGTAGGCGAGAAACTCACGGTACCGGCCGTGGACTTTCAGCACGGCGGCCAGGATTTGCCATCGATATGCGCACATCGCCTGGCCCGCGACGTAAAGCGCGACCGCCGCGGCAAAGCAGTCTGCGCGCTCGCGGCTGAGGATCCGGAAAACCGGCCGAGCGTCGTAGTGCCACAACAAAACGGCGATCACCGCCACTCCCAGCCCCGCCCGCATCGCAAACGCGCGATACGGATGGGCAGCCGCGCCGTGTTCAGTTGACGGTGATTGGCTCACGGCGCGAGATTCGTTCACGGCGCAAAATTGCGCGCTTCTTCCCTTCGCTCGCAATCAGGTCGAACTCGCCGAAGCGCTCCTTCATTCGCGCGAGATCGCCGGCGTCGAGCACCACCGCGACCGGACCCGGTTGCTCCCACCGCCGGAACATCTGCTCGTCATTGTTCATGAACCATTCGCTCGCGTCCTGATCGAGTCGTGCGCCGAAGTCGAGTTCCGTGCGACCGCCGACCAGGATAATGCGGCGGCGATTGTAAAACGGCAGCGACTGAACGTAGCGATGGTAACAGATGATCGTTGCGTCGGGCGCCCGCTCGGCGATCGCGCGGCTCAGTGCAGCGTACGAACGCATCGGCTCGGTCTCCAGCCGCGCCCATCCACCCGCAATCAGCGTAAGCGCGAGCGTCACGACGATCGCGCCGAGTCCCGCAGCCATGCGGCGCGCAACGAACATCAACGTCGTGACCGCGCCGCCGGCTAACAGGATCGCGCCCATCGTGTACATCGCCGGCCGTGCGGCCATCACGTACGGAGTCCGAAATTGCGGCGCCGCGATCGCCGCGATAATCACGCCCGCGCCCGACAGGGCAAGCATGGGGCCGCTCTCGATGAGTATCCGCGAATCGGGCACCCGAAGGGCGGCACACGAGTCAGCGCTCGGCCACGCCAATGACGCAAGTCCGTCGGCGATCAGTACGGCCAGCGGCGGGACGGCCGGCAGGACGTAGGGAATCAGCTTCGCGCTCGCACACGAAAACGCGATCACGGTGACGGTCGCCGCGACCACGCAGTAGCTGCGCGCCGGGTTGCGCGGAACGGCACGCCAGGTCAGGAACGGCACGAGCAATGACCACGGCATCAGTCCGACCGCGAGCACAGGAACGTAGAAGTAGAACGCTTCGCTGTGGCTGTAGTCGGTTTCGAACACGCGTCTAAGATGCTCGCCGATGAAATAGAAGTCGGCGAAGCCCGGCAGACGTATCGTCATTGCGACGAACCACGGCGCCGCGATCAGAATCGTGAGCAGCAGACCGGGTATAGCGCGGAATTTCGCGATCGCGCCGCGCAGTTCATGATTCAGCGCCAGCCAGACGAGCATCGAGAGAATCGGCAGCGCCGCACCGACGGGGCCCTTGGTCATGACGGCCAGACCCATCGCGACGTACGCGATCCAGCACCAGCGACCGCCTTCATTCCGGTGTAGATAGAGCGAAAAGGTCGCGATCGTTACCAGCGCGGTGAGCGTCATGTCGGTTGTTAGGACCTGCGCCATCAATGCGTAAAGGGGCGTCGTGGCGAGGATCGCGCCGGCGAGAATTGCGTGGCGGCGGCCGAATGCGCGGAGCGCGAAGAAGTACGTCGCGAGTATCCCGGCGATTGCGGAGAGTGCAACCGGCAGCCGCGCTGCGAATTCCGATACGCCGAAGATCCAGAAAGATAGCGTCGTCATCCAGTAGAGCAGCGGGGGCTTCTCGACATAGGCTACGTAGTTGAGATGCGGCACGAGCAGGTTGCCGCTTTGGAGCATCTCGCGCGCGATTTCCGCGTAGCGCGCCTCGTCGGGCTCCCACAGACCGAATGAACCGAGGTGAAAGAAACAGACCGCAAGCGAAAGCGCGAGGATTACCGCAACGTCGTATGCACCCGGCGTCGCCGGCGCCGGCGGTGCGGCGAAGGCCGGCGGGGATATTTCGGTGCGAGCGATCCCGGACACGAGGGTTGAGTCTAACGTGCCGGAACGATGGCTAATAGCCGACGGCGCCGCCGCCCTTGCGCGGATCGGCAGCGCCGCGGAAGTTTGCAGGCGCAATCGTGATCGCGCCAACTGCGCCGAGCTCCGGCACGACCCTCAGCTTGTAGCCCATCTGCATGAGCGCGCCGCGCGTCGCCGCGGGCATCGCTTCTTCGACGATCACGACGTCCGGCGCGGCTTGCTCGTGAATTCGCGGCTCCGCGACGGCGCTCGGCGCGTCGAGATGGAACGCAAGAATGTTGAGCGCGACCTGCAACACACCGCTGACTATCGTCGGACCGCCGGAGCCGCCGGTGGTCATGACGGGTTGGCCGTTCTTGGTCACGATTATCGGCGTCATCGACGAGAGCGGTCGCTTGCCGGGCCGCACGTCGTTGGCGCGCTCCCCTTCTAGGTGATACGCGTTGGGCACGCCGGGTGCGACTGCGAAATCGTCCATTTCATCATTGAGGATGATGCCGAGCGCGGGCACGCTAACCTTGGCTCCGAACACGGTGTTGATAGTGGTCGTCAGCGCGACGACGTTGCCGTCCTTGTCGGCGACGAGCAGGTTCGAAGTGCCGTGATCGTGCGCGGGCGCGGCAGGAGGCGGCGGCGACTTCGGATGAAGCGCACGCTCGCGCAACTGCTGGATGTTGGTGTCGGTGAGCAGCCTCTCGATATTGACGTTGACGAACGCGGGATCGGCGTATCGCTGTCGATCGATGAACCCTTGGCGCATCACTTCGATCAGACGCGCCAGATACGGCGGCGAGTCGATCCCGAGGCCGGCGAGATGGCCGGAGTCGAGCGCGCCGAGCATCTCGAGGACCACGCCGCCCGACGACGGCGGCGGCATCGCATAGACGTCGTAGCCCTCGTAGCGGCGGCGAATTGGATCGCGCCAGTCGGGACGGTAGTTGGCGAGGTCGGCAGCGCTGATGAGACCGCCGTGCGCCTTCATGAACGCGACGAGCGCGTTTGCGACTTCTCCGTGATAAAAATTCGCGGCCGGATTGTCGCCGAGGCTTTTCAGCGTCGCGGCGAGATTCTTTGCGACGATCGTATCGCCGGGCTTCGGCGCGGAGCCGTCGGCCTTCAGGAAAACCTGGCTCAGTCCCGGATCGCTTTTGAGCTTCGGCGCGAGCGTCGCGATTTCCTTCGCCAGGTGCGGGCTCGCGACGTAACCATCGGCGGCCAATTTCTCGGCGGGCGCCGCGATTTGCTGGAACTTCATGGTGCCGAAGCGCCTGAGCGCAGTGTCGATGCCCGCGATCTCGCCGGGCACCCCGACTCCGAGGATTCCATCGCGCGCCAAATCCTCGTCGGGCTTGCCGTTGCGCATGTACATGTCGGGGCGGGCTTGCAGCGGGGCGGTTTCGCGATAGTCGAGCGCGTAAAATGCGTGCGGCCTTCGCCATATAGATGAGCATGAAGCCGCCGCCGCCGATTCCGCACGAAGCGGGATTGGTGACGCCGACCGCCAGCGCGGTGGCGACGGCAGCGTCCACCGCGTTGCCGCCTTGTTTGAGAATCTCGACGCCGGCGCGCGCGGCGTCCGCGCTTTCCGACACGACCATTCCATGGACGCCGACCGCCGAGGTCTCGGGCCCCGCGCCGATGGCATAGCAGGGCGCCACGATGAGCATCGCGAGCGCGTACGGCGCAAAGTTGAATTCTGCGTGGCATCAACATCACGCGCTTTACTAACAGCCCTCGCCGACGGATGAAAGCAGGTTCGGGCGGAATCGCAGCGCGTTAGATTTCGCGATTGGGAAGTGCTTTGATCGCAAGGCCAACCGGAGGAATTAAAAAATGGATTTCGCTGAAATCATTTACGAGAAAAAGGATCGCGTGGCTACGGTCACGATGAACCGGCCCGAGAAGATGAATGCGTGGACGCCGAAGATGGGCGCCGAGATGCGCACCGCGATGCTGGACGCCGAGCGCGACCCGGCGATCGGCGCGATAATCGTGACCGGCGCGGGGCGAGCGTACTGCGCCGGCGCGGACATGGGCGCGCTGTCGAATATCGCGGCGGGGAATGCGTCGGCGCGCGCCGCGGAAGCGCCCGACCAATGGCTCGGTGCGCAGCGTGTCGACTACCGGACGGCGTACTCGTGGCCGCTGGCGCTCAACACTCCCGTGATTGGCGCGATCAACGGCGCGTGCGTGGGGCTGGGCTTCACCACCTGCCTCTACCAGGACATCCGGATCGCGTCGGACAACGCGCGGATGGGATTGATCTTCACGCAGCGCGGACTTGCGATCGAGCACGGCAGCAGTTGGATGCTGCCGCGAATCATCGGCCTGGCGCGCGCGACGGAGTTGGCGATTACCGGCAGGCTGGTCGACGCCAACGAAGCTCTGGAGATGGGACTGGTGAATCGGGTCGTGCCGCAGGACAAGCTGATGGCGACAGCGCGCGAAATCGCGTTGGGAATCGCGGCCAAGTGCTCGCCACTCGGAGTCGCGCAAGCGAAGAAGATGATCTACCAGCATCTGTTCACCGACCTCGCCACGGCCGTGCGCGACGACGACGCGTCGATGGAGATGATGACGCGATCGGAAGACTTCAAGGAGGGCGTGAAGGCGTTCGTGGAGAAGCGCGCGCCGAAGTTCACCGGCAAGTAGCGCGGACAACAGAAGGGGCTACTGCTACTTGTCGAGCGGATGCTTGAACTTGCGGTCCGGATGTCGAATCGTGAGCACCGGGCACGGCGCCTTTTGCACGACGCGTTCGGCGACGCTGCCCATCAGGACGTGCGCGAGTCCGGTGCGGCCGTGGGTGCCGAGCACGATCAGGTCGGCGTTCTCGCTCTGAGCCGTGTGCAGAATTTCCAGGAACGGAGAGCCAACCTTCAGCTGGACCTTCACCTTGAGGCCGCCTCCGCGCAGCTTGCCGGCAATCTTATCGAGCTCCTTCTGCGCGAGCATCCGCTGCTCTTCGGCGATACGGCCCATCGCGCCCACGTCCATCGCCGGGCCAAGTTCCGGCGTCATCATCACCGGCGCTAGCGGCTGATCGACGTGCAGGAGAACGACCTCGGCCGAGAATTTGAGCGCAAGTTCCTGCGCGTAGGTCAGCGCGAGGTTCGAGTCTTCGGAGAAATCGGTGGCGGCGACAATTTTTGAAAAGGTTGGCACACAGGAACCATAACGCCGCGATGGCAATCGTGGCAAGGGACGTTAAGTCGCGCTCGGACTCGACTCGCGCAATGACGCCGCATTACAATTTGCGCGAAATCGTGGGAAACTGAATCTCTATGGCCAGCAGCCGCGGATTGATTGCAGACTTCGAGCGCGCCTTCGACGAGTTCTTCGACGAAATGTTGATTGACCGCTGGAAGTGCGGAACGCCCGCCGTCGAATTCGAGCGCGCGCAGGTTGTCGACCTGCCCGATCGCTACGAAGTGCGAGTCGCGGCGGTCGGCGTCGATCCCGAAAAGATCCAGGCTGAAGTTTCGGGCCAGCGGCTGGCGGTTCACGTGCCGGACAAACTCGGCGGGACGCTCGAAAGTTCATTTGCCTTCTCCGACTCGATCGACGGCGAAGCCTCGACCGCGAAGTGGTCCGAAGGCACCCTGGTGATCACGCTGCCGAAGAAGAAAGCCCGGCGAATCGCGCTCAAGGATTCGTGATCGCGCGCCGCGAATGCCGCTACCAACATGACGGACAAGGGCGACCTCATCGCTACCGACGCCAGCGCCGCGCTGATTCACGTACCGCCACCGGCGGAGCTCGCCGCTTCCGAACTCAAGGCGCTGGTGCCGCTCGATGCGGTTTCACTGGAACGCGCCGCGGCCAGCGACGGCGACGCTGAGCTGTTCGGGCAGAGCCGCGCGCTTGACGCGATCCGGCTGGCGATCGGAATCGACGCGCCCGGCTACAATGTTTTCGTAAGCGGCCTGCGCTCGCGGCATGAGCGCGAATCCGTCATGCGCATCCTCAGCGAAAAAGCCGCGACCATGCCCACGCCCGGCGACTGGGTGTACGTAAATAATTTTCGCAATCCCGAATCTCCGGTCGCGATCTATCTGCGGCCGGGCCAGGGCGTCGAGCTGCGCGCCAAGATGACGGAGCTGGTCGCCTTCGTGCTCGAGCAGCTGCCGAAGGCGTTTCGGCGCGAGGACTTCGATCAGGAACGCGCGGCGCTGCGCGACAAGTACAACAAGCGCGCCCAGGAACTGTTCGGAACGCTCGAGACGCATGCGCGCGAGCGCGGCTTTGCGATCCAGAGCACGCCGACCGGCCAGGTGATTTTCATCCCGCTGATCGACGGCAAGATGCCCGAGTCGCCCGAGGTGCTGAACAAAGCGATGGCGGCGAAGACTGACGCCGAGCGCGAGCAACTGGCGAAGGCGCAGGGCGAGCTGCAGGACGAGCTGGCGACGTTGACGATGCGGCAGCAGGAAATGATGCGCGAGCTGATCGATGACATCCGCGCAATCGAGCGGGCGTTCGCGTCGCGGCTGATTACGCCGTCGGCCGAAGACTTAAAGCATCACTTTAATAATCCCGCGGTCGATGCGTACCTCGATGAAGTGGCGCAGCACATGCTGGGCAATCTCGATCGCTTCCGCGAGCAGCCGCCGGCCGAGCAAGGTCCACGGCCGCCCGCGGTCGAGGACGGCGCTCGATGGTTCGACTACCAGGTCAATGTGATCGTCGACAATTCGGCGACGCGCGGCGCGCCGGTCGTGCTGGAGGACGCGCCGACCTATCGCAACCTGTTCGGCACGATTGAGCGATGGATCGATCCGCTGGGTCGGTCGGGCACCAACTTTACGCGCATCATCGGCGGATCGTTTCTGAAATCTCATGGCGGGTTTCTCGTGTTCGATCTCGAGGACGCGGTGGTCGAACCCGGCGTCTGGAAAACGCTCAAGCGCAGCCTCAAGTCGGGGCGCATGACGCCGGAGACCTTCGAGCCGCTGCCGTTTTTCTCGATGAGCGGACTGAAGCCCGAACCGATTGAGATTCACAACAAGGTCGTGACGCTTGGCGGCGCGTACCTCTACAACCTGCTCTATTTTTACGATCCGGACTTTCCGGACCTGTTCAAGGTGAAGGCCGAGATGCGGCCCTCGGTGGCGGCCGACGGCGCAGCTGCGGCGCATTATGCCGCGCGCGTGGGAGCGTTGGCGCGCAAGGAGAATCTGCCGCCGTTCGAGGCGGGTGCGCTGGCCAAGATAGTCGAATTCGGCATGCGCATGGCGGGCGACAGAAAGCGCGTGCTCGCGATGCTTGAGCCGATCGACGATCTCGCGCGCGAGTCGGCGTACTTCGCGCGCAGCGAAGCCGCTCAGCGCGTGACCGCAGCGCACGTCGAGCGTGCGCTCGGCGAGCGGATGTTGCGGCTCAATTTTATCGAGGAGGAAATCCGCAGGCTCATCGCGGAAGGCACGCTGATCGTTAATATTCGCGGCGCCAGCGTTGGACAGATCAACGGTCTGGCCGTGCTGGACGTCGGCGGCTACAGCTTCGGTCGGCCGTCGCGCGTCACCGCGACCGTCGCGCTGGGGCAGGCCGGCGTGATCAACATCGAGCGCGAGGCGCGGATGTCGGGATCGACGCACGACAAGGGAATCATGATCCTGAGCGGGTTTATGCGCGCGCGATTCGGACAGCAGCATCCGATCGCGATGACGGCGAGCATCTGCTTCGAGCAGTCGTACTCGGGAATCGACGGCGACAGCGCCAGCTCGACCGAGCTGTACGCACTGATGTCGGCGCTGTCGGGAGTGCCGCTGCGGCAGGATCTCGCGGTGACCGGTTCGGTCGATCAGTACGGCACCGTGCAGGCGATTGGCGGCGTCAACCAGAAGGTCGAGGGCTTCTACCGGGTGTGCAAGGCGATCGGCCTGACCGGCACGCAGGGCGTGTTGGTGCCGCGCACCAACGTCGCGAACCTGATGCTTGACCCCGAGACGACCGCCGCGATCGAGCGCGGCGAATTCCACATCTATCCGATCGATACGATCGATCGCGGCATCGAGACCTTGACCGGCGTGCGCGCTGGAACGGTCGACCAGCCCGGCACGATCAATCATCTGGTCGATCAGCGGCTCAAGCGGATGGCGGACATCCTGCGCGATCGTCCGCTCGGTGAGACTCGCGTCGTGCAGGAACCGGCGCCGAACCAGTCCGCGCCCAAACCGCCGGCGCCGCCGGAGCCCCCGCGCTAGGAAGGGCCATCGCGGATGCCGATAGATCTCCGACTCGACCCTGGCGAGGTCGCGCTGCTCACCGATCTCTACGAGCTTACCGTCAGCGCGACGTTCTTCGAGCACGGATTCAACGATACTGCATCGTTCGAAGTCGCGATGCGCCGGATGCCGCCCGGCCGCGGCTTCATGGTCGCAGCCGGCATCGAGCGGCTGATCGAGGCGCTCGAGGAATATCGCTTCGACGCGGCCGCAATCGAGCATCTCGAGTCGCTGCGACTCTTCAAGCCGGCGTTTCTCGAATTCCTCTCGAAACTTCGCTTCACCGGTTCGATCCGCGCGCTTCGCGAAGGCACAATTTATTTTCCCGGCGAACCGATCGCGGAAATCCGCGCGCCGCTGATCGAGGGCCAGCTGATCGAAACGCTGGCGCTCAACCAGCTCGGCTTCGCGTCGATCGTTGCGACCAAGGCCGCGCGATGCTTCGCGGTCGCGGGCGGCAGGCGGTTGGTGGACTTCGGCCCGCGGCGCGCGCACGGTGCGGACGCATCCCTTATCGCGGCGCGCTCGAGCTACCTGGCCGGCTTTCATGGCACCGCCAACGTGCTCGCCGGCAAGCGTTACGGAATCCCCGTCTTCGGCACCATGAGCCACAGTTTCGTCATGGCGCACGAGCGCGAGCGCGACGCCTTCAGCGATTTCGTCGCGAGCTTCCCGACCCTCAGCACGCTGCTCGTCGACACTTACGACACTGTGCGCGGCGTCGAGAACGCGGCCGCGGTCGCAGCGAGAGTTCGCGACGCGGGCGCGAAAATCCAGGGCGTCCGGCTCGACAGCGGCGATCTCCACGACCTCAGCCGCAGGGCGCGACGCATCCTCGATCAGGCCGGCTTCGGCGATATCGCAATCGTAGCGAGCGGCAATCTCGACGAATACCGAATCGCGGACCTCGTCGACGCCGGCGCGCCGATCGATGCGTTCGGGGTCGGCACCGCGCTCGCGGTCAGCGACGACGCGCCGGCAGGTGACTTCACCTACAAGCTCGTCGACTATAAGGAGCGCGGCCGGCTCAAGACCTCGTTTGGAAAAATTTCAACGCCCGGCCGCAAACAGTTGTTCCGCGCTTACGCGCCTAGCGGATCTTTCTTCGCCGACCTTGTCGGAATTGTGGACGAGGGCACGACTACCGTGGCGCGCGAGTTCAAACCGGTCGCCGCGAAGGCGGTTCAGTTGATGGAGACGGTGTTCGACAATGGCCGCCGCATCATGCCCCGTCCGACGCTGGCCGAGGCGCGCGAGCGCGTGATGAACGGACTCACAACGCTCGACGCTCGCTACAAGGCGCTGCGGCGGCCTGCGGAGTTCCCGGTGCGACAGACGGCAGCGCTCGGCGCCCTGCTAATCAGCGAAAAACTGCGCGTGCAGAAGCGCCAGGACTAGCCGCTACAAGCCGGCCGTAACTCCCGCAACGAACGGCGTAGTTCGCTCCGGCGGCGGCGAGTCGCGAAGGCTTTGTGCGGCAGCCGCGAGATGCGCGGAATCGAAGGTCACGAGCAACGGCGCGACGACATCGCGCGGCGGACGCGAATCAGGCGTCCATCGCTTCGGCGCGGGATACTCTATCTCGGACGCGACTGTGCGGTAGCGCTCGATCAGCGGGCTCACGCCCTCGTACGAGCCCACGATGATGATACCGATTCCGCCGCCGGCCGTCGGTCCGATTTGCCAGTCGAAATATGCGGACGGCGCAGCATTGACAAGCCAGTCGCGCGGAATGAGGTTGAGTCGTTTGAGTTCGAGCGCGGAGAGCTTCGCGAGATCGTGGCCGTCGGCGAGATACTTTCCCGCGCCCTCGAGGATCGCATCGAATCGCAGCGCATTCGCGCGTGCTTCGACCTGCGCGGCCGGAAGGTTGGTGTACTCGGCGAACGAACCGCGCGGGATTTTGTATATCCATGCGCCTTTCTCGTTCACTCCCGGGACTCCGAGCGAGTCGAGAGTCCGCTTGAAGCTCTCAAAATGTGCTTCCTTCGGATCCGCGATTACAGCTCGCACGCCGAAGCGGGCGATGTAGGCCTTCAACTGATCGCCAGCCTCGGGTAGATCGATTCCGCCGTAAAAGTAATTGGCTACCGGCATTCGGGAGAACTCGAATGGCGAGATTCCTGTCCATCCGCCGGCCATCCGGAAGTACATGTCGCTTCTCAATTGCCAGTACATGCTGTTGCCCCGCTGGCCCCACGGCAGCGGCAGAATGATCTCGCGCGGTTCAAGTTCGGTGGCGTAGGTTCGGTCAGTGAAGAATGCTGGGAGGTCGAGCCTGCTTACCCAGAACGACGCGTCAGGATTCGGCGCGATTGATAAGAAGACGATCGCCGCCACTGCATATTTCGTCAGCGGTCGCGCGCCCGGCGTCGCAAGCCACATCGCAACCATGACGGCCACGACCAGGAACGCGTACATCATGAAGCGGATCGGCAGCGCGATCGAAATCAGTGGCAGCCGCCCGACAATCGCCCACGGCATCGAGATTCCCGGCTTGCCCGCGACATACAGCGTCGGACCCATCGCAGCAATCACGAGTATCACGAACAGAATTGTCAGAAATTTCCCCACTGGTTTGCGCCAGTACCGGTGGCGAAAAATTTCGACAAAGATGATTATCGCGATGCCGAGGCACGCGCCGTTGTCATAAATCCGGCTCTGGAATGTGCGCGTGATCGTCGTTGCGAGTCGTGAGGTGCCTAACATGACCGTCTCGGTGGGCACCAGGAATGCGAACAGGTCGGCTGAAGCGATGCCCGGCCTCCAGATGGGAGCGTGAGGAAATCCCCGTGCCAGCATATAGAAGAGGTACGGCGACAGGATTGCGCTCGCGATCGCATAGCCGGCCACGGTCGGTGCGATTAGGCGCACCAGCCGCGCTCGAAGGTCGCGGTCGAAAAGCGCGAGCGCGAGCAGAAAGGCGAATCCCCCCACGATCGTGACGGTCGCGAAAAGCTCCGGGAAGCAAAGAAACTGAACTGTCAGCAGCGTGGCCAACAGGATCGCGAACTGTCGCGCCGAAATCTCGCCGCCAAGTCGCTTCAGCGTCAACAGCGCGATCAGCGGGACCGGGAAGACGGCGACCAAATCAAGATGGGAGAGTACTTGCCCCAGCATGTACGGCGAGAAACCAAAGATGTATCCGGCAAGGACCGACGGCCAGAACGCTCTCGTCACATGACGGCATAGCAGGAAGGCGGAAAATGCCGCGAGCGGCAGCATCGGCATCACCATGATGTTGTAGGTCGCGGGCTCGCCCACCGTGACTTGCAGCGGGATGGAGATCAATGACGGCAACGGTTGACAGGTGGTCCAGGCAAGATTGATTCCCAGAGGCGCCCAGACCCAATCTGTGAAGAACGGATTGAGCCCGTGTGCGATCGAAAACCGCCACCAGTTGAAGAACCACATCGTCTGCGGCGGGTCGGTGTCACGCCCGATCATGTAGCCCGAATGTCCCACGAGGCCGCGTGCGAAGAGCAGCGCCGCGAGAAACAGGTACAGCAACGCGGCGTGCGAGCTGCCGGGCCGAGAGACTGCGGTGCTTTCAATTCGGGTTGATGCCACTTCACGCCGCCCCGCCGAAAGAAGCTAAACGGATCGAAGAGTGCCCGCAATCAAGCGGGGCTGCGATTCGCGGGAGCGGCGCGAAATGCTATCCTGCGCGACGGTTAAGCAAATGGTGGGGGAGTCGTTACAGCGCGACGACAGCTGGAGAATCGTCAGGCTTCAGATACTTCTGTTCTTGTTTTCGCTAGCGGTGTTTCTGATTGCGCCAGTCATCAACATTAGCGATTCGCGATATGCGGCGTTGCTGAGCGAATCCTTGCTGCACCATCGCTCGGCCGAGCTGGATAAATACTACAAAGTGCGGGTGCCTTGGCTCACAGGAGATGCCGACCGTCCCGAGGATGCGAACGAGTATCAACTGGAAAAGGCGCGCGGCCACGTGACGTATTTCTTCGGGCATGGCAGTTCGATGCTCTCGATGCCGTTGGTCGCGGCGATGAACGCGTTAGGCGTATCGGCGGCGACTGCGGATGGTCGCCTTGACTTGGCGGGTGAGATTCTAATCCAGCGGGTGATCGCGTCAATTCTGATGGCGGGGCTGACGTGCGTATTTTTCGCGACGGCGATGCTGATGTTGCCGGTGTCGTGGAGCGTGGTCGTCGCGCTTGGGGCGTCGATGGGCTCGCAGATATTGAGCACGGCGTCGCGCGGCCTGTGGGCGCATACGTGGGAAATCTTCATCCTCGGATTGATCGCGCATTCGATCCTAAGCGCTGAGCATCGCGGAGCGCGACTGCGCTCTGTCTGGCTGGCGACGCTTGTGGCATGGACCTACTGCGTGCGGCCGACGGGAGCCGTTGCGATTGTCGCAGTCAGCATCTATGTGCTGTGGGTTCATCGCGACGACTTCATCCTTATACGGGATCGCACTGGCAGGATGGCTGGCAGCGTTCGTCGGATACTGGTGGTCAATCTTCGGTACGATAATCCCGCCATACTACATGGCCTCGCGGCTGCGATTTGATTCCATTCCCACGGCCTTGGCCATCAACCTCATCAGCCCGTCGCGAGGGTTGTTGGTTCTCGTGCCGATTACTCTGTTCGTGCTGTACCTTGTGGCGCGGTACCACCGGCACCTGGCGCACAGGCAGCTCGCAGTTCTCGCGCTTGCGCAAATTGTCGCACTCGCGATCCTCATGAGCACGAACAAGAGCTGGACGGCAGGATACTGCTACGGGCCGCGATACTTCACGGACGCAATCCCGTGGTTTGTGCTGCTCGCGATCCTCGGGCTGGACGCGATGCGCCGCACACCGGTTCCGTCGCGTCATAGGATGGAGATTGCGGCGGCGATTTTTCTGCTCGTCTTGAGCGTCGCCATCAATGCGCGCGGTGCATGCTCGTTTGCCGGGATGGATTGGAACCCGATCGAGCAGCACGGCGCCTTCAACTGGCGCTATCCGCAATTCATGGCGGGATTGATCGAGCCACCCAAGGACTGATCCGGGCGAGCGGGGTGTAGGAGCGCAGGCCGCTCAAGGCGCCATTCAACGGAGCGCGGCGGCGGCGTCCAGCATGCAGCGCTCGGTTGTTGGCCAATCGATGCATGGGTCGGTGATTGAGACGCCGTACTTTAGTTTGGCCCGGTTCGAGCTCAGCGGTTGGCTGCCTGCTTCGATGTTGCTCTCGAGCATCGCACCCATGATCGTGGTGTTGCCGGCGCATACCTGGTCGACCAGCGTGCGCAGCACTTCGGGCTGCTTCGTGAAGTCCTTGCTGGTCTGCGCGTGCGAGCAATCCACCATCATGCGCGGCTCGAGCGCGGCGCTCGCGAGCATCCGGCGGCATTCCTCGATACTGGCGGCGTCGTAGTTCGGCTTGCGTCCGCCGCGAAGGACGATGTGCGTATCAGGATTTCCCGAGGTGCGGATCACAGCCGAGATTCCCTCCTGGGTGATGCCGAGAAAGGAATGCGGGCGGCGCGCTGATTGAATCGCGTTGATGGCGACCTGCAGATTTCCTTCGGTCGTGTTTTTGAATCCGACCGGCATCGACAAGCCGCTGGCCATTTCGCGATGAGTCTGCGACTCGGTCGTGCGCGCACCGATGGCGGCCCACGCGACCAGGTCCGCGATATATTGCGGCGTGATCGGATCGAGCAGCTCGGTACCGGCCGCGAGCCCGAGCCGGTTTATGTCGATCAGCAGGCGGCGCGCAATGCGCAATCCTTCGC
>CAWDTQ010000013.1:0-277753 GCA_963805315.1 uncultured delta proteobacterium
CTCACCTGGAACCACACCACCCTTCGCGCGCTGAGGGTCGATCCGCGCATCACTTATCTCCAGGCCCGGTATCCGAGCGACGGGGCGCTTGCGGTGATCAAGCGCCTCCATGACCGCTATGGCGAGGAGGCAGGAGGCCATCTCGAGCTCATCCGCTTCAACGGCCGGATCGGCTTCGCCGGGCTGCCGCTGGCTGCGCTTCACGACCGAAGCGCGGCTGAAAGAGATCATCGCGGAGCACGAAGCCGCGGGCGTCTTACTGGATCTTCAACCCCCACCGCTACACGCTCGAGGAGGGGGGCATGAAGAGGACCGACGCGATCCAGCTCGCGTTCAAGCGCGAGACCGACCCCAAGGGGCTCCTCAATCCGGGCAAGATGATCGCCTGGGAGAATCGGAGTTTGATTTCTCCGCCGGGCGCGGAGCTTCCTCTTCCCCGGCCTCGAGGCGCGGGCGCGCGCGGCGCAGGGCTGAGCTTAATCTTGCGCATCCTGGTGCTGTTCGCCCATCCGGTCGAGACCAGTTTCGCCTCAGGTCTGCATGGAGAAGGCTCGTCGAGGTCTTGCGCGCGAAAGGGCTCACAAAGGTCGACGATTGCGATCTCTATGCCGAGGGCTTCGATCCGGTGATGTCGAGGCAGGACCGGATCGACTACCACAATGTCGCGGTCAACCGCCGCGATGTTGCCCCTTACGTCGAGCGGCTTCTGGCCGCCGAGGCGTTGGTGTTTTCGTTCCCGGTCTGGAACATGGGATTCCCGGCGATGCTGAAGGGTTTCGTCGACAAGGTTTTCCTGCCCGGCGTCAGCTTCACCCTGGGACGCAGACGGCGCCGACAATCCCTGTCTTCACAACGTCAAGCGGCTCGGCGTTGTGTGCACCTATGGTGGCTCGCGCTGGCTGACCTTCATGATGGGCGATCCGCCGCGCCGCTTCTTGACGCGCTCGGTGCGCTGGATCTGTGCGCCGGGCGCGCGTTGCGACTATCTCGCCCATTACGACATGAACCATTCGAAGCCGGGAGCGTCGCGGTGGCGTTCCTCGGGAAAGTCGAGGCGCGGTTCTCGGCCTGGTGAACCGGGATCCGTTCACTCCGTTTCGATATTTTCTTCGCCCTCGATCGCGCGCCGCTGTTTAATGAGCTCCGCGCCGGCGAAATCCATGAACGCGCGGACCCGCGCCGAGCGACGAAGATCGGAATGGGTAAGGATCCAGAGGCCGAGGTCCAGCTCCCGCACCAGACTGCCGACGCTCTCGAGGGCCGGGTTGGAGTCGCCGAGGATAGCACGGCAGCAACGTCGCGCCAAAACCCAGAAGCGCCAACTCGAGCATGGCGATGCGCGAGTTCGCCCGGGCGACGAGCCGGTCGGAGGGACGTTCAGGTCGATCCACCGCCTTCCGCGCCGGTCCAAAATCGTCCGCGAACCCGATGAACGGGCCGAGGGGGCCGATGGCCGTCGCCGAGTCGCGGCGACCAGGTCGCGGCGGCAGTACACGGCCCATCGAACGGTGCAAATTCTCGGCCGACCAGCGTCCCCGGCGGATCGTTAGTGATGCGGATGGCGAGTCCGCGTCCCGGTGGCACAGGTTCAGCGACCGCTCCGACAGGACGAGTTCGACCACAACGCCCGGGTTTGCGCCTGGAACTGGGTCAGGATCCCGGGCAGGAAACGTTGACCGATCGCTTCGGCGGTGGTGACCGCAAGGGGCCGGTCGGTTTGAGGTCGCGGCCAGCCACGCGCCGCTCGAAGTCCGCAACCGACTCGGCCATCTGGTTGGCGAGCGCGATCATCTCCTCGCCCGTCGACAGTCGGGGCGTAACCGGCGCGCGATCGCTCGAAGAGCCGCGCGCCGACCGCGGTCTCCACCGCGGCCAGCCGGCGGAATACGGTCGAATGATTGACCCCAGCCGCTCCCCCGCCCCGACCAGCGACCGCGTTTCGGCGATCGCTTTGACCAGTCGAAATTCGTCCCAGTTCAGCCTGTAGGTCATGGACCCAGAACGTCGTCCGCCGTTCATTACCCCCGCCGTGCCCCGCGGCCAGCGGAAGTTCCAAGACCATCAAGGTCCGGTTCCACAGAATAACGAGGTTCAGACGTCTCTCGGGGCGGCCGCCCGCCGCAGCCGGTCGTTGATCGCCGCCCCAAGGCCATGGGCAGGGACCGGCGCCACGGCGATCGCGGGCGCCCCAATTGCGTCGAGCGTCCGAAGAAAGGAGAAGAGATTCGACGCCGCCTCGACGAGGTCGCCCGACGGCGAAAGATCGAGCCGGGCGCGCGCGGCGCGGCCCTCAAGCGCCCCGCCGAAATCGAGCACGGCTTCGTCGCCCGCGACGGCGCGGGCGTCGAGCCTAAGCTGCGCCCGGGGCGCATAGTGCGACGCGAGTTGCCCCGGCGCTTCGGGACGCTGGCGCGCGCGGGGCGGCTTGCCTCGAGCGGTTCCCGAAGCGCCGACTCGATCGCCTCGCGCGCAATGCCGGCCGGGCGCAACAGGATCGGCTTTGCCGATAGACAGGCGATGATCGTCGATTGAAGCCCGATCATCGTCGGGCCGCCATCGACCACCGCGTCGATGCGCCCATCGAGATCTTCCATCACATGGGAAGCCTGCGTCGGGCTGACATGGCCGGAGCGATTGGCCGAAGGCGCGGCGATCGGCCTTCCCGTTTTCTCGAGAAGCCGCCGCGCCAAGGGATGCGCCGGCACGCGCAGCGCCAGGCTGTCGAGCCCGGCGCGCGCGAAGTCGCAGACGCTGCCATGCGCGGCAAACGGGACGACGAGCGTCAGCGGCGCCGGGCCAGAAGGCGCGGGCAAGCTCGCGCGCCGTCGCGTTGAAGCTTCCCTGCTTCAAGGCGGCGTCGAGATCGGGAAGGTGAGCGATCAGCGGGTTGAAGGAGGGCCTGCGTTTCGCCGCATAAAGCGCCGCCACGGCGCTGGGGTTCGTGGCGTCGCGCCGCAGCCCATAGACCGTCTCGGTCGGAAAGGCGACGAGACGGCCCGCGCGCAAGGGAGCGGCGGCCTCGTCGATCCCGGTCGCGCCGGGGGCAAAAGCCGCGTTTCGCGAAGGAGGCGCCCAATGCGGCGGATTGACGGGGATTGCTGCATCGCTCAACTATCGGTTCACGAAAAATATCGATGCCTTCGCTTCGACCGGCATCGATCATCGCCTTCCGCTCCGCTCGCTTGTCTTGTCAAGGAAGGGGCCTCATCCTCGGGGAGGGCCAGGTATATGACTTTGACCTATCGTGCTCCCGTCGCCGAGATGTTGTTCACGCTGCGCCATGTGGCGGGCCTCGACCGGCTGATCGCCGACGGCCTCGCGCAGGGGGTCGAGGAGGATATAAGCCCGGCAATCCTCGAGGAGGCGGCGAAATTCGCCGCCGAACGCCTCGCGCCGCTCAATCGCATCGGCGATCAACGGGGAACGAGCTTCAAGGACGGTGTGGTCACGACCGCGCCGGGCTTTCGCGAAGCCTATCGCGATTGGGCCGCCGCCGGATGGAACGGCTCCCGGGCCCCGCCGAATTTGGTGGCCAGCACCTGCCGACGCTCATCGCGACGGCTTGCGGGGAGATGTGGAACTCGGCCTGCATGGCGTTCAGCCTCGGCCCGCTTCTCACCTTCGGCGCCATCGAGGCCCTCCACGCGCATGGCTCGGACGCGCTCAAGGAAATCTATCTCGCAAAGCTCGTCTCGGGCGAGTGGATGGGCACGATGAACCTCACCGAGCCGCAGGCAGGCTCCGACCTTTCGACCTTGCGCACCCGCGCCGAGCGGGCGGGCGACGGCTCCTACAAGATCACCGGCCAGAAGATCTTCATCACCTATGGCGATCATGATCTCACCGAGAACATCATCCATCTCGTACTGGCGCGCTTGACGGACGCGCCTACCGGCACGCGCGGCATCTCGCTCTTCCTCGTGCCGAAGTTCCTCGTCAAACCGGATGGCTCGGTCGGCGAGCCGAATGACCTGCGTTGTCACTCGATCGAGCACAAGCTCGGCATCCACGCCTCGCCGACCTGCACCATGGTCTTTGGCGACAAGCGGCGGAGCCAAAGGGTTCCTGATCGGGGAAGAGAACCGCGGCCTCGCCTGCATGTTCACCATGATGAACAACGCGCGCCTCAATGTCGCGGCGCAAGGGGTGGCGATCGCCGAGCGCGCGACGCAGCAGGCGCTCGCCTACGCGCTCGAGCGGCGCCAGGGTCGCGCGCCCGGCGCAGGACCAAGAGCGGGGCAGCGATGAGCCCCATCGCCGAGCAGCCGGATGTGCAACGAATGCTGCTCACCATGCGGGGCTCACCCAGGCGGCGCGCGCTCTTTGCTACCTCACCGCGGAGGCGATCGATCGCGCCCATCGCTCCGGCGCACAAGAGGCGCGCACCGCGGCTTCGAGCGCGCCTCACTCCTGACGCCGGTCGCCAAGGCCTTCTCCACCGATATCGGCGTCGAAGTCGCCTCGCTCGGCGTGCAAGTGCATGGCGGCATGGGGTTCATCGAGGAGACCGGCGCCGCGCAGCATTTGCGCGACGCGCGCATCGCGCCGATCTACGAAGGCACGAACGGCATCCAGGCGATCGACCTCGTGACGCGCAAATTGCCGCTGGCCGGCGGCGCGACGGCCCGCAACGAGGTCAACGGGATCCGCGATGTCGGGCGGGCGGTGTCCGAGCGCGGCGGCGCAGCCTTCGGCGCGACCAGCGCGCGCCTGTCCGAGGCGGCGGAGGCGCTCTACCAGGCGACTCGCGCCATGCAGCTCTGGCGTCGAACGACACCGAATCGGCGCTTGCCGGCGCCTCCCCCTATCTGCGCCTGTTCGGCCTGACGCTCGGCGGCGCCTGCCTCGCCAAAGCGGGTCTCGCCGCCCAGGACCTCGCCCGCGAAGGCGACGACAGCGAACTCGCGCGCGTGGCGCTCGGCGCGCTTCTATGCGGAGAAGCTGCTGCCGGTCGCCCCGGGGCTGAACCGGATCGTCGCGTCCGGCGCCGGGGCGATGAAATCCTATCATTGGTCCTGGCGGACGCGATATGAGCGCCGGGATCGAGGTTTCGCGCGAGGGGGCGGTTCTCCTCGCCGCCTTCGCCCGCCCGGAAAAGAAGAACGCGATCACCGGCGCCATGTACGAGGCGCTGATCGAGGCGTTCGACACCGCCGAGCGCGACCGGACATCGGCGCGGTCGTCATCGCCGGCCGCGGCGGCGTCTTCACCGCCGGCAACGACATCGTCGATTTCCTGTCGATCGCCGCGGCCGGCGCGCGGGCGAGCCATTTCGCCAATTTCCCCGCCGGCCGCTTCGTCGCCCGGCTCGCCGAGCTCGGCAAGCCGCTTATCGCCGCGGTGGACGGCCTGGCGGTCGGCATCGGCACGACGCTCTGTTTTCATTGCGACCTCGTCTATGCGACGCCCGCCGCGCGCTTC
Organism: uncultured delta proteobacterium; assembly: GCA_963805315.1. GTDB lineage: Bacteria > Desulfobacterota > Binatia > Binatales > Binataceae > Binatus. The sequence goes on from CAWDTQ010000013.1 coordinate 5,422, forward strand.
CTTATGCCGTTCGTCAATCTCGGCCTTGTCCCGGAGGCAGGCTCGTCGATGCTCGCCCCGCTGCGCTTCGGCCGCGCCAGGGCGGCGGAGTTTTTGATGCTGGCCGAGCCGTTCGACGGTGAGGCTGCGGTCGAACTCGGCTTCGTCAATGCGCTCGTCGCCGCCGACGCGCTTCTCGCCCACGCGCTCGGCAAGGCCGCCGCGCTCGCGGCCAAGCCCCGCTCGGCGCTGCTCGCGACCCGCCGGCTGCACACGATATGTCCGGTTTAGGTAGCGCACGATTTGTCCGGTTATCCGAGGCCTTTTGGAGGGTTTGGATGCGCCGGAGGGAAGCCGAGGAGGCTGTGCGCATGGCAAGGTTTTTGAACCTTCTGCACCGTTGGGAATCTGCGGAGCTCAATCAGGAAGAGGCGGCGGAGTTGCTGGGGGTGAGCGAACGGACGTTCCGGCGCTGGACGCGGCGCTACGAGGAGGAGGGCGAGGCCGGGCTCTTGGACCGCAGGCTCGGCAAGGCGTCGGGCAAGCGGGTCCCGGTGGATCGGGCAGAGGAGGTGGAGCGGCTTTATCGCGAGCGCTACCAGGGCTTCACGGTCAAGCACTTCCACGAGCATCTCATCAAGGATCACGGCTTCGGCTGGGGCTACACCTGGCTGAAGCTGCATCTGCAGTGGAAGGGCGTTGTCCAAAGGCGCCGCGCAAAGGGGCGCACCGGAGGAAGCGCGAGCGGCGGCCCCTGCCGGGGATGATGCTGCATCAGGACGGTTCGCGCCACGCCTGGCTCGAGGGCGAGCCGCCGCTCGACCTGATCGTCACGATGGACGACGCCACGGGGGCGATCTACTCGGCGTTCCTCATCGAGGAGGAAGGCACGGCCTCGACTTTCCGGGCGCTCAAGGAGGTTTTCTCGGAGCACGGCCTGCCGATGAGCCTCTACACCGACCGCGGGGCGCATTACTTTCACACGCCGAAAGCCGGCGGCGAAGTCGACCGCGGCCATCCGACCCAGGTCGGTCGGGCCCTCGAGCAACTCGGGATTGAGCACATCGGCGCCTATTCACCGCAGGCGCGGGGCCGTTCGGAGCGCGCGTTCGCAACGCTTCAGGATCGTCTGTCAAGGAACTGCGCGCTCGCCGGCATAACCGACATCGACGCGGCGAACGCCTTCATTGGCGGGGTTTACCTGCCCGCTCACAACGCCCGCTTCGCCATCCCGGCGGCCGGCGAAGGCTCCGCTTTCACGCCTATTCCTGGCGTCGATCTCGACGAGATCCTGTGCGTCGAGGAGGAGCGCCAGGTCGGCCATGACAATTGCGTCTCCTACCGGACGCTCAAGCTCCAGATCCCGCAAAGCCCGATGCGGCCGCATTTCGTCAAGGCGCGGGTCAAGATCCACGTCTACGCCGACGGCTCGCACGCCCTCTTCCATGGGCCGCGCTGCATCGGCCGCTACGACGAGAAAGGGGGAACGATCAAAGATGCCAAAAGCGCCGCTTAAATCCGCTCGGCGGCGAAACGCCTGTGGACGGCATGGACAAGCCTCCGGCTTGCCCAACCCGCCCACAGCAGAACAAAACCAGAAGAAGCGGACATTTGATGTGCTACCAAAACCGGACAACTTAATTCGCTATCGACAGGAATTGTCGTCCGGTAGGGCGCAACGCGTTGGTCGGCTCAGTTTTTGGCTCCAGAGGGTGAGGCGGATCGCAAGGCGTCATAGCCGGGCTTGACCCGGCCACCCACGAGAACACCGCTCCATCGGGATAAACATCTGATACGAAACACGATCCTTTTGCGACGGAGATCATCGCGGCTGGGTGGCGTGGATGGCCGCGACCAGCGCGGCCATGACGGCGCACGGCAGAATTCCCGAAAACAACAGCGACCGCGATAAGCGCCCAGTTGTCGTCAGACAATTCTCCGAAGTCACGCCCATCGGCCGCCTGGGATAGGGCCGGGTGCGATGAAGGGGCCGCTCAAGCCACGCGCCACCTCACGACGAGGTCGCCGATCGCGGTCACCAGGATCTGCACGCCGATGCACATGAGCAGGAACGCCGTCAGCCGCACGATGACCTGCCGCGCCGTGGGTCCGATCAGCCCGGTCAGGCGATCGGCGAAGCGATAGCCGATCCAGATGATCGCGGCGTTGGCGACAGCCGCGACGCTCGCGCCGACGAAGAACGGCAAAAAGCCAGCGCCGTGTTGCGGTCGCTCGGCGCCGACCGTAATTGCGACCGCGATCGTGCCCGGCCCGGTGGTGAATGGCAGCGTCAATGGAAAGAACGCGAGTTGCATCGGATCGCTGGCGCTGGCGTCGATCTTCGCGCGCTCGTGGCTCTTCTGGTCGGGATGGGGTTCGCTCGAGGTCAGGAGCTGAAAGCCGCTGAGCGCGATCACCGTTCCGCCTGCGATCCGCAGCGCGTCGAGCGAGACGCCAAAGAAGGAGAGCACGTAGGCCCCGGCCCATAGCGCCCCGAACATGACGAGAAGCGAATAAAATCCGACGCTGGCCGCGACTTTCTTCCGGTCGTCCGAGCTGAAGTCTTTGGTGAAGCCATAAAAGATCAGCGCGCCGCCGATCGGATTGATGATCGAGAACAGCGAGGAGAAAGCGAGGAGAAAGGCCGAATTCGCCGTCGCGGCGACCTCTCGCCAGTCCGCCGCGCCCAGGGTTTGCTCCATGCCCGGCCCCCGCCTGACGAGAATTGGTGAACAGCGCGCTCAGTTTTCGCTCTTCCCCTCTAACCATTTGAGAAGCGTCTGGCGCTAGCCTTTTTACGGTCCAATCGCGTCTCCGAGGAAATCCGTGCCCCTTCCCCTCGCCATCTGGGCGGCCTTGCAGAGCGCGGTCCAGGCGGCTTTCAGCCCGGCGTCCGCCTATGGCGGTCCCGCGCTCTGCGGCGCCTTGGCCTTTTCCGCGCTCTATTATGTCAGGCGCCGGCGGGCGCGGGGCGGGCGGATCAGCGCGAGAGGCTTCCTGCGCTCGATTTTTCCACGACGCATCCTCCTCCATCCCTCGTCGCTCATCGACATGCGCCTGTGGGCGCTGAACGCGATCGTGTTCGCCTCCGCCTATGGCATGCTGGGCTTTGGCCTCTTCTTCTGGCGCGACGCCATCGTCGCCTGGCTGACGCGCGCATTCGGGCCGCATGCGCCTGTCCTCTGGGCAGTGTGGGTGATCCTCGCGCTCGCGACCGTGCTGCAGATCCTGGCTTACGAGCTCGCCTATTGGTCGGCCCACTACGCCTTTCACAAGGTCCCGGCGCTTTGGGAGTTCCACAAGGTCCACCATTCCGCCGAGGTGATGACGACCCTGACCGAGCTGCGCCAGCATCCGGTCGAGATCATCGCGTTCATGAACTGGATCGGGCTCGCGACCGGAATCGTCTTCGGCGCCATGACTTATGTCTTTGGGCCCGGCGTGCGCCCGTTCACGCTGCTCAACGGCAACGTCCTCATCATGATGTTCCTTTTGACCTACGGCCATCTGCGCCACAGCCATATGTGGATCGCGTTCACCGGCCTCGCCGGCCGGATCCTGCAGAGTCCGGCGCATCATCAGATCCATCACTCGACCAATCCCGCGCATTTCGACAAGAACCTTGGCTTCGCGCTCGCCGTCTGGGACTGGGCGTTCGGCACGCTCGCCATTCCAGCCAGGACGCGCGAACCGATCGTTTTCGGCGTCGGCGACGAGGGAGCGCCGTTCCGCTCGACGTTTTCCGCCCTTGTCGCGCCCTGCGCGCGGCTCCCGGGGCACGCGCTGAGCCTCGTCCGGGGAGCAGGCGAGCCCGACGCCGGGGGCAGCGCCAAAACGACGTCCCTGACGGCGGGTTCCCCTTAGGCCCGAATCTCCCTATTCTCCCGCTCGACCCCAATCGATGAGGAGACGCTTCCCGTGCCGGGCGAGAAGTCCGCGCGCCGGCGCGGCGTGCTTTTGGTTCTCTTCGCCACGGTCCTGTGGAGCCTGGCGGGCGTGTTCGCCCGCCTCCTCGCCCATCTTGACGTATGGACGGTGATCGGCTGGCGCGCGCTGTTCGGCGCGGCCTCCATCGCCGTCGTCGGCCTCATCGAATATGCGGGGGGCGCCTCGCCAACCCGTTCGGCTTCGGCCCGCTCTCGCCGCTCGTCGCGCTCCTGGCGATGATCGCCATCTCCGCCTACGCCGCGGCTGTTATGACGACGACCATCGCCGACGTGATGGTGATCTACGCTACCCTGCCGTTCGCCGCCGCGGCGATCGGCTTCCTCGTCAACCGCGAGCGCGTCGCGCCGCGCACGCTCATGGCCTCGGGACTGGCGCTCGCCGGCATCGTGATCATGGTCGCGAGCGGCCTTGGTTCGGGACGTCTCCTGGGCCAGTCGCTGTCGATGCTGATGACGCTCGCCTTCGCCGGGATGATCGTCCTCCAGCGACGCCGGCCGCGCGCCTCGATGATCGCCGTCAATTGCATTGGCGCGCTCGGCTCCGGCGTCTTCGGCCTCGCCAATTCGCCGCTTCAGCCGATCAGCCTCTATGATTTCGCCATCCTGTTCGTCTTTGGCCTGACCACGATCGGCCTTGCGTTCGTCATCTTCATGGAGGGCGCCAAGTTCATTCCATCGGCCGAAGCGGGCCTGATCGCGCTGCTCGATGTTGTGCTCGGCCCGATATGGGTGTTTCTTGCCTTCGGCGAGAACCCGGGCCTGGCGACCATTCTGGGCGGCGCGACGGTTCTCGCCGCCGCCGTCTGGCGCTGGCGCCGGAGCTCAGGCGGGAGCGGCTTCCGCAAGGTTAGAGGAGGAAACATGGACGGGGAGCGTTTCGCCCTGGTGACGGGCGCGGGTTCGGGAATCGGAAGAGCGTCGGCTTTGGCGCTGGCGCGCACTGGCTGGCATGTCGCGCTGGCCGGCCGGCGCGCTGAGGCCCTCGATGAGACGGCGGGCGCGATCAAGGCGCTCGGCCGCCGCGCGCTTCCCGCGTCCACCAACGTCGCCGACCCCGAGGCGGTCAAGGCGCTGTTCGCGAGGATCGAGCGCGAGTTCGGCCGGCTGGACCTGCTGTTCAACAACGCCGGCATGAGCGCCCCGGCGGTTCCGCTCGAGGATCTGACCTTCGACGCAGTGGAAGGCCGTGGTCGACGTCAATCTGACCGGCACGTTCCTCTGCACCCAGGAGGCCTTCCGGCATGATGAAGAGCCAGAAGCCGCGCGGCGGGCGCATCATCAACAACGGCTCGATCTCGGCCCATACGCCCGCGGCCGAACTCGGCGCCCTATACCGCGACCAAGCACGCCATCACCGGGCTCACCAAGTCGACGTCGCTCGACGGCCGCGAAGTACGACATCGCCTGCGGCCAGATCGACATCGGCAACGCGCGACCGAGATGGCCGCGCAAGCATGACCCAGGGGGTGCCGCAGGCCAACGGCCGATCGCGGCCGAGCCGCTGATGGACGTGGAGCATGTGGCGCAGGCCGTGCTCTACATGGCCAACCTGCCGCTCGACGCCAACGTCCAGTTCATGACCATCATGGCGACCAAGATGCCCTTCGTCGGCCGGGGATAGCACAACCCCAAGGGCGAGGATCCGCCGGGAAACGCCAACGCTGGTTTCCCGGATATATGAGCGCGCCGCACTATTATTCGACCCACCGCTACTGCATGGTGCGGGAAGGTGTGACGGCGACGGGGGCGCGGCGCCGGACGTCGCTGACGAACTGAAACAGGCGGGAGGCGAATATGACTGGTCTTGTCATTGGCCACGGGAATCCCTGGTGGCTCGAGTCCAAATGTCTGGGTGGTCCCGTTCAACGATTTCAGCCAACCGTCGCCCGGCGTGCTCCATCCGGTGGTCGGGCAGCAATACAATTGCGTGGCCAATGTCAGCAACACCAGCCAGCAGACCTTCCCCGACGCGAACGTCTATTTCTATTGGGCTAACCCGTCGCTCGGCATGATCACTGGCGTCAACGCCAATCCAATCGGCTCCTGGTCGGGCGGCGTCGATGCGGGGCAGCCGGCGTTTGCTTTTGAATACGCTCCATGGACGCCGAGCTTCGTAAACAACGGGCATGAGTGCATCATTGCAAATGTCGTCGCGGGCAGCGTTACGGGACCTGCCATACTCGACGGCGCCAACGATCCGACAGTCGCGCAGCGCAACCTCGGCGTGGTTCAACTCAGCCCGCACATGAGAGGCCGTTTCGACTACGCCTTTCAGGTCTGCAACGCGGCGCGCTCGGAGCGCAGCTTCACCATCGCGGCGGAGGCCGTGCCGGAGGCTGAGGCCGCGCGCATCCTCGGATCGCTCGGCCGAAAGCCAGGGAAGGGCGACAGGCACGGCGCTCCCGAGCAGCTGGGCCTTGTGCGCAGTCGCCCCGCTCCCGCAGCGCACGACACCGCACATCCCGTGCTCGAAGGGGCGAGATTGGCGCCGCTCACCTGCACCGGTTTCAGCCTCGTCGGCGTGCTGCAGGAAGGCATGTCCCTCATCCACGTTACGCAGACGTTCGAAGGGCGGATCGTCGGCGGCCTCAGCGTCCTGGTTTTGGCGGAGGAGAGGGTCGACGCATGATAAGACATCGCGCTGCGGTGAGGCGCGTCGCCGGGGAATTGTTCAGGACGGCTTGACGACGACGCATTCGAGGCCATCGGCTTGCGCCGCCGCCTCCATCGCGGCGGGCAGCGCCTCCAGGGGGAAAGACCGTGTCCGGATGGCGCCGATGTCGAGAAGGCCCGAGCGCGTCAATTCGCCGAGGCGCCTGAAGACGTCGCGCGGATACATGAACTGGCCGACGATCTCGAGGTTGTTCAGCATCACTTCGAGATAGGGGATCGGAAGCGGAACCCGCATGCTGCCCATCAGCGCGAGCCGGCCGCCGCGCTTGAGCGCGCGCAAGGCGGCAAGCGTCGAATTGGGGTCCTTCGCGCCGCCCACGATGTCGAGCGCCATATGCGCGCCGCCTCCAGCGGCGGCGCGCAGGCTTGCGGCGTCGGCAATGATGTCGCCCGAGGGCGTCACGGTCGCGACGCGGGGGCCGCCTGCGCGCTTGAGCGCCTCGAGCTTCCTCGCGTTGCGCCCGGCGGCGACAACGCGGGCCGCGCCGAGCGCGACCGCCAGCAGAACGGCGGCGCTTCCGTAAGCGCCGGTCGCGCCGGTCACGATGATCGTCTCGCCGGCCTCGAGGCGCGCCCGGATGAGACCGCCGTAGGGAACGGCGAAGCGGGGAAGCACGGCAAGCTGGGCGGCGTCGATGGCGTTCAGGCCGTCGATCGCCGTCACCGAGGCCTTCGGAACGAGCGCATATTCGCCGAGCGTTCCATCGCGCCAGTCCGCCTGCAGCGCCTTCCCGCCTGGATCTCCCGCCGTGATTCCGAGCAGGAACTGCGCCGGCTCGGGGACATTCTCGTCGGTGACCACATGAGAGGAGATGATCACGCGCTGGCCGGGCTTGAGATGATAGACCTCGGGGCCGACCGCATGGACGATTTCGACGGCGTTGCCGCCGGGCGTGAAGGCGCCCTCCGGCGGATTGTAGATGGGGAGCCTGCCTTCGACGTAGGCCTTCAGATAGGACATGAGAGCGGAGGCTTCGACCCTCACGACGACGCCGCCCGGCCGGGGCTGGGGGATTGGCGCGTCCTTGAGCTCAAGCGCGCCGCCGAGGCGGTCGAGCAGCCAGGCTTTCATCGGCGTCCCTTGCGCGTCCTCACACGGCCAGATGGTCCGGGCCGAACGACTCGGGCAGAAGCTCGCTCAACGTGAAGGTCCGGCGCACGCCTTCCGGTCCCGCGATATGGATCGCGGTCGAGGGATCGGCGAATTCGCGGATGCGCTGGCGGCAGCCGCCGCACGGCGTACAGAGGGCATCGCCGTCGCCGACGACCAGGATTTCTGCGATGCGCCTCTTCCCCGCGAGCGCCATGGCGGCGATCGCGCCGGCTTCCGCGCAAGCCCCTTGCGGATAGGCGGCGTTTTCGACGTTGCAGCCGGAGAAGATCGCGCCGCCGGCCGTGCGCAGCGCCGCGCCAACCCTGAAGCGCGAATAGGGCGCGTAGGCGTTCGCCTGCGCGGCTTTTGCGGCGCCGAACAGTTCGGCAAGCGCCGCCTCAGCGCTCTTTGACATAAGGTATGTCCCTCGCGGATGTCGACGGATGCCTAAGCATAGGGCAGCACGTGAACCCTTGCAATATCCAGGTGTTGTGCGCATATGAAGGAATGTGGGCGCATATATACATCTACATCACGGTGCTGCCCCGGTGCTGCCCCAGCGCTGCCCGGCTCAATCAGGAGAGAACCAGACCCAATGGCCGAGAGCTTGACGAAGGTGAAGATCGAGAAGTTCATCTCCAGAGGCGTTCCGGACGGGAAGAGCCAATCGGCCCTGTGGGACGGCATGGTGACGGGCTTGGGCCTGCGGCTCCGGCTCGGCGGCGCGGCCTCATGGATGTACGCATATCGCCCGAGGGGCGCAGGCCGGACCGAACCATCGCGCAAGCTGACGCTCGGCCAATGGCCGGGCGTGACGCTGGACGCAGCCCGAACCGCAGCGCGGGCGAAGGCAGGGGAAGTCGCGCTGGGCGCGGACCCCGCCGCCGATCTGCGCGGCGAGTGCAGCCGCGAGCGCCGGATCGTCTCTGCGGCGCTCGACGAGTTCGAGCGTGTTCTTATCCGCCGTAAGATCGTGCGCGCGAAGTCGGCGATGAGCGCGTTGCGCCGGGGTCTCGCGCCTCTCATGAACCGCGAGATCGACGCGTTGACGCGTAAGGACTTCATCAACCGGATCGAAGCGCTGGAGAATGCCGGGAAGCCGGGCGCGGCGATGGACTTAAGGGCGCATTCGCGGTCGTGGCTCGAATGGTGCGTCGCGCGCGGCTTGGTGCAGTTCAACGTCATGGCCGGGCTTCGGCGGCCCCGCAGTTCGCGCGCCGAGCGGCTTGAGAGCGAGCGCAAGGGACGCGCGCTGCCGGACGAGGAGATCGTCGCCTTGTGGAACAGCGCTGCCGCATTGGGACCGTTCGGCGGCCTTGTGCGGCTCGGGCTGTTGACCGGCATGAGGCGCGGCGAACTCGCGGGGCTGCGATGGTCGGATGTGCATGACGACCGGATCGTGCTGGGAGCGGGGGCGACGAAGACCGGCGCGCGGCACGAGATCCCGCTGACCCCAACAATGCGCAACGTATTGACTGCGCAGCCCAGGAGAAGCGGCGACCTCGTGTTCTCATCGACGCGCGGGACCGAAGCGCAATTGCGCGGCTGGACATCGCTCGTCAGCGCTGCGGTGGGGGCGAGCGGCGTCAACTTCCACCTGCACGATCTGCGACGAACGGTTCGCACGCTCATGTCGCGGCTCGGCGTGCCGGAAGACGCCGCCGAACTCGCGATTGGGCATGTCCGGCGCGGGCTGATCGGCGTCTACAACAAGGACAACGCATGGCGCGCCCGCGTGTCTGCGTTCGAGCGCGTGTCTGCGCATGTCGCTGGTCTCGTGTCTCGCGCGCCAGGCGAGCCCGACGAAGATCACGATATCCGCGTTGTCGCGCTGGGCGCTCGGCGTTAATTCGCGCGAGCCCACTTGCGGGTATTCCCGCACTCGCTTACATCTTCGAACGTGCGCGTTCCGTTGGGGCGCGTTCCGCGTCCGGCGCTTCAAATCGCAGCCGGGTATGGCAATAACGCAGCGCCAGCGCCCCCGAGCGCACCTCCGCCGTAGGACCGGGAACCAATCGAGATCGCCGACCGCCTGACAGGCGCGTTCAATACGCGCCTCGACGGCCTCGGCCATTCACGAGGTTCGGTCAATGGGCGCTGCTTCCAACTCCAAGTCCGCGCGAACTGCGCGCTCCTCTCCCCGCCCGCCGCGCGGCTATATGGCGCGAGCGCGCGAGAACGATGTCTGTGAGCGGTTCGACCGGCTGTCGGACAGCGTTCTGCTGACCGAGCCCGAAGTCTCGCAAGTCGTCGGCCACCCCCCGAACACGTTGAAGCACTGGCGCTTGCGCGGTGCGGCCAAGGGCCCGAAGCCGGTGCGAATGCCGTCCACCAGCGTCAGGTATCGCGTTGGCGACGTACGGGCATGGCTCGCCAACCTCCCGGAATGATGACCCGCAACTCGATCCAACGCGAGCGCGCAGACGATGACAACTTCACTGCAAGCGCCCGATGCAACGCTTCCCCTGCCTCGCCAAGACCGCGCACGCACTATCGCGAATATCGAACGTGGAAGCGCATGCACCACCGATGTAGCGGCGTGAGCGTTCTGTCGGAATGCGAACCGCGCAACTACTTCGAACGCGGCATAAGGGTATGCGCCCGCTGGAACGACTTCTGGGTCGTCCTCGCCGATATGGGCCGCGCAGAATGCTGGCACCGCGAGATCTCTCTCGACCGGATCGACAACGACGGCGACTACGCGCCCGACAACTGCCGCTGGGCGACATCGACGACGCAAGTGCGCAACAGCCGCGCCGTCAAGCTCAATCCGGCCAAGGTCAAGGAGATCCGGCGGCTGATGCTGGAAGGGGCGAGCAAGGAAGACGTAGCGCGGACGTTCAACGTCTCAACGACAACTGTCCTCTATATCGTCACCAATCGCACATGGCGCGCCGACACGCAGAAAGTCATCAACGGTCGGCTCATTGGCCTGACGCGAGAAGAACTTCGCGCCGCCAGTCGGAACTATACCCGGAGGAAGTGTGACGGGCTCAACTTCTCTTGCGCGATCCACAGAATATGCGTAGCTTGAATTCAAGCACGTCTTCCGCGATGTCGGCTCATCGCACCGGAGCCGGGGGTTACCCGGCAATGCTCGCTCTCAATTGAAGAGGCGAGAACCGAAGGCGTTGCGATCCATGACTGACGAACCCCTCCATACCTCGCCCGGGCGCTGGTTGCGCTTCAAGAGCGCGTGCAAGTATCTCGACATCGCCCCTTCCACAATGTCGCTGAAGTTGAGCAATGGAACCGGGCCGCGATACCGCATGTCGCCGGGTTCAAGGTTCAGGCTCTTCTGGTCGGGCGATCTCGACGATTGGGTCTTGAACGCCCCGCCGCACCCGGTGACGCAAGCCGAACGGGCACGTCTCATCAAGCTTCAAGAGGGCGCTGAACGGGTGCGGCAAGAGCGGAGCGCCCAGCGAGCCAAAATCGACGAGGACATGACTGCAACATAAGACAACGCCGTGGCTCTTGAAGGAACCACGGCAGGGGAAGATCAGATATCAGGACAACGATAACGACCAGCGACGGTCGCTATTCTTCTACCTTCTCCCGCCCAATTCTTCAAGCGTTGCGGCTCTCGAACAAGACAATCGAGAGGAACCGCGACAGTGAATGACTTCATGGGCTCTGGGACGAATGGCGAAGAGCGCGAGCCCACGCCGCAGACACAGACGGACACGAAGCCTGCCGACGACGATATGCAGGCCGCGTTGCGCACCCGCATCAAGGCGCTTGGCCCCGACGCCATTGTCGAGATCGCGCGAGGTCCGAACAGCGCGCACATGCCCCAGAAGCAAGTCCGTCAGTTCCGCGATGGACTGTTGCCCATCGATCAGGACAAGCTGGCGGCTCTTGCAGCGGCGGTGTCTACAGCCGAAGCCGCGCGCAGCAGGAAGGCGAAGACCTCGACAGCAGCCACTGGCGAAGCCCTGAAAGCCGATGGCGAGCCCCCTACGACCTTTGAGACCCCAGAAACCGCCGACACGGCTCCTGAGGGTTCCTGCGCGGCCACTAGTGAGGCTCCTGCAGCTACTGGCGGGGCTCCTACAGCCTCCACGATCACCATCGTCAACGCGATTGGCCCGCCGTTCGTCGGCAAGACATTCGCGCTGGTGAATGGAAAGCTGACCAAGACGAAGGTCGTCGCCTCAATCTGGAAAGGCGAGGGGCGGATGGTCGATGTCCCGACCGCCAAGGACATGCTGGCCGTTCTTGCGACGGTGACGCAATCAGGCAATCAGGCGCTGGTGCTGGACGCGTTCAAGAACGGTAAGATCAACCGCCGTTTCTCCATCGTAACGGAGGATAAGCTCGAACATCTTCTGGGAAACGTGCCGGTCGGGGACGAAGGGATCTACGACGTCGAGGGCGTGCGCATCGCCGCCCGCCTGAAGCGCGGCGTGAGGCCGTCCTGTTGGCTCCTGCTCGACGCCGACAACCCGGAAGGAATGCCGCCGGAGTGGACGATCCTCAGTCTTGAACAGCGCCTGAAGATGCTGGAACCCATTCTGCCGGGCGTGTCTGCGTGCGAACGGATCGAGTACCTGAGTTCGTCGGCGCGGGTCGTCAAAACAGGAGGCGCGGAAGGCCCGCGCCTAGTGACGCACGCTCTGGCGCGCGTGTCGCACCCCGAGAAGATCGAGACGCTGCACGCCTACTTGGGGATCGCGACCGTCAACGCGGGTCTGGCGTTCAAATCGCCGCGCCACTCGAAGCGCGAGCCGGAAGAAGTCATCGGGCATGCGTGGCGCACGCTGTTCGATCTCGCGCCGATTGACGACGGACGCCTGAGTGTTCGAGGCAATACCCCGAGTGCCGACCGGCTACCGCGTGCTTGCTGCCGGAATGAAGATCGTCAATCCCGGCGGCGGGGTCCTGAACATCGGCTCGATTGAACTGCCGGGCAAGGAGCCGCTGAAGCGCTACGAGAAGACAACCGGGCAGTCGGTGTCCTTCAGCCACGAGCATGGCGCGCTGCGGGTCATCGTCCGCAACGTCCTCAAGCTGGATACCGAGATCGAAGTCAAAGGCGACGTCAAGCCGCTGTCGGAATGGCTGGCCGAGATGGAGATCGGACAGAAGTTGCGCTGCGAAACGCCATTCCGGGCGTCGATCAGCGAAGCGGCGTTCATCAAGAAAGATGGCGATACGGACGCCATTCTGTACGACAGCGGCACGAACACGATCTATCCGCTGGCGGCGACATTCCCGGACGACATCGACACGCTCGGCCTGCCCGAAGAAGACGACGAACCTGACGAGGTGGACGAGGCGCTCCTCGCATCGCGGATGCCAGCAATCGACCCGAAGGCGTTCTATGGGCCGCTCAAAGAGATCGTCGAGACAGCGACTGAACGTTCGGAAGCGACCAAAGTGGGCGTCGCCCTTCAGATCATCGCGCAGGTCGCCCTGTGTGCGGCCATTCTATTCCGATGGACGAGAAGCCGCTCGACCTGAACGTCGACCTGCTTCAAGATCGGAATGTCAGCCAAGGGCCGGAAAGGCACGTCGAAGCGCGTCGTCGATATTTCGTGGCTCCGGCGATCCGGGCGCTCGCGGAGGAAACGTGGATGCCCTATAGATCGGCGGAAAATGACCGTGCCGCGAAGGAAGACACGCGTGAAGCCGTCCGCGAAGCGGAGCGAATGTCGATCGCGCTGCTCCTCGATGACGCCGACCTGGGCGGGCAGCCGCGCTGATCGCGAAGGTGAAGGCGGAGGAAGACGGAGGCCGAGGCCGCTCGTCGTCGAAGCTTGAAGAAGAAAAAAGCCGCTATAGCGAAGTCCGACGTGCCCCGCACCCGAAAATATTACGAGCAGGCCATCAGCAGAGCGAGGCGAGGATTGTGGGAGTTGGGGCCCCGCATCATCGACGGAGAGGCAAGCATGCGCGTATCGCAGTCGTACTCGCGGACCGCGACGCCGCGCCACGGTCGTCGAGGCGGCGCTGGCGCCAGCGAAGGCCGATGAAGGGCAACCCCCACTCAAAGCGCTGGAGCCTTGGACCGAGTTGTTCATGGAACCGGCCTCGCCAACTGTCGACTCTGAAGCGCAGTGATACCGGCGAAGGTCTCTCATTCACGTAGCTTCTCTTCGCGTACCTGCGGCTGCCGAACGGGACACGACGACAAAAAGGGGGACCCGGGGGGCCAAGGAGAAGCGCACGCCCGCATCAACCTGTCGGAGTTCGCGGTCGTCCTCGCCCAGGTCCGCAGGTCCGTTCGACGTCGCACCGCGCCGCGGGACGCCGACGACTGCGCGCCTCTGATGACGGGTCGAAGAACAGCCGAGCAAAGTTCGAGAAGCCATACATCTGCCTTAGCGCTCGATCATCCGCCGAATTCGTGCGGCAGAACGTCCACGACCGTGACATGAACGGCCACCCCGAGATGGTCTCGTCAACAGGGAGATCATGGGCTCTTCGTCGCGCGGGTAGAAGCTCCTCGATGTTTGTAGCCTGCAAGAGGGCGGAAGCGCTCGCTCGCGGTGTCGCCGAGACGCCTGAATTCTATCGCGAGCTAAAGCCACCGGGGAATTCGCGTCGGCCGCCGTCGAATCCACGCCCGAGGCAAAGGCGCTATAGAGGAGGGTGGCGTCTACAAGCGCATCGACGGGTCTCGGGCGCGTCTCTGAAAATGCCGGGTAAGCTGCTCTTGGGGGCTGCGACAAAGTTGCGCAAGATCGCGGCGATTCTCGACCGCGATGAACGGAGAAAGCCGGATTCCGTTGGAGCGCTCGAAGCGGCGGACGCATGGATCGATCACTCCGCCGCCAGCGCCAACGTCATTGCGGCGACGTTGACCGACCGCGCCGCGACACGAAGCTGTGAGGAGACGCCGCAACGATACCTCACGGCGCTCAAGGCGCTCGGCGGCGACATTCAGGCTGCGTCGTCATGCGATGTGCGGCGAAAGATTATCTTCTACAAGAAGCGGTTCCAGATCTGCCCTTGTTCTTCATTAAAATTGCCCGCCGTCTTTGGATGAGATCGTCGAAGAAGACTGGACTTCTGGGACTGGGGCGGCGAGGTCGAGGTCGCTGTCAAACGACGAACTGTCGCAGAAGCCGCGCCCTCCGTAGACAAGAGCAGGAACGGTCCCCTCTTAGGGCCTGTCAGGAATCAACTGCATTGACGAGCGAAGCGACTGAGGGGGCGATTGTGTAGTTCCATTCGCCGTGGAAATCATCGCGAGAGATGTTGAGGGTTTGCATCTGCTCGTCGGATACGAGGATTCCTTTTGGATATATTTTGTCGTCGAGTTCGCAGCGGACGGTCAAGCCGGTTTGCGTCGTCGTCGCCCCGATCAGTTCGACGATGACGCGATAGCTGATCAGCGGTTTGGCGCGCCAGTTTTGGGTGATGAATGAGAATAGGCGGTGTTCGATCTTGTTCCACTTGCTGGTTCCCGGAGGAAGATGGTGAACCTCGATGGATAGGCCCAGTTCATCGGCCAATCGCTGCAATTCGAGCTTCCACAATCGCACCCGCGAGCCGTTCGATCCGCCGCCATCGGCGGTGATGACGAGACGCCGCGCGAGGGGATAACGAATGCGGCCGACCTCCCGCCACCAGCGACGGATCGTCTGAACCGCGAAAGCGGCCGTGTCGTTGTCGACGCCGACCGCGACCCAGCCCGCGTTGGCCGCCATATCATAAATTCCATAAGGCACGGCGCGGCCGAGTTCCTTGATCAGAAAGTCGTGCACGCGCACCTCTTCCGGATCGCCTTGGCGACGCCATTCCCGGCCGGCGTTCTTGAAATCGCCGACCAATTCCTTCTTCTTGGTATCGACGGATATGACCGGCTGGTTCTCGCCGATGGCCGTTTTCACGGCCTCGTTGACGACCCGGAATTGCGCGTCCCGGTCGGGATTGTCGGCGCCCTCGCGCGTCTTGCTGTTGGCCTGCAGGCTGAACTTCTGCTTCTTCAGCAATTCGCCAACCACCGTGTGGCTGATCTTGTGCCCGAGCTTGCCCAGTTCGTCCGCAAGGCGGCGCAGGCTCTTGCAGGTCCAGCGCAGCGGCGACATCGGATCGCCGCGCGCGTCGGGCTCGACCAACGCGTTCAAGTCGTCGAGAAGACCGGGATTCGTTTCACTCAGCGATTTGCGGCCCCCGCCAGGCCGACGTACGCGATCGAGAGGCGTCGCGGACGGCGCTTCCAGTTCCTTCAACCCCCGTCCGATCGTGCTGGCGGCGACCCCCGTCACCCGCGACACCGCGGCTATGCCGCCATATCCCGCCGCACGAGCTTCCGCCGCGACGAAAAGCCGGCGCTGACGTTCATCCAACTGAGGCGATATCGCCGAGTGGCGCGTCTCGAGCTTGCGAAGCGACTCTTCATCGATCATCCCACAACGCTACGACGCCACGTCTACAATGGGAATCCCGCTCCGCCTTTCCACCCCAACCCGATTCGCCTATTGGCTGACAGGCCCTTAGCTTCGATGCAGATGTCATTGAATGTCCACATGACTGGCATGACTGGCATGGGTGTACCCCCCCTCCGGGAAATTGACGGTAGTGTGTGCAAGTTCCTTAAATGGCATTTCCACGAATGTTTCCCGGAAGGGGGGGTAAAGTTATGCCAGTCATGCCAGTCATCTGGACACTTCAATACAACGCGATACCGACCGACAGAGCACGAACCCAACAAAACCGGTCTGTTTGGGGCGTTACGGCGTTTGTCGCCGCCGTCGTCGTTCAGGTCTCGGCACGCACAGCGTAGCTGTTGATCGGCTTGATCCAAGGGACGTGCGAGACCGGCGGCGCGGGCGCTAGAAGTTCGGCGATGTCCGCCTTTGTCAGCTGCTCCCGCCGCCGCTCTCCACCCGTCGTCGGCGTCGCGTTCGACCAGCGAGCGCGCCTGAAGCCGCTTGAGGCGACCGGCTGCGGTCGTCACGCCCGTCTTCATCGCCCGCGCAATCGCGGCTGTGCTCATTCCCGGCGTCGAGCGCGCCAGTTGGACGATCTTGGCTTCGGCCTTGGCCGCCGCGACCGTCTTCGCCGTCTTCGGATGTTGCTGTTGCGGCCTCTTCTTCGCGCCGGACCGCGCGGCGCGAATAGGGCGCGGGGGGTTCGGATCAGCCCGTTGAGTTCGGACGGCTTGCGGGCGTCAGTTCGTCAGCAGAATTCGTCGATGGACCGGCTGCAATGGCCGCGCGTCCATCGGGAACGACGATTTGAAACGCTCGATGCCGCTCTCGGCGACCGCGACCGGCGCGGCGAAGACGTTCCATTCCACCACCTCCGAGCACGGCGGCGTCGTCAGCGAGCCCTCGTAGCGGAAGAAATGACGGGCCTTGGGCAGGAGCGACGCCGGGTCAATCGGCGAGTTCAGCGTAGCTTCCCCCTCGTCCTTCGGCGCTGCCGCCATCAGCGCCGAGAAGGCCGGGCACGCATCCTGCCCTCCACCCTCAAGGAAGACGCCTATCACCATGAGATTTCCGCCCTCGCCGGTATGGACGAAGTGAGCCTCCATCGCCGAACGCTTGCCGTCCAGCGTGTGTTCGCTCGGGGCATGGAAATGGAATTGCTGTAGCTCATACCTGCGCCCCGCCGACGTGGCGAAGCCGCCGGGAGAGGCGTTCGCCTGGATCGTATGCCCGTTGTTGACGACGCTGAACGCCTCGGCCCGCCACGACACGGCTGGCGGCTCGATCTCGGCCCGGACACCGCCAGTCAGGTTAATCGGCGATTGCTCGCCGCCGATGGAGCAAGCACGGAAACGCCCGTCCGCGCCCCAATTCTCCGGATCGGCATAGCTCCAGTGCTCGCCTTCGGCGCGCGCGACGCCAACCGCTGCGGCACACACCGGGCAGGCCGCGAGACCGGCCAGGAACTGTCTGCGGGAGAACGCCATAATGACCCCCTTCTAAGGATGGTCGTCGCCGGGGCGATGGAGTGGTCTATCAGAACCGCGCGGACTGCCCAAGCCGGGCGATCCAGCATCCGTCCATATCTGGCAGTCACAACATCTCAGCACCGCGATCCGCCACGCAGCCAGACCGCCGGGCCATGCGAGTGTCAATCTGTGCCTGCCAATGCGCAGGAGTGTCTGGCGTGTCTGCGGACGCCGCGCCTCACGCCAGCGAACGCCTTCGCACACGACAGCAAGCGAGATCCGAAGCGCGCCCGCCTCGACGTGCAGTGTTACTTGGTTCGCCAAGTCCGGTCGGTCGCCGCCAAGGGCGCGTTCGGCCTGGATCCGCTGCCCGTGTTCGGTCGCCACGTAGGGGCGGTTCCTCTTCAGGGCGAGCGCCCCGCCGTGGACCATGCAGACGTTCGAACCCGTGACGGCGACCCTTCGGCACTTCCGCCCGGTCGAGTTCGCGGTGGCCGTACATCGCTTCGCTGTGAGTGTGTGCAGCCCGACGCGTCGCGCCGCCGCGAGGAGGCCGGGTGGGGCCTCCTTCTGCCCGCCATAGCTGCGCTGGCGCGGTTGCGTCCGGCGGCGCTTGCCGGGGCTCCAGTCGAGCCGCGTGAATTGGGTCTCGCTCAACGCCGCAGTCTCCATCAATTAAGTCGCCGACGTCATGCTAGGGGTCCACCAGTGTTATGCGTCTTCGTCGGGGCCATATTCCCAGCCTGAGTTGACGTTGTACTGGTCGACGGTCTGTGTTTGCGCCGCCTCTCAACGGAAAGGAAACCAGAAGTGTGATAGGCCAACACGCCATGACGAAGTGGGAAATGCTGACCGACGTGACCGTGTGGCTGAGCGCGATTGGAGGCGGCGTAGTCGCCTCTCACCTATCGTCTGGGCTTTGGGATCGTCGTCAGCGTCATCGCGGGTGTCCGTCGGGGTAGCGTTCGGCCTCGTCTTTCGGGGCGGTTCCTGTCAACGCTGTGGGGGCGCTGAGGTCAAGTACGCGCGGCCCATGGGAGGGGAGACATGCCGTGGAAGCGCCCGAAATGCCGCGAAAATTCGGCCAAAGATTAGAATGACGGCTCCACTCTTAAGAAAGGGCGATTGCGCGTTCCTCCAATTGATCGCGTATAGCGTCTATCGGCTCACGCCGATCAAGCCAAGGCGAGATGGCGCTGCGAACCCTCGACTTGAATTCAGACGCGTCCACCGAAAGGGAGCAATTGGGGCGCAACGAACCTCGTGAGTTCTCGGGGCTCCATATTTGCGTAAATATTCGGAGAAATTAACTGCGCCTTCGTCCACTTCCAGCAGGGTCTCGACAGGTGCGCCTTCCGCATAGATCACGTCATGACTTTCAAGCTTGATGTTAAAAGTATTCCAGCTCGGCGAATCCACGCGCCTCCTCTACCTTGATTGTCGTGCCGTTGATCACGTCTCCCAACCGGGATCAACACGCCATCGACGAAGAGAGAGTGCCACTCAGTGAGGTAGAGGTCGGTGTGCGGAACGTCCCGCCCGAGCGTGGACTGTGCAACCTGAACTGGTTGAGATAGCCTTCACCCATGGCTTAGACGGATCACTCTTCCTGAAAGGATAGTACCTGATCCACTGGATCGGACGGTATCCTAAAAACATCGTTGGCAACAGATCGCCAATTGCAAGGTCTTCGACCTTGCGCTCGCCCTCGGCTGTCCGGACCTTCGTCCCCTTCAGGAAACAACGTCCAGCAGCCGTCGAAGAAACTGGCACCGTCAGGGCCCGCGCCGCATTAACTTTCGCCAAACCCGCGGACCCCAGAAGGACACCCATCTTCATGATGTTGCGCCGGGTTCTTGCGTCTTTACGTTCAAGTCTTGTGTGTTGCTGAGCATCGCGGCGTTCTCCACTTTCAGCACGGAAGACGGCACGGACGGCAATTGGTGCGCTGATGCTTACAAATTAGCTCAGCACAATTTTTCACGCGCTACAAGAGGCAATCTCCGAGTTGTGGCCAAATATTGTTGACGGGCGACCACTTTCGCTACAGGCGAACGGTCCCAGACAACGCTGGCGAGGAGCATCGGCGTGAAGTCGCGGGAAAGGGGAGCCAATCCGAATGCTGACGCAGGACGCATGCGTTGGCTGGATCATCTCCCCTCGTGTAGGCGTCGGACCCAAACGCGGTGAGATTGTCGCTCGCCGAAGCCGACGCTTATCTGGCGTCCTTTGGCGATTTAAACGGGAACTGTCGGCACGCCGGGCCGACTTGATCAACCGAGCTTAGCGATGCCTGCCCAGAACCGCGCTGGCGGGCGAAGTGATCGAAGCCATCGCCAGCGGAACAGGCGGCGGGTGATGCGGCGGCGCTTCGTCCCGTCGAAAGGCGTCGTTGCGCAATGGCAGGTATCGGCAAACTTTTGGCGAAAAAAGATAGGCGCGGGCCGCACGCCATCGCGCATATCGGCCTCACGCCGCAAGACGATGTTCGAAGAGGGAGACTTCGGATTGCCGCCGGTCGTGAGGCGCGCTCGGGAAGCGTCCCCACTATTCCGAGATGTCCTCGCCGCCCAGTTCCTTCCCCGCCGCCGCGCGCCTTCGCGAAATCACCGCCGAGCGCGGCGGCCGCAAGATCGTGCATCTCACGCGGAACGACGTTGCTGCAGGTCGAGATCACACCCTTCGCGCCGAGCGCGATCAGCGGCAGCGTGAGCGCGTCGTCGCCGGACAGAATCGTGATCCGGTCGCCGCACATCTTCAGGATGTCGGACGACTGATCCATCGAGCCCGACGCTTCCTTGATGCCGACGATATTTTTGATTTCAGCAAGCCGCGCGATGGTTTCCGGCGCAATGTTTGACGCGGTGCGGCCGGGGACGTTGTACAGGAAGAGCGGAATATCCACGCTGGCGGCGATCGTCTTGTAGTGCCTGAAGATGCCGTCCTGGGTGGGCTTGTTGTAATACGGTGACAGCAACAGCGCGCCGTCCGCACCCATCTCGCGCGCGGCTGCGGTCAGCCGAATCGCTTCGGCGGTCGAGTTCGAGCCGGTGCCGGCGACTACCGGGACGCGCTTGCGCGTTTGCTCGATCGTGAGCTTGATGACGCTGTCGTGCTCGGCGTGCGTGAGCGTTGCGGATTCACCGGTCGAGCCGCACGGGACCAGCCCGTCGATTCCGCTCTGAATCTGCCATTCGATAAGCTCGCGCAACGCGGGCGCGTCCACCTCGCCGTCGCGAAACGGCGTTACCAGGGCCGTCAATGCGCCATTGAACATTGTTCGCAGCCTCCCGCCTTTTTCATTTCACCGAAACCATCTCGTCGGCGCCCAGCTCGACCGCGCCGCTGAAAACTTCGACGGCGTTGCCGGTCATGAAAACGTGATTCGCATCGGGACCGTCGGCGCGCCATTCGATTTCAAGATTTCCGCCGCGCAACTCGACTGTCGCGGTCCGCTCGGAGTGATTTGTCAGCACCGCCGCCACCAGCGCCGCGCATGCCCCGGTGCCGCATGCCCATGTCTCGCCCGAGCCGCGCTCCCACACGCGCATCCTGAGCTTGTGGCGCGAAATCGGCAGGATGAACTCGGTGTTGACGCGGCGCGGAAAGAACGGGTGATGCTCGAACTCGCGGCCCAGCGCGGCGAAATCGCGATCCTGCAGCTTGAATACGCCGTCATCGGCAACAAACATGACGCAGTGCGGATTACCCATCGAGACCGCCGTGATCGACTCGCGCCGGCCCGCGACTTCCAGCGGGTAGTCGACGATCCGACCGTCGGCATTGACCGGGATGTCGCGGCCTTCGAGTATCGGCTCGCCCATATCTACCGTCGCGCCAACCACGCGGCGTCCTTCAAGCCGCAGCTCGACGGTCTTGAGCCCCGCGTCGGTCTCGACGACCATCGGATTTGCGCGCACGAGGCCGCGCTCGAACGCGAGCCGCGCAAGACATCGGATTCCGTTGCCGCACATGTCGCCGCGGCTGCCGTCCGCGTTGTACATCTCCATTCGTATGTCGGCGTTGCCCGACGGTGCGAGCATGATCAGACCGTCGCCGCCGATGCCAAAATGTCGGTCAGAAAGTTTGACCGAGAGCGCGGACGGATCGGCGGGACGCGCGCGCATCGCGACTATATAGACATAGTCGTTGCCGCTGCCGTGCATCTTTGTGAATTCGAGCGTTGCCATTGCACTGCCACTCACGCCGGCTTGAGCGTGACGATATGCTCGCCGCGAATCTGGTCTTCGAAACTATCGCGGTCGCGAATCACGTGAACGTCGGAGCCGTCGACGAGAATCTCGGGCGCGCGCGGACGGCTGTTGTAGTTCGACGACATGACGAACCCGTAGGCGCCCGCGCTCATCACCGCGAGCAGGTCGCCCTCCTCGGGCTCGGCCATCTCGCGCTCGCGCGCGAAGAAATCGCCGCTCTCGCAAACCGGACCGACGATATCCGCCGTCACGGTCTTGCCCGGCTTGCGGCGATCGACGGGAACGATCTCGTGATACGCCTCGTAGAGCACGGGACGAATCAAATCGTTCATCGCGCCGTCGATCACGACGAAGCGCTTCACGTCGGTCTGCTTGTTGTAGAGCACTCGCGTCACCAACACACCCGCATTGCCGACCATCACGCGTCCCGGCTCGGTGATTATTTTCAACCCGAGGCCCGCGATCGGCTTCAGCAGCGCGTGCGCGTATTCCGAGGGGGGCGGCGGCTGCTCCTGGTACGGGATTCCGAGACCGCCGCCGAGATCCAGGTACTTCAGCGCGATCCCCACGCTGCGCAGCCGCCCGACAATCGCCGCGACTTTCCGTCCCGCTTCGGCAAACGGCGCCATCTCGGTTATCTGCGAGCCGATATGCGTGCTCAGTCCGACTATTTCGAGCTGCGCCAGCGCGCTCGCTTCGGCGTAATATTCGTCCACCTGCGAGAGCGGCACGCCGAACTTGCTGTCGCGATGGCCGGTCGAGATGTGCGGATGCGTGCCCGGATCGAGATCGGGATTCACCCGCAGGCTGACGGGCGCGCGACGTTTCATCCTGCCCGCGACTTCGGCCACGCGATGCAGTTCCGGGCGCGACTCGACGTTGATCATCAGGATGCCGGCTTCCAGAGCCGCCGCAATCTCTTCGTCTGTCTTGCCGACGCCGGAGAATACGATCTTGCGCGGATCCGCGCCGATTCGCAGGCATCGCATCAGCTCTCCGACGGAGACGATATCGAATCCCGCGCCCATTGAGGCGAACAATTTCAGGATGCTCAGATTCGAGAGCGCCTTCATCGCGTAGCAGATCAGATGGTCGGTGCCGGCGAACGCCTCGTCGAAGACCCGGAAATGCCGCCGCAGCGTGCGCGCGCTGTAGACGAAAAACGGCGTATTGATTCGCCGCGCCAGGTCGGCGATCGGCACATCTTCCGCATATAGCTGGTCGTTGCGGTATTCGAAGTAGTTCATTGCGATGGACAGTGGAAAATCGTTTCTATCATAGCGCGGCTGGACGAATAAAACGGCTCCCGCGCGGGATCGCCGCACTTGGGATCGCCATTCGTCCATGCGATTCTAGCTGCGTGCCCAGAGGACCGCGAGGCGAGGTACGTCCGGCAGAGGCGAGCAGAATCGCCGCGCCATTCATGCGAATCGTGATTACGTTGTCGCTCGCGCTCGTACTTCTGGGCACGACGGTACGAGCAGGGGATTCTCGGCACGATGATTCTTCGCGGCGCCACGTCTCCGCGCTAATCGCCTTGCTGCGCAGTGCTGATCCGCAGACCCGCCGCAACGCCGCCAGCGCGCTCTCGAGGGTCAAGCCCCTTCCGCCCGACGCGATTCCGGCCGTCACCCAGGCGCTCAAGGATTCCGACTCGACCGTGCAAGCCTTCGCGGTACGGGCGCTGGCCAACGCCGGCGCCGCCGGAATTCCCGCGTTGAAGGCGCTGCTGGAAGACAAGGAACCGCGGAACCTCTACGCTCGCCGCGAGGCCATCCGTGACCTAGGCCGCATCGCAAAGGAGGAGCCGGCGACTTGGCCGGTTCTCGTCGGCGCTTTCGACGATCCTAATCTTCAGCAGTGGCCGGTCCTTCTCGATGCTTTCACCGATCCGGCTGAGGATCACCACGAGTTCCCATCGATAGAACTCGCGAACATCGGCGCGCCGGTGGTGCCGATGCTGCGCCGCGCCCTGTTGGACAAGACTCTCGTGGTGCGGCGTGGAGCGGTCGCAGCTCTCCAGATGGCTCCCGGAACCGCCAAGGATGCGACTCCGGAGCTCATCGCCACCTTAAACGATTCCGACCCGAGCGTGCGCGAGCTGGCCGCAATGGATCTCGGCCGGATCGGGGCACCCGCCCGTAGCGCGCTTCCGGCGCTTGCGACGGCCTTGAGCGATCCGCGAGTCGGCTACGAGGCCGCGGTGGCGATGGCCAGGATCGACCCGACCGATAAGGCGCCGGTCCCGACTCTGATCGACGCGCTCGAGCACGAGGGGCTCTCTATGCAGCAGATGGACGCGGTCGCCGCTTTGGCCACGATGGGCAGCAACGCGCGGGCCGCTATTCCGGCTCTTGAACACGTGTTCGCCGCCGGCCCCTATAGCCGCCCTCGCGCCGAGATCGCCAAGGCGCTCGGATCGATCGCGGGAGTGGACGCCGTACCGGTGCTGACTGAGGCTATGAACGAAGACAAGGACGCGGAGATCCGTCTGGAGGCAATGAATGCGATCGCGGCAATGGGACCCGGGGCGACGGTTGCGATTCCCGCATTGGTTCGCGCTCTGAGCGATCCCGATCGAAATGTACGTGAGGCCGCCGCCGATACACTCGCCGCTTTCGGCGATCGCGCCAAACCGGCGCTGCTTACGGCGCTGCATAGTCCTGATCTCTACACGCGCGAAGAGGCGATACGAGCGCTCGGCAAAGCAAAGCCGCTCCCCGACGATGTGGCGCGTGCGCTGAGCGCGGCTGCGTACGACGATAAGAGCGCCAGTGTCCGGTATGATGCGGCGAGCGCTCTTGATCGGGCAGGAGTCAAACCGGAGCGCGCGCAATGGGGCCAGGTTGAGCAGGACAGCTCCGAGGCAATGTCCGAGTCTCCGGAGGCCGATAGCAAGCGAATGTATCGCAGGCAGGAGGTTCTCGCGGACATCCCTCCCGACAACAATTCCGAGTACCCACTACAGCTGATCCATTTGCTGACATTGAACGGCGGGAAGATGCTGGCCGCGGTGTATCGTGGGAAGGACCAATCGGACCGCCTGATTTTCTGGAGGGAATGCGGCAACGACTGCTACCGGCAAGTGCAGGTGAACGATGCGGGTGAGAGCGTCGGCGGAGGCACCTTCGATCCTCCCAGGGAGATTTTCATCTCAGGTGCGCAGTACGTCGGCGTTGGTGAGAACGTGTGGCGTAACAGTTGGGTCGATTTCTTCAGAATCGCCGGCGACGAGGTACGGCCAACCGAAATCAAGCCGCCCGAGCAATGGTATAGCGACAAGCTGCAGCCGGGAGGGGAAATCGCAAATCAGTCTGAGAGCGGGCTCTCCAATGTCGACACGAACCGGCTCTACCGCAGGCAGGACATCGTGGCGGACATCGCGCCCGAAAACAATCAGGGGCATCCATTACGGCTGGTCTATCTACACTCATTCTACGGAACGCAGATGCTCGCCGCGGTGTATCGCGGGCCAGGCCAGGCGGACCGGCTGATTTTCTGGAAGCAATCCGGCAAAGATAGTTACCAGCAAATGCGAGTGATCGATGCGGGTCCCAACCAGGGAGGTGGCACGTTCGATCCTCCCAAGGAGATTAACCTCGTTCCGGGCGGGTGGTTAGAGGATGTTGGCGTGAAGGTGCAGCGTGCCCGTTGGGACGATTTATTCGCGGAGGGCAAAGAGCTGCGGCCGGTCGAAATCGAGTCGCCCGAGGAATGGTATAGCTACAGGCTGCAGCCGGGAGAAGAGATCGTAGGTCCATCCGAGAGCTGGTTCTTCAATGGCGAGGCGAGGTTCAGCTTAGATGTGCGCGGCGGAGGAAGGACGAAGCGCGTGGCCGGCACGTACGTAGCGCAGGAGCAGATGGCGCCTGGAATGCCGCCACGCGGCGCGGCGGCGGGCATGGTCCCCCTTTCTCTCGGCATTCCCATAGGCTCCCCTATCATCTCATCGGGAAACGTCGTCCTGGAGCTCGTCCCCAACAGCGCGCGGATTGAGCCACTCCGATCGCACTGACGTTTTGAAGACAGAGATTCCGTCTTGGATCCTTAAGCGGCGCCCACCGAATAAAACGCGCGCTGCCGCAGTTCTGCTCGCGCGCGATGCTATTGGAGCGGAACCGGCGTCGGGACCACGAAAGTGTCGGGATTCGGCGGAGCCGATGCGGCTCTGCGCACTATCATAACATCGTTGGACGGTTCGCTGACGTAGCCGTCGGTGGTGTTGGAAGTCACCTCGTAGTGATAGGTCTTGCCCATGATAGTATCGCCGTCGATGAAGGTGAACGTGCGTTGCACCTGGAATCTTCCCTCGTCATGCACCTGGAGATCGCCAATTTTTTCAGGCGGCTTGCCTTCCTGCGCGCGGGTGATGGTGAAGCCGCCGAGGTCCTTCATTTTTGCGCCACCGGCGTAGTTATCGGGGCGATCCCATGTCAGCCTAATTCCCTCTTTCGCGTTGGCGGCCTCGAGTCCGAGGATTTTCTCGGGACGCGCCGCCTCCGGCGGTATCGGCTGTGACTTCACACCGCATCCGAGGAACACGACGTTCGCAAACGCTGCCGCCGCGAGCACGAGCGTAAGCCAGTTCGCGCGGTTGGTGTACAGATTCATCGACGTCGAAGCTCCTTGAGGCGGCGCTTGACCGTGGACGGCGCGGGGCCGCCCTCGATCGTGCGCCGCGCGACCGAGTTTTCGGCTCTAAGAATCGCGATCGCGTCGGCGCCGAACGCGCTGGAATGCCGTCTCAACTCCGCGATGCTCAAATCCTCGAGCGACTTCCCTGCTTCGGCCGTCTCGCGGACCATAGTGCCGACGATTTCATGCGCCTGGCGAAACGCGGTGCCGCGACCGACCAGGTATTCCGCCAGATCCGTCGCCAGCGAAAATCCTCCCGCCGCCGCGCGCATGCGTTTCGCGTCGAATCGCAGCTTCGGCCACAACTTCGCCATCAGATCGAGCGCGGGCTTCAGCGCGTCGAGCGCATCGAACACGCGTTCCTTGTCTTCCTGCAAGTCCGAGTTATAGGCAAGCGGGATGCCCTTCAACACCGTCAACATCGCGACCAGGTCGCCGATGACGCGGCCGGTCTTGCCGCGGATCAGTTCGAGCAGGTCGGGATTCTTTTTCTGCGGCATCATCGAGCTGCCGGTCGAGAATTCGTCGGGCAGCAACGCGAAACCAAACTCGGTGCTCGTCCATAGAATAATTTCTTCGCTCATCCGCGACAGATGCACCTGCGTGAGGGCGGCGGCCGAAAGAAAATCCACGACGAAGTCCCGATCCGACACCGCGTCCATGCTGTTGGCGGCAATCGCCTTGAAGCCCAACGCCCGCGCGACCATCCTGCCGGTCCAGCGGCAGCGTCGTCCCCGCCAAAGCTCCCGCGCCCAGCGGCATGACCGCGGTGCGCGCCGCCGCTTGCTCGAAGCGCTCGCGATCCCGGCTGAGCATCTCGACGTATGCGAGCAAATGATGCGCGAGCGTGACCGGCTGCGCGCGCTGCAAATGCGTGTAGCCGGGCATGATCGTCGCTATGTGGCGCCTGGCTAGCCGAATGAGGACCGCGCGCAACTCGACGACCAGCGCGATCACGCCGTCAATCTCGTCGCGGAGATATAGCCGCATGTCGAGCGCGACCTGGTCGTTGCGCGAACGCCCGGTGTGGAGCTTGCGTCCCGGCTCGCCAATCAGCGCGATCAGCCGGCGCTCGATCGCGAGGTGGATGTCTTCGTCGGCGATATCGAACTTGAATCGTCCGCGAGCGATTTCAGTTTCGATGCGCTCGAGGCCGCCAACGATTGCGCGCATCTCGCTCGCGCGCAACAGCCCGACCTTCGCGAGCATCTGCGCATGCGCGATCGAGCCGCGAATATCGTGGCGAAAAAGCCGGCGGTCGAAAGGCAAAGACGCGGTAAATGCCTCGACTTCGGGGATACGGCCTCGAGCAAATCTTCCGCGAATGAGATTGTGCGCGGCGTTGACGCTTTTCTTCTGGCGACGCCCTTTCACTTTCTCACGGTGTGCCGGGCAGGCTGGCCCGCAGTGGGCAGTGGAAAAATCAATTGAGGGGCCGCAATTGGCAGGAGCATCCGCGCGCCGCACAACTCATCGAACCGTCGGGATGGGTAATATGAACATCCATCTTGTGATGGCAGTGATCGCAATCTCCCGTGCGAGGAGGACGGGGCACGAGCTTGGGCTGCGTTCGCGGCGGCTTGAACTGGATGACCTTGCCCAACTCGATCAACCCTTCTTGCTCGCACGAGCCAGCGCTCGAAGCCTCAGGCCCGCGAGCCTGATCAATCCGTCGGCGTCCGCCTGGTTGTAGCCACCCGCTTCCTCGAAGCTCGCGATCTTCGGGTCGTAGAGCGAATTCGGCGATTTGCGGCCGGCGATCCATACGCCGCCCTTGAAAAGCTTCAGCCGCGCGACTCCGTTCACGTTTTTCTGCGTATCGTCCACCAGCGCCTGCAGCGCCTCACGCTCGGGCGCAAACCAATATCCGTAATACACCATTTCCGCGTAGCGTGGGATAAGCGAGTCGCGCAGATGCATCACCTCGCGATCCAGAGTGAGCTGCTCGACGGCGCGATGCCCGTGGAAAAGAATCGTCACGCCGGGCGTTTCATAAACTCCGCGCGATTTGATCCCGACGTAGCGATTCTCGACCAGATCAACGCGGCCGATCCCGTGGCGTCCCGCAATTTCGTTGGCGCGCTCGATGATCCGCGCGGGCGCGAGCCGCTCGCCGTTGATCGCGACGGGATTGCCGGCGGCGTATTCGATTTCGACATACTCCGGCTTGTCGGGCGCATCTTCGGCGGAGACCGTCATGCGGAACATATCATTGTAAGGCTCGCGCCACGGGTCTTCGAGGATACCGCCCTCGTAGCTGACATGGACGAGGTTGCGATCCATCGAGTACGGCTTCTCGGTGGTCACGGTCAGTGGAATTTTCTTTTCGTTGGCGTACGCGATCATGTCGGCGCGGCCTTTGAACGGCCAATCGGTTCGACGCCACGGCGCGATGATCTTCAGATCCGGAGCGAGCCGCGCAAACGTCAGCTCGAATCGCACCTGGTCGTTGCCCTTGCCGGTGCATCCGTGAGCGACGGCGTCGGCGCCTTTCGGCGCGCGCAATCTCGACCTGCTTCTTGGCGATCACCGGCCGCGCGATCGACGTGCCGAGCAGGTAATAGCCCTCGTACACGGCATTCGCGCGCAGCATCGGGAACACGAAGTCGCGCGCGAATTCCTCGCGCAGATCTATGATATGAAGTTTGCTCGCGCCGGTCTTGAGCGCCTTCTCTTCAAGGCCGTCGGTCTCGTCGCCCTGACCGACGTCGGCGCAGTACGCGATCACCTCGCATCCGAACTGATCCTTGATCCAGCGCAGGATGACCGACGTATCGAGTCCGCCCGAGTAAGCGAGCACCAGTTTTTTTATTTTCTCGCTTGCCACGATTCTACGGCATTAGCCCCCGCCGGCGAAGTCTGCAAAATTTCAGGACGTATCAGCCAGACCATCACCGCCTTCTGCGCATGCAGCCGATTCTCGGCCTGGTCGAGCACCACGGAGCGCGGCCCGTCGATCACATCGTCGGTGATTTCCTCGCCGCGATGCGCCGGCAGACAATGCATCACGATCGCGCCCTTGCGCGCATTCTTCAGCAGCGCGTCGTTGACCTGGAAGCCCTTGAAGTCGCGCCGGCGCTGGGCAGCTTCCTTCTCACGACCCATCGAAGTCCACGTGTCGGTGTAAACGACGTCGGCGTCCTTCACCGCCTCTGCCGGATCGTCAGTGAGCGTGCCGATTTCTTCGTTGCGCAGGCGACTCATGAACGCCTTCTCGGGCTCGTAGCCTTTCGGGCAGGCGAGCCGAAGCTCGAAACCCGCGAGTGCGGCCGCCTCGATCCAGCTCTGCGCGAGATTGAAGCCGTCGCCGACGAACGCGACGCGCACTTTGCTGAGGTCGCGACCGAAACGTTCCTGTAGCGTCATCAGATCGGCAAGCAACTGGCACGGATGCAGCAAGTCGGTGAGCCCATTGATGACGGGCACGGTCGCCTCGCGCGCAAGCTCAACCGCGGTCTCATGCGAGAACGTGCGAATCATGATTAAATCCACGGAGCGTGAAATGTTGCGCGCAACATCCTTAACCGATTCGCGCTCTCCGATACCGATATCATTCGGCGCGAGATAAATCGCATGCCCGCCAAGCTGCGCCATGCCGGTCTCGAACGTGACGCGCGTCCGCAAGGAAGGCTTTTGAAAAACCATCGCGAGCGTCCGGCCGCGCAGGTACGGATGCTCGAGTCCAATCTTGAGCTCGGATTTGAGCCGCGCGCCAAGCGCAAGCAGCCCGCTCAGCTCAGCGGGCGAAAGCGAGCTGAGGTCGAGAAAGTCGCGCTTCATCTGTGCGCCGCGGCTCATTTTGGAATCGGCGCGTTCTTGAATGCGCTCTCGATAATCTCGAGACCGGTGTCTGCCTCCTCGCGCGTAAGGTTCAGCGGCGGCAGCAGCCGCAGCACGTTGCCCGCGGTGCCGTTGACCAGCAGCCGATTCTTGAGACACTCCTCGACGATCGGACGCGCGTCGTGCTTGAGCACCGCGCCGATGATCATGCCGAGTCCGCGAACTTCGACGATTCGATCGCACGAGCGCGCAAATTTGCCGAGCCGCTCGAGCATATAGGCGCCGACGCTCGCCGCGTTCTCCAGCACGCCGTCCTGCTCGAGCGCGTCGATCACCGCAACCGCCGCCGCGCACGCCACGGGATTTCCGCCGAAGGTGCTGCCGTGACTGCCGGGCGTGAAGCTCGACGCGATCTCGTTCCGCGCAATCATCGCGCCGATCGGAAGTCCGCCGCCGAGCGCCTTGGCCAGCGTCACGATGTCCGGTTTGACGCCGACGTGCTCGAACGCGAAGAAGCGCCCGGTGCGGCCCATTCCGGTTTGCACTTCGTCGAGAATCAGCAGTAGCTTGTTGCGATCGCACCAGTCGCGCACTCGCTTGAGGTAGTCCGCGCGCGGCACAACCACGCCGCCCTCGCCCTGGATCGGTTCGACCATCACGCCGACGGTTTCGTCGCGGCGCGCGCGATCGAGCGCCGCGAGATCGTCGAACGGCACCATTCTGAAGCCGGGCATCAGCGGCTGAAACCCCTGATGGTATCGCTCCTGGCCGGTCGCGCTCACGGTAGCGAGCGTGCGTCCGTGGAACGACCCGAGCGTCGTCAAAATCTCGAAACGTCCGCCGCCAACGTTGCTGCCCCATCGCCGCGCGAGCTTTATAGCAGCCTCGTTCGCCTCGGCCCCGGAGTTTCCTAAAAAGACTTTTCCGTCGCCAAAACGATTCGCCAGCCGCTCGACCAATCTCGCACTCGCTTCGGTGTGAAAGACGTTGGAAACGTGCGTGAGTTTTTCCGCCTGCTCCTTGATGGCGCGCACGACGCGCGGATTTCCATGACCGAGACTGGTTACCGCAAGCCCACAGAAAAAATCGAGATAGCGGTTGCCGTCGGCATCGTAAAGATACGCGCCATGCCCGCGCGCGAACGCGAGCGGCAGGCATCCGTAAACATCGACCATGTTTCGATGCGTGAGTTCTATGATCTCGGCGTTGTTCATCGCGCTTTACCGCCGCTGCCCTCTGCGCTGCGCGCCGCGTCGCCCAAGGCAGACACTTTCGCGCGGCGCTGAACGACTTCAGTGCCGATTCCCGAGCGGGTGAAAATTTCGAGCAGAACGGCGTGCTTGTTCCGACCGTCGATGATGTGGGTCTTCGCGACGCCCTTGCTCAGCGCCTCGATGCAGCATTCGACCTTCGGAATCATTCCTTCGTGAATTATCCCGCGCGCGATCAGCGCCGCGCTTCGGCCGCATCGAGCGTCGAGAGCAGTTTGCCGTCCTTGTCCTTCACGCCTTCGACGTCGCTCAGCAGGATCAACTTTTCCGCCTTGAGCGCGGCCGCGATCTCGCCTGCCGCCGTGTCGGCATTGATGTTGTAAGTCTGGCCGTCGCGCCCGAACCCGGTCGGCGCGATCACCGGGATGAAATTGTTCACCTCGAGCGTGCGCAGCAATTCGGGATTAACGCGATCGACTTCGCCGACCAGCCCGATGTCGACGCGCGAGCGCTTGCCGTTGTCGTCGGTCACGACCATCCGCATTTTGCGCGACCTGATCAGGTCGCCGTCCTTGCCCGAGAGCCCGACCGCGCGGCCGCCCATGCGCGAAATCGTCGCGACGAGATCCTTGTTGATTCTCTGCAGCACCATCTCGGCCGCTTCCATCGTCGCCGGATCGGTGACGCGCATTCCGCGCACGAAGCGCGACTTCAGTCCGAGCTTGCCGATCAGTTCCGTAATCTGCGGCCCGCCGCCGTGCACGATAATCGGGTTGATGCCGACCAGGTCGAGCAGCACTACCTCGCGCGCAAAGCTCTCGCGCAGCTCCTCGGTCTGCATCGCGTGCCCGCCGTACTTGATGACGAACGTTTTGCCGCGAAAGCGCCGGATGTAAGGCAGCGCTTCGATGAGCACGTCGGCTCGATTGTGGATGGTCTCTTTCACGTCCTGAAAAACCCTCACTGAAAAGGGAAATCAAAACAGTAATGCGCGCGCGGTGCAATCCATCGTCCGCGCAGCCGTTAATGCCAGTGTAACGATTGGACGGGAGCTACAGAATATAGCGCGAAAGATCCTCGTCCTTGACGATTGGATCGAGGCGGCCGTGAACGTACCCGGAGTCCACCGTCAGTTCCTTGTCCTGCAGCTCGGGCGCGTTGAACGACAGCTCTTCGAGCAGCCGCTCGAGGACAGTATGCAGCCGCCGCGCGCCGATATTCTCCGAGCGCGCGTTGACCTTGGCCGCGATTTCCGCCAACGCTGCGACGCCGTCGTCGGTGAAGCGTACTTTCACGCCCTCGGTTTCCATCAGCGCGACGTATTGGCGGGTCAGCGCGTTCTCGGGCTCGGTGAGGATGCGAATGAAGTCGTCGCGCGTTAGCGCCTTCAGCTCGACGCGAATCGGAAAGCGTCCCTGGAACTCGGGAATCAGGTCCGACGGCTTCGAGGTGTGAAATGCGCCCGACGCGACGAACAAAATGTGGTCGGTCTTCACCGCGCCGTATTTCGTGTTGACCGTCGAGCCTTCGACGATTGGCAGCAGGTCGCGCTGCACGCCCTCGCGCGAGACGTCCGGGCCGTGCGATTCGCGCCCGGCAATTTTGTCTATCTCGTCGATGAACACGATGCCCGACTGCTCCGCGCGCGTGATCGCCTCGTGCGCGACCGCCTCCATATCGACCAACCGCGCCGCTTCCTCCGTCGTCAGCAGCTCGAGCGCCTCGGGGATTTTCACTTTGCGCGTGCGCGTCTTCTTGGGCATGAGCTGATTCATCAGCTCCTTCATGTTGAGTCCCATCTCTTCCATGCCTTGCGGCGTGAAGACTTCGATATTCGGCGCGGCGTTCGCGCTGACTTCGAGCTCGACTTCGCGATCGTTGAGGTGCCCGCCGTTGAGCAGCTTGCGCAACTTCTCGCGCGTGTCCTTGTGGGAGTCGTTGTCGGCGACCTCTATATGTCCCTCCGACGTGACTGCCGCGGGACGGCGAACTTTGGTCGGGGCCGGGAACAGCAGATCGAGCAAGCGTTCCTCGGCATTCTCGCGCGCCTTGACCGCGACGCGATCGCGCGCCTCTTCGCGCACAATCTTGACCGCACACTCGGCGAGGTCGCGGATCATCGACTCGACGTCGCGCCCGACGTAGCCGACTTCCGTGTAGCGCGACGCCTCCACCTTGACGAACGGCGCCTGCGCCAGCCGCGCGAGCCGTCGCGCAATTTCCGTCTTGCCGACGCCGGTGGGTCCGATCATGAGGATATTCTTCGGCGCAATTTCGTCGCGCAATTCCGGCGCGACATTCTGCCGCCGCCATCGGTTGCGCAGCGCGATCGCGACTGCGCGCTTCGCGTCATGCTGCCCGACGATATAGCGGTCGAGCTCCGAGACGATCTCGCGCGGCGTCATTACCTGGGGAACTGCCATAACTTCCTGAAGGTACCGCCTACAATTCTTCGAAAACAAATTGGTCGTTGGTGTAAACGCAAACTTCCGACGCGATTTTCATCGCGCCTTCAGCGATCTGGCGCGCCGTCATCCCGGAGCCGTGCCGAATCAGCGCGCGCGCGGCAGACAGCGCATAGTTGCCGCCCGATCCGATCGCCAATATTCCATCGTCGGGCTCGAGCACGTCGCCGACGCCCGAAATCAGCAGCGAGCTCTCCTTGTCCGCGACCACCAGCATCGCCTCGAGCCGCCGCAGGATTCGATCGGTGCGCCAGTCCTTGGCCAGCTCGACCGCCGCGCGCCGCAGCACTCCATTATATTCCTGCAGCTTCGATTCGAACTTGTCGAACAGCGTCAGCGCGTCGGCCGTCGAGCCCGCGAATCCCGCCAGCACGCGATCCTGATGCAGCCGGCGCACTTTCTTCGCCTTGCTCTTCATGATCGTTTGCCCGACGCTCACCTGACCGTCACCCGCGATGACGACGTGGCCCTCGTGGCGCACGCTCAGAATCGTCGTGTGGCGAATTTCGGCGCCCGGCTCGATACCCCTGTCAGACTCGTGGGAAGGCACGTCGATAAACCTCTTTCAAATGATTCACGCTGACATGAGTATAGCGCTGCGTCGTCGCCAGGCTCGCATGACCGAGCATCTCCTGTATCGACCTCAGGTCGGCGCCATTGCCAAGCATATGCGTCGCGAAAGAATGACGCAGCCCGTGCGGGGTGACGCCCGCGCGTTACGCCGGCCGCCTCGATTCTGCGCTGCAGGATCATCTCGACGCTGCGCGTGGTCAGCCGTCCGCCGCGAAGATTCGTTATCACGGGACCGTTCGCATCCCACGCTACCGGCATCGCGCGACGCCACGCCCGCAATGCATCCAGCGCAGGCTCGCCGAGCGGTACCAGCCGATCCTTGTTGCCCTTGCCCGCGCGCACCATCACCATCCCGAGCTCTTCGTCGATATCGCGCCAGTCCAGCCCGACCAGCTCGCCGACGCGCAGGCCCGACGAGTACAGCGTCTCGAACATCGCGCGATCGCGCAGCGTCGCGGGCGTCGAGTCGTCGGGCGACGGTGAAAGCGAAAATTCGATCAGCCGGCGAACTTCGTCCTCCTGCAGTATTGACGGCAAGCCCCGCACATTTTTCGGCGAGCGAATCGTTCGCGCGGGACTCGCCGCGCCAATCGTCGTTTCGCGATAACGGAAAAATGCCTTGATCGCGCTCAGTCGGCGCTGGACGGTGGCGCGGGCTGCTTTGTTCTTCATCAATTCGGCCAGGTAGCTGCGAACGTGATCCGCGGTGATGCTCGCGACGTCGATCTCGTCGACGCGCTTGCCGACCATCGCGGCCCGCTCGAGCAAAAAACTTCGGAACGCGAGCAGGTCGCGGCGATAGTTCGTCACCGTATTTTCGGCCGCGCGCGACGCCTTCTTCAGCGCCGCCGCAAATGCGTTCACCTCGGCCTCCATCGTCTCGCGCGCACCCATTTGAGCGGCTATGCTATCAGCGGCGATTCGGCTGAAAAAGCGTGCATTTCCCAAGCCGGTCGCGTTCTCGTCTCGCGGAGCACCATGCCGCACGAACTACTCGACGCTGCGCTATGAACTGTTGGCATTGCGCCCGGAAAATCGAAGTCGTTGTCGTTGCAGGCGAGCGCATCGGCTTTCGCGACGAGTGCCCCGGATGCGGCCGAGCGCTCCACTCATGTCGCAACTGCGGCTTTTACGATCCGGCCTACAACAACAGTTGCCGCGAGCCGATGGCGGAGCGGGTCGTGGACAAGGAACGATTCAACTTCTGCGAATATTTTATTCCGGGCCACGCGGCCGCGAAGCCGTCCGCGAGAGCGAAGACCGGCGCGCAGGACAAGCTGGAGGCTCTGTTCAAGAAAAAATCATGACATCCCGGATATTCCAGCTTCGTGACCGATGCGCCCAGATTCTTTTCGTCGCTGCCTTCTCCGCGATTGTCGCCACCGGATGTCATCCGGTCAACAGCGCGCGCGGCGTCGTCGATAGGTTCATCGACCAATATTATGTCGCGATCGATCTGAAAGCGGCTGAGCCATTCTGCACCGGTCTCGCACTCGACAAGCTTCATCACGAGATGACGTTGATCGGCAATCAGAAGATCGACGAGAACACGCGCAAGCCGGTCGTGCACTACAAGCTGACCGCCGAGCGCGACGCCACCGACCACATCGAGTTCCTGTTTCGCGCGACCATCGACGTGCCCGAAGGCGGCACCTTCAATCGCAACTGGCTGATTACGGCGCGCAAAGAGGCCGATACGTGGAAAGTCTCGAACTTCGATGACTACGAATAGCCTCGCAGCGATCATTCTCGCCGCCGGCAAGGGAACCAGGATGCGCTCGAAGCGCGCCAAGGTCCTGCACGAGCTTGGCGGAGAGCCGATGATCGCGCGCGCTGTTCGTGCACTCGCCGCGCTGGAGCCCGACCCCGTCGTGATCGTCGTCGGCCACCAGGCGCGCGAAGTCGAAGCCGCCGCGAACTCCTCGAAGGTGCGATTTGCGCTCCAGGAGCCTCAGCGCGGTACGGGCGACGCCGTGCGATGCGCCCTCGGCCAGCTTCCCGCAAACTTCGCCGGCGACGTGCTGATCACTTACGGCGACATGCCCGCTATCACGTCGGCGACGTTGCGCGCTTTCCTCGACGCACATCGAAAGCGCGGCACCAAGCTCTCCTTCATCAGTGTCATGCTCGACGATCCCGCCGCATACGGCCGCGTCATTCGCGACGCGTCCGGCAACGTCGACAAAATCGTCGAGCACCGCGACGCGTCGCCCGCCGAGCGCGCCGTCAAGGAAATCAACACCGGCTGTTACATCGTCGATAGCGGTCTGCTTCGATCCGCGCTCGCGGAACTGAAGCCGGCCAACGCGCAGGAGGAGTACTACCTGACAGATATAATTGCGATTGCGCGTGCGCTCAGTGAAAACGAAAAAATTGAGGCGTGGGTTGCCACCGACCCGGCGGAATTCGCCGGCGTCAACTCGCGCGAGGAGCTGGCCAATATGGAAGCGGAAATTCGTGCGGCTGTTAACCGAAAGCTGATGCAATCCGGCGTGACGCTTCGTCGATCCCGCGACTGCATACATCTCCGAGCAAGCCCAAGTCGCGCCCGACTGCGTGATCGGTCCCAACGTCCAGATTCTCGGCGCGTGCAAGCTCGGCGAGGGCGTGCGAATCGACGGCACCGCGTGGCTGAGCAACGTGACGGTCGGCCCGCGATGCCATCTGAAGCTGGGAGTGCGCGCCGAGGATTGCGTCATCGGCGAGGAATCCGAAATCGGACCGTTCGCCAACTTGCGCGCCGGCACCGAACTCGCCGGCCACAATCGCATCGGCAATTTCGTCGAGACCAAAAAAGCGCGCCTCGGACGCGGCACCAAGGCCAGCCACTTGAGCTACCTCGGCGACGCCACCATCGGCGCCGACACCAACGTCGGATGCGGCGTCATCACCGTGAACTACGACGGCTACGACAAGCATCACACGGAAATCGGTGACCGCTGCATGGTCGGATGCGACACGCAGCTCGTCGCGCCGGTCAAGGTCGGCAGCGACGTGTACGTCGCCTCAGGCACGACGATTGTCCGCGAGGTGCCCGACGGCGCGCTCGTGATGTCCCATCATCCGCAACGCGAAAAAGCCGGCTGGATAGCAACTTGGCGCAAACGCCACAACGACAGCCCCGACGGCAGCCTACTGCGCAACAAAAAACATGACTAACACTTGGCTTGTACTGACTCGCCCATGCGAGAATAATCATCACAACGAGGTGACGGTCGAGGCGATAGAAAACAAAGTGCGAGAGTAGCGCCAGGACTCATGGCCGCAACGCCGTGAGTTGACGAGGTGGAAGCAGTATCGAGAGATTCGGCGGATGGCTTCCCGGCTCCACAGTCGATAGAGGCGAGGATTGAAACCGCGCGGGTGACCGCGCGACAAAACGCGCCTTAAGTGGCAGAGCATCGGCTCTGACGTGATTTCCTAAACTCTCCCGAAAATCATTTCGCTATCGCTCCGTCCGTATGGGTTCGGACAACTCCGTAACCTTCCCTGCAAATCAGGGGAAAGGAGCGAACGATCATGTGCGGAATAATCGGATACGTCGGACCGAGCGAGGCTTACCCCATCCTGCTCGCAGGGCTCGGACGCCTGGAGTATCGCGGCTACGACTCGGCCGGCGTCGCTACGATCGTCGACGGCGGCAAGCTGGAAATTCGTCGCGCCAAGGGCAAGCTCGAAAACCTGCGCCACCTGCTGGCCGACTCGCCCATTCAGGGCCACATCGGAATCGGGCACACGCGATGGGCGACGCACGGCCGCCCGTCGGAGGAAAATGCGCATCCGCACAAAGCCGGTCCGGTCGCGGTCATCCACAACGGCATCGTCGAGAATTTCGTCGAGCTGCGCGCCGAACTGCTCGCGCGCGGCCACAAGCTCAGCTCAGAGACTGATACAGAGCTGATCTCGCATCTGATCGAGGAGAAGCTCAAAGGCGGTCGCGGCTTGACCGAGGCCGTGCGCGAGGCCGTCCTGCGAATCCGCGGTTCGTTCTCGATCGTCGTGCTGTCGGAAACCGAGCCCGACAAGCTGGTCGCCGCCAAGACAGCGACGCCGCTGGTGTTGGGGCTTGGCGACGGCGAGAACTTTATCGCGTCGGATATCCCCGCGATTCTCGAACACACGCGCCGCGCGATCGTCCTCGAGGACGGCGAGCTGGCCGAGGTCACCGCGGCCACAGCGCGCATCATGAAGTTCGACGGCACCGCAGTCACTCGCGCGCCGCGACAAGTCGAGTGGGACGCCGTCGCCGCGACCAAGGGCGGCTTTCGCCATTACCTGCGCAAGGAAATCAACGACCAGCCGCAGGCGTGGATCGACACGATGGCCGGCCGCGCGGACGCCGGCTCACCCCTCGTGCGTTT
Organism: uncultured delta proteobacterium; assembly: GCA_963805315.1. Classification (GTDB taxonomy): domain Bacteria; phylum Desulfobacterota; class Binatia; order Binatales; family Binataceae; genus Binatus. The sequence goes on from CAWDTQ010000013.1 coordinate 44,206, forward strand.
CGAAGGCGAACTGCTGCCGCCGGGTGGTCCCGCGTCGATCGGGCGGATCGTGATGCTGGGTGCGGGCGCGTCGTGGATCACGGCGCAGGTGGCCAAGTTCATGATCGAGGAGCTCGCCGCGATTCCGGTCGAGGTCGACTACTCATCCGAGTTCCGCTATCGGCGGCCGCCGATTGACGACCACACGATGATCATCGCCGTGTCGCAGTCAGGCGAGACCGCCGACACGATCGCCGCGATGGAAGAAGGACGCGCGCGCGGGGCGCATCTGCTGGCGATCACCAACACCGTGGACTCGTCGATCGCGCGCAAAGCCGACGCGCAGTTGTACACGCGATGCGGCCCCGAGACGAGCGTGACGACCACCAAATGCTTTCTCACGCAGCTCGAGGCGTACTACCTGTTCGCGATTCATCTGGCGGCGCGGATGGGACGTCTTTCAGAATCCGATTCCGGGAAATTGTTGCAGCCGGCGTTCGCGATTCCCGGACAGATCAAAACTATCTTCGAGAACGAGCCGAATATTCAGGCGATCGCGCGCAAGTACGCGCCAGCGCGGGACTTCCTGTTCCTCGGCCGCGGCATCAACTACCCGATTGCGCTCGAGGGCGCGCTCAAGCTGAAGGAAATTTCCTACATTCACGCCGAGGGTTACTCGGCGGGCGAGATGAAGCATGGGCCGATCGCGCTAATCGACGACAAGATGCCGGTGGCCGTGATAATTCCCAACGATGATCTGTTCGAGAAGTCGATGTCGAATCTCAAGGAGGTCGAATCGCGCAACGGCCGGATTATCGCGGTGACCAATCGAGCGACCCCCGAGCTCAGGAGCGTCGCAGCGGAAGTTATCGAAGTGCCGGAGACCAACCGGATGCTGACCCCCGTGCTGATGACCGTGCCGCTGCAACTGCTCGCCTACCACATAGCGTCAGAACGCGGCACCGACGTAGACCAGCCGCGGAACCTCGCGAAGTCAGTAACAGTCGAGTAACGCGGCGCGGGTACTAGTTCAGGACTTTGCCGAATCTGTCCCAGCGGAACGGTAACAATCCTTGACCGTCGTGATCCCATGAGAAGTAGATCATCGACGCGCGGCCTTCGACGTCGTTCTCGTCGGCGAAGCCCCAGAAGCGGCTGTCGAAGCTGTCGTCGCGATTGTCGCCCATCATGAAAAGCCGCCCGGGCGGCACCACCACCGGCCCCGGATCGAGCTCCGGATGGCGCGGATCTCGCGACGGAAAATTGTCGGTCGGCGAGAACGGTGAGCGCGCAGCTTCACGCTGCGCGAAGAACGCGTGCGGATCGGGCACCCGCGCGCCGTTACGCCATACGACGCCGTCGATCACCTGGATCCTGTCGCCCGGCAGGCCGATCACGCGCTTGATCAGGTCGACGCCGCGCTCGCGCGGAGACTCGAACACGAGGATGTCGCCGTGATGAATCGACCCCAGATGCATCACGTACTTCCCGGTCGAAAAACCCGGCACCGGCAGGCCCGCGATCGAATCGGGGATGCGCAGACCGTAGGCGAGCTTGTTTACAAAAATATGATCGCCCACCAGAATGGTCGGCTCCATCGAACCTGACGGAATCACGTATGCCTGCACGAAAGAGGACCGCATGACGATCGCGAGTATCAGCGCGATGCCTACCGACTCGGCGTATTGCCGCGCGGTCGATTTCGGCGGGCGTTGTTTTGGGCTTGTCATCGATTACTCCTCTGGATTGTCCACTATGGCATTGAAATCGTCGCAGTCGAATAGCGCCGCGACGTACAGGAACCGGAAATTAGTCGGGGCGTAGCTTGCGCAAGCCGAAGAGCAGGCGTTGGGCGCCGGTTACTATTTCCAGCGTGGCCATCGCGTAGCAAAGTAGCGGGCCGATTGGGCGCAGGATCGGAGTTGCTTCCACCAGGCCGAGTACAACGAAAAAAATCATTGCTTCGGTGCGCTCGAGGATTCCGGGCGGGTACTCGATCAATTTTGCGCCCGGTCCTTCCAGCGCGGCGCCCACCGCCAGGAATATCGTGATGTTCACGTACCAGGTCGCAACCAGGACAAGCGCCGGGAAGTAGAGCGCGGGGTCGCGCCATGCGATGCCGACTATCACGCACGCCTCGACGAGGCGATCTGCGGAGAGGTCGAGCACGCCGCCGACTGCACTCGGCGCGGCGCATTCGCGGGCGATGGTGCCGTCGAGCGCGTCGAAGGCGGCGCTGAATCCGAGCGCAACGATCGCCCAGGTTGTGTGGGTGGACGCGAACGCGATGCCCGACGCGATGCCGCACAGCGCAGCGAGAATCGTGGCGACGTTCGCGGTGATGCCTGCGCGGAAGAGCGCGCGAGCGCATCGCGACTGGACGCGCTTGATGTCGGGATTCGCGCCAAGAATGGAGTCAAGCATCTGTTGTGTTGCCGAATCGTCGGAACGACAATTGTAAGAGAGAGTCCCCGGACGCGACCAAGGTTCCAGACGACGGACGCATTAGCAAGGGCATGATTACGCTACGAGTGCATCGATGGATTGTCGCAACGTTCGCGATAGCCGTGACGATGGCCTGCGCGCGGCCAGCGTATTCAGCCGAGGCGCTCAGCTTTCCGCCGACCAGTTTTACGATTCTGAATCCCGATACCGGCGTCGCGATTGGGCGCAGCCGATACCGTGTCGACAGTACCGCCGACGGCGGGACGCTGCACGGCGAGAACGGATACTTTGATCGTCAGACCGACGTCGAGACCGCGCATATCCAGGTGGCATCCAGCGGGCAGCCGAAGCTGACCGAATTCGATCACACGTACTACAATGCTGACGGATCGATCCTGAAACGGGCGCACCTGGATCTGAAGACGGGCGCCGGGACTTGTATCGACAACTCGAACGGGCAAAAGAGCGAACAGTCTGAGGTGCTCACTATCCCGGAGGACACTTGGGCGGGCGCGAGCATCGTGATTCCGATCCAGAGATTTCTGCGGGCGGGCGACAAGGGCGTCAGCCGTCCGCTGCATGCGTTCAGCTGCGCGCCGAGCCCGAAGATAATTGCGATCAGCGTGAACGTCGACCCGGGAAATGCGGTGTGGACTTCTTACGGCGCCGAGGCGATCCGAGTCGAAGTGCGGCCGGATTTTGGATTGCTAAACTTTGTGGTCGCGGCCTTCGTCCCCAAGCTTCATGCGTGGTTCGATCCGAACGACGGGCTCGCGTTCATCGGCGACGAAGCGGCGCGCTATTACCGGGGCCAGCCGATCATGCTCGTGAAGAAGCACTCCCAAGTCGGCGACGAGCAGTACGGCGGGCGTCGAGCGAAATAGCGAAATCGATTCTAAAAGGATCTAAAAGTGGACGATGCCCTCGCCGTCGACGTGACGCGCGCTTTTCGCGGCTTTGGGCTTTCGATATACAAACGAAATCTTGCACTGCGGGCAGGTGCCTTCGGGCGATTGGCCGCTGCGACGGATCAGTTTGATGTAACGCACGGCCCCGTCGTCGCACAGGTGACCGGCGACGGGGAAGTCGTACACGGTACGGACCGTGACCTTCTCGCTCACAACTCGGCTAGCACTCCCCACGTCAGTAGTCTCTCCCCTTAGTGATACGCACGACAACTTTTTTTGTTTCAACTCTGCAACACTTCAAGCGACGACAATCAAACTCGAATGAAACAAGATAATGAAATCGCGCTGTCGATCAATCCCTTTTGATGACAATTTCGAAAAATATTTTCAGGCGGCAGGAGACCGCGCGCGCACTTCGAAGGTCACCAGCTCGAACGGCTTGAGTTCGAGCGTGATTGCGCCATCGCGCGAGCGCTTGAGGCCGGCGCGCTTCACGGGGCGTCCGGCAAGATCGACCTCGCGCGCGCGGCCGCCAGCGGCGAACGTGAACCTGGCCCGCTCGGAGTTCGGCGATGCGCTGTAGACGCGCACTTTATAAGAGCCTGAACGGGGCAGCGGTCGGGCCGTCGAGAATATTATTCGCGGATTGTCGCATCCGAGGAGCGAGGTCGCGGCGGAGTCGTCAGCGGCGCGACGGCCGAAAAAAGCGCGCGGTGGAGACGTGTACGCTTCGACGCGTTGCAGCAGACCGCTGTCGAGATAGCTGCCTCGAAAGGTCGCGACCGCAAATTCGAAGCGATGCTCTCCCCGTTCCTGCGCGTCCGGCGTCTCGAGCTCGGGTCCAGCCCCGCCGCGGCGAGTCGCAAGGTCGGAACGCGACAGCCATCCGACGCATCGAAGCAGAGTCAGGAGAATCGTCGAGCCCGCGCGCTCGGGCCGCGCCTCCACCTCGAGAATGCCGCGACTGGCAATAGCGGCCGAGAACTCGCCGCTCTCGACGGCGGTGAAGGTGCGATGCGGCACGGTCGGATAGATGTCCTCGGTGCCGCGCGGTTCCGACGGCGCGAGCGGGCGGCGGATCACGCCGAAGCTGGTGTCGTGGACGGCGTCGGTCGCGACGATTGGCGTGCGGAGCGCAGCGCGCAGACGATGGTCGCGCGCGCGATTCGTGGCGTCGACGACAAGATCGACGCGGTCGAGGCCGGCGTAGAGTGTCGCGGTCAGCGCTAGTTCAAGACGCTCGCAATCCGACGAGCGCGCACGTCGATCAGCAGTCAGCGCCGCGGGTATTTCGAATGTCATCAAGAGCTTGATGCGTTTGCGCAGCCGGCCATTGTCGACGACGCTCGCGGAGATCGAGGCCGGATTTGCGATCGGTGTGCCATCGCCGACAGGATCGTAGTTGTACTCGTCGCCGCGATCGCCGTCGTCCTCAAAATAGAGTTCCATCGCCGTGTCGCGCGAGAGATCGCGAATCTCCAGGCCGAGTTGCGTCGGCGTCAAGCGGAAGAACTCATTCTCAATCGACGCGGCCGGCTCGCGATTCGCCGCATCGGCGCCAGAATCTTCGCGAACCAGCCTATAGAAGCTGAAACCCGTTTGCGCGAGATCGTCGGCGACGAAACTGACGGCGCATCGCGGGGCGCTGGTCGCATGGATTCGCACCGAGCCCGAATCGGGGATGCGGGTGCGAATCGCGTGGCGGAATCCTTCGAGATCCAGATCGCTGAACGCCGCGCGGCTCATGAGGAGATTCACCTGCGGGCGGCCGTCGGGCGCGGTCACGATCTCGTAGCGATTCAAAGTGCGGCCGAACACGCTCGGCTGGCTCAACCCGCCGATGATCGATTTGAATTCCGCCGACGGCATGTCGGAATCGACCGCGCGCTGCTCGCGGGCAATGTCGGTCGCGGCCGGGATGCGGCGGCCGTCGGCAGTCTCAATCGCGTAGCGCGCGTGGGGGTCGGCAACTTCCGCATCGCCGCTGACGAGTGCGCCTCGGGCGAGCGACGGGTTGAAGACCGCGATCTCGGACGCGTCGACACCGCGGGCGTTGAGACATGCCGCAACCGCGCGTCGCTCTGCAGTCTCGGCGAGCATCGCGGCCTGATCGAATCGATAGCGCATGTCGATGTGCACCTGGTCGACCGAGCATCCGCAAATCGAATCGTGAGGATGGTTCTGAATTTCGGTCCGCCACGCCATCTCGAGGAATGCGTCGACGCCGGCGGCGCGCCCTAGCGCGTTGGCAAGCGCTGCGAGCGGATCGGCGTAGCCCTCGAGCGCGCGGCAATTTTCAAAGTCGCGCTGCTTGATCCACGTGCGCGCCGAGGTCACGCCGGGCAGCAGATGCGAGCGCAGGGGAGAGCGCAGTTCTCCACGATGACGCGGAGTGCCGTCGAGCGGAAGATCGGCGAGGCGGCGGACGTAGTTCTCGAGCGAGCCGGTCTCGAAGGTCATCGCGGAAATCTCGCGCGCCTCGTTGATGCGCACGGTGAGGCGCGCGTCGGGCGCGGCGTGATCGGTGCCGTTCATCACGAGAATCGGCGTGCCGGCGGCGAAGTCGCGCTCCCGGGCGGCAATCTGTTCGGCGCGCGCGACGAAGCTGTCAACCGATTCGAGCGGCAGATTTGCGCCGTTCGAATAACCAGCGGGCAGATAGACCGTCAGCACCGAGCTGCCGTCGAGCGCTTCCCACGTGAAGCGATTGCGATTGACGTCCGCACCGACGCCGCGCCACAGCACCGCGGTCGTGAATCCGAAGCCGGCGAGAATTTGCGGCATCTGCGCGATGTGTCCGAACTGATCGGGCAGGTAGCCGACATCGAGCGGCCGTCCGAAGCGGCGCGCAATCGCCATGCCGATTTCGAGATTGCGGATGAGCGACTCGCCGCTCACCAGGAAACTGTCGGCAAGCACGTACCACGGCCCGACCTGGATTTTGCCCGCGCGAATCAGACTGCGCAGCCGCGGTTCGGCTTGCGGGCGCATCTCGAGGTAATCGTCGAGCACGATCGTCTGGCCGTCGAAGTGAAAGGAGGGAATCGTTCCGCGCTCGACCAGCGGGATCATGCGATCGGCCATCGTGACCAGCCGCGCGCGCATCTGCTGAAACGGCTGATACCATTCGCGATCCCAATGGGTGTGAACGACGAAATATAGTTGATCCATGAAATTCCCGCTGCCCGCGACGGCGTCATTCGGGAATTATACGACGGGCGCGCCGGTTGCAATTGATTGTGCTAGCTTCGACGAATCATGGCGCGGCGGCTCAAAAAACTCCTTATCGCAAACCGCGGCGAGATTGCGCTTCGGATCATCCGCAGCGCGCGCCTGTTCGGCCTCAAAACCATCGCCGTGTATTCCGCGGCGGACGCGAAAAGCGCGCACGTCGGCGCCGCTGACGAGGCAATTGCAATCGGACCGGCCGAGGCCGCAAAGAGCTACCTCGACATCGCAGCGATAATCGCAGCCGCAAAACGATCCGACGCCGACGCGATACATCCGGGCTACGGATTTCTCTCCGAGCGTCCCGAGTTCGCGCAGGCTGCCACCGACGCGCGGATCGTGTTCGTCGGACCGCGGCCCGACGTGATGGCTGCGCTCGGCGACAAGGTCGCGGCACGGCGAATCGCCGTCGCGGCGGGCGTCCCGGTGGTGCCGGGAATCGAAACTGCGGAACTTTCCGCGGCGCGCGAATTTGCCGCGCTCGCCGGCTATCCCATTTTGATCAAGGCTGCCGCCGGAGGAGGCGGGCGCGGGATGCGCGTCGTTGCGGAAGCGTCGCAGCTCGAAGGCGCTCTGGAAGCGGCTGCGCGCGAAGCGACGGCCGCATTCGGCGACGGGACGGATCTTCATCGAGAAGTATCTCGCGCATCCGCGGCATATCGAAATCCAAATTCTTGGCGACGAGCACGGCAATGTGGTCGCGCTGGGCGAGCGTGATTGCTCGATCCAGCGGCGGCATCAGAAGATTATCGAGGAGTCGCCGGCGCCGGGACTCTCTGACGCGATGCGCGCGAAAATGATCGACGCGGCGCTGAAACTCGCGCGCGCGGCGCACTACACCAACGCGGGCACCGCGGAGTTTTTGGTCGAAGGCGACAACTTTTACTTCCTCGAAGTCAATGCGCGCCTGCAAGTCGAGCATCCGGTGACCGAGATGCGCTTCGGATGCGACCTGGTGTGCGAGCAATTGCGGATCGCGTCGGGCGGCAAGGTGTCGGCGGCGGCGGCCCCGCGCGGCGCGGCGATCGAAATCCGCATCAATGCCGAGGATCCCGAGCATGACTTCCGTCCCGCGACGGGAACCGTGCTTCATCTAAGTGTTCCCGGCGGGCCGGGCGTGCGCTTCGACTCGCATCTGACGCGCGGCGCCGAAGTGACGCCGTGGTACGACGGTCTGCTGGGCAAGCTAATCTGCTACGGCGCGAATCGCGAGGAGGCGCGCGGCCGCCTGGTGAATGCGCTTGGCGAATTCGCGTTGCTGGGCGTGACGAACAACGCCGCCTACCTGCGCGATATCGTTGCGAGTGAGCAGTTTCGCGACGCGAAACTCTCAACCCATTTCATCGAAGTGTTTTTTTCAGCGTGGAAGATCGATGACGCGCAAATCGATGCGGCGATTGTCGCGGCGGCGATCATCGCCGGCGATTCGCAAGCAGAAAATTCTGCGCAGCGCACAAGTGCCGAACGACGTTCGCCGTGGGATGGCCTTAACAACTTCGAGCTATGGAGATCGCGGCGATGAAGCTCACGCGCGCGGGTGACTTGCACGAGATCGACGTCGAGGTGATCGCGCGCGAAGGCGGCACGATTCGCGTGAGCATCGGAGGGCGGGAGCTGGCCGCAGAGTTCACGCCGAATGCGGACGGCGGAGGAGTTCTTGCGATCGATGGGCGGCGTTATCCGGTTTTCGGCGCACGGCGAAAGGAATCGATCCTTGTTTCTGTCGGACCGGCGTCTTTCGAGTTCAAGCCGGCGCAAGAGGCTTCGCGGCGCCGCGCGCGCGGGCTCGCAGCGGCGGAAATCACGGCGCCGATGCCGGGGAAGGTGCTCAAGGTGCTGGTCCGCGACGGCGACCTGGTCGAGGCGGGACAGCCGCTGGTCGTGATCGAGGCGATGAAAATGGAAACGACGCTCGCCGCCGAAAGCGCTGCGATGGTCAAACATGTGCGCGTCGAGGAAGGCCAGACCGTCGATCACGGCGCGGTGCTGATCGAGCTTAGTCCGTCTCCGGCTTCATCAGGTCGCGAATCCGCGCCTCGAGCTGAGTGATCCACTCGTCGAAGTTGGCGTCGCGCTCGACGACAATCTCCAGCTTGCCATTTTTCAAAATCGAGACGCGCCCCGGATGCTCGGTGCGCAGTGGAATCTCCACCGCCTCGCGCGAGATTCCCATCGGATCGATCACCGCGAAGATTCTTTCGATTTCTTTCAGTGTGACAGCCTTGAGCATTGTGCACGCCTCGCGCGTCGTTCGGTACGTCTTTACTTAAATTGTCAGCGTCGTAAGCTCAAGGCGCGGAATAATTTTGTCCGGGGGAGGATCACGTGTTCGGAACAATCAAGAAGGTAGTCAAGGACAAGGGCTTCGGCTTCATCATCGCGGACGACGGCGGCGACGAAGTTTTTTTCCATCGCTCGGCGCTGTCGCCCAAGGTTTATTTCGACGACCTGCGCGAGGGCAACGAAGTTCAGTTCGACGTCCGCGCGGGAGAGAAGGGACGCCAGGCATTCAACCTGCGCCTGCGCTGATTTCTTTCATCGCGTAAGCGCGAACCATCGCTTCATCAAGCCGGCGACGAATGGCGTGAGCCGCGTGCGCGTGTACAGCCCGGCGGCGCGGCGGATTGCGTCCGCCTGCGTCGGGTACGGATGAATCACGTCGCCGAGACTGCCCAAGCCGACGCCCGCTTTGATAGCCGTCGTGAGCTCGGAGATGATTTCGCCGGCGTGGCTGGCGACTACAGTCGCACCGACGATCCGATCGCTTCCCTCGCGCACGTGAACCTTGACGAAGCCCTCGGTTTCGCCGTCAAGCACGGCGCGATCGACCTCGGCCAGTTCCTGCGTATAGGTCGCGACCGCGATTCCGCGCTGCTTCGCGTCGGCCTCGTACAGTCCGACGTGCGCGATCTCAGGATCGGTGTAGGTACACCATGGAATAGTCAGTTGGCTCGCGCGCTGGCGTCCGAAGAATAGTGCGTTGCGCAGGATGATGCGCGCGTGCGCGTCCGACAGGTGAGTAAACTTGCACGGCGAAGCGACGTCGCCGCCGGCGTACACGAGCGGGTTCGTCGTCCGCAGGTAGTCGTTGACCTTCACGCCGTTCTGCTTGTCGTACTCGATCATCGCGGCTTCGAGATTCAACCCCTCGACCGCGGGCACTCGGCCGACGCCAATCAATATCGTGTCGCAGGCAATCTCGCGGCGGACGCCGTCGCGCTCGCTCGCGATTATCTTCTCATTGCCGCGCATTCCGACGCCGGAAATTTTGCATCCGGTGATAATTTCGACGCCGTCTCGGACGATTGCGCGCTCGACTCGCTCGGCGGCGTCGCGATCCTCGCGAATCAGGATTTGCGGCGCGACTTCGAGCAGCGTGACCTGCGCACCGAATCGCGCAAAGGTCTGCGCGAGTTCGCATCCGATCGGCCCGCCGCCGATTACGGCGATTCGCCGCGGCAAATCGGTCAGCGAAAAGACCGTTTCGTTGGTCAGATAGCCGGCCTCGGCCAGGCCGGGTATCGGAAGCGAGGCCGCGCGCGCGCCAGTTGTGATAGCGGCCTTCTTGAAACGGAGCCGCTGGCCGTCGACTTCCACGCAGTCCGGCGCAACGAAACGTCCGTCGCCGATAAACACGTCGACGCCCAGGCCGCGAAATCGATTGGCGGAGTCGGTCGGGCTGAGCTCGGCGCGCAGCTTGCGCATCCGCTCCATCACCGCTGGAAAATTCACGCGCACGCCCGGCGGCACCTCAACGCCGAAGCGGCCCGCGTCGCGAACCGCAGCGGCCGCGCGCGCCGAGCGAATCAGCGCCTTGGACGGGACGCATCCGAAGTTCAGGCAATCGCCGCCCATCAGGTCGCGCTCGACGAGCGCAACCTTCGCCCCGAGAATTGCGGCGCCCGCCGCAGTCACGAGGCCCGCGGTGCCAGCTCCAATCACGACCAGGTTGTAGCGGTCGGCGGGCGCGGGATTGATCCATCCGGCGGGATGCAGATTTTCCGTCAGCGCGAGGTTGTAAGCGTCGAGCGGCTCATGCTTCAGCGCGTGCGATCCCATCATGATTCGTCCCTCAAGTCTTTTCGCGCAGCGCCCGCGCGCCGATTCGCGTTGCGTACACGACGACCGCGACGGTCGCGATGAACCCGACCGCCGTGAGCGCCCATTCAAGCGGAGTGCGCCCGACGCCTCCGCCGGCCGCGCGCGCCAGGTCGCCGCTCAGCGAGCCGATATATACGTAGAGAATCGTGGCGGGAATCATCCCCGCCCAGGACGCGAAAAAGTAGTCGCGCAGCGTCACGCGCGTCAGGCCGTAGGCGTAGTTGAGCAGATTGAATGGAAACACCGGCGACAACCGCGTCAGGATCACAATCTTCCATCCTTCCTTGCCGACCGCTTCGTCGATCGCCTTGAACCTCGCGTTGCCTTCGAGCCTCTTGCTCACCCAATCGCGCGCGACATAACGGCCGACGAGAAAAGCCGCCGTGGCGCCGAGCGTCGCCGCAATCGACACGTAGATCGATCCGCGCACCACGCCGAAAATCACGCCGGCGCCGATCGTCAGGATCGATCCGGGAACAAACGCGACGCACGCCACGATGTAAATCGCGATGAACGCGACCGGCGCCAGCGCGCCCAGCCCGCGAATCCAGTCGAGCGCGTTGGTCAGCCACGGGCCGGCGCCGATGCGATGCGCGACGTAGAGGACCGCTAAGATTGCAGCGACGATCAGCAGAGTCTTCGGGCGAAGAAAAACGGCTGCTCGGCTGGACGCGGTGGTCATCTTGAGGTTCCGGGATTGCGACTCGCGCGCGGGCTTCATTTCGCCGCGAGCATCGCCAACGCGGACTGCTTATAATGCCATCGAGGATTGTGTAATCCTAATCCGCATGTCGGTCCACGAACACGAAAAACACGCGCGCATGAATCTCAAGCTCGGCGTAATTACGGCCAGCGATTCGCGCACTCCGGAGACCGACGAGAGCGGGAATCTCATCCGCACATTGCTGGAGGCGGCCGGCCACCGGGTGGACTACTACGAAATCCTGCCCGACGACGGTGAGAAAATTTCCGCCGCGCTCGTCAGTAATCTGGAGAATCTCGACGCGATTATCGTCAACGGCGGCACCGGCATTACCGCGCGCGACGGCACCACCGAAGTCGTGAAGTCGATCCTGGACAAGGAGCTCGAAGGATTCGGCGAATTGTTCCGGATGCTTTCGTTTCAGGAAATCGGCGCGGCCGCGATGATGAGCCGCGCCGTGGCCGGCGTCCGACATGGCAAATTCGTCGCGGCGCTTCCCGGCTCTCCCGACGCGTGCCGGCTCGCGATGGAGAAGCTGCTCATCCCCGAGCTCGGGCACATCGCGTACCTGCTGAGCAAATGAGCGTGAACAAGTTTACGATCAAGCTGTTCGCTACGCTGCGTGAGCGGGCCCATGCGGCCGAGCTGACGCGCGAGTTTCCCGACGGCACGACAGTCGGCGACATCTGGCGGCAGCTGGTGGTCGAATTTCCCGAGCTCGGCGGGCATCGCGACTCTGTAGGCTTCGCCGTCAACCAGGAATATGTCGAGGGCGACTTCAAGCCGCGCAAGGGCGACGAGATCGCGTTCATTCCGCCGGTTAGCGGCGGCGCTGACACGCCCGCATACGTTGGCAAGATCACGATTGGGCGCAATCCGATCGACGTCGCCGCGCTCGAGCGCGAAGTTGCCTCCCCTGCCGCCGGTGCGATCGTATCGTTCACCGGCACGACTCGCCGCGACAACGCCGGCCGCGTCGTGATTCGCCTCGAGTACGAAGCCTACGAGCCGATGGCGCTGTCCGAGATGCGCAAGCTCGCGGTCGAGGCGGGCGCGCGATGGAAAATCACGCGTATCGCGATCGCGCATCGCGTCGGCGTGGTCGAGATTGGCGAGACGTCGGTGGCGATTGCGGTCTCGGCGCCGCATCGCGCCGAGGCGTTCGAGGCGTGCCGATTCGCGATCGATCGGCTGAAGGAAATCGTACCGATCTGGAAAAAAGAGCACTTCGAGGGCGGCGAGGTATGGATCGGCTGCCAAACCTCGCATCCACCCGCGCTTGAATGACCATTGCTACGCCGCATTGTTGACCACGCGGACAGTTACCAGTTACAAAGGTAGGATGGCTTTGGGCGAAACATTCGTTCAGAAAATCATCCTGGCCGAGCCGCGCGGCTTTTGCGCGGGCGTCGATCGCGCGGTCGAGGCCGTCCGCAGCGCGCTGCGCTCCTACGGCCGTCCGCTCTACGTGCGCCATCAGATAGTGCACAACCGTTTCGTGCTCGAGGCGCTCGAGAAGGAAGGCGCGATTTTCGTCGAGAGCCTCGACGAGGTTCCCAGCGGCCAGCGCGTCATCTTCAGCGCGCACGGCGTCGCGCCCAGCGAATGGGACCGCGCCAAGGATCGCGCGCTGCGCGTTATCGACGCCACCTGCCCGCTCGTCACCAAGGTCCATCTCGAAGTAAAAAAATATGACGACGAGGGACGCACCGTGATCCTCATCGGCCACGCCGGCCACGAAGAAGTGAAGGGCACGCTCGGCGTGGCGCCCGGCAAGGTGGTGCTGGTCGGCAGCGTCGCCGAGGCGCGCACGGTCAAAGTCGATAATCCCGAGCGCATCGCTGCGGTCACGCAGACCACGCTCAGCGTCGACGACACGCGCGAGATCATGGAGACGCTCAAGGAGCGTTTCCCCACGATGCAGGCGCCGAAGACCGACGACATCTGCTATGCGACGCAAAACCGCCAGAACGCGGTCAAGGAACTGGTGCAGGTGAGCGACGCGGTGCTGGTCGTCGGCTCGAAGCAGAGCTCGAATGCGAACCGGCTGGTCGAGGTCGCGCGGATGCGCGGCGCGCGCGCGTTCCTGGTCGATTCGATCGCCGACGTCGACCCCGAGATGCTCAAGGGGGTGCGCGCGCTCGGCCTGACCGCGAGCGCGTCGTCGCCCGAATGGCTGGTCGAGGAAATTATCGGTGCATTCGCGCGATCGGGCGCCGAGGTCGAGCTGCTGAGCGTCGCCAAGGAGCGCGTGCATTTCCCGCTCCCGATGCCCGCGGACTGAGCCGTCGCGCGTTTTTTGCGCGCGACTCAGGAACACCGCATCCGTCTCGCGTCAACTTGACAATTCCGCGCCATTGCTTGCAGACTCATCCCGATTTCGCCGAACTTTGAGAGGAACATTCCGATGCGAACAGCTGTCGCGCGCGCGCTGATACTGCCGGTTGTGCTGGCGATACCGTTGGTCAGCGGATGCCAGTCCGAGGGGAAGAAGCATCTGTACAAAGCCGAAGACCTGTTCGAAAAACGCGATCTCGACGGCGCCAAGAAGGAACTGGAGCTCTCGATAAAAGCCGACCCCAGCGACGTCGACGCGCACAAGTCGCTCGCCCACATAGATGAGGCGGTCGGCGATCAGGAAGGCGCCGCGAAGGAATATATGGCGGCCTCGGCACTCGATCCCACCGACGAGAAGCTGCTCGAAAAGGCCCGCCTCTACAAGCAGCTCGAGGACCTGGCGAATTCCTCGGGCAAGGCGCTCGACGACATCAAGGCCGGCAAGGTCGAGGAAGGCGTCGGCACGCTCAAGGAAATCATGACGACGAGCAAGATTGCGGCGGCTCGTGAGAAAGCCGTGAACGCGCTCGCCGACGCGATCCCGATCATCGAGAAAGTCGGCGACCAACAGGTGGCGGATAAAAAATACACCGACGCGCTCAACACCTATGAGCAGGGCATCCGCGCCGCGATGCTCCTGTCGCGGGCGCACAAGATGGACACGCTCGGGCCCGAGGCGGACCCGATGATGCACAAGATGACCGAGACCGCCAAGGCCGCCGGCAAGCCCGACGCGACCTTCAAGCTGTTCAATGATGTGATCGGCGTTTATCCAGACGACAAGGTTGCCAACATGGAATTGGCGCAGGCCTACCTGAGCAAGACGCCGCCCGACTACGACACGGCCGCCGATCTGGAAGAGCGCGGCGGCGCGCCCGACGACCAGGTTCGCAAACTCCGCGACATGGCCAAGAAGCATCGCAAGTGATTGGCGTGGGCAGTCGAAGCAGTCCACGCTCGCGACTGCGATGAGCTAGTGACAGAATCGACGCCCGATGCGCCGGCGCGGCTATATCGCGGTCGAGGGCCCGATCGGGGTTGGCAAAACGAGCCTGGCGCAGGCGCTCGCGCGCGAGCTGGGTGCGCGCCTGATGCTCGAGGACGCCGACAACAACCCGTTCCTGCCGCGCTTCTACGAGGATCCTGACAAGTACGCGTTCCCCGCCCAGCTCTATTTTCTGCTCACTCGCCACCACCAGCAGCGCGAGCTGAAGCAGCAGGACCTCTTCACGCAAGCGACCGTCGCCGACTATCTGTTCGCCAAGGATAAAATTTTCGCCGCGATGAACCTCGCGCCCGACGAGCTCAAGCTCTACGACAACGTGTACAAGCTGCTCGACGCCGAGATGGCGAAGCCCGACCTCGTCGTCTATGTGCGCGCGACTATCGAGGTGCTCGCCGAGCGGCTCCGCAAGCGCAATCGCGATTTCGAGCGCCACATCAGCTTCGACTACCTCGAGCGCGTGTCATCCGCCTACCGCGACTTCTTTTTCTACTACGACGAAGCCCCGCTGCTGGTAGTCGACACCTCGGAAATCGACTTCGTCGCCAACCCCGACGACCTCGGCGAGCTGATTCGCGAGATCGATCGAGCCGGCGCCGGCACCCAATACTTCGTCCCGCGCAAGAACTAGCTGCGCGCGCTCTTTAACGCCGCAGCGCACGAGGAAAATCTCGCACTTGACATAGGCGAATAAATAGCGAAAATAGGTCGCTTCAAGGAGGACAATCAAAATGGCGACCTGGATGGAATTCGAAACGGACGCGCCCGACATCGCGGCGGCGGGACGGCAACTGCTCTATCAATTCCGCGTTGGACTCGCCTTTCTTGCCACGCTGCGCGAGGACGGCGCGCCGCGCCTGCATCCGATTTGCCCCACTATCGTCGACGGCCACCTCTACGCGCTCATCGGCCCGACCCCGAAACGCGCCGACTTGCGGCGCGACGGCCGCTACGCGCTGCACACTTTTCCGCCGGTGGAGGTTGACGACGAGTTCCTCGTGATGGGCCGCGCGACATTCATCGACAGCAGCGCGATCGCCGACGCCGTCCGCACCGACCTCGTAGGCCGCGGGATGACCACCACGCACGACGAACTTCCGTTCGAGTTCCGCATCGAAAGCGTGATGCATGCGAAGTACCCGGGCGGTCACGGCACCTGGCCGCCGAAGTATTCGATCTGGAAATCGCGCTAATGTTACAACGCGAGACGATGGCATCTAAAGAAAAATCACCGCGGCTCGCGATTGGCTTTCGCGTCAAGACCGGGCGCGCGACTGCGATCGTGATGGCGGGGCCGGCGTCCGCTCCACGCGTATTGTCGCGCAAGAGTTTGCAACTGTGGGATCCTGCGATTCCCGAGTCTCATCAGCCGTTTCATGCCGAGCTCGAGCTGCCGGCCGCCGATAGTACGCAGGTCGTGCCGAAGGCTCTCGAAGCGGTTGAGCGCGTCGCGCTGTCTGCCTTGCGCGAACTCGTCGGCGAACTTGAGGCGGCGCCGGGATCGATAGTTGGAGTTGCGCTCGTCGCCGGCAGCGCGACCGATCCTGAATCGATTCGCAATCCTCACATGCGCGCGCACGCCCGCGAAGGCCAGCTTTTCCCGCATGCGCTCGCGGCGGCCGCCAAAACGATGCGCATACCGGCCGTCACGCTGGTCGAATCCGAAGTGTTCACCAGTGCCGCCGCGAAACTTAAGAAAACGCCCGACGCAATCAAGCTCGCGGTAACCGAATTGGGACGGGCCGTCGGCAAGCCGTGGAGCGCCGAGGAAAAATCTGCCGCGGCGGCAGCCTGGATTACGCTGGCCGGCTGATCGCTACTCGTCGCGATCTGTGAACGCGATCTCTATATTCTCCGCCAGCTTGATGTCCTTCTCCGTCACGCCGCCGGCATCGTGCGTCGAGCATGAGAACGTGACCCGCGTGTAGTTGATCGTAATGTCCGGATGATGGTCGGCGCCCTCCGCAATCTCGGCGACCTTCTGGACGAACTCGATGCCGTGAAGGAACTCCTTGAACTTGAACGTCTTGCTGATGGCGTTGTTCTTGTACTCCCATCCGGGCAACGCTTTCAGCTTCTCCGCGATCTGTTCCGCGCTTAGCTTGGCCATCTTGAGGTCCTCCGCATGCTGCCGATAATCCTAGTCGCACGCATCGCGATCGCAAAATGACGCGGCGTTATACCCGTCGCGCGCGCCTGTGGTAATACAGGCTGAAGCAGAGTCGATCAAGCGGTCGAAACGTACACAAGGGACACTTGAAAAAAATGGCGAACAAATACGTTACCGACGAAGCTCGCAAGCAAATCGGCAAAGTCTCCGAACCGCGGACTTACGAGGTCGAGCGCGGCGCGATTCGCCGCTTCGCCGAGGCGATCGAGGATCGCAATCCGCTCTTCAACAGCGAGCGCGACGCGCGCCAGACCCGCTTCGGCAGCATGATCGCGCCGCCCACCTTCTGCCGCTCGATGGGCGCGCCGATTCCCGACATCAGGCTCGACATGCCGACCTTCCGCGGCCTCGACGGCGGCTCGGACTGGGAGTACTTCGTGCCGATTCGCCCCGGCGACCGCATCACCGTGCAATCGAAGCTCGTCGATTTGCGCGAGGCCGCCGGCCGCCTCGGCCCGATGGTCTTCTCGGTGGTCGAGACCACTTACACCAACCAGTTCGGCGAGGTCTGCGTCGTACAACGCTCGACCGGAATCCGCTATTAAATTTCACTGAAGAAAAAGGATGCCCGCGATGGCGAAGCAAATTTATTTCGAAGATGTCGAAGTCGGCAGCGAGATCGGCCCGCTCGAAAAAAATCCGACCACTCAGCAGCTCGTCCGGTACGCCGGCGCGTCGGGCGACTTCTATCAAATCCACTACGACAAGGATTTCGCGCTCGGCAACGGCCTCCCCGGCGTAATCCTGCACGGCGCGTTGAAGAACGCGTTCCTCGGCCACCTGATGACCGACTTCGCCGGCGAGCTCGGATGGCTGCGCAAGCTCGGCGTGCAATACCGCGGGATGGATCAGCCGGGCGCCAAGGTCGTCGCGCGCGGCCGGGTCTCGAAAAAATATACCGACGGCGGCCACAACCTGGTCGATTGCGAAATCTGGCTCGAGAACGCCAAGGGCGAAAAGACCACCCCCGGCTCCGCCACCGTCATTCTGCCCTCGCGCGCCGCGAGCCATTGAGGCAACGAGGTAAGCCGCGATGCCGATCCGGCGCGAGTTCCCGCCGCGATCGCTGAACGCCGAGGCGCTCAACGAGGGCCGCGTCGATTCGCACTACATCAAGGTGCTGATCCGCCTGCTCGCCGCGCACGCGATGGCCGAGAAGCTGACCGCGATCGGCTACCAGCGCGCGCTCGCGACGCTCGACAATCCCGATCTGCGGCCCATCGTCGAGAAAAATTTCGCAGAGGAAAAAAAGCACGCGCGGCTGATCTACGACGCGCTCGAAGAACTCGGCATCAGCCAGCAGGCCGCCGACCGCTCGATGATCACCGTGCTCAAGGCGCCGTCGTTCGACGCGCCCAGCTACTTCGCCTCCAAGGCCGAAGGCGAGCTCGACCTCCTGATGGCGTCGCTGAGCCTCGACACCACCGGCCTCATCATGATCGGCGAGAACTACAAGGAGTCCAGCTACGCGCCGCATGCGCGCGCCGCCGAAATAATTCTCGACGAGGAAGCGGACCACGAAGTTTTCGCGTCGCGGCAACTCGCCGACGCCGTCGAACGTTTCGGCGTCAAGTCGGTCAACACCGCGCTGCGCCGATGGATTCCGCGCGCGGTGAATTTCTTCGGCCCGCCCGGCACCGGCTTCACCTACGACTGCATCCGCTTCGGCCTGAAATCCCGCGACAACGAAGAACTCGCCGAGCTGTACGTCACGATGCTGTCGAGGCGATGCGAACAGCTAGGCCTCGAGATGCCAACACTCACGACAACCTATCCCCACTCTATCGTTTGATCATGACCTCTTCACACGGCCCCACTCGATTCGCGTTTGCACCTCGAACGTGAGCATCCGTCGCGAGCGTAGCGGTTCAGGATTGCCGTCATCGCGGCGTCGAACTCAGCCGACGCTTTCTCACCAAGATGATCTTCCGACCAGGTCGCGCGCGAATGCTGGCAGCGGAGATAGTCCGCGATGCTCTGTGAGTGGCGGACTGGCGCGGTGATCCGATGGCCCAGCGCGCTCGAACGCCGGATGCGCCAGCACTGGCTCGGCGAATCGCTCACGCACGGTTTTCCACCAGTTCGGACGCCGCCCGTCGCGCGCCGCGAGAAAGTCGATCATGAACGCGGTCTCTTCTCGCTCCCACGGCGCATCGACGGGAGCGTCGCCGTCTAGCACCGCCAACATCGCGCCGTCGGCCAGCGAGTCGGCAAAGCGCGGGAGCGTTCGATCAAGCTCCATCCAGTGGATGCTGGACGCGGCAACGATCAGTCCGTAGGGCGGATCGAGCGGAGCGTCCTCGATGGCCGCGTGAATCCATCGGATTTTCGCGTTGTCGGCCCCTTGAAGCGCGCGCGCCACGCTCAGCATCGCATCCGACGGATCGACTGCGTCAGCGCGATCGATTTGATCGATCAGGCCGAGCGTGATCTTTCCCGTGCCGCATCCGGCGTCGAGCAGGATTCGCGGATGCCCGCGAAGCAACTCGAGCAGCGTGTCGTACACTTCGGCCGGATACGGAGGGCGAAACAGGTAATTCTCCGCCATTGTCGCAGCAGAAAAGCGACGCCCGCGGGCGCGGTCGATGGTTTCCCCGTCACTCAAGATTTCGAATCCAGCTTGAGATACTTAGTCGAACAGTAGCGTAGACTCGGGCGTCACTCATTTGAACCGCTTGCCATAGAAACTCGATCTGCACTATTAGAGATCTTCTATCGAACCGTCGCACAGCTTTTCTCACCTCGGGAGGTGACATTCCCATGGATCGCGACGTATGGAACAGCCACAAATGGTCCAGTGCTAACGGGCGTCGGGTGGAAATCGAGCCCGGCAAGCCGCTCATTCAACATCACTGTTCGCGATGCCGACGCGATTTCGTCGAGGATCCGCCGACGGGAGAACGATACGCGGTCTACGTTTCAGTATTCAGCTTTCGGAAACTGCCTGACCTGATCACCAGGCAATGGCTTTCGGAGCTATGCCCGGGCGCGCCACTTCCGTATGACGTCGAAATCCGCAGCAAGTTCATCGAACATCGCGCCAAATAAATCGCGCTGTGGCGGCAGTATCAATCGGCGGCGTCGAGGGCGCGCAGTGCGAGGCCGCGCGCGACCGAGGTGAACTCGTCGCCCATGCGGATCCGGTCGGCGCCGAAGCGTTCGATGAAAATCCGGCGGACGGCGGGCACGAATGACGACCCTCCGGTCAGGAACACGCTGTCGATCGCGTCGGGCTTGAGCGCGACCGTCGCCATCAGGCGATCGACGCATCCGGCGATCTGCTCGAGATAGCGCGCGATCCAATTTTCGAATTCCGGGCGCGCCACAATCTTCTCAATCAGGACCGGCGGATCGGCAAACCTGAAGTCCGCCGCTTCCATCGCCGACAAATCGAGCTTGGTCTTCTCGACCGCTCTAAACAGGAAGTAGCCGAGATCGCTTTCGACGATATGAATCAGCGCCGCGATCTTTTCGGGCTCGAACGATTCGCGCTTCAGCTCTTCGAATCGGAGCATCGTCGCACGAGCCTTCAGAAACGACAGATGGTGCCATCGCTCCAGCTTGGTGTAAGGCCAGGTCGGCGCCGGCAGAACCATCCCGTACGGCGAGCGGTATTTCGTGCCGCGCCCGAGCGCCGGGCGCGACCAGGTGGCGCATCACGCGGCCGTCGAAAGCGTCGCCGGCAATGCCGACGCCGTCGTTGCCCAGGATTTCGTAGCGGGCAGCGCCATGTTTCGCCGCCGTACGAGGCTTAAGTCGCAGCACCGAGAAATCGCTGGTGCCGCCGCCGAAGTCCGCGATCAATACCGTCTCGTCGCGCGTGATTCGAAGCGCGTAGTCGTACGCCGCCGCAACCGGCTCGTACTCGAACACCACGTCGGTCCATCCCGCGCGCCGAATCGCGATATCAAGCCGGCTACGCGCGAGGGCCTCGTCGGGATTGCCGGCGGCTGCGAAATGGACCGGGCGTCCGACGACGATTCGCGGCGGCAACTCGCCGAACTGCGCGATCGCCGCGTCGCGGAGCGCGCGTGATGATCGGCGCAATCAGATCTCCCAGCGTGTAGGTCTCGCCCATGATGTCGGTGGACTCGAAGGTCTTGTCGGCGAGAAACGACTTGAGCGATTGCACCAGCCGTCCGTTGCCGGCGGCAGCGAGGTAGCGCCGAATCGCGTCGTTGCCGACCGAGACCGCGGAATCGGTGCCACCGGTTTCCTCGGGTGCCTCGAAAAAAAGAATCGATCGAAACGTCTCGGTCTGATCGCCACTCTCAGCGGCGGGAAAGCGCGCCAGGCGCGGCGAACCGTCAGCGCCGACGACCGCGATGGCGCTGTTGGTGGTGCCGAAATCGAGACCGACGGCAGCGACTTTAGCCGCAGCGCGAGCTTCCGAGGCTTCCTGCATCATGGGTTCACGATCAAGGCGCGCTGAAGTCTTGTCAACGTTGAGCGACGCGCATATACTCGCCAAACCCTCAGGATGACGATCGCGTTGCGAGTGCTCATCCGCCAAAACCCGGTCCTTCAGCGGACGAGATTACCTCGTCCGCATTTTTTTCAGGCGCGCGTCGGCAATGCGCGCAGGAGGGAATGAATGCCGCCGCAAATTCGCGAGTCTGAAGTTGCCGCGCAGTGGGATCGCAATGCCGCGGTGTGGGCCGAGCAGGTTCGCAAGAACCTCGACATCTTTCGCGAGCATTGGAACAATCCCGCTTTCCAGGAATTCGCCGGCGATCTGAGCGGCAAGACCGTGCTCGACGCCGGGTGCGGCGAGGGTCACAACACGAGGATGTTCGCGCGACGCGGCGCTCGCATCACGGGCGTGGATCTGTCCGCCAAAATGATCGAGTTTGCGCGCGCAGAGGAACTCCGCGAGCCGCTGGGAATCCACTACGAGCGCGCTTCCTTCAGCAACCTGGCAACTTTCAGCGAAGGCTCATTCGACGCGGTCATCTCGACGATGGCGCTGATGGATGGTCCTGATTTTCCCGGCGCAATGCGGGAAATCGCGCGCGTGCTGCGCCCCGGCGGCACGCTCGCGTACAGCATCATCCATCCATGTTTTGGGACCAAGGGGATGGGCTGGATCAAAGACGATTCGGGGCGCGTCGTCAAATTCACTGTCGCGGATTATTTCAACAGCGAGCCATTTGTCGAGTATTGGAAGTTCGGTCACGCGCCCAACGCGGTGCAGGTCGAGGACTTTGGCGTGCCGCGTTTCGATCGCACGCTTGCCGATTACATCAACTCGACGATCTCGGCCGGTCTGCGGCTCGACGAGATTCGCGAACCGCGCGCACCCGAGTCCGCGTGCGCGCTGTATCCGGAGGCGTTTACCAAATTCCGCGATCACATTCCGTGGTTCTTTTACGTCCGCGCGTCGAAGCCATGAGACGAAGAATGATTCGCGCGCGGGCAGGAGTCCTCGCAGCCGCCGTTTGCGTGATGCTCGCCGGATGCGGCGCGGAGGGCGAAGTGTATCAACCAAGATCGACTCCCGCGTCGCGGAGCCTCATCTATATTTACCGGCCGTACGGGTTGCTGAGTTCGCAGGCGATCCCGATGATCACATGCGGACATGAGAGTATTGAATTAGAGACGGCGGGTTTTTACGAGTTCCTCGAGGACAGCGGCCCGGTGATTTGTACGGTCGCGAACGACCCGGCGCAGCTGAAGTTCGATGCGCATGCGGGCGAGCAATATTTCATCAAGGAGGTCGTCGAGACCAGCGGGCTAACCACCCATACGCATCTCGTCATGATGGATGCCGACGTGGCTCGCGACCAGATCAAGGAATGCAGCCGCCAGGGAATCAAGGATTGAATCCAATGCCGCGAATCGTAACCCTTCTGCCGAGCGCGACGGAGATCGTTTGCGCGCTCGGGTTCGAAGATAATCTGGTCGGCCGCTCGCATGAATGCGACTTCCCGCACTCGGTGGTGCGCGTCCCCGCGTTGACGCAACCGAAGTTCAATCCCGAGGGCACCAGCGCGGAAATCGACCAGCGCGTGAAGAAGATTGTCGGCGACGCGCTGTCGGTCTATCGCGTCGACGCGGCGCGGCTGCGCGAACTGCGCCCCGACGTGATCGTCACTCAATCCCAGTGCGAAGTGTGCGCCGTCAGCGAGCGCGACGTCGAAGCCGCCGTGGCCGAGTGGCTTGGCACGCAGCCGAGGATCGTTTCGCTGGCGCCGTACGGCCTCGACGATATCTTCACCGATATGCAGCGGGTGGCGGATGCGCTCGAGGCGCGCGAGCGCGGGACAGAACTGGTCGAACGGCTTCGCGCGCGACTTATGAAGATCGCGGACAAAGCGCGCGACGCCTCGGAGAAACCGAGCGCTCGCAACGATCGAGTGGATCGATCCGCTGATGGCAGCGGGAAACTGGATGCCGACGCTGGTCGAAATGGCCGGCGCGGTAAATCTGTTCGGCGCAGCGGGCGAACATTCGCCGTGGATGAAATTCGAGGAGCTGGCGGCGAAGGATCCCGATATGATTTTGATTTCGCCCTGCGGCTTCAACATGGATCGCGCGGCGCAAGACCTGCCCGCGCTTACGACTCGCGCCGAGTGGAACGGGCTCAAAGCGGTGCGCAACGGGCGCGTTTTCATGGCCGACGGCAACCAGTATTTCAACCGGCCCGGTCCGCGAATCGCGGAGTCGCTGGAAATTCTCGCAGAGATCGCGCATCCGGAGATGTTCCACTTCGGCCACGAAGGCTCGGGCTGGCGCCGACTGTAGGGGCAACGAGAGCTATTTTTTCGCGAGATACGCCATCCCGACGCGGGCCGGCGTGAGATTTATTCCGAACTCATCGATCAGCGGTTTGATGTTGCACGCGTTGTCTGCGGTGACGAACGTCACCGCGTCGCGCGACAGCAGCGGCTTCGGCAGCTTTTCGAGCAGGCCACCGACGCAACGCATGACGCCTTCCGGAATGTGAAAAAGCGGGCGGCGATGTCCGCTCGCGTCCATGATGATGCGCATCATCTCGTCGAACGTCATCAGATCGGGCCCGCCGATTTCGTAAGTTCCGTTGCGGCCGCGTCCCGACACCGCGAGCATCACGCAGGCGGCGAGATCGTCGACGAGCACCGGCTGAACTTTCTGGCGTCCGGTGCCGGGCACGCCAAAGACCGGCGCGAAGCGGAGCGCGCGGGCGAGACCGTTGACGACTTTGTCCTCCGGCCCGTACACCAGCGACGGACGGAAGATCGTGTAGGTCAAGCCCGACTCGCGGATCGCGCGCTCTGCGCGGCCTTTCGCGCGAAAGCCCGGATGCGTGCTGTTCTCGTCGGCCGCGGCGCCGCTGATGTAGATGAACTGCTCGCACGCCGGCCTGCTTCGCCGCGGCGATGAGCGCGACCGCGCCACCGTAATCGATTCGCTCGAAAGTCAGGCCGCGGCGAGGATTTTCGACCGGATAGCCGTCGAACTGGATCGCATCGACGATCGGCATCCGCGCCGCTGAAGCGCCTGCTTGAGCAGACGCGGGCAGTCCGATATCGGCGCGAACGAACTCGACGCCGGGCAAGTCGAGCCGCGCGCGCGCCGAGTCCGGATTTCGGCGTGAGCACGCGCACGTTGATTCCGCCGGCAAGCAGACGCCGCGCGATCGCGCGACCGATAAATCCCGAGCCGCCCGCGAGCGCGACTGTTTTAGCGTTCATAGCTTTGATTCTGAGCTTGATCGGGTGAGGAGGCTATTGGCTTTCGCCAGCCAGCGACGAAACGCGCGCGCGCAATGAACTCGCCGCGTCCGGCTGGCGCGTCGACTTTGCGCTCGCTGACGATCGGCACGCCGCGCGAGATCGTCATCTTCGGCCAGCCGGTGACTTCGAATCCCTCGAACGGATCGTAGTCGGCGCGCGAGTGCATCTCGCGTGCTTTTGACTACGACTTTGCAGGCTGGATCGAAGACCACCAGGTCGGCGTCGGCGCCTTCGACGATCGCGCCCTTGCGCGGGTACATGCCGAAAATTTTCGCGGCGTTGGTCGCCGTCAGATCGACCCATCGCGAAATCGAGATCCGCCGCTTCGCGACGCCCTCGGAATAGAGCATCGGCACAAGAGTCTCGAGATTGGACATCCCGGGCGGAATCCGCGTGAAGCGATCGGCGGAAGTTTTGCGCTCCAGCGGCCAACTGCAATGGTCGGTCGCGACCACGTCGACGGTGCCGTCCGCGAGCGCCTCCCAAATCGCATCGCGATGTTCGGCGCTGCGCAGCGGAGGATAGCCGACGTACTTCGCGCCGTTGGGTTCGAGAAATCGTTCTTCGGTCAGATACAGATAGATGGGCCGCGTCTCGGCGAGCACCGCGCGGCCTCGGGCGCGCGCGCGGCGAACTTCGTCGATAGCGTCGCGGCTCGACAGATGCACGAAGTAGGCGGGCGCGCCGGACAACTCGGTCATCGCGAGCGCGCGCCGGACTGCGGCGGCCTCGGACAGCGGCGGCCGGCTGGCGGCGAAATGCGTCACGTCATCATTGCCGGCGGCGAGCAGGCGCTCGGTGCAGAATCCGATCAGGTGCTCGTCTTCGGCGTGAATGGCGAGCAGCGCGCCGCAGTCGCCGGCGATCTTGAACGCACGGAGGAAGTCGCGCGCGCGCTCTCGAAGCCGCGCATCATGAAGATCTTGAAGCTGGTGACGCCGCGCTCGACGACGCGCGGAATTTCCGCGATGGCTTCGGGCGTCGGATCGAGCATCGCCACATGAAAGCCGTAGTCGATGATCGCGCGCCCGCGCGCCTTGGCGTTCCACTTTTCGATCGCTTCGGCGAGCGATCCGCCCTGCGCCTGGAATGCGTAGTCGATGATGGTCGTTACGCCGCCGGCCGCGGCGGCAGCGGTGCCCGACTCGAAATCGTCGGCGGTGTGCGTCGAGAACATCTCGGCGTCGAGATGCGTGTGCGGATCGACGGCGCCCGGAATCAGCAGCATCCCGCGCGCATCGATGCGTGCGATGCGCAGATCCAGCGCTCCGGGCGGCGCGATGCTCGCGATCTTTTCCGCGGTCACGCCGACGTCGGCGGGAGCGACGCTCGAAGGCGTTACGACAGTTGCGCCGACGATCGCGAGGTCGAGCATCGCGGCGACTCGAAGCTAGACGTGCTTTCGATGGGGTCGATGAGTGACGGGGCGCGGCGTTGCGGCGGCGGCGGACGCGCTTCAACGGATGCAGTTTCGCCGTCGCGGCGTTTCTCGGCGGGGAGCTGCTCGATGAGCGGCGTCAGCGAGAAGCGCGAGACCTCGGGCGGGCAGTTGATGCGGATCCGCAACCAGAACGTGCCGAGGCCGCGATTGGTGTAGATGTAAAAATCTTCGTAGAGGTTCAGGCCCGAGTAGAATTGTTTGCCGATGCGCAGGATCGATTTCAGCGGCGATCCATAAAATGGAATTCGCACGACGCCGCCATGCGTGTGCCCGGAGAGCATCACGCCGGGCCTGAGATGACGCGTGTAGAGCGCGGTGTCGGGATTGTGCGCGAGGACGATCGTGCAGTCGTCGCTGTTGACGTCGCCGAACGCGCGCGCGGGCTCCGCGCGCCGCGACCACAGATCGTCGATGCCGACGATGGTGAGTTTCTCGTTGCGCAGATAGAGCCGGCGGCTGTCGTTGGCGAGCACATCGGCGCCGGCGCGCTTGAGCGCCTCGGTGATGCGCTCGGACGACGACCAGTGATCATGATTGCCGAGGATCGCGAACAGGCCGGACTTCGGATGCAGGCTCTTCAACGCGTCGCGAAACGCGCCGAGATAGCGACGCATCGTGTCGGGGCCGGAAAAATAATCGCCGGTCAGAAAGATCGAAGTCGGGCTGCTGCGATTGATGGCATCGACCGCGAGCGCGAGGCGCTCGACGTCCTCGTCGCGATCGACATGGAAATCGCTGATCTGGCACGCGACGATTCCGCGCAGCGCCGCGGGCAATCCGCGCACCGGCAGGTCAAGCGCGGACACCTCGATCTCATCGATGGTGCGCCGCCACATCCGATGCAGCGGGCGCAGCGCCAGCGGCGGCTTCCTCTTAGCGCGTCCGGCAGCGGCTGCGGCCGGCTTGTGCGGAGGCAAGTCGTCGATTAGTTCGGCAGTGGACATCGGATCGTCGATACTAGAATACTTCGACCAGGCGGCGAAAGGAGGATAGTTCGATAATCCGGATCGCCGGCATCGTTGATTTCCTCGTGCTCGAGTTCCCAGGTATGCGGATGCGGAATGAAAACCGCGCGCAGACCGGCGGCGAATGCAGGATTGATGTCCGAGCGCGGACTGTTGCCGATCATGAAAGTCAGCGTCGGGTCGAGGCCGGCGTCGCGCACGAGGCGTCGATACGCATCGACGTCCTTCTCGCGCGGCGTCTCGACGCGATCGAATAGCGGCCCGAGGCCGGAGCGCGCGAGCTTCTGCAACTGTTCGTCGCGCTGGCCCTTGGTGAACATCAGCAGCCGGTGACGTGCGACAGTTCCTGCAGCGTCGGCTCGACGTCGGGCAGCAGCGCGCAGTCGCGCTCGAGCAGATGCGCACCGATTCGCTCGATCTCGTCGCGCAAGCCGTCGTGACCGGCAGGCGCAAGCTCATCCGCCGCCTGGTGCAGCGCCATCACGTACGGGCTGCGGCCGTAGCCATGCGTCTTGATCAGCTGGATTTCGGCGCGGCGCACCGCGGCGTGGATCTCGACGCGAGTGAGACCGAGGCCCGCATCGCCGACGGCCGCGGCAAAGGAATCGAACGCCTCGAGAAAATGGATATTGGAATCCCACAGCGTATCGTCGGCATCGAAGATGAGATTCAAAGATTCAGTCGCGGAAGAAGACATCTATGGCCAGAGTACCGGCGCGCGCAGAGGCGGGCAATTGGCTAATCGCGCGCGTTGGGAAGTGCGGCGGGGAGCACGATGAGCGCGCCGGTCGAGGGATTGCGGCCGACGTACACGTCGGTCTCGTAAACGCGGCGCAGATTTTCCGCCGTCAGAACTTCAGCGGGAGTGCCGCACGCGACCGCGGCGCCTTCGGCGAGCAGCAGCACGCGGTCGGCATAGAGCGCGGCGGCGTTGAGATCGTGAAGCGTCGCGACCACGGCCATGCCGCGCTCGATGCACAGCTCGCGAAAGCGCGCGAAGATTTCCGCGACGTGCTTGAGGTCGAGAAACGCGGTCGGCTCGTCGAGCAGCGCAATCTTCGGCTCCTGTGCGAGCGCTCGCGCGAGGAACACGCGCTTGCGCTCGCCGCCGGACAGTTCCTGAATGTGGCGCGCCGCGAGCTCGCGCAGGTCGAAGCGCTCGAGCGCGGCGGATGCGATCTCCAGATCGTGCGGGCTCTCGAAGCGGAAGGCGCCGAGATGCGGCGCGCGTCCCATCAGCACGATTTCCAGCACCGTGAAGCGAAACGCGACCGCGTTTTCCTGGCCGACCGACGCGACGGTGCGCGCGAATTCGCGGCGATCGATCGAATCGAGCGGGCGGCCGAAGAGCTCGACGCTTCCCGCGTCCCGGCTTGATCGAGCCGCCGAGCACTTTGAGCAGCGTCGACTTGCCGGCGCCGTTCGGGCCGACGATCGCGAGCATTTCGCCGGCCGCCACTTCGATCGAGACGCCATGCAGCACGGGCACTCCCGGATATCCCGCGTGAATCGCGCTCGCGCGCATGGCGGGAGCGGTGTCGCGCGAGGTCGTCATAGCGAGAGCGGTCTGCGGCCTTCGCGGCGCAGCATATAGATGAAGAACGGGCCGCCGCACAGCGCGGTGATCGCGCCGACGGGAATTTCGGCCGGCGCGATTGCGACGCGCGCGACCAAGTCGGCGGCGACCATGAACGCGGCGCCGCCGATCAGCGACGCCGGCAGCAGGAGCCGATGATCCGCGCCGAACACCAACCGCAAAGTATGCGGCACGATCAGTCCGACGAACGAAATGATTCCGCTGACCGAAACCGCGGCGCCGATCATGACCGAGGTCGCGACGAAAATTATGCGCCGAAGGCGATCCACGTCGACTCCAAGCTCGGCCGCCGATTCGTCACCGAGACTGAGCAGGTTAAGATCGCGCGCGCGAAACATCAGGACCGCGAAGCCAGCGAGTCCCAGGCCCGCGACCATCGCCGCCTCGCCGATAGGTCGGCGCCTCGAGGCTGCCCATCAGCCAGAACAGAATGCTGTGCGCGTAGTAAAAGTTGACGACGCTGTTGACGAGCATGATCGCCGCGCCCCAGAACGCGTTGAAGATGACGCCGACCAGCAGCAACGTGAACGGTTCGAGCTGGCCGTCGACCATCGCGAGCCGATAAACCGCGACGGTCGAGAAAAGCGCCGCGCCGAACGCGCAGAGCGGAACGAGCGCCTCGCCACCGCCGAGTTTCGCGGACATCACCAGCGCGAGGATCGCGCCGAGCGCGCCGCCGCCGGAAATTCCGAGGATGCCGCCCTCGGCGAGCGGATTCCTCACGAGCGCTTGCAGAGCCGTTCCGACCGAGGCCAGCATCGCGCCGACGATCACGCCCATCAGCACGCGCGGCAATCGCGCGGCGAAGAAAATCGCGTGATCGGGACTGTCGGAATCGGAAAATGCGCGCGCGAGGCTGATATGCGCGCTGCCGAACAAGCACGCCGGCGACCGCACAGACGATCAGCAGGATCGTGAGCGCGCCAAGAATCGAGAGCAGGCGCGTCGCGCGTCAGGTGCGCGGCGGGCGGCGGCTTGGCAGCAGGCGCATTCACTTGCCGGCCCCGCGTTGCCACGCCTCGGGATGAATCATGCGCGCGATTATTTCGAGCGACTGTCCGACGCGCGGGCCGGCATGCAGCATTGGATCCTCCGCATAGCCGACCACGCGATGATCGCGCACCGCGGGAATCGTCGGATACTTCTCCCAGAAATCATTCGACGACAATGGATCGGTCCCCATCGCGCCGTCGAGGATGACCTCGGGACGCATCGCGATGATGAACTCCATGCTGAGATGCGGCCACTGCTCGCCGGCCGCCTCGGCGATATTGTCGGCGCGCGCGATGCGCATGAGCTCGTCGAGAAAAGTGCCGGACCCGACCGCGACGATCGGCTGATGACCGACAAGCATCAGCGCGCGCACGGGCTTTACGTTCGCGAGGCGCTCCTGAATCGCGGCGATCTGCGCCTGAATCTGCGCGACGAGTCGGCGCGCTTCATCCTCGCGATTTATTCGCGCACCGACTTTTTCGATGCTGTTCTCGATTTGTTGCAAAGAGTCGTCGCTGACCAGCAGCACCGGATAGCCCATCGAGTTCAACGCGCGAATCTGGCGCACGTCCGAGGACAGTTCAAGCCCGACCACCAGCGTCGGACGGAGCGCAATGATCGCTTCGAGATTCGGCGTCAGAAACGAACCGACGCGCGGCAAGTCGCGCACCTGCGGCGGGTAGTCGCAATACTGCGAGACGCCGACGACCTCGGGACCCGCGCCGAGCGCGAACAGAGTCTTCGGTCACGCTCGGCGCCAGCGATACGATTCGCATCGGCGCGGCCGCATGCGCCGGCGAGGCGATCGCAATTGCACACACGCAGAGCGCGGCGGCCGTCGCCAGTCGATACAAACCCACCTCGCGAAACTACCTGATCGGAACCGCGCCGGTAAGCGCCTCGCATTTTGTTGCATCCACGCGATGCGCTCAACTAGCCTCGTCGGGGCGAGGACCTTGCTGTGCTCAAGATTGCCGTTTGCATCAAGCAGATACCGCTGATCGAAGAAGCCAATTTCGACGCCGCGACCAAAACAATCAAGCGCGACGGGCCCAATGTGATCAGCGCGTTCGATCTGCGCGCGATCTCGCTCGCCGTCGAGCTGAAGAAGGTCCACGGCGCCGAGACCACTGTCGTCACGATGGGACCGCCGCAGGCGCGCAACGCGCTGGTGGATGCGCTCGCGATGGGAATGGACCGCGCGGTGCACCTGGAAGATCGCGCGTTCGCCGGTGCGGACACGCTCGCAACCGCGCGTGCGCTCGCGCTTTGGCTGGCGCGCGGGAAGTTCGATCTGATCGTGCTCGGCAAGTACTCGCTCGATGCGGAAACCGGGCAGGTCGGTCCCGAGATCGCGGAACTGATCGGCGCCGCGCAGATAACCGGCGCGCGCAAGCTGGAAATCGACGGCCGCACGCTTCGCGCCGAGCGTGAAAGCGACGAGGGTTTCGATGAAGTCGAGGCCGCGATGCCCGCGGTCCTCACCTGCGCCGAGCGCATCGCGCAGCCGGTCAAAGTAAAGCCGGGCGCTTCCGACGAGGCTAAGACCAAGCCGATCCAATGCCGTTCGCGCGGCGGAGCTCGGCGCGGATGCGAAAGCGTTCGGGCTCGCAGGCTCGCCGACCTGGGTGCAGGAGGTTCGCGTCGTCACGACGCCGAAGACCAAATGCAAATTCATCGATGCGACCAATCCCGAACGCGCCGCGAGCCGAAGTAATGTCGGCGCTGGAAACGCTCGGCGCGCTCAAACCGCGCGTCCACGATCGCCGCCCGATAGCGGCGGCGCGGCGCGCGAGCAGTCGCGGTCGCGACGTATGGATCGTGTGCGAGACCGACCTCGCAGGGCGCATCACGCGCGGCACGCTCGAACTGCTCTCGCGCGGCGACGAACTCGCGTCGCGACTTGGCGGCGCGCTCGTCGCGGCGGGAATTGACGGCGCCGTCGCGCGACACGCGGGACTGCTCGCGAGTTTCGGCGCCGACCGCGTGCTGACGCTCGAGATCCGGCGCTCGTTTCGTACACTCCCGAGGCCGCCGCCGAGGCGCTGCGCATCGTTTCAACGCACGCGCCGTGGGGAATTTTGATTGGCGCGACCGAGCGCGGGCGCGACTGGGGGCCGCGTCTGGCCGCGCGACTGGGCCTGGGGCTCACCGGCGATGCGATCGATATCGAGATCGACTCAGAAAATCGGATCGTCGCGCTCAAGCCGGCCTTCGGCGGAAATATCGTCGCGCCGATTTACTCGAAAACGTTTCCGCAGATGGCGACAGTGCGTCCCGGCGTGCTCGAACTCGCGGCGCCTGCCGAAAAGAAGCAGGCCGAGATTCAAATCGTGCGCGTCGAGGTCAGTCCGCCAAAGAGCCTGCTCATAAAGGCGCACTCGACCCTCGATCCGACAATCGTACCGCTCGAAGGCGCCGAAGTCGTCGTCGGTATCGGCACGGGCGTCGGTGGACCCGAAGGCGTCGCGAGAGTCGCCGCGTTCGCGCGAGTGCTCGGCGCCGCAATGTGCGCGACGCGCCGCGTGACGGATCAAGGATGGGTGCCGCGCCAGTTGCAGGTCGGCTTGACCGGCAAATCGATCGATCCGCGCTTGTACATCGCAGTTGGGGTGCGCGGCGCGCCCAACCACACCTGCGGTCTCAAGCGCGCGCAGACAGTAGTCGCGATCAACAACGACGCCGACGCACTGATCTTCGAGCACGCGAATATCGGATTGGTCGCCGATTGGCAGACCGTGCTGCCCGCGCTGCAGGACGCCTTCCAGCGACGTTCTCAGCGATCGACTAGGCGCGAATTTCGTAGAGCGCCGAAAACAAATCCTCGATTGGCAGACGGCGAAAGTGCTTGAACCCCGCCGCCGCGACCAGCTCGCGCGCCTTCGCCTCGCCCATGCACGCGCCGATTCCCGCGCCTCCGTGCGCGAGCGACGTCGTCATGCAGTAAAGCGTGCTCATCGAGTACATCAACCGGCCCATCGGATTGATGTTGTCTTCGAGATTCGACGATACGTTCACCTCGACCATCAGGTAAGTACCGTCGGGCTTGAGCGCGCCGCGAATCGATTTCAGCAGCGCGTCCGGATCGACGGAGTCGTGCACGACGTCGAAGGTCGAGATGAAATCGAACTGCGCGGGCGGAAGCCTGGTGCAATCGACGACTTCAAACTTGATCCTGTCGCCGAGGCCCGCCGCTTTCGCGTTCGCGCGCGCACGCTCCAACGAACCGGCATGCGCATCGAAGCCAAAGACCTTGGCCTTGGGAAATGCCGACGCGATTGCGAGCGCCGCACGGCCGCTGCCACAGCCAACGTCCAGCGACGAGCCGCCTTCGGTCAACTTCGCGACCACTTGCGGCATCGCAGGCAGCCATTTGCGAATCAACGAATGCCGGTACATCGAGGCCGACGAACGCTCCATCGCCTCCCACGTCTCGGGCGGATACTCGCTCTGCGACACGCCGCGCCCGTTCTTGAATGACTCGAGTACCTTCGGCGCGATCGACATCTGCGGAACGATCATTTCGATAAATCCGCCGGCAAAAAACGGCGAGTCATCGCGCGCGAGCACCATCGCATGCTCCGCCGGCATCGAGTAGGTTTTCGCCGCGGCGTCGTAGTTTACGTATCCGGCGGCGGTCATCGCGCTAAGCCATTCGCGCAGATAGCGCTCGCTGAGTCCGGTCTTCTCCGCGAGTCCCGCACTCGATGACAGCGCCCGCTTCGGCCAGCGCGCTGAAAATCCCGAGCCGGTCGCCGATATAACTAAGCGCACCGAGCATCGCGGCGCCGATATCGTTCGACACCTGCTTCGAAAACTTCTTTATCTTGTCCCAGTCGAGCTGCTGCTTTTCGTCGGCCATCGTTTTCCTCCGCAAACGCGCAGTATCGATCAATCAGGCATCCGCGGCCAGCGTTTCAGACCTCGGTCTCAGCATTCGGTTCTTCGGATTTGGCGGGCGGGGCGCCGAATAGCGAGAGCTGGGCCGGATTGTCGTTGGATTCCGCGATCGGCACGAACAGGCCGGGCTTCTCGACGAAGATCCGGAATTTCTCAAACAGGTCGGCCAGCTTGTATTGGTAGTACTCGACGTTTTCGTCCGGCGCGTTCGGATCGTACTCCGACGCCATTTTCGCGAGCGCGTTCACGCTCGCACTGGCGCGACGCCCGGTGACGTAATACGAAATCTGGTCGCCGGCCAGGTACGGCCGCTCGGCCTTGAGCGCGAGCTCGTAGGCGGCCGCGAGATTGCGGCTGTTGTCGCCGATTTTGCTGCGATACGTGTCGAGCGATTCCTGCAGCGTCTCGGTCTTCATCAGGTCGGCGATTCCGATTTCGTGGCGAGCGAGCCGCGCGCGATATTCGTCGTGCAGCTTCGGAATTTCGTCGCGCCGATCCTCGAGCAACAGTCGGAACATCTCCTCCATGAAGCGGCGCTGGAAGCGTTCGAGTCCCCGCGAGCGCAGCCCGGAGCCGCGAATCGTCATCTTTCCCGCTTCATCTTGCAGCACGTAATTTTTCATC
Source organism: uncultured delta proteobacterium (assembly GCA_963805315.1). Taxonomy (GTDB): domain Bacteria; phylum Desulfobacterota; class Binatia; order Binatales; family Binataceae; genus Binatus. Next base: position 78,315 of record CAWDTQ010000013.1, read on the forward strand.
TTGTAGGAGAACATCGCGCTGTAGCGGCCGTCGATCTCCAGCCGTATTCCCTCCGGCATAATCGATCCGACCTGCTCCAGGAGCCGTTCTGCACCCTCTTCGCCCGCGGCATCGGACGGCGGCACAAAATATATTCCGTCGGTATCGACCTCGATAACCTGCGCGCCGCGGTCCTCGAGTTCCGCGACTGCGCGTTGAATCAGATCGCGTCCGCGCTTGGTTAGCGCATTGGCCTCTGCGAAGTCATTGAAATGGCCGAGCGAAAAGCCGAGGTAGCCGTAAAATGAATTGATCAGAATCTTGAAGGTGAGCTGGAGCGCGTCGGCGTTGCGGCGTTCGGTCCCCTTGAGTTCGCGCGCGAGCGCCTTGGCTTGCACCCGGAAGCTGCGCAGATCGCCGAGCAGCTTGAGGAACACCCCGAGGCGATCGGCCGCCGGCGCATGCCGATATTGCAGCATCAACGACGGATACAACGACGTTACGTCGCAGTGCAGAACGCCGTGAGCGACACCGCATCGGCGAACCTCGGTGTATCCGCCCGCGACCGGCGCGGGTTGCGACGGCTCGGGAATCGAATGCCCGGCAGCCAGGTACGCGCGCATCATCAGCGCGTCGATCTTGGTCGCGTTCCCGCGCAGCACCGCGCTCTGGTACGAGTACGGAAATATTTGCGCCTGCACGAAATAGCTGGGAGAGAGCGTCTCGGCGAGCGCGCGCGTCTCGCGAGCGTCGTCGAGCGCGTACTCGTAGAGCTTCTCGGGCTCGTGTTCGAAGTAGTGGCTGATTTTCGACGCGTCGATATACACCCGATCCTTGCGCGCCAGCCCGAAGTGTTGCGCAAGCTGCTTCAGGCCGAGGCTCTCGAGTTCGCGGCTCGAAATGTCGTAGTGCTGCGCGAGGATCCAGGTGTCGATAATATTGCGGCCCGGGATGTCGTAGCGTCGGTACGCGATCGATCGTTCGGCGATCTGCATCCGCGACGGACGCGCGCGCAGCTCGCCGCCGTCGCGACCCAGCCGCAGCGGCACCCGATGGCGCCGGGCGCGGGCCTCCAGGTACTCGAGGTCGAAGCGAAACAGATTGTGACCCTCGACGACATCGGGATCGCGCTCCTGGACGATGCGCACCATCTCCTCGAGCATCGCGCGCTCGTCCATCTCGGTGCCCTTGAGCAGGCGCTCGAAACCGGTCGAGTCGGTGAGCGAAATCGCGATTACGCGATCGCCTTCGCGCGCCGCCGACGGAAATTCAAACCCCGGCGAGATGTAAGTCTCGATGTCGAGTTGCAGGCGGCGCAGGTCGCTGAAATCCATCCCGATGAAAAACGTCGTCCCGGTGAGCATCAGGTGCTGCTCGACCGGATCGGCCAGCACCAGATACGGCGCGTCGGGCGCGTTCGGCGGTTTGTCCGTCGTGTTGCGCAGATGGCGCCGGGCGGCTTCCAGAGCGTCCAGCGAGCCGAAGGTCACGAGCACTTTGTAGCGGAAATCGCCGTCGAGCGCGCGCGTCTCATGCGGCGCCCGGAAGCCATCGAGCAACTCCATATTCTCGACCAGTGCAAACAGCCGAATCGGACGGCGCTCGCGCGTGAGTTTGCCCGACAGGCGCCGGTACACGTCGATCTCGGTCTTCGATGCAATCTCGACCGCGACCACACCTGGGTCGGCCGGATCGCCGAACAGCAGTCGGTTGCTGTAAAACTGCGCCGAAATTTCCTGGTACGTCGTCATGCCGATTTGAATATTACGATTGTGCACCCGCGGGCTGGCGTCAAACAACGCTGCTCGCCTGCGCGCAAAGCTCAGAACGCGCCGAGGTAGCCGAGACCGATCAGAAAGAGCGCGTACGCGGCGCCGCCGATCATCAGCGTCGCAGTCCCAAGCTCCGAGTCGCGCAAGTTGATGTAGAGAATCACGACCGAGGCGAGCGCGATCGAGCCTGCCAGCAGCTCGGGTTTGGTCAGATGCCAGGGCGAAAACGCCAATCCCAGCGCAACCGGGATGCACGACTGAAAGACCATCGCGCCCGTGATGTTGGCGAGTGCGAGATGGTCTTTGCCCTGTCGAATCCAGACGACGGAGTTGTATTTCTCGGGCAGCTCGGTCGCGAGCGGGCTCAAGATGAGCGAAAGCACGCCGGGATTCAGATGCGCGTGCGCCGCGAACAGGATAATCTGATCGACGAATTCGATTGCGCCGATGAGGATCGCGCCGACGCCTACGACTACCTGCGCGGCGATCGCCCATCCGCGCGGCTCGAGTGGATTTCCGCCGAAGATCGACTCGAAATAGAGTCCGTGTTCGACCTCGACGCCGACCGCGCGCCGCAGCCGCAGCATCACGACCGTGTAACTCGCGTAGACTAGCAACAGCCCCACCGCGAGGACGTGGCGGAACACCGACCCCATCTCGACTGTGCCTGCGATGACCACCAACAAAAAAACCGAGAAGAAGAAGGCGAGGTCCCGGCGCGCGTCCTCGCGCATCACTTTGAGTGCGATTCGTCTGCGACGCCGCCGAAATGCGAGCGCCGCGATGCCCATCACGAACAGCGCCACCGTCGAGAGCATCAGCGGTGCGCCGACGATCGCGCCTACTCCGACTGCGCTGTGGGCAGCCGGTGGATTCGCGGCTGGTCAGCAGCGCGACGGCGGGTACGAACGTCTCCGGCAGGGCAGTTCCGACCGCGGCAAGGACACTTCCGACTGCGGCCTCGGCAATCTTTAATCTATGCCCAGCCCATTCGACTCCGTTGGTGAATAGTTCCGAGCCTGCGAGGATTATCGCGAAGCTGAGGCCGAGGATTATCGCGTGGATTGCCAAGATTCTGCTCAGAGAGGGAGCGGAGCAGCGTCGAGAATAGAGAGGCCCGCTCGCGATTTCCAGCGCGCACTTTTTCACGCTTGCCTGCGCCTCGTTCTGGAATCAGAAGAAAAATCAGCGGCAATGCAGCCAAACCGTCAAACGATGCGTATAATATCTGTAGCGGCTATCGGCGAGCGCGAATTCGCGAAAGGCCGAGAGCAAAGTGATTCGCCCGATGATCGCGCGGCGACGGCGATAAAGTTGACTCTGATGGGAGCGATCTTTAGACTGGATCTTTGGTGTCGCTCACTTGCCTTTGTATTCTTGTCTGTATAAATGAGGCTACCTGATTCCCGGCTCGCGGTCGCGATAACGGCCGCATTGCGCGCCGATTTTCATTTCATCGAATCGCTTCGGCCAACGCCCGCGCAACACGGATGCAAAACGAATGAAGCAGAAGTACGAAGGAAAAGATCTACAGGGTCTTGTCGATCTGGGGCGCGAGCAGGGCTACCTGACCTTCGATCAGGTCAATGATTTCCTGCCCCAGGATGTCGCGTCGCCGACCGATCTGCGCGCCGCGCTGGACAGCTTCGAGGACCTCGATATCAAGGTGCTCGAGGAAGTTCCGACCGAGGGCGCCGACGAGGTCGAGGTCGAGGGCAAGGAAGAGCCCGAAGAAGCGCCCGAGGCCGCGCCGCCGGCGGCTGATTCGCTCGGCGAGTCGTCGGATCCGGTTCGGCTCTATCTCAAGGAGATGGGCAACTTCCAGCTCCTTTCGCGGGAGCAGGAAGTCGAAATCGCCAAGCGCATCGAGGCCGGCGAGAACGAAGTCGAAGAGGAAGTCCTGGGCTCGCCGGTCACGCTCGATTTCGTGATTCGAGTTGGCGAGCGCGTCGAGGCGGGCGAAGCCGATCTGCGCGACATGTTCGAGGAGGCCGCCGAAACGCCTGACGATCCCGACGAGGAACGCGGCCCCGAGGCCGACGAGAGGCAGCTCAAGAAGCTGAGCGCTCGCGACCAAAAAGCTGACCGAGCTGCGCACCAAGCTCGAGGAAATCGAGGAAGAACTTCGCAACAAGCCCGGTCCGCGCCGCAAGCCCAAACTCGACAAGAACCTCGCGCGCTACAACGAGCGGGTGAAGAAGGAGTTGCGCGAGATGGGGCTGTCGCGCCGCCTGATGGAAGCGGTCATCGGCGAGATGCGCGATTTCCTGCAGCAGTACCGCATCGCGCATCACACGATCGCGAAATACGAGGAGGCGACCGGGCGCACGCGCACTCAGCTGCTCAAGGAAGCGGCCGAGGCCGAAGATCGCCGCCACGTGCTCAAGGTCAACGACATCCGCGAGAACCTGCTCGATATCGCGGCGCAGAATTCGCGAAGCGCAGAAGACGATTCGCGAAGTCGAGAAAAACGCGTCAAGGCCGACGGCGAGGACTACGCGCGCAAGCTCGAGACCATCGCGGCGGGCCAGGACAAGAGCCGTCGCGCGAAGAAGGAACTGACCGAGGCCAACCTGCGCCTCGTCGTCAGCCTCGCCAAGCGCTACACCAATCGCGGGCTCGGCTTTCTCGACCTGATCCAGGAAGGCAACATCGGCCTGATGCGCGCGGTCGACAAGTTCGAGTATCAGCGCGGCTACAAGTTCTCGACCTACGCGACCTGGTGGATTCGCCAATCGATGTCGCGCGCGATCGCCGACCAGGGCCGCACCATTCGCATCCCGGTGCACATGGTCGAGACGATCAACAAGCTGCTGCGCGTCACGCGTCTGCTGGTGCAGCGCCTCGGCCGCGAGCCCGGCCCCGAGGAAATCGCCGAGCAGATGGAGATGCCGCTGGACAAGGTCCAGAAGGTGCTCAAGATCGTCAAGGAGCCGATTTCGCTCGAAACCCCGATCGGCGACGAAGAAGAAAGTTCGCTCGGCGATTTCGTCGAGGACGAACTGGCGCCCTCGCCGGTCGAGGCCGCGATTCAGGGCAACCTCGGCGAGCAGACGCGCAAGGTGCTCGCGACGCTGACGCCGCGCGAGGAGCAAATCCTGCGCATGCGCTTCGGCATCGGGCAGAAGACCGACTACACGCTCGAGGAAGTCGGCAAGCAGTTCGCGGTCACCCGCGAGCGCATCCGCCAGATCGAGGCCAAGGCGCTGCGCAAGCTGCGTCAGACCGGCCGATCGCGCAACCTCGAGGGCTTCCAGGAACGCGAGTAGCTGCTCTCACATTCCGGTCCCCCTTCCCGCGCGGGAAGGGGTTGAGGGGTTAGGTCTCCTTAGCACGATGGAGTGACGCGATCCGAACGCTCCGGCGCGATCGCCTGCGCGTCTCCACTCTTTTGTGCTACGAATTCAGTCGAGGCTCATCCATGCCCGACCGCCCAAACATCATCCTCATCCTCGCCGACGACATGGGCTACGGCGACTTCGGATGCTTCAACTACGGCGCGTCGCGCACGCCGACGCTCGATCATCTGGTGAACGAAGGCGTCTGCCTGACGCAGCACTACTCGGCTTCTCCCGTCTGCGCGCCGGCGCGAGCGTCTCTGATGACCGGCCGCTATCCGCATCGCACCGGCGTCATCGACACGTTCGACACCCGCGGGCTCGACCGCCTGGCGCTGCGCGAATTGACCGTCGCCGAACTCCTCAAACGCGCGGGCTACACGACCGGGCTGGTCGGCAAGTGGCATAACGGCGCGTACGACTCGCGCTACCATCCCAACCGTCGCGGCTTCGACGAGTTCGCCGGATTCTCCGGCGGCTGGCAGCCTTACTACCAGTGGAATCTCGATCGCAACGGCTCGATCTCCCGCGCCGACGGCCGCTACCTGACCGACGTCTTCACCGAAGAGGCGACGGAGTTCATCCACCGCCATCGCAGCGACCCGTTTTTTCTCTACCTCGCATACAACGCGCCCCACTTTCCTTTCGAAGCGCCCGAGGCCGACGCCGCGCCGTACAAGGCCAGCGGCAACTTCACGCCCGCGGTCAGCCAAATCTACGCGATGATTGAATGCATGGATCGCGGGATTGCGCGCGTGCTCGACGCGCTCGATCAGGAGGGCCTGGCCGACAACACGATCGTGATGTTCTCGAGCGACAACGGGCCGCAGTTCGGCGGGATGGGCGAGATGTGCACCGACCGCTTCAATTGCGGCTTCGCCGGCGCCAAGGCGCTCGTGTACGAGGGCGGAATCCGCCTCCCGATGGTGATTCGATGGCCCGCGGGACTCGACGGCCGCCGCCAGGTCCATGACATGGTTCATTTCACCGACTGGCTGCCGACGCTCCTTGCTCTCGCCGGCGCCGAGCCGCCGCGCGAGCTCAAGCTCGACGGAATCAACGTGATGCCGACGCTACAAGGCGAGCATGGCAAGGTGCCGGGTGAGCGCTTCTGGCAATGGAACCGCTACACACCCGTCGGTGAGTGCAACGCCGCGATGCGCGACGGCCGATGGAAACTCGTGCGGCCCGCGATTCGCGAGTTGATGCAGGTAACAAACGAAGACCTGGCGATGGACATCCAATCCAAATACAACCCCGAGAACTTCCACGACATCGCCCGCACACCGATGCCCGAGCACGCCAAACTCGCTCCGCCACCCGCGCAACTATTCGATATCGTCAACGACCCCTTCGAACGCAACGATCTCGCCTCGAAACAACCCGACCGCGTATCGAGAATGACCAACGCACTAGCCTCATGGTTCGAAGACGTAGAGCAGGACCGCCTCGCAATTCACGATTGAATCGCCTAATCCGGTTCCCCTTCCACCAGGGGAAGGGGTTAGGGGTTAGGTTCCTGCGGTGGATTGAATTCATCCGCGATGGTCTGATTTAAGAGTCTGTTACAGGCACCTTCGCCACCGGTTTTTCCATGGAGCGCAAATGAACGAGCAAGTCACCCGCCAGATCCTGTGGAACATCCCCGCTGCCGTTCATCGTGCTGATGTACGGGCTGCTCGGGCTGCTGATCGCCGGGTTCATTTACGCCGGCCTCCGCTGGTACCGGCTGGTGAGTCTCGGCGTCTCCGACGATCGTCTCGACCATCCAATCGAGCGCCTGCTCCTGTCGCTGCGCGATTCGTTCGGCCAGGGCAACGTGATTCGCGAGACCTGGGGCTGGATGCATTACGCGTTCTACGTCGCATTCGTCGGACTGTTCATCGGCACGACGATCGTCGCGATCAACAGCGACGTGCGCGACCTGTTCGATCTGTTCGGCCTCGACTTCTACTTCTACTACGGCGACTTCTATCTCTACTTCAAAGCCGCGATGGACACCTTCTTCCTGCTGCTGATCCTCGGCGTGCTGATGGAAGGCATGCGGCGCGCCGTTCGCAAACCCACCGTGCTCAACGAACCGCCCGCCGACAAGATGCGCGACAATCTCGAAAACCGGCTCGGCTACTGGTTCCCGATGTCGATGATGGTGCTGACCGCCGTCACCGGCCTGATGCTCGAAGGCGCGCGCATCAACGCCTCGCATCCCGCGTTCACCGAATGGGCATACGTTGGGACGCGTCGTGGGACAATATCGAAGGCGCGCTCGGCGCCGGCGTCACCTACCATCGATGGCTGTGGCTGGTGCATGTGCTGTTCGTGTACGCGCTGCTGTTCTGTTTCCCGTTCACCAAGCTGCGCCACTTGATTTTCGGGCCGCTGAATCTTTTCTTCCGCAACATGGGTCCGCGTGGACGGCTCGCGCCGATCAAGGATTTCGAAAACGCCGAGACCTTCGGCGTCTCGCAGGTCGAGCAGTACACGTGGAAGCAACTGCTCGACATGGGATCGTGCCTCGAATGCGGCCGCTGCACGATCAACTGCCCCACCGTCAATACCGGCAAAACGCTGAATCCGAAATTTCTCGTGATCGAACAGCGCGAGCATCTGCTCGACAAGGCGCCCTTCCTGCTCGCGGCCAAGACCAACGGCAAGAACGGAGACGGCGCCGGCGCCGAAGCGCCCGCGTGGAACGGCCCCGACATGATCACGCAGGTCGCGACCGAAGAAGCGGTGTGGGGATGCACCTCGTGCGGATGGTGCGAAGAGGGATGCCCGGTCGGCATCGAGCACATACAGCGAATCGTCGACATGCGGCGCTACGACGTGTTGATGGAGTCGAGGTTCCCGACCGAGCTGACGGGCGCGTTCAAGGGAATCGAGAACCAGGGAAATCCGTGGGGCCTCGCGCAGGAGAAGCGCGCCGAATGGGCGAATGGACTCGAAATTCCGGAGATCGCCGAGCTCGAAGATCCGTCAGAGATCGACGTGCTGTACTGGGTCGGATGCGCCGGCTCGTACGACGAACGCAATCAGCGCGTCAGCAAGTCGTTCTCGGGCTTGATGAAACAAGCGGGCGTCAAGTTTGCGATCCTCGGGCGCGAGGAGACTTGCACCGGCGACCCGGCGCGCCGGCTCGGCAACGAATACCTCTACGCCACGGTGGCCGCGCAAAACGTCGAGACGCTCAATCGCTACAAGCCTCGGCGAATAGTCACTCAATGCCCACATTGCTTTCACAACCTGAAGAATGAGTATCCGGATTTCGGCGGAAACTATACTGTCCTGCACGAAGCCGAGTTTATCGACGAACTGATCCAGGCCGGCCGCTTGAAACCGCGCGGCAAGATCGACGAGCGCATCACCTATCACGACCCGTGCTACATGGCGCGCCACAATCGCAAATGGGACAGCGCTCGCAGCGCGCTCGGCGCGATTCCCGGCGCCGAAGTGGCCGAGGTCGAGCAGTCGAAGAGTCGCACCTTCTGCTGCGGCGCCGGCGGCGGATGCTTCTGGAAGGAGGAGCACGAGGGCACGCGGATCAATCAGAAGCGCTTCGATCAACTGAACGAGGCCAAGCCCAAGTGCATCGCCGTAGGATGCCCGTTCTGCATGACGATGATGGAAGACGCGGTGAAGTCGCGCTCGCTCGAAGAGAGCATGCGAGTGCGCGACCTCGCCGAACTACTCGCAGAATCCACCGGCGCTAACACGAAGTGATCACGAGGTGATAGAATACATCTCGATGCCAGTTCTTGTCATTCTGACGATGCGAGCAACGCGAGCTGAGGAAGAACCTCGGACAGCTTCGCGCACGCGAAGCCGGTACCGGTTTCCTGTCTCCCGCCTTGGGCGGGCCACCGCCAGGAATGCGAAACTTTCGCGAAACCCGGATGGAGCGAATCCCAGGAAAACAGATTTTGACGGAACGAACCCACCGGTGGTGGTAGGGCACAAGCAAGTCCACAACTAATAGTGGTTTTGAGCAATTTCACATTTTTCCGGGGCTTACAGAAAAAAGGCTCAAATTGAACCAAACTGAAACGAAACTGACTCCAGTTTTCCAGAAAATAAGAGGCGGGTTGGTTAACTTAAATCGAGTTCACGAAGCAAATCGGTTGCTTTAGGCGCGAATAAATCTATACGAATCCATTGGAAGTATTGTGAGTTTTGACTTTTTGGAGACCATAATATTGAGAGACGCTAACAGTCGTCGTCCGGGAGTATTGTCGGCAATTGTTACCTGGAAGAACCGCTTCATAGGGCCAATTACATTACTCTATTCTCTGTGGTGTCTCGCAATGTGGTTCCAGACTCATAACAACAGCAACCTTTCCTGGGGGACGGGTGGACTCTCTTTGAGTCTGACGCTTATGCTTCGAAATGAGATTCCGTCGTTGCTTGTCGTTTTAGATCTGATATTGTTTGCGCTCAATCTCAAAATATTGGTAGCCACGGGCCAGTTGTCTGCGCTTGTATTCGCAGTGTGCTGTTTGGGCTCCGCGGGTCTTGCTTTGCTGCCAAAGCGTCACGGAAAAAGTCTTTCCGATCTCGCCGAATCCACCGGCGTCAGCACGAAGTGATCGGTCCATGATATAATGCCAACCGGATCGCGCGAGGCAGAACAATGAAACTGACCGCGGTATTTAAGAAAGTGCGAGGGGGGTACGTCGGATTTGTCGAGGAACTACCCGGTGCGAATACCCAAGGGCGTACGTTGGGTGAGACTCGTACAAATCTCAAGGAAGCGGTCGCTCTCGTCTTGGCTGCTAATCGCACGCTGGCGGAGGAATCCGTCGGTAAAGAAAAAGTCATCCGGGAGCCATTTGAACTTGACGTTTCATGAAGCGTCGCGACTTGGTGCGGCATTTGGAAAAATTCGGATGTGAATTTCTTAGAGAAGGCGGGGCTCATTCAGTGTACGTAAATCGGCGAGCCGGAAAGTCATCTACCGTCCCGAGACATCGCGAAGTCAAGGAATATCTTGCTCGCAAAATCTGCCGGGACCTGGAGATTCCGGAGCCTTGAGCACACTCTCATCAACAGACGACGCGATCCCTGCGCTGCATCCGATGAATCATGGATTTACGTGGACGCCTGTGCGCGCGCCGTTTCGCTTGATCACTGACGAGCAGGCGCGATCGTTCAATGAGCGCGGGTTCTTCGTACTCGAAAATGCGATCGATCCTGCGACTCTCGAGCGCGTCCGCGACGCGATCGATCCGTTCGAGGCGAAGGCGGAGGAGTTCCTGCGCTCGCGTCCCGACGGCCGGATGGGCATCGCGCAGGCCGACGGAATCACGTTCACCGTTCATCTCGTCAAGCTTTCGAAAGTATTGCGCGAGTTCTCCGCGAGCAGCGTGTTTCAGGATCTCTGCCACGACCTCATCGGCCCCCACGTGCGCCTCTACTGGGATCAGGCCGTCTACAAGAAGCCCGAATATCCGAAGCCGTTCCCGTGGCATCAGGACAACGGCTACACCTACATCGAACCGCAGGCGTACCTGACTTGCTGGGTCGCTCTCAACGACGCGACGCTCGACAACGGTTGTCCGTGGGTGATTCCGGGTGGCCATCTGCACGGGACGCTCGCGCATCGCGTGTCGAAACTAGGTTTCGTGTGCCGCGAGGAAGACGGACCCGAGGCGCTCGCCGTGCCGGTGCGCGAGGGGAGCGTCGTCGTATTTTCCTCGCTGATGCCGCATCGCACCGGCCCCAACATCACCGCCGGCGTTCGCAAGTCGTACATCCTGCAATACGCACCCGACGGCGCGCGAATCGTGCAAACCGACACGGTCTGCGACGCACCGGATCGTCAGTACCTGATTCTGAAAAACGGCGAACGCGTTTCTCCGCCGGCGGAATAGCAGTTCTGTAATTGACAATTCCGCGAACGCCGCGCCCTATGCTTCCTTCTCGACAGCATGACGCTCGTTTGCGTGAACGGGTCCTATCGACGTGGAGGAACACCCGATGAGCCGTTCCGACCGTCCGACATTGCAGGTGACCTCATTGCGAAACTCTGGGCCAATCCCAGGAATTCCTCGCGAAGAACCTTGGCCGGCTCGAACGCGCTAGCTAGATACGAGAGTTGGTCTTGAAGCGTAACCGCCGGTCCGAGCGCGTCGGCGAGCTCGCTCAAGTGTTCGGCGAACGACGCGCAAAGCCGTTTGAGTTTCTCATCGAGAGCCTCCAGCGGAGCAAACTGGTTCGGGACCGGGCGAAGGCGGTCCTGGAAGTTGTGCATCGACTCGAGCACTCTGGCCAGGTCGCTGACCCGCATCGCGAACTTGCGTAACTCGTCAAACACGCTCGCCAGTTCGCCGAGCCGCTGCATCGGTTCGCGAAAAGACGCGATACGAGCGAGCTGCGCCTGCAAAGGCTCGACCTGGTCAAAAACTGCCGATACCGCCAGTCTGGCCCGAAACGCGTTAGAATCTTCCCGCTCGTTTGAAGGCAGCCCGTACTCGTTTGAAGGCGGCCCGTATAGGTCGGCTTTGATATCAAACAGTATCATCGTGCCTTTCCTGGTGCCTTTCCCACAATCGCAGGCTCGCGCGGCACTTCGCGCCAGGAAAATCGGCGGACCGGCGTTCACTTGGCGACAGCTGATGCCGCCGACTCAACATCGTCTTAGAGGAAGGATGCCAGATTGCCCCAGCCGCCGCGAGCGCGCGCGTGCTGCAATGATTCCCGTTTCTTTAGTTTCGCCGGCTTCTCGCTACGTATCCATTCGGCTTCTCGCCTGTTTCCGGCATCGCCGGTTCGATGCTCTGGTACGGGACCACTGACTTGCGGGACCGACTGCTTCGATCCTTACTGGGGCAGGTTCGTCGAGCTTCGCTCGAACATTCGAGCCAGCGCAGAGAATTCCTGGCTAAGAGCCTTGGCCGGCTCAAATGCAGTACACAGATGGGCGAGTCGATCCTGAAGAGCTGCAGCGGGCTCGAGAGCAGTGGCGAGCTGGGACAGACTCTCGCGGAACGACACGCAGAGCTGGCTGAGTTCCTGGTCGAGCGTTTCCAGCGGTGAGAATTGCTTCAAGACCTGCTGAAGTTGGTGCTGGAAGTTGTGCATCGGCGCGAGCACTTTAGCCAGGTCCCTGATCCGTCCCTCGAACTCGCGCAGAGGCTCGAACACGCTTGCAAGCTCAGAGAGCTGCTGTATCGGTTCGAGGATAACCCTGATCTGCGCCAACTGTTCCTGGAGCGGTCCTATCTGCTCGAAGACCGTCGATACTGCCAGACCGGGCTCAAATGAAGCTCGCTGAGTTGCCATCTTTAATCCGTCCCTAGCCTTTGGTGGCGAATCGTTGCAGAAGTATAAAAATGCGTCAAATAGACAAGTTTAGCTCGCGTTTAGCCAACTTGGCAGCATCGTATAATACATACATCTCTCGCAAGCCGCGGCGTCGCGACAATCCACAGGGGCCAAGTTGCTATTGGTGTGTCCTGACGGCAAGGTACAAGCGAGTCGACGGTCAATGAAAGTGGCTGTTGTTGGGAGGATAGACTCGAATGGCAAATAAGCAGGCTTCGTTTCACCCCACGCTCGCGGTCGAGGCGGTGTTTGAGCAGGTAAAGCCGCTTCAAGATCAACTCGCTCAGATAGCGTCAGTTCTGGAACCCATAGGACAGCTTTCGGAGCTTGGGAGTGTGTTTGAACCGCTGCGCCAGTTTGGGACGCAAATCAGGGAATTAGCCAAACTGCTCGAACCGATGCGCAGTTTCCAGGACCAGCTCCGACAGGTTCTGAATCAATTCGGCCCCCTGCAAGCTCTGGATCAGGAACTCGATCAACTTTCTGATGGGTTCTGCCAAAGCCTAAGCCAGCTTGCCGCTGCGCTCGAACCGGCGGTGACGCTTCAGGACAGACTCGCGCATCTCGCTAACGCGTTTGAACCGGCGAAGACCCTTCGCGAGGACTTCTCGGCGCTGGCGCAGGGTTTCGAGCGAAGCTCAGAAGGTTTATCGGAGCAAGCTTGAAATTTAGGGAAAACTCGCAACCGCGGGATCAGAGCGCAGGGTAGTGGACAAACCGAAAGTGACCGAAGCGGCTGTCGGCGCCGAACAAGTGGTGCGCGACCTGGTCGACGCCTTAAAGTCGCTCCAAAAAAAAGAGGCGCCGCTCAATTCCTCGCCGCCTGGCGAACAAGAGCAGCAAAAACCTCCTGAATCGCGCGGCGGCCGTTCGAAGGCAACTACGCTTCTTGAGGCTTGGCCGGGCGCTTCAGATGTTGACGAGCCAGAGCCAGAACAAATCTCGGAACTCGAAACCGCCGAGAATTCACAGACCCCAGGCTTCGACGTTCAATCTGGCGAGTCCGGAATCGTTCAAGGATTTTGCCGCAACCATGGAGTCGTCGAGCGCTTCCGGGTGACTCCTGAGGAACTAAAGGCGTTGTCCACCGCATCTCTGCTCGGACCTTTGATTTGCAAGGAAGACGTGAAGTTCATGCTGCGCCAAATTCGCGAAGCAAGTAAGCCCGCGGAACCGGAGGCCACCGCTGCGTCCGAGCAAATCAGGGTCCCATTTCTCCTGGACGCCGCCTCCTCGCTCGAGCGCGCGGAGAATGGCTCGCCTGGCCCGTCGGGAAACAAGAGCGAGGAACGCGAAGTAAACGATCGCGTGACCGAGGAGGAAAAAGACAAGAGCCAGGTGTTGGGCGCCGCGCGCAACGGTCTGTCCGGCCAAGTCGCCGCTCGACCCGAGCAAACTAAAAGGCGCAAGCGTCGAACCAGAACCGGCACAAAGGTGGCCATCGGCATTTCTATCGCCAGTCTGTTGCTGTGGGTGCTGACTCTTGGGGTCTTGTATAAGTTAGTCGACGCCTATCGAAGGCACGTAACCACGATAGCTTCGCTCAACACGATCATTAGCAAGCAGCGCGAAATCAGCCAACAAACCATTTCAGAAGTGCAGGCGCAGGCGGCCGCCGCCAAACAAGCCTCCCAAGCGGTCGAATCCCAAGCGGATAGCATCAAGACCCAGGCGGACGGCAGCAAGACGGATGCGGACGCTGCCAAGACTCAGGCAGACGCTGCTGAGCTCTCCGCGCGCAGTGCTCGCGATATGGTGGTGATCGCCGAAGCTGCCCACGTCAATGTAGATGCAATCTACTGTTCTCCTCGCGCTGCATTAAGTCTCGATACGGTATTGACATTGCGTTACCGCAATTCGGGTAGAACTCGTGCCGACAACCTTGAATCGTCTTTCTCCGCCGGAATTCCCAGCGCAACGCCGACCGAAGAATCAACCGATCCGGCCAGCAAAGTCAGTGCTGCTTCGGTAAGCGCAGGTGCGAGCATACCAGGCGGAACCACAGCAACAGTCAGAGACATCCTCTCGAAGAGTTTAGACGGTGTTCCACCCGAACAAGCGTTTCGGAAGATTGTTGCGGGGGAGCTCAAGTTCGGGATTTGGGGAACTGTTACGTACACTGACGTTCTGAAGGAGAAACATCAGGAGAACTTTGAGTACTTTTGGGATCGCAACTTCCCGAACGCTTGCCTGTTCACCACAGTTGCGCAGAGCCGGTGAATGCCGCCTCCGCTGGAATAGCAGCTTACTTTTTCAGATCTGATAGAAAATCGAAAATCGCCGCGTTCACCTCGGCCGGCTTCTCCTGCTGCGTCCAATGGCCCGAACCCTTGATCAGCACGGTCTTGCGCAGGTTCGGCACCCAGGTCTTCATCCCTTCGGCCATCTCGGGGCGCAGCACAACGTCGCGCTCGGCGGTGATCATCAGCGCGGGCTGCTCGACGCGATCGACCTGCCCCTCGCTTTCCTCCCAGTTTTTGTCGATGCATCGATACCAGTTCAGGCCGCCGCGAAAGCCGCTCTTCTTAAACGCGTTGACGAAGACCTCGAAGTCCTCGTCGGTGAGAAATTTTCCGTGCGGGCGATCCGGTAGCCGGTCGAGTAGACCTCCGCCTGCCGGTCCCCACACACCGGGCGGCGCTTTGCGAATCTCGGATGGATCGATATCCGGCGGATCCTGGTAAAAGCCGCGCAGCGTGCGGGCAACGTCGCGCTCGAGTTCCGCCCTCGCCGCTGGCGTTTGGAAGTAGAGAATGTAGTGGAAGCCGCCCGCCGCCATCGCCCGCATCGCATCGGTCGGCTTCATCGGCGAGCGCGGGATGAACGGCGTGTTGATGCCGATCACGCGTTCGACGCGGTCCGGCGCCATCATCGCCATGTTCCACGCGACCATCCCGCCCCAATCGTGCCCCACGATCACGCACCTGTCGATTCTCAGCGCGTCGAGCATGCTGACGATGTCACCGACCAGTTTGCGCTGCGTGTATGCGTCGATCCGAGTCGGAGGGCTGGTCTCGCCGTAGCCGCGCTGGTCGGGCGCGATCGCACGAAATCCCGCCTCCGCCAGCGCCTTCATCTGATGTCGCCACGAGTACCACATCTCGGGAAAGCCGTGGCAGAACACCACCGGAAAGCCGTCGCCACTCTCCACCACGTGCATATTGATCCCGTTGGTCCGGACGAAGCTGCGCTTGAATTCACTCATCGCGTGCACCTCGGAAAATATTGCGTCGATAATGCGGCAATAATCGCATCGAAGCCAGCGGCGCGTGGGCGCTAACAGAACCGCAATTGACACATCCGCGGACGCCGCCTTATGCTTTGGGTTTCTACATATCTGAACGCTCGTTTAATCAGGAACGGTGCAGGCAATCCGGAGGAACGTCCGATGAGTCGCGATTTTGAATTCAAACAATTGCTGCGAGCCTATCGCAAGGGAATAATTTCCCAGTCAACGTTCGAGTCCGAGATGGCATCGTTCGAAGCCGGTGCGCCCACCACCAACGGCAATGGCAGCGGCGGTTTCAAGGCCTTCGGCCGCACTTACAAATCCGAGCGCGCGGCAGTCGTCAGTTTTCTCGACAAGGTTCGCGCGGGCGAGGCCAATGGCGGCGAAGCGTTCGCGGCGTGGGCGGAAGTGTGCACGACCGATTGCATCCGCACCGGCATTCGGATCGTGGCCGAGCGCGAAGCCTATCATTCGCGGATTTTCGCGCAGCGCCTGTCGGAGCTCGGCGGTGAGGTGCGAGCGATGGCTACCGAGGACGGGCGCAAGTACACCGCATATCTCCGGCAATCCGTCGATTCCCGACAACGAAAAACTGCTCAGCTTCACCAAGCGCGTCGGCAAGCCGGAGGATGCGATCAAACCGATCTGCGAGTTCGCCGACTTGTTGAAGGAAGATCTCTCGACCAAGGAAGCATTGCGGCTATTCGCCGAAGACGAACTCTCGACGGCGAAATGGCTCTGGGATGCGTGCGCGGCGCTCAACGCGCCCAAGGAGCAGCCGTCGGCGACGGCAACGGAGTAGTTTTTCGCGTTGGATTGAAACGACGAGCGGGGCCCCGACGGACCCCGCTCTTCTTTTCTTCAATCACTCGCGACTGGCGTCAGGGTGCTGCCGGTGACGCGCCCGCGGCTGGTGCACCCGCGCTGGGTGCGCCCGCGGGTGGCGCCATCTTCATTGCGCCCGGCTTCATCTTCATCGCACCCGATCCCGGCGCGCTGGGTATCTCCTTCTGGTGAAGCCGTCCGGAACTGCGAAATCGCTGTCCGCCAGTTTCTTCGATTCGATCTTCTCGACCACCGTGGCTGGTCAGTGACCGGCGGGCGCTTGGCCATCATTTCGTTAATCTTGGCCAGTTGCTCCGGCGCCATTCCCGGAATCGAAACGTTCCCCATCTTCATCGTCGAGTCCAGCGCGAGCGGCACTCCGCCTGGAATTTCACCGCTGGGCGTAGCTCGTGGATGCGCTCTTGAGCTTGTCCGCCATGTTTTTCTCGAACGCCGTAAACTCCTCGGCCCCGGGCGCCGTCTTTGGAGAAACATTCCTTGACCGTATAGTCGCCCGCCATCATGTGCCCGCCGCCGTCGTAGTCTTTACACTTGTAGCCGGCGATGTCGCGGGTGGTGCCGGCCGCCTTGAAGTTCATCGCCGAGTTCTGGCTCGCCGCCATCATCTGCGCCATCGGCCCCTTGGGCGGAAACTCGATTTCGAAGTAGGTCTTCGCCTTCGGATCGAGCACGTACATCATCCCTTTGTCGAGGTCCGTGATGATCGTGTGCCGCTCGGTCACCATCTTCTGCTTGTTACCCTGCACCGAAATTGTTTGTTCCGAGTCGCGAGTATTGGTCCCGCTCGTCACGTGCTGCTTCTGCGTGATGACAACCCCGGCGGCCGCGGGCAGCGCGGTCATTGCGAGCGTCATCCCCGCAACCAGGGCGGTTAATTTCCTCATAGCGATTGCTCTCCTTGTGCTCGTTGCATTTTCATCACAGAGTCGCGCCGCGCCGATGCTTCTCTGGTCATATCATCGCGCTGCTGCACGACCATCCGATGTATCATCAGGGCAATCAGCCCGAACAACACCCATACCATTTCCTTGATTCGGCGGAGAAACCCCACCACGAAGCCTATTCCCGGCGGATAACCGAGCATCCCGAGGATCAGCGCCTTGCCGCCCTCCTGGCTTACCAGCTTGGCTGGAATCAGAAAGGTCGCGCGTTCAATCAGCAGCCCAACCGCCTCGACCAGCAGCGCTATCTGCAGCGACGCCGGCTGATGCAGCAGCCGCAGCAGGATGTAAATTTCGAGCGGGCCGAGACTCCACGCGACCGCGTAGCAAAGGCACGACGCGATCAGCCGGCCGCGATGGCGAGCGTAGAAGTCGAGCAACACAGCGTCGGCCTCGTCGGCCGATTCGCGGATCTCCTGGGTGTTGATTCGCGCGATATCGAGCTTGGTCGCGGCGCGCCACAGATGCGAAAACGGCCGCTTCATCTGCACGAAGAAGAAGCCGCCAGCCAGCGCCACCGCGAGCGCGAACCCGCCTACGATCGCCCAGTACAAATTGGCGGCCACCGGTATCAGGCGCAGCGAGATTACCAGCGCGATCGACATGAACACGATCTGCCCGACCGCTTCCGCCAGCGACGCGACGACTACCGTCGCCAGTCCCACCGGCATGCGCAATTTCTCGCGCACATCGACCGCCATCACGAACTGCCCGCCGAGCTGCGCCGACGGCGTCACGTAGTCGATCGCCTCGCCGCCGATTCGCGCCGCAAACAACTCGAGGAACCTGAGCTTCGGTGGATAGTCCTCAATCGTGACGCGCCAGCCGAGCGTGTTCGCGATTCGCGCGAACGCCTCGAGCGAAATCGTCAGCGCCAGCCCCCATCCCGCCATCCGCACATAGCCAATCACCTGCCCGCGGCCCGTAATGCGTCAGGAACCAGGCGTAAAACGCGATCGCTATAACGATGAAAATTGTCTCGACGCGGCGCATCGGCAGGTGGAGGCCGCCTACAATCCGAGGGCGGCAACCGATGCATTCTTTCAGTCGCGCCCCACCTGCGCAACCCGCGAATGATGAGTTATTCGCAGCCCGCCTTCGGCGCGAGAAAAGCGCGCTTAGCCCTTGGCGCGAATCAGCTCCGCGAACTTGTCGAGCTCCTGCTGATTCAAATCCGACACCACCCAGCAATTCATCCCCGCGACGATCATCTGCTCGACGTTGTATCCATGTTCCGTCTCGATTCGCTCCGCGCTGGTCGCGGCGCCGGCGCTCGGCCACATGAAAACGTTGATCACGTGCTTGCCATGCTGATACACCAGCGCCGCAACCGGCCGGCCTTCGATATAGTCGAGACGCCCGCCCACCAGCGGAAATCCGTCTTTCGCGAAATCGGTCACCGGCGGCGAGAAATCCAGCTTGCCGTTGAACCACGGCTTGACCGTGTGCTGATCGGTCGAGGCGACGTCCATCAGATGCGCCGCCATCAGCGATCGCACGTGACTGGCGACCACTTCGCCCGCGAGGCGCTGGTCGAGTGACGGACCAATCGTGCGCGGCGCGATAACCAGCGCGAGCATCGCGCCAATCGCCATCGGTACCGCGAACCGGATCGCGCGTGGCACCCAGGTTCCGCGCCGCGACGGATACGCAGTTGCGCGCGACGGCGCGGCGACGCGGGGATTGCGCGGCGAATCTTTTCCTTCAATGCCGCCGGCGCCTCGAACCGAAACGCCTCATCCTTGAGCCGCGTGCGCATCGCGCGCATCGCGGCATATTCGCTCGCGCATCGCGGGCATTCCTCGATATGCCGCTGAACTTCCAGGTCGGCGGCGAGGTCGAGCTCGCCGTCGAGATGCCCGTGCATCAGCAGTCGCGCGTCGTCGCAGTTCACGTCATCGCTCCTTCGCGATTCGCTCCTGGAGCGAACGCGCGAGCTTGCCGCGGGCGCGCGCCAGCCGCGACATCACGGTCCCAATCGGCACGTCGGCCGCGTCGGCGATTTCCTTGTACGAAAGTCCCTCGATATCCCGCATCACGATCACCTCGCGAAACTCGTCCGTCAGCTCGTCGAGCGCCGCGCGAATCATCGCGCCGTCGGCCTTGCGAACGGCGTCGGCCTCCAGGCCGCTCTCCTCGGTGGACCCGCCATGCATCTGCTCGTCGAATTCAGTCGGCGAATCGGATCCGCGGTTGCGCTTGAGCCAGGTGAACGCGGTGTTGCGCACGATCGCGAGAATCCAGGCGCGCGGATCGCCGCCGCGAAATCCCGCCGCAAACCTGAGCGCGCGCAGGTAGGCCTCCTGCACGACGTCCTGTGCGTCGTGGTCGTCACGCACCAGCCATCGCGCGAGGTTGTACGCAGCATCCATATGCGGGAGGAACGTGCGGTCGAAATCGACGGCTTTGGTTTCGTCAGGCAATCGCTTTTCTTTCGCCCGCCTGTCCTCGTTTAGTTCCAGACTGCGAGCGCGCCAATTTTATTCCCGACCGCCTTTGCGCCTCAATCGCGGGAATTTTCTCTCACCTGCCGAGTCATGTTCGGTGAAAGCGCACATCAGCGCGAGGTGATTCTTAGATGGAAAACAAATTTGATCGTCGATCGTTCCTGCGCGTCACGGGAACCGCCCTCAGCATCGGCGCGCTCTACAGCGTCTTTCCGGCGCTGACGCGCAGCGCCGGCGCTGAAGGGATCGCGCGCACTCTCGCCGAGCTCAACGGCGAGGCGCCCGCGCCGTTCTCGTTCATTCAGCTGAGCGACACGCACGTCGGATTCAACGGGCCGCCCGACCCGCTCGGCACCAAGGCGTTCGAGAGCGCGGTCGCCACAATCAACGGGCTGAAAAATCGCCCCGACCTGGTCATCGTCACCGGCGATCTGACCCACGACGCCGATTCGCCCGACGAGCACGCCAAACGCTTCAAGCTGTTCAAGGAGATCTCGGGCAAAATCGGCGGCGCACAAATCAAGGTCGTGCCCGGCGAGAATGACGCCGCGCTCGACGGTGGCGACATGTTCCGCGAGTTCATGGGTCCGACCCATTACTCGTTCGACCATCGCGGCGTCCACTTCATCGCGCTCGACAACGTCTCCGCCGGACGGCCCGTGGTAGGCGCCGAGCAGCTCGCCTGGATGAAGTCCGATCTCGCGCGCTTTCCGAAAACCGCGCCCATCATCGTGTTCACGCATCGGCCGCTGTTCGACCTCAAGCCCGAATGGGAATGGTTCACCAGCGACGGCGACGACGTGATGAACGCGCTGGCGCCGTATGAAAACGTGACCGTGCTCTACGGCCATATTCATCGCGAGAACTTTCACCAGGCCGGCACCACGAAAATGTACGCGGCGCGCTCGCTGATCTTCGCTTTCCCCGACCCCGCGACCACGCCCGCGAAAAAGCCGATGCCCTTCGACAAGGCGCAGCCGTTCAAGGACCTGGGAATCCGGCGCGTCAACGGCAACGCCGACGGCAGCGATTTGCAGATCGAGGAAGTCGAGCTCGCGACGGCCGAGTTCTCGGGCACCGTCGGAATGGATCAGATGCTCAAACACGGAAGCAACGACGCAAAGGACGAGTAAGAAAATGAAAACGACAATCATTCAAGAACAAGATCGTCACTGCGATGCTTCTCGCGGCCGCATGCGGAATCGCGCTGGCCGCCGTCGCACCGAAGACCAATCTCGCCCGCGCCGAGCGACAATCCGAAAGTGATCGAGATCACCGCGAAGAAATTCGAATTCACGCCGAGTGAGATCACGCTCAAGAAAGGCGAGCCCGTGATCCTGCGGCTGACCAGCTCCGATCGCGTGCACGGCTTCATGTCGAAGCCGCTCAAATCGATACCGACATCCCCGCCGGCAAGACTACCGATGTCGCCGTCACGCCCGACACCGCCGGCGACTTCACCGTCATCTGCGACCACTACTGCGGCACCGGCCACGGCAACATGAAGATGAAAGTCACCGTCGTCGAGTAAGTGACGACGAACCAATAGATGAGGAGGCGAGATTCATGTTTGCTCAACTGGTCAGCACGTATCATCTGCATCCGATCGTCGATCACTTCACGATCGCGCTGCTGACCTTCGGGATCGCCGCGGAAATCCTCGCCGCCGCGGCGATCCTGCTCTCGCGCGGCCGCGCGGGCTTTCGTATCAGTTTGGGGCGAGAAGCTTCGGAGCACGTCGCTCCTGCTGATGATCGGAGGAGCGGCCGCCAGCGTCCTGTCATACTTCACCGGCGACGCGGAAGCCGACCGGCTCTGGGACACGATGTCGCCTGCCGCGCAGCAGATTCTTTCATCCTCAAACGGCGCTCGCGACTTACCTGTCCCACGCGGTTCTCGGGCAGTACCTGATGTATGCGTTTCTGATTCTTGCCGCGTGGCGCGTGATGCTCGAGTTATCGAGCCGGCTTGAACGCACCCGAATCGCGTTCTTGATCGTGGCGATAGTCGCGGCGGGCGCGCTGCTCTACCAGGGCAAGACCGGCGGCGAACTCGTTTACGAACACGGCGTCGGAGCTTCGAGCGCCGCCGCGCAGGCGAATCGCACAAACTGAAAAGTTCTAACAGGGACGAAGTCCCGCATCCCTTCTTATTATCGGGTGCAGGGGTCACCCCTGCCCAAGGAAGCGTGAAACCCACGGCGGGTTTCACATTCAATGAAGTTAGTTCCATCCTGCTCCTACTGCTCCTCGCCCTGCTGGAACAATCGCATCAGCTCCTCGACCGTCGCCGGCGGCTTGCGCGCCGTCTCGAGCGTGTCGCGAACGTGATCGACCGACTTCATTCCGACCAGCGCCACATCCACGCCCGGCGTCGAACGCACGAACTGAATCGATCTTTGCGCATCGGTCGCGAAGCCGCCGAACGCATTCGCGACTATCGGCGGCAGTCCGCGCGATAGCTGTCCCTGCAGCAGCGACGCGCTCGCCGAAACCGCAAGGCCGAACGCCTTCGCCGCGGCAAGCGTGGTCGCCTTGCCGGCGTGCACGAATTGGTTCGAGCGCGTGACTGCCTCCGGCATCGCGAGATTGTACGGCAGCTGGATTGCGCGAAAATGATGCGCGTCGCCGGCCGACCTCGCGCGCGGCTCGCATCAGCTCGTCGAGCGACAGCCATCCGCGCTCCGTTGGCGCCGCGCGAAAGCCGTTCCACGTCGCGGCTCCGTACACGCCGATCTTTCCGTCGGCCACCGCGCCTTCGAGGAACTCGAAAATCGTCGTGATACGCTTGAGGAACTCTTTGCGCTCGATCGCTTCGAGCTGCGTCTCGGGATTGTGAATGTAGTAGATGTCGATCGTCTCGAGATTGAGGTTGCTTGCGCGACAGCTCGAGCATCGTGCCGATGTACTTCGGCGTCATGCAATGCGACCCGTCAACCAGATCGGCCGGCGCGACGATTCCCGTCTTCACATAATGCTCTTCGAACCACGCGCGCGGATTGGCCGGCACCTCGCCGTCAAACGTGATGTAACCGCCCTTGGTCGCGACGACCACCTGCTCGCGCGCGATCTCGCCCGCCGCGACCAGCTCGCCAATCGCCTTGCCGATATTCCGTTCGCTGCGCTGGAAGCGGTAGTTCACCGCGGTGTCGATCAGATTGATCCCGCCGCGCAGACTCGCCTTGATCGCCTCTTCGTAAGCGCGATCGGTCTCGTCGTCGGGTTCGCCCAGGTAGGTGCCGATTCCGATCGATGAAACCGACACGCCGAGCGCCGGCCGGAAATGTCCCGGCAGCTCCGGAAACCGGTTCGCGTATGCTGCGGTTGCTTCGGCGGTCGCGCGCCCCTTGAGCATCATGCGGTTTCTCCCGCGCGGACTGCGCTGTCTTAGAGCCGCGTAACGCTTTACTGAAAAGACTGCGGACTGATCGTCGGTTCGTAGAGCGCCTGGATCACGTTGCCGTCCGGGTCGCGAATGTAGAACGACACCGAGCCGTCGCGATGATGCTTGAGCTCGTGCACGATCTCGACGCCGCTGCTCCTCGCCCACGCGTATCCCGCTTCGACGTCGGCGATTGTCGGCACGATGAACCCGAGATGGTCGAGGCGCTGCGCCCGCTTCATCGCATAGTCGCCGCGATGCAGCGCGAGATTGTCGCATCCCGAGCTCAGGTACGCGTTGTCGGCGTCGGGCTGCCAGACCATCTTCATTCCGAACACGCGAACGTAGAAATCCTTCGCGCGCTCGACGTCGGAAACCTTGAGCGCCAGATGACGCATGCCGCGATTTTTGATCAACTCTGTCCCTCGCGCGTCTTGTATCCCACCACCGCCCAAATCGGATCCGACGGCGGCGCGGTCGGCGCGCTTCGATCGATGAAATCTATATTCTCAAACGCGCCGCTCTCCATAAAGTAGCTGCCGACCAGCTTGCCGTGATCGTAGTCGTCGAGACTCTGCCAAATCGCGACCGCCTTGGTCGGGAACATCCGGTTCGAAAACGTCGCGACGAACGGCGCGCCCGGCTTGAGCACGCGCCCGACTTCGGCGAACGTCTCGACCGGCCGCGTCATGTATTGCACCGAGACCGTGACCACCGCGCCGTCGAACTCGGCGTCGGCAAACGGCATCCGCGGCGCGCGATTGAGATTGTGGATGACGATCTCGGTGAGCGCCGGATTATTTTCCATCTCCGTCGCGATTCATCCCGAGTCCGACCACTCGCGACGGCCGGAGATATGGCGGCAGATGCGACCGCCAACTGCTCATCAGGTCGAGGATCGCGCCGCCTTGCGGCAACAATTGCGCGTAAATCTCGCCGACCTTCGCGATAGCGCCGTCATCGATATGAGTGACGAGTCGCGGGACCGAGTAAAATACCTCATCATCGTCGTCATCGACGCGCCTGAAGAAATCGGCGGGAAGTTGTCTGGGCATGCTGAAATCCTGTTTTGGGGCTCTGTTGATAGATTATTTTTATCGTTAAATATCAGCTACTTAGAGAAATTTTGCGAGAATTTTCGGAGCATCGTTGACAGACTTCGGCCGCGTCATTTAAAGTAAAACACTTTTACATACTGCGGTTCGCCCGTCTTGCGGATCGCCAGCGTAGACAGTGAAAAACGAAAAATGGTCCGACGCGACAAAACCAACTACGTAATCCAATCCGTCGCGCATGCGCTCGACGTGCTCGAACAGTTCTTCGGCGACGTCGATGAACTGGGCGTGACGGAACTTTCCAAGCGGCTCAAGCTGCATAAGAACAACGTCTTTCGACTGCTCGCGACGCTCGAAGCGCGCGGTTACATCGAACAAAACAAAGCTACCGAGAACTATCGCCTCGGCATCAAGTGCCTGCACCTCGGACGCCGTTACATCCATCACATGGGGCTCGTCAGGCAAGCGCGCCCGATCCTTGCAGACGTCGCGCGCAAATGCCGCGAAAGCGCGTACGTCGCGATCGTCCGGCGCGACGGCGTCGTACCGCTCGAAGCCGCCGAGGCCGAAGATCGCGCCGTGCGCATCACACCGCCCATCGGAATCACCCTGCCGCTGCATTGTACCGCGGCCGGCAAGGCGCATCTCGCCTTCGACGCCGAGGGTCAGCTCAAATCCGCGCTGCCCGAGTCGCTGAAGCGCTTCACCGATCGCACGATCGTCGATCGCACAACGCTACTCGCGCAGCTAGAAGCAGTCGCGCGCGACGGTTACGCGGTGGACTCGGGCGAGTTCATCGAAGAGGTCTCGTCGGTCGCGGTCCCGATTCGCGACTACACGCGTTCAGTCGTAGGCTCAGTCGCAGTCGCAGGCCCGACTTATCGAATCGGCCCGGAACGAATCACCGCCGAGATAGCCCCAAGCCTGCTGGACGCCGGCCGCGAACTGTCCCACCGCCTCGGCTACAACGAATAGCAGGCAGTCCGTAGCGCTCAGATGCGAAACCCGCGGTGGGTTCCGCGCCTCCTTGGGCACGGGAGACCTCCTTCGGCTTCGCTCAGGAGAGTTAGTGCGGGGCGGACTTCAGGGTCGCGGCTTGGACGCGGGCGCGGGCTAGTTGCAGGGCTTCCTGGGCTGCTGCGTAGTCTGGATCGTAGAAGCTCATGCTGGAAAATTTTTCGTCGGCTTGTTGGACTTGCTCCGCTGCGATAGTTGCGTTGACGGTCTCGGGGGATTCGGCGCTGCTGGCTAGTACCGTCATCATGCCGTCTTTCACTTCGGCCAGGCCGCCCGACACTATCCAGCGCATCGCGGTGTCGTCGCGGATGCGGACTTCGACAATTCCGGGCACGAGCGAGGTGATGAAGTTGATGTGCTCAGGCAGCACGCCGAATTCGCCGAGCGGGCCTATCGCCGACACCTCTTCGGCGTCGCCTTCGAAGACGATGCCGGTGGGCGTTACGAGTTTGAGTGGGAAGGTCTTGGCCATCGTGGGATTCCCGCGCTATTCGCCGCGAGCGAGGCGCTCGGCCTTTTCGCGCGCGTCCTCGATGGTGCCGACGAGGTAGAACGCCTGCTCGGGCAGGTCGTCGCATTTGCCGTCGAGGATTTCCTCGAAGCCGCGCACCGTGTCCTGGCGCGTAACGTACTTGCCGGGCAGGTTGGTGAAGGGCTCCGCGACGAAAAACGCCTGCGACAGGAAGCGCTCGACGCGGCGTGCGCGCGCGACGACAGTTTTGTCATCGGCGGACAGTTCTTCCATCCCGAGGATCGCGATGATGTCCTGCAAGTCCTTGTAGCGCTGCAGGATCGCCTGCACGCGGCGCGCGACGCTGTAATGCTCGTCGCCGACGACCTGCGGATCGAGAATTCGCGACGTCGAACCGAGCGGATCGACCGCGGGGAAGATTGCCTTCTCGAACACCTTGCGATCGAGCGTGGTGATGGCATCGAGATGGGTGAAGGTGGTCGCGGGCGCCGGGTCGGTGAGATCGTCGGCGGGCACGTAGATGGCCTGCACCGACGTGATCGCGCCCTTCTTGGTCGTGGTGATGCGCTCCTCGAGCTCGCCCATGTCGGTGCCGAGAGTCGGCTGATAGCCGACCGCGCTGGGCATGCGTCCGAGCAGTGCGGAGACCTCGGAGTTGGCCTGCACGAAGCGGAAAATATTGTCGATGAAGAAGATGACGTCCTTGCCTTCTTCGTCGCGGAAATATTCGGCGACCGTCACTCCGGTCAGCGCGACGCGGGCGCGCGCGCCGGGCGGCTCGTTCATCTGGCCGTACACCAGCGCGGTTTTCGAGATGACGCCCGATTCCGCGAGCTCGCGATAGAGGTCGTTGCCCTCGCGCGAGCGCTCGCCGACGCCGGCGAACACCGACACGCCGCCGTGCTGCTTGGCGACGTTGTTGATGAGCTCCTGGATCGTAACGGTCTTGCCGACGCCGGCGCCGCCGAACAGTCCGATTTTTCCGCCGCGCGCGTAGGGGCAAATGAGGTCGAGGACCTTGATGCCGGTCTCGAGGATCTCCGCCTCGGGGGTCTGGTCGTCGAACGGCGGCGCGTCGCGATGAATCGGCATCATCGAGGTGCCCGCGATCGGCCCGCGCTCATCGATCGCGCTGCCGGTCACGTTCATGATGCGGCCGAGCGTCCCCGGCCCGACCGGCACCGCGATTGGCGCTCCCGTGTTGGCGGCTTCCATCCCGCGCACGAGGCCGTCGGTGGTGTCCATCGCGATGCATCGCACGGTGTTCTCGCCGAGATGCTGCTGCACTTCGAGCACGAGGTTGCCGGCCTCGTCGCTGATCGACGGGATTGCTGACGCGCAGCGCCGAGAAGATCGGCGGGAGCGAGCCGGCGCGGAATTCGACGTCGACGACGTTGCCGAGACCTGGTTGATTTTTCCTGGAGCGATCTGAGTACTCATAAATGGTGATTATCCTATTGCCGAAGCTGTGCTTGATTCGTCGGAACCTAACCCCTAACCCCTTCCCGCGCAGGAAGGGGGACCGGATATGAAGAAGATTCGGAAAGTATCATCAGCGGAGGGCCTCGGCGCCGCCGACGATATCCATCAGCTCGCGCGTGATTTGCGCCTGGCGGGCGCGGTTCATTTCGAGCGTCAGCGACGAGATCATGTCGTTGGCATTGTTGGTCGCCGCGTCCATCGAGGTCATGTGCGCGCCGTGCTCGCTCGCCTCGGCCTCGAGCAGCGCATGAAAGACGCTGGCCTCGAGATATCCGCGCAGCACGACCGGCACCAGTTCCTCGCGCGACGGCTCGACCAGATAGTCGATTTTGCCGGCTTCGGATTTCGCCACGGCGGCGTCGACGCTTGCGCCTTCCTTGATGCCGGCGTCGCCCGGAGGCTTGACCGGCAGCAGGCGCTCGTAGACCGGCTTCTGCACAATGGCGGAGTGGAAATGAGTATAGACGATGCCGGCTTCGTCGATGGCGCCGGAACTGTAGTCGGCGAGCATCTTGGCGGCGATGTCGCGCGCGAGCGCGATAGTCGCGAGGCGCGGAATATTGTCGACTCGCGAGAGAGCGACCGGCACATTGGTGCGACTGAAATGATCGACGGCTTTTTTGCCGACCGCGAACAGTGCGATGTCGAGGCCGCGCGCCGCGAATTTCGCGCTGGGCCGCTTCGGCGGCGCGGAACAGGTACGAGTTGTAGCCGCCGGCCAGGCCGCGATCGGACGAGACCACCACCAGCAGCGATCTCTTTTGCGCGCCTTCGACCGGGCCGACCGAGATTCCTTCCGAGGTGAGCAGCGAATCGGCGACTCGCGCGAGCGCCTCGCTGTAGGGCAGCGCATTATGAGCGCTTCCTGCGCGCGCCGCAGACGCGCGGCGGAGACCAGCTTCATCGCGCGCGTGATCTGCTGCGTCGATTTGGCCGACGCGATCCGGCGCCGGATTGCCTTAAGCGATGCCATCGTCGAGCGTTAGTCCGACTACGCCGCCGTCGCGGGCGCGTCCGTTTTGTTTTCGGCGAGGAACGATTGTTCGTAGGCGTCGAGTCCGGCCTTGAGCTTTTTCGCCAGGTCGTCGGAGATCTCTTTCTTGTCGCGGATTTCCGCCAGCAGGTCGGCGTGGCGCGCGTCGAAGTAGGCGTACAGTCCCAGCTCGAACGGCCGAATCTGCTCGACCGACAGCTTGTCGAAGTAGCCCTCTTTCGCGGCGAACATGATCAGCACTTCTTTTTCCATCGGGAGCGGACTGTACTGATTCTGCTTGAGCATCTCGGTGAGCCGCGCGCCGCGCGCAAGCAGGCGCTGCGACGAGGCGTCGAGGTCGGAGCCGAACTGCGCGAAGGCCGCCATCTCGCGGTACTGCGCGAGGTCGAGCTTGAGCGTGCCGGCGACCTGCTTGATCGCTTTGACCGCGGCCGAGAATCCGACGCGCGAAACCGACAGGCCGACGTTGACGGCGGGACGAACGTTCGAGTTGAAGAGATCGTTGTCGAGAATTATCTGGCCGTCGGTGATCGAGATGACGTTGGTCGGGATGTAGGCCGAAACGTCGCCTGCCAGCGTCTCGATGATCGGCAGCGCGGTGAGCGAGCCGCCGCCCTTCTCGTCGCTCATCTTGGCGGCGCGCTCGAGCAGGCGCGAATGCAGGTAGAAGACGTCGCCGGGGTACGCCTCGCGGCCGGGCGGGCGGCGCAGCAGCAGCGACAACTGGCGATAGGCCTGCGCGTGCTTGCTGAGATCGTCGTAAACCAGCAGCGCATGCTTGCCGTTGTCGCGGAAATATTCGCCCATCGTGCAGCCGCTGTAAGGCGCGATGAACTGCAGCGGCGCGGATTCCGACGCGGTCGCGGCGACCACGGTGGTGTATTCCATCGCGCCGGTGCTGGTGAGCGTCTCGACCAACTGCGCGACGGTCGAACGCTTCTGCCCGATCGCGACATAGATGCAATGCACGTTCTGCCCGCGCTGATTGATGATCGTGTCGATCGCGATTGCGGTCTTGCCGGTCTGGCGATCGCCGATGATCAGCTCGCGCTGTCCGCGGCCGATCTGGAGCATCGCGTCGATCGCCTTGATGCCGGTCTGCAGCGGCTCCTTGACCGGCTGGCGCCTGATGATGCCGGGCGCCTTGATCTCGATGCGGCGGGTCTCGGTGGTCTTGATCGGGCCCTTGCCGTCGATCGGCTGGCCGAGCGCGTTGACGACGCGGCCGAGCATGGCCTCGCCGACCGGCACTTCGGCGATTCTGCCGGTGCGCTTGACCTCGTCGCCTTCCTGGATGGCCTGCGGGTCGCCGAACAGCACGGCGCCGACGTTGTCTTCTTCGAGGTTGAGCACCATCCCGTACATCTGATGCGGAAATTCGAGCAGCTCGCCGAGCGCGGCGTTCTGCAGGCCGTAGATGCGGGCGATACCGTCGCCGCATGAGAGGACGCGGCCGGTTTCGCGCACCGAGATACTGCCCTCGAAGCCCTTGATTTCGTTCTTGAGGATTTCGCTGATTTCTGATGGTCGGATGTCCGCCATATAGATGTCGTTGTTCCTGGCTAGCCTGCGAGCCGGCGCTTGGCCTCCGCGAGGCGAGTTGCAAGGCTGCCGTCGTAGATTTTTCCGCCCAACTCCGCCGTCACACCGCCGAGCAGCGCGGCGTCGACTTTGACGGTCGGGATAATTTTCAATTTCGCGATCGCCTCGAGTCCGCCGACCACGCGCGCAACTTCGGCGTCGGACGGCTGAATCGCAAAGGTGAGCGTCGCGCGCTCGCGGCCCATCGCTCTGATCGAGCAAGTCGTGATACGACTCCGCGATCGCGCCGATCTCGCGCATGCGTCCGTGGCGCGCCACCACGACCGCGAACGAGCGCAGCGGGAAACTGAGATTCAGGCGCTCGGCAATCTTCGCCATCGCCTGCTGCCGCGATTGATCGGACAGCTCGGGCGACGCGAGGCGCTCGATAAGCTCGGGCGATTCGACCATCGCGGCCAGCCGGTCGAGCTCGGCGCCCCACTTTTCCTCGTTGCCCTTGTCGGCCAGGTCGAGCAAGGCGCGCGCGTAGCGCTTGGCGACTCGCGAACCTTTCATTGCGCGGTCACCCGGGGCGAGCTTGTCCATGAAGCCGTCGATGAGCCGGCCCTGATCGGCCGGCTGAAAATTGCGCCTGATCAGATCGCGCGCCATGCGTCGCGGCGGATTCGGCCAACTGCGCGCGAACGCGGCGACGCGCCGCTTCGGACAGTGCGGAACTGCTGATGCGCGGTGTCGTGGCGGATTCTTTCGGCCGTGGATTTCGCCAGATCGGCGACCTTGGCGACCTGGAACGCGGTCTCCTGCTCCAGCTCGTCGGCGACCTTCTTCAACTCCGCAGAGAGCGCGGCCATCCGCGCAGCCGCCTTGTTGGCCAGGTCTTCGGCTTCGGCCAACGCGCTCGATGCGCGCGACAGCGCGGTGCGAATCGTGACGGCGCGATCGGCGAAAAATTTGCGCGCGGTAGGGCCCGCATAATAAACGAGCACCCACACAAACAGGACGAAGTTGATCGCGAAGAAGGTCAGCAGCAGCCATGAGCCGTGCTCCGCGCCCGCTTCCTCGGCGGCGAGGGCGGCCTGCGGAAAAAAAGCGGCAGCGAGAATCGCCGCCGATGTGATCCACTTCTTCATCAGTTGTCGAATCGGTTTTCAGTTGTTCAGTTGCCTAGTTGTTCTTGCCGGTCGCGGCACCGCCGTTGAGCGGGCGGCCCAGCACGCGCTCGGCGAGCTCGCTCGCGAGAGCTATGTCCCATCTGCTCGAGTTCGCGCTCCGCCGCTTTGAGTTCCGTTTCTATTTTGCATCCGCGCCTGCTCGAGCGCCTCCCGCGCTTCGGCCTTCGCCGCTTCCATCATTTGCGCGGCTTCGGCTTCGGCCTTGCGGCGTTCGGTCTCGCGCCGCGCGAACGCGTCCTTTCTCGGTTCTCAGCGAGCCGCGCCTCGCGTTCCTCTTCGGCAGCGCGCGCCTGCTTGATCAATTCCTCGGTGCGGTCGTTCAACTCCTTGAATCTGCGCTCGCGCTCGGACAGCAGGTTCAGGAAAGGGCGAAAAAATAATCGGCTGAATATAAACCAGAAAACCAGGAACGAAACAATCAGCGCAAAGAACGTCCCCCAATTCGGCGGGATATGCATTTTACGGCGTCTCCCCTGAGGGGACTTTCGGGATTCTCTTCATCATCGGAAAATGGGAACGCGGACTATACTGGCTGAGCCGGCCGGGCAAATCAGGCCTGCTTCTGCCCTCCGGCGACCTGCGCCACGCGCTCCTCCTTGGGGAATACGGTAATTTTGCGGTCTTCGCGGATGCCCTCGGGCTGCATCGAGCAATGCCCCTCGAACTGCGCGCCTTCCTGCACCGACAGCACGGGCGCCGTGATGTTTCCGCTGACCTTCGCCGACGGACGGATTTCGATTCGCTGGGTCGCGGAGATATCGCCGCTGACCTTGCCGGCGACCGACACCGACGCGGCGCGGATGTGAGCGGTCACCACGGCGGACTCGCCAATCGTGATGCTGTCCTTGCCGTTGATCTCGCCATCGACCTCGCCGTCGATCCGCGCGGGACCCTCGAACGAAATCTTGCCGGAGATTTTCGATCCTCGATCGAGATAGGCGCGTCCCTCGGCGGGAGCGGGCGCGGTCGCTCGTGGAGGCGTCGTGGGTGCGTACGATGACGATGCAGGGCGCAGGCGATATAGATGAAGTTTGCGGGGTAGTCGCGGGTTGGATTTTCGGATTTTTTTCGGGCTCTTTCGTGAACAACGCCATCGCAAAACACTCCTCGGCGCAATTGGTCAATCCCCCGC
Organism: uncultured delta proteobacterium; assembly: GCA_963805315.1. Taxonomy (GTDB): domain Bacteria; phylum Desulfobacterota; class Binatia; order Binatales; family Binataceae; genus Binatus. The sequence goes on from CAWDTQ010000013.1 coordinate 110,434, forward strand.
GCCGCATTCCAAGGTTTGAGCTTAGACTTGGCTATTAACGCATGCAAACATAGGTGTCAAATTCATCCGGCATTTTGTCGCGACGACGGCGCACATCGCATCTCATTTTGACGGTTGCCTCAAGCGAGTGATCGTTTAGTCTGAACCGAGACCCGTCACATCAAGGAGTAACGTCGATGGCATCGAAGGCAATCCCCGAGAAATTTCTCGACCTCTTCACCACCAAGAAGGCGCTCGCGAGTATCGCAACAGTGATGCCCGACGGGTCGCCGCAAGTGACTCCGGTGTGGTTCGACTACACCAACGGAAAAATCCGTATCAACACGGCGCGCGGGCGGGTAAAGGCGCGCAATATGAAGGTCGGCTCGAAGGTCGCGCTCGCAATCATCGATCCGGATAATCCTTATCGCTACGTGGGAATACGCGGACCGGTCATCAGCGAAGACGAGAAGAATGCCGACGCGCATATCGACAGCCTCGCCAAGAAGTACCTGAACCAGGACAAGTATCCGTTCCGCACGCCGGGTGAGAAGCGGGTGACGTACGTGATCGAGCCTGCGTCTGTGCACGTCATGGGCTAATAACGCCCAAGCCTGCCGATCATCAGGAAAGGCGTGCGTCGTGTTCGATCTGTTCGTGTCTCGGGATTGACTGAAACTATATCGTACGATATGCCTTCCATCATGTTTGACGTTGTTGCGGCAGGTCGATCGAACCGCGACCGCGCATTCAACAGACACTTTGGAGGTTAATCATGATGGTTTGCGGAACTCGACGTTTTCAAAGACGCGGTCACTGGGCGGAATTCGGCATGATGGGCATGCGGTCGCGATTCTTCGGCCCGGGCGAAGTCCGGCTCGCGCTGTTGTCGCTGATCGCCGACGGCCCCAAGCATGGCTACGAGTTGATGCGTCAGCTCGAAGAGCGCTCCGGCGGAATCTACAGCGCCAGTGCCGGCACCGTTTACCCCACGCTGCAGCAGCTCGAAGATGAGGGCCTGATTTCCTCGGACTCGAAAGAAGGCAAGCGCGTTTACGCGATAACCGACGCCGGCGCCGCGGAACTCAAGCGCGAGGACGAGACCGTGCGGCGTATCTGGTGGCGGGCGCGGCGATGGGCCGGATGGCGCCACGCAATCGACCCCGATGCGGCCGAGATTCGCGGTCCCGCCGAGCGCCTGGTGAAGGCTGCGTTTCGGGCGGTGGCGGGCGAGACGGCGTCGCAGGAGCGAATCGACAAGGTGCGCGAAATCCTCGAGCGCGCGATGCGCGACCTCGACGGCATGCGCGACAAACCTTAGCAGGACGCTCCAAAAAAAAGTTCTAACAGGGACGAAGTCCCGCATCCTTGTTTTATCATTGGGTGCAGGGGTCACCCCTGCCCAAGGAAGCGTGAAACCCACGGCGGGTTTCACTGAAATCAAGTTCTCTTTCCACTGCTAGCGCGCGATCGGCGGCGGCGTTTCGATTGTTTCGCCGCAGGTCGAACCGCAGTCGGGGCATACGTAAAGATATTTGTCGCCTTGGGGCAGCACCAGCAGGAGCCGTTTGCGCACCTTCACCGCGCGCTTGCACTGCGGGCACGCCAGCAAGGTGGCTTCCATCCGCTCGAACGATGGCCTCCGCTGCTCTCGCACGGAATGGTAGGGTAGCCTAAGATTTCTTTTCGTCCAATGAACGATCGCATCGCAACTTCAACGCATCCGCGGGTTTACCTGGAGACTTACGGGTGCCAGATGAATGTCGCCGATTCGCAAACGGTCAGCGCCGTGTTGCGCCGCTCCGGTTACGTCAGAGCCGACCGCGTCGAGGATGCGGACGTGGTCCTGCTCAACACCTGTGCGATTCGCGAGCACGCCGAAGAGAAGGTGCTGCATCGGCTGCGCGAGCTCGCGCGGCTCAAGCAATCGCGGCCGGAGGTCAAGCTCGGGCTGCTCGGATGCATGGCGCAGCACAATCGCGTCGCGATCATGGAAAAGGCCGCGTTCCTCGACGTGGTCGCGGGGCCTGACAGTTATCGCCGGCTGCCCGAGATGATTCGGAATACCGGCTACGACGCTTCGATCGACGTGCGGCTCGATCGCGCCGAGACTTACGCCGACATCACGCCTGACTACGGCGGCGGCGTGCGCGCCTACGTGACCGCGATGCGCGGATGCGACAAGTTCTGCGCGTTCTGCGTGGTGCCGTACGTCCGCGGCCGCGAGCGCTCGATTCCGCCGGACGATCTGATGCGCGAAATTGGCGAGCTCGCGGCGCGCGGCGTGAAAGAGGTCGTGCTACTCGGACAAACCGTCAACGCGTACCGCTTCGGAGGCATCGGCTTCGGCGAACTGCTCAGGATGATCGCGTCGATCGACGGGATCGAGCGGATTCGCTTCACGTCACCGCATCCGAGCGACATGAGCGAGTCGATTATCGAGGCGATGGCGACGGAACCGAAGGTCCAGCCGTATCTGCATCTGCCTATCCAGTCGGGCTCGGACAGAATCCTGGCCGCGATGGAACGCGGCTACACGATTGCGGAATATCTCGACCTGGTTGCGCGCGTGCGCGCGGCGATTCCCGGCGTCGCGCTTTCGACGGACATTATCGTCGGCTTTCACGGCGAAGAAGATTCCGACTTCGAGGCGACGACGACGATCATGCGCGAGGTCCGCTACGACGCCGCGTTCATGTTCAAATATTCGTTGCGCGAGCATACCCGCGCCTTCCGGCTGGGCGATTCTGTCAGCGATGAAGAGAAGGGCCGCCGGCTCACGGCGTTGATCGCGTTTCAGGAAGAAATGTCGCTGGCGCGCAATCGCGCGATGGTCGGCCGCGAGTTTCCGGTGCTGGTCGAAGGACCGGCGCGGCGCGGCGGCGGTATGATGGCGGGCAAGACGCCGCAGTTCAAGACGGCAATCTTCGCAGGCATCGAGGGCGTCCTCGCAGGCGACACCGTTAACGTACGCGTCGATTCCGCCACCGGCCACTCGCTGATGTGCTCGATAGCATAACGGCGCGCGCCGCCAGCACTGGGCTTGCAGTTCTTCCTCAATACGCGGCGTCGAGGATTCCGACCAACTGCTCGAGCGTTACCTCGACGCCCACCGTGTTTGCCCGCTTCACCTCTTCGAGGACCGTTCCGGCGATTCGCGAGATTTCCTCGCGCGGCACGCCGACGTCGCGTAGCCGCGTCGGTACCTCGAACTTGCCGATGAATTTGGCCGTGCGATCGGCGCATTCCATAGCCGCTGAGCGTGGACTCTTCGCGTCGAAGCGCACGCCGAATCCTTCCGCGATCGGTCCGAAGCGTTCTGCGGCGATGCCGGCCATGAAGCGCATCACGTGCGGGAGCGTGATGCATGACGTGATGCCGTGCGGGACGTTCCACATCGGGCCGATCTGATGACCCAGCGCGTGCGAGATTCCGCCGCGCGTGTTCGACATGCCGAAAATCGAGAGCCAGGCGGAGATTTGGCATTGCACGCGATGCTCGAGTTCGTCGTCGCCATGCGTCTGCAGCGACGGCAGCAGGTGCTCGGTCAGCAGCGCAATCGCGCGCGTCGCGAGCACGTCGGTAACCAGCTGATGACGGGTCGAGTACGAACCCTCGACTGCGTGATCGAGCGCCCGCATCCCGGTCGAGGCCCATAGCCACGCTGGCGTTTCAACCGTCAGTGTCGGATCGAGGATCACCGCCCTGGCCTGCAGGCGCGGATCGGCGACTCCGCCCTTCACTTTGGTCGATTCGTCGGTGACGCCGCCCGCCGGCGTGAACTCCCCCGCCGACAACGTGGTCGGTATCGCGATATGCAGAATCTCGCCTCCGGCGCCCGATTCTGCAGCAGCGCTGCTGAAATCGATCGTGCGCGAGCCGGCGCGACCGCCCATCAGCTGCCACGCGGCGTTCTTCACGGTGTCGATTGGACTGCCGCCGCCGAAACTCACCATCGCATCGGCGCCGACTCGCCGCGCCTCCGCCACCAGCTCGGTTACAGTGTGCGACGGCACATGCTGCGCGGCGCCGGTGAACACTCCCGCCAATGCGGGACCGGCCGCATTCTTGACCGTGTCGAGCAGCTTGGAGCGTCCGAGCGTCTGGCCGGTCACGATCAGCGCGCGCTTCGCTCCGCGGCGCGACAATTCGCGTCCGAGCGATTCGACTTTGCCGACGCCGAAGACAACCGTCTCGAGTCGCGTGAAATGGTATTCGCCAGCAGTCTTGTTCAATTTTTTTCTCCCGCTTCAGCGCGCGAACGCGGGCATCACTTCTTTCGCGAACATATCGATCGCATCGGGCATCATGAAGTTCAGGAAGAAGTAGGTCATGCCGAACTTCTCGACTCGCTCGGCGAGCTCACGTTTGATGTCGTCGGGCGTGCCGATCATCACCTGCAGCGAATTACGCACGCTGTCGTTGTTCTCGATTCCAAGAGACTGCGCAGTCGCGGCCGCCATCGCGTCGGCAGTCGCACGATCTTTGGCCATCAGCACAAATCCTCCACCCGAAAGCTCGAGCGCGTCCGGAGCGCGGCCCGCCGCTTTCAGAAATCCGCGAATCATCTCGATTCGTTTCAACACCTTACCGCGATCGAACTTGAGCGCTTCGACGATATCAACGTAGCCCTTGGTTACGGGCGGGTTGAGATTCAGGACGTCCGCCTCATACGCCGCGATTTCGAGCACGCGCTTGCCGCCGCCGCCAATCAGGATCGGCGGATGCGGCCGCTGGATGGGCTTGGGATCGCAGTAGGCCTTGTCGATTTTGAAGTAGCGCCCGTGATAGGTCGGCTCGTCCTGCGTCCACATCGCCTTCAGCACCTTGATACCGTCGCCCATCTGCTCGATGCGCTCGGCATTCGACGGATACGGAAAGCCGTAAGCGTCGTATTCTTCCTTGAACCAGCCGGCGCCAAGTCCCGCGATGAAACGGCCGCCGCTCAAGTTGTCGAGCGACGCCATCGTCTTCGCCAGCAGCGCCGGGTTGCGATACGACATCGAGGTGACCAGTGGCAACATCCTGATGCTCCTGGTGGTGGCCGCGACCGCGCTCAGCATCGTGAAGCATTCGTAGTGAGGCGCGCGCGGGTCAGCCATCAGTCCGCGCATGAAAAAGTGATCGTCGATCGAGACCGAGTAGTATCCCAGGTCCTCGGCGTGGCGCGCGGTCGCTAACGCCGCGGCCGGATCGTTATTGGGAATTCCAACGTTGAATTTGATTGGCCGCATGGATGGTGCTCCTTGAATTCAAGAAATGGTCGAAAAGAGGCGAAAAGAGCAATTCCTACCATTAGTTGTGGTGTTGGGACGCCTCCACCACCATCGGTGGGTTCGTTCCGTCAAAATTAATATGCTGCAAGCTGGATCGCCCGATTTCGGGTCGGCTTGGCGAGTATGGGGCAGCATCTTGGCGCATACCTTACACGTAGCACAGAAAGTCCGCAGAGGTCAGGCTGAATAGTTCACCCCTAACCCTTTCATCGGAACTGAACTGTGGCCACTGCTCACAGTCGGATCTCAGGCTCCAGCCACACGATTTGCTCGCCGCGCTTGCGCCACCAGAACAGGTCCTCCCAGACGTAACTGACAGCCAGCGTTGACCACATTCCGTAGCGGCGGTTGAGATCGGCGAGAATCTTTGTCGCGGGTATCAGCCGGCGTCCATAGAAGATTCGCGAATAGATCTTCTGCTGCCATGGCGCGATATGATGCATCGGACCGCAGCGATGGCACGCGGGATACAGCAGAATTTGCGCGGTCTCCGGACCGACACCGTAGAGCTTCATCAGTTCGCGCCGCGCCGACTCGAGGTCCATAGAACGGATTGCGGTTTCGTCGACCGTGCCGGCCACGAAATCGTCGGACAGGCGCTTGATGAACCGGGCGCGATAGCCGACCTTCAGCGCGCGCAGCTCATGTTCCGACACGTCACGCATGTCGCGCGGCCGCCAGATCGCATAGAGCGTGCGCGAATCGAACGTGATCCGCGTGCCGAATGCCTCCAGGAGCGCGTTCATCATCTGCACGGTCCGTCGCACTGTCGCATTCTGGAGCACGATAGACACGATCATCAACTCATAGAGACTCAGGGCAATCGCGCTGCGGCTGCCGCGCCATCTGCGAAAGATTGGCGCGAAGCGCCGGTCTGCTCGCGCCGCCCGGTTGAACTCCGCCAAGTCGGTTTCGAGATCGAAGCGCCACGAAATTTCCGCGCGGATAGCTTTCAACTCCGACGCGGCCGGCTTGCGATTGTGGAATACATCGACGCGGATTTTCGGCCGCGCCGCGACACCAAAATTTGTGATTCTGAGTCCATACACCGCCGCGCCGACCCGCATCGCAGTCCAGAATTTCCCCGGATCCCAGGCGTCAAGCGGAGCAGGAAAGCGAGAAGGCTTATGAAAGGTGCCGTCGAAATGAAACGGCGCGCTCGGCTCAATGACGAAACTCGACCTGCGGGCATAGACAAGCGGCTTCATCGAATCTCTGCGAAGACCGGCGCGCTCAGCACCACGAGCGACTAGAGCCATTTGATATAGCCGCGATTCTTCATCTGGCTCAACGACCGAGTGACGCAGAGTCAATTTTGGCGAAACGGCCCAAAAAATCTTTCCAGCGAGTGCGGACGTCCCGGCTCGGATCGTGTACGCGAACACAAATGGAGTGGGACTGGAGGCGCGACCTCAAGGGACCGAGAATAGCTCGTACAGCAAGATCGCTCTCTGGCAGGCTGTAACCCCATACTTCCACAGAATCGGCTGTGAGCACTGCTTGATTCGCGACGCGCCATATTTCCTGCATTTCTTCGCCCGTAAGCTGCTTTAAGAAAGATGGGTATGCGAGCAAAGAGTCTCCTGGAGGGCCAAGAACATCCTCCTCGATGGGGTCGTAGAGGAGGATTTCGCCGGCCTTCGTCGGGACCGCCAAATGTTTCAGGTATCCATGCCTAGAATCGAAATATAGGCGATTGCTTCGAGTACGATGCCAGCCTACCGATCCATGAAGCTTCAACACAGTAACCTCGGAGGGTGCCAGTCTCGCTCGAGTCTTTTGAGCAAGCTTCCTAGCAAATCCGTACCCGTCGCGGGGATTCCATCGGCGATATTCAAGTAATGTCCGTTCAACTGTTGTATCCCAATTGAGCGTTATTACGATGTCGCCACTCTCTAAGTTAGAGACGAGATCGCGCAAGTAATCGCGGCGACTCTTGTTTTCCGGTTTCGAGTCCTCGCGATGTCTGAAGCGAAAGAACCAATCAATGCATTCGGGGAAACGCTCTTTCGCGACCATCAGGTCTTGAAACTGATGAGCGATCTGAGCACGTCGACCAGCCCTTTTAGCACCTTCTTTTGCGCCGATTTCCCCTCTTAGAACGCGCCTTGCATCCGCGAAGTTCTGCCTCAGTTCTGCATCCCAAGCCGCGTTGAATAGATCGGGAACGGATAAAACCACTTCCGGATTCGGGTTGCGCAACAGAAGCCGCAGAAGCCCGCTAGAGCGGCTAACTGAGCTTTCCCACCGATTCCATGCACTAGTGAAATTTCCGAAGAACCTCGATCCAGAATCTGCTTCTCGCTTAATTTCGGAAACGAGTTCGCTAGCCAGCGGATATCCGGCACACCTTGACGCCCCAGCTCCTAGTACAAGGACACGCATTTCCTTTCCCCACTACTTAAAGCGCAGCGGCCGCTTCCAGCACAGCGGACTGTGAAACCCTCGGTTTGACCGAGAGTAAACTGTTCCGCTTTTGAGGTCACGCCGCGCGGCGGTGCTGATTCGGTTGACCTACCGGCCGCGATGCGGCCGGCCGCCTCTTCCGTGAAATAACAGGCGAGGTAAGAACCGGACCCCTCACCCTCACCACACCAGTTCTAACAGGGACGAAGTCCCGCATCCTTTCTTGTTATTGGGTGCAGGGGTCACCCCTGCCCAGGGAAGCGTGAAACCCACGGCGGGTTTCACATTCAATCAAGTGATTTGCCCTTCCTCGCGCGCGCTGCTCAGGGGTTGATTATTACTACCGTGCCCTTGGGCAGGAGGCGCTTGAGCTCTTCGACGTCCTCGTCGTCCACCGAGATACATCCCGTGGTCCAGTTGATGTTGCCGGAGTTCAGCTCCGGCTCGTCGGTGCCGTGGATTCCGATTCTGCCGCCGACGCCGATGGGACGGCCCTCTTCGCGCGGCACTTCGCCGCCGTCGCGCAGTTGCTCGTAACGATGACGGTCGATCTCGTTTGGATAGTTCAGCGTGAGGAACCAATCCCAGCGGCGGCTCGGATGCTTCTCGACAATCGTGTAAACGCCTTCGGGCGTGCGCCGGTCTCCCTCCCACAGTTTCGTGCCTGGCTCGAAGCTGCGCCCGAACACGGCGTGGTAGTCCTTGAACAGCCGTCCCTTGTAGTAAACGGTGAGCTGGTGGCGCCTTTTGTAGATCATTACCGACCAATTGAGCGGATCCATGAAAGCTATGTCGCGCGTCTTGTCGAAAAGAATCTCACCGGGGGTCGGCACGCGACCGGTCCGGACGCCGTCGATTTTCACCTGCGGAATCGGTTTTGGCGTCGGAGTCGCGGTCGGCGTAGGAGTGGCCCACGGATCGACCGGCGTGGGCGTTCCCATCCCGGGATCGACATACTTCACGCCCGGAACGTAGCGTGGAGGCGGCGGCAATGTGCCGGCCTGTTCCGCGTCGCCGGCAGTGATAGGAGTATCCTGCCGCGCCATCGCGGCCGCGGGTCCCGCTCGCCCAAAGTCGGCGTCGCACATCAGTGCAATAGTCGCGGCAATCAGCGCGGCGGCGAACGATCCAACAGTCCTGCCCATCACCTCAAACAAATCTCCAGCTTCGCGGTCACATTCTCTATTTTGTGGAAGCTTGGTGCCAAGTCAATTCTACAGTAGCTTCAAACAGCAATCTGCCGGCGAACGATCCCGGAGCACTCATTGTATGGACAACAATCTCGCGCGCGCGATGGCCGCCCTGACTACCGGAATATACGTACTGACCACGCAGGAGAACGGGCGATGCCACGGGATGTCGTCGTCGTGGGTCGCGCAGGTTTCCGGTGAGCCCGCGATGTTCACGGCGGCGGTCGATAACGCGCACCTCAGCAACGCGCGTGATCGCGAGGACCGGCGCATTCGGATTGAACATCGTGGGACGCCGCGGGCGCGAGCTCGAAGACTACTTTTATTCGCCGCGCGCGCGCCGCGACAACAATCTCGACTCGATCGAGTTTGAACTGTCGCCAACCCTCGCGGTGCCGTGGCTGAAGCTCGCGATGATCGCGCTCGAAGCCCGCGTGACAGACAGCCGCGTCGCGGGCGATCACACGATTTTCATCGCGTCGCCGGTGGGAGTGCGCGTGAACGCGAACGATCGGCCGCTGACGTCGCTCGATCTCGACTACGTTTATCTCGGCGGCAGGCAAGTCGTCGCGCGCGATCGGTCGGGATGGGACTGACGCGACCCCGCTGTCTGCTTTGATCGAGCAAAATCGTCTGATAGCATCCGCGCCGCGGAGAGATTTTGGATGGCGATCGAAAAGAACGAACTGCGGCGCGTGATGGGTCACTTCGCGACCGGCGTTACCGTGATCACGTCGCGCCGCAGCTCGGGTGAGCTGCACGGCCTGACTGCCAATGCGTTCACGTCGGTGTCGCTGGTTCCGCCGCTGGCGCTGGTCTGCGTTGACAAGAAGGCCGAGAGCTATCCGTGCTTCGAGGAAAGCAAAATCTTCACCGTCAACGTACTGGCCGCCGACCAGGAAGGGCTGTCGCGCAAGTTCGCGGTCAGCGGCGGCAACAAGTTCGAAGGCGTGAGTTACAAAATCGGCGCGAACGGCGCCCCGATCCTCGACGGCGCGCTCGCGTACCTCGAGTGCAAAGTGACGACCGCGATCGACGGCGGCGACCATACGATTTACCTCGGCGAGATCGAGCAGGCCGAGACTTCCGCCGAAGGCGGACCGCTGCTGTTTTTTCGCGGCGGCTACCGCGAGCTTGGCGACTAGATCGCAAACCCCGACGTGAGTGCTCCAGCCCGACTTCCCGGAATCAGCGTCTTCCTGCCGTCGCATAACGAGGAAGGCAACGTCGAGCGCGTCGTACGCTCGTGGGTGGCAGAGCTGCCGCGCGTGGCAGACGACTACGAGGTAATCGTCGTTGACGACGGCAGCCGCGATCGCACCGGCGAGATCGCCGAGCGGCTCGCCGCGGAGAACTCGCACGTCAAGGTCGTACGCCATCCTGTCAACCGCGGCTACGGTGGCGCGGTGATTTCCGGAATTCGGGCCGCGACTCTGACGTACGTTCTGCTGTGCGACGGCGATGGACAGTTCGAGCCTTCAGACCTGGAGCGGTTGACGCCGTTCGTCCCCGAATACGACGTAGTTGCCGGGCGCCGGGTGCGTCGCGCCGATCATCTGATGCGCAGGATCAACGGCAAGGCATGGACGATCCTGGTCCGAGTCCTGCTCGGCATCACGATCAGCGATATCGACTGCGGCTTCAAATTGTTCAAGCGGGAGAAACTCGAGGGGATGGAGTTGCGCGCGCATGGCGCGATGATCTCGACCGAATTAATGGCGCGACTCGCAGGCCGTAACGCAAAGGTAAAGGAAGTCGACGTGCAGCATCTGCCGCGGCTGACCGGAGAGCAGTCGGGCGCCAATCTCAAAGTGGTCGCGCGAGCGTTTAAGGAACTCATAGCGCTTTACCGCGAGCTAAGAGCAGAGCGCCAGGGGCGAGGGCAGGTTGGTTCGGGGCAACCGTGAAGCGAGGCAACGTTTACGCAAAGCGGATAGACGATAGACCGATTGGGTCATTGCGGAGCGTTGGCGTCGAAGAAAAAGCCGTGTCGTTCCGTGCGGATCTTGCCGTCACCCCGATGGCACAGGTATAGCAATACCCTTAATAGTCAATTGCGGCTCATTAAGGGCCGCCCAGATCAAGGAGATCCAAGAGTATGAAGCGCACCCTTTCAGTTCTTTCCGCAGCTTTCTTCGCCACCGCGATGGCGATGCCGGCGTTCGCGCAGGCCCCGGCGGCACCGGCCGCTGAGGCGAGCATGGCAGCGCCAGCGGCTGAAGCGAGCATGGCAGCCCCGGCGGCGGAAGCATCGATGGCCGCGACCCCCAAGCATCATCGTCGCCATCATCACCACAAGGCGGCTACGGGCGAGACCGGCGCGACCGGCGCAACCGGAGCCACTGGCGAGACGGGAGCGACGGGAGCCACTGGCGCGACGGGCGCGACAGGCGCGACTGGAGCCACCGGCGGAACCGGCGCTCCGGCCAATCCGTAACAGTTTGACGGACAATTCGACAGGGCGACCGCGCGAAACGGTCGCCCTGTTTCGAATCACCCAACAGACATCGATCCATTCAGGGTCGGGGGGCAGAGATGGCTTTGCCTCCGGCGTTCGGTCGGTCGCGCAAACCCGGATTTAGTCCGGTCCGCGACTAGGCACGACGCCTTTTTTTATTTTTCTTTGCGCGCGGCTTCTCAAAGCACGCTGCGCGTTTTTTTGTAGCGAAAATTCCTGCTAACATCAGATTCCTTCCTGCGGGTTATCGCGGGCCGCGGGAGATGAAAAAAGCAGTTGAGCTGTCGGCGTTTGAGCATTTGTCTGTTGGCCCTGATCGCGCTGGTAATCCAGTCGCCGATCAGCGCGCGGGCGAGCGCCAAAAGCAGTTCCTACGACGAACAGGTCTGCGATCCGCTGGCAGACTATTTCCTTGGAATGGAAGATTACCCGGAGGCAATCCGCCGCCATCGCGTCGTGATTAACGACGATCCCGGCAACGCGCTGGCACATTATCATCTGGGTTTCGCGTACGGCGTGGTCGGAGAGCATCGCGCGGAACTCGCCGAGTATCAGAAGGCGATCAGTCTTGGCCTCGACGACTGGCAGCTGTTCCTGAACCTTGGGCTGCTCTACCTCGAAGGCGGGCAGACGCGAGACGCGACTCAGGTGCTGAGGCTGGCTGCGCTGCTCGGACCGGAGCGGCCCGAGACGCATTTCAACCTGGCGCTCGCTTATGAACGGCGCGGAGCGCTCGCACAAGCCGAGCAGGAAGCGCTGCTGTCGCTGCAGATCGATCCGAGTCAACCGGACGCGCGCAACACGCTCGGCGCAATTTACGCCGAGGAAGGCAACTACGTTAGAGCGAGCCAGGAGTGGACGGAACTGGTTGGCGAGATTCCCGATTACACGCCGGCGCGCACCAACCTCGCGATTCTGCAACAGGTCGAAAGCAGCGGCGCGAAAGGCGCGGCCGAATCAACCAGTTTCATACGCATTCCTTAAGCGTGGCGAATCGGATTATTGTAGAGAAGACACCGGCGGTGGAATCGGGCAGGTGGAGGTGGGCAATCGTTAAATTAAAATCGGCAGCATGGTTTGGCTCGGCACTGATGTTGAGCGCGGCGATTGTGTTGGCGGCGTCGCCTGCGGGCGCGAGCGCGCAATGGCGCCGCGTGCACAAGGCGTCGCACGCGAAGCGGAAGACCAGGGCGGTGGCCGGTCCTCTCTACAAAGGCGCGCTGCTCGAGGATGCGGACAGCGGCCGCGTGCTGATGGCGTACAACGCCGACATGGAGTGGCCGCCGGCCTCGATGGCCAAGATGATGAACCTGCTGGTGGCGCAGGAACAGATCAATGCGGGCCGGTTCAGCGGCAACGATCCCGTCAGGATTTCCGAACGCGCCGCGCATACCGGCGGCTCGCGCCTCGGCCTGAAGGAGGGCGACGTTTATCCGCTGCGCGAACTGATGAAAGCGGCGCTGGTCAAGTCGGCCAACGACGCCGCGGTCGCAGTCGCCGAAAAAATCGGCGGGTCGGTCGAGGCGATGGTCCGCATGATGAACGAGCGGGCGCAAGAACTCGGGATGACGCACACCTTGTATCAGACCGTCGATGGATTGCCGCCGCGCCCGACCCATGATGCGGATCGCACCGACGCCTACGACCTCGCCACCGTCGGCCGCGCGATAATCCGCGAGACCAACCTGCTGATGTGGTCCGGTCAGGAGAGAATGGATTTCGACAACGGCGTCTGCATCCTGAACAACACCAATCATCTGATCGGGCATTTCGAAGGATGCGACGGGCTCAAGACCGGCTTTACCTTCCAGGCCGGGTTCAACGTCACTACCACTGCCAAGCGCGGCGACATGCGGCTGATCGCGGTGATCCTCGGTGCGCCCTCGAATGCACAGCGCTTCGCGCAGGCGGCCAAAGTAATGGAGTGGGGCTTCGACCAGTTTACCGCGGTGTCCCTGCTGAGATCGGGCCAGCCGCTGCCGGTACACGTGCAGGTCCATGAGGGCCCGCTCATTCAACCGGTCGCCGCAACCGATCTCAAACTAGTGGTGCGCAAGGCGGATGCTGCCGCGGTGAGGGTCGTGTACGATGTGGCACCGGCGATCGACGGTCCCGTTACGAGCGGAGAACCGCTGGGGCGGGTAATCGCGCAGGACGAGGGAGAAGCAGCAACGGAAGTGACGGCGATAAGCCCGATCGCGTTCACGCCCCCGCATACTCTCGGCGGCCAGGCGTACAACGGATCCGCACCGCCGCCTAATCCCGGCCAGGAGAACCAATGAAGGTAGCATCGAAGCAGCGAAACCGGCGCAATCGCAAACTTGCGCGCAAGAAGAAGAGCGATCCGCATCAGGCGAAGTCGCGGCTGCGCAAGATGCGGCGAACGCGCATCCGCGGCAAGTAGTTCGCGCGCGTCGCGAGGTCTTTTTGACGGGCGGCTCTCAATGAGCCGCCCGTTCATTTGCAGCAGCAAGGCATCCTCACAACGGAACAGCGCGAGGAGTATTATCTGCGAAGGAGAGTGAGCGCGTGCCGGAACCGAAAAAACTTTCGGATCGTGCAATCGGCCTGATGGCGTTCGCGCCGTGGATCCTCTACGGCGTCTCATCCGGCTTCAATCACTGGCGGATGGCGGCAGGCGGCGGGCTGATTCTGTGCCTGATGTATCTGGCGGTGATGCGGCGCCGCGGCAGCTCGATCAAACTGATGGATTGGACGCCGCTGGCTTTCTTCGTGATCGCGTCAGTGCTCACCATTGCGCTGCAGGCGGCGATTTGGTTCCCGACCTACAACGCCGTCGTCGTATGGTCAAGCTTCGCCGCGGCCGCTTGGGGCTCAGTATTGATCGGCCGACCGTTCACGGCGGCCTATGCCCGCGAAACTGCGCCGCCTGAATTCTGGAGTAATCCGATCTTTATCCGGCTCAACCTCATCATGACCCTGGTCTGGTGCGGATTGATGACGCGTCAACGTCGGCATCGCTGCGACCGGTGTCGTCGTCGGCGGAGTCCTCGGCCGGGTGGCGCTCGGATTTGGGCTGCCGATGGTCGTGTTGATTTGCGGATTCGTCTTCAACAGTCGTTTCCCCGCCAGGTATCTGGCGCGGTCAGGCTTTCAGATACCCGCGACGAGTGCGCCAGCCTCCACCGCGTAGCTAGCCGGCAGCCAGGATATAGCGCTTGATTTGTTCGACGCGCGCGGCTAGCTCCTGCGGCGCGACTCTTATGCATTCGTAGCCGAAAGTGCGATAGGTCTCTTCGTGGACTTTCTCAAACCGTAATGAGTCCTCGAAACTGATTCGTCTTGCCTGGGTTGGCGCGCAGAATCCCAGGTTCTCGATAAAGAAGACCTGCCTTTGATAAATCTGCTCTTCTCGTATTCGTTCTATTTCACTGGCTAGAGTTGTCGAGATCGGAAAGCCAAGCCAGCGGCTGAGCGCGTAGGTGCATAACGGCGACCGGTCATAGAACTGCACGGGCGAGGCCAGACCACACGCCTGCATTTGTCGTTGCTTTTGCAAATTCGTGATGTCGTCGATGAAAGCGGCGCGCGAGTGCGGTTCAGCGATACCCTGCGCCTGTCGCCGAGCGATGATATCGGTCGCGGCTTCTTCGACGACAGAGTAACCGTCCAGTTCCAACGATCGAATGATCGAGGTTTTCCCGCATCCCGGCGTACCAGTGAGTATGTATCGTTTCATAAAGCCAAGCTCCGCTTGAGATGACACAAAGACGATTTCGTGAAGAGCGCCAAGCGCAAGTGCACACGCTTCTGAACGCGCGTCATCGAACGTCATGCTGGAATAGCAGTGAGAGTCAGCGAGTCGCGGCGGGTCAGGAAACTTTGTCGGGCTTGGGGGCTTCGGCGGCCTTTGCTTCGTCGGGCTTCGCGACTGTCTTGGCTGCGTCGTCGGGCTCGTTCATCGCGCGCTTGAAATCGCGAATCGCTTTGCCCATCGCGCCGCCGACATCGCCGAGCTTGCTGGGCCCGAAGATGACCAGAATGATCAGCAGAATGATGATCAGGTGAGTTGGCGCGAAGAGATCCATATTTTTCCTCGGACCGGCCGCAGCCGGTCGGCTCTCTAAAAGTCTATATCCTTGACTCTCGGATTGCCACGTCTATTCCCGCCGCTCACGCCGAGCGCGCAGGCTCCTGATGTACGGGGGCGCCGTCGTCGAGGTGGTAGCGCTGGACCTTGCGATACAGCGTCGAGAGGTGAATCCCGAGCACCTGCGCGGCCTTGACCTTGTCGTTTTCGACCTTGTCCAGCACGCGCTTGATATGTTCGCGCTCGAGCTCCTCCAGCGTCAGCCCCGTGTTCTCGATACTCGCGATCACCGGCGACGTGCTGCGCAGCTTGTCCGGCAGGTCGTGCGAGTGGATGACGTCGGTCTCGGCGAGGATCGCGGCGCGCTCGACGCTGTTCTCGAGCTCGCGGACATTACCGGGCCACGCGTAGTTGAGCATCAGGCGCATCGCGCCCTTTGAAAAGCGCATCGCCGTGCGCGACAGCGACTTCTCGTACTTGCGCAGGAAATGGTTGGCGAGCAGCGGAATATCGTCTTGGCGCTCGCGCAACGCGGGCAGATTGATGTTGATGACGTTGATTCGGTAGAGCAGTTCCTCGCGGAAGCGGCCGGCCTTGACCTCGGCTTCGAGGTTTTTATTGGTGGCGCACAGCACGCGCACGTCGAACGCCACGGGATCGTTGGCGCCGAGCGGGTAGGCCTCGCGCTCCTGCAGCGCGCGCAGCAGCTTGACCTGCAGCGCGAGCGGCAACTCGCCAATCTCGTCGAGCAGGATGGTGCCCTTGTCGGCGGCCTTGAGCAGACCGACTTTGTCCTGGCCTGCGCCGGTGAACGCACCGCGTTTGTAGCCGAACAGTTCGCTTTCGAGCAGGTTCTCGGGCAGCGCGCCGCAATTGATCGGCAGGAATCGGTTGTTGGCGCGATCGGAGCTGAAATGAATCGCGCGCGCGACCAATTCCTTGCCGGTGCCCGACTCGCCGGTGATCAACACGCTCGAGTCGGTGCGCGCGACTTTTTCCATCACGCGAAAGGTGCTTTCAATCGCGTCGCTTTTGCCGATGATGCTCTCGAAGCGATACTTCTCGCGGAGTTCCTGGCGCAGAAACCGGTTTTCCCTGAACAGCGCCTTGCCCTCGAGCGCGTTGCGCATCACCTTTTTCAGATGATCGTTGGCGAACGGCTTGGTGATGTAGTCGTAAGCGCCCTGGTGCAGCGCCTCGACCGCCGACTCGACGCTGGCATAGGCGGTCACGATTATGCCCATCACTTCGGGGTCGAGCTCGCGCATCTTGCGGAGCAGATCGAGTCCGCTGCCGCCGCTGGTCAGGTTGAGGTCGAGAATCGCGAGATCGATTTTTTCTTTTTCGAAAATGTGCAGCGCGACTTCAGCGGCCGGCGCCTCCATGACCTCGTAGCCCTCGCTGCGCGCGAGCTGCACGATGATCGAGCGCATCAAGGGTTCGTCTTCAACGATCAGCAGCCGGTAAGGTCCCCGTTCCTGTGCAGTCCATGAAGCCTCGTTGTTCATCGAATCGCGTCAACTGTCTTCAGGATGCCGCCATTTCCGCGGCTTGCTGCGCGCGCACCGTTTCCTCGGACGCCGCCAGCGTGATCGTGACTGCGGTGCCGCGGCCGACTTCGCTATCGACGCGAATCGTGCCCTGGTTGGACAGGATCATGCGCTGGCATAACGACAGCCCCAGGCCGACGCCGGCGCCCGCAGGTTTGGTGGTGAAGAACGGATCGAACACGCGCTCGAGATGCTCGCGCGGAATTCCGATGCCGTTGTCCACGACCTTGATGAAGACCCGGCGCGATTTGTCGGCGCCCTGCGAGGGGCGCTGGTTCTCGGTGATCACCTTGATGACGGCGCCCTCGGCCGGAGCTGCGTCGGCGGCGTTGAACAGCAGGTTGAGCAGCACCTGTTGAATTTCGTTGTCGTCGGCGACTGCGCGGCGCAGATCGGGGGCGAGAATCGGTTCGACCCGGATACCGCTGAAGCGTTTGTTGTAGGTGATGAGCCGCAGCGTCTCGGCGATCAGGCCGTTGACGTCGACCGGCTTGCGTTGCGCGGTGGTCGGCCGCGCAAAATTCACCAGGTCCTTGAGCGTGCTCGAGATGCGCGTGATCTGGGACAGGATGGTGTGCATCGTGGTGCGCCGCTCGGGATCCTTCTCGCCGGTCAGGATCGATTGAACCAGCGACGAGATTGATGCGAGCGGGTTGTTCACTTCGTGCGCGACGCCAGCCGCGAAAGTGCCCGCCGCCGCCAGCCGCTCGGCCTTGATCAGCGAGTCCAGCATCTCGCGCCGCTGCGTAACGTCGCGCAGGATCATCTGGACGAATTGTTTCTTGCCGTAGGTTATGAGCGCGGAGTTTACGTCGAAGAAAAACGGCCCCACCGGGAAGTCCGAGGTCTGCGCCGAGCCCTCGCGCAAAACCGTCTCGAGGCTGTCGATAACGCCTTGCTTCAGCTCGTCGGGCACCAGGTCGGGAACCTTGCGCCCGATGATCTCCATCTTGGCGTAGTCAACGTTGTGTTCGGCTTCGAGTTGATGGAGCCGCAGCGCGGCCGCGTTGAGCCCGGTTACGATCCAGGTGTGCGGCTCGATCTCGTACATCGGATCGGGGGCGTGGTCGATTGTGTTGCGATACTTTTCCTCCGACTCGCGCATCAACCGTTCGCGCGATTCGATGTAGAACTGCGAGACCATCAGGCGCCGCTCGTCGATCGCCGCGACCATCAGATCGCGGACTCGTTCCATCGCAGGACCGGTCATCGCGGATTTGATGTGATTCAGAATGATTTGCTTGAGAGCGATATGGATGACATTGAACTGAGACGGCATGAGCCGCGCGAGCATTCCCTCCTGGCAGTGCCGGCGCAGATAGACATACGTGCAGATGTCGTCGGGATCGCGCACATGGTCAACAAAGCGGATGAGAGAATTGACCATGTTGTCTCTCCGTTCTTTGGCATCGGGCCCAGTGCCCTTGTCCGGACGCGGAGAGCCGCCGTGCATAATCGCAGCTATCGACTCGCCCCACTGCTCGACGATTCCGTCGAAGTGCCGGTCGATCAGATCGGCGGCTTCGGCGCGAATCTGGATGCATTCGGGGGTGCGGCTCCAGATGGTCGGACCCCACAGGCGCGATAGAGATTGCTCGATATCGGCGAGCTGATCTCTTATCCCTTGTATTTCTTCGGGGGTGGCCTCAATCGGCGCGTCGGTCGTTTCACGATGTGGTTTGGACTTTGGTGGTCTGTGGCATCCGCAGGCGAGCGATAGTTTCATTGCGATACAACCCGGTGGGAGGATTTATGTGTTGATAACTCAATGACGTATAACATTCGCAAAATAACCAATCCAGCGTGTGCATTAGGGCGGCAAACTGCCTGATTTTGCACAGCGCGAAACGTTTCGACGGAAACTCGCGACCCGCAAATCGTACAGGGCTCATCCCAATTGGTTGGCGCGAGGCTGCGCCTGCCAAAAAAGGCCCATTACCGCTGAATTTTCCTGATGGCATGGCTCTGGCAATTAGGTCCTCATCGAGAGGACGCCTACATCCATGCTTACCAATTCCGGATCCACCCAACGCATCACTCCTCACGGTAAGTTTCTTTCTCGCGCAGGACAAAAATTCTTTTTCAAAGCGATGCGGCTCGCTGATGTGAGCGGCACCCTCGATTTCGGCCAGAAGCTCAAACTCCGCAAGCGGCTCGACGACCTCCGCGGCGCGCACACGACCGGCCTGGTGCTGACGGAGGCGCAGTCGCAGCCGTGCCTCGACATCGCGGCGCAGTCGGGGTTGGTCGCGATGGTCGAGTTGAGAATCACGCCGGACGAGCTCACGAGCCGTCGCGGATGGAAGTCCGTCGTCTCGCGAATCGCGCACACGGCAAATATTTTCAGCCGGCATCCCGCGCTGGCCGGGTACATCCTCGACTGCGAGATCGGACAGGACGCGCTGCGCGCGGGCGGACTCGAAAATGCGCGGCGTCGCGTGCGCAGCGTCGTGAAGACGATCAAGGGACACGCGCCCGAGGCGATAGTCGGAATAAAGGTGCGCCCGGAAACGCGCGCACTTTCGATTCTGGAAGAAGATTTTCTCTACGCGGAAATTCCTGCGCTCGCGCCGGTCGAGATTCGCGATTTCGTCGTCGCCTTGCACAACGTCGCGGAGGCGCGGCCGGTGGTGATCGAATTCAAGGATGCATCGCCGGGGCAGGACGAAGCGGTAGCGGTGGCGTTTGGCACGGGTGCGGCTGGCGTGGTTGCTCCGCCGGTTCCTGCCCCGGTTTCTCACGACTGGCTTGGGGTGCGGATGATGCGCGCGTCGGACGTGATGCCGTTCGTGACGCTCAACGGCAGCTGCCCGCCGGGGCCGGCGAAGATGCCGATGGTGTCGGTAGTGATTTGCGCGTACAACGCCGAGCGCACGATGCGTCCGTGCCTGGAGTCGCTGCGGCGCCTCGACTACCCGAATTTTGAAGTCGTCATCGTCGATGACGGCTCGCGCGACAAGACCGCCGACATCTCGATGGACTTTCCGGAGTTCCGGCTCATCCGCCAGCCCAACAAGGGACTGAGCGTCGCGCGCAACGTCGGGATGCATGCGGCGCGCGGCGAATTTATCGCGTACACGGATTCGGACTGCGTCGTCGATCCGCACTGGCTCACGCTGATGATGCGCTCGATCGTCGAAAACAACTTCGACGGATGCGGCGGACCGAACTACGCGCCGCACGAAGACGGCTGGATCGAGGCGAGTTGCGCCGCGTCGCCGGGCGCGCCGTGTCACGTGCTGGTCGCCGAGGATCGCGCGGAGCATCTGGCGGGCTGCAACATGGTGTTCGCGAAGGCGGCGCTCGCAAAGATTGGCGGATTCGATTCGCAGTTCACGGCCGCGGGCGACGACGTCGACATTTGCTGGCGGATGCTCGACGCGGGCTTCAAGCTGGGGTTCTCGCCGGCCGCCTTCGTCTGGCATTTCCGGCGCAACACGGTGAAGGCTTACTACGGACAGCAGCGCGGTTACGGACGCGCCGAAGCGATGCTCTATCCGAAATATCCCGAGCGCTTCAACGTGATGGGCCAAATCGCGTGGCGCGGCACGATTCCCGGTCTCGCGCGCACGATTCCCGGCGGCAACCGCAAGCGCGTGCTGTGGAACGCGACCGCGGGCGCGCAGACGCAGTTCGATCCCGCACTCACGCTGGCCAAGGTGATGCCGCAGACGCTCGAGTGGACCGTGCTCTCGGCGGTCGTGATGGTCGCGTCGGTCGTTCTTGGCGTGTCGCTGATTCCCGCGGCCGCGATGCTGGCGCTCGGGCCGATTTGGGCGCTCTACTATGCTTTCCATGCGCCGCTCGAAAAATCTCACGACAGTTTCACGGCGCGACTTCTGATAGCGTATCTCGCTTACACGGGGCCGATGGTGCGAACGATGACGCGCTACAAAACGCGGGCGAAAGCCCTGACGGGACTCGCGGGGGCGGACGGCGTGCGCCAGCGCCCGACGATCAACTGGCTCCGACGTACCGTGCGGCTGGACTATTGGAACAACGAAAGCATTTCGCGCGACCGCTTGATGGACAAGATGCTGAAGCTGTTCGCGCGCACCGGGCATGGCGCAATGGTCGACGCGGGCTGGAACGACTACGACCTGGAAGTGCGGCCGAGTCCGTGGACGCGAATCGAGCTGAAGACGGCCGACGAAGAGCACGAGGCGGGCAAGGTCACCAATCACGTGCTGGCGCGAATAAAGTTCACGCGAATCAGCGCGATGGCTCTGGCGGCCGGCGTGCTAAGCGCGGCAGCTGCGGCAATAGCGGGAGTGCCGGAGATAGCGCTCGGACTCGCGGCGCTCACGATAGCCGGCGCAGTGTGCATAGCATCCGAGATGCTCGAAGCCGCGACATCTAGCGCATCGCGCGACCGAGGAATGCGCCACCGAACTGAATCTCGCACCGCTCGGCGTCCTGATACGCCAGCCGTCAACCGCGCGAAGCCGCGCCTCCGCACGCAAGCCAGCGCGCGCACAGCTAGCCTCGCAAGAACGCATCGCCGAGTAGTCGACGTTACTGACCGCGGCGTTGCTGCATCCTACGAGAATCCGGCGGCTTGCGCGCCTACGTGCAGCAAAGGACCGCTTCGCGATTTCAAAACCGGAACGGGCTTCGCTGGCGCAGAAGCTGTCCGAGATCCTGCCCTGCGCCCGCGTCGCTCGCTTCGGTCAGGATGACGGAGTGCACAGCTATTCGCGCAGGAGGCCTTTTCGCTATTAGTCTGCGAACAGGGTCAGTCTTCTAAAATTTTGTGGAGCGATTCGAGGTCGCGGCGGACTTCGTTTAGTACTCGGCGGGCTTGACCGTCGATGGCTGGCGACTGCGACGATGCGCGCTCCGATGACGCCGGCGCATTCTTTGGCAAGGGCTTGCCCGACATCAGCGCCTCGATGCCGAATTCCTTGATGTGCTTGTTCGCGCCGACGATGGTGAAGCCTTCGTCGTGCAGCAGGCGCTTGATGAGGCGCAGGACGTCGAGGTCCTTTTCCTGGTAGAAGCGATGCTTGGTGCGCGTATGCTTTGGTTTCAGGAACGGGAACTGGGTTTCCCAAAAACGCAGCACGTAGGTCTCGACGCCGAGCGCGCGCGCCGCTTCGCCGATCTTCAAGCCGCGCTCCGGAAACATGGACATCGTACCCGGTTTCTGGGTGCGGGCCTGGGCGGTGCCGGTTTCCGTTTTCGTTGCCGAACCGATGTCTGACGTGGCATCGGCGTCAGACCTCCGGCTTGGTTCCGTTGTTGACCCGCTCCTTCAGCACCTGGCTCGGCTTGAAAGAGAGGACGCGGCGCGAGTCTATCGTAATCGGCTCGCCGGTCTGCGGGTTGCGTCCGCGGCGCGCATGTTTGTGATTGACGAGAAAGGTGCCGAAGCCCGAAATTTTCACTTTCTGACCGTGGCGCAACGAATCCCTGATGATCGCGAACACCGCTTCGACCACTTCACAGGCTTCCTTCTTCGAGGAGCCTACCCGCTCGTAGATCAGATCTACAAGATCGGCTTTAGTCATGCCCTGCGGCGTAACGATCCCCACCCGCTCGCGTTAGGCACGCATTAATTACCGCAACTCCGCCCCTAAACGCATCCGCGCCTGCTCGGTCAACACGGCGTGAATGCGATTCACCTCCTCATCGGTAAGCGTGCGATCCTGTGCACGGTAACGACAAGCCAAAGCCACACTCTTCTTTCCGGCCGCCACCGCCGTCCCCTCGTACACGTCGAACACCTCGACGCTTTCCAGCAGCGACGCGCCGCATTCCCGAATGGTCTTGACTACCATATCCGCCGGGAAATTCCGATCCATCACCAACGCCAGATCGCGCCTGACGGCGGGAAATTTTGGCGGCGCCTGAAAAGTTTTGCGCGGCGAGAAACCATAAGAAATGAAACTACTCAAGTCAAGTTCGTAGACCGCGCACGGATCGTTCAGATCCAGGCGCATCGCCTCCGCCGGATGCAACTCGCCAATCAAACCGATCCTCGCATCGTCGAGCGTAACGATAGCGCTGCGCCCGGGATGCAGGAATGGCGCATCGGCGGGCTCGATCGCCTTGAACGCCACGCGCGGCGAAACTCCAAGCGCGTCGAAGTACGTCTCCAGGATTCCCTTGATCGAAAAAAATCCCGCGACGACGCTGTGATCGCCGATCGCGGAGAGCTGCGTACGGTCCATAGCTGACGGCGGCGAGATGATTGTGCTCGGTCGCGATGTCGCCCTCCATGCGGAAAGTCTTGCCGATTTCAAACGCGTGGAAGACGCGCGCCTCGCGGTTCAAGTTGAACCTGAGCGAGGCGACGAGTCCCGGCATCAGGCTCACGCGCAGCTCGCTTAGCTCCGCCGACAGCGGGTTGGTCACTTTGACGGGACGCGCCGCGGCCTGAATCCTCGAAAAGCGCGCGTTGTCGGCCGGCGCGATGAACGCAATGGTCGCGGCCTCGGTCAGGCCGCATCCCAGCATCACCTCGCGCGTGCCCTTGATGAACTCGCGCTCGCGATTGACGGGAGCGAGCGCGCTGACGCGTGGAGGAAGCAGCGCGGGAATGTCTTCGAGGCCGCCGAGGCGCGCGACTTCCTCGATCAGGTCGGCCTGCTCGACCAGGTCGGAGCGGAACGACGGCGGCGCTACTGCGAGCACGCCCTTGCCGCGAGTGCTCACCTGCGCGCCGAGCGATTTGAGACGGCTGCGCGCGACGGCCGGCGGTATCGCGACGCCCAGCAGCGATTCCATCGCGCCGAGGTCAAGCGCAATCTCGCGCGGCTCCGCTTTGCGCGGCTCGAAGTCGGCGATAGGCGACGGCCTCGCGCCCGCGCGCGATCTTGCGGATCAATTCGGCGGCGCGAATCAGCGCGCCGACCTGTCCCGCGCGGTCGATTCCACGCTCGAAGCGGTAACTCGCCTCGCTGCGCAAGCCCAGGCGCCGCGCCGTGCGCGCGACGGTCATCGGCTCGAAGTACGCGCTCTCGAGCAAAATAGTCGTGGTCGAATCGCTGACCTCGGAGTTGAGACCGCCCATCACGCCCGCGATTGCCAGCGGCTTGTCGCTGTCGGCGATCAGCAAATCGTTCGGATCGAGCGTGCGCGTGAGGTTGTCGAGTGTGACGAACTCGCGCGTGTCGCCGGCGCGGCGGACGACGATCTTGCCGCCGGCGATTTTGCCGAAGTCGAACGCGTGCAAGGGCTGGCCGAGTTCGAGCATCACGTAGTTGGTCGCGTCGACGACGTTGTTCAGCGCGCGCATCCCGCATAGTTCCAGCCGGCGCCTGAGCCATGCCGGCGAAGGACCGATCTTGATTCCGGTCATCGCGAGCGCGGCGTAGCGCGGGCACAGATCGGGCGCGTCGATCGAAACCGAAACCGTAAACCGCTCGCCGTCAGGCGAGCCGGCCGAATGCGCGGCGCGCAGGCCGGGGCGCGCGCAGTCTGGCTGCGAACAGTGCGGAGACCTCGCGCGCGAGGCCGAGGACCGACAGGCAATCGCCCCGATTCGGCGTGATCTCGACGTCGAGCACGATGTCGTCGAGGTGCAGATACGCGCCGACGTCGCCACCGAGCGCCGCATCGGCGCCGAGTGCAAGGATTCCCGCATGATCCTGCGACAGGCCCAGCTCGCGCTCGGAGCAAAGCATGCCCTCTGACTGAACGCCGCGAATGACGGCTGCCTCCAACGGCGGCTCCTTGCCGAGCCGCGCGCCAACTGAGGGCGAGCGGCGCGACCATGCCGGCTTTGACGTTGGGCGCGCCGCACACGACTTTGAATTTTCCTTTTTCGCCGGCATCGACGTCGACCAGATTCAGCCGGTCGGCGTTGGGATGCTTCTCGACATTGAGCACGCGCGCGGCGAATACGCCCGCGAATCCGGGCTTGAGTTTTTCGACATTCTCGACCACCAGTCCCGCGTAGCTTAGGCGTCGCGAGATTTCCTCGACCGGCGCGTCGACACTGACGAAGTCGCGCATCCAACTGAGCGGCAGCTTCATCGCACACCTCCGCTCAGCGCCGGGAATTGGCTCAGGAAGCGAAGGTCGTTCTCGAAGAACAGGCGCAT
Source organism: uncultured delta proteobacterium (assembly GCA_963805315.1). Taxonomy (GTDB): domain Bacteria; phylum Desulfobacterota; class Binatia; order Binatales; family Binataceae; genus Binatus. The sequence goes on from CAWDTQ010000013.1 coordinate 135,392, forward strand.
GTCGTCGACGCCGAGCTTCAGCAGACCGGTGCGCTCGACGCCCATGCCGAATGCGAAGCCCTGGTACTCGTCGGGGTTGTACTCGACCGCGCGCATCACGTTCGGGTGAATCATTCCGCAGCCGAGCACCTCGGTCCATCCGGAATGCTTGCACACCGGGCATCCTGCGCCGTCGCACAGCAGGCAGTGCATGTCGAGCTCGGCGCTCGGCTCGGTGAACGGAAAATAGCTGGCGCGAAAGCGCACCGCGGTCGTGCCGAAAAATGCGCGCGTGAATTCCGTCAGCACGCCTTTGAGATGAGCCATCGTGATACGCCCGCGCTTGTCGACCATGAAGCCCTCGATCTGCGTGAACATCGGCGAGGCGCGCACGCGACAGGTCGTCGCGCCGGTAGCATCGCCCCGGACACACGACCGCGAGCGGCGGCCGGCGTTTTTCCATGACGCGAATCTGGCCGTTCGACGTATGCGTCCGCAGCAGCATCCCGCCGTCGACGTAGAAGGTGTCCTGCATGTCGCGCGCCGGATGATGCGGCTGGAAATTTGAGCGCCGCGAAGTTATGGAAGTCGTCTTCGATATCCTGGGTCATCGCGACTTCGAAGCCCATCGACTCGAAGATGCCCAGCATCTTTTCGAGGATGTCGGTGATTGGATGGATGTGCCCGCGCGCGATGCGCATGCCGGGCAGCGTCACGTCGAGGCGTTTTTCATTTAGCGACTTGGTCAGCGACGCGTTTTTGACCTTCTCGCTCAGCGCCTCGATGCGCGCTTCGACTTCGCGCTTGATCTGATTGATGAGCTGGCCGATTGCGGGACGCTCGGTGTTGGGGACCTCGCGCATGCCGCGCATGATTTCCGTCAGCTCGCCGGAGCGGCCGAGCACGCGCACCCGCACCGCGTCGATTTGCGCTTCGCCGGCGTCGTCGCCTAGCTCGGCCATCGCGCGGCGCCTGATTTCTTCGAGTTGTTCTTTCATCGTGATCTTCCCCGCACATCTAACTGGATCGCAATCCGCGTCGATACTGAAAAAAGCAAAAAACCACGTGGGCGATCACCCACATGGCTTCTGGTGCGCGGCGCTTTCGAACGGCGCGGCTTATGCTGCTTTTAAGCCGAGCGCGCTTTTGGCGGTGCGCACCAGCTCGGTAAACAATGCGTCGCGCTCCTGCGCGAGCTTCGCGAGCATCTTGCGATCGACCTCGACGCCCGCCTTCTTCAGCCCGTTCATCAGGGCGCTGTACGAGATTCCGCTTTCGCGCGCGAGCGCGTTGATGCGCGCAATCCAGAGAGTGCGATAGTCGCGCTTCTTGGCCTTGCGATCGCGATAGGCGTAGGTGAGGCCCTTTTCGAGTGTCGAGCGGGCCTGCCGGTAAAGTTTGCGCCCACCGACGAAACCGGAGGCGAGCTTGAGTTGACGCTTATGACGGCGGCGCGTCTTGGGTCCGCCTTTGGCGCGAGGCATCGGAGTGGTGAAATCCTTTTTTCAGTGAATCTGCGTTCGTTTATCTTACTTATCGTGTTGCCTAGGCGTAAGGCATCATTACCTTGACTCTTTCGGCGTCGGCTTTTCGCAAAATACCGGTCTTGCGCAGGCGCGCCTTCTGTTTCGGATTCTTGGCCGAAAACATATGGCGGGCGTACGCGTGTTTGAATTTGACCTTGCCGCTCTTGCTCACGGTGAAGCGCTTGGCGGCGGTTCGGCTGGTCCTGATTTTCGGCATGAGTTATCGCTTTGCTCTTTTCAGAATTATTTTCTAACGCGGCGTCAGCAGCACGGACATGTTGCGTCCTTCCATCCGGGGCGTGCCTTCCGCCTGCGCGATATCCGTTACCGTCGCAATAATTCTCTCGATCAGTGCCCGTCCGAGTTCCGGATGAGTAATCGCGCGGCCCCGGAACGAAACGGTGAGCTTAACACGATGACCTTCGCCGACAAAGCGCTTGATGTGGGCAGTTTTGAAGTTCACGTCGTGCTGCCCGGTCGCCGAGCCCATCTTCACTTCCTTGATCATGCTGATGGTGTGCTTCTTGGAATCGTGCGACTTCTTTTTCTGCGCGTACCGGTATTTGTCGAAGTCGGTGACGCGGCAGACGGGCGGCGTCGCCGTCGACGAGACCTCGACCAGGTCAAGGCCGCGGGCTTCCGCTACTTTGATCGCCTCGCGCAGCGGCAGGATTCCGACCTGCGTGCCGTCGGCGTCGATCACACGGACTTCTTGCGCGCGAATCAGGTTATTGACGCGAATCGCGGGCTCTCTCGAGGGTGGGGTTCTGAAATCTCTTCGAATAAAGCACCTCCTCCGGCTTGGTGGCCGGATGATCTTCCTAAGCCGGCACCGGCTCCTGTTTTAATTTTTCGACAAGCGCCGCAATCGGCATCGCGTTGCTTTTCTCGCCGCGCAGCAGCCGCAGCGACACCGAGCGATCGGCAGCCTCGCGCTCGCCGACGACCACCATATACGGCACCTTGGCCAATTCGGCTTCGCGAACTTTGAAACCCAGCTTCTCGTTGCGGAGGTCGGCGTGGGCGCGGAAGCCCTCGCGCTTGAGCAGGTCGGCGAGCTCCTTCGCGTAGTCCTCGACCTTCTCGCTGAGCGACAGCACGCGCACCTGCTCCGGCGCGAGCCACAACGGCAGCACGCCGCCGGTATGCTCGATCAGCACGCCGATGAAGCGTTCGAGCGAGCCGAGGATCGCGCGATGAATCATCGCGGGACGCTCCTCGACGCCCGCGCTGTTCGTGTACTTCAGGTCGAAGCGCTCGGGCATGTTGTAATCGAGCTGAATCGTCGCGACCTGCCACTTGCGCTTGAGCGCATCGGACACGTAAATCTCAATCTTGGGGCCGTAGAACGCGCCTTCCTTCGGATTGATCTCGAACGGGATTTCGGCCCACTTCATTGCGTTGGCGAGCTTGCCCTCGGACATCTGCCATTGCTCTTCGGTGCCGAGATGCTGCTCGGGCATCGTCGCGAGCTTGAACTCGACGCGCTCGAAACCCAGCGCACCGTATACGTCGCGCACCATCTCGAGATTCATTTTGACTTCATCCACGATCTGATCTTCGCGGCAGAAGATGTGCGCGTCGTCCTGCGACATCGCGCGCACCCGCATCAGGCCGTGCAGCGTGCCCGAGCGCTCCGCGCGATGGAGCCGGCTGAACTCCCCAAATCGCAGCGGGAGATCGCGATACGATCGCTTCTCAGCGCGATACACGAACGTATGGCCGGGGCAATTCATCGGCTTCAGCCCGTACCCGTGATGCCATCCGTCGGGCCCGGTGTCGACCGTATGCGTCTCACTCTCAGGGTCGGGCGAGAGAAACATGTGCTCGCGGAAATTTTCCCAATGTCCCGAGGTGTTGAACATTTCGTTCTTGAAAATCAGCGGCGTGACGACTTCGTCGTAGCCGTAGCGCCGGTAGAGCCGACGCATATAGTCGATGAGCGCGTTGAAGATGATGACGCCCTTGGGCAGGTAGAACGGCGAGCCCGGCGAAATCGGATCGAAAATGTAGAGGCCCATCTCGCGCCCGAGCTTGCGATGGTCGCGCTGGCGGGCGAGCTCGACCAGCTTGAGATGCTCTTCGAGCGCCTCCTTGGTGGCGAACGCGGTGCCGTAGATTCGCGAGAGCATCGCGTTGTGCTCGTCGCCGCGCCAATACGCACCCGCGACGCTGGTCAGCTTGAAGGCCTTCAGGTAGCGCGTCGAGGGCACGTGCGGTCCGCGGCAGAGATCCATCCAGTCGCCCTGGCTGTAGATCGAAATCGGATCCTCGGCCTCGTTGATTATCTCGACCTTGTACTTCTCGCCCATCGCCGAGAATTTGCGGATGGCTTCCTCGCGCGCAACTTCGGTCCGCTGGACTTTGTGATCGGCCTTCGCCAGCTCGCGCATCTTCGCTTCGATCTTCGGCAAATCCTCGAGCGTGAAGGGCACGGCGGGCGCGAAGTCATAGAAAAAACCGTCCTCGATCACCGGGCCGATCGTCACTTGCGTGCCGGGATAGAGCGATTGCACCGCCATCGCCATCAGATGCGCCGTGGAATGACGGATTACGTCGAGACCCTCGGGCGAGTCGGCCAGCACCGGCTCGACTGCCGAGTCGTGATCGAGCTTGCGCGTCAGGTCGACGACTTTGCCGTCGACGCGCGCGGCAACCAGGTCGCGGCTGGGAATCCCGTTCAGGACGTCGCGAACGATAGTGCCAACCGGCACGACGCGGGATTCGCCGCCCACGGTTACGGTGACTTGGGAACTCATCAAGCGAAAATTCTAATCATTGCGGGGAACTGGCGGAGTGAAAAGAGAAATTCGCGCGCGCGGCTGTGGGCACGGACCTGGTAGGCACGGGCGGGATTGAACCGCCGACCTCTTCCGTGTCAAGGAAGCGCTCTCCCACTGAGCTACGTGCCTTCACGGGCGAGGGGTATTGATTAGACACATCAAGCAAACGCTGACGGTAACGGATATTGCGCTGGCGGGCAACCGAAGAACCGGCGGCCCGATTCCCGCCGCGCAGCAGGCGACCGTAGCGGGGGCAATCTGCTAGGATTTCGCGCCGAGTATCGCGCGCGCACGGAGAAAAGTCACGCCTCAGAAAATGGATCGCGAGCGCATAGTGCAGCTCTTCTTCTTCGGCTTCCTAGCCGTGATGGCCTACGAGCTGTACGAGCTGATGCTGCCGTTCCTGACGCCGCTGGCGTGGGGAATACTGCTGGCCTTCATGGCGCATCCGGCGCTGATCGAAGTCGAAAAGTACGTCAAGCGGCGATCGCTGTCGACCGCGATTATCAGCGTCGTGGTCGGACTCGGGGTAATCCTGCCTGCCATCTGGGCGTCGGGCCGCCTGGTGGTCGAGGCGCAGTCGCTCTATGCGCAAGCCACGCAAATGGTGAACACGGGCGGCGTTACGAAGCTCCACGACTGGGCGGTCAACACCCAGCTCGGTGCATGGATCGCGAAAAAGATGGGCGAACGCGGTTACAAGCTCGACGAGGAGCTGCCCAAGCTCACGTTGCAAGCGGCGCAGATAACCAGCGACTACGTGGCCAAGAATGCGACCCAGGCCGCGAAAAACGTCCTTGGGTTTATCATCGATTTCGGTATCGCGCTGCTCGCGTTCTTCTACATGCTGCGCGACGGCGACTACTACTACCGCGCCCTGCGCGATCTGACCCCGCTGCATGAGGACGACAAGAGCGCGATTTTCGATACGCTGCGCACGACGCTGTCGTCGGTGATGCGCGGACTGATGCTGACCGCGGTGCTGCAGGGCGTGACGATCGGCGTCGGCATGCTGGTGTTCGGCGTGCCGTACTGGCTGTTCCTCGCGATCGCGTCGGCGGCCGCGGGCCTGATGCCAATTGGCGGCACCGCGCTGGTGTGGATTCCCGCGATGATTTACCTCGGCTTCGCGGCGAGCTGGTCGGCGGCGGTCGGCCTGCTCATCTGGTGTTCGATCGCGCTGGCCGTCATCGACAATTTCATCAAGCCGCTGGCGATGAAGCACGGCACGGGCCTGCCGACGATCGCGCTGTTTCTCGGAATTCTCGGTGGTCTCGAAGCGTACGGGCCGCTCGGCCTGTTCCTTGGCCCCGCAATAATGTCGGTGTTCGCGGCTCTGCTCCGCGTCTATAGAAAAGAGTACTCAGGCACCCGTAAAGAAGCTGCCTGAACGCTCGCGGCAGAAGCGCACTTAGCTCCGGAGAAAAAATCGTGAAATACGCAATCGTGACTGGTGGAGCGCGCGGACTCGGACTCGGCATCGTCAACGCGCTGCTCGAGGAAAAAGTGGTCGAGAGAGTTGCCGTGATCGATCGCGACTTGGCGGCGCCAACCGCCTCGATCGCATCCCAGGTTCAGGGCTTTGCCGCCGATGTCACCGACGAGAAGCAGGTGCACGGCGCAGTCGAGGAGGTCGTCTCCCGCTTTGGTGCTCATCCTGACGTACTCTGCAACAATGCCGGCGGCGGCGACCGCGCATGGTTCGAGAGCGGGAATCGGCGCGAGTGGGACAGCGTCGAGAACTGGCGCCGCTTCGTCGACCTCAACTTGAACTCAGTCTATCTGGTGTCGCGCGAGGTTGCGCCGCGAATGAAAAGTGGCGCCGCAATCTGCAACACGTCATCGGTCGCCGGCTTGCAGGCGGCTCCTGCGCTGGCAGCGTACGCGGCGGCCAAGGCTGGCGTGGTCTCGTATAGCAAGACGCTCGCGCTCCAGCTAGGTCCGGCTGGAATTCGCGTCAACGCGGTCGCGCCCGGGCTCATCTACACCAAAGTATGGCAGGATCTGGGCGCGGCGCTCGGCGGTGGTGACGCGAACGCGCGCACCGTGTTCGACTCGGTGGTGCGCCAACTGGTTCCGCTCGGCCGCGAGCAGACCGTCGAGGACATCGGGCGCGCGGTGGCATGGCTCTGCTCCGACAAGGCGATTAACGTGACCGGCCAGGTGATCGCCGTCGATGGCGGAATCTTGCTGGGGAAATTGCCCTTGGGCGAGGGGTAGGCCACAGTCCGGTTCCTCTTCCCGTCAGGTACTCATCCGCCATATAGCACCCTCCAATCGCGGCGCTATAAAATGTGCGGTCGGAGAGTCCCGTCGCGCATGAACGCCAGAGAAAAACTTGCGCTGCATATCGTTCGCCGTCTCGTCGATTCCGGCTTTCGGGCCGTTTTCGCGGGCGGATGTGTGCGCGATCGAATTCTTGGCGTCGAGCCCAAGGATTACGACATCGCCACCGACGCGCGTCCCGAGGTCGTGCAGAAAATGTTCGACCGCACGGTTGCGGTCGGTGCGAAGTTCGGCGTGATCGGCGTAGTGCTCGACGACGGCAAGCCGTTCGAAGTCGCGACGTTTCGCGCCGACGCGGAATACACCGACGGACGACGGCCCTCATCGGTGCGCTTCGGCGCGATCGAGGAAGATGCGATTCGCCGCGACTTCACAATCGGTGGCATGTTCTATGACCCGATCGCCGACCGCCTGATCGATCTGGTCGGCGGGATGCGCGATCTGCGTGCCGGAATCATCCGCGCGATCGGAAATCCGTACGACCGCTTCGAGGAAGATCATCTGCGCATCCTGCGCGCTGCACGCTTCGCCGCGCGGCTGAACTTCACGATCGATCCGGCGACCTGGGCCGCGATGAAACGCGCCGCGCCTACTATCGTCGATATCGCGGCCGAGCGAATCGGCGAGGAAATCGTGATGATGATGACCGAGGGCGCCGCCGCGCGCGCGATGGACCTCATGATGGACAGCGGCCTGATGCAAATCCTGCTGCCCGAAGTCGTCCGCATGCGCGGATGCGCGCAGCCCGAAAATTTTCATCCCGAGGGCGACGTGTACACGCACACGCGGATTGGCGTGGCGATGCTGCCGGCGGGATGCACCGAGACCGTTGCGTTCGGAATTCTGCTGCACGATATCGCCAAGCCGCAATGCCGCGCGGTCGTCGGCAACAACAACAAGGTCACGTTCTATGGGCATACCGAGGACGGCGCCGCGATGGCGGCGAATATCCTGGCGCGGCTGAAACGCTCGCGCGCCGTGCAGGAGCGGGTCGCGTACCTTGTGAAGAATCATCTGAAGCTCTGCATGGCGCCGCGGATGCGGCCGTCGACGCTCAAGCGGATGCTCGCGGAAGACGGCTTCGACGAATTGATGGACGTCGCGTTCATGGACGCGATGGCGTCGAGCTCGTACCTCGGCTACTGGCATTTTTGCCGCCGCGCGATGACGACGATGACCGCCGCCGAGATTCGTCCGCCGCGCCTGATTGGCGGCGAGGACCTCAAGCGGCTGGGATTCACGCCGGGGCCGCGCTTCAAGGAAATTTTGAAAGACGTCGAGGATCATCAACTCGACGGCGCGCTCGAAACCCGCGAAGCCGCGCTCGAATACGTGCGCGCGCATTACGGCGCAAGCGCCGCCTAGTTGCTCCGCGCCAACGCCATAACCAAGCGCTTCGGCCGTACGCTTGCGCTCGACGGCGTCGATTTCGAGGCGCGTCCCGGCGAGATTCACGCGCTGGTCGGCGAAAACGGCGCCGGCAAAACCACCCTGATGAAGGTGCTGGCCGGCTCGCTCGCGCCCGACGGCGGCGAGGCTCTGCTCGACGACCTGCCTCTGCAGGCGGGATCGCCGCGCGCCGCGCTGCGCGGCCGGGATCGCGGCGGTGCATCAGAGCCCGATGCTGTTCGAGCGGATGACGTGGGAGGAAAATCTCGCGCTCGGCGGCTTCGACGACGGCGCGCGGTGCGCTCGATCTCGCGGCGGTCGCCGCGCGGGCGCGCGCGCTCGCCGCGAAGCTCGGATTCGAGCTGCCGCCCGCCGGCGCGACCGTCGAGAATCGTTCGGTCGCCGAGCGCGTGCGGCTCGAAGTGATCCGCGCGCTCAGCTTCAATCCGCGCGTGCTGATTCTCGACGAGCCGACCAGCGTGCTGGCGCCGTCGGAGCTGAGCGCGTTCCTCGACTTGCTGCGCAATCTGCGCGGCGAGGGGCGAATCGTGGTGCTGATCACGCACAAGCTGGCCGAGGCGCTTGCGGTCGCGGATCGAATCACGGTGCTGCGGCGCGGGCGCGTCGTCGCGCGGACGACTCCGGCCGAGACCAGCGAGGAGAAACTGGCGGGCTTGATGATTGGCGAGATCGTGATTCAACCCGACGCCGCCGCGGCGCGGCTGCATCCTGGCGAACCGGTGCTGCAAATCGAAAATCTCACGCTCGACGATCGCACGGGGCGCCGGATTCTCGATGGACTTTCGTTTCGCGTCGCCGCGGGCGAGATAGTCGGAGTGGCGGGCGTTGACGGCAACGGGCAGACCGAACTGGTCGAAGTGCTTGCGGGCGTGCGCCAGTCCGAGCAGTGGAAGAATAGCGTCTCGGACGGCGCGATGGCGGTGATACCGCAAAATCGCGACCTCGACGGACTGATCCTCGACATGCGGCTGTGGGAAAACCTGATTCTCGCGCGCCCGCTCCGGGAGCAGGTGACGTCGCACGGATGGCTGAATACCTCGCGCGCGATCGATCTGTCGCGCGAACTGATCGAGCGCTTTCGGATTCGCGCGCCCGGTCCCGAATCGATCGCCGGCGCGCTTTCGGGCGGGAATCGCCAGCGGCTGGAAGTGGCGCGCGCGATCGCGTCGCGGCCGCGCGCAATCGTCGCGCACAATATCTGCCGCGGCCTCGATCTCGCCGCGACCGCGGAAGTGCATCGCACGATCCTGGATTTCGCCGTCGGCGGCGGCGCGGTGCTGCTGATTTCGAGCGACCTCGACGAGTTGCTCGCGATCTGCGGGCGCCTGTTGATTATCAGCCGCGGCAAAATTCGCGAGACCGCTCCCGGCGAGCGCGATCCCGAGCGGCTGGGCCTGCTGATGGCCGGGGCGCGCGACTGATGCTGTCATCGATTGCGAAACCGCTGGCGGCGCTGGCGCTTGCCGCGGCGCTGATCTCGATTGTCCTCGCCGCGCTCGGCGCATCTCCGCTCGGCGTATTCGCGGCGCTCGGTGAAGGCGCGTTCGGCAACTGGTACGCATGCGTCGATACGATCGTGAAATCGACGCCACTGGTGTTCACCGGGCTGGCGGTCTCGCTCGCATTCTCGGGCGCGCTGTGGAATATCGGCGCGGACGGACAGCTTACAATTGGTGCGATCGCAGCAGGCGCGATCGGAACGCATCTCGGCGATTTCCCGCATTCGATCGCAATCGCGATCATTCTCGTGGCGGGCGCACTCGGCGGCGCGGCCTGGGGCGGTATCGCGGGATGGCTGCGCGCAAGGCGCGACGTCAACGAAGTTATCAGCACGATCATGCTGAACTTCGTCGCCGTGCAAGCGCTGAGCTGGGTCGTGCATGGTCCGTTGATGGAACCGTCGCGCGCGTATCCAACCAGCTCGCCGATCGCGACAGCGGCGCAGCTCGATTTTTACTTCGCGCCGAGCCGCCTCAACCTCGGAATGCTGCTCGCGGTCGTGCTCGCCGGCGTCTGCTACATGCTGATGTTCAACACCAGCGCCGGATTCGAGCTGCGCTCGATGGGCCGCAACCGGCGCGCCGCGACCTTCTTCGGCGTGCGAATCCCGGCGCTCACAGTTTGGGTGATGGCGCTGTCGGGTGCTCTCGCAGGGCTCGGCGGCGCGGTGCAGGTCTCGGCAATTTCGCATCGCCTGTACGAGAAGCTCTCGCCCGGATGGGGCTTCGAAGCGATCGCCGTCGCATTGGTCGCGCGCCTGAATCCGCTCGCGGTCGTTCCCGCCGCGCTCCTGTTCGGAGCGCTCGACAACGGCTCGCAGGCGATGCAGCGGACGCAGGGAATCTCGCCCGAGCTGGTGCAGGTTATCCAGGGCCTCGTGATTTTGATCATCCTCGCATTCGATACGCCGGCGTGGACCGGGCTGCGCGAGAATATTTTCGGCGCGTCCGACGATGAAACGGCCGCAGTGCCGCCGGTTGCGGAGATGCCCGATGCTTGAAGCGTTCCTGGTATCGGTGATCACCATGGCGGTGCCGATTCTGCTGGCGGCGCTGGGTGAGCTGCTGGTCGAGGAGAGCGGCGTCGTCAATATCGGTATCGAAGGCGCGATGCTGGCGGGCGCGTTCGCGGCGCTGACGATCGCGTTTTTCAGTGGCAGCGCCGCGCTCGGCCTGGCGGGCGCAATCGCGGCGGGCGTCGCGATCAACGCGATCTTCGCGGTTCTCGTCGTTAATCTCGCCGTCAACCAGGTCGTGACCGGGACCGCGGTCAGCATCCTAGCACTCGGATTGACGGGGGTCTTCTATCGCAAGCTGTTCGGCGTGACGGGCAAGGCGTTCATGGTGGCGCCGATCGCGAAAATCCCGCTCGGCCCGCTGGCGCGAATCCCGCTCCTCGGCGCGGTGCTATTCGATCACAACGCGCTGGTGTACTTCACATTCATCCTTGTGCCCGCCGTCTGGTACGTGGTCGCGCGCACACGCTACGGGCTGCGGCTGCGCGCTTGCGGCGAGCGTCCCGAAGCGGCGGACGCACTCGGACTCGGCGTTATCGCGACGCGATGGCAGGCGCTGATCGTGTCGGGCGCGCTGACCGGGCTGGCCGGCGCGTTCCTGACGCTCGCGTACGCCAACACCTTCGTCGAGAATATCTCGGCCGGCCGCGGTTTCGTCGCGCTGTCGGTCGTGATCGTAGGACGATGGAATTCGTGGGGCCTGGCCGCCGCCTCATTACTCTTCGGCGCCGCGATGGCGTTGCAATTCGGATTGCAGGCGCTCGGCACCGTCGTGCCGTACCAGCTATTTCTCGCGCTGCCCTATGCGCTGACTCTGGTGGTTCTCGCGGGCTTCGGCGGACAGGCGGCGGCGCCTAGCGCGCTGGGCGAGCCGTACAGGCGGCAGTAAGGGGAAGGGGGAATCGCTTAATTTGAAGCGGAACCCACCGTGGGTTCCGCACCTCCTTGGGCAGGGGTGACCCCTGCACCCAGCGAAGTTCACTTTTCACTGGCGCATCGTGTAGAGTTATGTTCGATGGCCACGCCTCTACTTGCACTTCGAGACGCGTCATTTCCGATGGCGGATTGCGCGGCTTGCGGCAAAGCGGTGCTGACCTACGTCGCGCTCGACGAGGACAACGAAAGCAGCGAACGCCGCGTCTGTGTGCATTGCGATACCGCTATCGCCGAAAATCTCAAGTGGGTATCGCCCGGCGAGCTAGAGCAGGCGGGTTACTACTTTGGGCCTCCGCCTGCCGAGGGCGAGAAGGGCGGATGCAGCAGCGGCTGCGGCACTTGCGCCGTCAAGAAGAACTGAGCGCGCCGGTCTGGCGCAACGCTTCATACGCCACTATCGAAACTGCGTTGGACAGATTCAGGCTGCGCACGCCTGGCTCGAAAATTGGAATCCGGTACGCCCGATCGGATCTGTCTGCCAGGAATTCTTTGCCGAGGCCTTTTGTCTCGCCGCCGAAGAAAAGAAAGTCGCCGCGCTTGTAGTGCGCGTCGAGATATGACGTCGGCCCGTGCGTTGAAAAGAATTTCGCTTTCGTTCGTGGCGAGTCGCGATGCGTCGCGGCGAACTGATCCCATCCTTCATAAGTGCGCAAATCCACCAGCGGCCAGTAATCGAGTCCCGCGCGCTTGAGATAGCGATCCTCCAGCGAGAAGCCGAGCGGACCTACCAGGTGCAGACGGGCCTTGATTGCCGCGGCCAATCGCGCGATCGATCCCGTGTTTTGCGGAATCTCGGGGCGGACCAGGACGATGTGCAGATTCGGCTCAGCCAGCTGCATCAGTTGCTGCGAGCCTGCGCGCCGGCCAGCGGATATCGGCGCCCCCTGAGATTGATGTAGAAACATCCGGCGTCGTCGGATTCGAAGCGGTCGCTCAGATGATAGTAGGCGGAGCGGATGAAGCGCGCGCGAGCGTCGCCGCCCTTGACGCGCGCGTACAGGACGTTGCCGGCGCCGACTTCGAGCGCGGCGGGGTCGAGCGGCTCGCGAGTGTCGTCGTTGAGCACAATCATGAAGCCGCCGAGCTCGTCGTCTTCGAGCGCCTTGACGACGTAGGGCGTGTCCTCGACCGTGATCGGCGCGCGTTCTTCGGCGACTTGCAGATAGTAGCTGCCGTCGGGATTGCGCTTGATGCTCCGGCTGAAGAGGGTTGCGATGCGCGGGTTGTCGATCCGCTCGTCGTCGCTGTACCAATTGCCGTCGCGCCGAAACGAAATCTTCCCCGATTCGACAGTATAGAAACCAGCTCGCGGCATTAGCGTTTATTTCTTCACTTCTCGCGGCTATCGAGAATGATCGTCACCGGGCCGTCGTTGACGAGATCGACTTCCATCATGGCGCCGAACTCGCCCGTCTCGACTTTAACATCGCGCTTGCGCGCGAGCGAGACAAAGTGCTCGTAGAGGCGGCGCGCTTCGTCGGGCGCCGCGGCCTTGGTGAACGACGGGCGGCGGCCTGAATTGGTGTCGGCGAGCAGCGTGAATTGCGATACGACCAGGATTGCGCCGTCGGCCTGCGCAATTGACAGATTCATCTTGCCGGCGTCATCGGCAAATATGCGCATCCCGAGGATTCGATCGACCAGATGAGCGGCGTCGGCGTCGCTGTCGCCGTCGGCGACGCCAATCAGCACGACGAGTCCTTGCGCGATTTTGCCGACGACCCGCCCGTTGACGCGGACCTCGGCGCGGCTGACGCGTTGAACAACTGCCCGCATAGTTGCGTCATATATATAGGTGCGCAAGTCCGCGCCAGCCGCCACTGAAAAGACCCTTTGTGGTGGGCGAGGGCGCTCGCGTACTATAGTTCGAAGCAATAATGATTCCTGTCTTGTTCCACCTGGGCCCGCTGACGGTCTACAGCTTCGGGCTGATGATGGCGCTTGGATTCCTGGCGGCCGACTACGTTATCCGCCTCGAATGCATCCGGCGCGGCTACGATCCCGAATATTCGTCGTCGGTTGTGATCGCGGCGGCCGTGATGGGCCTCGTCGGTTCGCGCCTGTACGCGATTCTCGACGACCTGCCGACGTACCTTGCCGATCCCAAGTCGATGATTTTTTCCGGCTCGGGATTCGTGTTCTACGGTGGCATGATTGGCGGAATCCTCGGCGCTTACATCGTTTCGCGCCGCTATCGAATCGGCTTCGGCGAGACGATGGACATGTGCGGACCCGCGCTCGCGATCGGGCAGGCAATCGGAAGAATGGGCTGCCAGCTCGCGGGCGACGGCGACTGGGGCCTGCCGTCAACGCTGCCGTGGGCGATGGCGTATCCCCGCGCAATAGTCGGCTGGAACTCGGAGACGGTGCTGAAACTCGACGAGCACTACCGGCTCGTGTCGGGATACTTCCCCGGCGTGCGAGTGCATCCGGCGCCGGTTTACGAAACCATTCTGTACCTCGGCGTGTTTGCAATACTGTGGTCGATGCGCAAGACGTCTCGTCCGCCGGGTCGCCTGCTCTATTGGTACATGGTGCTGGCGGGCGGCGCGCGTTTTTTCGTCGAGTTCGTGGCGAATCAATCCGCGAGTTTTCTATATGTTTAGCGAAGCGCAGCTGATTGCGTTCGCGATGATGGTCCTTGGCGGAGTCGCGTTGATTCTCACCCGGGAAAAGGGTCCGGCGCAGATTGATCAGCAACCCGGTCAGCAGCCCGGCGAAAAAAGCGAAAAAGACCGGCGTCCCGCGATGGACGCGGCGCAGGCCTGACAGCGATGCAGATCAAGGACCGGCTCCTGTACCTGGTCGCCGCGATTGTCGTGGCGACGGGTCTGACGATCGTCGCACTGAGCGGGCATCGCGGCGCGCGACTCGCCATCAATTCAGAGCAGTCCGACGCGCCAGTGGCGGCCGGCAGCCAGGCGGCGGATTTCAAGCTCGAGACGCTCGACGGGACGACGGTCTCGCTCGAATCGCTGCGCGGGCAAAGTAGTTTTTCTCAACGTGTGGGCGACGTGGTGCGAACCGTGCCGCGAGGAAATGCCGTCGATGCAGACCCTGTACGACGATTTCAAGGGCAGAAAGGATTTCGTGATGCTCGCAGCAAGCCAGGACGTCAAGGGCCGCGCGGCGGTCGCGCCGTACGTCGCGAAGAACGGGTATCATTTCACAATTCTGCTCGACCCCGAGAACAAAATCGGCGAGACTTACGACGTGAGCGGCGTGCCCGAGACGTTTATAATCGACCGCAAAGGTCAGATTGTCGCGCACCACATGGGCGCATTCGATTGGTCGCGGCCCGACGTCAAGGACGCGTTGCAGCAATTGCTCGACTCAAAGCAGGGGTAAACCGCCAATATTAACGTATCGCAACCGTATGCATCACAGTGCGACATCTGCTTTAATTGATAACTCACAATCTCGGTTCCGGCAGTAACGAAATCTCAAATGATTAAAAGACATCGATGGTCCATCACGCTGGCGGTCTCGGTGGCCGCCTGTTTCATCGTCCTCCAGGAAGTCGCCGTGCGCCGGGCGCAGGCGCTCTCGAACGACACCTACCAGGAGCTCGACACGTTCGCGAGCGTGCTCGCAATCGTGCAGAAAAACTACGTCGAGCCGGTCACCACGAAAAAGCTTATCGACGGCGCGATCAGCGGGATGCTGGCGTCGCTCGATCCGCATAGCGCGTACCTCACGCCCGACCTGTACCGCGACCTGGAAGTCGAGACGCGCGGCAGTTTCGGTGGACTCGGGATCGAAATCACGATCAAGAACGGAGCGCTCACCGTGGTCGCGCCGATCGAGGACACGCCGGCGTATCGCGCGGGACTGAAGGCCGGCGACCAGATCATCAAGATCGACGACGACTTCACCAAGGACATGTCGCTGACCGAGGCCGTCAAGCGGATGCGCGGGCCCAAGGGCAGCAAGATCAGGTTGACGCTTCATCGCAACGCCGTGCCGGAGCTGTTCACGGTGACGCTCGCGCGCGACGTCATCAAGATTCAGTCGGTCAAGTCGAAAACGCTTGACGGCGGCTACGGCTACATTCGCGTCACCACCTTCCAGGAGAACACGGGCGACGGCGTCGAGAAGGCGATTGACGAGTTCGAAGCGAAGGACCACGGCAAACTCAAGGGGATGGTGTTCGACCTGCGCGACAATCCCGGCGGATTGCTGAACCAGGCAGTGAAGGTCTCGGACGATTTCCTTGACGGCGGGCTGATCGTTTACACGCAGGGGCGCGAAGAAAATCAGCAGCAGAAATACTTCTCTCACAAGAAGAAGGACTTCGAGGATTTTCCGATGGTGGTGCTGGTCAACGGCGGCAGCGCCAGCGCGAGCGAAATCGTCGCCGGCGCCTTGCAGGATTCGAAGCGCGCCGTCATTCTCGGCACCCAGACATTCGGCAAAGGTTCGGTGCAAACCATTCTGCCGCTCGACGATCATTCAGCGCTGCGGCTGACCACGGCGCGCTATTACACTCCCGCCGGCCGCTCGATACAGGCCGTGGGAATCACGCCCGACGTCGATGTCGAGCCGCCCAAGGAGACGCTCGCGTCACTGACGCAGAGCGGCGCCGAGCTCGACGAGAACCCGGAAATCCACGAGTCTGATCTGCCCCATCATTTCCAGAACGGGCAGAAGAAAGACAAGGCTCCCGCGGCCGGCGAGAGCGCGGCGCCCGCTCCGGGAGCGGACAAGGGTGACAAGGGACCGGGCGCGAAGGGCGCCAAGGCAAAAGAAGAGAAGGACGTGCAGCTCGATCGCGCGATCGACATCCTGAAGCATTGGAACACGTTCAAGCTCCAGCTGGCCAAGGGCGAGTCGCAGCAAGACGCATCGGCCGCGCCGGGCGACACCGCCAAGTCGAAAGGCGACTAGACGACACGAAGAGCGATCGCAACGCGCCGGGCATCACGACGATGTCCGGCGCTTTTTTTTGCTTTACGCCGGCGGCGCGGCACCGTCGGGCGCTGCCACTTGCAGCTTGTGCATAATCACCTGATGCTGTCCCTCCATCCGGCGCAGTATGTCGAGCATCACTTCGTCCTGCTGTTCGAGATGCGACATGATCGATTTCAGCTCGTCCTCGGCTTTGAGGTTCACCTCGTAGTCCTGCTCGGCCATCAGCCGATCTTTCGCGGCTTGCCGATTCTGCGACATCATTATGATCGGCGCGGCGTACGCGGCCTGAAAACTCAGCGCCAGGTTGAGCAGGATGAACGGGTAGGGATCCCAATGATTGATGTAGGCCGCCACGTTGAGGCAGATCCAAATCGCCAGCATCACCGACTGCACGATGATGAACGACCAACTGCCCATCACCGCCGCGAGCTGATCCGCGATTCGCTGGCCCGCGGTCAGTTTCTCGGCGGCAATCTGGTTGATGTTCTTGACCGGCGGGTGACGATGGGCGTGACGGATGCGCGTCCGTTCCCATTTTTCGACAAAGTCTGCGTTGGTCATAGAATCCTCCGGCGATTCTGGATCGCGAGCACAGGCTTGATGGTAGCCTCAAAGTCCTGTGTGATCACGCGATGGGACAACGAAAGCGATTCCTTATCACCGGTACCGGCGTCGGCGTCGGCAAGACTACGGTCGGATGCGCGCTCGGATTCGCGTTGCGGGCGCGCGGGATGCGGGTCGGCGTGATGAAGCCGATCGACTCGGTCGAATCGCAGGATGCGGAGGCATTGGCGCTCGCGGTCGGCTCGACGCTTCCGCTGGATTTGGTTTGTCCGTATCGCTATGGCTCGGCGACTGAGCGCGACCGACTGCCGGCGCCAGACCTTGCGCATATCGCGCGATGCTTCACTGAGATTGCCGCACACAACGACGTCATGCTCGTCGAAAGCGCCAGCCTGATCGATTTCGCCGACCTCGCCGCGATGCTCAGCCTCGAAGTCATCGTGGTGGTAGGCAACCGGCCCGGCTGTATGGACGCGACAGCGCTCGCGTTGCAGGGTTGCGATAGCCGCGGAATTAAAGTCGCAGGCTGCATCCTGTGCGATTGCGATCCCGCTACAGAAACCGACGAGGCCTTGCTGCAGCGCCTACTCGGAGTTCGCTACCTGGGCAGAATGCGGCATCGCGAGCCGCTGGCGCGGACAATCGTCGAAAAGCTTGTCTAATGCGCCATATAGGTGACCGGCAACCTATTCTGATAAGGTAAAGCGGTCATGGAGGGGCAGCTCGATCTATCGCTGCGCGGCCATCGCGCGGGCCTGATGACAGTATCGGACCTGGTGCGGATGGTTCGCGACGCGCTCGACGCAAGCCTCGGCGAGAGCTGGGTGGTCGGCGAGATCTCGAACGCGCGGCTGGCGCCGTCGAATCACTTTTATTTCACGCTCAAGGATTCGCGCAGCGCCATCAACGTCGTGATGTTCAAGACGGCGTTCAACCGGGTTCGCTTCAAGCCGATTGACGGCATGGAAGTGATCGTTCGAGGACGCGTGCAGGTTTACGAACAGCGCGGCGCGCTACAATTTTACGCCGACGAGATGGAACCGCGCGGCGTCGGCGCGCTGCAGGTTGCGTTCGAGCAGTTGAAGCGGCGGCTCGAGGCCGAAGGGCTCTTCGATCGTGCGCGCAAACGCGCGATGCCGTTTATCCCGCGCCGGATTGGAATCGTAACGGCGCGCGGCGGCGCGGGCCTCCGCGACATGCTGCGTATTTTGTTCGATCGCTTCCCGAGCGTGCACGTGATTTTCAGGCCGGCGAAGGTGCAGGGCGACGGCGCGGCGCAGGAAATCGCGGACGCGATCGCCGATCTCAATCGCGACGGCCGCGCCGAGGTGCTGATCGTCGGGCGCGGCGGCGGCTCGCTCGAAGATTTGTGGGCGTTCAACGAAGAGGTCGTCGCGCGCGCGATTTTCCGCTCGGCGATCCCGGTAATCTCCGCCGTCGGCCACGAGGTTGACTACACGATTGCGGATTTCGTCGCCGATCTGCGCGCGCCCACTCCCACCGCGGCTGCGCAGATGGTCGTGCCCAGTCTCGACGAGTTGAAGGAACGGGTCGAATCGCTTGGCGCGTCGCTGGCGAGCGTGATGGCGCGCGACCTTCAGGGCCGGCGCGAATCGGTAGACGATTTGGCGGAGCGCATCCGTCATCCCGACGGCGTTGTCGCCGAGGCGCGCGAACGCGTCGCGGGCCTCGAGGCGGAACTCGCGGATGCGGTGTCGTCGCGAATCGCGGAAGGACGACGCAGCGTTCGTGAATTGCGGCTGCGTCTGCGCAGTCCCGACGCGGCGTTGCGCAACCTGCGTTTTCGCACCGCCAATCTCGGCAACAATCTTGTTCATGGCGCCATGTCGGCTCTGGAAGCCAGGCGCCGACAGCTCGGCGCGACGGCGGGCCGGCTCGACGCCTTGTCGCCGCTGAAGGTTCTCGATCGCGGCTACGCGGTTGTGATCGACAAACGAAGCTCGCGCGCGGTGCTCGACGCGGCGACAGTCGAGTTGGACACCGAGCTCGATATCCGGCTGGCCAAGGGGCGGCTCAGCGCGCGCGCGATCGGCCGCACCATTTGAGTTCAACGATGACGACGAAGACCAAAAAATTCGAGGACGAGCTCAAGGATCTCGAAACGATCGTCAGCAAGATCGATTCGGGCGAGCTTACGCTCGAAGAATCTATCGCAGCCTTCGAACGCGGCGTGATGCTGGTGAAGGCGCTCAATGGGAAACTCGACGAGGTCGAGCGCAAGGTCGAATTGCTAACGCGGAGCGCCGGCGGCGAACTGCGCACGGCGCCCTTTGAAGCATCGCCCGATGACGAACATTCCGCCGGCGCAAAGGACGACGACGAAACACCCTTCTAGCAATGATACCGGCGCGAAGCCCAAGCCGAAGACGAAGTCGCGCCGCTCATCGGCGCCGCTGACCCGCTTCAGGCTGGACGCCGAAATGGCGCGCCGCGGTTTGGCCGACAGCCGCGAAATCGCGCAGCGCCTCATAATGGCGGGGCGAGTGCGGGTCAATTCGCGTCCGGCCTACAAAGCCGACCTCAAGGTCGATTCCGAAACTCAGATCGCGCTGATGGCGGGCGCGCCGCAGTTTGCGTCGCGCGGAGCGTACAAGCTTATCGCCGCGCTCGAGCACTTCGGGCTGTCGGTCGAGGGCAAGCTGGCGATGGACGTCGGCGCGTCGACCGGCGGCTTCACCGACGTGCTGCTGCGCCGCGGCGCCAAGGCCGTCATCGCGATGGACGTCGGCTACGGCCAGCTCGCGCTGAAGCTGCGCGAGGATTCGCGCGTCACCGTGCTCGATCGGATGAATATCCGGCTCGCGTCGCCGGCCGACCTGCCGCACGTGCCCGAGCTGGTGACGATCGACACGAGCTTCATCTCGCTACGGCTGGTGATTCCGGCGGTGCTCGCGTTGGTCGCGCCGCGCGCAGAGCTGGTGGCGCTGATCAAGCCGCAGTTCGAAGTCGGCAAGGGCAAGGTCGGCAAGGGCGGTGTCGTCAAGGACGAAAAGCTGCGGCGCGAAGCGGTCGCGGGGATCGTGGAGTTCGCGCAGAAGATCGGTCTCGTGGTCGTCGGCACGCTCGAATCGCCGATTGAAGGTGCGGCTGGAAATCGCGAATATCTGGCGCTGATGAAATCCCCGGGCGATTCCGGAAAATGACGCGAGCATGGGCGGTCGGCCTGGATATGGGTGGCACCAATATCCGATGCGCAGCCGTGTCCGTCCTAGGCGAGGTATTGTTGATCGAGCACGGGCCGTCGCTCGCGTCGCGCCAGGCCGCAGCGGTCGCTGAAAATATCGCCGCGCAAACCATTCATCTTCTCGACACCGCGCGCCGGCGCGGACTTGGCCAGCCGCGCGCAATCGGCGTGGCCGTGCCGGGGCCGTTGAACGTGCACACCGGCATCGTGATGCAGGCGCCGCATGTTGCCGCGTGGCGCGGTTACCCGCTGCGCCGCAGGCTGGAAACGCTGATCGGCCGCAAGGTCGTGCTCGATAACGACGCCAACGCATGGGCGCTCGGCGAATACTGGCGCGGCGCGGCGCGCGGACGTCGCGACGTGGTGCTGTTGACGCTCGGCACCGGAGTCGGCGGCGGGCTGATCGTCGGCGGCAAGCTGGTCCACGGGCGCAGCGGGATGGCGGGCGAATTGGGGCATGTCACGGTAAATCCGGACGGGCCGCCGTGCGACTGCGGATCGCACGGATGCCTGGAGTCGTACGCGTCGGCGTCGGGGCTGCGCGGCCTGGTCGAACGGCGCCTGGGACTGGCGCCGGGAGCGGCATTGCCGGCGCAAATCGTCGATTCTGAAAATAATTTCTCGGTGCGCGGACTGTCCGCGCAGGCTCGCCGCGGCGACCAGCTCGCGCTCGAGGCGTTCGCGACTGCCGGCCATTACCTCGGAATCGCGATCGCATCCTTTCTCAACACGTTCAACCCCGAGCTGGTCGTGATTGGCGGAGGCGTAGCAGGGGCGCTGCCATACATGCGCAAAACAATGACCGCGCAGGTGCGAGAGCGGGCCTTCACGGCGATCGCCTCGCAGGCGAAGATCGTGCGTGCGGCTCTGGGACCGCGCGGCGGCGTCGTTGGGGCTGCATACGCCGCGCTGCATCCGCCGACGCGCCCGTAGCAGGCATCCTAGACCCTGAGCGAAATCTGATGGATACTGGAACTGGTTCGCAGGCAAGTGGTACGTGCATCATGAGCGCGCGAGGGTACAGATCGATCTTGTCCAGACTTGCGCTCGCGGCGATGTTTATCGTTGCGGGTTGCGGACTTGCGTTCGCTCAATCCGACTTCAACGAGAGCACGGTTCCGCCCTCCGCACCTCCTTCACGAGCGGTGCGTCCGCCGAGCGAGGCTGAACCGTCCGAGGCTCGCGACACCAACGAGCCTGCGGATGAGTCGGCGCCAGCGCCCGTCAAGCCGAACCATCCCGCGAACATCATCCCGTACACGGTTCGCCCCGGCGACACGGTCGGCGCAATCGCGCAGATGTTCGGGGTCACGCCCGAAGACCTTGCCCGCGCCAACCGGATGCACATTGACGACGAGCTGCAAGTGGACGAGGTGCTGAAAGTTCCGCACCCGTTCACCAGCGAGGTCAATACGCTCAAATCGCAGGTCGAGACGTTGAGCGCGCAACAGCAGGCGGCGGTGCAGAAATCCGACGCAGCGGAGGAGCAGGTCAAAACGCTCCAGGGGCAAGTGCAGGAACTGACCGGTGACAACCAGGATTTGCAACTCGGCGTCAAGCTGCTGCCGTGGTGGCGCGCGACTGCCGTCAGCCTGGCGATCTTTGCGCTGGTCATGTTCGGCGTGGTGCTGTTGACGCTGTTCGAATGGTGGCGGATGCGGCGCAGGTTCGTCGAATTGGCGGCGATGACCGACGCGCTCAGCCGCCTCGACTACAAATACAAGGCGATGTTCGCGAAGGCGGAGTTGCGATTGCAGCAGCTTTACGGGCGTCGTCGCGGCGCAATTACCGAGGGGCAGCCGCGGCCCAAGATGCCCGAGGAAGTTGAAATCGAGCGGCTCAATGACGAGCTCAAGCAGATTCTCGAGCAGCACCTGCAGAAGATGGGTGCGCGATTGCCGGGCACGCGCCGCAAGGGATGGCGTGAGATGTTCGGCGGCGGTGACGTCGGGTCGACCGTCGAAGCGCGTGGCTATCGACGCTAGACCGGAACAACGAAGGAGATTTGATCATGAAAAAATTCGCTCTGATGGCCGTGCTCGCGACCGTGATGGTTGCGCCGTTTGCAATGACGTCCAACAGCGGCACGCGGGCGTCGGATACTCCTGAGTGTTGCGTGAAAAAGCAGGGATGCTGCCCGAGCGCGTCGTGCTGCACCGGCGGCAGCCACGGCATGGGCGCGCATTGCATGCTGCACGCGACATCGCACTAATCAATACTGATAGTTCCTGGAGGTGAATCATGAATCGACTGGCGAATCTTGGATTAGGACTTGTTCTCGCGATTGGATTGGCCGGCGTGGCAATGGCGGCCGATGCCAGTGAGAAGACGGTTACCGGCAATCTCGAAGACGCCTACTGCTATGGCACGATGGGCGCGAAGGGCGCGGGCCACAAGCAGTGCGCGATCAAGTGCGCGTCGCACGGAATTCCGGTGACGCTCATCGAAAAAGGAACCGAGAAGTCCTACATCCTGCTGCCCGACAAGGACGCGTCCCCGCTTCCCGACAGCGTGATCCAGCGCATGGAAGACGAGGTGACGGTGACCGGCAAGGAATACAACAAGAACGGCACGGAATATATTGTCGTCGAGTCCGTGAAATAGCGAGATAGCCGAGCGAGCGTCGTGCTGGAGAGCATTCTGCCGGGCGCATCGCAGCTGCAGAATTACCATCCGCTACTGGTTCACTTTCCGATCGCGTTCATCTACGGCGCGGCGCTGCTTTATTTCGTCGCGTCGATCAGCGCGAGCGAGAGCCTCAAGTGGACCGCGCTGTGGATGCTGGTGCTCGGCGCGCTTGGCGCGGGCGCCGCGCTGTTAAGCGGATTCTACGCGGCGCCGGGCCTGATGGTTTCGGTGTCGGTTCGTCAGGAACTGCTGCGGCATCACAAACATCTGATGGTAGCGGCGTCGGTGGGAACCGGCGCGCTGACGATATGGGCGCTCGCGACACGCCCGATGCCGACGCGAGGCCGCTACGTGTTCCTCGCCGGCCTGATCGCAGTGATATGCCTGATCGCGGCAGGTGCGGATCTCGGCGGCGAAATGGTATTCGGCTACAATGCGGGCGGCTCTGCCTGCCCGCAACCGATCGATTACAGGAAGTAACGCGCTCTCACCTGCGGCGGGAATACAATGTCCTCGGAGGCGTCGGTGGAAATATCTGCATGTTGGAGAAATCTGGTTTCGGCCGTGATCGTGGCCGCTTTTCTTGGCTGTGCGCCGCCGCTCGCGCGGACCGCACACGCGCAGGCGAATGCGGAGGGAGCTTCGCCGGCGGCCGAGAAGGAGATCCGCGACGCGACGACCCTCTTCTATGACGCCCTCAACAGCGCTCTGCAAGGCGACCTCAGGCCTCTGAGCGCCGTATGGTCCCATCGTCCTGACGTCTCAGACCTGGGCGGGGCTGGTGGCCGCGCATTGGGATGGAATGAGGTTCGAACCGATTTTCAAAATATGGGTCGGCTTTATCCTTCCGGCCAGATAACTCCACAAGACACTATCGTCGTCGTTGGCGGAGACATCGGTTATTCTGTTTGCAACGAGACCGGCCGGTTGCGTTCGTCGGAGGGTCCGATGGTCAGTTTCAATCGGCGCGCGACCAATATTTTCCGGCGCGAAGACGGTAAGTGGAAGTTGATCCACCATCATGCGGACACGACCGTCGGCCTGTCACAGGGTGCGCCGCCGCAATAGGCGGCATTTTGCGATCCACAACGCGCCGAAACGCGCGTCGTCAGTAGCCCTCAGTCAGCCTTTTTCGAAACGCGCGGTCGCGTTTCAAATGCCATTCGCGGCTCATCGCCTGTTCGCGCGATTGGTGGCGCTCGGCGTATAGCAGGAACCAGACGCGGCCACGCGTCGAGCGCGCGCCCGTGCCTGCGTTGTGCCGGGCGATGCGGCGATCGAGATCGTTGGTCCAGCCGACGTAGGTTCGGTATCCGTCGGCACCCGAACTACCGATAACATAGACGAAGCATTCCATTCGCCAGCGGCCTCGAATTTCGACTATGTTCGATCCGAAATAACGACACCGGGAGAATTCTATGGGAATCGCCAACGGCCGCAAATCGATCTTTATCACCGGCGCCGCATCCGGCATGGGCCGCGAGACTGCGCGACTGTTCCGCGAGAAAGGATGGTTCATCGGCGCCTACGACGTTAACGCCGACGGATTGCGCGCGCTCGAGAAGGAGTTGGGCGCCGACAACTGCGTCGTGCGGCGGCTCGACGTAACCGACAAGGCCGACTACGAGCGGGCGCTCGCGGAATTCGGCGCGGCGACGGGCGGCAAGATGGACATCCTTTATAACAACGCCGGGATCGGCGTCGGCGGCTTCTTCGATGAAATCCCGTTCGAGGATATCCTGCGCGTCGTGCGCGTGAACTTTATCGGCGTGCTCAACGGGATTCATTCGGCGATAGGTCTGCTGAAGGCTACGCCCGGGTCGCTTTGCTTCACCACGTCCTCATCGTCGGCGACCTACGGGATGCCGGGAATCGCCGTTTATTCCGCGACCAAGCACGCGGTCAAGGGTCTGACCGAGGCGCTGTCGATCGAGTTCCGCCGCTACGGAGTGCGGGCGGCCGACACGCTGCCGGGTCTGATCGATACGGCGATACTCCCGCCTGGGACTGCGGAGCGCGCGCCGAAGGAAGGAATGTTTCGGCTCATCCAGCCGATAGAAGTCGCGAAGATCGTCTGGGAAGCATACAACTCCGACAAACTCCATTGGTACGTCCCGGAAGAAATCGGCGACCTCGACAAAGCGGCGGGTAACAATCCCGAGCAGGTCCGCGAGCAGATCGTCCAGATGATGGCGTTCGCGGAAGCGCAAAATGCGGCGGCGAAGAAGTAGCCGGACTCATTCAACAGGATGAATCGCGCATAAGGAGCAACTCACATGGCCAGCGGACACATTTTGAAGGAAGTCAAAGACGGCGTCGCGACGGTGACGCTCAATCGGCCGGAGAAACTGAACGCATTCTCGGGCACGATGGCCGCGGATCTCTACGCGTCGTTTGCCGAGTACGACAAGGACGACGACGTACGCGTGATCGTCGTCACCGGCGCGGGACGCGCGTTCAGCGCAGGCGCGGACCTATCGGGCGGCGGCAATACGTTCGACGCTGACGCGCGCGCGGAGCGTCGCCAACGGCCGGCGCCCGCGATTCGTCCGTGGAACGTGCGCAAACCGATCATCGCGGCGATCAACGGGCCTGCCGTCGGAATGGGTATCACGCTGCCGATGCAATGGGACATCCGGGTCGCGGCCGAGAGCGCGCGAATCGGCTTCGTGTTCGTGCGGCGCGGAGTTATTCCGGAAGCGCTCAGCCTGTGGACCGTCCCGCGAATGATCGGGCTGGCCAAGGCCAACGAGCTGCTGATGACCGGGCGAATTATCAGTGCGCGCGAGGCGCTGGAGTTCGGAATCGTCAGCCACGTGTGGCCCGATGCGGAGTTCATGACGAAGGTGCGCGAGATGGCGCTCGACATCGCGCAGAACACGGCGCCGGTGTCGGTCGCGATCACCAAGCGGCTGATCTACGGGCTGCTCGCGGAGCCGGAGATCGAGAAGGCGCAGGCTGCCGACACCCGCGCGTTTGTGTGGACGGGCAAGCAGCCGGATTCGTACGAGGGCGTCAGCGCGTTCGTCGAAAAGCGCAAACCGAAGTGGAAGATGAAGCCGTCGAAGGACCTTCCGGAATTTATCCCGACGATCAAGTGAGCGAGCCGGCGCCAGACGGCTCCAGCGACACGCAGGCGAGCCGCACAGTGTTGCGACGCGAGGCGGCTATTCTGGCGACGCTCGCGATCGCCGGCGCGGTGATCGAGTATCCGCTCGCGCTGGCGCTCAAGTCGCTCGATCGATCGGAACTTGTGCGCGCGCTGCCATTCCTCGGCGTCACGATCGTACTGGCATCTCTGGTACCCCTGTCACTTCGGCTCAGCGCCGGGCTCGGGTTGCCGGGCGCGCCGTTGATCTCTGCCATGGTCGCGGGCGAGAAACGCCATTTCTCAATTCGCAGTCTGATCAGAGTCTCGTTGGGCTACGCGATGCTGGCGGCGCTGGCGGGCGCAGGCGTGCTTGCGCTCCTGGTCGTGCCGCTGGTGCTGATTCATCACGGCGGCATGAGCGGCCTCAAGTTGCCGCAAACGCCGATGCTCACGGTGGCGCCGGGCCGAGTCGCGATCGTGGGAGCGTCGGTCGCAATCGCGGCTGCGGTCAGCGAGGAAATCCAGTTTCGACTCGTGTTGTTTGCGATCTTGGGATGGATCGCACGGCTGATGTCGCGCGACTCGCGGGGCTATCCGGGACGCGGCGCGCTTTGGATCGTGACGATCGCGCAGGGCTACGCCTTCGGACTTATTCACCTGGCGCCGCTGGCCGGGACGCTGTTCCATAGCACGTCGCGGCTACTGATCGGCGGACTAGTGATGCCGCAGACGTGGGAGGGCGTCGTCTTCGGGCGCCTGTACCTGCGGCGCGGGCTGGAAGCGTCGATCATCGCGCACGCGTCGATGGACTTAGCGCTGTTCGTGCTGGCGGCGATAGGAATGGTGGGAACTCATCTCGGCGCAGGTTGATCGCGCGCGCGAAAGGAGAAATCGAAATGGCGGAAATGGGTGTTTACGAAACGATGCGCACGCTGCGCGCCGTCAGGCGGTTGCGGCCCGACGCGATACCCGATGACGTGCTGCGTCGCGTGCTCGAAGCGGCAACCTGGGCTCCGACTGGCGGAAACGTGCAGCCATGGCGGATAATCGCGGTGAAAGATCGGGCGCTGAAGGAGCCGCTCGGCAAGCTCTACAACGAGCGATGGATCGCGTACTCGAAGCAGTACCGCGGTGCGATTCCGGCAGGCGCGCCGCCGGAAGTGCGCGCGCGGGCGGAACGCACGCTGGCGGCGGGCGACTATCTGGGTGCGCATTTCGGCCAGACGCCGGTCGTCGCGGTTTTCTGCTTCAATCCGAAAAACATGGCGATCACAGACGCGAAGCAGGAGCGAGTTTCAGTGGTCGGCGGAGGATCGGTTTATCCCGCGGTCGAGAACCTGCTGCTCGCGTGCCGCGCCGAAGGATTGGGCTGCGTGCTGACGACGCTGCTATGCGAATGCGAACCGGAAGTGCGCAAGCTGCTGGCGATTCCAGATCCATGGTACACAGCCGCGGCGATACCGATCGGCTATCCGGTCGGCCGCGGGCATGGGCCGCTGATACGGCGCCCAGTGGAGCAGCTCGCGTACGTGGATACGTGGGGCCGGCAAATTTGAGGATAAGGATCGGTGCGAGTTGTCACCTAGAGGCCCCCTGATATAGTCAGTCGCGAAAAAGGGCCTAAAACCGGACCAGCCAATACGTGGCGGAGGCCGGACTTTCATGGAAGCAGAAACCAGGTACGCTAGGAACGATGACGTTCACATCGCGTATCGCGTTTTCGGCGCCAGCCCGCGCGACATCTTACTTGTTCCGGGGACCGTGAGCCGCTTTGGCCACTTGGAGTTCTCCGGGGCACTCAAACTGCATTCAGCGCCTCAGTACGTCCTTGTAGAGAAGGTAAGTAGAATCTTACTCTGGAGTGGACCTATCAGTAGAACGAACGGAGATTATCATTGTGAAGCACTTGAAAACTGCGGCTTTGTCTTTCGGTATCGCGGTGCTGTTCGGCAGCGTAGCGGTCGGATTCGCGCAAACTACCAACACCACCAGCTCGAGCGAGACCACAACTGCGGCGCCGGCACCGCCAGTCGTCGCTGTATACCCGGCTCCGGTAGTCGTTGCACCGGCACCTCCTATGGTTGTCGCGGCCCCCGCTCCGATAGTCGTGGCACCGGCTACGACGAGCGAACACCACTCGGCATCGAGTTCGAGCGACAGCTCTCCCAGTGGTGATTCGAGTGAGCACACCTCGAGCAGTAGCACCAGTACCTACTAGGAAGCTGTCCTTCCTGGGAGCGGCAGACCTTTTCGATGGGATTTAGCGTCGCATCGAGCCTGCCGCTCTCGTTATCTGGTAGCTCTTTGACGACCACCTTCGCCTTCTCAAAGCTGTTTTGCGAGTACCTATAAGAAAAGACGCGCCTTCGGCCCTGGTGGGCGCGACAGCGGAACAACGATCCGGGACGCAAAGTCGGGCACGTCGGCTCGATCTGAGGGGCCTGAGTTCTGTGGTTCGCAAACCCCTGGTACAGAACCTGATAGCTTATGCGATAGCCGCGGCGATCGTATGTTATGCGGCACGAGGCGTCTCGTGGCACCAAGTAGTCGATGCCACCAGCCACGCGACGCTCTGGATTTTTGTCCTTGCCAGCCTGGGCGGTTTTCTATGTTGGTTTATCGGTGAGACAGTCTTGTATTCCCGCCTATTCAGTTACTTTCACGGTCCGACTGGCGAGATCGAACTGTTTCCGACGATGGCCGCAGTCTACTTCCTTCAGATTGTGAACACTTACGTCGCCAGCGGCGCGTTCGTACTTTTTCTGCACGCACGCAAGCGCGCGCCGTGGATAATGGCCGGATGCACGTTGCTGTTCCAGGCGTACCTCGACGCTCTGCTGCTGGCCGCCCTGTCGCTCTTCGCGATCGTTCTCGTACCGTCGTCTCCGATTCGGCTCGGTCTCAGCTACGCGGCAGGCGCATTGGGCGCAGGCTGTTTGATCGCCTCCTTTTTCCTCATATGGGGAGAGCGGCTATCTTCCCGCAATTGGCTCCGCTGGATCTACGACCGACCCTCGATGGCGAGTTTTCGGATGGCGCGCCCTTCGCAATACTTCAAGCTCCTGGGCATCAGGTGTCTGATCGTCCTTGGAGCGGGCTTTGCACTCTATGGTCAGTTCGTCAGCTTTCATATCAGCGTATCACTCGCGCAGACACTGGCATTGACGCCCTTCATCGTGGCGATCGGAAATTCGGCTCTGTCGCCCGGCGGAATCGGAACGACTCAGCTGGTGTACACCCTGGCCTTTGCCCGGTTTGCCTCCAAGGACGACCTGTTCGCCCTGTCCCTGGCAGTAACCGTTTTTAATTTCCTGGTTCGGATACCTATGGGACTGGCTATGGGATCGCCGCTCGCGCAAGAAGCAATCGGGGTCGAAAGCGAACTCGCATCTGCGTATAGGGTTGGTTAGCTGTTATGACTGTCAGGTATCGCCGAAACATAAGTGTAGCCGTAATTCTATGTCTGTTGTGGTTGAGCCTTGCGCAAATCTCTCGTGCTGCGGACGATAAACAAGCGCAAGCCGCCGTGGACCGGGTAGCCGGTCTTTTCAGCAGCAAGTCCAGCATCGCTACCGTGAAGATGCAAATCTCCAATGAAGATGGACAGCGCGATCTTTCAATGAAGATCTGGTCGCTGGGCGACAAGGTCCTTGTACGAATCACCAGTCCTCAAGATGAAGCAGGCACCGCCATTTTGAAGGAAGGCAGCGACATCAGGTACTACCTGCCGAAATCGAATAGAACGGTCAAGATTCCCGCGTCGATGGCGATGACTTCGTGGATGGGCAGTGACTTCACCATCGATGATCTCGTCAAGGAGCCTTTCCTCACACGCGATTACACTATTGACACCTCTTTCGAAGGAAAGCGCGGCGGGGTTGCGGTGTATGAGTACACCTTGACCCCAAAACCGGATGCGGCGGTCGTGTGGGGCAAGATCGTTCTACAGTTTCGGCAGGCCGACGGCGTACCCACATGGCAAGGTTACTATGGCGAGGACGGGAAGCTGGCTCGGGAGCTTACGTTCTCAGAATACAAGACCAAGAGTGGCAAGGTCATCCCGACGCGCCTGGTTATGCAATCGGCAGACAAGGCTGGCGCGCACACTACACTTGATTACGAAGATATCGCTTTCGACGTGCCGATCAGCGCAGGGACGTTTTCACTGCCCAACGAGAAACAATGAGCGGAGGGCTTCTACAGCTCGCGTGGCGCAATCTTTGGCGTAATCGCCGGCGCACCTTTATCACGATGGCGGCAATAGCGTTCGGCTATGCGATGCTGCTGTTCGTCGCGTGCCTTATGGCGGGCCTGCGATGGCAGATGATCCAGAACGGCACCTGTCTCGTCATGTCTCAGATCCAGATACATGCTCCCGGCTATTACCCGAATCGTTCGCTTCAGAAGACTTTGGGCGGGAGAAAAGGGACGGATGTCAGCGCGCTGCTCGCTTCTATTTCTGCTGATCGCCGTATTTCTGCCGTGGCTCCGCGCGTGTACGGATATGCCTTGCTGAGTGCGGTCCATCGTTCTGCGGGTGTTGAGCTAATGGGAGTCGTCCCCGATCTGGAACCCAAGATCACTACTCTCAACACCCAGATAGCGAAAGGTACTTATCTTACCGCACGGCTGCCGAAAGGAGTGGTTATAGGAGACAAGCTCGCTAGTACGATCGGTATCGAGTTGAACTCTGAAATCGTCCTGCTGACGCAGGCGGCCGACGGTTCGATGGGCAATGACGTTTACACCGTCGTGGGGATTCTTCACACGGGTCTTGATTCTGTCGACCGGGGTTTGGTTTTGATGTCTCTCTCTTCGCTACAGGACCTTCTGCACCTTGCGCCCGCCAGGATTCATGAAGTCGGTATCAAGCTCAATCACATAAACGCAGCTACCGACGTGGCTGCCGCACTTGAGGTCCGACTGGGTAAGACTCTCCCAGTGCGGGTGATGGCATGGCCTGAGCTCGCGCCGGAATTGGCCAACTACGTTCAGTTCAACCACGGCGTCACGGTCGTTCTCTTTTTTATTTTTTTCCTGGTCGCGGTAATCGGTGTGATGAACACGATGCTCATGGCGGTGTTCGAGCGCACCCGTGAATTTGGCATGCTTATGGCCGTCGGTATGCGTCCCGCCCAGGTGGTTAGGATGATCCTGACGGAAGCTGCCGGCTTGGGAGTCGCCAGTCTGGTCGTGGGAGCAGCGCTTGGAGTTCCACTGCTCTGGTACTTGCAGGTACACGGTCTGGATTTGGGTGGCGCTACCGGCGAGGTGGTCTCCGTCGCAGGAGTGGTGGTGGGCCATCTATGGTACGGCCGGCAGGATTTTCCCGCCTACAGCGAAGCAGCACTCGGGCTGGCCGCAACCGCCCTGGTGTCTGCACTCTATCCTGCATGGAGAGCTGCTCAGCTTCGGCCGACGGAAGCGATGCGTAAGGTCTGACCGTGACAAATCTATACCTCCTCGCGAAGATCAGCTGGCGCAACCTTTGGCGCAATCCCCGAGGTACGCTGCTGACCGCACTGGCGCTCGGTCTCGGGCTGGCGTTGCTGCTGATCTCGTTGGGTCTGCTCGACGGCGGCCACGAACAAACGATTGCGGATGGGGTCCGTTTCGGGCCGGGACATGTAGTCGTGCAGGCCAAGGGCTATCAAGACTCCAGCTCCGACGAACTCCTGCTCCCGGCTCAGGTCGTGGCTAACGTCGAAGGATTTCTGCAAACCGGGAACATCAAAAAGGTTGTGCGAGGAGTTAGTCCCCGGCTCCTGGCCACCGGCCTCCTGAGTACCTCGGCCAGTTCTGCCGGCGTCCGACTCGTAGGGGTAATACCGAAGGACGATCGCGCGGTATCATTGATCCCGCAGCGGATGGTTGAAGGAACCTGGCTGACTAGTGATGACAAGCTCTCTGGCGTCGTCATCGGCGACGAACTGGCTCGCAAGCTCGAGCTGAAGATAGGTTCCAAAGCAGTGCTGATGACTCAGGCGCTGCGGTCGCCAGGCGCCAATACCGGGTCTGACAGTGGCGATGAGATGCAAAGCACTCTTCTGCGAGTGAGTGGTATCTTTCGCACCGGGCTCCAGGCTATCGATGCCAACATGATTTTCGTTCCCTTGTCCGCGGCCCAGGCCTTGCTCGGAGTCACCAACGGCCAGGTAACTCAAATAGCACTTCTGCTCGTAGAGGAAGGCGATTCAACGCTGGTAGCAAAAGCTTTGCGAGAGCAGTTGAAGGGATCTCCGGTTGAAGTTTTGACGTGGCGGGAATCTCTGCCGATGCTTGCTCAGATTCTCGGGCTCGATCACGCCTTCAACTACATCATGAACGGCGTAATCCTCGCGATGGTAGGGTTGGGAATACTCAACACGATTCTTATGCGAGTACTGGAACGCCGGTATGAATTTGGCGTCAGCAAAGCCCTCGGCCTGCGGCCTCGGCAGCTTGCAGTAATGGTCGTCGGCGAGTCGTTGGCGCTAACTGCTATTAGCCTGGTCCTGGGACTGGCGTTGGGCTTGAGCGTCCAGCACTATTTTGCGACCGCCGGATTGGATCTGCGCTGGGTATTCAAGGCGGGTCTTCCACCTGCCCTTGTTTTCGATCCTATTCTCTACTCGCGCCTGAGCGTGGACCGAATTGTTTGGTCAGTCAGCATCGTATTCGCGATGGCTACGATCATTTCCTTTTATCCTGCGCTGAAGGCCGCGCGCACAGACCTGCCGGATGCTCTGAAGGTGCTTTAGTGAGGACGTATGGCCGAATTCGCGATTAAATTGAAAGATGTACGAAGGACCTATCGCACCGGCCCTATCGAGGTCCCTGCGTTGCGCGGCATCTCTTTGACTATCTGCGCCGGGGAATTCGCGGCAACCGCCGGTCCGTCTGGTTCAGGCAAGACCACGCTGCTGAACATCATCGGCGGACTCGACCGGGCTGACTCTGGCGAGATCTGGGTCGATGGGCAGAACCTTCAGCTGTTATCCGCAGGTGAGCTGGCGCATCTGCGCTTGCAGCGCATCGGCTTTGTCTTCCAGACGTACAACTTGCTGCCTGTTCTGACCGCTTTGGAAAACGCGGAGTTTACCTTGCTCCTCCAGGGGATGCCTGCACGCCAGCGTAGAGAAAAGGTCGAAAAACTATTTTCAGAAATCGGCCTCGCCGGCCTTGAAGATCGTCGTCCCGCCGAGTTGTCCGGCGGTCAGCAACAACGAGTCGCCGTGGCTCGCGCTATGGTTACGGAACCTGCGCTCATTCTGGCGGATGAACCCACGGCGAATCTGGACTCTGCCTCTGCTATCGCTCTCCTCGATGTGATGGAACAACTCAATCGTACGACCGGCACGACTTTCATCTTTTCCACGCATGACCCGCAGGTCATGGAGCGGGCTCATCGCTTGATCCGTTTGCGCGACGGTCAGATAGTCAGCGACGACAGGCGCGACGCTCCTGCTCCGCACTCACTAAGTGGCAGCGGGGATGAACGCACCGGCCTCCGGCAAGATCCGCATCGCTCTCCACAAACGAACTGACCATCGGTTCACCAGACCCAACTCCTGGCACAGGCCAAACAGTTTGGTCGAAGCTTCGTGCATGCGCGCGCGGTGGATCGGATTCTTGCGATACGCGGCGTCCACGACTTCGCGCGGGATGTTATATTCGCGTGCTATCCGTGGCGACGCCTCCATCATCATCCTGCCCATGACTCCGAGAATTAGGGGCACGCAAAGTCCCAGCCGCCCCCTGCGGGTTCTACTCAGCTCTGGGACGCGCTTGCGCAAGGCGTGACGCGCGAAGCTCATATGGCGCGCCTCTTCGGTGACGTGAATCTGCATGATCCGCCGAAACAGCGGATGAGTGTCCTCCCGGTTCTTGCGCAAGCTCTGGCGCTGAACGTAATCGATCGGATCTTCGCCAGCCAGCACGAAGACGAAGAACAGTTCCGGGAACTTGCGCGCGTACCTGACCACGAAGTCCGCACACCTGCGTTCGAGCCCATTTAGTCCGTGAAGGCTGAAGCCAGTCCGGTTGATGAACTCCTGGAACATCAGCGAGTGCTGCGCCTCTTCTATTGTCTCGTGGTAGCAGTAACGGAATTCCGGCGATCCGCTTGGCAGCCGGCTCGCGAAATCGAGCAGGCCGCGCTTGAGCACATACTCGAAGACCACACCGATCTTCATGAAGTTGGCTAACATGCGAAGACCGATCCGCGACCGGATTCCTGCTGGCTGCGCGCGGTACCATTCGGTCGCGCCGAGCACATCGTCCGGCTCGAGTTGCCATCGCAAATCATCGTGATCGATGCGGAACTCAGGATTGTCCCAGTCAATGTCCGCGTACGCATCGAAATGTTTCACCACCGATTGGTGACTGAGCCTGCGAATCAGATCGAAGTAGGCGTCGGACTGGACCGCTTTCCCAACGCGCTCCTCTTCAGGAACAACAAACTCTTCGGCCATTAAATTCTCCAGCCGGGTGCGACAACGACCCCACACAGCCGTGTGCTCCCGGGAACATTATTTATCTTTATTCATGTTATTGGGCGCTAATTGCTTCTTATCTTATTGACAGGGATAGCGATCGAATGCAACTCGTGCGGTTGCGTTTTACTAGCGCTGATAGCTCCGGAGTTATGACCGCTAAGGCTTCACGATCATTGGATCCGCTGGCGCAGCAGCTACGATCGGCTGCGCGCCCTCGATGTAAAAGCGAACGAGCTCCGTCGTGACTTCTGGACCCCCGACAAAGGTTGTACCTTCCTGCTTCAGCAGCCGGTAAGGCGGCGCCGCGTCGAAGTAGAGGGTATTCTTCGGAATTACCGGCTTGATGACTTGCAGGACGAAGCGCGGCCAGTTCGGCATTACCGTCGTGATGTCGACTTTCGCGGTGACCTTTATCGCGGAAAAGGTGCCGGCCGGCACGCTGATCGGTTTGGATCCACTGGCCCAGACCTCCTGACCGACGTAGCTATAAGGCGTGATCTGCTGATGCAGCGAACCTTCGGCACCGTCGCGTGGCGCGTCGAGAACGCGTATAAACGCCGCCCACGGAACTGAGTCCGGATACAAATCAGGCGGCAGGTCAGCGGCCCCGGCCAGCCGCATCACCGCTGCATCGTTGCGCCAGAACGCGCTCTGCAGCGCGCGGCCATGATCGTAAAGCGTCCACTTATACATGGTGCAACCCTTCCGATGACTCGGAAACAGCCAAAAAGCGACTTCGAATTGATGAGGTGATAGCGTGGTTATCTCGATGTGGATCGTGTCGTCGTCGACCGTTTCGTTCCACGACCTCACCTGGTTCAGGACCTCGCCGGTAAGGTTGGCGGTTTGCCTGGTTTCGTCCACTTCGGTGCCGACCGGCGGCGTCATTATGTCAGCGCCGGATTGCTGGGTGATCATCCCATTACCGATCAGACCCCGCGTCACCAGCCAGGAATCCGTCGCGCCACCAGCGCTCGACTCTGTGCTCGGCGCCAGAACAACGTCAGCGCGGCCGACGGTGGGCCATTGAGTCAATACTGCCGCGAACACGATCAGCGAAGGAATCAGAATCCAGAGTCGGAACGACGAACTGATAATTCTAAAAATTTGTGGCTCCTAAAACATAGGCGGCGATCCGCGCCGGCACACAGGTCCATGCATGTGAGGGCATTGTCTCAGTTGCAGTGCCCAGTACGCATTTCGCGTGAAAACGGTAACTCTTCCTCGGGCAGAGTATGTAGATGGGAGCAGACTCTCGGGAGGTAGATTCAGCCTATACCCTTCTGAAGCGGTAAAGCAAAGGCCGTTACTCAGTGACCCGAGCGCGACAAACGCTGAGCCCCGGCCATTGCCAACAGGAAAGCGTCCAGTCACGCCCTTCCATCGCAAGCGCAGCCGCGTAGTCAGCGGCGGGGAACAATTCCTGGAGCGACCAGCGCAACACCTCGCTGGCGCAGTGCTCGACGCTTACCAACGCCGCCGGCTCACCGGGGACCAGTGATACCTCGAATTGGTCGAGCGGCAATGAAAGCCCTTCTCCTATCGCCTTGATATAGGCTTCTTTGCGAGTCCAACAGAGAAAGAAGGCACGTCTCCTGAGGTACACTGGAAGCGCATGAAGTGCCGCGATCTCTCGAGGAGAGAAAAATCGCTCGGCAATCTGTTCCACCTCCACGTCGTCCCGGATGAGTTCCAGGTCCACTCCGATCTCCCGGCCGCGAGTAACGACATAGAGCGCTGTCCCACGAGAGTGAGAAATGTTGAACCGGACTGCGTCGGCGCCGGACTCCGAAACCAAGGCGGGCTTTCCGTAGTTGCCGTAGCTAAACGAGATGTCTTCCGGCGCCTTATTCATGTAGCGGCCGAGAATCGCCCTGAGAATACCTCGCGCTGCTATGAAGTGATCGCGGTCGTGGCGGAAGTAGAATCTTGCGGCCTTGGATCGTTCATCGGTGGCTAAAGTGTTCAGGAAGCGAGCTACCTGCGAAGGGCTCCGATCCAAGCTGGCCCGCCAAACATGCACGTCATTGCTACCCAAGCTCAGACGCTCTGGTGATGGGAGCCAAATCGAATCAAAAGAGTCGGCTGCTATCACTGATGCGCCCTGCCTTATCGGAGTTCCTGCGAGAGAGCCTTGAGAAGCGGCGGCTGAGTTGTCTTCAGGAAGAAGTGATCGCCGGGGAACATCCGGATCGAGAACGAAACGGCGGTCTGGTCGCGCCATGCTTCGAGATCGCCATGATTCACTTTCTTGTCGCTCAAACCGCCATAAGTGGAAATCGGGCAGTTCAGTGGAGGTCCCGACGAGTATCGGTAGCTTTCGTAGAGTGCAAAATCCGCTCGCAGAGACGGAAGCACGATGTCCATCAGTTCCTTGTGATTCAGTAACTCTTCCGGGGTTCCACTCAACCGAAGCAACTCCGCTGAAAATTCTCTTTCGGGCAAGCAATGGATCGGCGGTCCTCGATGCGGAATCTGGGGCGCAGGTCCCGCCGACACAAACAAGCGGACGGGGCGAGCTTGATGATTTGTCTGGAGCTTACGGGCGAGTTCAAAGCTCACCAATGATCCAAGGCTATGACCGAACAAGGCGAAGGGTTTGTCGAGAAGAGGCAAGAGCGCCTCGGCCAATGCGTCGATAAGAGGTGGCAGTCGGCTGAAGGGAGGTTCCATCAATCGAGTGGCGCGGCCGGGCAACTGAACCGGACATACTTCGACATCTGCAGGTAAGCCATCCGACCAGTTGCGAAACACCGATGCTGTGCCACCGGCGTAGGGAAAACAGAACAGACGCAGGCGCGCTTGCGGGTTAGCTTTGCGCCCCACAATCCATGAGTCAGATGACGGGTTAGAAGGCAGGGTTAGCTCCGTTGTGAAGGGTCTTTATCGGTCGGCTCACTGGCTTTGACGTGGTTGCCGTTCAAATGGGCACCTGAAAGCTCAGGTGTTACATTCGCGGAACTCTTCATCTTGTTCCGGAGACTGAGGGGTCTCATATCGGTCCATACTTCTTTGATGTAAGTCAGGCACTCCAACTTGGATCCACTTTTAGCCGTTTCGCGCCAACCATTAGGAATCGGTCGATCAGCCATCCAGATGGAGTACTGCTCCTCGTCATTCATCACGACTTTGTACTTTATATCGTCCCTATCATCATTATTCATTGAGAGTCCCCCATCGCACTATTCGACGGATCGACTATATTGGTGAGGCTTCCTGGATCCGCCTGCGCGCGCTCGATACACGCGGTCAATTTTGCCGCCAGAGTCTCGACATTCGGTTTGTAGACCATCGTTGCGTGATTACCCGGAACCATTTGAACGTCTACCCCGCCGTCAACCCAATCACTCCATCCCAAGGTCGGATCAGTCCGACTGCCAGATAGGTCTTCGCTAGCCTTGAATAGAGTTATGCGACCGGGATAGCGATACAGTTCGTAGTTTCGACTGGCTCGAAAATCCGATTTGCAGAGCTCGATCAAGCGACGAGCCTGAGATTCTTCAATATCTGCGGGTAACAAGCCGGTTCGCTTTCCCTGTTCCAGCACACGGGCCAGCAACTTGTCGGGCGGAACAAGCGCGAGCGACTCGCTGAAGTCCGGCGAGAGACCGAAATAGCGCACAACATCGGCCAGCAACATCGCTTCGAAATCTCCGTCGCTAAGATTCTCATCGCGAGATGGAATGCGAGCGTCGAGTAACGCTAACAACGCCACGCTCTGTCCACGCGCGTGAAACTGCTGGGCCATCTCGAACGCTATCTCACCACCCATCGACCAGCCGCCGAGCAAATACGGACCTTCCGACTGCACGGACTGGATAGCTTCAATGTAGCTAGCGGCCATGTCCTCGATCCGGGTGTGCGCTTCCTGCGATTCGTCCACGCCCCTGGCTTGCAGCCCGTAGCAGGGCTGATCGAAACCCAGGCACTGCGCCAAACCGACAAATGGGAAAACATGTCCGCCGGCCGGATGTACCAGAAAGAGCGGTCGTTTGTTGCCGCGAGGTTGGATAGGTACCAACGATGAGAACGCCTGCGGCGAGCGGTTCTGTCGAATGATATCGGCCAGGCCCTCGACAGTTGCGCCTCGAAAGAGAGCCGCCAAAGGAATTTTCTTGCCAAGTTGTTTGTCGATCAAGGCAAACAAACGCACCGCCAGCAGAGAGTGCCCGCCGAGTTCAAAAAAATTGTCGGTCACGCCGATCGGCCGAACACCCAGGACTTCTTCCCAGAGACTGGTGAGTTGGAGTTCCAGGTCATCTCGTGGCGCAACAAATTCCTTTCCTATTTCGGGTCGCGATTGGTCCGGCTTTGGCAGGGCGCCGCGATCGATTTTTCCGTTTGGCATGGTCGGAAGCGAATCAAGCAGCATGAAGATCGAGGGCACCATGTATTCGGGCACCTTGTCCTTCAGAAAACTGCGCAGGTCGTGAGCCGTCGGCGGATGGCTCGCTGTCACCGACTACATACGCAATCAGCCGCTTCTCACCCGAGACGTCCAGCTGAGTCGAAACGATCGCCTGACGCACCGAAGGATGTTGAGCGAGCGCCGCCTCAATTTCACCGAGCTCAATTCTGAATCCGCGGATCTTCACCTGGTGGTCAGTGCGCCCGATATATTCGATGTTACCGTCGGGCAAATGGCGCGCGAGGTCGCCAGTCTTGTACATTCGCGCGCCCGCCGTGGTACTGAACGGATTCGGAATAAATTTTTCGGCTGTCAGATCCGGCCGGTTCATGTACCCTCGTGCCAGGCTCATCCCTCCGATATGGAGTTCACCCGGAATTCCAATTGGAACTGGATTACAGTACCTGTCCAGTATGTAGATTTCTCGGTTAGCCAGAGGGCGACCGATAGGAACTCGATGAAGCCTCGCAATCTGCCCCGGTCGCGGCGCAGCCTGATAGGCAGTCGCGGTTATCGTAGCTTCGGTGGGTCCGTAGGCGTTGATTAGACGTACGGGTCGCAGGGGTGTTTGTTGCCATAGACTGAGAGTCTCCGGCAACATGGTGTCTCCGCCGACGACGAAGAGCCTGTAGTGTGTATTCAATATTGGTTGGGTTCCGGCTGCCCACTCCTGGACAAGCTCCTGCCAATATGCGGTCGCCAGATCGACCACAGTCAATCCGAGTTCGGCCGCCTTCCTGTGAAATTCACCGGCTTGCCATACTTCCCGCACCACAACCAGGCGCGCTCCAACGATGAGAGTAGGCAGTATCTGTTCCAACGATAGATCGAAACTCATTGATGCGGACTGGAGTACTCGATCGTTGGGCTTCAGCCCGTAATACCTTTCAGCATCACGACAGTGTTCCGCGATCGAGCCATGCGAAACTAGAACTCCTTTGGGTTGGCCGGTCGATCCCGAAGTATAGATTATGTAGGCGAGATTTTCGGGCTGGCATGAGCTAACCGGATTTTCCGCACTTTCCCGCGAGATCGCTTCCCAGTCAGAATCCAAACAGACCACCCGCGCGCGATGCTGCGGCAAGTCTCTAACCAAGCGCTCTTGCGTTAGCAGCACCGGGGCCTTCGAATCCCCCAACATGAAGCCGATTCGTTGCCTTGGATACGCCGGATCCAGCGGCAGATAAGCGCCTCCAGCTTTCAGGATGCCTAGCAAGCTGATGACGCTCTCCAGCGACCGCTCGAGGCAAACTCCGACCGGTACTTCCGGTTCTACGTTCAACTGCCGCAGGCTATGAGCCAGTCGATTGGCTCGGTCGTTAAGCTCGCGATAGGTTAGCTGCTGGTCTTCAAAGACGATCGCGATCGCATCGGGCGTTCGCTCTACTTGAGCTTCAAAAAGCTGATGAATGAATGGCGCTGGAACATAGCCGTGCCGGATGTCATTCCATCCCACAATCACTTGTTGGCGCTCTGAATCGGTTAAAAGAGATAACTCGGAAAGGTGCTGGTCAGGATCATTGACTATAGCCTCGAGCAATGTTTGGAAGTGCGCCAACATGCGAGTTATCGTGTCGGTGTCAAACAGGTCAGTGTTGTATTCCGCGGTTCCGACCAGGCCTTGCTCGGTGTCGGCGACGAGCAGCGTCAAATCGAAGTGAGTGGTGCCACCGTCCGCGATCACAGGATCCAGGCTCAGGCCCGGCAATTCCAGTGCGTGCACCGCGGCATTCTGAAGAACGAACATTGCCTGGAATAGCGGATTGCGGCTCAAATCTCGCTCGAGATGGAGTTCCTCTACCAGTCTTTCAAAGGGCAGATCCTGATGCGCGTATGCGCCGAGACATACTTCTCGCACACGCCTCACAGTTTCTCGAAACGTGGGATTCCCGGAAAGATCCGTGCGCAACACAAGCGCATTGACGAAAAATCCGATCAGTCCTTCGGTCTCGAGTCGGTTACGGTTGGCTATAGGAGTGCCAACCACAAGATCGTCTCGACTAGTGTAGCAACGCAACAGAACCTTGAACGCGGCCAACAGCGTCATGAAGAGAGTCGCTGCTTCGTCCCGACTGAGTGCACTCAGCGCACGACCCAGGTCCTTGGATAGCAGCAATGATTGACGGCCGCCGCGGAAGGTCTGCACCGCCGGCCTTGGATGGTCCGCGGGCAATTCGAGCAAGGGCGGGCTGCCATCGAGTTGCTGCTTCCAATAGTCGAGCTGCGTTTGCAGTACCGCGCCTTGCAGCCATCCTCGTTGCCAGTAAGCGAAGTCGGCGTACTGGATAGGGAGCTCTGGCAGCGGCGACGGGCGTCCGCTGGAGTACGCTTGGTACAGTGCCGCCATCTCGCGAATCAGTATTCCGGCCGACCAGCCGTCGGACACGATATGATGCATGGTGAGAAGACCGACCTGCTCATCGTCGGCAAGCTGCAGTACGCTCGCCCGAATGAGAGGGCCTCGGGCGAGATCGAACGGACGCCGGGCCTCTTCAACGACCAGCCTCTGCACTTCGATCTCGCGCGCAGTCTCGGGTATCGTGCGCAGATCCACGATCGGCAATTCAATAGTGAGCTTCGAGGCGATGACCTGCGATGGACGCCCATCGACCATCGAAAACGTCGTTCGCAAAGCTTCGTGTCGGTGAACGATTTCATTAACACTCTGCTCGAGCGCGTCCAGGTTAAGCGAGCCTTTGAGGCGAACGGCTACCGGGAAATTGTAGACGGAGTTTCCCGGATCGAGGTGATCGATAAACCATAACCGTTGTTGCGCAAAAGAGAGTGGCAGGTCGCCGTCTCGGGGAACAGGTTGTATAGGCGGTAACTTGAGGTTCTGTCCGGCTCCGCGCGATAGCTCAAGGCTCGCGGCGAGGCCCGCCACCGTGGGAGTCTCGAACAGCTCTCGTAACGGCATCTCTATCTGAAACGTTTCACGGATTCGAGACACGACCTGAGTGGCAAGCAGCGAGTGACCTCCCAGGTCGAAGAAGTCGTCGTGGATGCCGACGCGCTCGACGCCGAGGACGTGAGTCCAAATGTCCACGAGCAGCTCTTCGGTGGGAGTGCGAAACCCTACGAATGGCTTGTCCAACTCGGGGCGCGCATCATCGGGCATTGGCAAAGCCCGCCGATCCACTTTCCCGTTGGGTGTCAGCGGAAAGCTATCGAGTGTCACGAAAACCGCCGGAACCATGTGCTCAGGCAGCTTGTCCTTCAGGAAACTCCGTAGCTCGACGTTCGACGCTTCGCAATCCGGCTGAGCGACCACATACGCGACCAATCGCTTTTCTCCGGACTCGCTTTCATGGACAGTAACAATCACCTGAGCCAGCGAAGGATGTCGTCTCAGCGCCGCTTCGACTTCTCCGAGTTCTATTCTGAAGCCGCGAATCTTGACCTGGTAGTCTGCGCGGCCGAGATACTCGATAACTCCGTCGGGCCGATAACGGGCGAGGTCACCAGTCCTATACATCCGCTTCCCGCACCGGCTGCTGAAAGGATCGGGGATAAATTTTTCGGCAGTGAGAGTTGGCAGGTTCAGATAGCCGCGCGCGAGACTAACGCCGCCGATGTACAGCTCACCGGTAACGCCAATCGGCACCTGACGAAGAGTGGCATCGAGAAGGTATATGCGCGCATTTGGTATGGGGCGTCCTATTGGAACTGTCGCAAGGCCGTTGCATCCGTCGCATAGCCAATATGCTGAATCGATGATCGTCTCAGTCGGCCCATATACGTTGTACAGCCTGGCCCGGGAGCGCCGGCCAAATTTCGTGACCACCTCAGGCGTCAGTGCTTCGCCGCCGCACATGACAACGCGCAATCCCGGTGCATTCTCGAAAGCGGGCTCCTCTACCAGAAGACGCAGAAACGACGGAACGGAGTGCAAAATGGTTATGCCATCGTCACGAATCTTCTCTGCTATGTAGCGGCAGTCGCGGTGAGCATTCGGCTCCGCAATTACGAGGCGCGCGCCTGACAATAACGTTGGAAAGATCTCGCGTCCCGCGGCATCGAAAGTGATTGGCGTCTTGAGCAGGGTACTGTCGTCCGGGGTGATCGCCAATGTCTGAGACAACCACTTGACGGTGTTGCTCAGCCCTCGATGCTCAACCATTACGCCCTTGGGTTGCCCGGTCGAGCCCGAGGTGTAAATCACGTAGGCCAGGTTGTCAGCCTCCGTAAGGCTCGGCGGATTGTCACAACGCTCGCGAGCGATTGATTGCCAATCGGTGTCGAGACACAGCAGCCGAGGTACATCCGGCATGCGCTCGCGCAGCGGCTCCATCGTCAACAGCACTCGCGCGCGCGCATCTTCGAGCAAGAAGGCTATTCGTTCCCGCGGGTAGGCAGGACCGATCGGCATATAAGCTCCACCAGCCTTCAGGATGCCAAGGAGCGCGACGACCATCTCGGGGCACCGCTCCATGCAAATCGCCGCCACTACTTCCGGTCCCACACCCAACGCGCGTAAGTGGTAGGCAACCTGATTGGCACGGTCGTTGAGCTGCGCATAAGTCAGATGCTGATCCTCGAACTCCAGTGCGATCCGGTCCGGAGTACGCTCAACCTGGTCTTCGAACTGGCGATGGATACTTACATTATCAGGGTAAGGAGACTCGGTGTCGTTGAACTCTACCAGCAGACGTTCTCGCTGGTCGTCGTCGAGAATATCTGAATAGGTGCTAGCACCTGCGTGGTACTCTTGATCCGTGGCGGCAACTACGTCAGCGAGGGCGCTAAGCCGCACGTTGGGTTGTGTGACTACGTGCTCAAGCAGCGTCTCGAAGTATTTTCCAAACCGGACGATGGTAGCGTGATCGAACAGCTCGGCGTTGTATCTCATGGAAATCGAAAGCGACTGTGACGATTCAACTACCAGCAGAACCAGATCCAGCGATGCGGACCGATGTTCCAGCGGAAATGACTCGAGTAAAAGGCCACCGGAATTCATGGTGGGTCCCGTTTCCCCATGCACGAATGTGGGTGCGCCCTGTTCCGCGAGGCCATGCGGCTTGTCCAGCACAAACATGACCTGGCAGATAGGCGGACGGCTCAGATCGCGCGCGGGTTTCAGCCGTTCGACCAGCAATAGCGTGGGAAAGTCCTGATGCTCGAGCGCGGCCAGGACGGTCTGGCGCACATGCTTCACGAACTGCTGGAAAGTTGGATCGCCGGAAAGGTTAACCCGCAAGAAAACCGGATTGGTAAAGAGACCCACGATCCCTTCGAACTCGGCCCGGCTTCTGCCTATCACCGGAGAGCCCACCACCATGTCGTCCTGCCCCGTCAGGTGGTGAAGCATTGCCTGAAACGCCGCGAGCATCACTACGTAGAGCGTCGCACCCTGAGCCTTTGCGAGCGCCTTCAACCGCACGCTCAATTCGTCGTTCAGGATGAAGTCGTATGACCCACCGCGATGGGTTTGTATCGGCTGCCGCGGACGATCGGTCGGCAGATCCAGCACCGGTAACTTACCGGCCAGCTGTTTCTGCCAATAGGCCCACAGACGTTCACCCTCCGCGCCAGCAAGCATCTCAGATTGCCATCGAACATAGTCGCTGTATTGCACGTCGAGAGACGGTAGGGCCGCCCGCTTGCTCGCCAGTTCCGCGCGATACAGTGTGCCGAGCTCACTTAGAAGAATCGCCAGCGACCAGAAATCGATCACGATGTGATGCACTACCAGCAGGAGGAAATACTCTTGCGGGGAGCGTTTGAAGACCTTCACGCGCAACAAGGGACCGTGCTCGAGGTCGAAAGGACGATGCGC
This sequence comes from uncultured delta proteobacterium, assembly GCA_963805315.1. Lineage (GTDB taxonomy): Bacteria > Desulfobacterota > Binatia > Binatales > Binataceae > Binatus. The sequence continues at coordinate 179,887 of CAWDTQ010000013.1, forward strand.
CTCATCGGCCAGCCGAGGTTCCATCTCGTCGCGGGACCAGGCTGACGCATCGATCTCCTCGAACTGGACTTTCGCGCCATGGTGTATCCGCTGCGCCGGTTTCCCGGAGCGCGTGGAGAAGGTCGTTCTCAGGCTGGGATGGCGATCGACTAGCGCCTGGAACGATCGCCGCAAGGCCGGGACGTTCAGATCGGATGCGATTCGCGCGGCGAAGCTGACATTGTAGACCATACTCTCGGGCGCCAGCTGAGAGAGAAACCATATTCCCTGTTGATTGTAGGAAAGGGGAGCCAGCGACGTCGTCGGCGCTTGCATCTTCTGGCGGAGGAGGTCGGCCAGAAGAGTACGCTTTTCCACGGATGAAAGATCAGCGATGCGCTTCGATACATCAGGCACTAGCTAACCTGCAGCTTTAGTCAGCATGTCGGTGAGCATCGAATTCACTTGTTCCTCCGAAAGCTCATCGATGTTAGCCAACAGATCTTTGTCGGTAGGATTGTCTTCCCGCACGCGCGCCGGAGTGCGAGTCTCTTCCCGACCATCAGCTTGCGCCGTCAATTGATCGAGGAGCTGCGTCGCCGCCTGCGCGACGTTGAAGCCTTGCAGAAATTTCACCATCGGTACGTTGACGCCTAAATCCGCCGAGATTCGATTCTTCAGCTCGACCGCCATCAGGGAATCCAGTCCCAGGTTGGTCAGTGGTTGCTGTATATCCAGTTGCGAGGGCGAGAGCCCGAGCACTCGTGCCACTTGCTCGATGACATAGGACTGCAGAAGATCCGCACGCTCGGCAGGATTCGCATCGAGGATCGCGCTGCGCTTTTCTCCCGGATTCGCCGTCGGCGACGGAACTGTTGCTTCTTCGTTGGCGAGGTCTGAGAGCATCGGCGGCTCGGTGCCGGCTGGATAGAACTCGTGATACTGACGCCAGTTAACTGGAAGCGCGACGACCTGGGTCGCGTCTTCGCGCATCAGCCGGTCCATCACTTCGAGCGCCTGCTTGGGCGGCATGCTCCGGATTCCCAGCAGCGCCAACCGCCTGGTCAGACTTATCCCGCCTTCCGTTTCGGCAAATCCCAACTCGGCCCACGCTCCCCAGTTGATGCTCAGAGCTGGAAGGCCTTGCGCTCTTCGATGATGCGCGAGAGCGTCGAGGAAGGCGTTCGCGGCGGCATAGTTGCCCTGACCGGGCTGTCCAATCAAAGAACCAGCGGAAGAAAAGACTACGAAAAAATCCAGCGGAGCTTCTCGAAGCAAACGATGAAGCAGCCAGCCGCCGACCATCTTCGGCCGCAAAACCGTGCTCATCGCGGCCGCATCGAGTTGTAACAGCAATCCGTCCTGCAACACTCCAGCTGCGTGCACTACTCCACGAATCGGGGGCCAACCTTCAGCGTGAAACGTGTCCACAAAAGCGCGCATCTGTTTTTCGTCGGCCACATCGGCAGACACCAGATGCACGCTGGCGCCGCATTCCTCGAGTTCCCGAATGGCGGCAATTTGTCGAGCCAAGTGACTGCCGGTCTCCAGCGAACTCCAGCTTGAGCGTGGCGGGAGCTTCGTACGTCCCAACAGGATCAGGCGGCGAGCGCCATTCGCTACCATCCAGCGCGCGACCAGCAGGCCGAGGTCTCCGAGACCTCCGGTTATCAGATAGCTGCCGTCCGGGCGCCATCGCAAAGGAGTTTCGCGGATGCTCGTTTGGCGCCTCCGAGCCAATCGCGCCACCAGCCGTTGGCCGCCGCGGAATGCAAGTTGATTTTCGCCGTCAGGAGTGGAGATCTCCTCCCACAACTGATGAGGCATGCCATCGCCCGGAGAGGGATTGGGTTCCAGGTCGATCAACCCGCCCCAAAACGCAGGATGCTCTTGCGCGACAACTCGACCCAGCCCCCACAGCGGCGCTTCAACCACATCAACGGGGAGAGAATTCTCGCCTGGTGCCTGCGCTCCTCGAGTGACCAGCCATAGACGAGGCGGCTCGCGCCATTGCACGCCCGCCATCGCCTGCACCACCTGCAAAGCATTGACGCAGCCGAGACTTTGCGCCGCTTCCATCGAGGCCGCGGTGGCGTCTTCGGGAAGGGAAGCATCGAGACTCCACAGATGGACAATCCCACGACATGCCGGTTGATCGGTCTCCGTCGCGCTTTCGAAAAGATGCTTGATGTCTTCAGGCTGATCGGCGCGAATGCAAAAGTGGCTGCCGTCCGTGCGCTCATACGCTCTGCCGCGCGAGACGAGGATGCCCTTTTCTCCGTGCCCTTCCAGGATTTGCTGCAGTGACGCTCCGACGCCGCTGCTATCGGCGAAAATAAGCCAACTACCCGGATTCGATGGAGTGGCTTGCTGTCCTGCGACGCGGTCTTTGGGCTGCCACTTGAGCTCGTAGAGCCAGTCATCGAGGTTTTCTCTAAGGTCTTCGCCTAGCGATTCGAAGTGTACTCCTAGGACCTCGACGACCAGCTGTCCAGCTTCATCCAGGAGTCTTAGTTCTCCGACAATCCCAGCGGCGTCCACGTCCAGCACCCGCGCACGACACCATAGGTGTGCGCTGGGTCGGCAAAGGACTCGAATCTGACCAATGCGGGTTGGTATCAAGATACCTTGTTTGCCGTTTTTCTTTCCTTGAGTAGCTACCGCTGCTCCGAGAACCTGCAAGCAGCCGTCGAGGACCGCTGGATGAAGCTGATAGGTATCGAAATCACCATCCGGATCGCTCGAAATCCGCAGCTCACCCAAAACACTGCCGCTATCCAACCACAACTGAGTGATGCTCTGGAAAAAAGGTCCGTACTGGATCGCGGTTTCGCTTAGCTGTCGATAGTAGTCGGGTCCCGAGACCTGCTCGGAGCATCGAAGCTGAATTTCGGCGATCGACTCTTCTTCTACGATAGGAAGTAAGCTGGAGTCCTTTTGAGCAGAGACTTTCCCCGACGCATGAAGAATCCAGGACTTAGTCTGTGTGCCGATCCCCGCTGAAGAACTGTAGATTTGAAACGACGCCGATCCGTTCACGCCGTGCGCAACGATCACTTGAATCGTGGTGCTCGTGCCATCGGGCAGAAAAAGCGCCCGGTGAAATTCGACATCTGATAGCGCGATCGATCGAGAGCCGAGCGCCTCCTGCGCAGCCGCCGATACCATCTCGACGTAGATCGATGCCGGCAATGCCGCCACACCCGCGATTCGATGGTCATCTAGAAAAGGCAACGCCTCCTTGTCGACTCGGATTTCCCAATAGTCGGCGCCGCCCGACGCGGCCGATTTGAAATGCCGGCCCAGCAGAGAAGTTCTCGGGCCTGAGTTCCCAGTTGTTTCTGAATGATAGGTGCTATCCGCTCCTGGCGCCAGCCAACAGCGTTGTCGCTGCCATGGGTACGACGGCAGCCGGACATACGCACCGCGCTCAGGGTATATCCGGTTCCAATCGATCGCATATCCCGAACTATAGAGGAGACCTAGCGAGCGGAGCATTGCGGTGTGCTCGTCTTCCTCACGCCGAATGGAAGCAAGCACCGCACCTGCTATCCCCGAGTGATGAATCCCTTGCTGAATTCCGCTGAGGAGGATGGGATGCGCGCTGATCTCAAGGAAAGTGTCATACCCATCTTCCAGCAGGCGCTGGACCGAGTTTGAAAACAGCACCGGCTCCCTTAGATTGCGCGCCCAGTAGGACGCGTCGAACTCCGAGCCGTCGGCGACAGAGTCCAGCACCGTCGAGTAAATCGGCATCGACGCGAGACGAGGTTGCACCTCTTCCAGCGCCTGTAACAGTTCGGGGCGCAACGGATCCATCTGCGGACTATGCGAGGCAAAGTCCACTTTCACCATCCGACAGAAGACGTCTCGACTTTGAAGCTGTGCGAGTATCTCTGCGAGGGCCGCGGGATCGCCCGACAGTACGGTCGATGTAGGACTGGTGCTGACCGCGATGGAAACGCGATCCTCGTAGCCGACGATCGCGCGGCGAGCGTCTTCGATGGAGAGTTCAACAGAGGCCATCGCGCCTTGCCCGACGGTGCGCTTGACCAGGCTGCTACGTTTGCAAATGATCAGCGCCGCATCTTCGAGGCTGAGTGCGCCGGCGACGTACGCAGCCGCGACCTCACCCATGCTGTGGCCCACGACCGCATCGGGTTCGATACCCCATGAACGCCATAGGGCTGCGAGCGCGACTTGAACTGCGAACAGCGCAGGCTGGATTACGTCAACATCGTTCAGCCGCGATTGATCAGCGTCGCTACCAGCGAGCTCCGCGATCAAAGACCAGTCGGTGTGCGGCCTAAGCGCCAGAGCGCACCGTTCGATGACCTCGCGAAAGACGGGTTCCTTGTACAGGAGCGTCCGTCCCATGCCGAACCATTGCGAGCCTTGCCCGGAAAAAACAAAAACCAGTTTTTTGTCCTTGGCGAGAGCTTTGCGACCGGACGAGAGACCGGCACGAGTCTCTCCCTTCAGGAAAGCCGCCAGGCCTTCGATAAGTTGTTGCGACGAATCGCCGGCCACAGCCAGGCGATAGTCGTGATGACTGCGGCGCGCGCCAGCGCTGTAACAAACGTCGTGCAGCGAGAGTTCGGTGGTCGCCAAAAATTGCTGGTACATTCGCGCGACGGCTTGTAGAGCCTCCGGACTGCGGGCCGAGAGCGGCAGAAGGAAACAGGACTCGCTAGCGGAGGCTCTGCGCTTCTCGGTTCGCGACTCGGGCGCCTGCTGCAGAACCACATGAGCGTTGGTGCCGCCAAATCCGAATGAACTGACGCCCGCCAGCGGTGGACCGCTCTCGGCAGACCACGGACCCGGCTTGGTTTGCACGCGAATCGGGAGCTCATCGAAAGGTATATGAGGATTGGGCTCCTGGAAGTGCAGGCTCGCCGGAATCTCCCCATGCTTGAGCGCGAGCGCAACCTTTATCAGGCCCGCGACGCCTGCCGCGGCTTCGCAGTGACCGATATTCGTCTTGACCGAACCGATCGCGCAAAGATTCCCCGGGCCGCGGCCGTCGGCCAGCACCCTGCCCAGCGCTCGTGCCTCGATCGGATCGCCCAGCAAAGTGCCGGTGCCATGCGCTTCGACGTATTGAACGTCGCCGGGCGAGACGCCCGCTCTTCGATACGCTTCCCGAAGGACCGCTTCCTGCGCGAGAGGATTCGGCGCCATCAGCCCGTTGCTGCGACCGTCCTGATTCACCGCACTGCCGCGGATGACGGCGTAAACGGTATCGCCGTCCGCAAGCGCGCGGCTTAGCGGCTTCAGCACGACAAGCCCCGCACCCTCGCTGCGAACGTAGCCGTTGGCGCCCGCGTCGAAAGTCTTGCAGCGCCCGTCAGGCGCCATCACGCCGGCCTTGGTGAAGTTCATCGTGATGGCGGGCGACAGGATCAGGTTCACGCCGCCGGCCACTGCGAGCGTCGATTCCCCGTTGCGCAGGCTGGTGCAAGCCAAATGGACCGCGACCAGTGACGACGAACAAGCAGTGTCGATCGCGATGCTCGGTCCGCGAAAGTCCAGCAGGTACGAAATTCGGTTGGCGGCGATGCTAAGTGCGTTGCCGGTTCCCGCGTAGGCATCGATGCGGCTTAAATCGCTGAACTGAGTCCGCCCATAGTCGTTGTTCGAGATACCCACGAACACGCCGGTCCGGCTGCCGGCAATCTTCTCGGACACCTGCCCCGCGTCTTCTAGCGCTTCCCAGGTTACCTCGAGCAAAAGGCGTTGCTGCGGATCCATGCGCGCGGCCTCGCGCGGCGAGATGCCGAAGAACTGCGGGTCGAACTGATCCACCTGCTCGACAAAGCCGCCCCATCGCGTGTTTATTTTGCCCGGTTTGGTTGGATCCGAATCGTAAACCTCGCTGAGATTGAAGCGGTCCGCCGGGACTTCCGTGATTGCGTCCACGCCGTCGCGGATAGATTGCCAGAACGCTTGAGGACCACTGCTGCCCGGGAACCGACAGCCGATTCCGATGATCGCGATCGGCTCCGATTCCATTCCGAGTTCAGCGCCAGGTGCTGCGGCTGCAAGCGGTTCGTCCGATGACCCGCTCAAATACCGGGCCAGGGTCTCGATAGTGGGATACTCGTACGCCAAATCAGCCGGGACTTTTCGCCCGAGCCAGTCTCCCAGTTCACCCGAGAGACTGACTGCCTCCGTCGAACCCATTCCGTAGCTGGCGAATGGTTCCCGTAGGTCGATCTCTCGAGAATCGACTCCAAGCAGGTCCGAAAGCTTCTCGACCAGCCATTTTTCGATCACTTCTGCGCTGTAGGTGTCCACGCGAGGACTTACCGGTGCTATCGACGTGTTCGCTAGTTCGCCTGTGATGAGATTCCCGGCCATCGCTGGTACCTCAGAGACTGGCGAGCGTTCCGTCCAGAAAGCCGGCTTGGCATGCGCGGCGCTCGAGCTTGCCGCTGGAAGTCTTTGGAATGCTGCCGGCTCGTAGCAGCAGGACGGCGTGCACTCTCACGTCATGCTCCTCAGCGACGGCGCGCCGTATGGCACGAACCAACGCGTCGACATCGAGCGGCAGACGTCCGTTGTGATGCGGATGCGAAGTGCCGTTCCCGTTCCCGTTGCCGTTTCCGTTGCCGTTCCCATTTCCGTTGGCCGAGTGCCGATTCGCCGCGTAACGAGGTTCCACTTCGGCGGCGACGATCAGGCGTTCTTCGTCCGCGACCTCGACCGAGAACGCCGCGCAACAAGCCGGCCGCACGGCAGGATGGCTCTGCTGCACAGTCAGTTCGATTTCCTGCGGATAGAGGTTGCGGCCACCGATGATAATCAGATCTTTCAGGCGCCCGGTGACGAACAACTCCCCATCGCCGAGAAATCCCAAATCTCCAGTGCGCAGAAACGGTCCCTCTCCGGTGTCTGCGAGATGACAGTGGAAGGTGAGATCGGTTTCCTCAGGCCGGTTCCAATAACCCTGGGCCACGCTGGGGGCCGACACCCAGATCTCGCCAACCTCATCGGCGGCACAAGCTGTCAACGACTCAGGATTAACGATAACGATTCTGGTGTCCGCAACTGCATGACCGCTCCCAACCAGGGTGCGGACGTTTCCCTGCCGGCCGGAGGTCTCCACGACGCCGTTGTGGTTGTGCTCGAGCTCTGACACCTGCATCGTGCGCAGGATGGGCTCATCTTTGACAAGTCCACCCGAAACAATCAGCGTGGCTTCGGCGAGTCCGTAACATGGATAGAAGAAGTGCGGGCGGAAGCCAGAGGACGCAAAGGTTGCGGCAAACCGCTTCAGAGTGTCCGCACGGACCGGCTCTGCCCCATTGTACGCCAACCTCCAACTGCTGAGGTCGAGCGCGCCGCGCTGCTCCGGAGTGATCTTGCGGGCGCACATTTCATACGCGAAATTGGGGCCGCCGCTGATAGTGGCTTTGTACTTCGAAATAGCTTGCAGCCATCGCGCGGGCCGCTGAAGAAAGGACTGCGGGGGCATGAAAACACACTCACGTCCTCCAAACATAGGTTGGATAATTCCATTGGTAAGTCCCATGTCATGGAAGACCGGCAGCCACATGACCGATACGTCGTCCGATGTAATCTCAAAAGCCCGACTGATATGTGCGGAGTTCTCGAGCAGGTTCCCGTGACTGACCATTACGCCCCGCGGTATGGCGGTCGAGCCCGAAGTGTACTGGATCAGAGCAAGGGTCTCTGCCGTCGCGGCAGGATCGCGCCAGTCATCCGCGACACTGCCTACTATCTTGTCGGTGGCAATCCATCGCAGCGTTCGCAGGCCGGGCGCTTGCGTGAACAGACCTTCAATCTTGGCGAGGATCGACGAGGTGGTCAGCACCACTGTCGGTTGAGCATCGTTGGCGATTGCGCGAAACCTTGAGAGCGCGCGCTGCGGCTGGGCCGTATTAGGCGGCGGCAGGGGGACGGCGGTAACCCCGGCGTATAAGCATCCGAAAAAGGCGGAGATGAACTCGAGACCTGCCGGATACAGTAACAGCGCCCGCTCCCCGCTTGCTTTGTAGCTCTGGAGCAGCGCAGCCATAGCCCGTGCCTGCGAGTCCAACGTCCCGTAGGTGAGATGCGCTCCTTCTGTTTCGCCTTCGATCAGATAGGTGTAGATCCGGTGCTCCGGCTGCTCGAATGCGCGCCATCGAACTAGTTCGACGAGGCTGGAAACTTTGGCGCGAGTTCGATTCACCGTTGCTGATCCTTGCGTTACTAGATAGATACCACGAATGTTCGTGGAATTACCCGATCGGAAGCTCCAGCTGTCGCGATTACGATGACTCGGTTCCGCCTGCGACAGATTGAGGCGATCTCATCGATACCTCTACAGGCCTTCGTTTATAAGTGGTTTGGGTTGGTCGGGCGGAAAGTGGTCGAAGGCGGGAGAAAGGCCCACAGTCAGACCGGATCAAAGTCGGACCCGATTCATATGTCGGTCCTGACCACTTAAGTGTGGGCGCGCCCACTGATGGGGTCAAGGCAAGCGGGCGAACGGCCTAAAATTTACGTTCTCTAGAGCACACAGCAAACCCGAACCGGGTAACATTACGCAAATTGCGCCAATCACAAGGTGATCTTTGTTGCGACTGTTGTTAAGTATTATGAGAGAACTTCCCCACGAGCTCAGGGCTCTCTTCGCGTGCGCACGGTCCGGAAAAATGCGCCGACCTCGGTAGCCGCGCCAAGCAAGGTCCATACCAAATGACTATCGCTCTCAAGGCTGCACGAATCTTCGACGGTAAATCGGATCGGATTGAAATCGGCGGCGTCGTGCTGATCGAGGGAGATGGAAATCGTCGGCTGCGGACCTGACTTGCGAATCCCGGCCGGCGCCGAACGGATCGATCTCGGCGACGCCACACTGTGCCCCGGTTTCATCGACGCGCACACGCATCTGACAGTCGGAGCAAAATCCTATAGCGAGTTCTTCATCGATCGCTTCCGGCAACACGTCGCGGAAAAAGCTTATCAGGCCGCCGTCAATGCTCGCGTTACCCTCGAGGGTGGCTTCACCACGGTTCGCGATGTGGGTTGCCTGTACCCTGACAGCTTTATCGATGTGAGCCTGCGCAATGCGATCGCCAAGGGACAGCTCCCGGGACCCAGGATGCTGGTGGCGATCAATCTGATCGGCGCGACCGGTGGCCATTCCGATCGCAATGCGGGCCTTCACTTCCACGCCACTGGCAGAGAGCCTGACTACACTGACGGCATCGCGGACAGCCCCGCCGACCTGCGCAAAGCGGTGCGCTTCAACGTGAAGTACGGCGCCGACGTCATCAAGTTCTGCGCTTCGGGCGGCGTGATGTCGCTGGCCGACGAGGTCGACACTCCGCAGCTCACGCTCGATGAAATGACTGCGGTGGTCGACGAGGCGCATCGACTGCGCAAGCGCGTCGCGGTCCATTGCCATGGCGACTCGGCGGCTCGCGATGCAATCAAGGCGGGTGTCGATTCTATCGAGCATGGCACCTTTTTGCGCGACGAGACGCTCGAAGCTATGAAAGCGCGCGGTGTCTACCTGGTGCCGACGCTGCTGGTCCAGCATCAACTCGGGCGCGGGTTGGACAGGATGCCGCCCGAGCTGGCGGTCAAAGCGCGCCAGGCAATCGAAGCGGCGCCCGCGATGGTCAAGCGAGCGCTCGAGATCGGAGTGAAAATCGCGCTGGGCACCGATTCCGGCGTCTGCCGCCACGGAATAAACGCGCGCGAAATGGCGCTGCTGGTGCAGGCGGGTATGAGCCCGATAGCTGCGCTCAAGAGTGCAACCTCGGTGAACGCGGAACTACTCGGTCTGGCCGGCAAAATCGGAACTCTGGAAGCAGGTAAACGTGCCGACGTCATCGCGATGCCGGGAAATCCCGGCGAGGATATCCGCGTCACCGAAAAAGTTGCGTTCGTAATGAAGGACGGAAAAGCTGTCAGGAACCTCGACCGCTAGGGTAATTCAAAGTGCGGGTTGATATTGGCGGTTGCAGGCTGTTCTTCGATGTCGAAGGCGCCAAGCTGCGGCCCGACGGACCGCGGATGCGCGAAGTGCCGACGGTGCTCTTGTTGCACGGCGGTCCGGGCGCCGATCATTCAATCTTCAAGCCCGCCTACTCGCGGCTCGCCGAAATCGCGCAGGTCGTTTATTTCGACCATCGCGGCGATGGCCGCAGTGACGGGCGTCACGATGCCGAGCGATGGAAACTGTCTCAGTGGGGCGACGACGTGAAGGCGTTGTGCGACGCGCTAGAGATCGAGCACCCAATCGTAATGGGCGTGTCGTTCGGCGGCTACGTCGCGATGTCTTATGCGCTGCGCCACCCCGAGCATCCCGCAAAACTGATTCTCTGCAGCACGGCCGCATCGCCGAGCAAGAAGGCGATACAGGTCAAAGTCTTCGAACGGCTGGGTGGAGCGGAGGCCGGCGCGGCAGCAAAAGCCTTTATCGAAGACCCCACGCCACAGGCAACGCGCGAGTTCTGGCGTTTGTGCGCCCCGCTCTATCGCCGCAGTCCCCACGATCCGGACACCGACGCCCGCACCATATGGAATCCCCGCTTGATGGCGGAGTTTCGCCGCGGTGAGAGGGAGACGATGAACTTCCTTGCGGACCTTCATCGAATCAAGTGTCCGACCCTCGTGATGGTGGGCGAAGACGACCCGATGACGCCGGTGCCGTGTTCCGAGGAAATCGTCGCCGCGTTGCCACCCGATCTTGTCCGCTTCGAGCGATTCGCGGGCGCGGGCCACGGCATCGTCTCCGATCAGCCTGAACGATTTTTCGAAGTGCTCCGCTCGTTCATCGCCGCGTGAGCGGACAACGATCGCAACTCTCAGAGCGCGCCGAGAATCCCGCCGGGAACTTCGTCCCAGGCGCGACGCTCCTCTTCAAACGGCGCATCTGCCACCTTGCTGGTCTCGCCGAACAGCATCGTCGCGCGGCGCGCCTCGGTATAGCCGGGCCACGCACCTAGGCTCTCGCCGCTGGGATCGCCATCGCGCGCGAACGCCAGCCACGCGTCCTGCATCTCGCCGGCCAGCTTTTCAGCGCCGGGGCCGTCGCCCGCAAAGCGACGCATCCCCGGCAGATGGTTGGTGCCGAAGACAAAGCCCAACTCCAGCGCGTGGCACGAGCCCAGCGCCCCGCGCATTGCGGGCGAGCGCCAGGTGAAAAGATAGTTGTAAACATGGCGCTCGCGCCGTCCGTGAATCTCCGCGAGACGCACGCCTGGCATGCGGAAGACGCGATCGGTCTCGATCGCCGAGTATAGCTCCGGCGGCGAGATTGACGCTCCGGCTGTAGCCCGCGCGCTCTCGTAAGTCGCGATCAGAGAGCCGGCGAAATCCGCGGTCAGCCGCTTGCCTAGCCGCGCCGCCAGGCCGGCCTTGTCAAGTTTCTGAAACGCCGGATCCATTGCGGCGAACAATTTCCATTCCTCGAGATTGGACCCTACCATCACCGCGACCCCGGCCGCCGATCCTTGCGCCACCATCCCGATCAGTTCGCCGGGCACAAGGGCGCCATCCACCACCGGCTGGTATGCCATCCCCAGCTCGCGATCGGGCGTTTTGCCGTCGGGCCCGAACACTCCCGTGAGCAACTGGGCGACCGGAATCGCGCGGATCGCATCGGCGTCGTCGGCGGACACTCCCAACTTCGACAGCACTCTCTCGGCCGTCCTGTTCGCTCGCGCCACCGACGACACGGTGTCGCATGACCCGCTCTGAGCGATCGCTTTGTGGAACAGGCCGCGCGCCGATGGCATCGCCAGCAGCGCGCCGACGCTCATTCCTCCGGCCGACTCGCCGAAGATCGTAACGTTGTCGGGATCGCCGCCAAACTCGGCGATATTGTCGCGGACCCAATGCAGCGCCGCGATCTGGTCGAGCAGTCCCTCGTTGCCGCTCGGAGGGGATTCGTCCCTGGGTGACATCGCTCAGGCGCAGAAAGCCGAGCGGTCCGAGACGGTAATTGATCGTCACGATCACCACGTCGCCGCGCTTTGCGAGGACCGAACCGTTGTAGATCTCCTGCGAGCCGGAGCCGATCGTGAATCCGCCGCCATGAATCCAGACCATCACGGGTCTCCGCGCACCATCGAGTCCCGGCGTCCACAAGTTGAGATTCAGGCAGTCCTCCGAATGCGCTTGCTCGATTTTCATCGCGGCGAGCGCCTGGTTCGTGACCGGGTTCTGAAAAGCAACCGCGCCGAAACGCCGGGCGTCGCGAACGCCTGTCCAGAGTGCGGGTTTCTCGGGAGCAAGCCACCGGCGGAAGCCGTCCGGAGCAGCCGCGAAAGGCACTCCCTTGAAGACGATCAAACCGTCTTGTTCGTCACCCTCGAGTCTTCCGTAGCGGGTCGATGCGATCGCACTCATCAGTTGTGTCCTCGTGCGTCCCGGCGGTTGGACTTACCATTCAAGATCATTCAATCACGAGGTCGAAGTCCACAGCAGGTTGCCCATTTTGTCCACGATGCCCGGCATTCATTGCGATGTCCCATGGCGCGCTTGCATGGGCGCTTTCAACGCTCGGCCCATGAACAACTATGACCCTGGCGTGCATGGCGTGCGCCAACTGGAAGGCCAGCGACACGCCCACGATCAATCCAGCTAAGATCGTCAGCCTCATTATTCTCTACTAACCCTGAGGAACTGAAGGGTCCACTTGCAGTTCGTTGGTAACACCTCGTACGCCGCTCGCATCTTTTGCGATCGCTACTGCGCGCGATACAACGTCCGAATCGTGTACCCAACCCTCCAGCGTCACGACGCCGGCCGTTGTGGTGACGTGAATCTGGCCGGACCTCATGTCCTTGGCAGCAGCCAGATTTGTTTTCACCGCTGTCGTGATGGTCGTGTCATCCACGGCGGTAACCGCGCCCTGATACGCGTTCTGCGCCGCGCTTTCCGTGTCTTCGCCTGCCTGATGCATCGAAGTGCTGGCGGGAACGCCGGAGTTGGCGCTGGTCTCCTGTGCCAGGGCAGGAATTGCCAGCCCAAATCCAAGAACGATCGCCGGTACCACGGTCAGTATCCTGTTCTTGCTGCTCATATTCTGAATCTCCTCGTCAAGTTTCAGTGAGATGAAGTCCTAGGTGATTACTTCGCGGGTCTTGGTCAAATCACTCCGAGCAGCATGAGCACGACAACGAGCACAAGAATTCCGCCTAGTGAAATAGGTAGGTACATATCTAACTCCTCAGGCCTTGCTTGTAGGACTTATGGATGGTCTAGCGGAACGCGGTCAAAGGCGAGTGGAAGAACCGCCGTTTGGGCTGGATCACGTCGGACTCGATACTTATGTCAATCCCGACTCATTGAAGCTTGGCATAGCCAGTGATGCGAAAGCTACAAAAAGGCTCACGGTGTCCGTGCTGCAAAGAACTCCGCAATCGCTATTGCGATGAAGCCGACACGCCTGTTGCTGCGTCACCGAGAACGAGAACCAAGCAAGTTACGATTTTGGAGTCGAAGGAGTCCCAGGCGCCTCGATCGTATCCGGTTTTGAATCGACGCGCTTGACCTCCACTCTGCGCGACACCTTTCCTGGTGCCGATCTCTTCCGCCGATCGCTTCGACAGATCCAGGCTTCGGCCTCGAGCGCGGCCGGAGCGATCGTTGATGCGAACTTTCACCGAACGGCCCGTCGAAGGGTCGGTCACCACTACCGTGGAACCGATCGGCAAAGTTCTGGACGCCTGAATAACGCAAATGGAAGCCACTCCAAAGAAAGAAAGGCACGCGTTGGATTCACCATGAGGGCATATGTCCAAGCGTGCCTTCGGCTCTCGGGGGGAGGCGGAGCCGACAGTCTCTGTTTAATCGTTGTGCGTGGTTAACGCGAGCGGCAGTACGTAACGCGAGGAACGAAATGTTCTTTTCGTTGTCTAATCAAAGCAGTTGTGTACGAGGCCGCTGCCGCGCCCGGACACTCTGGTCCGGGCGCGACGCGACCACTTACTGATTGTCGTCTGAAGAAAGGTTCTCGGTTGGAGGATTCGGATAGTAACACGCGTCCGAGTTGGGTACGGGGGATGTGAATGTCACGTTCCATGGCGCACCGCTTGGAAACGGGGTCGTAGTCGGAGCAGGAACTGGCGGCAAGTTCGGCGCAGCGTCGCTGTAAACAAAGTTGGAGGCGTCCGCCAACTTCACGCCGAATCCGAAGCAACCGCCCGCGGGACAATCGACGTCCTCAGTGGCCCAGCTGCAAATCCCGCCCTTGGTGGAGCACTCGTTGGCCTGGAAGGTCGAAGACGGCGGCGAAAAGATAGATTTCGCGCATTGACACTGATCGGCATCGGCTGCAGGGTTCTCAACCCACTGACAGAACGTCTTTGGCTCACACTGGCTCTGCTTTTGTTCTGCGTACAAGTCTGCGAAACTTTTGTTGCCGGCATCTTTTATCTTGCTCATGTCCAAAGTTACCGTGAGCACGCCGGTGGTGGGATTGTAGTTGTTCGCGCTAAGACCCGGAATCGCCCCGTTCCCGGACTTCGTGATCTTGTATTCGCTCGGAAGGTTCACGCGAGTCAGCCACACATTGTTCGAGTTGACGACGAAGTTCTTCCCGACGTAGAGCTCGTAGGTTTGTTTCGTGGTCGGTTTTGCAAGCAAGAGAAAGACGTAATAGGTCTGATCCGGTTGAAAAACGCTGAAATGCGTGACTTTGGCTTGCGATTGCGCCGTCTTGCTGCGCGTCGTGTCGATAAAATAGTGATTGTTGTTGGTGGTCAGGCTGCTCCGCTGGTAGGTGGCCTGGCCCATTAGGAAAATAGGCGTTGCGCTGGCCTCCGTTGGCAGCAAGTATTCCCGGTAAAGCGGCACTCCGAAGCATTCATTGTTCGTGCAATCCATATCCCACGTCCCTCCCGCGCAGTCGGGCGTGGCTGTGTTTGCGGCACACCCCGGGAACACGACGGTGGTAACGTAGTCGTAGGGGCTGGTAGTCGCCGTTCCCGGATAGTTTTTGACGTTGCCGGACTGCGCTGGCGTCACGTCCACGTCGGACAGGCATTCGGGCGTTTGCACCGGTGCCTGGAAGAACTTGTCCTGATTGACCGAGATCGAGCCGATCAGGCCGGTTGATGTAAAGGCCGGCGCCCCAGGCGATGGCGTTGGTGTTGCCGTCGGTCCAACCAGACCGGTCAGAGTTCCATCGTCGTCGTTGAGTTCCGTCTGCCGATCGATGTCGGTAAAGCCGGTAAACATGCCATTTAGCGCGTCGCCGCTGTAGGTGCAGTACCTGGTCTGTGTCCCTGTCAGATCGGTCTGGAAAATTCCGGTGGATGCGAACAACGGCTCGATGACGAAATGACGGATATCGACATTGTTGAAAAACAGGTTGCGCGAATGAAAAGCGGGCGGGTAGTAAAATCCGTTGGGTTGCTTCCACGCGATTGCGGCGTTGGGTATATAGCAGGTCTCTTTGTTCGCGTCCCAGGGCATGCCTAGTTCTTGTCCGACCTGCGAATATTGGCTTTGCGCACAATTGTGGTTATTTTGCTTATCATTGGGCGTATAATCGCATCCTGACACCGCGTTGTTGGGCAGATTTGTGCGCCTGATGTCCAGGTAGGCGTTCGAGTCCTCATACGCGGGTCCATCGTAGATGCTGAACAGTCGCTGGTTATTGCCGAAGGTGGCCATAGCGAACGCGATGCCGTCGTCCTGCGAAAGACAATAGTTGCCGGTATTCGCGCCGTTGAGTGCTTGCGCGCATCCGCCTCCGCGCTGAGGGGGCACTGTACCAGTCGGCGGGGTAAGTACTTTGAAGGTAAGTGGGTTGAAGGGTCCCACGTTCGCAGCAAACCCGCTGCTGTTCTTGGCAAGCGGGTCGCCGTCGTTGCTTATCGAGCTTTGCGTGTTTCCAATGAAGATGTCTTTTTTCGCGAGCGCCCAATGCCCGTTGATAACGTCGGAGTGTGTATACCCGCCGCCGGTCACGAAGGTAAGCCCGCCGTTCTGTACGTCCGTAATTGCGCTGTTAATTAACAAATACCACTGCGGTCGCAGCCAGATGGCGGCGAAGTTGGTCGCCGCCCAATTGAACGATGTGGTGTAGTGATCGATGGTCGTGATTACGCAGTTCGCTTCATCCCTGTCGGAGCAGAACGTCTCTTTGCTGCAATCTCCCGACGCCGGGCATTTGGTTGGAAAACGTCCGCCGCCGCCGACATGCGGGTAGTAATTGTCGGCGTCAAGCCCGGTTACTGGGTCCGGCGTGGTGCCGCTCTGGGAGGAGGGCGCCAAAGGAAAAGCAACACCGGAGTAAGGAGGCGAGGTAGGCGGCGGCGCCGCATTCAGAACCGGATAAGCAGCGTTATTTCGATTTGGCCCGATCTGAACGCCATTGCATGCGGTGGTGTTGGCGACCGTCAGAAACGAGCTCATCGCCGAGACGCAGCTATTGCCGGTGAAGATTTGCAGCGGGGTGGTGCCACCCGAAGGGTTTTCACTTAGCGGGATTTGCTGCTCGGATGCATAAGACTCCCAATGCATGTTTCGCGACCCGCCGGAGTTGATACCCGGCAGCAGCCAGTAGCAGACGCCGCAGGTGCCCGCGCCGGCCGCCATGTTGTATTCGAAATCGTTCCAGCCGTTCATGATCCAGAACACTGTCGGATGGTCCCAGTCGGAGTGGAAGGGAACAACGTCGTCCGACGGAGCAGCAATCTTCGTCGGACAGTTCGTGCACGGCGGTGGAGGCGGGGGAGGGTTGGGGATTATGGGATAGTCGGACGCGGCCAGGATCCCGGGAACATTCCTTGGGTTCTGCTTGTTCGTGACCGCCGCGCGCGCAAAGACCCCTATGTTGGCATACAGCTTATTATCTGTCTCAGTGCCATCTTCCAGATAGTAGCCATGCCCGATTGAGAGGTAGCCGACGTTGCGCGCCAACAGCACGCCCTGGGTGGCGTGGAGCACGTACCATCGGGTCATCGAGTCCCAGACCGAGCTGTCTTTCACGAACGTGTTGTCGGGAACCTTGCGCGCCATATGGAAATGCACCGGATAGTGGCCGAGCTTTCCACCCTGTCCCATCCAGTGAAAACCAACTCCCTGGATCTGCAGCGTCTTGAATCCCTGGCGGATTACCATGTGCCCGCCAAAGTAGTAGCTGGTGCCTATAGGATTACCACTTGAATCAACGTTCGCCGGTGGAAACGGGCTCACAACCTCGTCGCCGCCCGATTCGATAGTAATGCTCCGGCTTAATATCGCGACTGAGGCCCGGGTGTCGACGCTCGTCCAACCCGTCGGCGTCTGACCGCCAGTGACCTTGCTCAAACTGTATTGCGATGCGTTATGGGGAAACTTCAACGCCGGGGTGAACTGTATGGAGTTTGGGCACAGCATGCTGTCGTTGACGCAGCTAATCTGCACCTGCTCCGCATGACCGGGCAGATAATCCGTCGAACTGATTACGATGTAGTCGCCCATCTGCCAGTCGACGGGGCTTGACGGGACCAGCGTGTTCGCTCCTGGTTGCAGCACGCCCGCGTTACAGGAACTGCCGTTTGGGTCGGCGGCGCAATTGTTCAAGCGGACCCAGCTCGTGCCCGTATTGGCGGGGTTGACCGTTATGGGGGCATTGACCGTGGTGTCGTAGGTTGCACCCTTCTTTCCGAAGAGCTGTAGCGTTCCGTTGTAGCCAACTCCAATTACTTTGTAGCCGAAGTAGCCGACCGATTGGTTGTTAGGATTCGGAGCCGGCTTGCCGCTGTCGAAAGGCATCGCGTCGTAATCATAAAAGCAGTCTTTGACAGGTTTGCCGCCGATGGTTCCCGGCAGATCGGTCTTCTTACACTCCTTGGGGTAGGGCGACATCGACTTGCCGTTCTTTCCCCAAACCCCCCCGGCACCGCAATATTGATCGCTCGCGCACGCCGCGCCGGCGCCGGCCCGTCCCTGGTCTGAACCGTACAGGTGTATGGTGAGCGTACCGCCGAACGGCGTAATGTTACCCTTGCTGTCAATAGTGCCGGCGCGGAGCGTTCCTCCGGGAAACTTATTCGTATCCGTACCAAGCGCGGAACCTTCGATCAGAATGTTTTGCGCCCAGAAGTCGGTCTTAGTGGCGGGATTACCGTCGTCCGCAAACTGAAGAGTTCCCCCGTTGTAGACGTTCACGTTCCGGTACATGTAGGTTTGGCCCGGTGTCACCGTGCAGGTGCCGCCGTAAACCTTAAGGTCCGTGCCGGCGTTGCCCGTCCCGACCATGCCGCCCGGGCAATCAGGTGTGAGTCCAGCGCTGTTTTGCTGGCCCGCATTACTCGATGAAGACAAGGAACCCGATGAGAACGACGTATTATCGGCCAGGGTGGTCTTGCGGCTGGCAGATGGATCGTTGACGCCGCTGATGTTTAAGCGCGCTGGACGCCCAGAGCCGCTGGCGGAGACCGTCCAAATCGCGCCAACAACCAGAACTAGGACGAGCAAACCGAGGCGGCTGCTTGCCTTTGAGGGTCCAGCTCCGCTTGAGGGTAGAACCGACATTTTGATCATCGCCTCCAGTACCTTGCCGATGGCCATTCAGAGCGAACCTAACCGCGAATAGCCACGCAACTATAGCGAAAGGTGCCACCAAAGACCATCAAAATCTTGCAAACCACTTCAAAGTTTAACGGCGCTGGGAACCGCCTCACTTGCCAACAGAAAAATTGCCAGCGTGTTGCACACGAGAACTACTCCAAAGACACTTTCTTCGGTGCCGTCAGATGAGCAAATGACGCCGTATACGGTGGCTACTACCGCGATTTGAGGACAAGATCCCCAGAGATAGGAACTCGGTGGCGGATGACACAGTCTGATGCGAACTGCTCTCTGCGTCAAATTCCCTGATCATCAGGGAAAATACAGGGAATTTCTTCGATTTCGGCCCCGATCCAAGCGTCTGAGACACGAAAAGCCGAGGAAACACTGGGAGTTCTTAGGCAAATTCCCTACTCAACGGAACAGGGAATTCTTCTCGGATAGCAGGGAATTATTTTTACCGATCAGGGAATTTTCAGGTCGAATCAGGGAAACTCACTTCGTGAGCGTCACGGCACAATAGGACCCTGCTTTTCGGTTGCGTTTCGAGTTCTTATGTCGCAGCGCAAGAAAGCCATAACTGTCAGCGACCGTCGCGCGAGGTCCCTAGGTTCACTCTTCGAAATTCAGCTTCTTAAGCAGCGCGATGAAGCGCGGCTCTTTTCGCAGCTGATCGAAAATCCGATCCATTTTGAGCATACACACCAATCGCGAATGGACGGCGTACGCCCATTCTAGGTAATCCAGCGAGCGCTCGCGATCGGCCATACCAAGATAGACAATCGCCAGGTTGAACGGCGGAACGACAATACTTCAATCAAGGAATTAAGGAGCGCTACGCCGAGGAGGCGCGGCGCGTCCGTCAGAACTAGGACAAGGTATCGTGTTGCGGCGGCGCACCGGCGGTGTCGAAGTCGAAGCCATCCTGCTGCGGCGATAGTGCCTCAGCGGGAGATCCCATCACGTCGAATCTCTACCTCGATGACGAAAAGGCTAGCCTGCCGGCGGACGCAGTCGCGGCTTCGTTCGGATGCGGCAATGCCACGGCGCTGGCCGAGCTGAAGCTCGGTGAAACGGTTCTCGACCTCGGCTCAGGCGGCGGGATCGACGTGCTGCTGTCTGCCTACCGCGTCGGTCTTCTCGGCAAGGCCTTACGGACTCGACATGAACCGACGAGATGCTTGCACTCCCGCGCGACAATCAGCGGATAGCCGGTTCAAGATTTTTGCGCGTCGCCCACCGGCACGCTGGAGAAAGCAATAGAACGATCATGCGCTCGATTCAGTGCAACCGTGCGCCACAGATCGCTCGTCGATTAGCAGTCAGCTAGTTACTGCTACAGCTGGAGCACCCGGAGCAAGTTACGGTTGATGTTGGCCGAGCTGGAACTCATAGAAGCCAGCGTCTGATGCGAACTGCTCTCCGGTGGATTAATCGACCTACTGATCCGAAATGGGAGGGCAACTATGAGATTCGCGATCAGCACCTACGAACATTCAGTTGCGATTCACGATAGTGCCGAGCGCGCGGCAGTGTCCTAAATGCAACCGACTGTCCTAAGTGGCGGTGACTGAAGTGGCTCGAATTAGCCAAGACCAATCGAAATTAAGACAAAATGAACCGGGATCGAATAGAACTAGCCACCTCGATTTGGTATTGCGGGAGATGCATGGACAGCGAAGAGCTCATTGGCCTCGGGATATTGATCGTGCTTGTCTCAGTTGGTGTAGTTACTGTCTATATCTTGATGAATTACTTCGCTACCTGACCTCAGAATTAGGACACTACAGTCTACAAGCGGGTACGGTTTCAATTCAGGGCTGAGTGTCTGAATTCGAAAAACGACAGTATCCTAATTTCCCTTGAGGCGGGGATCGTCGCTGCTGTGAATAATTTGCCCCAGTAAGACATCTTCCTCAGAATAATTTTCAATTCGGGCGCGACGGGTGCGCTGGATTGAACAGCCCTCCGCTGGAATCGCCCGCCGCCCCGAGCCAAAACTCCTGTGCATGGCTAGCGAGTGCTTCTTTCGCCACAACCGCCTCGATGCCGATCCGCGTCACCCACCAGATAGTCGCGGTCGCATAAAAGGCGCGCCAAGCAGCAACGCCAGGAACCAGGACAAAGGTGCCCGCGTCTTTGCCGCGATCGTGACCTTGCTATTCGCCTGTTATCTGATCGGCGCCCTGACGACACACGCGCAGGAAAACAACCACGTCGCCAAGTACGGCACGCCGACAGGCTGCCGGGTTAGCGATCACCTCTCCGAGCTTCGTCGGCTGCCGGTTGCGAAACATACGGCTCGGAAAATGCCGCGATGAATCAAGGCCGCTGCCCACACGCGCGCTGTAGACGCAGAAGTCGAGTGCCCATGGCACCATCGACCCCACGGGGACGCCGGCCTGAAGCACGGCGCAAAACGATCAGTTCCTGCTCTTAGCCATCACCTGAGCTCGTAGCCGCCCCCGAACAAACCCACTTCGGTCCGCGTGAGCGGCTTTAATCCAGGACCTCCGCAGCGGCGGAGAAGGCGTACTTTCCCCAATCGAGTTCGCGCCAGAAACGGACAAGGTCACACGCATGAGCGCTCAGAGCCCGAAAATCGAGGCCGAACACGCATTGCTGGCGTTGATTGGAGCCGGCTGAGCAGCAATCTCTGTCCACGCCATCCCGGACTTACATCCGGCAGACGCGTGTACCGGGAGTGGCGCCAGGCGTTCGACAGCCCCATCGCCAGTTGCGTTAGCGGTGCGCGCGTTCTATATCCCGAGAAAATCAAGACGACGGAGGACGGAATCATGGCGCTCAAGGGTGGATGCTTGTGTGGAAATGTACGGTATGAAATCGACATGAAGCCCGGCGAGGGTCAGGCGGCCAACTGTCATTGCTCGATGTGCCGCAAACAGACCGGCGCCGCTTTCTTTCCGGCGATGGTAGCGCCGGCGAAGAAGTTCAAGTGGACCAAAGGCGAGAACCAGATCGGACGTTACAAGTCCTCAGCCGAGGGAGTACGTCTATTCTGCAAAAACTGCGGCTCGACGCTGGGCGGCGGATCAAACGATCCGAACGGTGATCTCTACCTGGCAATGGGCACACTCGAAGACGATCCGGGAGTCAAACCTTCGAGCCACATGTTCGTCGGCTCCAAGGCCTCTTGGTACGACATCGCCGACAAGATGCCGCAGTTCAAAGAGTTCCCAGGTTGAGGCCGCGCCGCCGACCCGTTGCATCGGGAAACTCCAGGGTTCCCTCGAGCGCTCATTGGAAGAACTCCGTCATATCGGGAGCGGTCGCCGCAGCGCCTGGGAAGGTCGTTGCACCGAGCCCCTTGAGTATGAGCCGCAAAGTGCTCTGATGCTGATAGAAGGTCACTGACCGATATCCGGATTTGACCTTTGGCCCGATCGCGACCCATGCGACTTGTCCGCCTCCATTGGTGTTGTCGGTTCCTTCGTCGAACACGATTATCAGCAGTCCGCTTCCGCCCGCCTGGAACATCGGTTTCGTCAGCAGTGGTGCAATGTTGGTCTGCAGCCAGCTGTCGGCCTGCGCCAGCGTGCCGTCGTGCGCATCGTGCTGCAAATTGGGCGTGATGAAGCTGAACTGCGGCAGCGTTCCGCTGGCAAGATCGGTCGCGAACTCGGTGAAGGGTACCATTTTATCCTGCTGCACCGAGTTGTTCTGGACATCGCTGAAGTAGGCAAACGGATTGTGCTTCTCGGCGTAATTGCCCGAGCTGCAGCCCAGGTATCCGACCGATGGCAAGTCTTCCTGGTAGGACTTCCACGATACTCCGGCGCCCGCCATTTCACGGACGATATTGTCGTTCGAGACCGTGACGCCGCAGACGTTCGAAGTGATCCCGTCGGCGCTGCCGCTGGTGATCCACAGATAGTTTGGCAGCGAAGGATGCGTATCGGCGTAGTACTGCGTCGCCAATGCGTACTTCGAGATCAGGCTGTTGAAGTAAGGCATGCTGCTGCTGCCGACGACCTGGGAATAACTGCGGTGTCTCTTCCAGAACGACAACCACGTTGCTGAATGCCAACGTCCGCGTTGGGGTCGGAGTCGACGCAGGAGTTCTCGTCGGGGTGTGCGATCCACCAATATTATTGACGTTAACATCTATCGAGTACCTACCAAGAAGAACCCTGCCTATCGCGTAGGCGTCCACCTCGATGATATGGCCGCCATTCGGCACCGTGGTCGAATTCCAGTTGAACGTGTACGGAGGGGATGAGGCGAAATACTTTCCATCTACCAGGAAGTTTATCCAGCTGACGGATGGCGATTTGATCTGGACTGAAATTGGTACTGTTCCGGAGACGGTCGCGCCTGTCCTGGGTGACGTGATAACTGCCGCTTGCGTCGGCATTGCGGTCGGGGTCGCCCTCGGAGTAGCCGTCCGCCTCGGTGTTGCGGTAGGAGTCGGCCGGCGTCTTCTGATGGCGAACACGGTCTGCGCTGACCTGGTGGTTCCGGTAACTACATTGCCGAAGTCGAGGCTCTCGGGATTGAGTTCCAGCCGTCCGTTTCGGTTCCCTTCGTCCATGAAGGCCACCGCAGGCGCGGCTGAGCGGATCGCGAACAAAAGTAGGAAACTCAGAACCGAAAATGCGAAGGTGGACGACTTCGGTCGAAACATGGCGGATCCTCCCGCGGAACAGCGCCGTGACAAACGTTTCGCAAAAGCGCGCGCCGTCCCCTGCCTCTCACAAACAATTTTGCGAATCTCGAGATTGGTGCGGCTCATCACACCCAATGATCGCCGAAGGAATTTTTCGGATTGAGCCAGATTATGAAAGTAGCCTATCGTAAGTCAAGAGATATTATGAGATTTTATTACCATCTTTTCTGCTTGTTATGTCTCTATAGGTATCACCATACTTTAATCAATCCACTTATGGAGCATCGGTGTGCCAGCAGAGCAAAAAAAAGCCGCAGTAACATGTTTCGATACCTGTCGATAGCAAAGGGCTAGTCCGGGGTGACATGCCGGGGCTGTGATACTGGAACGCCCGATGATCGAGTTCCGGACCGAGTTCTTGCTAAAGTATTGTTGCTCGGGACGGCGCGAGGCCAACCGAGTCCGACGATCCTTGCAGTCGGATTATCGATCGCGAGAGCTGACGGATGACGAAAGGCGGGCTGCCCACCCGCGCCATGAAGCCCTTATGCCGGAACGTCGATGACACTGAAGACCGTCGCATCCGCGTACTTCATGATTCTTTTGCTGGCATTTACGGTGTTGATCGCTTGCCCGGCAAATGCTGCCACTTTGAGGGACGTCATGCACATCGTGATCATCCTTAAGGAGAACCACACCTTCGACAATTATTTCGGTCTGTTCCCCGGGGCCGACGGCACTACGCGCGGTGTATACGAGAACAGGCAGATACCGCTTGCCCCGGCTCGGGTCATCCCTCCAGGCGACCTGCCTCACGGGCGAGCGGACGCCTTGCGCGTCTGGGACAAAGGCATGATGGATGACTTCAGCTATCCGTCTGCGTATGCACAGTACTCCGAACGCCAGATTCCCACATACTGGGCGTACGCGCGCACGTATGTGCTGGCCGATAATTTCTTCTCCAGCGTGATGGGGCCGAGCTTTCCGAATCATCTGTTTACGATTTTTGGCACTAGTTTCGGCTCAGTGGATAATCCACGGCACCCGTTCAGGATTTTCGGCGAGAAGTGGGGGTGGGGATGTGACTCACCACCGGACGTCCTTGTGCTGATGGCGGACGGCTCTCATGGTCGGCCCTGCTGGGACGGCCAGACCCTGATAGATGAAATGGACACAGCCGGGATCTCTTGGAAATACTACGGGGTTACAACGCCCCAGGACGGCTATAACTTTACCGAAGTAGCCTCGATTCGTCACATCCGCTACGGCCCGGACTGGAGCAAGGTCGTTCCCTGGGGAGAGTTCGTCAACGACGCCGATAGGGGCGCCCTGCCGGCGGTCAGTTGGGTGACTACCGACGGGTTAAACAGCGAGCATCCGCCGAACGACGTGCGCGTGGGTCAGGCCGTGACTGCGGCTATGATCGCCGCGGTTCAGAACGGTCCCGACGCGGCGAGCACCGTGATATTTGTGAGCTGGGACGACTACGGGGGATGGTACGATCATGTGCCTCCGCCGCGTGTGGACGCGACCGGATACGGATTGCGAGTGCCGCTGATCATAGTCAGTCCATTTGCAAAACGCGGCTACGTGTTCCACGGCGAAAGTAACTTCGCCTCGTTCCCGAAGTTTATCGAGGAAGTGTTCAAGCTCAAGCCGATGGGTCCGCGCGACGCTGGCGCAGGCGATTTGCTGGGAGCGTTCAATTTCAGCCCATAAAGGGATGAGCAGCGTTTCGGATGCGGTGAGCCGCCAGCATTTGGATGGGCGCTCGCCACAGCGACCTACAGCAGGTCGCGTTCGTCCGTCGCACTCTGTCTCAAGTGGCGTTGAAGTGGGCGGCCCCAGAGGAACTCGGTTGAGATTTGATGGTCGCCGCTCATCACGGCTATCTCAGCCAAGACGAGTGCGAGCGGTATGCGCTGGGCTCAGTTTCGCTGACAATTCGCGAGAAAGTGGACTGGACTGTGCGCGTCGGTTCGGGCCGTCGTTTGTTAGCTTTCTGGCCGTTTGTGTGCCCACTGGTCGCGCCGTTGGCGGAGCCATTCTTAAGCACGCGGTTCAAGACGATGTAGTGTTTGCCGTCGCGATCCAGTACGCGTTCCGCGATCATATCGCCGATCAACTTGGTCACCATCGGTCTCGAGCCGTTGATCATTTCAGCCAAGTCCCCGTGCGATAGCTTCATCGGTAACAGCACGCCGCGCTTGTCCTCGATGCCGAACCTGGTCGCGAGATCCTTCAACGTCGCGTCGAGTCGCTCGCGAAATGAGTATCCGAGAATCCCCGCGAACCAGAAGGCAACTGACGACCAAGCCGTGTTCATCTGAACGATCAGCCGCAGCAGCGTCGGCTGATCCAACTTTTCCAGCATCTTGACGGCGTGCTCTCGCGTAAACAGCGCGATCGTGCACTTGGTCAGAGCTTGGGCCTCAAAAGCTTGCAGGTGGCGTTGGTCGGCGTCTATAAAATCGGCGTAGCCCAGCACGTCGCCGGGACCGCAGAGTCTCACCAGTGTCCGATTGCCGTCGGATTTCGGACAGTAGAGCTTCGCCAAGCCCGACATTATCCAGAACATCAAGTCCGCAGGAGATCCCTGCAAGAATATTATCGAGTCCTTGGGGTACGTCACCGTAGTGTGGTGACGGATGACCTCGTCGGCTAGTTCCTCGGGTAGGAAATGGAGAAGTTGCGAGTGCAGCCTATGTTGCGCGTCTTCTCGAATCATGGCGGAGTTCATGGTTGGTAGTCCCCCAAAATGATCGTTGTTGTGCATCGGCAAGGCTCATCATACGCAATGCAGGAATCAAACCGGCCAGAAAAGTTGGCGATGGAGCCGAACACCGATGTTGGTGCCGGCAGGGGAGCAGGCGAACATCTGAAAGCGAGAAATTCACAAATTTCTAAACGTTGCGTAATAATTTCATGTGCGTACGCAGTGAGTTCTAGAACTTATCCACAGTTAGAGGAAGAGGCGAACACTCGAAAAGGCAATGATACAGGCACTAAAGCAGATTATTTTGGTTAAAATTACCCGTATCGGTCAAAATCTCCCCTGGCGAGACAAAGCAGCCATGGGGATTTAGAAAATTCACTTCAGAGGAGAGAAAAGATCAAAGAAGCCTAAAGAGCTTGAAGAGGTTTATGCAGGTAGTTTACGTCAATTTCTGAGACAGATGAGCAATATTCATTTGCGCGCATCGAAGGAGCATCGGAAGCTTTCTATTGCTAATTTGAATGAATCGCTTCGCCAATCTCTTAACGATAGCAATACCGTGTGACTGGCGAGAGTGCCGCGCTACTCGGGCGGCCCTCTGTTAAAAATTTCGGTCGAGTTTTTCACAATGAAAAATTTATTTCGGTCAATTTTTTCCACAGAGTGAAACATCGGAGAGTTAGTTGTGACATGTATAAGTTCAATTTGAAACGAGGGAGTGCGAAGTAAGCGAGTACTCTCGACCGCGGACGATCGTCCAAAAAATCTCAAACCTGCTTGATTCGGTGCAAGGCTTCCAATACAAAGGTATGGAAACGACCGCTCCAAAATGTTGGATTCCTCTACTTCCTGTAGCCTCCTCAAACATCGACTTGATTTGGACGGGTCTGGAATGCGACCGGCGGAGGCGGATACTTGTGGAATGGGTGGCGCCGGAATGGATGATGGAGAGAGTTGGAGTGCGCGGAAATTTGTTGCTTTTGCGCTGGTTAGTCGCCGTTCGGGTTGCGGTGGCGGGCGCGGGGAGACGAATGGAATGACGAAGCGACAAACGTGGATTCGGCGCGGTCTGGACCGCTACGGATTGCGCGTCAGCGAAGTCGTCAAAATCCCTCAGTAAGATAATAGAAACGAGCCGGTACAGGCGTTGGAGCGCCTGTACCGGGCTTAACCTGACGTGCCCGAGTAAGCCTAGGACACAATCGAGGTACGCAAACCGATTGTCTCGCAGCACTCGTGACGCGTCAAACGGACGAGAACGAGTGCATGAAGAGAATTAGCTGTCTTCTCATAGTCGCAGTGACTTTATTGATGGCGGTGGCTGGTGGTGGCACCGCAATGGCGGCCAAGCGACGCCCTACGCCGACGCGGACCTCTACTCCGACCGTAACTGCGACTTCCACCGCGACCACGACAAAAACTTCCACGCCGACCTCGACCCCGACACCTGCCGGTTCGGTCACGATTAGTTCGCCTGCAAACGGTACCCAAGTGTCCGGCACCGCGAGTTTCGTGACTTCCAAGAGCGGTACGGTGTCCTGGATAAACTTTTATATCGACGGAGTTTTCCAAGTGTCGTCGCCGCCTCTTACGTTTGCTTGGGATTCCACGAAGGTCGCAAACGGCGCTCACACATTCCGCGCCGACGGAAAGGACTTGACCGGCGTAGTGGTTGCTTCGGCTGGTATCACCGTAAATGTCGCGAATTCCTCGACAACCCCGACGGCGACAGTCACGGTCACTGCAACCGCTGCGGCCACGCCATCAGGAACTTCGACGCCAACATCCACACCCAGCAGCAAATCGACGGCGACTCCGACCGCAACGGCCACTCCAACCGGCACGATTGCGCCGACACCAACGCCGTCCTCCTCTGGAAGCGCAACCCCTACTCCCACACCAGCGCCCGGGGGGATTGCTCTTTACGTCGATCCCTCTGGCAACGATTCCAATTCCGGTACCAGTCCGACAAGTCCGTGGCGTACCATCGCCAAAGTGAACTCGGTCAGTCTGCAACCGGGGGACGTGATCTTCTTCAAGAGCGGTGGAATTTGGCGCGAGCGGTTGATTCCACACAACGGGGCGACCGGCGCACCGATCATATATGCAGCCTACGGCTCCGGTCCCAAGCCGATCATCTCTGGTGCGGATATCGTCCCCAACATTGGTTGGAGCGTTACTTCGGGATCGATCTATCAGATCACGCTCGCCAATGCTCCGGCGACAATCTGGAACCTTTACGTTGATGGCGGAGTCGGTGCGGCAGCGCAAAATGCTCTCAGCAGCGACTCGATGTGGGGCTTGCTGTCGGCTGCCTGCGTTTCGTCATGCTCTCCCGCCGCTGCCACATATATAGGAGGGATGCAGGCTGGGTCGTGGTTCTATTCGAATCCGACTCTCTACGTCTGGATGGGCGATGGTTCCAGCCCAGCGAGCCACGCGGTGGAAATCGTGACGAGAGACAGTGCAATCGGCGGGACCGTGAGCTCTGGTGTTGCACCAAGCCACATTGTCCTGGACGACTTGAATTTGCAGCGCGCTGCCGAGGGCGTCTCTTTCTATGCGCCGGGTGTCGCCAGCTACGGAGATATCGTCATGAGAAATCTGACCGTGCTCCAGACCGGCACCGGGCAGGTTGACGCCAAATACCTGAACGGACTCGATCTTGAGGGTGCGAGCAATGCGACGTATGACTCCAACGTGATCAGCTACACAGGTGCTCACGGCAACGGAATCAACAATCAGCGCACTGACAACGCAGTAATCATCAACAATGACGTGTCGCACACCGATCATAACAGCATCGACATCAAGGCGAGCGACAACGTCACCATCCAAAACAACAGAGTACACGACGCCATACTTGGGCCGACCGGAGCTGGACTCGGTGCGAACGTCAACAACTCGCACTTGAATGGCATCTACGATGAGTCGGTAAGCGCGGATGGTCGTTCCGGCAGTGGTCCGAGTGGCTCGTATCCGGCTCAAAACCTGATTGTCGAGCAGAACATTATCGACAACATCGGTCTGGGCGGCGCTGCGGGAACCGGGGTTGGCATACAGATCGACAGGTACCTGGGCGGCGGAAACAAGATCTACAACAACACGCTCTTCAAGGTGCAGATCGGGCTCGGAATCTATTCAGGCTCGGGAACCATTACGAACAACGCCATCCAGATGAGTTCCAATTGGGCGATGGAGCTGGCACCGGGCTACACGGAGGATTTCGACGATCTCGGGATGCAGATGGGCGGTGGTCCCGCTTCCATCTCGGGCCAGAGTGCCGGTGCGCATGATCTTGCGACCGATCCGCGTTTCATCAGCCCGGGAGCGAACCCGCCTGATTTCGGCCTGCAGCCCTCGTCGCCTTGCATCTATGCAGGTACGAATGTCGGGTTGCCCTTCATTCCGCCTGCGCCTGACATGGGCGCGATCGACTCGACCACTTCGGGGACCGGCACACCCATACCGACGGCGACTCCCACATCTTCCTCCTCCTCGGCGCCGACCCTGACCCCGACATCCACGCCGACTGCAGCTTCGACGCAAGCGGTCGTCATCACGTTGCCCAGGGCAGGCGCGACGGTCTCTGGAACAGTGCCCGTTTCAGTCCAGGTCAATTCGGCGTCGGTGAGCTGGGTCAACTTTCTTGTTGATGGAGTCTATCTGGCCTCGTCTCCTCCGTTCACGTTCAACTGGAATTCGGCCACGGTGCCGAATGGCGGCCATATCATCGAGGTGGACGCTTACGCGACAGGCAGGATTCTTCTTGGCACGGACTCAATAAACGTGACCGTCAACAATACGGGTGCATCGCCCACGCCGACGAAGACTCCTACATCGACCGCGACTCCTACACCATCGTCTAGTGCCACCGCGCACCCAACAACGACACCGACGGCGACTCCAACTACAACTTCAAAGGCGACACCGACTCCGACCGCGACTCCTACGTTGGCATTCAGCAACGTGGTTGTTGTTCTGGAAGAGAACCACAGCCTCAGCGACGTGCTCGGCAACACGAGCATGCCTTACTTCAACAGCCTGATCTCGAAGTACGCATTGGCGACGCAGTACTACGCCGATACGCATCCTTCGCTGCCAAACTATCTGTGGATCACCAGCGGCAGCGCCGACGGGATCACTTCGGACGTTTGCGGCGTCACGGTCTCGAACGACAATATCGTCCGTGAAATGGCGGGCGCCGGAGTATCGTGGAAGTCCTACCAGGAAGACTTGCCATCGGTCGGATACCTGGGCTGCAGCTCGGGCAATTACGCCGAGAAGCACAATCCGTTTGCCTACTTCAGCGATGTCCAGAACAACTCGGTGCAGCAGGATAAAATGGTACCCTTCACCGAGTTCGCGACCGATCTTGCCAGCGGAACGCTGCCGCAGTTCAGCTTCATCACGCCCAATTTGCAGCACGATGCGCACGACGGCACGCTGGCGCAGGCCGACAGCTGGCTGCAGACCAACATTGCACCACTGCTGACGAAACCGATGTTCCAGGCGGGCGGAAGCGGACTGCTGATAATCGTGTTCGACGAAGGAACCGACAACACCAATGGAGGCGGACAAGTCGCATGGGTCGCGATCGGGCCAAAGGTCAAATCCGGATATCGGTCAGTGACCTTCTATCAGCATCAGAGCACTTTGCGGCTCATACTCAAGGGGCTCGGTGCAACGACCTTCCCAGGCGCTGCGGCGACCGCTCCCGATATGACGGAGTTCTTCCAATGAGCTGCTGAATCGTAGCAGTCAGCTGAATCGCGAAGTCGAGGGGCCTTCTCTCCGGGAAAGGAGAGAAGGCCCCCTTTTGCGTGCTCAATTTCCCTCCTCCCAGTGTGTTCGGATTGATTGAAAACCTTCACGAGCGGGGGCTTCGGTTCCGCAATCCGTTCCAAGAGGCAGACAACCGCTCATAAGAACCGATTTCGCGAACCGCCGAAGTCGCGCGGAACCGAGACACTAAGCCACATCGTTAACTTCTCCACGAAATTGCATTCACACGCCGGTAATATTCCGCGCGATGAGGAGCGACGCTTAAGACTTGGAGCGGACTTGTCCGTTGCGGAGGACGCACTAACGATGTCTGCAAGATCAATCTATTGCCCTGCTCTGTCCCCAGAGAAAAGCGACCGTGCGACCCGAGGCCGGAAATACGTTGGTCGACTGTCCGCCGGGTTGTGGGTCCTTGCCTTGGCCGGATGTGCAGCAAGCTCTCCCAATCAAGAACCCAATCGAACCGCTTTTGCTCCCAACGCCGCCCTCACTCCAGATCAGTGCGCAGCCGGCGCAATGATTCAGGCAGCTTCAGAGACTGACAGCACGTATGTTATTCAGCCGGGCGATCAACTGGGAATCGAGTTCTACCTCAATCCGGACTTCAATGATGACATCGTCGTTCGGCCTGATGGCAAAATAACGCTGCGGTTGATCGGAGATATCCCGGCAGCTGGGCTTACACCAACCCGCCTTTCTCAAGAATTGGACAAGGACTATTTGCACGAATTGCGCGAGCCCAACGCCGCCGTTCACGTCAAGAACATGCCCAGCCGGCAGGTCTATGTTGAGGGCGAGGTGACCAAACCCGGCGCCGTCGCTCTTGATCCGGGAATGACCGCGTTGCAGGCGATCGCGAGCACCGGCGGATTGACGCCAGAATCGGGCGACACCGCGGTGCTAATCAGACGGGATTTCTGCGGGTCGCCGCAAAAGGTGGATATAGACCTGAAGTCTGCGATGAAATCACCTGCTCAGGGCGAAGATCTAGCCCTGTTGCCACGCGACATCTTGATAGTTCCGCGCAGCGGAATCGCGAATGTAGATCTGTGGGTCGACCAACACATTCGAAAACTTATTCCTATCAACCCCTATCTCCCGATACCCATGTAGACAGTAAGCCAAATTTAATGGATGGCAGGCGGAGATATGAAGACCTTGAGTATCACCTACTTTCTTGAAGTGTTCTTTCGGCGCAAGAAGACTTTCGTCGAGGTGGCAGCGATCGTAATGGGCATCGCTATTGTGGGCACGGCTTTGTGGCCTGCCACTTATCAGTCAACCGCCGAGATCCTCGTTCAGGACAATCGCGCTGAGCTTCTCGTTTCGCCGAACATCCAGAGCGATATGACAAAAGATGCAACAGTCATCGCAAACCCAGTCAGCCAGGAGGATCTGAATTCAGAGTTGGAGCTGCTGACCAGCCTTCAACTGATCAGGGTAGCGGTCAAAGATATGCCCGCGGAGGAAGGAAGCAAGGGACTGGGACCATTCATCGTGAAGGTCGCGAGCAAAATCCTGTCATTACCGCAGAAAGCATATAACGTCCTTCAAAATGCTGCTCCGCTAACCGATCGTGACCGATGGTTGTTGAAAATCCAGCGAAATCTGGATCCTGAAGTCATCAAACGATCCAACGTAATCGAGATCACTTATAGAGATCACGATGCTCGATGGTCACAGGAGTTCCTGTCGCGGTTGCTGAACCAGTACCTCGAATATCATGCGCGAATCTCGCACGATCCCGAGGCAGAGATATTCTTCCGGCGACAAGCAAAGCAGCTTGCGGATCAGTTATACGCGTCCGAAGAGAGTCTGCGTGCCTTCCAATTGCAATCCGGAATAACAAGTCTGCCCGATCAGAACCAGGCGCTGGTCGACCAACTGTCCGAACTTCAGCTCGATTACGAGAAGGCAGGCGTACAACTCACCAGCGCGAATCAGCAGGTAAGTTCGCTCGAATCAATGCTTAAGACGGAACCTGAGCGAATCGAAAAGGAGACCAAGTCAGTTCAGAACATTGCGCTGGCTCAACTGAAGCCGCAAGTGATGCAACTTAAGGCCGAACGGGCGCAACTGCTTAGCCGCTA
Source organism: uncultured delta proteobacterium (assembly GCA_963805315.1). Taxonomy (GTDB): domain Bacteria; phylum Desulfobacterota; class Binatia; order Binatales; family Binataceae; genus Binatus. The sequence continues at coordinate 212,615 of CAWDTQ010000013.1, forward strand.
TCAACCGAGCAGCCTAATGATCCGTCAGATCGACGCGAAGGTTGCCGAGGCACAAAAAATTATCGACCACGAAGACCACCTCGAGGTACAGGAACGCAGCACCGATCTGAATCCAGTCTGGGTCACCATCGATTCAAACCTGGCCACCGCGAAAACGAGCGCCGAAACGCTCCAGGCCGGCCAGAAAGACCTCGCCACGCGAATCGCTCAAACTCAGGAACGGATCGCGCAGATGGTAAACATTGGGGTCGAGCTTGGACGATTGCAGCGCCAGGTTCAGACCGATTCGGATGCCTACTTGACCTATACCCGAAAGTCCGAGGAAGCTCGCGTCGCTCAGGGTCTGAACACGAGCAAGATCCTGAACGTGAGCGTGTCGCAGCCGCCGGATGTTCCCCTGAAACCAGCGTTGCCGATCGTTTGGCTGAACCTTCTGATGGGGCTCATCCTGGCAATCGGATTGGGAATGGGTGCCGCGTACCGCGAAGAACTTGGCGATCCCAGGCTCTATTCGGCTGCGGCTATTGCCGAAGTCAGCGGGCTCAACACCGTTGCAACGCTTAGCGAGCAGGTCTAGGCGATGATGTACTGCAAACATTTTGGTCTCTGGAGTGCCCCGTTCAAATTCACGCCGGCGACGGAGGAATTTTTTCTGAGCAAGCCACATCGCGAGGGTCTTGCCGCTCTCCAATGGGGACTGCTGCACGAACCTACCGGCTTCTCAATGCTTGTAGGCGAGCCCGGGACCGGCAAGACGACGCTCATCGGCCGAGTCCTTGCTGACTACTATCAGCGAATACGGTGCGTCAGCGTATCGAATCCGAAGTTGAGCCCTGATGAAATTCTGCGCACCATCCTGGATCAACTGAATGTCTTCCCCAAGAGCCCCGGGAAGTTGGACCTGTTGTATGGATTCGAGACCTATCTACACGGACTCAGGCCCCGCCAGGGGATCGCGATCATTATTGACGAAGCCCAAGACCTGAGCGATGACGCACTCGAAGAGTTGCGTCTTCTCTCCAACCTCGGCAGTACCGAAGAGAAGCAAATACGATTTCTCCTGCTGGGTCATGAGGAGTTGCTGAAGCGACTGGCTAGTCCCGGGCTGCGGCACCTGAATGAGCGAATCGGCGCCAGGGCGATCCTGAACCCGCTGCAACCCGACGAGGCGCGCAAGTATGTCGACTATCTAATCGCCAAAAGTGGCGGGAGCACGGATTCAATCTTCGAACCCGACGCCATTAATCATTTGATTCGGCGCAGCGGAGGCACTCCGCGGCGAATCAATGTCCTTTGCCACAATGCATTGGTCAATGCGTACTCGCAGGGATCAAAGCAAGTGACACTTGATATAGCGCGCAAAACAGTTAGTGAGGGAGAGAATATCCTTACTACTGCGATTCCGTTCGATAGCAAGAAGGCGGCGAACCAATCTGTTGTGCGGCGGAGACGCTATCTGGTTCTCTCCACTTCAGCAATTGCCGCCTCTGCAGCGCTTGCGTTCGTTACCCTCAATTTGCAACCGGAGCCGCTGATCGCGGGCGCAATCGCAGAGAACGTGGACGAAGCTAGTTACGTGCAAGAGTCAGACCCGGTCGCGCCGATTGAGGCATCGATGGATCCAACCCTCGCAGAGTTTTCCCGTCCGGTCAGTTTTATGGGATTCACGCAGCCCGATTCGCTCAAGAAATTGCCGGAACTCAGGCATTCGATCCCGGTCCAACCCCGAGACACTTCCCAGGGTATCGCGATCCTTGGACATTCGATATCGGTCCAACCCGGAGACACTCTTCAGAGTATCGCGATCCGGCTCCTCGGGTCGAACTCGGAACTATCGGCTTTGGTTCGGGCAAATCCTCAACTCGAAAACATCAACCTGATCTACCCGGGAGAGACAGTCTACCTGCCTAGCACTGAAGAGGCGACTCAAAGGGAGCGATTGCCGTGACCCAATATTACGAAGCTCTGAAACGTGCCGCGCGAGAGGAACCTGTTGGCGAGCACGCAGAGCCGATTAATCATCGAAGCACGAACGGTACTGTGGCGATTCGTGCGGCGACCTCGCAGTTACCTGTGCCGACCCTACGGGAACTGCCCGAGAGTCTGTCCCGGGCGGCTGGAATCCAACGATTGAGCGAGCGACTGGCGCCGCTGGCAGTATTTGGCACCCCGATCCGACTGCTGGTCACAGGATGCCGTCCAGGAGACGGAGCCTCTACGGTAGCTGCCGCGCTGGCCCTTGATATGAGTCAGCGGCTTTCGATCAACACGATGCTGGTGGACGCGCACGTCCATCATCCGTCGTTGGATCGCTTCTTTGCGGTCAATGGGCGAGGTTCCGGTGAACTGCATGTCGACGAGCACGTGCGGATTCGATCCAGTGGGTGGTCTCGGCTTGACCTTGCCACTTGTTGGCCTGCTGGTGACGGTTCGAACGTCAAGGAACTACTGAACGAATTCGATCGTCTTGAGGCGGGTTATTCTGCGGCGGTGATTGACCTGGGTGTAACCCGACTTGATGCTCGCATGCTTCCCTTGGCGCGTAGTTCAGACCCGATTCTGTTGATCGTCCGATACGGCCGCACCGAACGCCAGGAGCTCGCGACCACGGTCAGCGCTATGCGTGCCGCGAACCGCGCAGTCGCGGGCGTAATTCTGAATGGAACCGTAGATCCCATTGCAAAGTCGATCCGAAGGCTGGTGAATTCATGAACCAGCCAGGCAATCTCGAAACCCTGAGCGATTCGGTCCTGTTGTCGAACCATCGCACTGGCCAGGCGGTCGGCGACGAGCGGCTGAGCGGGATTGCTGTCGCTGGCCTGGGCTATTGGGGTCCCAACTGGGTGCGCAACCTGCAGCAGCTGGGATGTGCTCGACGTATCGTCGCTTGCGACCTGGACCCCAAGCGACGCGAGCACATCCAAAGCCTCTATTCCGGCGTCGAAACGACCGCGGGGTTTGACTCTCTACTCGAAGACCCCGAAATCGAGGGCATCGTCGTCGCGACCCCGGTCAGTACTCACTATGGGATGGCCCGAAAAGCTCTAGAAGCCGGCAAATCTGTGTTGGTCGAGAAGCCACTGGCTATGTCGCAGCTCGAGGCGGCCGACCTGATCAGGCTTGCTCGCAACCACGGCAGCGTCCTCATGGTTGGGCATACCTTCGAGTACAGCGCGCCGGTAAGAAAAATTCAGGAAATAATCAATTCGGGTGAACTAGGCGATATCTTTTACATAGCCTCGGTTCGCGCGAACCTTGGTCTCTTCCAGAACGATATCAACGTCGCATGGGATCTCGCGACTCACGATATATCAATCATTCTGATGTTGATGGGTCGCTTGCCAGAGTCGGTAAGTTGCCAGGGAGGCAGCCACTACAGAAGCGGTGTAGAAGATGTTGCGATGTTGACGCTGCATTTCGCGCACGACGTCATCGCTTTCGTCCACGTAAGCTGGCTCGATCCTGACAAGATTCGACGCACCACAATTGTCGGATCCCGGCGGATGCTGGTCTATGACGACACGTCTGCACGCGAAAAAATCCGCATTTACGACAAAGGTGTTACGGTCCGTCGCTACTACGACACCTTCGGCGAATTTCACTTCTCCTATCGTTACGGCGACATTCTTGTCCCACGAATTGAGGAAACGGAACCATTAGGCGTCGAATGCCGACATTTTTTCGAATGCATTCGAAAAGGTCTCACACCGAATACCGACGGATTTTGCGGAATGCGAGTTGTAAGCGTACTCGAGGCAGCTAACATTTCGCTGCATGACGGCGGCCGGACTGTTCCTATCGTCGCCGCACCGGTGTGACTTCAATGATTGAATGCGAACTTCCGACTTACGCGTGCGTGACAAACGATGTCCGACTCGGGAAACGAGTGCGCTTGGGCTCCTTTGTCAATATTTACGGATGCGAGATCGGCGATGACACACGCGTTGGAGCTTTTGTCGAAATCCAAAAGGGTACGCGAATCGGCCAGCGCTGCAAGATCTCGAGCCACAGCTTTATATGTACCGGCGTCGAGATCGAAGACGATGTCTTCATAGGTCACGGCGTCATCTTCATCAACGATCGCCGCCCGCGCGCCACCGGAACCGATGGCCTCCCTCTAGCAGAGGATCAGTGGCGCCTGGAACCGACCATCGTCAAACGAGGCGCGTCGATCGGAAGCGGTGCCATCGTCATGTGCGGCGTGCTCATAGGCGAGAGCGCGATGGTCGGCGCGGGCGCGCTAGTTACACACAACGTTCAAGAACACTCAGTGGTAGTCGGAAGTCCAGCCCGGGTACGTACGGTACGTGCCGCACGCGGGAGGATCTTATAATGAGCATCAAGTTTGTTGACCTGGTGGCCCAGAATCAAGAAATCTACCACTACGTTGAAAGCGAGCTTGCACATCTCCATCGAGACGCCTCGTACGTAGGTGGTCCGCATGTAGCAGCCTTTGAAGCGGAGTTCGCGTCCTTTCTCGGCGTCAAGCGAGTGGTCGGAGTCGGCAGTGGCACCGACGCCCTGCGGCTGGCGCTGCTGGCTATGGGAATCGGCGCCGGCGACGAGGTGATTACGTCGGCGATGACCTTCATTGCGACGGCGGCCGCGATTTTTCAGACCGGTGCGCGGCCCGTGTTTGTGGAAGTCGATCGCGAGAGCGGCAATATGAGCGCGCGCGCACTACGTCATTATCTCGAAAACAGGCGATGGAGTGCGCCGAATGGTCCCCGCGCCATATTGCCGGTACATCTGTACGGTATGCCGGCGCCGATTCACGAGTTGCTGCATATAGCGGATGAATTCGATCTCAAGATCGTCGAAGACGCATGCCAGGCTCATGGTGCCAGAATCAACACACCGAATGGGTGGGTGATGATGGGCACTATCGGAGCAGCTGGATGTTTCAGCTTCTACCCCGGCAAGAACCTCGGAGCTTGGGGTGAAGCCGGTGCCGTTGCAACCAACGACGAAGAACTCGCCGCGCGGGTTACATTGCTTCGCGACCATGGTCGCATTTCTCACTACGCTCACGAGGAATTTGGCTACAACTCCCGGCTCGACGCCATACAGGCGATAGTATTGCGCGCCAAGCTCAGTCGGCTTGACGACTGGAACATGCGGCGCCGTGACATAGCCGATGCATACCGAAATCTCCTCTCCCGCTGTGACGTCGAGCTTCCTTTCGAGCCTGACGGCGCGGAGTCCTGTTATCACTTGTTCGTTATCCGAAGCAAAAAGCGGGACTTGATTCGCAAGGCACTCCTTCAAAACAGGATCGAATGTGGGATTCACTATCCGGTGCCCCTGCACCTTCAGCCTGCGTGCCACATGTTGGGCTATCGCCCGGGAGATCTTCCCATTAGCGAACAGATAGCGGACACGGTCCTTTCACTTCCGCTGCACCCTCACCTCACTCCTCGCGAAATCGCACGGACTGCGGGTACCGTCCGAATGGCGTTGGAATCCAGGCCGGAGGCGTTCGAGCGCGAGATGAAGGAACACGGGAACTCTTCGTGGGCACATCCGATGCGTACCTAGAGTAGTAGGCGCATAACGAAAATGTTTGCCAACGAAATCCGAAAGCAGAAAGCGGTAGTTGCCGCGGTCGACAGCGTCGCGCTAGCAGGCGCGTTCGTGAGTGCGCTCGCTATCCACGATCCTTCGGCCGCATTTGAAACTCGTCTGCTCGAAGCAAATCCCGCGGTGCTGAGTTTGAGCGCGCTGGCAATTGTAGGTCTCTGGCTGGTGGTTTTCCACGCTGAGAGCCTTTACAACCACCGCGCCGGCGGGTTGAAGGAATTGTTTTCGATCTCAAAGGCTTGCGCGGTCGCGATGCTTATCGCGTTGTTCGTAGGATACCTAGCTCATTTCCAAATCTCGAGAATCACCGTGATATTGAGCTATTTCCTGAGCGTACTGACAGTCTTTATGGGTCGGGCATTCACGCGAAGCTGCATTTTCCACTTTTACTCGCACCGGAATATAGCAGTTCCCCTTGTCATAGTCGGTTTCAACTCGATCGGGCACTACCTATTCGACCAGATACTGGACGAGATGACTCAGTATGAGCCGGTGGGATTCATTGATGAAGGCTCTCGCAACAGCCAGTACCGGGGCTACCCGGTGCTCGGAAATACTCATCGGCTCGGAGAGCTTGCCGCGATATATCCGGGCCTAGCGGCTGCGATTGCGCTGCCTGATGCATCTCGTGAACACCAGGAAGCAATCATTCGTGTCTGCGAACAGCATCGGGTCAAGTGGTCAACCGTGCCGTGGATGTATCATTCCGTGAGCGCGGGCCTGAAGGTCGAGATGGCCGGCGTGCTTCCTTTGATTAGTCCGCGCTCATCGAACGTTCAGGGTCTCAACTTCGCGCTGAAGCGAATCTTCGACATAGCGGCTGCAATAGCGCTGTTGATTGTGTCGGCACCCATGATCGCGCTCAGTGCCCTGGCTGTGTGGGTCCTCGACGGTCGCCCAATGTTCATCAGCCAGACGCGAGTTGGTATTCGCGGCGAGCTATTCCAGCTTATCAAGCTTCGCACGATGAAGATCAGCGCGAGCGATACAGACCACCGCGAGTATGCAAAGCAGTGGATTGGCAACGGACACGCTGCGGTTGGCGCGAACGGAAATGGAGGGCCACCGCTATTCAAGCTCGCCGATGATGTTCGCGTCACGAGGGTCGGGAAAATTCTTCGACGCTTCAGCATCGACGAACTCCCGCAGCTTCTCAACGTCGTGCGCGGTGAGATGAGTCTGATCGGGCCGCGACCCGCGCTGCCGTATGAACTCGAGCTCTATCAAGTGTGGCACCGCAAGCGACTCGACGCTATTCCCGGAATCACCGGACTGTGGCAGGTGAGCGGGCGCAACCGGTTGTCTTTCGATGAGATGGTGCGGCTTGACGTTCGATACCTTGAGGAATGGTCACTGGCAAATGATCTGAGAATTCTGCTGCGCACTGTGCCGACGCTGCTACACGGAGACGGAGTATGAGCTACCGCGACGACGCCCAGGAACCGGCTGGGGAAAGTGCGGAATTCAAACGCGCTCTTTGGCAGGAGTTCGCGCGCGGCGTGCGAAACAACGTGATGGCCGAGTTCGCGGTGCAAGGGTTGCGCGTGGCCGGAATGGTGGTGCTTGCGCGCATGCTTCGGCCAGAGGACTTCGGTCTGTTCAGGGTTCTCATTGTTGTTAGTATTTTCGCGACACTGGTTTCAGACGTGGGATTCCCGGACGCGTTGGTTCAGCGAAAGGAAATCACTCCCGAGCACGAATCAACCGTGTGGTGGGCCAGCCTTGCACTAGCGAGCGGGAGCGCGTCGCTCCTCTACGTGAGTGCGCCGGCGATTGCTCGAGTCATGGCGATGCCAGAACTCGTCGCGGGCATGCGCCTGATTTGCCTCCCAATTCTTCTGGAAGGAAGCGCGGTCACTGCAAATGCTCGACTGAGGCGGCGGCTCAACTTTGGGGCACTCGCAGTCGCTGATGTAATCGGCGAGATCGCGTTTTTGGCTGTCGCGTTTCTGTTGCTGTGCATCGATCGCCCGAGGTCGAGTCTCGCCGGAGGACTCGCGGCACGGTTCGCCGCGCATGCGGTGGCGATTTGGATTGCCGATGGGCACTTGGTAGTTGGGAGGCCTCGTGTTGCTGCAGTGCGCGACCTCGGACGCTTTGCGCTAAGCGTCTTTGGCGCCAACACGGCCATCTGCATCTCTGCAAATGCCGACTACTTGCTGGTGGGTCGTCTGCTTGGCACGACGGCGCTGGGATTCTACTCAATCTCGTGGGACCTCTTGCGTTTCATCACGGCGCGTTTGCATCGCGTTGCGGTCCGCGTGATCGTTCCCGCGTTCTCAAGGCTACAGGACGACGATCACGAACTCTCGCGTGCCTACAGCGAGCTCGTCGGCTACCTAGCAAGGGTCGTGCTGCCAATCATAGCTTGCATATCGTTGGCCGCGCCTGAGGTTCTCGTAGCTCTGTACGGACACCAGTGGGCTCCTGCCGCGATGCCGATGCGCCTACTGGCGGTAGGACTTGCGCTGTCCGGATTACGCGAAGGAATCGGTTCGATCTTCTATGCAAAAGATCATCCTTCCATAGATTTGCACCTCAACACTATTCGCTTCGTACTGATTGTAGTTACCGTCACCTCTCTCGCTCATACTGGATTGTTCGGAGTGAGTGCAGGGATGAGCTTGGTCGAGGGTGCGATCGCTGTCGTCGGGATATATCTGGCCTGCCAGCTCATTGGATTAAAGCTTCGATCATTGTTGCCCGCCGTTGTGCCGGGGCTGCGAGTTACCCTGTGGTGTGTGATCGCAACGATCGCCGGTAAAACGATCGCGATGATGGGCGAATTCGACGCCCCAGTCGTTCTGGCGTTAGTCGCGATTCCGCCCGCGCTGGTTTTCGTGGGCCTACAAGGATCGGAGATAAGCCGGCTGCTGGAAAAAGCATTCGACAAAAGCCCGGCAAGAGCACTGGAGGCATGAGAGGCAGGTGACGAGCGACGTGGACTGCTATGCGGTGATTGGTGAAGAGACAGCCAGCGAAGACTTACGCGTCCGCCGGTTTGAATCATCGCGCACAGTCTGGAATCGACTGGTAGATTCCCATCCCAGCGCTACTATCTACCACTCCGACCGCTGGCTCGACTTGCTAGCTCAGAGCTACCGACTGCAAATATCGCTCGCTACTATTGAAAGACGTTCCGAAATCATTGCAGCTTGCGTTCTAGCGCGCTCGAGAAATCCCCTCGCGATACGCTTCGTCTCATTGCCATTCTCCGATTTCTGTCCGCCCTTAGCGCGCGACGATAGAGCAATGAATGACTTGCTGAAGGGCATGACCGTTGATCCTGAGTTGCGCAAAGGATGCGAGCTCAGGGGCGTCAGAGCGGCTCCGCCATGGGAGACGCTAAATATCTTCGCGAATTGGAATCTCAATTTGCAACAGCCGGTTAGGGCGATCGAAAAAGGTCTGCACAGTAACTTTCGTCGCAATCTGCGGCGGGCAGCAGAGCTCCAGGTGAGTATCGAACGTGGAAACCGCGCAGAGCACATCGAGCGGTTCTACGCTCTGCAGCTTGAGACGCGCAGGCGCCTGGGGGTGCCTCCGCAGCCGATGAAGATGTACAAACTGTTGCGACAACTATTTCCTGAAGAAGGACGCCTCGAAGTATGGATTGCCGCGCATGAGGGGCGTGATGCGGCGGGCGTGATCGTGCTGAGGCATCACGATCGCATCTACTACAAATGGGGCGCGCGCCGAGTCCCCGCACCGGCGGGCATCAACCATCTCCTCTTCTGGTCCCTAATCGAGGAGTTCGCGGGAAAGGCAGCGAGCCTCGACCTCGGGCGCGCAGACATCCGCAACGAAGGGCTTTCGAGGTTCAAGAGGGAACTCGGTGCAACGTCGGAACCTCTGCCCTATGCATTTTTTCCCAAGGGTCCCCATCATGCCAGTGCAGAAGTGTTAAACGGTCCGCGCAAGATTCTGTCTCGGATTTGGCGTCGTCTACCCCTACCAGCAACCCGCGCGCTTGGCGCGGCATTCTACGGCTACCTGGCGTGAAAGAATATCTTGCAATAACGCCAGCGCGGGACGAGCAAAAATTTCTCCCGGGCTTAATCGCATCTATGATGAAGCAGACGCGCCGCCCTACTCGCTGGATCATCATCGACGATGGTTCGTCCGACGGAACCGCGGCCTTGATAGATGACGCCGCGCGCCATCATCGATGGATCGAACCGCACCATCTGCCTCGCAACCGCAAACGCGCTCCTGGCGGGGAGTCGGTGATCATGCAATTTCTCCGACGCGATCTGTGGGAGCAGTTCGATTTCATTCTGCGAGTCGATGCCGACGTGAGCTTCAACTCGACCCTCGTTGAGTCGCTGATCGGAGAATTCGACCGCGAGCAGAACCTAGGTATAGTCGGTCCCGTACTGTTCGAACCGTCGCAAGCAATCTGGCGCGAAGTTCGTAACCCGCGACTTCACACGCGGGGGCCAATGAAAATGTACTCCCGCCTTTGTTTCGCTGCGATAGGAGGTCTCGAGCCGGGCTTGGGCTGGGACACGGTCGATGAGACCCGCGCGTGGATGTTGGGATTCAAGACCCGGAGTTGCCAGCATCTCCGTGCATTTCATCATCGTCCTCAAGGCGCCGCGAGTGGACTGTGGCATGCGCGCATCGCATCGGGCCGCGCCGCATATTACTCCGGCTACTCGCCGATCTTCATGATTGCGCGAGCCGTGCGGCACTCATTCAAGCGTCCTGCAATTTCTGGTGCCCTGATGTTAGCCGGTTATTGCCAAGGCTATCTACATCGTTGGCCGCGCCTCGCATCTCCAGAACTGGTCAAATTCGTCCGTCGCCAGCAGGTCCGCAGACTCTTGCGGATGGAGTCCATATGGCATTGAAGATGTCCGGCGCCACCATCACGTCGTTACCGTCAGAGCGCGACTATCTCGGTGCGTCCAATGACGCATTCTCATTTTGGAAGTTACCGCAGGAGTGCCGCGAAACCCTCGAGCCGATGATTCACATTTCTGAAAAGGTTGCTAGCTCATATCTGTTCGAAGAATATCTGGACGAAAGCAATCGCCGTCCACCATCGATACTGCGTGCCTATTACCCGTTCAAGAACTTTTTCCCTCGTAACTTGCGTCATTTCGCGAACTCAATTGTTATCCGCACGCGCCAGCAACCTGGATTTCCTCAATGGCCTTGCGAGACCGCTCTGGTGGATTTCTGGCGCCAATGGCTTCGCACCAGTTTGGAAATGGTCGGGGACGAGTACGCATGGCACATAGGATTTTGGCCCGCAGGCAAACAATGTTGCATCGTACTCACTCACGACGTGGAGAGTCCTGCTGGACTAAGGCGGATGGCGTATATGGCAGACCTCGAAGAAGAACAAGGCTTTCGTTCAGCTTGGAATCTCCCCCTGGCGCAGTATCCTATCGATTGGAAAATGGTGGAGGACTTGCGTTCGCGCGGGTTCGAATTCGGCGCTCATGGCCTTAGCCACGACGGCAAACTATTCCGCAGCCGCGAGGACTTCGATTCGCTCGCTCCGGTTGTCGAGAGTATAGCACTCGAACACAACCTCAAGGGCTTTCGCTCCCCGTCGACCCTGCGCAATGCCGAATGGATCGCCACAATGCGATTCGATTACGACTCGAGTTTTTCCGATACTGATCCTTACGAACCGCAACCTGGCGGCACATGCAGCCTTTTCCCCTTTTTCCTCTCAGACATGGTTGAGTTGCCATATACGCTGCCGCAGGACCATACGCTAATCCATATACTCAAGCGTAATCCGCTCCCCGTCTGGACGACGAAGGCTCAATGGATTGCAAAAATGGGTGGCATGATTTTGGTGCTCACCCATCCTGACTATAGCGGCACCGGACGCAGTCTCGACTGCTACCGGGAACTGCTTGGACGATTGCGAGCCCTGGAGAATGCTTGGCACGCGTTGCCTTCGATGGTGGCAGAGTGGTGGCGCTGCCGCTCCCAGGCCAGTCTGTTCGTCGGTGACGGCTCACCGGAGATTTTCTTACCCGGCTCTGACGCCGCGCGGGCAGTACGGCTGAGCGCAGAACCGCTTGCTCGGGAGTGAATAACAACTGTGTTCCCGCTGAAAACTTATGAATGCTCGGTGTTGGAATCGGCAATAGGGACCAAAGTCTGTGGCTAATTGGCTTCTTAGCAATGTCGACACGCGGAAGCGGAGGCTTTTGAGCATCCCTAAGTCGACTTGTTGGTACACGGATGAGAAAGGAAGTAGTTATCCGCCTTGGGCTTGTCGGTTATATAGCATCCGAGAGTCTGTCGACTACTCTGTAGATGGGACTTGGAGCATTCCTGCCTTCCAACGAAATTTTAGCTGGAACCCACTTGGTGTTCGCGATCTGGCTGAGTCTCTATGGCGTGACTATCCGATCGGCCCTTTGCTCATTTGGCATCGGGAAAGCGATGCCAATGCGAAGCAGTTACCATCGCTAATCATCGATGGTCAGCATCGCCTGACCTCGCTCTGCATTTTGTTTGGGTGCAAGCCGCGTTGGTGGTCCGGCGAAAAGACCGAGCGCTGGAATGAACTCGCATCGCGCTACGAAGTGTGGTTCGACATGCGAGCAGAACGTGAGCATTTCTTCTGGACCGCAACAGAGTCCAACTTCGACCGTGAGAATCCGCGGTTCGTCGAGCTCTCAAAGCTGCTGACGTTGGATCTACTCAAAGAATCGGGTCGCCTAGAACTTGGACGCATCGCCTCGCAAATCGACATCAAGGGCGCCGGGAGACTGGATGCTGAACAACAGTACGGCCGTCTTCTGAAGGTCTGCGGGATGAAAGACCAACCAATGGTGGCCACTATCCTACACCACCCTAACCTAGATGACGTCCTGGAGATTTTCGCTCGCTTAAACGGCCAAGGCATTCGATTCAGACGACTTCTTCTAAGCACGGCGATACACGCCACTGCCAGGTTATGGAATCGGAGGAGCCAGTAGAGAACTTAGTGTATGAGGTGGCCCGAGTAGAGAGCTATGGTGTCCGAGGTAAACGCCAGTCCGGGTAGCACGGAGATCAAGTCTCTTCTCCGCTACGACGCACCTTATGGTACGAAGGGCGTGCTTAGCAAAGACGAAAACTCAAGTCGGGAGTCCGATGTAACATCTGTGATTGGGCTGCGTCGCTCGAATTCGTCCGCTAAGCTTCCTCTGTCTTGGAAGATCCACGAGTTGGCGATGCTCTTTGCAATGTGCATGCGAAGCCTGCCGCGCTTGAATAGGCTTCCGACCGTTTTCCATTCCTTCGACGAATACGATCAGTTGCTGAAGCAATACTCAAATGTCGGACTTGAGAGAGCCAAAATATTTGAAATTGGCTTCGGTCAGCGAGCGGGAAGGATGATTGGGCTGGTCAGCCTTGGTATCGACGCTGTTGGAGTTGACCTCGATGCGCCACTGTTGAAGGGCACACCGAGAGAGATCTATCGGATCTACCGAAGGAATGGACTAGAACGCTTACTCAAATCAGTCATCCGATTTGTAGCGTTCGACTTGATGTGGAGACGCAATCTCAGAAGAGAATTGCAGCGAAGAGGGCGCAAACTGGTTCTGCCGACAAATAGACTGCTCGTGCAAGACGCCGCGACCATAGATCTGCCAAGGTTTGCCTTCGATTTAATAATTTCAGAAAGCGTCTTCGAACACATTCCCGTTTCGTCTCTCAAACCGCTGATGGCAAAGATGAAATATCTGCTCAAACCCACCGGCCTCGCCCTGATCCGTCCGGACATCTTCACGGGAATAAGTGGCGGTCATCTGGTGGAGTGGTTTCGTGTGGATACAAGGGCGCAGCGAAAGAATCTGTACAGTCATCTCCAGGAGGGGCCGGAGCTGGGTGTGCAGCTGCGCAGAAGTGAGCCGTGGGAGCACCTCAGAAAGAAACGTTTCCGCGCGAATGTGTATCTGAATGAACTTATGCGTGCTGACTATCGGCGGTTGTTTTCGGAACATTTCGAAATACTTGAGGAGAGGGTTACGAAACCAGATTTGGGAAGGGAGTATCTCAGCGCAGAAGTGGCCGAGGAGCTGAAGGGATATACCGATGATGAGCTGTTTAGCAACGGGGTACTCTTCGTTTTGAGGCCCAAGACAATCGGGGAAGCGACGCAGATGGGTTGATTGGCTGATTGGAGCCTTAGCTTCGGAGTAGCTCGACTCCAGGTGGACGCCTGAAGCTGTCCGGAGTAGTTCGGCGGGGACTATTCACTCAAGAAAGATGCCGTTGCCGGACTGCGGCGACGAGGCGTGCAGAGAAACAGGAGGACCGACCATTGGTACCGGGAAGGACGCTAGTCGTGGGAATTGGTGAAGTCGGTGGAGCGCTGGCCGAGGTCTTGGATCGTACAGAACCAGTACTGCGTCACGACCTCGAGCGCCGCGACTTTAACGATCCCGTCTCGGTGATGCATATCTGCATACCGTTCAAAAAATCCGCCGATTTCCTACGAATCGCGCTCTCTTACATAGAGCGATTCAAGCCAGGTCTGACGATCATAAATAGCACAGTGATTCCCGGTACCACACGGTCCATTGCTAGTGCTTGCGGCCTCCCAGTTGCCTTTAGTCCGATTCGTGGAAAGCACGCGCGAATGGCCCACGACCTCATTCAATACGTCAAGTTTGTCGCTGCGGCGGATCCAGCTACCGCTGACCTCGCCGAATCTCATTTCAGGCAAGCGGGATTTACAGCACGCACCATGAATAATGTCGAAACTCTCGAGCTCGCGAAGTTGGCTGAGACTACTTACTTCGGCCTCCTAATTGCGTTCGCTCAAGAACTCAATCGGTATGCAGCCAAAATCGGCGGAAACTATGAAGAAGCCATTAGGTTCTTTGATGAGGTCGAGTTTCTCCCCAGATGTCGTTACTTCCCCGGTTTCATAGGCGGTCATTGCGTCGTCGCCAACATCGGGCTCTTGGAACAGGTAGCGCCGTCCCATCTCCTGGACGCTATTGTGGAATCGAACAGACGCCGCGCAGTTGAACTCAACATGAGCAATAAGGATTCAGGATTGTAGGTGGGCAACGTGGCAGAGTTCCACTCAACTTGCTGGCTAGTTGCTGATGCTCGCGAGCCTTTTGCCAGGTTGGTTCGACAATTCGCCGACCTTCGCGGTGTGCCGGTTCGATTCAGTCCGCTATGCAGCGGAATGCTACCACCATTGCCGTCGACGCCCGGCAATCTGATTGCGGTCAGCGCAGAGGCATTTGAACGACTTGCGCCCTCCGAGCGTAACCGACTGAGATCTTTTGTAGAGGGTGGTGCGATCCTCTACCTCCGCGATTTCAAGTCCGGCCGATACCATACACTCCAGCCGTTTGCTGACGCACGCTTCTTGGTAATCTGGAAACGATGCGTCTCGGGATATAACTTGTCGGCCGATTCTGCGATACCGAACGTGCTTCAGAACGAATCTTCCGTCGCCGACTTGGAGCTGCCCACTTCGGACCTATCTGCGACGGCAGCTACAATCTTACTGTTCGAACGAGGGTCCACCGGCAAAGAAGCCATCTCGCTCTTCGCATTCCGGCATGGCAAAGGTCTCGCGATCTACGATCTTTTTCCGAGTGCTCCCGTCGACGATGACCCGATTCTTTTTCGGCTCACTGATGCAGCAAAACGATGTGCCAATCTCGGCCCATTGATCGCGATCGATTCCGCGACCGGGCGCGACAATCAACGACCTGCTTCCTTCGATCTTGTTATAGATGATCGTCCCGCTAGTTTCGACTATCTCAGTTGCTCAAGATTGAAACGACTTCTGAATCATCTCGAGGCGCACCTTCCGGGAATTCATGTCGATTTTGCATGGACTCCGAACCGGCGCTGGCCAAGTCATCGCTATGTATCAACGCTAAAAACCTTCAATTGCGGATATGTGTGGCACGGATGCCTGCAACACATCAATCACAATAAAATCCCATCCCTGACCAAGGAATTTGCAGCGGGAAAATCCGCGGTACGCTCGCTCAGCAAACGCTTTGGCGTCACTTTTCAGCCCATCATGATCTTCCCCTTCGAGTATAGCAGCTACGGGGTGCTATCCCGCCTGTTGCACGAAGGGTTCCTTGCCAGCGCCGAACGGGGCGACGCTCGTCCGGAATTCGAAACGCTTTTGCCAGGCCATTTGCGGTACTCCACTCCTACGCTCGATCTTGGACAAGACTTCGTTCCGATCTTAAGGCGCTACCCGATGAAGATGCTAACACGGCAGATGATGCTCGCTCTGGCGACACTTGGTTACCCGATCATAGCGGCCGCGCATCCTGGCAACGTCCTATTGCGCCGCTTTGTTCGGCCCGGAGCGAGCCGTGAGTCAGTCCATCACTTCGATAGCTTATTGGATTTCGCTGCCGAGAAGCGTTTGAGCCCTTCCTCGCTTGAGGAAATCGCAGCTTCGCTTTCGGCTCCTCTGCAGAGTTACTCCAATAAGGCGTCCGGCCGCGTTAGAAGTGCCGCGTCTCGTGAAGTGTGAGGAGCGGCTAAGGTATATGCCGGATCAGAGAGTCACAGAACTCGCGCGTATCCTTGAGGGACTGCCCATCGAGTACTGCATTCTTCACGGATGTGGTGCGGACGATTCTTGTTTGAACTCCGATGTGGATATTGCGGTGGCGCCGAATGATCTAATTGCGTTTGAGACAGCGCTCGATGAAAATTCGTGCGAAGGTGTTTCGCAGCTGGTCCATCATGAAAGTACCGGATACTCCTTCAAAGTAAGGCTTCCAACTAGACAAAGTATCGTTTTTGCTGAATTTGACGTTGGAACTGACTACCGTCGCGATGGTCTGGTCTATTTGTCCGGCGCGGATCTGCTAAAGAATCGTCGCAAGTGGCTTGACCTCTGGAGGGCAAGCCCGGAATCGGAGTTCGCCTATCTGGTCGTAAAGAGAATCTGCAAACAACGCTTGTCGGCGCGGCAAGCCAGCCGCCTTCATGAACTCCAGATCGAACTAGACGTAGGTTCGCTTGCTGTTTGCCAACAACTGCTGGGTGCGCGTTGGGCTGGTCGCGTCGTAGGTTGGATCGCGAGCTCGGACTGGACGGCATTCGAAACGAACTTGCACGGGCTTCGCCGGGCTCTGCGTTGGCAAAGGTTGATCAGTGATCCTCTGAATCCGCTCCGTTATTGGTTGCCGGAAATTGTGCGGCTGCAACAGCGCTTCCGCTACCCGACGGGTCTGCTCGTCTCAGTTCTAGGGCCGGATGGATCAGGCAAGACCACTTTGATCGAGAATCTGAAAAACGAACTCTCGGGAACGTTTCGCTGCGCCCAGGCTTTCCGTTTTCGCCCGGATCTCTTCCATCGCAACCTTCCTGGTCCCGAACCTCATCCACATGCGAAGGGCGTTCGGTCGCGGCTTTTATCCATTTTGAAGGTGCTGTATTTGTCCGGGGATTATGCCCTCGGCTATCTAATCAACGTGCGGTCGAAGTTGATCAGATCGGATTTAGTGATATTTGATCGCTACTACGACGATATTCTTGTAGACCCTATCCGTTACCGTTACGGGGGTCCGAAATGGCTAATCAAATTCGTTCGGCACTTCATTCCCAGGCCAGACATCACCTTGATTCTCGACGCATCCGAGGATCAGATGCTGGCGAGAAAAGCGGAACTGCCCCGTGAAGAGTTGCGACGTCAACGATTCGCATATCGCCAGTTGGCCGCGGAAGCTTCCAATACCGTGATGCTCGATGCTTCGCGACCCGCGGCGGAGGTGGCGCGCCAGGCGAGCGAATCTTGTTTGCGGTATCTCCATTCTCGGTATCTCATGCGCCGCTCTCTGTGGTTCGGGACGCGATCGGGTATGGCGTCGAAAGGCGAGCGACAACAAACAAGAGGTGCCGCCGCTAGTATCTAGTGGCACCGAGGGCCGAGATCGGGAGGTAGAACTACGCACGCGAATGTTTCGCGAAGAGGATTTGTCACAATGAACAAAGTACTGATCCTCGATCGACGAGCGGCGATTTTGGCGATGCAAGTGTGCCGTTCGCTCGCCAGACGTGGATACGTCGTCGACATCTTTGGAGAGTCGGGTTCACCCGCGTTTCATTCCAGATTCTGCAGCGGTCGTCTCATAGCACCACCGTGGGACGCGAAAGACCGCATGGTCGAGGCACTCAAACAAATAGTCGAGCACGGATCGTACGACGCGATTTATCTGTGTAGCGAAGACGTCCTGGAAATCATCATCCCGCTGCTCGGATCTGCGTCGTGGCGAGCCCTACCAACTCCAGCGCCATCTTTCCTTCGACTCATGATGAGCAAGAACCAGGTACTCGATCTCGCTCGGCGATCGGGCGTGTCAGTTCCAGCGTCGGTAGTGCCAGAGAGTGAAGATCAGTTGGACGCCTTCGCACGCGAATTAGGAATGCCACTCGTGATCAAAGGCGAGAAGGGTGAAAGTGGCAAGAACGTCAAGATCGTTCAAAGGCTTACTGACGTGCGAGCGGCCTATCGGGAAGTGTGCGCCCGTGAAGCGAGTTATGGAGGACGTCCTGCACTTCAGGAATTCGTGCGGGGGACCGCCTATTCGGTAGGGGGGCTGTTCCAGAACGGGCGCCCACTTCGAATATGCGCGCATCGAAAGATTCTTACCTTCCCGCCCCAAGGGGGATGGACGGTCAAGGGCGTGACGGAGAGACCGGCGCATCTCCTCGAAGAAGCATGCAAGGTGTTTGCGGCATTGAAGTACACGGGGCTAGGACACGTAGAATTCGTGCGCGAGGAATCAGGTGGGAAGTTCAAGTTTCTCGAGATCAATCCGAGGGTCTGGGGAAGCATTGGAATAGCGTCATACGCTGGCGTCGATCTGTTTTCCGCGTATCAACGTTTAGCCAGGGGGGTCCCTGTGGCATCGGATCTCAGCTACCAGGAAGGTGTCGAGTATCATCGTTTTTCTGGCGAAGCGCGCTTCATTCTTCGACGGCCTCAGCGAATTGTCGGATTTGCAATGGACGCTCTCAATCGCAATGTCCACTCGGATTTCGATTGGTCGGATCTGGGCCCACACCTTTTTCGGGCGTTTGGATTCGACAGTTTTCGTTTCGGGCTTCGTCCCACAATTGACCAGACTGCCCCGCCCCCGCGCGCGGCTTGACCTGAAAGGTGATTACAAATGCTTTCTCTGGCAGCTGATCAACCGGTGAGAGTTCGACCTGGACTGGCCGTGCCGATGGCCGCTGCGATGGCCATGTCTCTGGCAACTATTATCCTTCTTAGCACCTTCTCGAAGCACGTTGCTTTCGCGGGTATCGGTGCAGCGGCCGCGATAGCTTTCTGTATAGTGGTCGCGTACACCACTCGGCACAGGGAATGGCTGGTATTTGCGCTGACGCTGGCCAATCTCCTGATGGCTGGGGCACTAATTCCCGACACGGTACAGACCGCAGGACACTACGCATTGGACTTTGCGATATGTATTCCGATTGTGCCTTTTGTCTGGCGCTCCGGAATTCTCGCGAAAGGTGGATACAGACTCTATGTGGTGTATTTTGTTTGGGCTCTCGTGACCATATCTTATTCGCTCGATCCCGTTGTTTCAGTAGGTCGCCTGGCGAGATCAGTGCTTGTGTTTTGCGCTGTTATCGCGACCGTATCTGAGATCGAGCGTCCGGAAGACGTCATTCGCGTCCTAGAACGGTATCTGCTTGCGTGCGGCATTGTTCTTGCTCTGACCGCAGTCGTGTCAGTTCTGCTGCCCCACGACTACACCTGGGGCATTCTCAACATGCCGGATTCGAATGGCCTCGATCTGCTCGACCGAGTTAACCCGGATTTAAACCGATTCCGAGGATTGTTCGATCAGCCGAATCACATCGGCGAGCTTATGCTGATTACTGTTGGACCGGCTCTCATATGCTGGCCATATGTTCGAGGTTGGAAGCGACTGCTAGTCGCAATCGCCGTAGTCTCTTCGGTCGGCTTCACGATTCTTGCGCAGTCTCGGAGCTCTTTCGTCGCTATGGCCGTGGGTATCGGGGCGTTTCTAATCTGGAAGTATCGGGGTAAGGCAGTCCTGTCGTTTGCAATTCTCACGCTGGTCTTTTCGGGTTTTCTGATCATGCACCAGACGCTTTCCAGCAGAGGTCTAACTGATTTCGGGGGTGACCGCGATATCACCACGCTTACAGGCCGCACCGAGATCTGGCAGTTCGCCATCGGGCAGATACTTAACCAACCGTTTACCGGATACGGTTATGCAGTAGAGGGTGAAGTGTTTCAAAGCCGCTATTTCCCGTTGTGGTGGGGCCCGTGGGATCTTGGCGCCCACGTCTCCATGCACAATGGCTACATTTCCCGGGCGATCGGAGTTGGCATTCCGGCGTTTCTGTTTTGGCTGTTCATTGTAATACGCCCCTGGGTTGCCGTCTTTCGGAGGACAGAAGACCCCTGGAGTCTGAAGCCGATTGCACTACTCATTGTTTTGCCGGTGATGGTTCACAATTTGGCCGAGAGTGCGGTTGGCGACTTCATTTACCAGGTCGGTATTCTCTTTGGTTTAACTTGGGCTATCGCCGAGCGGCAACGACTAATGGCCATCGAACAGGCAGTCACCGTTAGAGTGCAATCCTTGGCGCAGCTCCCTCGGACTGTAACCGCGATTGTGGGTTCGCTCGTGATGGTGGTCGGAGTGTTATCAATACCCAAAACTGCCGTTGCTCGCGAGTTCTACTTGAACTCTATCGATGGTTCGGACTCCAATTTGGGTACCAGTCCGCAGAGTCCGCTCAAGTCGCTGGTGGCATTGCGGATGCTTCGGCTCTCGCCCGGCGACCGCGTCCTCTTGGCACGGGGCCAGGTCTGGAGGGAGATGCTGACGATCGATTCGCAGTGGGTCGGAACCTCTGTGGCGCCGATCACACTGAGCGCATACGGATCTGGCCCGGCGCCAATTATCTCGGGTACAGATCTCGTGTCCGGTTTCAAAATGGCCGGCAATGGAACTGCCTATCAAGCGGCAGTGTCATCGCCGATCGAAAGGGTATTCGTCGACGGAGATGGTTACATTGCCAATCTCAAGCTTGCCGATCCGACCCTACTAACTCCCGGAAGCTGGGCCCAATCGGCAAATCAACTCTATCTTCGATTACCCAACGACACGTCGCCGTCGCAGCATCGAATCGAGGTATCTGTTCGCCGATGGGGAATTCACTGTTGGCAATGCCGATACGTGGTGCTCGAAGGACTCGAGATTTGGGGTTCCTGGGACGACGGCATCAATGTCAACGGACCAGTTTCGGTTGATGCGCCAACAACGAATGTAGCCGTCCGCCAGTTTGTGATCCGGGACATCGGCCGTGGCGGCTTCGATGAGTGCGGTGTCCAGGTCGGCTCAACCTATGCTCGTTCGATCACTGTCGAATCAAGCAAGGTCACCAGGATCGGGCTGGGCCGAAGTGGGATGGGCATTGTGTTCAATCGATGTGAGGGATGCGTGGCCCGCGACAATGACGTTTCCGAGGCAGGCCATATCGGTATAGCCGTGCAGGTTACTGGTGACATTCCGGGACTGCCACAGCCCAACGACGCACTGGTCGTTGGCAACCGAGTACATGACTGCCCTGGATCACTTCCCGGGCGGGACCATGCGGACGCGATTTATGTGCGCGCTGCTAAAAACGTAAGCATTGCGGGTAACGAAATTTGGAACGTAGAATCGCCGATGCCCGGTTCTGGCAATGCCATCCACATAGGTCGATTTTCCGGGAATGTTACCGCAATCGACAATAAGGTTCGCAATTGCACAGGAGGTGTATACGTGGATCCGGGACATTCGGGCTTCGTCCGGATAAGCAATAACTCTTTCTCCGCGGTCAGGTTGTTCCTCGCCCGAATTTTCGAGCTGGACCAACCAAGCCTCGTGTTCTCAGACAATAGTTATTCAGAGCCCATCCAGCCATCGCCTTTCGTTGTCGGCAACGCTGCCCAGCGGCTGACGCTCTCCCAGTGGCGAATGCGCGGCCAGAACTAGTTTTTTGTGACCAATAGCAGCGCGTTCCAAATGTGCGTTCCGCCGGCGTTCCACAAGCTAACGAAAGAACTCCGTCATATCGGGAGCGGATGCCGCCGCTCCAGGCAGGGTCGAAACTCCGAGTCCCTTGAGTATCAGCCGCAACGTACTCTGATGCTGATAAACGGTGACTGACTGATACCTTCGTTTGACCTGCGGGCCTATGGCGATCCAGGGAACCTGTCCGCCACCATGAGAATTGTCCGTTCCTTCATCGAAAACGATTATCAGCAGTCCGTTTCCGCCGGACGCAAACATTTCGCTTTTGAGGAGCTTTTGGAAATTGCCTTTTAACCAGGCATCGGCCTGAGACAGAGTCCCATCGTGAGCATCATGCAACAAGTTGGGTGTGATGAAGCTGAACTGGGGTAGCGTCCCGTTGGCTAGGTCGGTTGCAAACTCTGTAAAAGGTACGATCTTATCCAGCTGAACAGAGTTATTCTGGACATCGCTGAAGTAGGCGAAGGGATCATGCTTTTCGACGTATTCGCCTGAGCCACAGCCAGGATAACCGACCGAAGGCAAACCGTCTTCATAAGCTTTCCACGACACTCCAGCCCCGGCCAATTCTCGGACGATATTATCATCCGTAACGGTGAAACCGTCGCCGCAAACGTCGCTAGTAAATCCGTCGGTGCCGCCTGTCGTCAGCCACAAGTAGTCGGGTAGCGAAGGATGAGTGTCCGCAAAATATTGGGTAGCTACCGCATATCTGCGAATCAAATGGTTCAGATATGGCATCTCCTTTCTGTTGCCGACGACCTCCGAGAAATTGTGGTTCTCTTCGACAACCAGAAACACATTGCTAAATGAAAGTGTCGAAGTAGGTCGCTGCGATGCTGCCGTTGGCGGTTCTTGCGCAGCTGTCGCTGTGGTGTCTGCAGCCGACGAACCTGCGTGCGAAAGAAGAAAGCAAGCGGACAACACGACGGCGGCAGGGAGAATGACTTTCCGTTTTTCATGTTTCATCGAACTTGTCCCTCCATTTCGATATCGCGACTGGTTTATGCCTTCGATCCCATCCCGTATCACTGAATCGGCGGAGCATTGGCTCGGAAATTAGTGAAGTCAAACATATTCATCAGATCGCCTATAGCCGGAGGATTTGCCGGGACGTAGATGTTGGACGACGGCACAGGATTTGGCAGATTGTCTCGTGTGCGAGAGGACAAGGGAGCAAGGCCCCAGTTTTCCTCGATGAATTTGTGCAGAGATGAATGATCATAGTAGGTGTGATCGACGAAGCCCTGCTTGGCATATGGGGATATGACGATTGCTGGGATCCGCGGACCGTCACCGAAGAAGTCAATCCGTTGGACATAGCCGGTATCATAGTAGCCGCCGCCTTCGTCCGTCGTGAACACAATGGCGGTGTTCGCGAACAGCGAACTGTTGCTGATAATCGTGTTCGCCAGCGTGGTAGCGTAGTTCTCATACGCCGATAGGCTCGAGTACCCTGGGTGCCCATCAGAGTCTCCCTGCGGATGAACAATCGAGACCGACGGCAGCGCGTTGTTCGCGATATCGGTGAAGAGCTGGCTTGCGTCGGGTCCGCCAAGTGGAGTGCCGTAGTAGTTCAGCGGGATGCCGTTCGAATTGAGATAGGTTCGGAGGGTCAGGAGGTCGGACAGTGGCGCGCCGCTCGTGGGAACGTTGTTCACCAGATAGTAAGTGTTCGGAGCGCAGTCACCGCCGTTGAACAACGAATAGGGCAGTGTGTTCAGATAGCTGGTGATTGAGGCGACCCCCGGCTGTGTTGCGTCAAAGCAGTTAACGAAGCTCCCGCCGAGCACGCCATCCTGGCTGTAAAAGTTGTTGGTGCCAGTCTGTGGATCCGGATTCTCTATCTGGCTGGCCGGCGGCACCGTGGGATTCCCATTACCGTCAACATAGAACATCGCGTCGCCGCGCAAGATCCAGTAAAGCTCCATATCAGTCCCGCCAGCCGCCGCCTGGTGATAGTTGTCGCCGATCGCGTAGTTGGCCGCCATCGATTTGAAGTGCGGCGCATCACCACTACTCATGTTGTAGTAGCCCATCGAAAGAGCGCCCTGGTAGGTATTGCCCGGGGAAGGCGTCGGCGACGACTGCGGACCCATACCCGCACTAACCGCGCTCCAAACGTATAGACTCATCTGTCCTTCGGCCATCTGTTGGTACATCTGGAAGAAACGATGAACTGGGTCCCCTATGATAGCGTTCGAGTAGGGCACGTACTCAGTAATCTGGTATGGCCCGTTGGGCAGATTTGCCGGGAACCTCTGGTCCGGGACCCACTGCGGCTGACCGCTGGCATACGTGGTATTAGGCTGCGGCAGCGTCGAGTACGGACCTGTGGTCGTGGGATTGATGGAATACCTGTCGTTCACTGTCGCCTGCTGCTGAGCTGCCAGCGAGGAGTTAGGGCCCTGGCCGCCGGAAGGCGTGATGATCCCTTCGGAAAGCAAGTTCCTGACCGATTGACCCGCCGGCGGTACGTAGCCGGCGAACACATTGTCGAAGGAATGGTTCTCTCCCACCACGATAATCAGATATTTGATCGGGGTCGTCGTATGGAGCCGCAGCGGGGTCGGCCCCGATGAGGGAGTGGCCGTCGGACTGGGCGTTCCGGTGGCAGTTGGCGTGCTAGTGGCTGTTGGGGTTGGGGAGGCGGTAGGCGTTCGAGACCCGGTTGCGGTTGCAGTAGCGGTCGGAGTTCGACTACCCGACGGTGATGAGGTGGCGGTCGCAATCGCGCTGGCGGTCGAGGTGGGCGTGGGCCCGTGGTTCGCCACCGTCACCGTAATCGAAGCCGAACCGACTACTGCTCCGCTCGAGTCCTTTCCGTCGGCCCTGATGGTATGAATACCGTCGGCGACCTTGGTCGAGTCCCAGCTGAAAGTGTAGGGCGGCGAGGACAAGTCGTAGACGCCGTCGATATAGAGGTTTATCCATGAAACTGGCGGGTTCAAGGTTGTAACCATAATGCTCACAGTTCCGGAAACGGTCGCGCCGTTCAGTGGCGACGTGATCGCGACCAGCGGCGTCGGCGTGGGAGAGGGAGTCGTCGTTGATGTGGACGTGGGAGTCAACGTCGAAGAAGCGGTGACAGTTGCGCTTCTCGTAGCCGTAGTTGTGACCGTAGGAGTCGCAGTCGATGTGGAGGTCGCGGTGGCAGTGGAGGTGGCAGTCTGAGTCGGCGTCAACGTGTTGGTCGGCGTCGCATTCGTGGTCGCGGTGGCAGTGGAGGTGGGCGTGGGCCCGTGGTTCGCCACCGTCACCGTAATCGAGGCCGAAGCGACTACTGCTCCGCTCGAGTCCTTCCCGTCGGCCCTGATGGTATGAATACCGTCGGCTATCTTGGTCGAATCCCAGCTGAAAGTGTAGGGCGGCGAGGACACGTCGTAGACGCCGTCGATATAGAGGTTTATCCATGAAACCGGGGGGTTCAAGGTTGTAACCACAATGCTCACAGTTCCGGAGACGGTTGCGCCGTTCAGTGGCGACGTGATGGCCACAGTCGGTGTCGCGGTGGGAGTCGCGGTCGAGGTCGCTGTTGCTGTTACCGTGGATGTTACAGTCGCGGTCGATGTAGCTGTGGCCGTCGCCATTGGCGTCGCGGTCGCCGTTGGCGTCGTAGTCTGAGTGGCCATCGCGGTTGCAGTAGAAGTGGCTGTCGCGGTTGCAGTCCGAGTGGCCGTTGCCGTGGCAGTCGGCGTCGTAGTCGCGCTGGCCGTCGCAGTTTGAGTGGCTGTCGCGGTTGCAGTAGGAGTGGCTGTCGCAGTTGCAGTTCGAGTAGCCGTTGCCGTCGCAGTCGGCGTCGTAGTCGCGGTGGCCGTCGCAGTCTGAGTGGCTGTCGCGGTTGCAGTCCGAGTAGCCGTCGCGGTTGCAGTTGGCGTCGCAGTCGCGGTGGCGGTTGCAGTCTGAGTGGCCGTGGCAGTTGCAGTCGGAGTCTGAGTCGGCGTCCCGGTATCGGTTGCAGTTGGAGTTGATGTTGCAGTTGGAGTTGATGTCGCAGTTGCCGTTGTGGTGGATGTTGCAGTCACGGTTGCTGTGGCAGTGGCCGTTGCCGTGGGCGTCGCGGTCGGTGTCGCCGTTGCAGTTGCCGTGACCGTCGGGGTTGCGGTTGCCGTGGAGGTCGCAGTCGAGGTCGCAGTTGCAGTCGGCGTCGGCGTATCGCTCGCAGTTGGAGTCGAGGTCGCAGTCGCCGTGACCGTGTCTGTCGCAGTCGCGGTCGAAGTGGCCGTTGCGGTCGTCGTTTGAGTCGGCGTGGCCGTATCGCTTGCAGTTGGAGTCGAGGTCGCACTTGCAGTTGGCGTCGCGGTCGCGGTCGAAGTGGCCGTTGCGGTCGCAGTAGCAGTCGGAGTCTGAGTCGGCGTCCCGCTATCGGTTGCAGTTGAAGTCGGTGTCGCTGTTGCGGTCACAGTCGAAGTTGCCGTGTCCGTCGGTGTTGCGGATGCCGTCGAGGTTGCAGTCACGGTCGGTGTAGCTGTGGGTGTTGCCGTAGGCGTCGCGGTCGCTGTAACAGTTGCGGTCGGCGTTGCCGTGGACGTTGCGGTTGAAGTCTGGGTCGCGCTGGCCGTTGCCGTAAGAGTTGCGGTCGCCGTAGCAGTCGACGTGACGGTTGGCGTAGCTGTGGCGGTCACCGTCGGCGTTGCCGTCGCGGTCGCTGTTTGCGTTGCAGTCGCAGTGGCAGTTGCCGTTTGAGTCGCGGTTGCAGTCGTGGTGACCGTTGACGTCGACGTTGGTGTCGGCGAAGCCGTCGCAGTCAAAGTCGCACTGGCCGTGGTCGTCGCGGTGGCGGTGGTTGTCGCCGTCGGGGTTGCTGAGGAATTCGCGACATTGACGGCGATAGAAGCCGACGCGACCACCACCCCGCTCGAGTTCTTTCCGTCAGCTCGGAACGTATGACTGCCGTTTGCGGCCTTCGTGGAATCCCACACAAAGGTTAAAGGCGGCGACGACCCTTGGAAAGTTCCGTCAATGTAAAAGTTTATCCACGACACCGTACCGCTTTTGGATGTGACGAAACTCACCGTGCCCGATACGGTGGCACCATTTGCTGGAGAACTGATCGTCACCGAACCTGCGGGGGTGGGCGTCGCCGTCGGAGTCACGGCCGTTGACGTCGACGTTGGTGTCGGCGAAGCCGTCGCAGTCAAAGTCGCACTGGCCGTGGTCGTCGCGGTGGCGGTGGTTGTCGCCGTCGGGGTTGCTGAGGAATTCGCGACATTGACGGCGATAGAAGCCGACGCGACCACCACCCCGCTCGAGTTCTTTCCGTCAGCTCGGAACGTATGACTGCCGTTTGCGGCCTTCGTGGAATCCCACACAAAGGTTAAAGGCGGCGACGACCCTTGGAAAGTTCCGTCAATGTAAAAGTTTATCCACGACACCGTACCGCTTTTGGATGTGACGAAACTCACCGTGCCCGATACGGTGGCACCATTTGCTGGAGAACTGATCGTCACCGAACCTGCGGGGGTGGGCGTCGCCGTCGGAGTCAGGGTCTGTGCGAAGGTGCACCTTCCAGCGGTCGCAAAGATCATCAGAACCGCGACGATTGGAGCGAGTGCCAGCGTTCTCAAGTCTCGAATCGCGCGCACGATATCGAGTCTTGGCGGTGCTTGGTTGCGGACACCCATCGGGACGTTCCCAGTTTGACGATCAGTCGTCTATCGTCGCCCCTCGCCTCTCTTCGTCGCTACTGGCCGATAGGCGCCATGACTCAGTCCCCGGATAGAGGGGATTCACCTGCGGTGCCCAGCTCAAATGGCTTTGATCTCGTGGTTGTAACCCCTAGGTTCCCGCACGCCTAGCTCCAAGCTATACCGCCGCGTGACTCGCCCTTTCGTTCGCATTAAACCGCAGAAACCCATGTCGTTGTATTCAACAATTCACCTTTTAGTATCGTCTCCTCCGCTGCCTTGACCGGGTTTTCTTAAAATCAGGTTCATAGGAACCGAAATCGGCGGGCACATCATCGGCACCCCTGCGTGTTCGGCCATTGCGCGCCGATCGCTATTGCTCAGATCAACTGATTCAAGTTGGCGAGACGGTCATCTTTACCCGAGAAACCACTGCATTGGGTTTACGAATTCGCGACTCAGCAACGAACAGTTGGCATCCTACCGGACGATACAAGTTTGGGAACTAATGCCCGGAGCGATAGACCACATGAATAACGAGAGTACTCATTTGGAATCGCAGGAGTTGAAAGCCAGAAGCAGTGAGATCCGGTGCCCTGTCTGCAATGCGACATCCCTTTTCAAGGAAGTTGCTATCGGCTGGGGTGATTGGTGCACCTGCAGTCAATGCGGCCTCGAGTTCTTAAACCCGCTTCGCCTCCCAGACCGTCCCGAGGCTCTGTTCGACAACGCCTATCGCGGCAATGTTCGTGAGAGCGCGTTTCAGGATTTCAGCCGAAACCTGGAACGCCGAGCCGCGATGATCAAGGATCCGTCGCTTTGGTTCTGGACGCCTGCGTATGAGGAAATTCTAGCCTGGCTGAAGCGGCGGGTCGCACCGGGCGGCATAGTCTTCGAACTTGGATGTGGTCACGGCCTGTATCTTCATTCGCTCAGGAAGGAGGGCTTCGTTCCGGTTGGGTTGGATCCTGCCCAAGCGGTAGTCGAACTCAACCGGAGCGACGGCTTCAAAGTGTGGCACGGCACGATCGAAAGCGTGCCGGCCGACTGGGTCTCGCCGGATGCGATCGTAGCGTTGTTTGTCCTGCATCACTTGGAGGATCCTCTTGGCGCACTTGCCTCAATCAGACGGCGATGGCCGACGACTCCAATTGCCATCGCGCAGTACGGGCCTGGTCGTAGAGCGAAGGATCGATCGGATCCGCCGCGCAATCTGACACGATGGAACTCACGTTCATTGGCAGCCCTCTTGCACGAGGCCGGCTATTCGCCGTGCGTATCGAATATTCACGGGGCCGGTACCGGTCGGGAATTTCTCCGTCCGTTTCAAGCTGCATTAAGGTCGATGACGGCCGTTCCGCCGCTCTATCGTATGTTGAAGCGGATCCAGAGGGATGGCCTTCCGAAAGTGATGTATCAGCCCGGTAGTGAGGCCGAGGTTATTCTCGGTTTTGGAATACCAATCGACGAGAATGCATCGAAGTGACTATACGCGAGACGGTCCACTGACTAATCGAATGAGGTAATCACAAGTGGCGCGGATACTGATGATTGCCTACTCGACGTATATCTGTGACGGCCGCGTAAAGCGTCATGCTGAAGCGCTGGTCGAGCGTGGAGACACAGTCGATGTTATCTGTCTCGATCCCGGTCAACATATGGAGCCCAGTGGAGTCAACGTACTTGCCGTGCACACACCGCGCTACCGCGGTGGCAGTCGAAGCCGTTATGTTCTTAGTTATCTGAGTTTTTTTTCTGCGGCATTGTGGATGGCTATACGTCTTTCAGTGACGCGTCCCTATGATCTGGCGATTGTCTGCAGCATCCCCGATGCCGCCGTGTTGTGTGCACTTCCTCTCAAGTTGTTTGGGAGCAAGGTACTCCTCGACATTCATGACACGATGCCCGAGTTGTATCGGGAAAAATTCGGAGGCAGACGCGGAGCGCTCGGCGCACGACTGCTGATGTTTGAAGAACGCGCTAGCGCGTGGTTCGCCGATAAAGTATTGGCAGTTCACGATCTTCATGCGCGCCGTCTGCGGACTTCCAGAATCTCCCCCCACAAGATCGATGTCGTCCTGAATTCTCCGGATCCCCGGCTGTTCCCGCCGCACCAAAACGGCCGCGCTAACCTGATGCGTACACCTTTTACGTTGATCACCCACGGAACGATCGGTCGTCGCCTGGGGCTCGATACCGCGATCGAAGCCGTCAACATTCTGCGCGACCGGGTACCCGGCTTACGGCTGAGGGTGCTGGGAATCGGCGACTATTTGCGCGAGGCATGCGCACATGCGGCTCGCTTGGGGCTCTTGGATCGCGTGTGCTTTGAAGACCGCGTGCCAATCGAGCGCCTGACATCGGTACTCCAACAGGCTTCGGTGGGCCTCGTTCCCAATGACGCCAGCCGCGCGACTCACCTGATGCTTCCCGTTAAATTGCTTGAGTACGCAACTCTCGGGATTCCCATAGTCGCCGCCCGGCTCCGTACAATCGAACACTACTTCGATGATGATGCGGTGCGGTATTTCGAACCCGGCGATCCGGTGTCTCTGGCTGAAGCGATCGAGGATTTGTATTTGCATCCTGAACGGCGCCACGCACTGGCCAATCGAGCCAGTGAAGTGGCAGCCAGTCTGTCATGGCCGAAACAACGGCAACAGTATTACGCGACTATCGATTCGTTGCTGGCACTGAACGGGGCGTAGAATCCCATGGCTCAATCGACATCCTGCCCCTAACACGGAGGTTGTTTCTCAATGTTTCGAACCCAAGGTTGAAAAGCCACTTCGGAGGACAAATCCCGGAGGATATTTAGCTGTCAATGATACCGCACCCAGCATACGACGACACGCAGGATTAGGAGATCGTGTATCGGAAAATTGAAGAATCAGAAAGGTAGGTCCCACCGACGTGCGATACGACACCCAACTAACAGACGACTATAATACCTATGAGCAGACCAGACATTCTTACGGTAGCGGATGTAGCTGATATATTGCGCGTGAATCCAAGGACTATATATCGCCTGGTTAAGAGGGGCGATCTGCTTGCCGTGAAGATTCGCAACAACCTTCGCTTCAGCTCCGATGTTCTCGCTGCGTGGCTTTCGAAACGAAGCCTAGGCCTCTCGCACGTTTCCAAGACCGGGTAATAGCTGGCAACCAACTTAGAAGGCTGCTGTCACTCGGTGTCTAACGCTCCGAGTTGGATTTCGCACATTTGAATTTTTCAGACTGGATGTGTGCTCAACCGATTCAGCCGGTTCACTGAATTAACGGTGCATCGGATCTGAAATTAGTAAAGTCAAACATATTCATCAGATCGCCTATCGCCGGCGGGTTGTCCGGAACATAAGGATTGGACGAGGGAATCGGATTGGGAAGGTTGTCCCTGGTGCGCGCGCTGATCGGCCCCAGCAGCCAGTTTGCTTCTATGAACTTATGCAAAGAAGAATGATCATAGTAAGTGTGGTCTACAAAGCCCCGCTTGGCATATGGAGATATAACGATCGCCGGGAGACGCGGGCCGTCGCCGAAGAAGTCAATCGGCTGGATGTAGCCGGTGTCATAATATCCGCCGCTTTCATCTACGGTGACGATGATCGCTGTGCTGGCGAACAGCGAACTGTTGCTGATCACGGCGTTAGACAAATTCATTACGAAGTTCTCATAGGCTAGCAAAGTCGAATAGGCTGGATGGCCTTGATCCGCAACCTCCGGACCGACGATCGATACCGACCGCAGCGCGTTGTTGGCGATATCCGTAAAGACTTGGTTCGCGTTGATTCCGAGGCCGAGCTCGGTACCGTAATACTGCACCGAAATGCCATGCGCAGTGAGAAATGCCCTCAGAGTCTTGGTGTTCGAAAGCGGCGCACCACCCGAGGGAGTGTTGTTCACCAGATAGTACGAGTTGGGAGCGCAGTTGCCTCCGTTGAACAAGGGGTAGGAAAGCGAGTTTAGATAGCTCATGATCGGAGCGACGCCCGGCTGTGTGGAGTCGGAGCAGTTCAAGAAGCTGCCGCCATAGAGCCCGTCCGAGGTGTAGAAGTTATTTGTGCCCGGTTGGGGATTCGGGTTCTCGATTAGATTGGCAGGTGGAACGGCGGGGTTGCCATTTGAATCGACGTAATACTGCACATCGCCGCGCGTAACCCACGTGATGGCGGGACCGCTCGGTCCGATCATTCCCTGGTGATAGTTGTCACCTATCGCATAGCTGGTCGCCATCGACTGAACATGTGGCGCATCACCGGTACTCATGTTGTAGTATCCCATCGACAACGAGCCTTGGTACGTATTACCCGGTGAGGGCGTTGGTACCGAGTTCGGACCCGTGCCCGTCGTGACCGCGGCCCACACGAAGAGATCCTTAAACCCTTCGGCGATCTGCTGATACATCTGGAAAAATTGGTGGACCGGGTCGCCGACGAAGTCGGTTGTTGTGTAGGGCACGTACTGACTGATTTGGTACGGGCCGTTTGGCAGATTGGTCGGGAACCTTGGGTCCGGAATCCAGTGCGTCGTACCGGTTGCATAGGTCGTGTTGGGTCGCGGCAGCGTCGAGTACGGTCCCGATATTGTAGGATTGATCGAGTAGACATCAGTGTCCGTCGCCTGCTGCTGAGCCGCGAGCCCGTAGTTGGGGCCTTGACCGCCGGACGGCGTAATTATTCCCTCCGACAACAGATTCATGACCGATTGGCCCTGCGGCGGAACATAGCCGGCAAAGACGTTATCGAAGGAATGATTCTCCCCGACGATGATGATGACACGTTTGATGGGCGTCGTCGTATTGAGCGTCGTAGGGTCGTTCGCGACGATTACGGAGATGGAAGCAGAAGCGACGACTGTCCCGCTTGAACTCTTACCGTCAACTCTGATTGCGTGACTCCCGTTGGTTGTGGTTGTCGTGTCCCAGCTTAAGGTGAGCGGCGGCGACGACGCGAGGAAATTGTTGTCAAGATAGAAGTTTACCCATGATACGGGAGGCTTCACCATGGTCGCTACAATACTGACCGCTCCTGAGACGGTCGCGCCGTTTGCCGGCGACGTGATCGAAACCAGCGGCGTCGGAGTAGCAGTGGGAGTCGCCGTCGCTGTTGAGGCCGACGTCGATGTCGAAGTCGGAGTGGGAGTCGTCGTCGGTATCGTGTTCGCGACAATTGCCGAGATTGAAGTAGATCCGACGACTGTCCCGCTTGAATTCTTGCCGTCAACTCTGATCGTGTGAGTACCGTTGGCTGCAGTTGTTGTGTTCCAGCTGAAGGTGAGCGGCGGTGACGACGCGATGAAATTGTTGTCAATATAGAGGTTTACCCATGATACCGGGGGCTTCACCATCGTCACTACAATACTGACCGTACCTGAGACGGTTGCACCGTTCGCTGGCGACGTGATCGCGACCAACGGCGTAGGCGTGGGAGAGGGAGTCGCCGTCGATGTCGATGTTGTTGGAGTCAACGTCGAAGTCGCGGTGGCAGTGGCCGTGGCGGTCTGAGTCGGCGTCAACGTATCGGTCGGCGTCGCAGTCGATGTAGCGGTCGCGGTGGCAGTGAAAGTGGCAGTCTGAGTCGGCGTCACCGTGTCGGACGGCGTCGCAGTCGTGGTCGCGGTGGCAGTGAAGGTGGCGGTCTGTGTCGGCGTCAACGTATCGGTCGGCGTCGCAGTCGATGTAGCGGTCGCGGTGGCAGTGAAAGTGGCAGTCTGAGTCGGCGTCACCGTGTCGGACGGCGTCGCAGTCGTGGTCGCGGTGGCAGTGAAGGTGGCGGTCTGTGTCGGCGTCAGCGTGTCGGTCGGTGTCGCAGTCGCAGTCGTGGTCGCGGTGGCAGTGAAAGTGGCAGTCTGAGTCGGCGTCACCGTGTCGGACGGCGTCGCAGTCGTGGTCGCGGTGGCAGTGAAGGTGGCGGTCTGTGTCGGCGTCAGCGTGTCGGTCGGAGTCGCAGTCGTGGTCGCGGTGGCAGTGGAGGTGGCGGTCTGAGTCGGCGTCAACGTGTCGGTCGGCGTCGCAGTCGACGTAGAGGTCGCGGTGGCAGTGGAGGTGGCGGTCTGAGTTGGCGTCAGCGTGTCGGTCGGCGTCGCAGTCGACGTAGAGGTAGCGGTGCCAGTGGACGTGGCGGTCTGAGTTGGCGTCAGCGTGCCGGTTGGGGTAGCAGTCGGAGTCGCTGTCGATGTGAGCGTAGCCGTTGGCGTTGACGTAGCTGTTTGCGTGATCGTTGCCGTCGAGGTCGCAGTGGCCGTGGCAGTCGCAGTCGGAGTTGCGGCGGAATTCGCGACATTAACAGTGATAGATGCCGACGCGACGACCACGCCGCTCGAGTTCTTTCCATCGGCCCGGAACGTGTGACTGCCGTTTGCAACTTTCGTGGAATCCCACGCAAAAGTGTAGGGCGGCGACGACACCTTGTAGACTCCGTCGATGTAAAAGTTTATCCAAGACACAGTACCGCTCTTGGAAGTGACGAAATTCACCGTACCAGACACGGCGGCGCCGTTTGCAGGTGAAATAATCGTGACCGAGCCGGCCGGAGTAGGAGTCGAGGTCGGCGCCTGCGCAAAAGCTTGCCTCGAGCTCCCCGCCAGGATCGCCAGCACTGCCAAAGTCACCGCAAACGCTAGCTGTCGTACATCTCGGACCACGTCCATCTCATCGAAACGTAGTTGCGATCAAACTTCCTGACACCTGAGCCAGCGCTTCACTCCGAATTTAGGAGTAGGCACGAATTTATGTGCTGATTAGAACTCTAATGGGTCGAGCAATTCGCGCAACAATTCACCCATTCGGTTGGTCACTACCGTCAGGCTGACCTCGCGGCCCTCAAATTGAGTTCAAAAGAACCGATGTCGTAAGGCACACAACCGTTCTGGAGCGGGCTTCGGAGGGATCACTGCCGAAGTCGCCGGCATGGTGGTTCCAAACGACCTGCTAGCTAGCCAGCCAGACGAGATCAGCGAATCTGCAGTGAACCAAGCGGAGTTGTCGCCTCCCAATACCCGGTTGCGCGGCGGCAGCGTTCCATCGGAACCGGTTCACCGCCGAAGATTGACAGGAACTCAGTAAATTTCGATTGCAGTCTGTGAATCTGAGCGGATTCTCCCGAGCGAGAGCGCTATCCTCAAGTGGCAGGTGCAAAAGGTAGGCGCTACCAAACCTAGGTGAAACAGTCGCCCGAACTTAGGCTCGACTCAGAGGGAATTCCCGGATGCCCCAGGTTCGTCACGGCACGACGGTTTCGTCCAAACCGACTGTCCTCGAGCTGGCATTCGCGATTCTGCTCGTCACGATAGCAGCCTCTGCGGCGCCCGCCGCGGCAGCAGGACTGACGGTTTCTCCGATCAGCGTCGCGTTCGGCAACGTGGTCTTCGGCGTTACCGGTGCGACCAGCGTTGCAAAGAGTGTCAAGATAACCAATCCCGCCACGGGCCAGCCCGCTACAGGACTGAGGATTCAAATCAGCGGTGCCGACGACGCCGAGTTTACAATCACGAATAACGGCTGCACCTCAACGCTAGCGCCCGGAACCAGCTGTACCTTGATGCTGACCTTCACTCCCAACGCGCTTGGCCCTCGCAGTTCATCGCTCGCGGTCATCGATGCGGCCAGTGCCAATGCCGGGTTGGCCGCTCTGAGCGGCGTCGGCATAGCGGGCAGGCTGAATATCACGCCGCCGACCTTGCTGTTAGGTAACGTAGTGGCAGGTGCTACCAGCGCCGTCAGGGCCACTACCCTTAAGAATCCCAATACGGTGGCTCTCCATATCAACACGGTAGTGCCGTCGCGAGAGTTCGCGATGGCCAGCGACACATGTAGTGGCAACGATCTGGCGCCAAGCGCCACCTGCGCCCTCGGGACGGTATTCAAACCAACCCAGACCGGTGCTCTCAACGGAAATTTGACCATCACCGACGACGCGGCGAACAATCCCCAGTCGGTCGTGCTCACCGGCACCGGAATTCTTGCCAACCCGACGTTTTCGGCGCTCTCGCTGTCATTCGGCAGAGTGCAGATCGGATCGGCGTCGGCCGTCAAAAGCGTCACTCTGACAAATCCAAACATACTGCCCCTGGATGTCGCATCGATTACTGCGACAGTCCCATTCGAGGTAGTCACGAACTCATGTGGGTCATCGATTTCTGCGGGCGGAAGTTGTCGGGCATCGGTGACCTTCAACCCAACGACCTACAGTAACCCCACCGGGACGACAGAAATCGGGAAGCTCACGGTCACCGACGATGGCAAGACCGCGTCCCAAACGGTGAGTCTGACCGGCGTAGCATTCGCCACGGTGCCGCATTTCTACACACTTCCGCCCGTCGCACAACTTCCGACCGGTGCCCAATGTACACAACTGGTCGCGCCGTCATCATTTGAGCCCCGACCAGAGAACGGGACAGCGAATCAAACCATCCCCTCGGCGTCCGATCTTGTGATCTTCTTCGCTCAGCCGACCTTTACTGGCGATGTGCCTCCTAGCGATTTCGCTCACGTGGACGGGAACTATGCAGCGACGACCGACATGATCTTGCGGTGGAGCGCTTGCAAGTGGGGAATCGACGAGGATTTACTGCGCGCTCAGGCGACTGAGGAAAGCAACTGGGTGCAGTCCCATCAGGGCGATATGAGGACCGACCCTTCGCTTTGCCAGCGCGGGAGCTGGAATGGCTGGACCGGCAGCTACTGTTATCAGTCTTATGGCATCTTCCAAGTCAAGGTTTACGATTCCAACGCCTGGCCCGAGGTGCGGGACTCAACCCCTTTCAACGTCGATCTCCGGGGAGCCTACCAGCGCGCATGTATGAATGGCGATATCAGCTACTTGAAGGATCTCACTCCTTCGCCGGGTTACCCGACCTATCCGAATGGCACGACATACCAAATGCTTTGGGGTTGCATCGGGGAATGGTTCAGCGGCGCTTGGTATGCTCCTAATGCCCTCGGCTACATCAACAATGTCAAAACCGTGTTGGCGAGCAAGCCATGGCTTGGATGGCAGTCGGGTCCCACTTCCGCTGTCCGCGTTACTTCGCCCGCATCTGGCGCAACTGTATCCGGTGTGGTGCCGGTGTCCGTCAATGTCGACGCCTCCGTCCAGTGGATCAACTTTTACGTCGATGGTACCTACATGGCGTCGTCGCCTCCCTATATCTACAACTGGGATTCGACGAACTTCGTCCTGAACGGAGGTCATAGTATCTCGGTCGATGCCTACAGCCCGAGCCACGCGATGGTCGGTCACGCGTTTGTGGATGTGGTCGTCATCAATTGATAAGGGTCGGTGCTGAAAAGCCATCGCAGGTGAACCGGCTGCTGGAGTTGCCCGCCGAAAACCTTACGAAGTGTTATCACTCGGCGTCCGGGGCGCCGATTTTTCGATAGAGGGTCTTACGATCGATGCCTAGCTGGGCGGCTGCCTCGGTTTTGTTTCCCCCAACCGATGCCATGATTGCGCGTATGTATTCCTGCTCCAACTCTTCGAGCGTCATGCCGCGGGCGACGGCGAATTCGAGATTCACCGAGGGCCGATACTCACCCGCGACCTTGGGTTGGAAGGCGAAGAAGCCCCCGGATCGTAGAACGGGAGCTTCCAACAACCAGGACCTTCGAACTGAAGTCTGGGTTCCGGGAGAGCTAGGATTTCTTTCTCTTGCGTTCCCGCCAGCGCTTTTTCATGGCTTCCGACAAGCGCCGTCTGCCCTCGGGAGTTATTCCGCCGCGACGCCTACCCGTCGCTCGTGGGCGCGTCATACCCTTCTTCGGGCCACGCCTTGCGGGCGATTCGAGGAGTGCTTCTATCGCCCTGACGATCCGATCTTTTTCTGCCGAGAGATCCGACAAGATTTTCTGAAGGTCCAAGGAGTGCCCCTTTTTTCGTTCAGGCGTTGATCGCGTCAAGTGTCCGGGGCTTGCGTGACTCCGCGAAAGTAGGTCGCGGCATAGATAATGTCAGTGGTAGTTCAGGATCGCAACCTAGGCGAAGCAAAGGCCCATTGGTTGTCTCCCTTTGAATGTAGCCATCCGGGTCCCTCTAATCTTCGGTGCGTTGCGCGAATAAGGCTAGCATTGATAGGCGTTGCCGCCTAAATTGCTTAGGTTTCTGCGGGTCGATGCCGCTTTGGACTATGAAGCTTCTACCGGCTCGCGACTGGACTGTTCGCGCCCGCAGAGCAATGTGTCTGTCCACCTGTCGAGGAGGCAGGCACCATGCGAATGGTTTCGGACAAGGAACGTGAAAAGATCTCAGCAGAAATCGCCGGTCTTGAGTCACTGGATCTCAATCAGCTGAGGGCCCGGTGGAAGCTTCTTTACGAAATCGAAGCTCCTCCACATTTGAGCCGGGACTGGCTCAGGCGGGCAGTCGCGTACCGCATTCAGGAGAACGCGCTGGGTGGTCTCAAAACGGCCACGCGCCGACTGCTGGAGCGCGTCGCCGAAGATGCCCGAGTGCGCAAGCCATCCAAGGTCGTGCCGATGAGGAAAGTCGGGCCGAACACAATTTTGATCCGGGAGTGGGGCGGTACTCGGCACGAGGTCACGGTGGTCGAAAACGGAGTGATGTTCCGCGGCAAGCGCTTCCGTTCACTTTCGCAGGTGGCCCGGATGATCACCGGGAGTCAGTGGTCAGGACCCTTGTTCTTCGGACTCAAGGCACCAGCAAAGGAGGCAGGCAATGGAGCGCGCGAGTAACGTCATCCGACGCTGCGCTGTCTACACGCGAAAGTCTTCAGAAGAGGGTCTCGAGCAGGACTTCAATTCGCTGCACGCACAGCGCGAAGCCAGCGAGGCCTTCATCAAGAGCCAGCAGGGCGAAGGCTGGAAACTCGTCAAGACCGCCTACGATGACCGTGGTCTCTCCGGCGGGAATATGGAGCGGCCTGCCTTGCAGCGGCTGCTCGAAGACATCCGCCACGGCCTGATCGATGTCGTGGTCGTGTACAAGGTCGACCGGCTGACCAGATCGCTGGCCGATTTCGCAAAGATGGTCGAGGTCTTCGACGCGCAGGGCGTCTCGTTTGTGGCGGTCACCCAGCAGTTCAATACTACCACCTCGATGGGCCGGCTGACCCTCAATGTGCTCTTGTCATTCGCCCAGTTCGAACGCGAAGTAACGGGAGAGCGGATCCGGGACAAGATCGCCGCCTCGAAGCGAAAAGGAATCTGGATGGGCGGCTGTCCGTCGATCGGGTACGACGTCCGCGATCGCCGTCTGGTCGTTAATCAGGCTGAAGCCGCGACCGCAAGGCAGATTTACAACCGTTATCTGGAAACAGGTTCTGTCCGGAAGCTGAAGAAGGATCTCGACCGGGACGGCGTCGTGTCAAAGCTCCGGGTCTCGAGAAAAGGAAACAGATCAGGCGGGCAGAGCTTTTCCCGAGGCGCGCTTTACGAGCTGCTCTCCAATCCGATTTACGTCGGCGAGATTCGTCACAAGCGGGAGCGGCATCCAGGACAACATGAAGCGATTTTGGAGCGTACGCTCTGGGAGAAGGTTCAGAAGCGCCTTCGGGATCGCACCGATCGGCCGACAGAGCCTCGAACCAAAGCGTCACCGAGTCCGCTCGCTGGAAAGGTCTTCGACGAAACAGGCGAGCCGCTCTACGTCCAAGCCGCCGTGAAAGACCGGCGGTGGTATCGGTACTACGTATCGCGAGCACTGGTCCGAGGTTCCAAAGTGGAGGGACAACGTGGATGGCGAGTGCCCGCGATGGAGCTGGAGCGAGCTGTCGCAATCGCCGCGCGGAGCATTCTGGACGACAAGGCGGCTATTCTTGAGGCACTGAACGTTGCCGGAGAGGGAGACGCCGATCTCAATCCGGTCTTCACGTTGACGGCTGAATGGAGCGAGTGTTTGCTGGCTGAGAGGGAACGTTCGGCTGCTCTGGTCGAATTGGTAGAAAAGGCAGTACTGACAGACGAAGGCATTCGACTCGGGCTGAGCACACCCGTCCCCTGCGGCGGTCCGGGCAACGCCCCGCTGCGCAAGGTACTCCTTCTGTTCAGGTTCGTTCCGTTGAAGGTAAAGAGACGTGGCGTCGAGATGCGGCTCATCATCAACGGAGGCGATGAGCCGAGGAAGCCCGATCCGGCGCTGCTGAAGGCCTTCGCAAGGGCGAGGAGATGGTTCGACGAATTGGCATCTGGCCGCGTCCGTTCGCTCGTTGAGCTTGCGCGCCGCGAAGGACTCACGAAACGTTACGTAACGCGACTGACGAAACTCGCCTTCGTTTCACCGGCGTTCGTTGAAGCGATCGCAGAGGGTGAGGTGTTTTCCGAAACCAACCTGCAGATGCTGATGGACGGTCGCATTGCTGTTCCCCACAGCTGGAAACATCAAGAACGGCTTTTCACCGCTGAGTAGTCCCGGATAGCCCAATTTGCGAAGCAGGCGTTTCATGTGACGCCAGACATTAGCGTACGCCTGCGTCGCGGTGCATCCGGTTTGCGATCAGAGGCACCGGCCGCCTCCTTGTACTCGATCGGCTCCTGGTGCCCCGGATTGTGTCACGTTTCGCCGTTTACCTGATCAAAGGACTCGAGAGAGGTGGTCGATGGAAATCGTGTTCTTGTCGACCGTGAGGGGAAGGTACAGACATCCTGTTGATTGAGATGAACAGATCGCTTCGTTTAGTTCTTCCGCTGACGGTATAATCAGGACGAAGCGCAGGTGGAGGATGGGGGCGGATGACAATGGAGCCCACGATTTCTCTCACCGGATTTCGGACTGGAGGCTGGTGTTAGGAAACTGGCCAAAGATGCTAAAGCCTTTCTAACGCCCCGCTCCGCGCTCGAGAACGAGGCCAATGGACCAGGAGAAGTTCACAAGCGTATTTTGCGCTAGACCGCAGAATTTTGCATGGTTTCTCGGTGCCGGGGCATCGCGAGCGGCCGGTCTGCCTACAGCAACGGACATCATCTGGGATCTGAAGCGTCTGTATTATTGCCGAGAGGAAAATCAAGAGATAACGCGGCAAAACGTCCAGAATTCCGCCGTCAGGGATCGCATTCAGTCCTTTATGGAAGCGAGAGGCTTCCCTGGGCAATCGGCGGACAATGAATATGCGATCTACTTCGAGACAATGTTCGGTCACGATAAGGAGCGCCTGCGTAAGTATTTGAGAGAGATCCTCTCGGAAGATCGAGTGACTCTTTCGGTAGGTAATCGGGTTCTTGCTGCCTTAATGATATCGAACCTTTGTCGAGTTGTGTTCACAACCAACTTCGACAGCGTGATGGAAAAAGCGGTTGCGGAAGTGGGTGTGCGATCTCTGGCTGCCTATCACCTCGAAGGTTCGGGCTCGGCGGTTGAAGCCCTGAACAACGAAGAATATCCCTTGTATTGCAAACTTCATGGCGACTTCCGTTACGACAGCCTGAAGAACCTTCCGGCTGACCTTGAGCGGCAAAACCAAGCGCTATCAGAATGTCTGGTGAATGCGGGTAACCGCTTCGGCCTGATCGTTGCGGGCTATAGCGGCCGCGATGCGAGCATAATGTCGCTCTTTCGTGCGGTGTTGGATTCTCAGAATCCCCTTCCACACGGTCTTTACTGGACCGGAATAAAAGGCTTTGAGGTTCCGCCTTCGGTTGATGAACTCCTGAAATTAGCGCGAGAAAAAAGCTTAGACGCACACTATGTTCCGATCGAAACTTTCGACGCGCTGTTGCTGCGACTCTGGAGAAATATTGATAAGAAATCTCCCGAGCTGGATGCGCGAGTCCGTAAGGCAAGAGTTGCGTCCGTGCATATTGCCCTGCCCAAGGCGGGGAAAGGAAGGCCGTTACTTCGGCTTGAACGCTCTTCCAGTCATTTCGATGCCGCGATCCTGTAAAGTGTTGGCCTTCCGAGACGCGAAGAGTTGGGAGAATATTCGGGAGGCGCGAAATCGGTCGAAGGGCAAGCTAATACTGACAAAGTCCGACCGAATCTGGTGCTGGGGCCTCGGAGACCAGCTAGC
This sequence comes from uncultured delta proteobacterium, assembly GCA_963805315.1. Classification (GTDB taxonomy): domain Bacteria; phylum Desulfobacterota; class Binatia; order Binatales; family Binataceae; genus Binatus. The sequence goes on from CAWDTQ010000013.1 coordinate 253,808, forward strand.
CGCAGCATTTGGCGATGACCTCTTGTCCGCGGAACCTTGTGATTTGCCCACGGATTTTACATCATCTGAAAATCTTCATTTCAAGGGATTTGTAGAAGAAGCTTTGGGTGCGGCGCTATCCAGGGGAAAACCTCTTCTCTCGCGAACAACGCGTGATTCAGCGTTTCTGATCGTCGATCCACATGCAACGACGAAGTCTGGACTAGAGGCTCTTTCCGACGTAGTGGGCGGCGCGATCTCCGGAAGGATCCCAGGCCTGTTGGCTCCTGTCACCGAGCAATATCCTCAGCCCGTGAAAGTTGATTGGGCGGAAGCGGTGCAGGTATCGATTGATTTTAAGAATGGCCGCACTTGGCTCTTGCTCGATCCGGACATCTGGATCTGGCCGGCTCGTGCCCGCCACGACGCCGTAGGGTTCCTGGATGAACGACGGAGTGATCGATTTAATCAAAAGTACAATGCGATTCTTGATGCCTGGGTCCGGATTGTCCTTGGCACGGACGAGCGCAACGTAGAAGTAGGCGTTCACCCGTTTGACGGAGGCAGCGATGCCGAAAATCCGTCATTCAGCTTAGGTAGTCGAACCGCTTTTGCACGACGGCTTGTATCATGAATGCCTCCGAAGCCGAACTCTGCGGCTATACGGCTATTCCCGAACCGGATCTGCTGTTTGCCGGTGACAAGACACACAAGCATCCACTGATGGGACTGGTCCAGCACGGCCCCTATGGCCTCAGATTTGGCACGCCTGATCGGCTACGTCTTGCTCTCATCGCGCCAGGAGCAAATCTGAAAAAGCTGGCGACTTTGGTTGATGAGTTGGAGCAAACCGCAACACCTCGAGAAGCAAAAAATTACTACCCAGAATATCCGGGTTTCCCTGAAGTCTTCAGGATCCCGATAGTGAGGCCGGACTCGCGTCTTACAATTGAGTTCCCAGATGAATTAGAAGCGCATGCGCAGAAAGGGGCTAAGCTAGATTTAGCCAAGGGGCTATTTCAGTGCATTGCCCAACTCAGAGGTTTGCGCAGCAACTTCGACGTAGCGATGATTTATCTACCCGAAAGGTGGGCTGATTGCTTTGCCGGCGAAAATTTTGATTTTCACGACTACTTGAAAGCATTTTGCGCGCCATCGAGTATCCCCATCCAGATTATTCGGCAGTCGAGCATTGATCGGCAGTGCCGCGCAAACGTCATGTGGGGGTTGAGCGTCGCCCTGTACGCGAAAGCGGGCGGCGTGCCTTGGAAGCTTGTCGGGCTTGCGCAAGATGAGGCATTCATTGGCATCAGTTATGCGATGAAGATAGATAGGGCTGGGAACTCATATAGCACCTGCTGCAGTCAGGTTTTTGACCCGGATGGTACGGGTTTTCAGTTTGTGGCGTATGATGCCAGAGACTTCACCCAAGATAGTCGCAACAACCCATACCTATCCTACTATGAAATGCAGTCGGTGTTATCTCGTCAGTCTTGAAATCTACCAAACTGGTCACTTTGGTCGGGTCCCGCGGAAGATCACAATCCACAAAAACACGGCTTTTAAGGAAGAAGAGACACTCGGCGCTTTAGACAGTTTCCGGGACGGAACCGAGGTAGAGCTCGTGCAGATAGTCAAAGAAAGCAATTGGAAGGGCGTGAGGTTCGACCTGAAGACACCAACCGGACCTTTCAACTACCCCGTGGCGAGGGGAACTTGTCTGCCCGTGGATATCAACGAGGCTTTGCTCTGGACGCAAGGCAGTGTTCAGGGCGTACATGTTCAAAACCCGAATTTTAACGTTTACAAAGAAGGGCCATTGAAACCGACACCTTCGCCGATTCTGATTCGACGCTTTTCTGGCAGCGGGGGGTGGCACGAGACGTGCGCGGGAATACTAGGACTTACAAAGATGGATTGGAACAACAACACTCTTTACAAGAAATTGCCGGTGACGCTTGTCTACTCAAAGGCTTTTGCGAATATCCTCCAGCAGAATCCAAACATGATTGACACCGTATACGACGTTAGGAGAATTTTATGTAAGTAGGTTGTGAGCGCCAGATCTGGCGCACTATTTTTCATGTTTACAATGCATTGCGCTCGTTGGACCGGATCGTGGAAGGGGAGCGCGGGCAATTGAGCCGGTTGCGGAAGGGCATGGCGGATCTCTAAGCGGAGGCGCGGCTCTGCGCGAGCCGTGCATGTTTCTGCTTCCTCGCTATCTGCTCGACATTGTCTAGCTAGGTGGAACTAGCCATTCTTAAGCCCGTTTCCAGTCGGCCGTATGGAGGAGCGTCGATGCGCGCGGGAGTCCTGATTATTGGCTCTCTTCTGTGGGACAACCAACCGGGGGCTGCCGGCTCTAAGGGTGCCCGACGACGCGCCGAGGTGCGCAAAAGGTGGCAACAGACCCACCTTCTTTTTGACGACGCGGTCCACGGGCGTGCACCGATTCACTACGGACGGCTGTCCGCTAAACGGAACAACACCTACACGATGACTTTCGTGCCCGGCCGACCATCAGGGAAAGCAGTAGTAGTTCCTTGTGCCAATCCTGTTCACGACGGAAAAGCACTCATCGCCGAGGCGGAGGCTTTATGGCAAGCGGAAGACCTCGGCGCCGATAGCGGTAGCATCAGCGCAAGGTGGGGTGGCTGCGTCGGTGTATTGTTCCGTGACGAGTCGGCTTCGTCCAATCTCTTAGAAGCCTGGTCCGAGCACTTCCGCGCCAAGAAGGTCATCTCTATTTCACCGGTGGACTCGAACGGCAAACTGAATATCAGGTGGCCGACGACAGTCCAGGGTAAGCAAGTAGATGTTGACGTGATTCTCGCAACAACAAATAAGGGCGAGCAGTCAAGCGCCAAACTGGTGGCCGACGCGTGGCTTTGCAACGGATGTGAGGACTACTTCTTCCAGAATGTGCGATGTGGCATCCGAACGCCGGATGATGGCACCATCTGGAAAAGGATCGAGGAGCACCGACCAGGCTGGCTTAGCAACACCAAATACGAGGAGGCGATTGCCATTCTCCGGCAGGAAGCTGCGAGTCGTGGTCGATCGGCGTGAACCCGCTCCATCCGGTGCGTTTTTCATCTGGTCGCCAGCATCCTGCGCGGAATCTGTACGGTTCCTTTTGCGGAATCCGCTGCGTTGTGTGCCGCGTCAGCAGATCTAAGGCCTAGGTACTTCCGCGGCCATATGGTTCCGCGGGGTCGCCGATGAATTATCGCTCATCATTTCCATGCGACGATTATCTCGCTTAAGCTCCGTGCCGATCGTCGAATCCGCTCGGCAGGAAAGCTGTGGCGAGTTGGCTTCTTCGCAGTGCCCCACGAAGCCGTTCGAGCCCAAGGGTTGGGAGGCGATGGTCAACCCAAGCAGACGGCTGGGCCATTTGGTTGTTGAAAGTCGAGTTGCCCCCACTGGCGCGCGCGCTGTAAACATAGTTATAAACTAATGTTACTCATAGAGGATTGCCTATGGCCGGACGCGAGAGAGATGGCAAAGAACAATTTGAGTTGGCGGACGCTCATACGAAAATAGCGGCCACCGAACCGGCAGCTAGTTCGGCGTTGCAAGCTCGCGCCCCGGTTCGCCTGTCGGAACCTGCCGAGCGGCAAGAATTCTTCATTCCCGTTAGTGAGTTCGTTTGCTTGTTCCCTGAGGAAGTGAAGATTGTCAACCATCCTGCGTTTCAGCGGCTCGGGAGGATATATCAACTAGGACAGACCCATCTCGTCTATCGAGGCGCGACGCACAAGAGACTCGAGCACGCGCTCGGCGCGTTACATATCGTGCAGCGAATGATCGAGGCCGTGAGACACAATAGCGACAAGGCAGTGTTGAGAGCCGGCGCTGCCGGTGCGCCCCTGAGCAAATCTGAAGAGAGATTCACTCGCCTGGGGGCGCTGCGCCACGACATCGGGCATATTGCTGCCGGACACACAATCGAAGACGAACTCGGCCTTTGGGAAAACATGACGCCGACAAACGCCTCGACCTCGTATTTCAGGGGTCGGGCTGGCGTGATTCGAAGGGGTGCAGTCTCGCAGACGTGATCGATTCCGAATTCGCGAAATATGTCCCCGATCAGCTGAGCAATAAACACGTCACTGCGTCTCAGATTGTGCGGCTACTTATCAGGAAGCAGTCGGAAACCTCGGTCGCCGATGCAGGCGTCGCCGGACCGAGTGTTGAGGAAGCGGCTCATACCGCACTCTTGTTAAGTGATGACCTCAGAATGACAGTCTGTCGAGACATGATCGGCAACACAATCTGCGCTGACCTTCTGGACTACCTCCACCGCGACTGGTACCACGTGGGCAAGCCACGCTCCTTCGATGAGCGGATTCTCCAGTATTTGGAGATCAGGCCAAAGCCCAACGGTAGCGGGCTTTCACGAAAGCCAAGGAACACAGATCGGTTCGTCGTTTCTCTTGGCAAGCGGCCGAAGATCCGCACCGACGCCGTCTCTGCGATTCTAGAACTCTTGGAATGGCGCTACCAGCTGGCCGAGTCGGTCCTATTTCATCGAACGAAGCTCGCGGCTGCCGCGATGCTGGACAGAGCCCTGTTCGAGCTATGGGGTGAAGTGGCGCCGCCCGATCTGGAAAGCATCCTTTTGCCCCTCAGTGACGAAGAGATGATTCAAAAGTGTATTGAGCTCGCGGGTCAGCAAAAAGAACCGCGACATAGAATAGCAGAGAAAATACTCCGGGCGCTCGATCGACGCGAACTGTACGGCCATCTGAGTACTCGCTTTTATGATGAGGTGCCTGGCGATCTACGCCCTCGCGTGCAGAAGAAGTTCGGAAAGTCTGACGGCTTCCCTAATCTGGCTCCATCTGAGCGCGCAAAAGTACTTAGGGTGTTAGAAGCGGACTTTCAACTGCCAGAAGGGTCGGTTGTAATGTATTGCCCCACAGCCGGAATGAACGCGAAAATTGCCGAGGTACAGATCGCTGTGGGTGACGAGGTAGCGAAATTTTCCGACTACGAGCGAGGCCATGGAGAGCAGCTCGCGGGGGGGCATCTTGAGGCCCAGCAACGTCGCTTCCACCGTTTATGGCGCGTGCATTTTTTTATCGATCGCACGGCAAAGGATGAACGATCTACTATTCTACCCATCCTCCATCAAACTATTGAGAAGCTTGTCCTGGGTAACTTATCTGACGATTCCGATTATGTGCAGGTTGCCCGCTCTCTGGCGGTTTTGCTCACACAGACGGAAGGTTCTCCTTGGAAGGGAAAGTCGGTTTCGGATGAGGCCGTGATGGCTGCGTATCGCAATCCAACGGCCGCCACGGGAGTCTACCCGTTCGCTCAATTGAGCATTCGTAGTTTAATTAAAGCATAGCAAACACGAGATGAGCCGATAACTGCGATGCTGCTCGAGACGTACCGGAACGTTCTGGTCGATCAGGCATTGGATCTCTCGGGTACGGACGTTCCGCCTATCGACGTGATTCGAATTTGCCGAGATTGGGGTATCAATATCGTCCGATACGACCTTCCTGCAAGAAGAGCAGTTCTGGTCAGGACACGAACCGGTCATGAGATAAGGCTTTCGTCTCGTTGTGAGTCCCAGGGCCGGTTATCGCCTCTCGAAAGATTTCAGATCGCCCATGAACTCGGACATCTGCTCTTAGCGACTAAATTCGCCGCGGCGCCCGTCGGCAAAAGCGAGTACTGGCAGCACGAGCAGCTGTGTGACTACTTCGCATCTCTTCTTCTGCTGCCCTCGAGCGCCATACGATCGAAACTGACTACCCGCCAACGGAAACCCGAGGAACAGCTGATTACGGTGTCCGAGCTGTGTAGGCTCGCAGGGGTTCCGTGGTTCACGGCGGCAAAGCGAGTGGCCGAACTAGATCCAAGGTTGCAGTTTCTCATGTTCAAACCAGCCGTTTCGAAAAATGGCGATCACCTGTATCGAGTCGCAGCGTCAACATTGCCCGGCCAGCGGGAGATCCACCGTCAGTTCCCACTGAACGCTGTTTTGGGAAGACACATCCAATCTGCGAAGAAAGGCGTGCCGATAGCCATTCCACCAGTCGCGCTGAGATGTTTTCCATCCCTTCGATGGTCCGAGGCTGCGGCCGCGATTCGTTCAACCTGGGAAGCAGTTTATATGGTTAGTGAGACCTCAGGCGGCGAGATTGGTTCTGGCGGAGCAGTTCCATACCCGTGGTGACTTCAAACACCTTTTCGAGGGTCGCCTGCCTTTTTCTGTTACAGAATTTTGATCAGCAGATGCTCGGCGCGCCGACGAACTCCGTTGAGAAAGTCTCGCAACATCTCGATTTCGGACTGTGAAATCGAAAGCTTCGAACGACTCAGGCGAGAATTCCATGACTACCCAGAACTGCTTGCGATCAAGCAAAAACTTGCGCCCGGTCAGCATGTCGCTCTGACCGAGCAGGAGAAGCGCGATTACCTCGAGTTTTTTGAGCCCCTTTAGAGAAATCGGCGGCGAAATTCCGAATGTCGTGCGCGAAGTCATAGAGGTGTGGAGCTATTGGCTTGTGCATCCGGATTTCTCCACTGCAGGTGAGAGATTCGATCGCGGCCTTATGTTTTACCGCGACATCCCCGCGGAATGGATTCATAGCGTCCAAGAGATCGAGCTGCTCCCACAGATTCCTGTTGAGCCTCCGACCGAATGAATTACCTCCAGTTCATCGCTTCCCTGATTCACTCATTGGCATGGCCGGCTGCCGTCATCGTGCTTGCGGCAGTCTTCCGTATGCCGCTCAGGGAACTGCTTCGTAACCTGAGTCGCTTCAAATACGGCAAGGTCGAGATCGACTTCCGGCGCGAACTCGACCAACTCGAGGCTTTTGCAAAGACGATTGACCTTAAACCCGCGCCAAAGCAGATCAGCGCTGCCCCCAGAACTGCCGAACAGATCCTGAACGAGGCTGAGCGGCTGACGGCTGACTTTCCGGAACCTGCGGTCGGATTAGGATGGACGGCCGTCGAGCATGAACTCAGGGCCGCCGCGACGCGCCTCGGCCTGCCGCCGGATTATCAATCCCCGGGCAGGCAGATTGAGGAACTCCGAAAGGCCGGCCATTTTGATAGCGAAACCTATGAAATCCTGCGGCGCATGCGAAACCTACGGAACATGGCTGTGCATGGCGCCGCGCCTTCCAGGATCAACTCTGATGAAGCGCGCGAGTTCCTTGCCCTTGCTGCCGGCGTAGTACAGCGGCTGAAAGAGATAGATCCCAAAAAATGAGGTTATCGCCTGCTCATAATCTGGCTGGCGGTGCCGGCGCTGGTTGCCGCAGTCGGCGAGCAGGCCGGTCGCTGCCGCCATGTCTGATGGGTGTTTTGACGACACCTGTCCCATTTGTCGGTCGAGCGAGAGTTTGCTAATTCAACGTCGATGAGTCTTCCCCACGCTGCAGCGATCGCGCTTTTGGTTGAGGCCTTCCGTTCTTCTTCATGGCTTTGACCCAGGAACTGGTCAAACTAGGAAACGAACGAAGTGATCTCAGGAGTCAACGCTTCAAGGTCAGCCGCCGCATTTTCGACGAGCCAAATCATCCCGAGCGTTATGCGTAGTTGCGAGAGAATGTTTGCTCTTTTATTCTCTGTCCTTCCAAATTCGACGCGATATCCTTTCTCGAAGAAGTTGTCGCTGTAGAGACCCAAAATCCCTAGGTGATCCGGATGAACAAACTCCGACAGAAAATCATAAGCGGCTCGCAGCCGCGGCGTTTTGTCCCCGAACAAGCTCCTATCCATGGCGTCAATCAGGACTAAGATATTCTTAGCTTTGTACGCCCAGTTGTCGCCCATGAACTCCTCAAATCGAGTCGCGAAGCCGACGTTCATGACCGCCCGGTCTAAAGCTTCTACATCTCTCTTGACGGTGGCTTCCTTCACCAAGTCTATCAGGTTCCTGATCGTCGCAGCTGTTTCGATCAATGACCTAGCCATTGTGATAGACGTAAGGAGATTTCCAACATTCCACGCGGCTCGCATACCATCGACCGCTTCCAATGTCCGCCGAATCAGGCATTGAAAAGTACACCGCGTCTTCCACACCATCTTCGGCATTCCAGCCATTTGCTCGATTGTAAATTCACGAATCAACCGTCTGCGGAGCGCTAGGTACGCATCGCCGATTTCTCGATCGTCGTTCCTCCCATCTCCCTTCAGGAATCCCATGCCTGGACCCTCACCTTTAATTGGACCACGATGCTCGCGAACAGTCACCGGAGCAGCCGCTGATGACTTCGCTGTCGAGGCGATGGCTAGGCGAAACGCTCTTTTCGCGGATGGTGCGCGAAGGGGCACCGCCTCGCTTCTCGACAGAGAGAATCGAGCAAAAATCGGCCAGCGACGGCCGAATCTCATCTTCTCCGGTGCCCTTAAGTCGAACAAACCTCTCGAACCTGCGCAGTATTTTCCCACTTTTCTTGTCGCGGAACTCTAGGTTTGATCACGCCGAGAAGCTAGCTTTGATCATTTCCGGCCTTTGACGGAAGCTAGCTTTGATCATTTGCACGCCTCGCGGGAGGCAGTGGTGGCCAGTTTTAACGTCCACTTGAGCCATGTTCAAAGCCCATTCGAAGGGCCTAATCGCCTGATACCGGCGCGCAAATACGCCGCATCGAGGTCGAGACTTTCCGCGACCCAATTAAACGAAAATGGGCCGTGTGCGCCCGCGTTGAAAATCCACGCCGAGGCTTCCGCCTGGAGACGCCCGCGACGGCTGAGAGGGTGCGCCGCTGCGCGGTAACAGTCAATCCCGTCCAAGAGCACGGCGAGCATCAGCCGCCGAGTGGGCTGAAATCCCACCGATACCGACCTTCGCAGGGCGAAGAACTGCGAGGCCAGAATCGCATCCGTTGCGAACAAATCCGACAGGCGGGCGAGCGGGTCGTCCTCTCCCGCTACGTTCGGTTTCAATACTTCAATACTTCCGGCGCTCAGCATTATCGACGTGGCGCGCGATGATTTGTCCGAGCCTGTCGCCGTGCGACTCCAGATCTCGCATAAGTTTTTCCGCGTCCCCGGCGCTGCCGAGCGTTATGTGATTTGTCATGTGTACGACAATGGAATGACCCGGCCGCGCGCCCGGACGCATCATCTCGATCATCTGTCGATCCGCGGCGCTTGCGCTGCCAGGCGCGGAAAACGCGGCGAAAGCCGGCGTTGCGATCATCGGCGCCGAGAGCGCGACCACGGCCGCGACCCGGCGTATCGCAGTCACCGCCGGCGCAGTCTTAATCGTGTCGGCTATCGAGCCGACGATCCGGATCTTGTTGAGGTCGCGCAGCGGCCCGAGGCGCGCGGGCGAATGCGGAAAGTGATCGATGATCAGCTTGGCGACGGTGCCGAGTGGTCCGAGCAGATGAGCGGCGCCGGCCATGATTCCTTCGCCGATTCCTTTCACAATCGAAATGCCCAGGTTCTTCCACCAGTCAGCGCTCGCGATCTTCGCCGGTAGTGCCTTGAACCAATCGAGGATACCGCGCCCGAACGTAACGATCGTAGCTCCCGCCGTCGCGAGCGCGGTGCCGATTATGCCCGCCGTGAGAGCCCAGGCGCCGAGCGTCGCCGCGATCTCCGGCCCAAGGATCATAATCGCGCCTGCCGCTGCGAGGATTCCGCCCGTCACGATTGCGACCGCCGCGCCTATCGCCACGAACGTCGCTGTGAATTTCACGATCTGCGGATGATGCCCCGCGAACGAGGCGACGCTGTCCACCGCACGCGAGATCAGGCCGACGACGTGCCCCAGCGGCGCGAGCAGCGGCGCGCCGATTTTCTCCTTCAGGAGATCCACACTGTTCGACAACCGCGCTAACTGCTGATCGAAGCCTTGCGACCGCATGTTGAAAAGCAAATCTGTTGTGCCCTTGCTCCGCGCCATGTCCGCGCGCGCCGCGACGAACTTGTTGACGCCGTCGAGCAGCGTCTCCATCACCTGAACATCGCGGAGATCGAACCCCAAGCTCTTCAGATAGCTGGCCCGCTGAAGCGTCCCCATATTCGCAGTCACGCTCTTAAGACGCTCGGTGGTCTTCAGCAGGTCGAGGCCGCCCTCTTTGTTTGCGACAACGAATTGGCGCAGAGCCGCATGCCCGGTCGTGAGTTTGGATATTACCTCATGGACGCCGGTTCCGATTCGGTCGGCTTGATAGCCACTGGTGCTGAGAACCGCCATTGCCGCGAAGGTGTCGCCCGCCTCCATCTTCAAGCCCTTCATCGAAGGAAGCACATAGTCCATCGCGGCCTTGAGCTGCGATATTTCCCGAAAACCGTAGTGAGATTGTAGGAGTGCGAATTTGTCGGATAGGTCCGACGCGCTACCGCCCAGGACGTTGGTTGCCGTCGCGAGCATCAAACTTACGTCCGCCGTCGCGGCCTGAGCGGCGGCGAAATCATGCGTAGTGCCGATCGCCAGCTTCGCGGACGACGCTGCTACCTGATTGGCCGCAGCGTCGCTCAGCATCATCATCTTCGCGTTGTAGACTGAATCTTTGAGCATATCCTGCGATATGCCGGTCGCACGCGACACGTTGTCCACCATCTTGAGTGTTTCGGCCAGGTGTCGTGTTTGCTCCGCGGCTGGTGCGGTGAGATCGAACGCGGTCATCATGTGGCGCGTGGCGTCCTCGCCCTTCATCGCGGCGTCGACGACTTTTGAGATGCCGTAGCCAAGGACCGCGCCGACGCCCGCGATCGCGCCGCCGGCGACCGCAAGATTCTGACCGGCCTCGCGCCAATGCGCGGTGTTTTTCACTGCCTCGTCGATGTTTTTAATCCGGCTCTCGACATTCTTAAGCACCGGGCTCAGGTGATCGATCACCTCGAGGCGGAAGCCGAAAACGAAATCGCGAATCGACGCCATCTGAAACTATTCTCTGGAATCAGCCGATAGTTTTCGGGCCTGAGCTTCGAGCGCCTTGGCGTCCTCGTCAGTTTGTCTCACGGCACTCGCGTTGTTTTCCGCGAGGCGCTGCGCGAGATTTTCCAGCGTGGCCGCGAACGTCAGATCCGCAGCTTCATCGAACCGAAGCTTTGCGATCCGCTCCATGCTTCGCCGCCTCTCCATCAGCGGCGCGATTTGCGCGGTGAGCTGAGCGATGACATGGTTGCAGGCCGATGACACGTGAGTGTTACGCTTCATGTTTCTCTCCACTGATTGTCTGCCGAACGGGTTAGAGTACTCCGTCCCCTAACGGCTCGATTTAGCGCGCCTGGCGCGTGATAGACTTTTGCGCCGTCGCGGGATCGCGTTACATACCACAATCGCACCGGCACCTTTCGGTCGCTGCCCGGAAACAGCGCGTCGCGGCAACACTCGCAAACGTCGGCATCGAACGAATAGGTTTTCCCGCACCTTGGGCATAAGCCTGAACCTGTCATCCATTAGAAACCGGACTGGCCGGGGCTGGCCGTGCGGTAAAAGATGTCAATCCGCGCGGCCACGGCGAAGGTCCGCCGGCGGTGATGAGTCGCATCCCCGGCCATCACTTGATCAGCGCCCGCGCCGACTCACGGCCGTGCGAGCGCATCGCGACAGAGCGGTCGCCACGAGGGCACTGGCGAAGCCAAGGCGGTCGGCGGCATCGTCGGCGTCCGGGGCCGCGAGAAAGGCGGCTAGATGCCTTGCAGCGGCCTTCACGAGCTGGGGCGCCGGCGAGTTCTCATCGAGGTCGTCATCGGGGTCGGAAACCGCAGATCCAGCGTATGTGGTATGCCCGGCGGCCATGATGGCGGCCGTGCCTTCGTCCGCGATGCGCCGCTGAATGGAAGCGAACCGTTCCGGGCCGCCTAGCAGTCGCACTTGGTCCGCAGTCATTGTCGTTGTTGTTGTTGCTTTCATTTCACTGCTCGTCTCCAACATTTCGGGCGTTTCTGTTTTTCAGATTCCAGGCGCGTAAATCTCCGCGAGATTCAGTGCCGCGTCGCCGCTGTCGGCACCGCCCGTTATCAGGATTCGGCCATCGGCCATCAGCGCCGCCCGCATGTTTGCGCGCGCGCTTGAAAGGCCCGTTGACGCCGTCGCGAACGTCCCTGTAGTTTCCGGCCGCGACCCCGGCGAAAAGACTTCGACGCTTGCCAGGTACGCGGCACCGGCGCCGAAACCGCCAATCAGAAACACCGCGCCATTCGAGGTCACGATTGCGGCGTGACCATAGCGCGCAGTCGCGAGGCTCGCAGCAAGCGCGGTAAATACGCCAGTCGCGGGATTGAACAGTTCGGCGCTCGCGAGCGGATCACCGTTCTGATCGAGGCCGCCGACGATCAGAATCAGACCCCCGCCGCCGAGCCGCGTCGCGCTGTGCTGCGTCCGTTTCACGTTCATCGCCGATGGCGTGGTAATCAGGTTCATGACCGTACCCGCGGATTGAAATTGTGCGCGCCCTGTGACGCCGGTACGTTCGCCGCCAGAATTTGCTCTTTGGAGAACTTCAGGCCGCTTTCCAAGGTCGCGGTTTCCGCGTCGATCGATATGCAGCGGTCGCCCTTTTTCACACCGAGCATCCCGCGCAGGAGGACGTTCTGCAATCCGTCGCTCTCTTCGCCGCTCCAGTGAAAATGACGAAAAGTCGAAACACGCGGCATCAGCGGCGGCGCCGGCGGCATGATTGCCGCGGCGTCTCTCGCGTCTCTCCCGAACGCCTCGAGCGCCCGGTGCAAGCCGTCGCCGTCGAGGCGCTCGATAAAACCTATAGCCTCGCGCGCGAAAGCTTTGATCGCACTAGCGAGTGCGACCCAAGCCTCAGGGCTGGCGCACCGCAACGCGGCGGCCCGTCTGATCATCAGCGCGACGCGCTTCTGCGGCGACGCCTCCAACACCGACGATATGCACGCCTCGGCCGCCGCGAGCCGCTGCGCCTCGTCGGCCGTCGTTTCTTTTTCGTTTTCCATTTTTGTTACCTCACATTTCACGCATCTTTTATTCCCCCGGAATGTCGAAGCCGAGGGATTTCAAATAATCTCGCAAACACGCCAGGAGCATCACGACGGTCGCAATGATCGTGTCGATCTGCGCATCCGAAGGTATCTCGAAATCGATCTGGACATTCTCAGCCACCTGCTGACCTGGAATCAGATCCGCGAAGTGGAACAGCCGCTCGCAGGCGTGCCACGCGGCTAGAAGTTCCGCGATGTCCGAAAATTCCTCGGCCGAGCCGCCTCCATCGCCGCAGATTTTTCGTGTGGCCACTAAGAGCACGGTGCCGCCCAGCGTGGCGAAATCATCCGCGAGATAGCAAAGCGGCGGCCGTAGTTCACGACCAGCTTCCCGGAATGCGTTGCGTTCTTCCGTGAAATCAGGGTCGGTGGGAACGCTGCCGTCCAGAAGCAAACTACTCAGCCGCGTCGCGGTGAGCAATTGTCGCCGACGGCGATATCGCACCGTCGCGAGGGCAAGTGCGCTCGCCTGCTCTCTAATGAGAGTGAACGTGTTAATCGCGTCCATCGGATCGTAGGCGGCCACCTTTTTTCCTGGCTTTCTCCTTTCTGTCACGGGCGTTATACCTCCTCCGGTCGGGATGTTTTTAAGGGCGCCGCGACATGCGGCGCGCTGTGATTCCATCTTCATGATTGTGCGATTTCTTTCCGCTTCGATCCTCGCATCAGGAGTGCCGCCGCAGTCGTTCTCGCGATCATCCGATCTGCTTCTCGCTGTCTTCGGAGCCGGCCGCCGTAGCCTTTCAATGCCCCGACGCCAACGTCCAGGCCGCGGCGACGGAGCAGCTCGACGAGATCGTCGTAACCGCGGAAGTCGTGATCGACCAGGTACCGATCGATGAAGCGTCGATCATCACGCGGCAGTTTTTCGACGCGCCATTTCATGCTGTTGGTTCCGCTGCCTTTACGACCACACGGTCGAGCCAGCTCTTCAGACCTTCGATCACCTTGTTCGCCTCTTCCGGCGCGAGCCACTCCGGCCGCTCGATCCCCGTCATCTTTTTTACGAACGCGAAAAGATGCCGCTCGCTCGGATCGCCTAGCGCGCCGGCGTACTTGAGTCGTCTCCACAGTGCGTGAATCATTCCGAGCTGCGAATTGTCCGCGATTCTCTTCTGTCGTTTCTCCGCTGCCGGCGTCCGCTTGAAGCCGCGGCTGCGCATCAGCTCGATCACCTTCTGCCGCTGAGCGTCGTCCAGCTCGGCGGCCGATCGGTGCCCCGTCGTCGCGAACAAGAAGTCACGATAGGTCGCCTCGTCCAGGCCGAGCGTCTTCTTCGCGACATAAATCGCCGCTAACTCGGCGGTGCGCCGGCCGCGCGCGATCCTGGGCGATGTTTTCGCTGGCTTCATTCAGCTCACGCGTCCGTTTTCCTGACCGCGAATAGGCTGCCGTCTGCGCGCCGCACGACAATCGCGCCGAGTTCAGAACGCAACACCGCATCTCCAGGCGCGAGAACGGGTCTAAGCCGTGCCCGCACAAGATCCGCAGGCCATCCTGACCACGCCGCGGCCTTGACGGCCTTTTCGATTTCGCTCTCGATATCGGGACGCAAAGTCAGATCGGCATCACACCGCCAGCAGGTCGCCCGCTCCATGTGCGCCGGATCGATAGAGAGCAGATCGTCGAGCAGATTGAGGACATGCTCGCGAGCGTCCGCCGCGGCCGGGCAATCGCCCTTGAACCCGCGGAGCTTTTCGAGCAGCCCTTCAATTTTGCCGGCCAACGCCGTCCGCAGACGCCGACATTCGCCCGCGCTGACGGCGGCCCTGACGGCGCTGTGCCAGCGCTCTCGCTCATCGAGCCACTGTTCACACCTCTGCTCCATACCCTCAGTGCTCGCGATCGGCTTATCGGCCAGGTACTCGCGCAGCAGCATCGGCAAGCAGCCGATCGCGTCAGCGCATCCGCCGAAACGCATGCCCGCGATTTCCGCTTTGGTTCGCGCGCGGAGCGTTACTTCGATCGCTGCCGGAGATTTCGACGGTCTGGCCATTTCCATCAACTCACTCCTGGCTGGGCTGAAATTTTTCCACATAGGCGCCGTAGGCGATCAGCCGCTCTTCGATCTGGCGCACTTCCTTGAGCAGCTCTATATAGCGCGCCCGATCGCGGGCAATCGCCTCGTTCACGTCAAACACGCCACTGCGGCCGGCCCGCGGCGGCACTGGGCCACTGTCGCGAATGAGCATATACCGACGCGCCGGTCCCGCGCCCTCGGCGCGGAGATAGCCGGCGCGAACCAGCGGCAGTAGGAATTTCTCGGCAGCCTTGCGCCGCACACCGCAGAGTCCGATCAACTCCTGGACTCTGAACGCAGGCTGCATCCGCATCGCGCGCCACATCTTGTCACGCCCGTCGCTCGGCGCTCCGGCTAGTGCTCGTCGCGGCATCAGTTCACTACCTTGAGCGCGGGCGCGGCAGGCTCATTCGCGCCGGTATCTGTCGCGATCGCATGCCGCCGATTGCGCGCCGAATAGGTGAAGCTGAATCGCTCGGGAATGTCGGCCAGGCGCAGCCGCGTCTTGCCGCGCCGGCGCGCCAGCGATTCCAACCGACTCAGCGCGATCACGATTCCACGCGCTGATCCGGCAGTGATTTCCAGCACGGTCTTGAGCAAATCATCGGCGATCGCGATCTCGCACAATTGCTCGGCGAATAATGTCATGTCGGCCAAATTGCAGGGTGCGATCGTAGTCCAACCGGCGACGCGCGATTCCAGCGGCGGGAGAGCATGCACCGCGCGAGCTAAATCCTCGGTCCCGGACAACACCAACGGCACGCCGCCCTCATCGGAAATGTCGCGAAGCACTTCGAAACGATTTAGATAGCGCGCGACGCGATGCGCTTCGTCGCAAATGATTCCGCGCGGCCTGTGTCGGAGCGCGCCGATTATAGCTCGATAATTTTCTTGGATGCTGCGGTAGCTGTAGCCGCAAATCTCATCAGCCAGCGCGGAAACTAGCCAACTGATGGACTGAAATTCCTTGAGCGGAAAGTAGCACCACCTAAGCTGAACACACAGATACCGTAAGAGCGTTGTTTTTCCGACGCCAGCCGAAGCGATGACGACAATCACTTTCGGCATATTGATCGGCGAGGCGAAGACTTCCGTCAGCAAACTTTTCGTCCTGCTGTATCGCGAATCCTCTACAAATTGTTCTCGCATTGGGCTTATCCTTTTTTAGTCAGGCGATTTGTTCATCGTCGTAAATGTCTAAGCTGGAATCGAAAATCTCAGGCTCAGCCGCGCGCGGCGGCTCGATCGGCGATCGGAACGGCCACAGAACCTTGGCCGCGGCCGGCGCCGGCGGTTCGATCTGCGGAAGCGTCCCGGCGAGTGCGATCGAGTCGAGCAGGTCTTGCGCTTCCAGCTCCGTGCGCAGAGCGCGGTTGCGCACTCCGTTTAATCGCGTGGTCTCGCGCGCAGCCGCGTGATCTGCGAATCCGACAGGCGCTACGCACTTCGCCGTGCCGAGAAAATGGCCTTCGCGGTCGTAGAGGTAGAGAGCGTCGAAGAGCCTTGCCGGATTAAAGCGAACGACAACGGCCTCGCCCGCGATAATCCGGTGGCCAGCTTGGATGGCGGCCGGGTCTTCGGTCGGCTCATACCTATTTTTGAACAAGCGAAGGCAACCGTCTCTCTTGTGGACTTTTACTTTCTGAGTCGGGAGCAGAAGCCAACGCAACTGCGCCTCACTCGCCTTGCGAAGCACCGCCCCGGACGCGACCGACCGCTGCCAAAGCTCGTCGCGGCCGCGAGCGTTATAGCTCACGATTTCCTCGCCGAGCACTCGGATGAAAGTCTCAAGCGGCACGGCGTGCGCGGAAGCGTTTTCTGCCGCTGCATGTTTTTCGTTGCCGGCATCTGCAAGGCGTAGTTCTGCCCGACCGCGCAAGCATGATTCGATGTCGCCCCAGGCGCGCTCGATCTTTTTTGACCTGCCTTGGTAGGGAGTGGTGAACCGAACGTCTATTCCGAGCTGGCGGAACACTCCGATTCCGTCTCCGATTCCCGACTTAAAGCGAAATCGTCCTCCGTGACCGACGCTCACGCCGCCCGTTAGCGACAACGCCGCGGGGCCGCGTCCGTTATCAAGGGTCATGAGTCGCGGCAGGGCTTTGCGGCAGGCTTCGGCCGCGGCGCATCTGACCAGCTCTGCATTTTCGGTTCGGTCCACATGCCAGCCGACGATCGCGCCGGTGTAGAGGCACTGAAACGCAAAAAGAATCGGCCGGCCGACATATCCATCAGGCCACTTCGCAAACCAATCGCAACGATGGCCGTCACCGTTGAGCGCCTCGCCAGCTACGAGCGAAGAGTAGTCGCGAGTTTGATAGTGGCGCGCCGCGACCGCGTCGGCGCCACACCGCGCCAGCAGGATCGCTTCGTCGCTCAACTCAGCGCGAAGCCGATCGAGCAACGCGCGCGCGGTCGGAACGCGAATGCCGGCGCGGCGCGCCGATTCTACGTCCATCTTCGTGATCGACTTGCAGGCGTTGTCGCGGCAGATGCTCGCGGCCGGCGCAGTCTTCACCAAATAGTACGATCGAAAATATCGATCCCACTCGCGGCCGTACTCGTGACGTGAGCGTCCGCGATTCTTGTCGAGCAGCAGGAAGGCCCAAATTTCCGTCGGCCGATTTCGGACTTTAATGACTGCGCGCTTGACCGTGAACCAGTCCACGCCATGACGGGCCGCGATTTCTTTGCACACGCGATTCAGATCGCCGCCTTCAAGTCCGGCCAGCTCTTCCAGTTTCAGCTCTGCCGTCTCTGCCACATCTCGGACGTAGCTGACGTGCTTCTCGGCGCGTGCGCGGGATTTGTCGGAAGCGGCGTCCCACTTTTCTTCGAGCGCCGTCAGCTCTTCGGCGCTCAGGGCTGCGGCGACAGTCGGCGTCCGCTTCGCGGCCGGCGTCGTACGCGGCGCCCGCATCTGAATCAGCGCCACGCGATCAGCGTCAGTCGGAAGGCGATCGTACAGATCGGCGAACTCAAGTTGCCGTTCACCCTGCTTTCCGATTTGTGCGAGGAACCGCTTGATCGCCTGCCGGCTCGATTCGCGCAGCTTCCGCGCAAAGCTCGGCAACCCTTGCATCTCGACCGTTGTGACCGGCTCGGTCATCGGCGCGTCGCCTCTCGTTGCGCCCGCCGCGCGTATCGGCTTGGCCAGATCACCGACGGCTCGACGCCAATCGCGGCGGCGATGATCGACTCACCTCGCGGCCAATCTTTGCGAATCGCATTCGCCAAAGTTCCGGGACTGTAATTGTTCGCGATCGACAGGCGCCTGAGGCTCAGACGCTTATTCCATAAAGCGGCAATGATCGTCGGCGCCGGCCAGTCCTTTATTGACGTGAGTGTGCGATTTGTGTTTGCCTTGCGTAGCGACATGTCATAAGCAAATTACGATATTTCAAAAGTGGCGTCAATATCTCAAAAACGAAAGGGTGTCGGTCGGGATGCTACAGACGATTCCGGTAGCGCGGCTGCGTTTGTAGAGCGGCTTCAGAAACTGATAGCGGAGCGCGGCGCTTCGGTCTCTCTCGCCGAGGCAATTGGGGTCCCGAACAACACACTGCATTCGTGGCTTTCGGGTTCGCAACCCGGACGCGACAAACTTCTTCAAGTCGCGCGCGCGACCGGCGTCTCTCTGTCGTGGTTAATCGCAGGCGAAGGTGAGATGCGCCCGAGCCGGCCGCCGCAGGGATATCAGCTTCCGCTCTATGGCCCTATCCGTATTGGTCCGGGAGCGCGCCGAAGCGGCGAGCCCCCGCCGCTCGCGTTCAGCGACGCATACTGGAATAAGAAGATTCTAGAACTCAGTCACGGCGATACGCCTGCCCTGATCAAGGTTGCGGACGACACGATGATCCCGACTCTTCAGCCGAATGATCTTGCGCTGGTTCAAATCTGCGCCACACCGATGTCGAGTGGTATCTGGCTTCTCGTCGGCATCGGGTTTCGCCGCTTTCAACTTCTACCAGACGACGGTGAATCCGCCGGCGCGATCGTGAGCTGCGACAATGAAAAGTACAAGTCCGAGACTCAGAGACTCAAGGCTCGCGATCTCGTCAAGCTTGTGAATCCCGGCCGTCTCATCTGGCGGGCGGGTATCCTCTAATGTGGAACCCCCCGGTTGGTTTACGACATGACGATAATGTTCCAAGCGGGAGCATTTACATCATGTCGTGATGTCGCAACCGACGACATTTGATTGTCGCACGGGGGAGAAAAACCTTGCCATTCGTCGGCAGTCCGCGTAGGCTGGCCGCAAGCTGATCTGTGACCGATCGGCGCAACGTGAGCGGTGGAAACCGCTCCCAAACATAAGGGCGAGAGCCCCGGAGAGATCCAAATGAGCGACGAAGAACTAACGCGCCTGTTATCTGAACTCAACGAGACCGCACAAAAACTGAACGACGCCTCGGATTCGATCAACCAAACTATTTCGTCGATCGAGCAGAAGATTGTCGCCTCTAATGTAGGAATCGAGTACTGGCTCGGTGACCTTCCGGTCTTAGAAGGCGATGAAAGGCATTGGCAGGCTTTTTCCCCGAGCACCAGCTCCGCGGTCACCCATACCGCCCAGACCGATACGCTTCTCGGATTCGCGAAGCTGGGTGAAGGTTGGAGGCTGGCAGTAGCAGAGCGGAATACTGAAACCTTCCCCGAGTATCAGGACGGTGAATGGGTGGAAAGGGAGATGATCGAGTTCAAACCGCCGACCGCATTGTGGCGCGGGTCACGCGAACTTCGGATTCGAGCCCTGGAACAAATGCCGGCTCTGATCAAAGCTTTGAGCGAGCAAGCCAAAAATGCGTTGGAAGTGATCGCAAGAGCGAAGAAACTCGCAGGCTAGTTAGCGAACCAAATCCCGATCGGTCAAATCAGACCCCGGCCCGGCATCGTGCCCAGGCCGGGGTTTTCATTTTTAGGTCGTGCGCGATGACCCGCCGGTGTCGTCGCCGCGCGGCTCGGTCCATCGATTCAAAATTCCCGGTTGGAATTTTGATTTCAAGATCGCCGGTTGTGATCTTGACTTTTGTCACGCTGCTCGCCTCGCCGGATGTCACGCTGCCTGTCACGCTGAAATCGTCAAAACAGGGCCTTTAAACGGCTTAACTACGCGATTTAATAGGCTTTTCGTACGGTTTGATCATTCTGTCACGCTGCTTCCGGCTTGGCGCTACTAGGCGAGCGTTGCAGCCGATTAGCTCAACGGATCGGCGCGATCACGATGTCACGCTGGCTTCCGCAGCCCGTTCGAGCGGTCGTCCGCGACGATCACCGAAACCCTTGGAAAATCAGGGCGGTCCGGCATCGTCCGCCCATGTCCGGGGTAGTCCGGCAAAAGTTGCCACCTGATCAAAGCTAGAGTACGGGCACTTTTCTGCAGAGAACGCGAAATCGCGGACTGGCTGGCGGAGAGGGGGGGATTCGAACCCCCGAGACCCTTTCGAGTCTACACGCGTTCCAGGCGTGCGCCTTAAACCGGGCTCGGCCACCTCTCCGCGCGAGCGCGATTATGCATCAGGCGAGCATCCGGGGCCAGTTCGTGAATCTGCCGGCGCGCCTGCGGCGCGGCGCCCGTTTGCCGCCATCGCCGTTGAGGCTCCGACAAAATATTGTCGTTTGCGCTCGTCAGCCGCATGGTCCTCAGCTCAAGCAAGTCTAATTTCTGCCTTATTGTTCACAATTGACGTCTCGCCTGGTCGGAGACGGTCCCATTCTTGCTACCGTCAGATCGCACAATCAGTAGAAAGGACGCCCTAAAATGAAGATCGTCGGCATCGACCTCAAGCATCGCAGAGTTACCTATGTCGCCGTTCTTTTGTGTTCGCTTTTGTTTGTGAAGATGGCGCGAGCCTGCACGGGCATCAGGCTCATAGCCGAGGACGGGACCGTCGTGTACGCGCGCACGCTTGAGTTCGGTGTCGATCTCGACTCCAACGTGCTCATGGTTCCGCGCGGGTACGCGCGAACTGGGACCACGCCGGAGGGCGAGAATGGGGCCGCGTGGACCTCCAGGTACGCTTCGCTCGGCGCCAACGGTGTCGGTCTGCCGTATTTGTTCGACGGCCTCAACGAGAAGGGACTGGCCGTCGGCTTATTCTATTTTCCCACGACCGCCGGCTACGTCAGATACCAGGCTGCCGAAGCCTCAAAGACGATCGCACCGTGGCAGCTCGGTTCGTGGATTTTGGAAAATTTCGCGACAGTCGATGAGGTCAAACAGAACATTGGCAGGGTCGTGGTGGCAGACGTCGTGTTCAAGCAATGGGGCTTCGTTCCGCCGGTTCACGTCGTGGTTCATGACGCCTCCGGCAAGAGCATCGTGATCGAATACGTCGAAGGAAAACTCCACGTGCACGACAACTTGATAGGAGTGATGACCAATTCGCCGGTCTTCGACTGGCACATGACCAATCTGCGCAACTATGTGAACTTCGCAATGGTGAACAAGCCGCCGATCGAAGTGGGCGGCGTCAAGCTGACTGCGCTTGGCCAGGGCACTGGGATGCTGGGGATGCCGGGGGACTTCACTCCGCCGTCGCGGTTTGTCCGGGCCGTGGCTTACAGCACGTCGGTGCTGCCTTCCAAGACCGGCGCGGAGGCGGTGCTCCAGGCGTTCCACATTTTGAACAACTTCGACATTCCCGAAGGCGCGGCCCGCGCGGCTGAGAAGGACGCGCACGGCAACGTCGTCACCGACCGCACCATCTGGACTAGCGCCTCTGATCTGAAGGCGAAGCGATTCTACTTCCGTACGTATGAGAACAGCCAGATTCGTTCGGTGGATCTGATGAGAATGCCACTCGACGCCAAGGCCATCACCAGCATTTCGATGAAGGGCCCAGAAGCCATCAAGTCTCTAAACCCTTAATGGCTAACTAGTCCGGACTACGTCGTTCGATCGCACGCAAAAGGATCGCCTGTCTGATCTGACCTTGCCCCTGTTCCCACGACCCTGGCGGCCCCCGGACTTTTCTTCGGAACTTTCAGCAAGCAGAAGCGATAATGGTTGCGGGGGAAGGATTTGAACCTTCGACCTCCGGGTTATGAGAGCGATAACAACCGCCGTCCTTTTCCAACAATCCGTGGATTATCAACACTTTTCATCGCCTGAGCTCGTTGGAGACCGTTGTTTTCAAGAGATCAACTGCCGCCAAAACTGCCACTGCCGGAATCGTCATCGGACCTCTCGGACCGCTGCCGCCAACGGTCGAGCAGTCCTATCTGAGAACGTCCGGAAGATGATCAAGCGTTACCACCTCGCCCGTGCACAAAACGACAGCGCGGTCGATGACGTTGCGCAACTCGTGGATATTTCCCGGCCATCGATAGCGGAGCAGCGCCGTTGACGCTTCGAAAGAAAGGCGCAGACTTGGACGACCGTGATGGAAAGCGGAGCTGGAGAGCATTCGCGTTGCCAGAGGCAAGATGTCGTCCTGACGTTGAAGCAACGTCGGAACCCGCAAAGTGATTACACTCAGACGATAGTAAAGATCGTCACGGAATCGCCGTGCCGCAGCTTCCGCTGCCAGATCGCGGCTGGAGGCAGCAATCATCCGAGCATCGACGTTAATCGTGGTTTCGCTCCCCGTCCGCTCGAAGCTCTGCTCCTTGACGAAGTGCAAGAGCTTGCGCTGAAGAGGAAGAGTCAGATCTGAAATTTCGTCGAGCAGGACTGAGCCGCCGTGCGCGGCTCCGAGCCCTCCGCGCTTATCCTTCACGGCACCGTTGAACGCGCCCCGCATGTGACCGAACAACTCGCTTTCGAGAAGATGTTCGGAGTGACTCGTGCAGTTCACAGTAACGAAAGGACCTACCGCGTGTCGACTCCATCTATGGATCTGCTGTGCGAGAACGCCTTTGCCGGTACCGCTCTCGCCGGTGAGGAGGATCGTCTCGTCGCTGGCCGCTGCGCGCTTCGCCTTCTCAAGCAAGCGCTGCATCAGCGGTACGTTCGATTCGAGCAAAGGAACGAGATCGTCAGTGAAGCGAGGCATCGGAGGATTCAGGTCTTTGCGTTCTTCGTCCACCGTTGCCCCTTCTCCAGAAATCAGTGCCCGTGTTCAAACCGGACAACGTCGATGCGAATCCCCTTTGCGCGGCTAAGCAGACCGGAATAAACCGTCCGTCCGAATAGCCGAGAGAAGAAAGCCGGCCGACTTCGAAGCACGAAGATCCGGCCGACACGAGATTGCCGCGCGAACTTCAACAGCTCGCCCACGGTGTCGGACGATTCCAGCCACACGATTTTCGCGCCAAGGTAGCTGGCGAGGATCGCGCTGTCGATCAATCTGCGAACCTGCACACTTCCGAATCGGGTGCGCCACGAATCGGCCATGACCGCGTAGAACTCGCCGTCAGACGCGCGCGCCGCGGCCGCAGCCTTATAAAGCAATTCGCTGTTGTCGGAGCTGCGGGTGCTCAGACATGCGATGACGGCCGTCTTTGCTGATTCCTCAAGAGCTCGGGTGCTAGCGGAGTCAGGCGCACGGTAACCTGAAACCAGTCTCAGATTCGGCTCGCGAATCGGGGCGACGGGCAAGCGCGAATTAGATGAAACAAAATGGCGCATGCCCTCGGATCAGCATTAAGCGTGCCGCTGGCAATTGGCACGGTGCTCAACGATTTTCTTGTGGCGATCAGCAGAGACATTTCAAATCGGTGCGTCAGAGCATTTCAATTTGAAATGTGGCAGGCTCGGGGACTCAATAGATCAAATTCAAGCTTGCGAAATTTGGTCAGAATCAAGCGGCAACTCTCATCAAATACAATGAGCGTCATGGCCCAGGCGTCGGCGCCCGCGAGGTTGGAAGGTCAGGAGGATCTCTGTTCTCTGCGAGCCTGGCCTCGAGGTCTGTCTAGCTGGGTCAAGCGGCGGAGTGCTGCGACGAATTTGGATATATAGTTGCTTAAGCCACTCTCGCACGGTCCCTCGGCTACTGAGTACTCCAAAACTGGAAAAGCCGGGCACGGTCCTCGTTGAAAGGTCATCACGCGCT
>CAWDTQ010000014.1:0-941482 GCA_963805315.1 uncultured delta proteobacterium
ATCCTGTGCTCTATCCATCTGAGCTAAGGGGGCACCGGACAAGTGAGAAAGTTACGCCGATGCGCCGCGCGGACCAAGGGACGCGACTGCGAACCATCGATCAGTTCGTTGGGCGAACGCCGGCCAGGAAGCGGCTTAGGATCGCGTTGAACTGCTCGGGATGTTCCAGGCTCGGAAGATGAGCCGCCTTCGTGATCGTAACGAGGGCCGCGTTGGGTATCTCCGCGGCAAATCGATCGGCCAGCTTGATCAGGTCTTCGGAATCGTTGCCACCAATCACGACGAGGGTCGGCGCCGCTATCTCGCGAAGTCTGTCGATGGCCGGAGGTTTCAGCGGCTGTTCCTGGCGCGCGAAGCGATCGATCGAAAAGTTCTCGCGATGAAGTTGGCGCGCGCGCGTGCGATAGACGGGATCGATTTGCGCCGGATCGCGCGACAGACCGTCAATCCAGTACTTCGCGTCCATCTCGCACGCCCGCTCAACGTCGCGATCCCGCACCAGGGTGAGGAACTCCGTCCAATACTTGATCGAGTCGGCGGACAACTGTTTCGGATCGTTCAAGCCGCTGACGCCCGAGCCGACCAGCACCAGCGCACTCACCATTTCCGGATGCTCGAGCGCGAAATCGATTGCGGTGGCCCCGCCCATCGAGCAGCCGACCAACGTGGCCCTGGCAATGTGCAGATGACGAATCACGTTGAACAAGTCGTCGCGGAGCGCATACGGCTCGTCGGGCATTTTTGATTTGCCGAATCCGCGATGGTCGTAGCGCGTCACGCGAAACTCGCCCGCGAACGCCTCGATTTGCGGATCCCACATCCGCGAGTCGGAGACTCCCGCGTGGACGAAGACCAGGTCGGGGCCGGCGCCGGCAGTATCGAAATAGATCTTCGCGGCGCCCGACGTTGCGTAGCCCGATGTCAGTTCGGCACGTGGCGGCATGGACATATAACCTCAGGATCGAGACCCTACTACGAAAGCGCTCTTGCGGCGAGGAAACAATCACCATTTCGCGCGGGCGCGCGCTGATGTACAAATCATTAGTCGGATTTCGACATTTCGGTTGAGCGGTTGGCCGCGCGGTACGAATCGCGGCGGGAAGTTGCATATGGCGGATGACAAAAATTCTCTGAGATCAAACAGCAGCGTGCTGGTCGATGGACCTTCGCGGGCGCCGGCGCGGGCAATGCTCAAAGCCGTCGGCTTTACCGACGAAGACCTGAGCAAGCCGCTGATTGCGGTCGCGCACACGTGGATCGAAATAATGCCCTGCACCGCGCATCTGCGGGACCTCGCGCAGCACGTGAAGCGGGGAATCCGCGCCGCGGGAGCGACGCCGGTCGAGTTCAACACGATTGCAGTGTGCGATGGAATCTCGATGGGGACGCATGGCATGCGCGCGTCGCTTATCAGCCGCGAAGTGATCGCCGACTCGATCGAACTCACCGTGCGCGGGCATCTGTTCGACGGCGTCGTCGCGATGTCCGGCTGCGACAAGACGATACCGGCGACGGTGATGGCGCTGCAGCGGCTCGACCTGCCGTCGCTGATGATTTACGGAGGATCGATCCAGCCGGGGCGCTTCGGCGATCAGCAGGTTTCGATCCAGGACGTGTTCGAGGCCGTGGGCGCGCATTCGGCGGGCAAGATGAAGCTCGAAGATCTGAAGCGGCTCGAAGATGTCGCGTGCCCGGGCGTTGGCGCGTGCGGCGGGCAGTTCACCGCCAACACGATGGCGACGGCGACCGAGCTGTTGGGAATCTCGCCGATGGGCTCGAACAGTATTCCGGCGACCGATCCGAAGAAGCCCGAGAGCGCGTTCCAAGCCGGGCAGCTGGCAGTCGATTTGCTCAAGCGCAAGCTCAAGCCGAGCCAGATAATTACGAAGAAGGCGCTCGAGAACGCGATCGCGTCGGTCGCGATGACGGGCGGATCGACGAACGCGGTGCTGCATCTGCTCGCGATCGCGCATGAGGCGGGAATCGCGCTCGATATCGACGACTTCGACCGCATCAGCTCGCGCACGCCGCTGCTCGCGGACCTGAAGCCGGGCGGACGGTTTCTCGCTACCGATATGTACGCGGCGGGCGGGATTCCGCTGATCGCAAAACGGCTGAAGGAAGCCGGGCTGCTCCATGAAAATGAAATGACCGTGACCGGCAGAACGATTGGCGTCGAGGCCGACGCGGCGCGCGAGACTGCGGGGCAGGAAGTCGTGCATTCGATCAAGGCGCCGATCAAGGAAACCGGCGGGCTGGTGATTCTGAAGGGCAACCTCGCGCCCGAAGGATGCGTGGTGAAGGTCGCGGGGCATGAGCGCATGACGCATCGCGGGCCCGCGCGCGTCTTCGACTGCGAAGACGACGCGTTCAAGGCGGTCGACGCGCAGAAGATCAAGGCGGGCGACGTCGTCGTCATTCGCTACGAGGGACCGCGCGGCGCGCCCGGGATGCCCGAGATGCTGGGAGTCACGGCGGCGCTGTCGGGGCAGGGCCTGGGCGAATCGGTCGGGCTGCTGACGGATGGACGATTCTCCGGCGCGACGCACGGCCTGATGGCCGGGCACGTCGCGCCGGAAGCGGCGGTCGGCGGGCCGATCGCCGCGCTTCGCGATGGCGACGTGATAACGTTCGACATCGCGAAGCGCCGGCTCGACGTCGCGCTCAGCGACGCGGAAATCAAGGCGCGGCTAAAGAACTGGAAAGCGCCTGAGCCCCACTACAAGAGCGGGGTGATGGCGAAATATGCGCAGACGGTATCGTCATCGTCGCGCGGCGCCGTGACGAATTGAAGGTGGCGGCGGAAATGCGCAATCCGGCACCGGCGCGCGCGCGCGAAGCGCGCGCACGCCTGCGCCGGATTGCGCTGACAACGTGCGCGATGCTCACGTTGCTCGTCCTGGGCGCGCGCGCGACTCGCGCGCGCGCCCAGGACGACTGGCACGTCGTCGAGCGCCACTCGACGACGAGGCCCGCGCCGGCTGCCGCCGGCGGCGGCGCGGCCGCGCCCGCCGTTTCGGCGGGCGGCGCGCTCGTCGCCTGCGGCGAAGAAGCGAAGCCGCCAGGCGAGCCGTACAAGACCATCACCGCGCAGCTCAACGACATGTGGGGAACGAATTTCCAGGTTTACGAATCGCTCAAGCCAGGTTCGCCGCATGCACGCGATGGCGGATGCCTTTTCTACAACCAGCAGTTTCTCGACAGCCTGCTTTCGCAGTGGATGAGAATCGACGACCCGGATGCGGTTAAGCCGATGCTGTATGCGATCTTCGCGCATGAGATCGGCCACCTCGCGCATGGCGACTTCGATCCCGGCAACGAGAACGTCCCCGTGAAGAACAAGGAACTGGCCGCGGATCAGTTCGCCGGCTACTCGCTTGAGCGAATGGGACTTCGACGCCTCGATCCGGTCGAAGTGACGCGCTACTACCAGCTCACCGGCGACGACTTCGTCGGCCACGCGTCGGGGCATGGCAACGGCGAGGAGCGAACGACAGCGTTTCAGGACGGATGGCATCGCGCCGAAGTGGGACTGCCGGAACAGGGCACGCAACCCGCGGGCGGACTCGGCGAACCGTAAAAGTCTTAACCGAAAGTTTTGAATATGAGCGCCTCAACAATTTCCCATCCGTCGCGGACTGCGCCCGACTCGATTCGCGACGAATCCGCCGCGATCGAAGCGCGCGCGCTTGGCTTCAGCTACGGCGAGCGCGCGGCACTCATCGACGTAACGTTTTCGATCGCGCGCGGCGAGATTTTCGGCTTCCTGGGACCGAACGGCGGCGGCAAAACCACCCTGTTCAAGCTGCTGTCGACGCTGGCGCCCATTCAGGCGGGGAGTGCGCGGCTGTTCGGTCACGACTTGGCGGGCGAAACCGGTGCGGTGCGGCGCCGGCTCGGTGTCGTGTTTCAGCATCCGAGTCTCGATGGCAAGCTGACAGTCGGCGAAAATCTCGCCGCTCATGGTCATCTATATGGAATCAGCGGCGGGCGGCTGCGTGAGCGAAGCGCTGCGATGCTCGAGCGGCTGGGATTGTCGGCGCGCGAGCGCGATCGGGTCGAGACGCTGTCCGGCGGACTCCAGCGCCGGGTCGAGCTGGCCAAGGCTCTGCTCCACGAGCCGGAGCTGCTGCTGCTCGACGAGCCCAGCACTGGCCTGGATCCAGCCGCGCGCCGCGAGTTCTGGAACTACCTCGAGCATCTGCGCGAGCGCGAAGGCGTGACGGTGGTGCTGACGACGCATTACATGGAGGAAGCGGAGCGATGCGATCGCATCGGCATCATGCATCAAGGCAAGCTGGTCGCAATCGCGCCGCCGAACCAACTCAAATCCGAGGTCGGCGGTGACGTGATCGTGATCAGGACGGGAGCGCCTGAAATTCTGCAGCGAAAAATCCTCGCTCGCTTCAAGCTCAAGAGCCAACTCGTGGACGGCGCGATTCGCATCGAGAAATTGCGCGGGCACGAGCTGGTCCGCGATCTGATCGACGCATTCGGCGAGGAGATCGAGTCGGTCTCATTCGGCAAGCCGACGCTCGAGGACGTGTTCGTGCACCTGACCGGGCATCAATTCTTCGCGCATACGCCGGAGACTGAGTAGGCGGCGATGGGCGAAATTTTTCTTCAGGCCGAGACGCTCTGGTATCGGGAGGTCGTGCGGTTCATCCGTCAACCGATCCGCGTGATGAGCGCGATTGCGACGCCGCTGGTCTTCTGGCTGCTGCTCGGCGCCGGGCTGCAAGCGTCGTTCAAGCCCAGCGGAATGCCGGCGGGAATTGATTTCGTGCAATATTTCTATCCCGGCGTGATCGTGCTCATGCTGCTGTTCACGGCGATTTTCGCGACCGCCTCGACCGTTGACGATCGCCGCCAGGGTTTTCTCCAAGGCGTGCTGGTCGCGCCAATCTCGCGCGCGACGATCGTGCTGGGCCAGGCGCTTGGCTGCACGACGCTGTCGCTGATGCAGGGCGCTATCTTCCTGCTGATGGCGCCGCTGGCCGGAATCCACCTCAGTCTTGCAGCGATCGTGGTGTCGCTCGCGATGATGGGGCTTATTGCGTTCGCGATGACGAGCATCGGGCTGGCGATGGCGTGGCGGACCGAATCGACGCAGGGCTTCCACGCTTTCATGAACATGCTGCTGCTGCCTATTTGGATGCTGTCGGGAGCGGTTTTTCCGGTGGCGGGCGCTCCGGGATGGTTTCAATGGACGACCCGGCTGAATCCGCTGACTTACGGAGTGGACGCGCTGCGGCAGGGACTGTACCTGGCGGAGCCGGGGTCGAGCGGCGCGACGATGCCGATGGGATCATCGGTGGCGATTGCGCTAGCGTTCGCCGGGTTCGCGTTCATTTTAGCGACCCGCGTCGCTCGCACCGCGTCTACGATCTAGCGCGGCGGCATTCGCAGGGCGCCGTCGAGGCGAATCGTCTCGCCGTTGAGCATCTCGTTCTCTACGATGTGGCGCGCCAGCGCCGCGTACTCGCTCGGCTTGCCTAATCGCTGCGGAAATGGAATCTGCGCGGCGAGCGCTTTGCGATTCGCCTCGGGCAGACCGGCGAGCATCGGAGTTTCGAAAGTTCCCGGCGCGATCGTGCAGATGCGGATGCCGAGCGACGCGAGGTCGCGCGCGATTGGCAGCGTCATCGAGACCACGCCGCCCTTCGACGCCGAATAGGCAACCTGCCCGATCTGTCCGTCAACGCGGCGACCGACGCGGTATTGACGATCACGCCGCGCTCGCCGTCAGCGCCCGGCTGATTTTTTGCCATCTGCGCCGCGGCCAGGCGCGTGACGTTGAACGTACCGATCAGGTTAACCGTGATCACCTTGCTGAAAAGGTCGAGCGAGTGCGGGCCGTCCTTGGTGACGGTGCGCATCGCGCGGCCGATGCCCGCGCAATTCACGGCTATATGAATCGTGGAGAACTTCGCGACGGTTTTCGCAATCGCGTCCGTCACCTGGTCGCCGGAAGCGACGTCGGCCTCGACGAACAGCGCATTCGCGCCGAGCGATTCGGCGACTTTGGCGCCGGGCGACGACGGTAAATCGAGAATCGCGACCTTCGCTCCCGCCGCGGCGAATTCGCGGACGGTTGCCTCGCCGAGTCCCGATCCGCCACCGGTCACAAGCGCGACCGCATTTTTGAGATTCATATCAACCTCGCTGAATAGAATGCTGTAAACGCGACGAAGTTATGACCGCGGACGCGATTATGCAACTACGGCGAACGCTGAGGCCAACTTTCAGACCGAGGCTTGGTGTTGTGCCGGGCGCGGCGAATCGAGCAATCGTTTGGCGGCGGCTACTGCGTCGGTTGAGCCCGCGAGTTCGAGGACATCGCCGGACCGCAGGATTTCGTCGCCGGTCGGCACTATCACTTCTGAATCGCCGCGGCCGATAGCGACGACCACGGCGCCGCTGTTGGTGTGCAAGTCCAACTCGGAAAGTTTTCTGCCGACGCCCTCGCTCTCGGCGCGCAGGCTTATCGGCGTGATCATCCCGATGCCGGGAACATCATATGACAGCTCGCCGTCCGGGCCGGCGTGAGCGCGGCCGAGCGCGGCGGCAATCAGGCGGGTGGCGTTGCGAATCTGGCCCTGCATCCGGCGAGCGCTGCGAGTCACGACGGCAATCAGCAGCACGATCGTGACTACGATGATTCCAATTCCTTCGACCGGCTCCATGAAGGGCTGGACGATCGCGAGCAGCGGCACGGCGGCGACCAGCAGAATTGTGATCTGCAGCAATTCGATCAACGCGTTCACCGCCGGCGCGCCACTCGGGGGAAGTTCGGC
This sequence comes from uncultured delta proteobacterium, assembly GCA_963805315.1. Lineage (GTDB taxonomy): Bacteria > Desulfobacterota > Binatia > Binatales > Binataceae > Binatus. The sequence goes on from CAWDTQ010000014.1 coordinate 6,798, forward strand.
GAAGGTGCGCGACGCGAGCGCGGTCGCGAGCCTCCGCGACGCAAAATACATCGCGGCCGCGGGCACCGCGCATAGCAGCAGCGCGAACAGGTCCACGAACAGGCCGGCGGAGAAATACGTGAGATGTTCGATGTTAGAAACGGTGGTCGTCACGTCGAGCGGATCGCGTTCGTTGACGATCAGAATCGCGCCTATCAGAACGGCGCTCGACACGATTGCAGCCGTCGGCCATCGCGATCGAATTGGCTGCGCGGGCTGGCTGTCCCGCGTTGCGAATCCGCTCCAGCCACGAGTCGTAGAGCGCTTCGAGCACCTTGAGCGGTCGCGGCATTCGCGCTGAAACGAATTCGGCAACCGGAATCGAGCTGCGAATCATGTAAGGCGTCAGGAAGGTGGTGACGGCGGAGACCGCAACGGCCAGCGTGTAGAGAAAATCGCGGGTGGCGCCGGTCCTCAGCCCCGCGCCGGCGATGATGAAAGAGAACTCGCCGATTTGCGCCAGGCTCATGCCGGCTTCGATCGAGGTCTTGGTGCCGACGCCGCTTAGGATCGAAGCGAACGTCACGCCGAAAATTTTTCCGCCAGCCACCGCGGCGGTCAGCACGATCAGCGCCTGCCAATGCTCCGCGATGAGCCTGGGATCGATCATCATGCCGACCGACACGAAGAACACGGCGCCGAATACGTCGCGCAGCGGCGCGACCAGATGCTCTATCTGCCCGACTTCGCCGGATTCCGCGACCAGAGAGCCCGCCAGGAACGCGCCGAGCGCGACTGAATAGCCCGCGTGCTCGGCGAGAATCGCGAACGCGAAGCACAGCCCCACGACCGCGACCAGCGTCGTCTCGGGCCGGCCCATCCGCACGATGAATCGCACGACTGGCGGCACGACGACGAATCCGATGCCGACGAATGCCACCAGGAACAGAATCAGCCGCGCAACCGTCACCGTCATCAGCGAAGCCGAGACGCTCGCGCCCGACGCGAGCGTGGTCAGAATTGCAAGCTCGACGACGGCGGTGAGATCTTCCGCGAGCAGCACGCCGAAGACCAGTTCGCGCAGCCGGTCAGAAACGGGAGTTTCATCGTAGGCCTTGGCCACGATGGTCGTGCTCGAGATGGAAAGAATCGCGCCGGTGAAGATGCTCTCGAGCGGCGTCCATCCGAGCGCGCGACCGCATAGGTAGCCGAGCCAGATCATGATGCCGACCTGCAGCGCGGTGATGAAGCCGGAGGTCGGGCCGAGGCGAATCAGCTTGCGTACGCTGAACTCGAGGCCGAGCGCAAACATCAGGAGGATCACGCCAAGCTCGGAGAGCGTGTGGATGCGCTCGGGGTCGGCGAGCAGAGGAATCGGGACGTTGGGGCCGACGATCAGGCCTGCGATCAGATAGCCGACGACGACGGGTTGGCGGATTTTCTGAAAGATGATGGTGGTGACGGCGGCAACGCACAGTACCATCGCGAGATCTTCGAGAAACGTGTGTGAAGTGAGTGCGTGCACGGCGGCGTCGGGGCATTCTAACTTGTCGCTGAACGCGCGCGCGAGAGAGCGAAGAACCTAACCCCTAACCCCTTCCCGCGCGGGAAGGGGAATAAACGCGTTGAGGGAGAAGGGCTAGCGCGTGTTGGTGACGCGGGGTAGGACCTTCGTCCAGAAGAGATCGATCGTCTTCATCAGGCGATCGTGCGGCATCAGGCCGTTGTACATCCACGCGAAGATCCATCTGATGGGCAGGCGCTCGAGCAAGTGCTCGACCTGGCGGGTGACGGTGTCCACGGTGCCGACGAAGGCAAGACCGTTGGACCATAGGTCGGCGGGCTCGCCGGTTTTGGGATCGTCGAGGCCCTTCGAGAATCCGAACGGCTCAAACCATTCGTGCCCGCAGAAGTAACCGCTCTCGCGCCAGATTGCGCGCGCTTCGTCGTCGCTGTCGGCGATCACGATGTCGCGCAACACGCCCATCCCCTCGCCGAGCGGCTTGCGCGAGACTTCGGCGTAGACTTCGCAGAGTTGATGCTCGAGCGAAGGATGCAGCGGCGGCAGAATGGCGGTGACGCCCTCCTGCGCGCACCATCTGATGCTGCGCTCGGACGACGCGAACGGCTGAAAGATGGGCGGGTGCGGCTTCTGGACGGGCTTCGGCACGACCGCGACCGCGCGCACGATCCCATTCTCGACGCCGCCGCCCCATTTCGCGGTCGCGTCAAGCGTCCACGGCGTTTCGCCGGGCGGGATGCGCCAGTACTTGCCTTCGTATGAAATAAAATCCTGGGTCCATGCCTGCTTGATGATGCGAAAATTTTCCTCGAAGGCCGCGCGGTTGGCGTTGTCGATTTCGTCGTGCTGATGCGGCAGCGCGCCGTGAATTCCGTGCGTCTGCTGCGCCATGATATCGACCCATCGCCGCTGATAGCCGCGCGCGAAACCGGCGTTGGCGCGCCCGCCGCTCATGTGATCGAGCATCGCGATGTCCTCGGCGACGCGCAGAGGATTTTGCGACGGCAACACGATCCCGAGCTGGCCGACGCGCAGCCGCTTGGTCTGCATCGCGATATACAAGTCGAGCAGGACGGGATTGTTCGACAGCTCGAAGCCTTCGACGTGAAAGTGATGCTCGGTGAAACTGATCGAATCGTAGCCGAGATCGTCAGCGAGCCGTGCCTGCGCGCTGACGTCGTGCAGCATCTGATCGTAGAGATGGCCCTGCAATCCGACGCGCCCTTTTTCGATGTCGGCCTTGCTGCCGACCGACGGAAGATAAAACAGCGATACCTTCATGTTATGTCGCGGATGCGCGCGTTCCGACTGTAGAACTCCTCGAATGAAAACGGCAAACCGCGCAAGCGATTGAGCTCTTTGCCGATTTGCGCGGGGCGGCGCTATAGTCGGGGCATCGTCGGATGCGAAACTGTTTCGCGAACGGAAAAACGAATTGCAGAGGTTAAATCGATGTCGCAGCAACAACTCCAGCAGATCATTCAGATGCTCAAGGCGCAGCCGATCGCGGGACATCCGACGGTCCAGGACATGCGGGCGAATTTCGAGCAGATGGCGGCGCTGTTTCCCGTAGCTGCCGACGTCAAGTGCGAGCCGGTGAATGCCGGCGGCGTCAAGGCGGAATGGGTGACGGCTCCCGGAGCGGACGCGGGACGCGCGGTGCTGTACCTGCATGGGGGAGGCTACGTGATCGGTTCGATCAACACCCATCGCGACCTGGCGGCGAGAATCTCGCGGGCCGCGAAAGCGCGCGTGCTGCTAATCGATTACCGGCTCGCGCCGGAGCATCCGTTTCCGGCGGCCGTCGAGGATTCCGTCGCCGCGTACCGCTGGATGCTTGCGTCGGGGCTGAAGGCCTCGCGCATCGCGGTCGCGGGCGATTCTGCAGGCGGCGGACTCACGGTTGCGGCGCTGGTTGCGATTCGCGACGCCAAGCTGGCGAGCCCGGGCGCCGGAGTGTGCCTCTCGCCGTGGACCGATCTCGAAGGACTGGGCGACTCGATGAAGACCAAGGCGTCGGTCGATCCGATGGTGCAAAGAGAGGCGCTGGTCGAGATGGCGAAGCACTACCTCGGCGGGCAGAGTCCGCGCAGTCCGCTGGCGGCGCCGCTGTATGCCGACCTCGCGGGCCTGCCGCCGATCCTGATCCACGTCGGCACGGCGGAGACGCTGCTCGACGACTCGACGCGGCTGGCCGAGCGCGCACGCAAGGCGGGCGTGAAGGTCACGCTCGAGCCCTGGGAAAATATGATCCACGTGTTCCAGGTTTTCGCGCCGATGCTCGACGAAGGGCAGCAGGCGATCGACAAGATCGGGGAGTTCGTCCGCGCAAACGCCGCGTAAGACTCGGAGCTTCCATCCGCGAGCGCGTCGCGGCGCTGGACTGGGCGCGAATCGAGCGCGAGCTCGACGCGCAAGGCTACGCGACGACCGGCGCGCTGTTGTGCGAGGCCGAGTGCGCGGAGTTAATCGCGCTGTATGGAGATCGCGATCGCTTCCGCAGCCGCGTCGTGATGGAACGGCATCGCTACGGCGTCGGCGAGTACAAGTATTTCGCACGACCGATGCCGCCGATCGTCGAGGAGCTGCGCGTCGCGATGTATCGCCGGCTGGCGGCCACCGCGAATCGATGGGCCGAGCGGATGCGCTCTCGCGATTCGTATCCAGATTCGCTGGCGGAGTTCCTGAAAGTCTGCGCCGCTCACGGACAGACCAGGCCGACGCCGCTGATCCTCCGCTACGAGCAGGGCGGCTACAACTGCTTGCATCAGGACCTCTACGGCGAGGTCGCGTTTCCGCTGCAGTTCACGTGCGCGCTCAGCCGGCGCGGACGCGACTTCGAAGGCGGCGAACTGTTGCTGGTGGAGCAGCGGCCGCGGACACAGTCGCGCGGCGAGGCGATCGCGCTCGATGCCGGCGAGGGAATCATCTTCGCAAATCGGTACCGTCCTGCGGCGGGCGCAAGAGGATACCATCGCGTGAACATGCGTCACGGCGTGAGCACGATCAAATCAGGCATTCGCTATGCGCTGGGCGTCATCTTTCACGACGGCGCATAGCGCAAGTTCACGACCTTCGGCGGCGAACGATGCAGCTTAGTGATCGTCGGCCGGACACTTGCCGTCGCTGCATTCGCAAGTCGCGCCTTCGTTGTCGGTACGGTACTGGCCGCAGAAGTCGGAGCAGGGAGTGAGGTTGTCGTCCGTGCCGTAGAAGCCCTTGCACCCGGGCGCTGCGGTCGGCGTCTTGGGATTGCTGTAGTCCGCGTGACGGTCGCGATCGGCCGCATACGCGAGTCCCGCTACCGCGATCGCAAACAGGCCCGACATGATGATCTTACGCATCCGAATCGTCCCCTAAGCACGAAGCCCCCAAGCCGCGTGCGAGTATCGTTCGACGGTATCAACACCATATCGCATTCACAAACTCAGACACTGAGCGGGCGCGCGCGCCGGCATCCTGCGCAGTGGGATCGCACTCTTTTGTTACGGAAATAACGTCTGCCGATCGCGACGAATGCCGCCGCGACCATCCGCCACGCGCGCGCAGAGTCGAACAGCTCGAGACTCGGGAGCGGCTCGCGCGATTCTCCCGCGCCGGTTGCGCGAGAGTCAGCGATGGCCTTCATGCTGGAGAGCGATGCGCGCGGCTTTCAGTTCCTTGCGCTTGGCGGCGCTGACGATCGGATAGTGGAGATTCAGTTCTTCGAGCGCGTGGACAATCGCGTCGGCGACGACCAGCCGCGTGTACCATTTCTTGTCCGCGGGCACGACGTACCACGGCGCGTGCGGAGTCGCAGTGCGCTGAATCATTTCCTCGTAGGCCGCCATGTAATCGTTCCATCGCTCTCTTTCCGCGATATCGGAGGTGGAAAACTTCCAGTTCTTGCCGGGCTGTTCGAGCCGGCTCAAGAAGCGCTCCTTCTGCTCATCCTTTGATAGATTGAGAAAAAACTTTCGGATGACAACGCCATTGCGCGACAGGTAATGCTCGTGCGCGTTGATATCGGCGAAGCGCTCATTCCAGATATTCCTGGTTACGAGCGACGGCGGTATCCGCTCGCGGTCGCGCAACTCCTTGTGCACGCGGACGACGAGCACCTCTTCATAGTAGGAGCGGTTGAAGATGCCGATCCGGCCGCGCTCCGGGATGTTCTTAGTGCTACGCCACAGGTAATCGTGATTGAGCTCTTCGGCGGACGGCTGCTTGAACGAAAATACCTGGCATCCCTGCGGATTGACGCCGGACATCACATGCTTGATGGCACCGTCTTTGCCGGCCGCGTCCATCGCCTGGAAGATCAGCAGAATTGCCCACCGGTCCTGCGCGTAGAGCTTGTCCTGCAGGTCGGCCATGCGCTCGATCCCGCGCGGCAATTCCTTTTCGGCGTGCTTCTTCGACTTGACGCCGCCGGTATCGCCGGGATCGAAATCCTTCAGCCGAAACTTGCGGCCGTTGTCGACGCGGTATCGCTTGGAAAAATCGGACTTGGCCGGCATAGACCTGCCCTCCCCGCACGATCGTTACACCACGCCGCGCCAGCCAGTCGAGCGCATCAGATCGACGTTCGTTGCGAGCGTTTTCGCCGATTCATCACACTTCGCGCCGGCTTGATTTTGAATTCCACGGTTGCGCCGAGCGTGGCCGCGGTTCGGGCTATGGTCGCAAGCGTCAGGTTTTTCACACGGCCGGATTCGATTCGCGCAATTAGCGGCTGCTTAACGCCCATCAACTTGGCGAGCTTTGCCTGCGATATTCGCCGCTTCCTTCGCAAATCCGCGAGTTGCTGCTCGACCATCATTTCGTTGAGCAGCGCGGCGACCTCCTTCTTACGCCCTCGCCGCTCGATCTCCGTCTCAAGCCATCCCATGAAATTCTCTCTTCCTTTCGCCATTTTTACCTGACCTCTTTCTGGAGCCGGCGCAGCCGCTCCATCACTTCACGCGGAATATCGTCGCGTTTTTTGATCATGCCATCGAGCAGTACAACCCGACGTTCCGGTCGAAATACGTAGAAAGATCCTCACCGACTTGCCGCGCAACTCGAAAAGCCCATCGCCCAGAGGTATTGAGCGTGGCTCGCGAAGAGCGTTGCCTCGTTCTCGGACGAGCTTGATCAGCGCTGCAGCCTCGTCGAAGGCGCGATCATCGGCTAGAGCAGAGACAAAGTCTCTCAAGCGTGTTCCGTGCTCTTCGACCCTCCAACCGGTCATGAAGCGAACGATAACACAGATGTTATGGCGGGTCTAGACTATCCGTGCGGTGGCTGCAGGCCTGAGAGGTCAGCTGGAGAGATGGAAAATTTGGTGCGCCATGAGGGACTTGAACCCCCGACCTGATGATCCGTAGTCATCCGCTCTAATCCACTGAGCTAATGGCGCGTCGGAACCCTAGAAATTTTCATATCGCAGCCTCGCGAGCAAGCCGACCTGCGCCTCGCCCCTAACCTCCTAACAGGCGCGAAGCGCCGCATCCGAATACCGGGTGCAGGGCTCAACCGTGCCGCCCACCGCGGAGGTGATCTAATTCTTTCGTCGCTGCGTCAATTCTGTGCGGCCGGAATCCACACCGACACCGACGTGCCTTCGTGCACTTTGCTCTCGATCCGCAGCGCACCATGATGCAACTGCACGATGTGCTTGACGATCGCGAGGCCGAGTCCGGTGCCGCCCAGCTCGCGCGAGCGGGCGCGATCGACGCGATAGAATCGCTCCGTCAGGCGCGGGATATCCGCCGCTGGAATCCCCTCGCCGGTGTCCACGACGACCAGCGCAACACCCGTCTTCCCCGCGGAGCCGTTGGAGTCCGCAGCTTCGCGGGCCTCTACCGACACGCGGCCCTCACGCGGCGTGTACTTGATCGCGTTGTCGATCAAATTGAGCATCACCTGGTGCAGGCGATCACGATCGCCGGCCACCTTGGGCAGTCCCGGCGGGCATTTCACTTCCAGGCGCAGGCCACGACGACCCGCCTGCTCCTGCATCAGCTCGGCCGCTTCCGACAGCACGCGCGACGGCTCGAGCTGCTCGATCTTGAGCGGCGTCAACCCGCGCTCCAAATCCGAGAGCGAGACCAGGTCGTCGAGCAACCGCGCCAGCCGGCGCGCCTGCCGCTCGATGATTCCGAGAAAGCGCGTGGAAGTTTCGCGATCGTCCACGCCTTGAAGGAGTGTTTCGGCGTAGCCGTACAAGGCGCTCAGCGGTGTGCGCAACTCGTGCGTGAGATTCGAGATGAAGTCGGCGCGCAACGTCTCGTAGGACTTGAGCTGCGTGATGTCGTGGAAGACGAACACCCACGCCGCCCCGCGCGAGGTGCGAATCTGCGCGGCACTCGCGCTGACGTGGAGCGGCGCGGGATTCTGGATCATGATTTCCGCGCTCATGACGTCGTTGTCGGTCGATCGCATCGAGCGCCCGGCAAACTCCTGCAGCCGCGGGTCGCGGCATAGCTCGACGAACGGCCGGTCGCGATAGTCCGTGTCGGCTCCCAGAGCGAAGATACGCCGCGCGGCGCCGTTGAGCAGGATCACCTCGCCGCGCGCTCCCGTCACGACCACCGCTTCAGCCATGCTGCGCAGGATGGCCTCGAACTCGTCGCGCTGCTCGGCCAGCGAGTCCACGTCGGCGACGATCGAGTCGGCGGCGTCGAGCAGGTGATGCTCCGCGCGGCCCATCGCGTCGCCTGCCGTTGGGCAGCAGATGGGGCGGCGGACGCCTGTCCCGCAGTGCGGTGGCAACGGCGTCCAGTCTCTCCGCGCGGCGCGACAGCGCGCGTCTGATCGCGGATGCGGGAATCGCGCCCAGCAACAGCCCGAGCACGATTACAACGACGACCCACACCGGCGAGACCGCTCCGATGGCGGCGAGCACTATCAGTAGTATGGCGGCCGGCGCGAGACCGATTCCTATTGCTGCGATCAGGCCGGCGTTCGGTGATCTATCCAAGCGCTTCGGGGTTGAAGCGGTAGCCGACGCTTCGCACCGTGAGGATCAATTCCGGATTGGCGTCGTCGCGCTCGATATGCTGGCGCAGGCGGCGCACGTGCACGTCGACGGTCCGCGGTTCGACGAACGTGTCGCGTCCCCACACCATGTCGAGCAGTTGTTCGCGCGTATACACCCGCAGCGGATGCTGCACGAAAAATTTCAACAGTTCGAACTCGCGCAGCGCCAGCTCCCGGCGGTTGGCGTCGACGAACACCTGGTAGGTGCCGAAGTCCATCCGCAGCCGGCCCTTCTCATACGCTCCGCCGCCGGAGTCCGGCTCTGAGAGCGGATTTGCGCGGCGCAGCAGCGCCTTGACGCGCGCCACCAGCTCGCGAGGACTGAACGGCTTGACGACGTAATCGTCAGCGCCCATCTCCAGCCCGAGCACCTTGTCCACTTCGGTGCCCTTGGCGGTGACGATGAGTATCGGCAAGTGCGCCGTCTCGCGCTCGGCGCGCATCTGGCGGCAGACCTGCAGCCCCGGCGTCCCCGGCAGCATCAGATCGAGCACCATCAGATCGGGCACTCGCCGCTTGACCTTCTCGAGCGCCTGCGCGCCGTCGGCCGCCTCCTCGACGATGAAGCCTTCCTGCGCGAGGTTGTAGCGGATCAGCTCGCGGATGTCGGCGTCGTCCTCGACGATCAGCACGCGGTAGCGAAGTCCGCGCTGCGCTTCGGACGGCGCGCTCGTGGCCTGGCTGGTTTGATTCATCGCTTCCTCCCCTCCACCTTGATCAGGTTCCGCGCTTCTTGGTTTCGACGTGACGGATCATTTTGCCCTTGACCATGAACGTCACCATCTCCGCGATGTTGGTCGCGTGATCCGCTATCCGCTCGAGATACTTGGAGACGAACAGCAGCCGCGTCGCCGACGCGATGGTATGCGGATCTTCGGCCATGTAGCTGAGCAACTCGCGATAGACCTGGTAGTTGAGCAAATCGACTTCGTCGTCGCGCGCGATCACCTGGTCGGCCAGGTCGGTGTCGTCGCGCATGAAGGCGTCGATGCTGTCCTTGACCATCGACTGCGCGATTTCCGCCATCCGCGGCAGGTCGATGTAGGGCTTCAGCTGCGGCACTTCGTTCAGTTCGAGAGTGCGCTCGCAGATGTTGACGGCGTTGTCGCCGATGCGTTCAAGGTCAGTCGTGATCTTGAGCCCGGTGGTGATAAAGCGCAGGTCGCTGGCAGTCGGCTGATGCAGCGCGAGCAGCCGGATGCACTGCTCGTCGTTGTCGTTGTCCATCCGATTCACTTCTTCGTCGCGCTGGATTACTTCGCGCGCGTGATCGCTGTCGCGATTGACGAGCGCATCGACCGCCTCGGCGATTTGACGCTCGACCAATCCGCCCATCTTGAGCAGACCGGCGCGCAAGCCGCGCAAATCCTCTTCGTACTGCCTGTTGGTATGCTGCGGCTGCGTGTTATCCATCTTCCTCTTCCCCGAGATCAGCCGAATCGGCCCGGTGATGTAGTCCTCAGTCTCGCGCTTGGTGGGATTCGTGAAGATCTGTTTGGTCTCGCCGTACTCGATCAGGTCACCGGTGTACATGAAGGCCGTCATGTCGGAGCATCGCGCAGCTTGCTGCATGTTGTGCGTCACAATAACGATAGTGTACGCCGACTTCAGTTCGAGCAATAGTTCTTCTATGCGCGCAGTCGAGATCGGATCGAGCGCCGAGCACGGCTCGTCCATCAGCAGCACCTCGGGCTGAACCGCCAGCGCGCGCGCGACGCACAAACGCTGCTGCTGTCCGCCCGACAAGCTGCCGCCGGGCCGCCGCAGGCGATCCTTCACCTCTTCCCAAAGCGCCCCCTGGCGCAGGCTTCGCTCGATTATCGCATCGCGCTCGGCGCGATTTACCTCGACGCCGTTGAGCGTCAGCCCGGCCGCGACGTTGTCTTCGATCGACATGGTCGGGAACGGCGTCGGCTTCTGGAAGACCATCCCGATTCGGCGCCGCACCTGCACCGGATCAACCCCGTCGCCGTAGATGTTGTTGCCGTCGAGAATCACCTCGCCAGTCGCAGTCGCGCCCGGCACCACTTCGTGCATGCGGTTGAGACATCGCACCAGCGTCGATTTGCCGCATCCCGAGGGGCCGATGATCGCAGCGATGCGGTTCTCCTCGAAAGAGAGGCTGACGTCGTGCAGCGCGCGATTCTTGTAGAAGTACGCGTTGAGATTTTTGACTACCAGCTTCTCAGCCATGGCTACCTTGGCGCTTTCGCCGCCCCGCCCGTCACCCATCGCACGCCCAACTCGAGCGCGAGAATTATCCCCGTCAGCACCAACGCGCCGGCCCACGCCTGCCGCTGCCAGTCGGCAAACGGCGATATCGCGTAAGTGTAAACCTGGACCGTCAGCGTGTTGATCGGATGGAACAGCGACGTTGACCAGAAGCGGTTACCGAATGCGGTGAACAGCAATGGCGCCGTCTCGCCCGAGACTCGCGCGACTGCCAGGATGACGCCGGTCGTGATTCCCGACAGCGCCGTGCGCGCGACCACCGACAGCGTCGTGCGCCAATTCGGCACGCCCAGCGCCAGCGACGCCTCGCGCAGTTCCGGCGGCACCAGCAGCACCATCTCTTCGGTGGTGCGCGTGACCAGCGGAATCATGATCGCGGCAAGCGCGACAGAACCGGCCAGCGTCGAGAACCCGCCGAACGGCCGTACCACGACTGCGTATGCGAAAATCCCGACGACGATCGACGGTATGCCCATCAGCACGTCGGCCGAAAACCGCACCCAGTTGGTGAACTGGCTCGCGCGATTGGCCGCCAGATAAAGTCCCGCGCCGACCCCGATAGGCACGCCGATCAGGCACGCGATGCCGACGACTTCGAGCGTGCCGACGATCGCGTTGGCCATCCCGCCGCCCTTTTCGCCGACCGGCGCCGGCATGGCCGTAAAGAACGCCCAGTTCAGGCTCGCAACGCCCTTGGTCAGCAGATAGCCCAACACGAGGAAAAGCGGGATCAGCGTCACAATGGTTGCGCCGACTGTGATCGCCATCATCGCGTCGCTCTTGAACTTGCGATAGCGATAGCTGGTCTCGCCGTGCAGGTTACTGAGGCGCCCGCTGCCATTACTTGCCCGTCTCCTGGTAGCGGCGACGCTGAACGCCAAGCACCAGCCCGCGCGCCACGACGTTGAGCACGATTCCGAGAATCAGCAGCACCAGTCCGAGCTCGATGAGCGCCGCTACATATAAATCTGATGTGGCCTCGGCGAACTCGTTGGCGATAACGCTCGCCAGCGTGGCGGCCGGCTTGAACAGCGACGCGGAAATCTCCGCCGAATTGCCGATTACCATCGCGACCGCGATCGTCTCGCCGAGCGCGCGGCCCAAGCCCCAGGATGATCGCGCCAATCACGCCCGTCATCCCGTACGGAATCACCGCCGTCTTGACCATCTCCCACTTGGTCGCGCCGAGCGCGAGCGCGGCTTCGCGTTGCGTATGCGGAACGACCCGGAAAACGTCGGTGCAAACCGACGAAATGTACGGGACGATCATGATTGCGAGAACGACCCCTGCCGACAGCATCCCAACTGCAACCTTGGGTCCCTGAAAAAACGGGAGCCAGCCGAAGTAATGCGCCAGCGGCGGCTCGACGTAGTCCCGAATCCACGGACCCAGCACGAACACGGCCCACAGTCCGTACACGACGCTCGGAATTGCTGCCAGCAGATCGACCAGGAAGCCCAGCCGATGGCTCAGCCAGTCGGGCGCCATCTCGCTCAGGCATAGGGCGACGCCGAGGCTCAGCGGCACCGCGATTACCAACGCGATCAGCGATGAAACGAACGTCCCGTAGATAAACGGCAGCGCGCCGTATTGGTCATTGACGGGATCCCACTCGGTGGTGACAAAGAAATGCAGACCGAACGCGCGAATCGCCGGAAAGCTGTCGACGATCAGCGCAACCGCAAGTCCCACCAGCAACGCGAGAATCGCCAGCGCAAGTACAAATGTCGCGGTGTTGAAAATTCGATCGCCGAACAGTCGCACCTGCACGGGCGCCCTGGTGCGCTCGCGCCTGACCGCCGGAATGCTGTCGGCCATCGAACCTTCTAATTCGGACAAGCGATCCCTTCCCTCAAATTTTCGCGCCGCTTTCACGTCCGGAGCCGTCCGCTACATCGCGACCGGACTAACCGTCGCGCTTATAATACTCATCGATTGTTGCGGGAGTGTTACAGAGCCTGAAAATCGCAGTGAATCCGCGAATTTACGGCGAAACTGCGATAAAATGCGGTCTTTACGGCACCGGGTCGGGCTTGCGGATACGGTCCAGGCCGCCCATGTAAGGCCGCAACACCTCGGGAATCGTCACGCTGCCGTCTTCGTTCTGGTAGTTTTCGAGCACCGCGATCATCGTGCGCGGCAGCGCGAGCCCTGAACCATTCAATGTATGAACCAGCTCGGGCTTGCCGCCCTTGGTCTTGAAACGAATCTTCGCGCGACGCGCCTGGAAGTCCGTGCAATTGGATACCGAGCTGACTTCGAGCCACTCGCCGCATCCCGGCGCCCACATTTCCAGATCGTAAGTCACCGCGCTCGCGAAACTTAGATCCGCGGTACACAGCTCGACGACGCGAAACGGAATCTTCAGCCGCCGGCAAATTTCCGCGGCATCGTTGACCATCTTGTGAAATTCATCGTCCGACGTTTCCGGACGCACTAGCTTGACCATCTCGACCTTGTCGAACTGATGCCCGCGCTTGATGCCGCGCACGTCGCGCCCGGCTGACATCTTCTCGCGCCGAAAGCACGGCGTGTACGCGGTCAGGTAAATAGGCAGGACGCTGTCGTCGAGCGTCTCGTCGCGATGCAGGCTGGTCAGCGGAACCTCGGCGGTCGGGATAAACCAGAAATCATCCTCGTCGTCGTGGTACATCGTGTCGGCGTTCTTCGGCAGATGCCCGGTGCTCGTGGCAGTCTCCCGACTCACCATCAGCGGCGGAATTATTTCGAGATATCCCTGCTCCCGCTTGACGTCGAGCATCCACGCGATCAGAGCGCGCTGGAGCCTCGCCCCCGCACCGCTCAGGACATAGAACCGCGTCCCCGACAGTTTCACTCCCCGATCGAAATCGATGATCCCGAGATTCTCGCCCAGCTCCCAATGCGGAAGGGGCTTGAACGCGGTGAACTCGATCGGCGTGCCTTCAGTTTTGATGACGCGGTTGTCGGCCTCGCTCGCGCCGACGACGACATACGACCGAGGAATATTGGGAAGCGTGAGCGCCAGTTCCTCAACCTGCTTCTCTGCAGCACCGAGTTGCGTGCCGAGCAGCAGCAACGGATTACTGGCATCGATCGTTTCACCGGACGAGAGCTTCGCAAGCTTTTCTTCATCCGCTTCCTCGGCTCGAATCTTCGCGATCTCGGCCGCTCGTTCCTCCGGCGGCAGCTTGCCGACTTCACGCGCCCGCCGCTTGCGATCGGCTCGCAGTTGATCGACCTCGGCCTGAAGCTTGCGCCGCTTCTGATCGGCTTCGAGCAGGCGATCGACTTCAGCAGCCTCGACGCCTCGCTTGGCGAGTTCAGCCTTAACGAAATCGGGCCGCTCACGAATCAGCTTGATATCCAGCATTCAGAAAGCGTTCCTCAACAGTTCAATTTCCAGCCGCTTGCCCGACGCGTCAACCGCCACGATGTCGAAGCGCATCTCGATGTCGTCGGCGCGATAGCGCCGCGCAAAAACTTCAGCCGCGCGCCGCATCTGTTTCTGCTTGCGCTCATCGACAGCCTCCTCGGGCGCGCCCGCCGCGCGGCTGCGTCGCGTCTTCACCTCGACGAAGACGAGCGTGCCGGCGTCCATCGCAACGAGATCGACTTCCGCTCCGGCGGCGCGAAAATTTCGCGCTACGATCCGGTAGCCGTTGCGCCGCAGATACTTCTCAGCAGCGCGCTCGCCTCGGCGCCCAAGCGGAAGCCGGACTCGGATGTTCGCGAACCACGCCAGTGCCCGCGACATCGACCCGCGCGGCTTCATCTTATGCAACGCGCCCCCATTCTCGCGACACAAGGCTAGAAGCCCGCGCCCGTCACCGCAAGGATGAACTGTTCAGCCTGACCCCGGCGGATTTGGTGTGATATTCGTATGCTATGGACAACCGTCTGGCAGCCCCATACTCGCCACGCTCGCCCGAAATCGGGCGGCCCCCGCGCAGCCGACAAAAACAATTTTTGACGGAACGAACCCACCGATGGTGGTGTACCCCTCGCCGGACCACTACTAATTGTGTAAATCGCCTCTCTATGCCAAATCGACCAATCGCGAGTCGTCACCGAAAACAAGTTCTAACAGGGACGAAGTCCCGCATCTTCGTCTTAACATCGGGTGCAGGGGTCACCCCTGCCCAGGGAAGTGCGAACCCACGGCGGGTTTCACATTTGATCTTGTGATTTACCCTTCCCCATTTCGCGAACGAACCTGACATGGATCGCCGGGAATGTTACGATTTGCGCGGAATCATCATGCCTGAAACGAAAATAACGCTCGAGCAGGTGCGCCACGTCGCGCGTCTCGCGCGCCTGGAACTGTCGCCCGAAGACGAAGAGCGGCTGCGCGCCGATATGGATGAAATGCTTGCCTACGTTGATAAATTGAACGAGCTCGACACCAAAGACGTCGCGCCGACGACGCAGGTCGGCGAGGCCGGCATGCCGATGCGCGACGACGAGGTCACCAACCGGCCGGCCGCCGACGCGATGCTCGCAAACGCGCCGTCGCGCGAGCGCGGCTACTTCAAAGTGCCGAAAATAATCGATTAGAAGTCTTTTCGAGCATGGCATCGGAACTGAACAAACTCACAATCGCCGAGGCGTCGTCGAAGCTCCACGCGCGCGAGATTACGGCGACGCAATTGACGCGCGATTGCCTCGACCGCATCGCCGCCGCCGAGCCGCGACTCCACGCGTTCATCACCGTGTGCGAGAAGGAAGCGCTCGAGCAGGCGCGCGCGGCGGACGCTCGCCTCGCGGCGGGCAACGCACCGGCGCTGTGCGGAATTCCGCTCGCCATCAAGGACATCTACGCGACCAAGGGCGTGCGCACGACTTGCGCGTCGCGAATCCTGGAGAACTTCGTCCCGCCTTTCGACGCGACCGTGATCGAGCGGCTGCGCGCGGACGGCGCGATATTCATCGGCAAGACAAACATGGACGAATTCGCGATGGGCTCGTCGACGGAGAACTCCGCGTTCGGCGCGACGCTGAATCCTCACGATACGTCGCGCGTCGCCGGCGGATCGTCGGGCGGCTCCGCGGCCGCGGTCGCGGCGCACGAATGCCTGGGTTCGCTCGGCACCGACACCGGCGGATCGATTCGCGAGCCGGCGTCGTTCTGCGGCGTGGTCGGAATCAAGCCGACTTACAGCCGCGTCAGCCGCTACGGCGTCGTCGCGTACGCGTCGTCGCTCGACCAGGTCGGTCCGTTTGCGAAATCGGTGCGCGACGCCGCGATAATCCTGCGCACTCTGGCGGGCAAGGATGTTCGCGACTCGACCTGCTCGGCGCGTCCGGTGCCCGACTACGAACGCGCCCTGACGGGCAACGTCAAAGGACTGCGAATCGGCGTCCCTCGCGAATACTTTGTCGAGGGGATGCAGCCCGAGGTCGAGAAGTCGGTGCGCGCCGCGCTCAAGAACTACGAGTCGCTCGGCGCCTCGACGGTTGAAATCTCGCTGCCGCACACCGGCTACGCGATTGCAGCGTATTACCTCGTCGCGACCGCCGAGGCCAGCGCGAATCTCGCGCGCTATGACGGTATCCGCTACGGCTTGCGCGTCAACGCCGAGGACAATATCGCGCTGTACGAAACGACGCGGGCGCAAGGCTTCGGCGCCGAGGTCAAACGTCGGATCATGCTCGGCACCTTCGCGCTGTCTGCCGGCTACTACGATGCGTACTACCTCAAGGGGCAGAAGGTGCGCACGTTGATCCGAAACGATTTCGAGCGCGCGTTCGAAAAGTGCGATTTGATCGTAACTCCCGTCGCGCCGACGACCGCGTTCAAGATTGGCGAGAAGATGAACGATCCGCTCACGATGTACCTGTCGGACATCTTTACTATTTCGGTTAACCTGGCCGGTCTGCCCGGGATGTCGATGCCGTGCGGGCACGACGCGAACAATTTGCCGATCGGGATGCAACTAATCGCACCGCCATTCGCAGAGGAAACGATCCTGCGCGCGGGCGACGCGTTCGAGCGCACCGGAGCTTTCAAGCCGCGACCGCCCGCGGTCTGACGGAAATGCAATGAACCGGGAAGCATACGAAGCGGTGATTGGACTAGAAGTCCACACCCATCTCCTGACCCGCTCGAAACTTTTCTGTGGATGCTCGACGACTTTCGGCGCGGGTCCGAACGAGAACGTCTGCCCGGTGTGCATGGGAATGCCGGGCGTGTTGCCGGTGATGAATCGGCGTGTCGTGGAACTGGCTATTCGAACGGGGCTCGCAGCGCATTGTACTATCGCGCCATACTCTATTTTCGATCGAAAGAGCTACTTCTATCCGGACCTGCCGAAGGGCTACCAGATTAGTCAGTACGAAACTCCCATCTGCAAGGGTGGCTATATCGATTTGCCCCTGACTGAGAATGGCGACGCGCGCCGCGTGAGGCTCACGCGAATCCATATCGAGGAAGACGCGGGCAAGAATATCCATGGCGAAAGCGCCAGCCTGGTCGATTTCAACCGCTCGGGCGTGCCGTTGATCGAGATTGTCAGCGAGCCGGATCTGCGCTCGGCCGACGACGCGGGCGCGTATTTGCGCCAACTGCGCGCGATCCTTCGATACGTCGATGCGTCCGACGGCAAGATGGAGGAAGGCAGCTTCCGATGCGACTGTAACGTCTCGGTGCGCAAGCGCGGCGCGACTGAGTATGGCGTTCGGACTGAGATTAAGAATCTCAACTCGTTTCGCTTCGTCGAGGACGCAATTGAGTATGAGGTCGGTCGTCAAATAGCTATTGTCGAATCGGGCGGCAGAGTCGCGCAGGAAACGCTCCTGTGGGATCCCGCGCGCAAAGAAACGCGCCCGATGCGCTCGAAAGAGTATGCGAATGACTATCGCTATTTTCCCGAGCCGGACCTGCCGCCGCTGATTGTGCCTCCCGAGATGGTCGAGCAGGTGCGCGCATCGATGCCTGAGCTGCCGGCCGACAGAAAAGCCCGCTACGTGCGCGAAGGACTGACGGAGTACGAAGCGGGAGTGCTGATCGCCGATCGCGACGTCGCCGACTACTTCGAAGCGACGCTGCCGGGACTCAAGAATCGCAAGAGCGCCGCGAACTGGGTGATGACCGAAGTGCTGCGCGTCGCCCGCGAGTCCGACAAGCAGTTCAGTGAAGCTGTGCCGCCGGCGGCAGAGGTCGGCGCGCTGCTGCGGATGGTCGAAGGACAGAAGATAAGTCTGAACGCTGCAAAAACCGCGTTTGCCGCGATGGCAAAATCGGGCAAAGGTGCAGAGGCGACAATCGCGGAGCTCGGACTCGCGCAAGTGTCGGACGAAAGCGCGATCGCGGCCGCATGCGACAAGATACTCGCGGCGGATCCGGAGAAGGTCGCCGAGTATCGCGCAGGACGCGACAAGCTATTCGGATTTTTCGTCGGCGCCGTAATGAAAGCGATGGGTGGAAAAGCAAATCCGAAAGTGATCAACGACATCCTGCGCGCAAAGCTCGCCGGCTGACCTTACTGCGGAATGTAGACTTTGTAGGTGACGCCGGCGGGATTTGGTTCGCCGACGGCGAATGCCTGGACATCGTTGAGCCAGGCATATTTGCCCTTGGTCGAGGTCGCGAAGACCGGCGTCGTGGCCAGACCGGTGGGTCCGCTCGGACCGATCTTCGCCCGTCCCGTATAGGTCATATAGATGTTCTCGTCGTCGTCCGTTTTCAGTACGAGCCGCACGTCGATGAGGCCGACCTTGCCGTCGGGGCGAACCAGGAACCAATCGGCACCGCTGGCGAGCACGGCGCCCTTCAGGCGCGGACCTTCGAATTTGCCGCCGGTCACGTGGACGACGACGCGGGTTCCGTCGGGGGTATCGGGAATGAGTATTGGCGGCGCGATTTGGGCGGTGATTTCGAATAGCAGTTCCAGTTCCATGTTGAGTACCTCGCCGATCGTTGGAGTGTCGGGATCAACCCTTGGGGAGGCCCAGCGTGCGCTCGCCTATAATGTTGCGTTGGATCTCGCTGGTGCCGCCCGCGATGGTGTATTGGCGCGAGCTGAGCACGCGGTTCAGCCATCGCGGAGAATCCGCGACGACAGCGGTCGGCTCGCCGACGAGACCGTAGGCGCCGAGCAGTTCAGTCGAGAAGCGCGCGATGCGCACGCCGAGTTCGGATCCGAACAGCTTGAGCATCGAGCCTTCGGGCCCGGGCGGCAGTCCGCGGAGTTGGCGCGTCAGCGAGCGCAGGCGCGTGTAGCGCGCGGCCTCGCATTCGATGATGAATTGCGCGAGCTGCTGGCGCACCCATTGCTGTTCCCATGCGGGCTTGCCGTCGATGTTGACGATCTTCGCGAGCTCCACGAGGCGCCGGACCTGCGAGCCGTGACCGCCACCGCCGGCGAACGAGCGCTCGTAGCTGAGCGTCGTCATCGCGACTTTCCATCCTTCGTTGAGCGGGCCGACCAGGTTTTCCTTCGGCACCTGCACGTTGTCGAAAAAGACTTCGTTGAAATGCGAGTGCCCATTCATCAGGACCAGCGGGCGCACTGTTATGCCCTGGCTTTTCATGTCGAGCAGCAGGTAGCTGATGCCGCGATGCTTGGGCGCCTCGGGGTCGGTGCGCGCGAGCATGAACATCCAGTCGGCGTATTGCGCGCCCGAGGTCCAGACTTTCTGGCCGTTGACGAGAAAATAGTCGCCCATGTCGGCGGCGCGCGTGGACAGGCCCGCGAGATCGGAACCGGCGCCGGGCTCCGAGTAGCCCTGACACCAGATGTCGTCGGCGCCGAGAATTCGCGGAAGGAAGCGTTTCTTCTGCGCCTCGGTGCCCCAGTTCATCAGCGTCGGACCGCACAGGCCGAGTCCGAAATATCCGGGCAGCACGGGCGCGCGGGCGCGCGAATACTCCTCGTCCCAGATGACTTGCTCGATGAGGCTGACGGCGTGGCCGCCGTACTCCATGGGCCACGACAAGCCGGCGTATCCGGCGCTGTGGAGTTTCGCCTGCCACGCGCGCCGACGCTCGAAGACGTCGCGATTGGGCGCGATGCGTTCGTCCTGCGCGTCGTCGACGCAGAGATCTTTGGGGAGGTTCGCGTCGAGCCAGGCGCGGACCTTGTGGCGGAAGGATTCCTGTTCGGCGGTGTATTCGAAATCCACGTTGATTACTCAGTTGAAGCCGAAAGCCCGTGTCGCATTGTCCCACAAGATTTTCTTCTTGCTCGAGAAAGGGATCGATTGCTTCAGCAAAGCGTCGATGCCCCAGGGGAAGGTGCCGTCCGGGTGTGGATAGTCAGTGTCCCAAAGGAAGTTGTTGTCGCCGACTATATCGAGTGCGGCTTTCATGGTCGGTTCGTCGCCACGGAAGGCCACGAAGAAGTTGCTTTTGAAATACTCAGTCGGGCGTTTGCTCAAATACTCGTGCTCCGAATTGCCGCTGAAGTCCCAATGCTGCTCCATCCGCTGCAGCCAGTACGGAACCCATCCGCCGTCAGCCTCGACCTGGACGACGCGGAGCTTCGGAAATTTTTCGATGACGCCATACCAGATGAGACCCGCCATTGCCGCCATCGCTTCGAACGGATGCGACAGGATGTGGCCGGTGACGTGAGTGTCCATCCGATCGCCGAACGACTCGACCGACGCGGAGCCCGAGTCGTGAGTGGAGATCGGGCGTCCAAGTTTTTCTACCTCGGCCCAAAGCGGCAGGTAGTCCTCGTGGAAGATTGCCCTGCCACGAACCGGGTTGGGGCGTACATAAAAGCTGATGGCGCCGTTTCTCGCTGCCCGATTCGCTTCCTTGATCGATTCGCCCACGTCCTGCATGGGCAAAATGGCGGCCCACTTCACGCGATCGCGGGTCTTCGAGCAGTAGTCGGCGCTCCAATCGTTGTAGGCGCGGCAACAGGCAGCGAGCAGTTGCGGGTCGCGGAATTCGCGGCCGAGCATCTGGCCGGCTGCGGTCGGATAGACAATCTGGACGTCAACGCCCTGCTCGTCCATGTCCATGATTCGGCTTTCGGGGCTGAACCCGAGCTTGGCGGCGCGCTCGAAACGCTTCATCGCCTTGCGAACGGCGTCAGGAAGCCGGGCGCCGCCATCGGATACTTGCCTTTTTCGCGCGTGAATGGTTCTCCTTCGACCAGGAACGTGCGGCGGCCGGATTCGGGCGCGATACCCATTTTGGGTGCCGCGGATTTGTAGCGTTCGTCGATATATCGTTCGAATACATAGTCGGGTTCCATCAAGTGAGTATCTACATCAGCGATCTTGAATCCGTCTTTCATGATATTCCTCCGAATACTACTCGATTAGCTAATAGCTAATCACCGGGGATAATCAGTGCTTTTACACCGCGGCGCTCGCGCAGGAGATCGAATGCCTCGAGGCCGTGGGAAATAGAATAGCGATGGGTGACCATCGGACGTAAGTCGACCGCCCCGCTCGAGACCATCGCGATCGCGCGACGCCAGGTCTCCGGAGTGCGGATGCGGGAGTTGATAATCGTAACGCCGTGAAAAAACAGTGAGCGCAACTCGGCGGACTTGAGATCGCGCGCGGGCCATCCGACTTCGATGAGCTGGCCGCCGCGGCGGAGCAACTCGCGCGGCGAATCGATGGCGCCGGCAGCGTCGAAGACCACGTCGGCGCCGTCGGCGGGCAGCATTGCGCGCACTTGCTCGATCCAGTCGCGATCGCCCACCGAGACGGTGCGGAATCCCATCGTGCGGGCGAGCGCGAGACGATCCGCGTCCACCGCAAGCCCGGTCATTACTATCGAAGTGACGCCGAGGGCGCGCGCGGCAAGGGCGATGCTGAGTCCGATCGGTCCAGGGCCCTCGACGACGGCACTGTCGCCTGCCTTGAGACATGATTGTTCGACGGCGTGAAGGCCGGTGCCGAAAGGCTCGAGCAACGCGGCCTGTTCGATGTTCATACTGGAGGGAACGAGATGCGCGTTTGCGACGGGCGCGAGCGTGAATTCTGCGAAAGCGCCGGAGAGCGTGGTGGGCGCGGAGCAAAGATGGAAGCGGCCGGCGCGGCACGGACCGCATCGCCCGCAATGGCCGAAGGGATCGAGCGCGACTCGATCGCCGACTTTGAAATTCGTGACATGCGCGCCGACCTCGACGACTTCGCCGGCGGGTTCGTGACCGAGAATGACGGGGAGCCGCGCGACCATCCGCTCCGCACCGAGTTCCCAATCGACTATGTGGAGGTCGGAGCCGCATACGCCGCACGCGCCGACGCGAACGAGCAGCGTGGAGTCGGCGGGGGCCGGCACGGCGGCGTCGATCACTTCCGCGCCGGGCGCGGGGCGAGTCTTTGCGATCGCTTTGATTTGCGCAACCTCCGAGTACCTTCAATACGACGCCGCGGCGGTTCGCGTCAAAGATAAACTGCGCGAGCGACTTTGCGGAAGCGGGAGTCTATTCCCAGTGGCGCAGCGGGGCGCCGCGATAACGCATGCGCGGACGGATGAGGCGGTTGTCGGCGTACTGCTCGAGCGCGTGCGCGATCCATCCCGAGGCGCGGCCGATGGCGAAAATTGCGGCGGGCATCGAGCGCTGAAATCCGAGCATGCGGACGCATACGGTGAGATAGAAGTCGAGGTTGGGGCGCAGGCGTTCGCGCTTCGCTACGGCGCCTTCGACTCTCTGCGCGGTCTCGAACAGGCGGCGGCCGCGGCGCTTGGCGATGGTCTGAGCGACTTGCCGCAGCAGCGCGGCGCGCGGATCGCCGTCGGGATAAATTGCGTGACCGAAGCCGGGCGGCAGGCGATGCTCGCGGGTGAAAGCCGCAAGGCATTCGTCGACGCGCACGCCGGATTCAAGCTCAGCGAACATCGACTCGATACGATCGCACGCGCCGCCGTGGATCGGACCGCTCAGCGAACACAATGCAGAGAGCACGGAGGCGAAGAGGTCTGCGCCGGTGCTCGCGATGACGCGGGCGGCGAAAGTCGAGGCGTTGAGCTCGTGGTCCGCGCACGCGATCAGCACGCGGTCGAGTGCGGCGACTTCCCAGTCGGAGGCGGTCGAGCCGGGGACCCATCCGAGGAGGCGTCCGGCCATGCCGGGGCCGCCAGGCGGGCCGGGTGCCGGAGGCTGGGCGAGTGCAAGCGGGAGCTGACTGATGATGAGCTTGGCGCGATCGATTCGCGTGCGCGGCGGCTGACGACGATCCCACGCGGCGAGGCTCGGCATCACGGCCGCCAGCCTGAGCAGCGGAGGCGCGTCGTCACCCACGGCGGCGAGAGCGTCGGCAACAGACGGCGGCATCTGCGCGCCGTGGATTTCGGCACGCAGCGCCGCGATTTCCTCCGCGACCGGGCGCTCACCGCTCCACAGCAGGAGGCAAACTTCCTCGAAGGAGGCGAGCGCGACGATTTCCTCTATCGGATAGCCGCGATAGGCGAGCTTGCCCTCGTTGATCGAGCTGACGGCGGACTCCGCGACGATGACACCGGGCGCGCCGTCGTCGATGCTCTTGGGTTGCGCGACGGTGACCCACGTCGATGCGGCAGGCAGGCTGCGGCCACGGCGTCCACGCTCGGTGGAAACGACTCCGCGAAGCGCGTCGATGTCGGCGCGTCGATAGAGCGCCTGGCGGCCGACTTTGCGGCGGTAACTTTTCAGCCAACCGCGGCTGACGTAGGCGTAGAGCGTGCCGAGCTTGACGCCGAGCTGATCGGCCGCCTCGTTGGCTGTCATCATGCCCGCGCGTTCGGACTTGGCACGTTCGGGATTGGTAGTCGCCACTACGAGAATCACGCCATGCGCGCAGGGGGCAGGTCAAGGGCATCCAATCAACTTGCATCAAGATAGAACCAGTTATATACAGTCAAGTTCACCGGAGGAACGGGCATGAGCTCGGCGGAAGTGCGATTCAGGGAGTTGCGAGGGGATTTCGGAAAGACGGCGAGCGACTATGGGCGTCATCGCGCGGGTTTTCCCGACGAATTTTTCGAACGGTTGAAGGCCGCGGGGATCCTGCGCGGGGGAATGCGCGCGCTAGACCTGGGAACCGGCACGGGAACGATCGCGCGAGGGCTGGCGCTTCGGCGATGCGAAGTGACCGGGCTCGATCGATCGGCGCCTCTGATGGAGCAAGCGGCAGAACTGGATCGAGCAGCAGGAGTCGTCGTGAAGTACGTGAACGCAGCCGCCGAACAGACGGGATTGCCCGCGGCCGAGTTCGATCTCGTGACCGCGGGACAATGCTGGCATTGGTTCGATCGTTCTCGCGCGGCTGCGGAAGCGCGGCGCGTGTTGAAATCGGGCGGCCGGCTCGTGATTGCGCATTTCGACTGGATTCCGCTGCCCGGCAACATGACCGAGGCGACGGAGAAGTTGATCGAGAAGCACAATCCGAAGTGGAAGTTCGGCGGCGGTCTGGGAATCCATCCGCAGTGGCCGCATGACATGGCGGTCGCGGGCTTTGGAAATATCGAAACGTTTTCATTCGACATCGACGCGATTTACACGCACGAGGCCTGGCGCGGGCGGATTCGCGCCAGCGCCGGAGTGGGCGCCAGCCTTGCGCCAGAGGCCGTTGCGGCATTCGACGACGAGCTGCGCGCGATGCTGTCCGCGCGGTGGCCCGAGGATCCGATGCGCGTGATGCATCGCGTGTTCGCGGCAATCGGCGTCGCACCACAGCTCGCTTTGGCGGATGACGGTGAAGGTCGGCTATAGTCGCGTCCGACGGGAGGATGCCGACGATGGATTTTGGAACGCTGATATTCACCAAGCCGGAGCGCGCGATCACGGACGTCAAGTACGCCGAAGAGCGCGGCTTCAGTCATGCGTGGATTCCCGACTCGCACATGATTTGGGGCGATACGTACGCGTGCATGGCGCTGGCGGCCGTGAACACGAAGACGATCAAGCTCGGGACGGGAGTGGCGATTGCGTCGAATCGGATCGCGCCGGTGACGGTGCATTCGATCGCGACGATAAACCAGATTGCGCCGGGACGCGTGATTCTGGGATTCGGCACGGGGCATACGGGGCGGCGCGTGATGGGATTACCGCCGGTCAAGCAGGCGGAGTTTCGCGAGCAGGTCCGCGTGATTCACGATCTGCTTCACGACGGCGAAGCGATTTACAACATCGAAGGGCTCAGCGGAAAATCAGGTACCTGCATCGCGATCGGCGCTTTATCAATCTCGACGACCGGATTCCGCTGTACGTGGCGGCCAACGGTCCCAAGACGCTCGCGCTCGCAGGCGAGTTTGGCGACGGTGTGATCACGACGGGAATAACCGACGCGGATCGAGTCGGCGTGGTGCGGAAAAGCGTCGAGGCAGGCGCGTCGAAGGCGGGACGAAGTGCGGATAAAATGCCGCTCGTCTCGCTCACCCACATTTGCGTGCTTAGGCCGGGCGAGAAACTCGATTCGCCGCGCGTGAAGGCGATGACCGGGCACTGGGTGATGGCGAGCTTTCATGCAATCGCGGCTGGATACGCGCGCTCGGGTTACCTGCCGGAGGCGGTCGCGCCGGTGTACAAAGCGTACGAAGAGTACGTGGCGCGGATGAAAACGCCGGCGGCCGAACGTTACCTCGAGCTGCACATAGGGCATTGCACGTACGTCGCGCCGCTGGAGCAGAAGTACGTGACGCCCGAAACGATCGCGGCAACGACGATAGTCGGGACGAAGGAGGAGGTCGTCGAGCGGCTGCGATCGTTGGAGCGCGCAGGTCTGTCGCAGGTCTTTATCAACCCGCCGATGGACGGCTACGATGATTGCATCGACGAAATTTCGCGCGACGTGATCGCGCGGATGTAATTTCGGCCGGAGGAATCGACGATGGGCGAAGAAACAAAAGTCGCGTTGAATTGCTCGTTCTGCGGAAAGGACTCGAAGCAGGTAAAGCAACTGGTCGCCGGCGGCAACGGCGGACTCATCTGCGACAAGTGCGCATGGCTGTCGATGGTCATTGTCGCGAAAGCTAAGATCGCCGCGGCGCTGAAAGTTCGCGCGAGTTCAGCGGCCGCGTAACTCAGGTGGAGGCGACTTCGGCCAAATCGATCGAGCTCGCGGCTATAGCTGGAACATAGTAGGCCTCGGGCGAACCCCACACCGTGGCCGGACGCGGCCGCGATCCAACGGCGAGCGGATGCTCGAACACCTGCGCGATGTTGGCGTTCATGCGCAAACAATTGGGGGCGAGCGGCACGGCGATTTCGCCGTCGCGAATAATGTAGGAGTCGCCGGTGACGGTGCAGGTGAAGTCTCCCGCGCGCTGCCCGTTGATCGGATAGGTATACCAGATGCGGCCGACGTAGATTCCGTCGCCGACAGCGCGCACGAGTTCGCGTTCGCTGACTCCGCCGCGCGCGCGCATCACGACGTTGGTGCCGGCTGAACCGGGACTCGCGTCGAAGCGCCTGCCGCCGCCTTCGCCCAGCCGGTAACCGCTCAGCGGTGGAAAGGCGGGCGTCGCGGATGCACTGGGCCCAAGCTTTTCGGCGCGATGCTCGTCGGTGAGCATGCGATGAGTGTCGTAGAAATTCGAGAGCAAGCCGACAAGCTTGCCGTCGCGGATCAATTCGACACGGCGCGTGGGGATTCCCTCGCACGTGACTTGACGGCGAAGCGCGCCGGCGCCGAACTTCGGGTCGTCAATGAGAGTCAGGCGTGAGTCCATCACAGGCGCTCCGAACTTCGCGTGATAGGCGGAACTGGCGGCGTGAAACGCGCCGGTCGTCAGCGAGCCCATCACCATGTAGTTGAGAATCTCGGCAACCGGCTGCGGGCCCAGCACCACGCGAAATTTCCCCGCCGCAGGTCGCACTCCGTGAGACAGAGCAAGCGCGCGGCAGACGGCGTCGCGGCCGAGCAGACGGGCGTCGCGGCGCATCGCAGCGGCGGAATCACCAAGCGCGTTCGCCGTCCCCTTGGCGTCGAGCGATTCGATTATCGACGTGACGGATCCGTTGAAATGCGCGCTTTCGTCAGTGCGAATTTCAGCGAAGTTCGAATTGAACATCGCGATTCGATCGCGAATCACCGATACGTCGCCGCCGATGATCAAACCGGGGCGATCGGTTCGAGGTTTTGCGGGGCGCTTCGCGAATGCAGCGAGCGCACCGTCGAGCACGTCCCACGCGGCGGCGGCGATCGCACCGTCTCCCACTCTCGCCAGGTCGCTTTTTTCAGATCGCGCGAGCTTGCGGCCGAGCGGAACCGACGGAAAACCAGGAAAATGCGGATCGACGACGGCGGCGCTGCGTGCTCGGCGGAGCGCGTCGCGGATGGAGTCCGCGCTGAAGTCGCCAGCTTCGAACGCGACGCCAACTTCGTGCGGATCGCGGCGCATCGCGACGCGCAACTGGAATCCGTCAGCGTGAAGCGACTTGAACTCCTCGAGGCCGCGGCTCGGTATGTCAGAAGTATAGTTGAGGCGGGCGATTCGGTGCTCTGCCGTAGCGCAATAGATCTCGTAGCTCGCGAGGTCCTTCTCGCGCGCGAGAATCCGCGCCGCTTCGCGGGTGAAGGACTTGAGCTCGGCGAGCGGGCGCATCAGTTGCCCGCCAGGCGTGCGCGCGAGCGTAGCGTCGGCCCGCCGTTGGACATTCGTTTGACCTGCATCGGCTGGCCCTTGCCGCAGTTCGGGATCGCGATCAGCCGCAGATCGTTGCCGACTGCGTCGACGTTGGTGAAGAAGCTCTTCGAGTCGGCGATCACGCTGCCGGAGCGATAGAGGCGTCCGATTCGTCCGTGATCGATCTCGTGAATGCGGCGCGCGGAGATTCGGAAGTTCTCGCGCGACTCGGAAATCGATGGAATCTGATGGCCGCAGACGTAGTAGCCGCGCTCGACGTCGGCGATGATTTTATCGGGCGCCGTTTCGCCGGGAAGGAAGAAGGTATTGGACATTCTGATCAACGGCACATGCCATCCTTCGCTCGCACGCGCCGAGCCGTTGGGCGCCGCGCCGAGCGCCGCGGCGGTCGCGCGCGAATTGAGGAAGCCGCTGAAGATGCCGCGCTCGATGTGCATCACACGGCAACCGCGCGTTCCTTCGTGGTCGTAGCGGTAGTGGCCGTAGCCGTCGAGGCTCGGATCGGAGCATGCGGACAGCAGAGGCGAGGCGACCACCTTGCCCAACTGGTTGTCCGCCAGTGAGCGCAGGAACCAACTGCGTCCTGCGTATGCGGCTTCCATCTTGAGCGCGCGATCGGCCTCGCATGGATGGCCGATCACCTCGTGCGAGAGAAGCGCGTTGAAATGCGGGTCGGTAACGACGACGACTTCGCCGTCGGGCGGTTTCAGGACCGGGGCGCCGGCAAGCTCGCGCGCCTCGGTGGCCAGGTTGACGCAGAATTTCGCGAGCGAAGGATTCGGCATCAGCTCGCCGCGCCATCCGTCGCTGAGGCATTCAAGCCCGCGCTGCTGGCCGATCGAATCGTAGCTTTCCTGGTAGCCATCACCGATTTGCGCGACGACATAGCA
Source organism: uncultured delta proteobacterium (assembly GCA_963805315.1). Classification (GTDB taxonomy): domain Bacteria; phylum Desulfobacterota; class Binatia; order Binatales; family Binataceae; genus Binatus. Next base: position 34,940 of record CAWDTQ010000014.1, read on the forward strand.
GTCGCCCTGCGAAAACGCGTACGCCTGCGAGATCACCGTGCCGGCGGTGTCGATGAAAATCTCGCGGCGAAACTCAGTCATGGCGGCAACGACCTGGTATGCGATCGCGTCGCCGAGGGCCGCAACTTCATGCGACGCGTCGAGCGACATTTTCTTAAGCTCGTCGGTCGAGAGCGAGCGCGGATCGCGGCGAAAGCTCGCCTCGACGTCGTCGCGAACTTTTTCGCGCGGTGGAATCTGCGCGACGAGCAAGCCATTCGCCGCATCGCCGAGGTGTGCGATCAGTTCTGCTTTTTTTCGAGCGCTGAAACGCGCGCGATCGTAAGCTTCGTTGAGTCCGCGCCGAAGTTCGGCGACGAGCTTCGCCGGCCGGCTCGCCAGCGCGCCAATTTCCGCGCCTGTTTGCCCGTGACCGACTGGGCCCGCCCGGTCGGCTACATGAACCGAGACCGCGTACGCGGCGCTCTCGCTCTCAGAGCCGTCGCGCGGCTCGCCATTCACGGCGGCGCCGGAACGATTGAAGACAACCTCGAAGCGAAGATCGGCGTACACGACGCCGCGCTTCGATCGCGCGAAGCGTGCGAGGATGCCCTCGCCTTCGCGGCGCAGGTACTCGATCGCTTCGAACAGGTCGCCGCGCCCGATCAACTGAGCCGCATCTAGATGATGCCTTCGCGCTTGAGGTCTTCGAGCTGGCCGGCGCCAAGGCCGAGCAACTCGCCATAGACGTCGGCGTTGTGCTGGCCGAGGAGAGGCGCGGCTGTCACTTCGACGGGCGAGTCTTCCAGACGCACCGGACATCCCGGCATCGTAAAGTCACCGCGCACGGGATGCTTGATCGTGACGATCATGCCGCGCTCTTTCAGGTGCGGGATCGTTGAGCAACTCGACGCTGTCGAGCACGGCGCCGCACGGGACGCCGGCCTCGCCGAGAATGCGCATCACCTCGAACTTGGTGTGACGCCCGGTCCATTCGTTGATCATCTCAGTCAGCGGGTCGACGTTTTTTGCGCGGTTTCGTCCCGCGAACCGTTCATCGCTTGCGACTTCGGGGCGGCCGATCACCTTCCACAGGCTCTCGAACATCTCGGGCGAGGTGCACAGGATGTAGCAATAGTCGTTGTCGCCGCCGGGCGCGCATTTGTAGATGTCGCCGGGACCGCCGCCGCCGACGCGGTTGCCGGTGCGCGGCGTGGGTTTGTGCGTGACGTACGTGCCCATCATCGGGACGCGCACGAAGTTCAGAACGGCTTCCTGCATCGCGACTTCGACTTTCTGTCCTTTGCCGGTGCGCTCGCGCTGGATGTACGCGGCGAGCACGCCGATCGCTGCATGCATGCCGGTGCCCGTATCCCCGATTGTCGGTCCGGGCTTGAGCGGCGGCGAACCGGGAAAGCCGGTGAGCGACATCGCACCGCCGGATGCCTGCGCAATCATGTCGAAGCTCTTGTACTTGCTATACGGACCGTGCGTGCCGAAGCCCTTGATAGTCAGGTAAATGAGTCGCGGATTTATTTCGCGCAGGCGATCGTAGCCGAGTCCCAGTCCTTCGAGCGTGCCGAGCGAGAAATTCTCGGTCAGCATGTCGACTTGCTTGACCAGGTCAATGAACATCGCGCGGCCCTTCTCGCTCTTGAGGTTGAGCGTGATGCCGCGTTTGTTGGCGTTGAGCAAAATGAAGTAGTAGGAGTCGACCCCCTGCTTTTCGGTGAGCAGCCAGCGGCCCTGCTCGCCCATCTTTGGCGACTCGACTTTGATGACGTCAGCGCCGAGCCACGCGAGCATCTCGGTGCACGAGGTGCCGGCCTCGAACTGCGTCATGTCCAGAACTTTGACCCCGCTCAGCGCTTTTTCCATCGCGATCTTCCTCCCGCTTCCAACTATCTGATCTAGCGCCGGCAGCGGAGCGGCGGCAAGCCTCGAAGCGCGCGTGGGGTTAAGTCTTTAGCCGCGGTCTGGTAGAGATCATGATGAACAGGCAAATGGCAGACACTGCAATATCGAAGCTCGCGCGTATCCGCGAAGAACTGAACCGGATGTTCCTCGAACGAATCGATTTGATCGATGGCGCAATCGTGGCGATGCTGTCGGCGAATCACGTCTTGATAATCGGGCCGCCAGGAACGGCCAAGTCGATGCTGGCGGACGAACTGTGCCGGCGAATCGAAGGCGCGAACTATTTTCAGTGGCTGCTGACGAAGTTCAGCACGCCGGAGGAAATTTTCGGCGCCGTCAGCCTGAAGGGCCTCGAAGAAGACGACTATCGGCGCGTTACCACCCACAAATTGCCCGAGGCGCACATCGCATTCCTGGACGAAATCTTCAAGGCCAACTCGTCGATCCTCAACGCGCTGTTGACGATCATTAACGAGCGGATTTTCCACAACGGTCGCGAGCGAATCCCGGTGCCGCTCATCACGATGTTTGGCGCGTCGAACGAACTGCCCGACGAGGACGAGCTGACTGCGCTTTACGATCGCTTTATGCTGCGCTTCATGGCCGACTACATTACCGAAGAGCACGGCTTCATCCGCATGATGGCCGGCGGTCCGGAGCGCGCGCGCACTACGCTTAAATTTGCGGAGCTCGACGAGTTGCGTGCGGCGGCAGCGGCGGTCACCGTACCCGGCGCGATCCTCGAGGCGATTGCGCAAATCAGGCGCGAGCTGGCACGCGAGCAAATCGTCGTCTCGGATCGGCGCTGGAAAAATTCGCTCGGCATTCTTCGCGCGCACGCGATCGTCGCGGGCCGCACCGCAGTGGCCGAAGACGATCTGATGTTCCTCGCGCACGTGCTGTGGAAGGATCCCGAGGAGCGTCCCAAAGTCGTCGAGGCGTTGCGCCGAATCGTCAGAGGATACGAGGACAAGCTGCAGGAGCTGGTGTTCGAGAGCCGCGAGCTACGCGAATACGCCGAGGGCGCGTGGGAAAGCGAGGAGCTGCGGCGGCGCGCACTGACCGAGGCGAATGCGAAGCTCGCGAATATCGCCGCGCGCTTCGACCTGCTGCTGAAGGAAGCGTCGGATTCGGGCAGGGCGATTGCCAACGCGGAGCGGATGCGCGTCGAGGTGAAAGACATTCAGCAAGCCGTGTTCCGCAGAAGCGTCGGCGACTAGAAAATGCCGATCGAAGAATCAACGCCGGCGATCGTGCTTCGTGCGCGCGACTACGCCGAGTCGGATCGAATCGTCACGCTGCTGACGCTGAACGCGGGCAAGCTCAGCGGAATCGCCAAGGGCGCCAAGGCGTCGAGGCATCGCTTCGAGCGCAAGCTGGAGCCGTTCTCGCACGTCGTGCTGCACTACCGGCGGCGGCCTCACGGGCAGTTGGTGTTTATCACGCGCGCCGAAGCCGCCGATTTGACGCAGCACGTGCTCGACGACGATCTCGCGAAGATCGCGCTCGGCAGCTACATGCTCGAACTCACCGACGCGCTGACCACCGAGGAGAGCGAGGCTGCGGATGCGTATCGAGTGCTGTCAGAAGGCCTCGGCGCGCTCAGCACGCGGTTTGCGGACGCGGCCATCCGGCAAGCATTCGAAATGCGGCTGTTGGGATGGGCGGGCTTCGGACTCGAGTTCAAGCGCTGCCGCATCTGCGCGACCTGCAACGGCGGCAACGGCGACAATGGCGCAACGGTTTATTTCGTCGTGTCGCGCGGCGGGATCGTATGCGCGAAATGCCGGCCGTCGGTGGCTGAGGGTGCGATCAAAATGTCGGGCAGAGGCGCGGCAATCCTCGCGCGACTGGGCACGCGCCGATGAACGAGTCGCCCGGTTCGGAGGCAGCGGGTGCGGACGGTGCACTCGCACTGGCGCGGTTTATCGGCTCAATTGTCGATCGGCGGCTGCGCAGTCAGGAATTTCTCGATTCGGTTTTGCCAGGCGCGGGTAAGGTGTGAAATCATCCGCCCGTTTCGCGGGCCGGGGTTTCTCCGTAGATCACTTCGGGCTCGCGATAGCGGCCGCCGTGATGCTCGATCGCGATGATGCCGCAGTTGGGCGGCACGTGCGTGTTTTCCCATTTTCCGGTAACGTGCGCCCAAACCGTGCGCATCACTCCGCCGTGACTGACGATCACGATCTCGTCGTCGGGATATTTTCTGGCGACGCGATCGAGCACCGGCGCGACGCGCCTCAGCACATCCTCATGACTCTCGCCGTTGGGCGCGCGCCACGTCCACGAGCGCTTCGGATCGAAGGTGGGATCGTTGGCGATCGACTCGTACGGCTTCCCGGCGAGATCGCCGAGACTCTGCTCTCGGAACTGCGCCTCGTATTCGATCGGGATGCCAAGTTCGGCAGCGATAATCAGTCCCGTCTCGCGGGCGCGCGCGAAGGTGCTCGCAATCAAGCGAATCGGTTGAAACATCAGCTTGATTCTGACGGCGGCATCGAGCGCCTGGCGGCGACCGAGGTCCGTGATTTTCGCCTCGCCCGACGTAGTGAACCGCCGAATCGCATTGCCTTCGCTCTCGCCATGGCGAACCATTATCAGCTTGCCCATAGGGTCCGAAATTTTCTCCGAAAATTCAGTTTGGTGCGAACGAAACGATGCGGCCGCTTCAGGTCTTTGGGCTTGTCGTCGCCGACGCCCGCCAGTTTTGCGAACGCGCGGAATGGTTCGAACAGATCGATCGGCATCGGAAAGACGGTGGTAGAATTGTTTTCGGTCGCGATCTCCTTGAGCGTCTGCAGATAGCGAAGCTGGAGCGTGATGGGACTCTTGCTCATGATCTCGGCCGCATCGGCGAGCCGCTGCGACGCCTGGAATTCGCCCTCGGCCGCGATCACTTTGGCGCGCCGCTCGCGCTCGGCCTCGGCCTGCGCCGCGATCGCGCGCTGCATGTCCTGCGGCAGGTCGATATTTTTCAACTCGACGAGCGTGACCTTCACGCCCCACGGCTCGGTTTGCGAGTCCACTATTTCCTGGATGCGTGCGTTGAGCTTGTCGCGCTGGCTGAGCAGCTCGTCGAGCTCGGTCTGACCGCCGACGGAGCGCAGCGTGGTCTGCGCCAGCTGCATCGTGGCGAACAGGTAGTTCGCGACCTCGGTGACCGCGCGCGACGGGTCGACGACGCGAAAATACAGCACCGCACTGACCTTGACCGTCACGTTGTCCTTGGTGATGACGTCTTGCGGCGGGATGTCCAGCGTCACGGTCCGCAGATCGATTCGCGCCATCCGCTCGAGCACGGGAATTACAAAAATTATGCCCGGCCCGCGATATGGCGTGAGACGGCCAAGTCGAAAGACCACGCCGCGCTCGTACTCGTTGAGGACTTTGAGTCCGCTCAAAACGAAAATTGCGCCGATGAAGATGATTATGCCGACTCCGGTCGCCATCGCGATTCTCCTTCGCCCCCAAGCGCGCAAGGCATTCCGATACCCTGCGCTATCTTCGGGCGCTACGCCAGCTTCTGCACCTGCAACTCCAGGCCGTTGATCGATTTCACACGCGCACGCGCACCGGGATCGAGCGCGTCGGTGCTGACCGCGCGCCAAATCTCGCCATGCACGAACACCTTGCCTGGCGCGCCGGGAGCGATCGCCTCGCGCACTTCGCCGACCTCGCCGACGATGCCTTCGGCGCCCGTGGTCGAGCGGCTGCCGCGATCGCGCGCGACGATGTATCCGATGCCGAGGATGATGAGCGTCAACGCGGCCGCGGCGCCATATATGATGTTGCGATTAACCGCCAAGTCGGTCTTCGACGTGTCGATTAGAAACAGCGAGCCGATAACGAACGCGGTGACGCCGCCCAGGCCGAGGACTCCATAGCTGGTAACGAAAGCCTCGGATATGAGCAATCCGACGCCGAGAAAAATCAAGAGCAGGCCGGTGAGGTTAACCGGCAGAACCTGGAACGACGCGAGCGCGAGCAGCAGGCAAATCGCGCCGGCGACGCCGGGAAAGATCACGCCCGGATGCGCGAACTCGAAGTACAGCCCAATCAATCCCGCCATCAGCAGCAAATAGACGATGTTGGGATCGGCGAGGACGTTGAGCAGTTGCTGGCCGGGCGTCATCCGCATCCGACGCACCGTCGCGTCCGCAAGCGCGAGCGTCACGGTGCGGGCCGCCACCTGGACCTTGCGGCCGGTGGCTTGAGTCAGCAGGCTGCGCAGATCGGGCGCGACGATATCGACGACGTTCTTCGCGAGCGCCTCACGCTCGCCGATCGCGACGCTGTGGCGCACGGCCTGCTCGATCCAATCTTCATTGCGCCCGCGCTGTTGTGCGATCGTGCGCCCGAATGTCGCCGTGAAGTTCTCGATCTTCTGACCCATCGCGCCCTTGACGTCTTCGCCGCCCTCCTCCACCGGGTGAGCTGCGCCGATCGTCGTCCCCGGCGCCATCGCAGCAACGTTTGCAGCTTCGGTAATGAAAGTGCCGGCAGAGGCGGCGCTGGCGCCCGACGGGGCGACGTACACGATCACAGGCAGCGGCGCGGCGAGAATCGCCTTGACGATCTTTTCCGCGGAGGTGAGAAGCCCACCCGGCGTGTCGAGCTCGATCACGAGCGCGCTTGCGCCTTCTGCATTTGCCGACGCCAGCGAGTCATCGATGTAAGAAGCGGTGGCTGGATTGATCGAGCCGTCAATCGTGATCAGCTCGACCCAGGGCGGATGCGCGGCCGATTTCGCGGGCGCGTCGGCCGCATAAATTCCGCGCGTCGCGACCGATCCGATTGCGATCGCCAATACTGCGACGACAACGAGTCTTGAGCGCACGCTCACGGCGCGGAACCGCCGCGGCGCGGTATCGGCATCCCGAGAAATTTCATCACTTCCTGAATATCCGCCCACACCAGCCGCTTGTCGCCGGGCGTGCGCAGCAGGTACGCGGGATGAAACGTGGGCATGAATCGAATGCCGCGGAAATCCTGCCAGTTGCCGCGCAGCTTGCTGATGGGAATCTTCACCTTGAGCACCGCCTGCACAGCGAAGGTGCCGAGCCCGACGATCGCACGCGGGCGCACAATATCAATCTGCCGAAACAAAAACGGCTCGCACGCAGCCACTTCGTCCGGCTCAGGATTTCGATTGTCCGGCGGGCGGCACTTGATCACGTTGCAGATGTACACGTCGTCGCGGCGGATACCCATGCCGCGCTCGATGATGTCGGTCAGCAACTGACCAGCACGGCCGACGAACGGCTCGCCGCGGGCGTCCTCGTCGGCACCGGGCGCCTCGCCAACGAACATCAGCTGCGCGTTCGGATTGCCGACGCCGAAAACGAGATTGATCCGGCGCGGCGCGAGCTTGCATCGCTGACAATCCCCGATGAACTCGCGCAGTCCATCGAGCGTCGAAGTTCTTTCGAGCCCCGGGTATTTCGAAAATAGTTCGGCGGCCGTCGGCGCAGCGTCGGACTTGCTCGTTGAAGGAGCCGATGCTGCCTGCATTGCGCGCGGCGCGGCAGCTGGAAGACCTTCCATGCCCTCCTCGCGCAACTGCTCGACGTAGTCGCGGATCGTTGCGACCAGAGTACGGCGATCAAGCGGCAATGAAGCGTCCATGCGAGACTATCTGACGGCGCGCAGTCGCGAGGATTTTTCCGCGCGGCCGGACTTCGGTTTAGCGGCGCGGAGCACGACGATTCGATCGAGGATCAGGTCTGCGACCGCGTCTTTGGACATCTGTGGATGGCTCTGGGAGCTGCCGTCGGAGCCGATGAGCGTGACGATATTGGTATCGACGTCGAAGCCCGCGCCCTCGCGCGCCACGTCGTTGGCGACGATTAGGTCGAGCCCCTTGCGCTTGAGCTTCGCGCGCGCGTTAGCTTCCAGGTCGTCGGTCTCGGCGGCGAACCCTATCAGGATGCGCGCGCCTTTCTTCGCCGCCAGCCGCGGCATCTCGTCGGCGATCGATTCCATCTCGAGTCGAAGCCCGCGCGCGTCTTTCTTGATTTTGCCGCGCGCCGGATTTGCGGGACGGAAATCTGCAACCGCCGCCGCCATCACGAGCGCCGTCGACCACGGAAGATGGCCGGCCGTTTGCGCGAGCATCGCAGCCGCCGTCACCGTGTCGATTCGCTCAACGCCGTGAGGCGTCGCGAGCGCGGACGGCCCCGCCACCAATCGTACCGCCGCACCGCGCCGCCATGCCGCTCGCGCGATCGCAAATCCCATCTTGCCCGACGAACGGTTGGTGACGAATCGCACGGAATCGACAGGTTCCTGGGTCGGCCCCGCCGTCACCAATACATTTTCGCCCGCAAGATCCTGCGTCGAGAGCATCCTCTCGATCTCCGCGACGACGGTCGCCGGTTCCGGCAGGCGGCCCTTGCCTTCGTAGCCGCACGCGAGTGCGCCCTCGGCGGGATCGATGATCACCGCGCCGCGCGCTCGCAGCCTGGCAAGGTTCTCGGCCACCGTCGGATGCTCGTACATGTGCACATTCATCGAGGGCGCAAACGCGACTTTCGCACGCGTGGCGAGCAACACAGTCGTCACGATGTCGTCGGCGATACCGACGGCAGCCTTGGCGATCAGGTCGGCCGTCGCAGGCGCGATCACAATCGCGTCGGCGCTATCGGCGAGCCGAATGTGTCCGATCTCGGATTCCTGCGTGAGCGAAAACGTGTCGGAGGCGACCGGATTCGAACTTAGCGTCTGCAGCGTGAGCGGCGTGATAAACTCGGTCGCATTGCGCGTCATCATGACGCGGACGTTCGCGCCCGCACTGACGAGCAAGCGGACAAGTTCCGCCGATTTGTAAGCGGCGATTCCACCACTCACGCCGAGCACGATCGTCTTGCCGTTCAGCACGCCCATCGAGCATTGATTCTAATGCGGCGCGTTCGCGAGCGAAACGGCCCTAGTAGCTGCCGTCAGTCGTAGTATTCGAGTCCTAGATGCGTTATCAGGTCCTCGCCGCGCATCCAGCGCAGCGTGTTCTTGAGCTTCATCAGCTGGATGAAGATGTCGTGCTCGGGATAGATGTTCGGCGCATGCATCGGCGCCTTGAAGTAGAATGACAGCCACTCCTGGATGCCGCGCATTCCGGCGCGATGCGCCAAGTCGAGAAACAGCACGAGGTCGAGCACCAGGGGAGCCGCCAGGATCGAATCGCGGCACAGGAAATTAATTTTGATCTGCATCGGATAGCCGAGCCATCCGAAGATATCGATATTGTCCCAGCCCTCTTTGGAGTCGCCGCGCGGCGGGTAGTAGTTGATTTTCACAGAGTGGAACACGTCGCTGTAAAGCTGCGGATGCAGCTCGGGCTGCAGGATCTGGTCGAGCACCGACAGCTTGGTCTCTTCCTTGGACTTGAACGAGCCGGGATCTTCGAGCACCTCGCCGTCGCGATTGCCGAGGATGTTGGTCGAGAACCATCCCGACATCCCGAGCATGCGTGCCTTCAGTCCCGGCGCGATCAGCGTCTTCATGAACGTCTGCCCGGTCTTGAAGTCCTTGCCGCAGATCGGGAGGTTGGTCTCGCGCGCGAGCTCGAGTAGCGCGGGCGTGTCGGTCGTCAGGTTGGGCGCGCCGTTCGCGTACGGAATTCCCATCTTGAGCGCGGCATACGCGTAAATTTGGCTGGGCGCGATTTCGGGATCGTTGTTGGCGAGCCCGGCCTCGAACGCTTTCAAGGTCTCATGGACTGCGGACGGGCGATGGAAGACCTCGGTCGATCCGCACCAGACCATCACAGTGCGCGCGACGCTGGTGCGTTTCTGGAATTGCCGGATGTCATCCATCAGCATCGCGGCCTTGTCCATCTTGGTGCGCGCTTCCTTCAGATTGGGGCCGCGGATGTTGCGCACGTAGTCCTGATCGAAAACTGCATCCATCGGATGAAGTTTTTCCAGCGGCTCGCGCACCTGCTCCAGGAGCCGGCGATCGAGCACCGCGGCATTGAGCGCGGCTTCGTACGCGCTGTCCTCGTAAATATCCCAGCCGCCGAATTCGAGATCTTCCAGCGTGGCCAGCGGGACGAAGTCCTTGATAAGCGGCGTGCGTCCCTCGGTGCGCTTGCCGAGACGGACGGTTGCAAGCTGGGTCAGAGATCCGATCGGCGCGCCGAGCCCGCGCTTGACCGCCTCGACTCCCGCGATGAACGTCGTGCTGACCGCGCCGATGCCGGGAAGCAGAACGCCGAGCTTTCCGTCCGCAGGCTCAATCGGGACGGGACCTTTAGTCGTCAAACTTCAGAGTCTCCTTGGCGTCAGCCTTTGCGAAACCGCGAGGGGAATTCGGCGCCGAAGGTTTGATCGGGATGTAACACGCGAGCGCGCTCGATGAGCACCTCTTCGGTCTCGGGAATGTTCGGGTCCGGAATGCAGCAATCGACCGGGCATACCGCCGCGCACTGTTCCTGATCGAAGAAGCCGACGCATTCGGTACACTTGTCGGGCACGATGTAATAGATGTCGTCCTTGATTGCGGGCTTGGTCGCGCCGTTGAGTTCCCACTGCGCGCCGCCTTCATAAATTGCGGTGTTGGGGCATTCCGGCTCACACGCGCCGCAGTTGATGCATTCTTCTGTTATCAGCGTGGACATTTTCCCAGCTCCGAGCACAATCGCGAATTCAACAAAGCGACCGAACGGCAACAATATCGGCGCGCGGGATGAGGAGCAAGTATTGCAGGACGCTGGACGTCAATCGGCCACGGCGTTTACAATCCGCCGCGCAAGTTCCAGAAACGCAATGCTGGCCGGGTGGGCAGGATTGGCGATCGTGATCGGCATGCCGTCGTCGCCGGCCTGGCGCACGTCGGGATAAATCGGGATCCGCGCGAGCAGTTGCGTCCCTTCCTCCGCGGCCATCCGCTCGCCGCCGCCGTAGCCAAAAAGCTCGTCGCGCTCGCCGCAATCAGGGCAAACGAAATAGCTCATGTTCTCGACCACACCGAGAATCGGGCAATGCACCTGGCGAAACATCTTGACGGCGCGGGTCGCGTCGAGCAGCGCAACGTCCTGAGGAGTCGTCACGATTACGGCGCCGTCGAGCGAGACTTGCTGCGCGAGGGTCAACTGCGCATCGCCGGTGCCGGGCGGAAGATCGACGATTAGAAAATCCTGGCTGCCCCAGAGCGTGTCCTTAAGAAATTGTCGCACCGCGCCCATCACCATCGGTCCGCGCCAAATGACCGGCGCCTTTTCGCCGAGAAAAAATCCAATCGAGATTAGCTTCACGCCGTACTTTTCGATCGGGAAAAAATTCTGCCCACCCGCCGACTTCGGCCGCTCGTCGCCGACTTTGAACATCATCGGAACCGACGGCCCGTAGATGTCCGCGTCGAGCAACCCGACACTGAGCCCCAGTCGCGCCAGCGCCACCGCGATGTTCGCCGCCACGGTGGATTTGCCGACTCCGCCCTTCCCGCTTCCCACCGCGATGATGTGCCTGGTGCCTTCGAGCCGTACGCGTCCGGTTTTCTCGCCCAGTTCAGCTTCGATTCGATGTACTCGAAGCTCGACGTTGGGCACGCCCAGGTCGTGCGTGAGCGCATGATGGATATTCGCGGCCAGCTCGCGAATCACCTCGTCGCGCTCGCTGACCTGCCGAATCGTGATCGCGTAACCGCCGTTCTGAGCAGGCTGCGCATCCTCGACAATTCCTAGCGCAACGATATCAGCGTCGTAACCGGGATACTTTACGTTTCCAAGCGCCTCGATAACCGCATCGCTGGGTACCTGTCGTGCCACTGATGCAATTATCGCAGATGCATTTACTCGTCGAAAGCATCACCGTGATATGATTTATGGTTTTCGCGTTGCGCTTACTGTTTGACGGTAAGCGCGCGGCGAGCTATGTTGCTTCATGATTCAAGAGCTTTCGCGATTTCCGCGCAAAAGCTCTCTTTGAACAGCGGGAAGTACCAGCATTGCGGCATATCGAGCGCGCCGCACGTCGGAAACTGGAAGCGTTGGACTCCGCTCGGCAACTCGGCGATCTGGCCGCCGCGCGGCAACAACCTGGAGGCTCTGAAGGGCGACCGTCGCGGGCAGCACAGTATTCGAATCAATGACCAATATCGACTCTGCTTCGTGTGGCACAAGGGAGACGCGTCAAACGTCGAGATAGTCGATTACCACCGGTGATATAATTGGAGAAACTCAATATGGCGACAACAAAAAAACTATCCCCCGTTTTCCCAGGTGAGATCTTGAACGAAGACTATCTGGTCCCGGCTGGCGTCAGCATCAACCGGCTCGCGATGGACATTCACGTGCCCGTCTCGCGGGTCTATGAGATCGTCAAAGGCGAGCGCGCGATCACGGCTGACACAGCGTTGAGACTCGCGCGCTATCTCGGCACGACCGCTGAGTTCTGGATGAATTTGCAGGCGAAGTACGAACTCCGCAAAGCCACTGACGAGCGCGCCGCGAAGATAGCTGCCGAAGTACGACCTCTGGCTGCGGCTGGACGCTGAACACGCAGCTACGCCGACAGCCATCTCCTCGCTGCTCAGGGCTTGGTCGCCTTGATCGAAAAAATCGTCGGGATCGGGTCGCCCTCGATATGCCACATCCCGTCGCCGCCCTGCTTCATGAACGGGAAATTCAGCGCTCGTCCATCGCACACCGCCGCCGACTCCGTCGTGAAGCTAGGGCCGCTCCTGACTGTAGTCCCACGAGATCGTGCGCGACGGCTTGAAGCTCACGACGACGACCTTGCTGCCCTTGAGCGACTTCGCATACGCCTTGCCGAGCTTCTTGCCCAGGTACTCGACCGCCATCCTCGCCGTGCGCTTGTCGTCGATTTTTTCCTCGAGCGTGGCGCGCCCCTTCAGCACCACCGTTTTGTACGGCGCCTTTTTGGTATCGACCACCAGCGTGACGCGCGGATCGCGCACCAGGCATTTGTACTTGAACGACTCGGCGCCGGTGTGAAACACGACTTGCCCGTCGCCGTACTCGTACCACGTCGGCACTGCGTGCGGCGCTCCGTCGGGCGCGGTGACCGCGACCACGGCAACGATCGGTTTCTTGAGCAGCTTCTCGATCTCTTTTTTCTTCATCGGCATCGGGACGAGGTCTCCTCTGGAGGCGGGGCTGGATGCGAGCTCACTTGCCCTTGAAATTCGGTTTTTGTTTTTCGCGGAAGGCGCGGATTCCCTCGCGCACGTCCTCGGACGGATTCGTGATCATCACGTTGAGCGCGGCGTCCTCGAGCGCATTCTCGAGCGTCATTTCGCGCTGCTTGTACATCATGCGTTTGGCCAGTCTTATTGCCAGGGGCGGTCCGTCCGCGAGCCGGCGCGCGAAGTCCTGCACGCGCGCCTCGAGTTCCGCGTGCGGCACCACTTCGGTCACCAGCCCGAGCTCAAGCGCCGTTTTGGCGTCATAGACTTCAGACAGCAGCGTCATCTTAAGCGCGCGATCGAGTCCCATGAACCGCGGGAACAGGTACGCTCCGCCTTCATCGCAGAGCAGCGCGAACTTGAGGGCAGTGTCTCCCAGCCGCGCCTGGTCCGATGCGATTCTGAAGTCGCACGACAATGCGAGCGTCAGGCCGCCCGCCACCGCGGCTCCGTTAATCGCCGCGATGACAGGCTTGTCGAAGCGATGCAACGAAATCACCAGCTGATGAAACCCTTCGCGCATCTCGAGCATGTGTCCCATCGGATGCCCATGGAATCGCGAGCGGCTCTCCGGCGCGCCGCTGATATCGCCACCGGCGCAGAATGCGCGTCCGCTGCCCGTGATGATCAACACGCGCACGTCGTTGTCCTGCCGCGCGAGATCGATCGCCGCGCACATTTCCTTGACCATCGTCTCGTTGTAGCCGTTCATCCGCTCGGCGCGGTTGATAGTAATCTTCGCCACGCCGTCGCGAGAGCCGTAGATGATTGTCTTGAAGTCCACGGTTGAGGCACCTCCTATGAATTGCACAACCTATTGTGGTTCGCGGACAGCCATACCACCACCGGTAGTTTCGTTCCGTCAAATTTGATTTGCGCGGAAGCGCGGGTCCCTTGTCGCCGAGGATGATTCACCGCCGAGCTTTTCGGGTGAGTGCGCAAGTGTGCGGAATCATGGTGAGCGTTCTCCATAACCGAACGATATGACACGTCGGCGGCTCCGGCGTAAGGCTGAAAAGTTCATCCCTGAAGCGGCGCGGACTCCAAGGCCCAGCAAGGGGGTACTATCGCCCCTTAAACGTCGGCGGACGCTTCTCCAGAAACGCTTTGACCGCCTCGCGATGGTCCTCCGTGCGACCCGTCATCGTCTGGCCCCACGCTTCGCGGTCGAGCAGCTCGTTGAACTCATGATTCAGCGCCGCGTTGAGATTCGCCTTCATGTACGAATAGGCAATCGTCGGGCCGTTGGCGATTCTCGACGCGATCGCATGCACCTCGTCGCGGAACGACGCGGCAGGCACGACGCGATTTGCGAGCCCGATGCGCAGTGCTTCGTCGGCGCCGATCACGTCGGCCAGGAAATACAGTTCGCGCGCCTTCGCCGATCCCACCAGATGCGTCAGCGACCAGGTGCCGCCGTAGTCGCCCGAAAAACCGACCTTGGCGAACGCGGTGCCGAAGCGCGCCGCGTCGGACGCGATCCTGATGTCGCACGCCATCGCCAGGCTCAAGCCGGCGCCAGCGGCCGGCCCGTTGACCGCCGCGATCGTGACCTTGGCCATCTCGTGCAGAATCAACGACGCCTCTTCGCCGCGACGCAGCCCCGCGACGCGATCCTCGATTGTCGTCGTCGCGCCCTCGCTGGCGCCTCCGCCTTCGTTGCGCGCACGCATCCCGCCGATATCACCGCCGGAACAGAATCCGCGCCCGGCGCCCGTCAGCACGACGGCGCCGATTTCGGGATTGGTCGCAGCGCGCGACAGGTTGTCCACCAGCGCGCCCATCATCTCGTTGCTCATCGCGTTGAGCTTGTCGGGTCGATTCAGCGTGAGGTAAAGCACGCGGTCTTTTACTTCGGTCAGCAGGTCCGCCATTTTTTCGCCTCCAAAATTCTGGTTCGACTCTGGTACTACTTCACGTCCGCCAATCTGTCGAGTGCCGCCGCGACCGCCTGCGTGCCGTCGAGGTCGTGACCGAGCGCGGCCGACGCGTTGAACATCGAAGCCATCATCGAAAGTCCCGGCAGCGCGAGCCCCGATTCGCGCGCCGCCTCGACCACCAGCCGCAGGTCCTTGCGAATCAGCTTGATAAAAAACCCCGGCCGATAGTCGCCCGCGATGATTTTGGGACCGAGATTCGTCAACTGCCACGAGGCCGCCGCGCCTGCGCCAATCGCCTCGACGACGCGCGACGCGTCGAGAGCGCCGGCCTGCGCAAACCTGATCGCCTCGGCCGCCGCCTCGAGATCGATCGCGACCGCGATCTGATTTGCCAGCTTGGTCATCTGGCCCGCACCCGACGCGCCCATGTAAGTGATCCTTTTTCCCATCAGCTCGAACAGCGGACGCGCGCGCTCGAACGCAGGCGCATCTCCACCAACCATTATCGCAAGCGTGCCGTCGCGAGCGCCGACGTCGCCGCCCGACACCGGCGCATCGAGGTAGTCCACGCCCTTCTGCTTCAGTCGCGCGGCGATCGCGCGCTCGGTCGCCGGCGAAACAGTGCTCATATCGACGACCAGCTGCCCCGCTTTGAGGGCGGGCTCGATCTTCGCGACGGTCGCCTCAACGTCAGGCGTATCCGGCACCATGATAAACACCGCGTCCGCGCCCGCGACGCACGCCGCCGCGTCCGCCGCGACGAGCGCGCCGTCGGCGGCCAACGCGCGCGCCTTCTCAGGCGAGCGATTGAAAACGCGCACGCGACGGGTTCCGCCGATCAATCGCCGCGCCATCGGCGCGCCCATTATCCCAGTCCCAATCCATCCGATTTCCATGCGAACGACTCCGTGAAGAATGAAGCGAGGCGCAAAAGTACTTGATTGTAGTGAAACCCACCGTGGGTTTCACACTTCCCTGGGCAGGGGTGACCTCCTGCAGCCAATGTCGCGCCCTGCACGCCTTTGGAACGGTCAAAAATTACCGAATTGAGCGACCATTTGTTCCGCTCGTGACAACTTTGATGACAGTCTGTCGTTATGGTATAGTCATGGAGTCATTTTCGCGCTAAAGAGTCTTAGAGAGAGGTAGGACCTTGCTACGCATCAGACATAGCGCAGCCGCGCTCTGCTACGGCGTTGCGTGGCTCTCGATGGTCGCATTGATTGCGACGCTCGCAATCGCCGAAATTCTCCAGGGCGAGAGCGAGGCCGGGGTTAGCGGCGACTCGCGCGACGCCGACAGCGCCCAGCGTTTGCACGTCGTCCGGCGAATTCGCCGCTAGCGCTGGCCGATCCAGACTGCCGGCGCGAACGACCGCCATCGAGCACGAATCGCCTCATACTGCGCCGTCGGCAGCGGTCCCGCCGCGGCGTGCGCGATATTCTGCGCGACGCGCTCGAGCCGCGTCGTGCCGACGATCGCAGTCGTCACTCCTACGGTGCCGAGCGTGAATCGAAGCGCGATCGCGACCGCGTCCTCGACCGGGCCACGCAGAAAATCGTAATCGAGCGCCTGCAGGCGATCCCAATACGGCCGCGTGTACCAATCGCCGGGCGGCTGTTTGCCATGGCGCCACGCGGCGTTGGCGATCGGCCGCTTGACGATCACTCCCATCCCGCGCGCGGCGGCCGCGGGCAGCACGCGATCGATAGCCTCCTGGTCGGCGATACTCACCGAGATCTGCAGCGTGTCGAACGCGCCGCTTTCGACCGCGTAAACCGCTTCGTCGGAGTCGGCGCTGCATCCGACGAACCGCGCCTGCCCGCGCTCGCGTGCCTTGTGCAGAACTTCGATCACGCGGCCGTCTTTGAGCGTCGCGAGCGGCGGGCTGTGGAACTGCATCACATCGACGTGGTCGGTGCGCAGGTTCTTGAGACTCCGCTCGATACTCCGCGCGAGCATCGCCGGTTCCCAATCCGGCTGCGCGTATCCGCCGGCGCGCTCGGACGCCGAGCCAAGCGGCGCATGCCCGCATTTGGTCATCAGCACGACCTCGGCGCGCCGCCGGGCAATAGCATTGCCCACGAGCGCCTCGCCGTTGGCATAGCACTCGGCGGTATCGATCACATTGATGCCGGCGTCGAGCGCGGTGTTCAGGATTCTATCGACGGTCTTCTGCGCAACGGCCTGATAGCCGATTTCGGAACCGCCAAACCCAAGTGTGCTGACCCGGAGCCCCGTCTTTCCCAACGCGCGATATTCGATGGCCATAAGAAGGGAAAAAGATACGGCGAACCGCCAACCGACGCAAAAGAATTGTTCAACTGGTGGGCGGTGCAGGTTTCGAACCTGCGACCCCGGCTTGTAAGCTGTGTTCCGAGCAGAAATCGCCGATACGATTGCAGATCATTCGGTAACGACAGATAGCGCGGAAACCCTTGGCGGAGAAGGGTCTTTTACATCATCCGATCATGCGACCATCACTAACGAGTCACATAAATTGATATTGGGATAGGGCGCAAATTCGACGATCGCAAGCTTCTGATCCACGCAGCCGCGCAGGCGAAGTACGTCGCGGCCTTGCGGAGCCACAAATCAGGGAAGAAATACTACAGGCGCGAAACCTCTCCAAAAAAAGGCGGACCTAAACGGCAACTCGACGACGCGCAGAGAACCGCGACTAAACGCGCTCAGCCTGGTCGAGCAACTGCACTACCGCGGGTGCCGTCCTCGGACCGTCAGCACTGGAACGTTCGATTCGCGAACCGTGCGCTCGGCCACGCTTCCAAAAACCAGGTGGCCCAATCCGGACTGTTCATGCGAAGCCATTACGATCAGATCGGGCTGCAGTTCCTTTTCGACCTCGAGCATCGCGCTAGCTCGGTCGCCGCGTCGCACCACCAGCTTGCGCTTGGCTTGGGCGCCCAGAGTTTCGTCCGCGACCTTTGCGAGCTGAGCCATGGCATCTTGCTCCCACTCGGGCGTCGATGGTTCTACGGGGACTTCCGATGGCTCAAAAGGCACCGGGACTACACGCAGCAGGTATATTGCGGCGCTATATTTCTGGGCCAGGCGCCATCCAAAGTTCAGCGCGGCGATCGAGTCTGGATCAAAATCAACCAGGCAAAGAATCTTCTTCAAGGCTCCGATGGCGCTTCCGGGACCGATGCTCAGGACCGGTCGTTTCGAAGAGCGAAGCACGTGCTCGGCGATACTTCCAATGAACAGACGGTCGATACCGGACCGCTCGTGAGTCGCCATAACAATCAGATCGACATCAAGCTCCTCGGAGGCCTTTTCGATTACCTCCGCCGGCCATCCAACCTGCACGAGAATCTGGTGCCGCACCTTGGCCAGATGTTTCCGCGCGATCTGCTCTAACCGCAGTTTGTCAGGTTGCGTCGAAACCCTGGCGTAGCCAGCAAGTTTGGCCGGGTCGCGCATCGGTACGAACTCGACGTGCATCAAGTACAGCAGCGCGTCGTCTTTTCGAGCAAGCTTGGCCGCCTGCTCAAGCGCCGCCATCGAGTTATCGCTGAACGCAACCGGGCAGAGAATCTTATGGAATAGCTGCATGACTACTTTTTGTTGAGCACTCCCTCGAGTCGGCTGTGATTCTTCACGCACACGCCGAGGCTGGTGAATGGATCCGGCCAGTCGTGCTTAACGCAGTAAGGCAGCGCCGCCATGTCGTTGTCAGTGTATCCGCGCGACGCGAGATCCTTCCTGATGCAGTCGCTGTGCGCCTTGTTGGAGCCGGCGATCGCAGCGGCGTCGTCGGCAGCTTCGGTAATCAATGCGTCGCGCAGCGCGATCTTCACCTGCGGATCCTCGCTCTTGCCAAGCGAACCCGCGATGTTGCTCGAGGGCCCGCAGGTCCCGACCGAATCAATGAACACCTCTTCAAGCGCGACCGTACTCAGATCTTTGGCGAATCCCGCACTCACCACGATCAGCAGCATGCTGGTCGTGATCAATGCCACACGCAATTAGTTTCATCGCAATTTGTCCTCCAGGTTGAGAGGGTCAACTCAAGAGTGCAGCAGTCCAACTCCGTGGGAGAGAGTCAACCTGCCGCAGGCCTTGCTCTGATTGAACGGTTATTTGGCCGCGATCTGCGAGGGTTCCTCGCGTCCGGCCCCGTGCAGCGCAAGGTCCGTGGGGTGCGTGGTCTGCATTATATCCCTGGCCTTGGTCACTTCGGCTGCCGTGCCGTGGGCCAGGACGATGAACTTGTCAGCCTTGAGCGCCGACTCGTATTTGACGATGCTGTCTTTAGGGATACCGATGCTGTAAAGCCCCGCGCCGACCGCGGTCAACCCGCCCACCATTACCGCGCCTTCGAGAGCGCCGACAATCCACGCAACCAGAGGACCAGCTACCAGGACCGGTCCGATCCCCGGTATAGCGAAGAAGGCAGCTCCGAACAGAAGCCCCCAAAAGCCACCCCAAAAGGCTCCAATCTTACCCCAGTACATCATTCGATCCCCGGTATTGTAGTACCCTACGACATGCTCGTCGGTGTGATAGTCCTTTCCGACGATAGAGAGTTTCTTCATATCAAACCCAGACCTTTGCAGGTCCTTGACAGCTTCTTCTGCTTGGGAGTGGGTGCCGTAAACAGCTACAACTGAGTTAAGCTGAGGCATGAGTTAGTCTCCTTATCCTTTCAGATCGATTTCGGTCACGATGCGCTATTGTGTTTTGGGTAGGTCCTATCCAACGAAGAAGTTTCGGGTGTTGTTCTCCATAAGGTGGCGAATCTTTTCCCGCCGACCTCACGAGTTTATGTGAACCTCTTGATCCGAGTATGCGTTCAGGTTCATCAAGACGTAAAGCGCGGTTTGTAATCCGAAGAACAAATCGTACCGATCGCGGAAATCAGCCGAACTGGGAATCTGCTACGATGGAATTACGAAGCGCTCTTGGTGCCAGCACCGAGCATTTCTAGCTCAAGGTATTGGCAAACTCATTCGGCTTGCGGTCCACTCTCGAATCCACAGGACTTACACAAGTGCTAGCACACATCGCGAGTAATGGCCTTCGCCGCGCGGACGGGATGTCTGTTCGGGCAGCGGAAGCCGCGAGGAAGAGAGACGCCTGATGGGCGCCTCTCAATCGGATGCGCTGGTGCTCTTCGGAGTGACCGGCGATCTCGCCCACAAGATGATCTTCCCCGCACTCTATGCGATGGCGAAGCGTGGCAACCTCAAAGTCCCCGTAATCGGCGTCGCCTTCCCGAAGTGGAGTCTGGCGCGTCTGCGCAAACGCGTGACGGATAGTATAAAGCGATCCGGTGGGATCGATAACAAGCACGCCTTCCACCATCTTCTGTCTCAGTTCCAGTACGTCAGCGGGGATTATGAGGACCCGGAGACGTTCACGGCGATAAAGGAGGCGCTTGGTAGCGCTCGGCGCCCGGCGCACTACCTCGCCATCCCACCGTCGCTGTTCGAGACGGTGATCAAAGGACTCGGCGCCGCGAATCTGGCGGAGCATGCTCGCGTCATCGTCGAAAAACCGTTCGGACGCGATCTGCCGTCCGCGCGGGAGCTCAATCGTGTCGCCCAGGCCGTGTTCCCGCAGGACTCTATTTTCCGCATCGATCACTTCCTCGGGAAGGAGGCGATCATGAACATCCTATATTTCCGCTTCGCCAATTCGTTTCTCGAGCCGATCTGGAACCGCAACTATGTGGCCAGCGTCCAGATAACCATGTCCGAGGAAATCGGCGTGAACGGCCGCGGCGCGTTCTACGAAACCGCCGGCTGCCTGCGCGACGTGATCGAGAATCATCTCTTCCAGGTGGTCGCGTTGCTCGCGATGGAACCGCCGGCCGACAGGGACTTTGGCGCGGTGCACAGCGAGAAAGCGAAAGTCTTTGAAGCGATGCGCCCGTTGAAGTCCGACGACCTGGTGCGCGGCCAGTACGCCGGCTATCGGAAGGAGCCCGACGTGGCGAAGAACTCCGATGTCGAGACCTACTGCGCATTGCGGCTTTTCATCGACTCGTGGCGATGGGCGGGCGTGCCGTGGTACCTGCGCTCCGGCAAATACCTGGCCGAAACGGCAACGGAGGTTCTGGTTCAATTGAAGTCGCCGCCGCAGAAGCTTTTCGCCGACTCATCGCCGGCAACCGGAAGGGCCAACTACCTGCGCTTCCGGCTCTCGCCCGGCACGGCTGTCGCGCTAGCGGCTCGCGTCAAGCGCGCCGGGAAGGACTTCGTCGGCGACCAGCACGAGCTCTACCTCTCCGAAGAGCAGCCGGGAGAGGAAGCGCCTTACGAGCGACTTTTGACCGACGCCATGGCTGGCGACGGAGCACTCTTCACCCGGGAGGACGCAGTCGAAGCCGCCTGGGCGGTTGTCGAACCCGTCCTTCAAAACCATCACCGGGTTCGTCCTTACAAGCGGCATGGCTGGGGGCCGAAAGAGGCTGACACGCTCATCGCCTCAGACGGCGGTTGGCACAATCCCAATCTCACCGAGGCATCCTGACAATGGCCTGCTACACCAACGCCATAGCGTTCGGTCCAGGAGAAAAATAATGAAAGCGACCCAACAACTCCACGAAATGGGCCAGAGCCTGTGGCTCGATAACATCACCCGCGGTCTGCTGACCAGCGGCACGCTCCAACGCTACATTCAGGAGTTATCGGTCACGGGGCTTACTTCTAACCCTACGATCTTTGATCACGCCATCAAGAACAGCAAAGACTATGACAATGCCATACGCCAGAAACTGAAGGAAGGTAAGTCGGGCGAGGCACTGTTCTTCGAGCTGGCGATCGAAGACCTGGCGCGTGCGGCCGACCTCTTTCTTCCGATCCACAAAGCCACGAACGGGGTTGACGGCTGGGTGTCGCTCGAGGTCTCACCCAAGCTGGCCTACGACACGAAGAGCACTATAGCGGCGGCGCGAGAGCTCCACGCGCGAGCGGCTCGTCCCAACCTCTTCATCAAGATTCCCGGCACCCGCGAGGGCCTCGGCGCCATCGAGGAATCGATCTTCGCGGGCGTAGCAGTCAACGTGACGCTGCTGTTTTCATGCGAGCAATACGTGGCGGCCGCGGAAGCGTACATCCGCGGTATCGAACGACGCGTCGCCAAAGGCTTGAATCCAAATGTAGGTTCAGTCGCCTCGCTGTTCGTCAGCCGCTGGGACGTCGCCGTCGCGGACAAGGCACCGGCAAGCCTCAAAGACCAGCTTGGTATAGCAGTGGCCAAGTGTACCTACAAAGCATATCGCGAACTGATCGCCTCCGATCGCTCGCTGCGGCTCCTCAATGCCGGCGCACGCTCGCAGCGCATGCTATGGGCAAGCACTGGCACCAAGGATCCGAAATCATCTGACATCCTATACGTCAAGTCACTGGCAGCGCCGTACTCAGTGAACACCATGCCGGAAAAGACCCTGCAGGCCCTCGCCGATCACGGCGACCTCGGTACGACGATGCCGCCCGACGGCGGCGACGCCGAGCAGGTCCTTGAGCGGTTCGCAAAGGCCGGTATCAACCTCGACGCTCTGGCGGCCCAGTTGCAGCGCGAGGGCGCGGAGTCCTTCGACAAGTCCTGGGACGACCTTCTCGCCTGCATTGCGCAGAAAAGCAGTCAGCTCAAGAGTTAGCCATGAGCACAAAGATCAGCCCGCTGGCAGGAAAGCCGGAGACGCCGTCGAGGTGAAACCATGAGCGGCGGGAAACCAATCGGCGAAGCTGAGCTGGAAAGGCTCCAGCACCAATCATTCAGCTACTTTCTGCATGAGACGAATCCAGAGAATGGGCTGGTGATCGATAAGACCGCACCGGACTGGCCTGCCAGCATTGCCGCTACGGGTTTTGCGCTGGCGGCTTATCCTATAGCTGTCGAGCGCGGATTCATGCCGCGTGCCGCAGCGGCAGAACGAACGCTGACCACGCTGCGTTTTTTCTGGAACAGCCCGCAAGGTCCCGAACCCGACGCCACCGGCTACCGCGGCTTTTATTATCATTTTCTCGATATGCGGAACGGCCGGCGCAGGTGGCAGTGCGAGCTGTCTACGATAGACAGCGCTTTTTTGCTGGCGGGAGCGTTGACGGCTGGAGTTTACTTCGACGCGGACAACTCCGACGAGCAAGAAATCCGCACCCTCGCTGATCAGCTGTATCGCCGCGCGGATTGGCAATGGGCGCAGAATCGTGGCGCCACGATTACGCATGGCTGGAAGCCCGAGAGCGGATTTCTCGAATTCCGTTGGGCCGGTTACGACGAGGCGATGCTGCTGTACATCATGGGAATGGGCTCGCCGACTCATCCGCTACCCGAGACCTGCTACGCTGCGTGGATTTCGACTTACCGATGGGAGCACTGTTACGATTACGAGTACCTGTACGCCGGTCCGTTGTTCACACACCAGCTATCTCACGTGTGGATTGATTTTCGTGGCATCCAGGATGCCTTCATGCGCCTCAAAGGTATCGACTATTTCGAAAACAGCCGTCGCGCGACCTATGTCCAGCAACACTATGCGATGGACAACCCGCACAAGTTCGCCGGCTATAGCAGCCATTGCTGGGGAATTACCGCGAGCGACGGCCCCGGCGCCGAGACGATCAAAGTGGACGGCGTCGAGCGCCAATTTTTCGACTACCTGGGACGTGGCGTGCCGTATGGGCCCGACGACGGCACCATCGCGCCGTGGGCAGTAGTTACATCGCTGCCGTTCGCGCCTGAGATCGTGCTGCCCACGATCGACTACTACATCAACCAGGTTAAATTGACCGCGCACAACCCATACGGTTTCAAAGCGACTTTCAACCCGACCTATCCGGTCGAATCCAGCAACTCCTGTGGTTGGGTATCACCATGGCACTACGGGCTCAATCAAGGGCCGATTGTCTTGATGATCGAAAACTATCGTACCGGTCTATTGTGGCGGTTGATGCGATACTGCCCTTACATCACCGGCGGCTTGCAGCGAGCAGGTTTTCGCGGGGGTTGGCTATGAACCGTGTAAGAAGAGGAAATTGAACCATGAATGCGACAGAACTTTCGCCTGAACTACTCCACAAGATCGATGCGTACTGGCGGGCCGCCAACTATCTGTCGGTCGGCCAGATTTATCTCTACGACAACCCGTTGCTGAAGGAGCCGCTGAAACTTTCGCATGTGAAACCCCTGGTGGTCGGACATTGGGGCACGGTGCCAGGTCAGAACTTCATCTACGTGCATCTGAACCGGGTCATCAAGAAGTATGACCTGAATATGTTCTACATCGCCGGTCCCGGGCACGGTGGCGCAGCCTTGGTGGGCAACGTTTACCTCGAAGGCACATGGAGCGAGATCTATCCGAACGTCACCCAGGACGAGGCCGGGATGAAAGAACTGTTCAAGCAATTTTCGTTTCCCGGCGGGATCTCGAGCCACGTTGCGCCGACGACGCCGGGCTCGATTCACGAAGGTGGCGAGCTGGGGTACTCGTTAAGCCATGCTTTCGGGGCCGCGTTCGACAATCCCGATCTGATCGTCGCCTGCATCATCGGCGACGGCGAGGCGGAAACGGGCCCGCTGGCGACTGCATGGCAGTCCAACAAGTTTCTCGACCCAATTACCGACGGAGCCGTGCTGCCGATCCTACACCTCAACGGGTACAAGATCAGTAACCCGACCGTGCTCGCCCGCATCGAGCATGAAGAGTTAGAGCAATTTCTGCGAGGCTGCGGCTGGACGCCCTACTTTGTAGAAGGTGATGAGCCGGAAAAGATGCATCAACTCATGGCCGCCACCATGGAAAAGGTCATCGAAGACATTCGACAAATCCAAAGCAATGCACGCGACAAAAACGACACCACACGGCGACGTTGGCCAATGATCGTCCTGCGATCGCCCAAGGGTTGGACGGGCCCGAAATTTGTCGACGGCTTGCAAATCGAGGGCACCTTCCGATCGCACCAGGTGCCGCTGCTGGTGGACCCCGAGCATCCGGACCATGTCAAGCTGCTTGAAAGCTGGATGAAGAGCTACAAGGCCGAGGAGCTGTTCGATGAGCACGGCCGTCTTATTCCGGAACTGGCCGAGCTGGCGCCTAAGGGCGAGCGGCGGATGGGCGCCAATCCGCACGCTAACGGCGGCATTCTGCTGCACGATCTACGCATGCCGGATTTCCACGACCATGCGGTGAATGTGCCGTCGCCCGGCGCCGTTAACGGACAGGATACGCTCGTGCTCGGCAAGTTTCTGCGCGATGTAGCCAAGCTGAATCAGGACAAGCGTAATTTCCGCGTGTTCGGTCCCGATGAGACACTTTCGAATCTGTTGGGCGCGGTTTTTGAAGTCACCGACCGTCAGTGGGACGCTCGCGAAGTAAAAAATGATGAATTCCTCGCGCCCACCGGACGCGTGTTGGACTCGATGCTCAGTGAACATCAGTGCGAGGGTTGGCTCGAGGGTTATCTGCTGACCGGACGGCATGGGCTTTTCAATAGCTATGAGGCTTTCATTCGCATCGTCGACTCGATGTTCAGCCAGCACGCGAAGTGGCTCAAGGTGACGTTGGAACTGCCTTGGCGCAGGAAGATCTCGTCACTGAACTATCTGCTCGCCTCTCACGTCTGGCAGCAGGATCACAATGGCTTCACGCACCAGGACCCCGGTTTCCTCGACCACGTGATCAACAAGAAGGCCGATATCGTGCGCGTCTATTTGCCGCCCGACGCGAACTGTCTGCTATCGGTCTTCGATCACTGCCTGCGCAGCCGCGATTACGTCAACGTCGTGGTGGCGGGCAAGCACGCCCTTCCGCAATGGCTGACCATGGACGCGGCGGTCGTGCATTGCACGGAAGGAATCGGCATCTGGCAATGGGCCAGCAACGACCAGGGAACCGAGCCGGACGTCGTGATGGCGTGTTGCGGAGACACGCCCACGCTGGAGATTCTGGCCGCCGTTTCCATCCTTCGCGAACATCTACCCGCTCTGAAAATTCGAGTGATCAATGTCGTCGATCTTATGAAGCTGCAGTCTGCGAGCGAGCATCCGCACGGGCTGAGCGAGACGGATTACGATTCGCTCTTTACCAAGGATAAGCACATCATCTTTGGCTTCCATGGATACCCATGGCTGGTGCACCGGCTTACCTACCGCCGCACCAACCGCAACATGCATGTCCGGGGCTACAAGGAAGAAGGCACTATCACAACGGCCTTCGACATGAGGGTTCAGAACGACCTTGATCGATTTCACTTGGTACAAGACGTGGTGGATCGGCTACCACATTTGGGCGCCAAGGGAAGCTATCTCAAGCAGATGATGCAGGACAAGCTCATCGAGCACAAGCATTACATTGACAAGCACGGACAGGACTTGCCGGAAATCCGGAACTGGAAGTGGAAGGATCTGAGCAGCAACGATGCCAACCCGAGATCGCTCCACGCGGACTCCGACGATCAGGCGGTAACTCATGAGTAAGACAAAGCACAGTCACCAGCAGCACGAAGGTCTGTATGACGACGGTGCTAATCATGGCTTCCATCGCCCTTACTGGAAACACGCGCATCATGATTGGCGTTTGTGGGTCGCCGTGAGTTTGATGCTCATCGCCTTGGCTACCTATGTAATGACCGATGACTTGGCGTGGTGGCCTCGCTCACGCATAGCGGGCGGCCCTTAGGAACCAGCTACGCCCACGCCACCGCCAGAATCTCCCGGCGCGGCGCTCCTATTTCCGAATACTCCATGCTGAGTTTGGGTTTAGTGACCATTGAGGCAGATACCAGATTCGTTATCTAAAGAACAAATGATTCTGATCGCAGGCTAAGGCCACAGACCGAGTCTGCTAAGATTGGGTTGCGAAGCTTTCGGTACCAGCGCCTTGAATGTCGGGCTCAAGGCGTGTCGGAATTCATCCGGCTCACCGACCACAACTCGATCGTCGGCGTCGCGTAACGCCGGAGAATAAGAAGCTTATCCGCGTGGCGTGATCGAGACTGCGAGCTTTGGCTTGTCTAGCAGCTGTGTAACTTGCGGCCCATCCACCATCATCGATTTCAGTCTCCCCGAAAGGAGTAACCATGGCCCTTAAGATGAAAGCAGCAATAGTCGAGGAGTTTGGAAAGCCTCTGGCGCTTCGTCAATTGGACATCCTGTCTCCCGGCGCAGGTCAGATCCTGATCAAAACCGAGGCTTGCGGTGTATGCCACACAGACCTCCATGCTGCGCACGGCGACTGGCCTGTGAAGCCCACGCTCCCATTCATTCCTGGCCATGAGGCCATCGGGCTCGTCGCCGCCGTTGGATCGGGCGTGACGATCGTAAAGGAGGGAGACCGCGTTGGGGTGCCCTGGCTCTACTCGGCGTGCGGCCATTGCGAATATTGTTTGACGGCTTGGGAGACGGTTTGCCCCGAAGCCCAGTTCGGCGGCTATACCAAAAACGGGGGCTTTGCCGAGTACCTCCTTGCAGACCCGAACTACGTCGTCCATATACCTGCCGGCCTCGCGCCTTTGGATGCTGCCCCGCTGATCTGCGCTGGCATCACGACCTATAAGGGGATCAAGGAGACCGAAGCGAAGCCCGGCGAGTGGATCGCCATCTCCGGCTGCGGCGGACTCGGGCATCTGGCGATCCAATATGCCAAGGCTATGGGATTGCTTGTCTGCGCGATCGATATCGACGATGGCAAGCTGGCTCACGCCAAGCACGTTGGCGCCGATCTCGTGATCAATGCCAAAGCCGGCGACCCTGCAGCCGCCGTGAAGAAGGAGACCGGTGGCGGCGCTCATGGCGTTGTGATTACTGCTCCCTCGCTGATCGCATTCAAGCAGGGCGTTGGCATGACTCGGAAGCGCGGCACTTGTGTCCTGGTCGGACTGCCGCCCGGCGAATTCCCGGTTCCTCTGTTCGACGTAGTGGCGAACTGCATAACCATTCGCGGTTCGTTCGTCGGTACGCGTCAGGATATGGCCGATGCGCTCGCGTTCGCCACCGCGGGTAAGGTCAAGGCCGACATCGAACTGCAGCCACTGTCTGCGATCAACCAAATCTTCAACCGGCTCGAGCATGGCGATGTAGCGTCACGCGTGGTCGTCGACTTCACACGCGCTCAAGCGAAAAACCAACAGTCCGAGAGAATCTCTCATAACCCTGCGACCTAGGTCGGTCTTCGCAGTATGAAAGGACTTTAGCAGGAGTTGAACGATGGCTATTGAGAAGAGTTCCGCAGACGATGCGAAGACGTCACGCGATTCAAAAGACTCCGCGCAAAACGGATCCAAAGAACCAGTCGCCAAACCCAATGCGTCGAAGCCCAGCGTAGAAGAGATTCGCAAGCGCGCCTTCGAAGCGTTTCAGGCTCGCCATGGTGAACCCGGCAGTGCGCTCGAGGACTGGCAAAAGGCCGAGTCTTCCCTTTCCGCGGAAGCGACTAACGCCAGCAAGCCCGAGGCCGATAGCTCTCATGCCGATGCGCCGAAGGCTGATGCCGCTAAGGCTGACGCGTCCAAGGCAGACGGGGCAAAGGCAGATGCATCTAAAGATGCGGTGAAGGTACCAACTGATACCGGGACGATCGAGGAGGCGGTCACCAAGTTCAAGTCGAGTATCAAGGATGGGCTTAGCCAGGAAGAGGCGGCGGCCCGCCTCAAGAAGGACGGTCCCAACGCCATCAAGGAAGAGCACATCAACCCGATCATGCGGTTCCTCAAGTTCCTGTGGGGACCTATCGCATGGATGATCGAAATTGCCGCGATACTCTCCGCAGTAGTTCGGCATTGGGAAGACTTCGTCATGATCTTTTTCATGCTGGCGCTGAATGCGGTGGTCGGCTTCTGGGAGGAATACAAAGCCGACAACGAGATCGAAGCGCTGAAAAAGCATCTGGCAATGCATTCCCATGTCCTGCGCGACGGCAAGTGGAGCGACGTCCCGGCCAAGACCCTGGTGACCGGCGATATTGTCATGATCAAACTCGGCAATGTCGTCCCCGCCGATATGAAGCTGGTCGATGGCGACTACCTCAGCATCG
The DNA here is from genome assembly GCA_963805315.1 of uncultured delta proteobacterium. Taxonomy (GTDB): domain Bacteria; phylum Desulfobacterota; class Binatia; order Binatales; family Binataceae; genus Binatus. Next base: position 63,857 of record CAWDTQ010000014.1, read on the forward strand.
ATCAGTCGGCGCTGACGGGCGAGTCGCTGCCGGTTGAAAAGAAGAAAAACGACGTCGCGTATTCAGGATCAATAGTGAAGATGGGCCAAATGAATGGGCTCGTCACCGCCACCGGAATGAACACGCTCTTCGGCCGCGCCGCACAACTGACTGAGAGCGTCAAGACCGTTTCCCACTTTCAGAAGGCGGTTCTTAAGATAGGTAATTTTCTCATTCTGATTACGCTCGGCCTGGTCGCATTGATCCTTCTCATCTCGCTATATCGCGGCGACCCGTTCGTTCAAACCATACTCTTTTGCCTGATACTCACAGTCGCTGCTATACCGGTCGCCTTGCCGGCCGTTCTGTCCGTCACGATGGCCGTCGGCGCATCCGTGCTCGCCAAAATGAAGGCCATAGTGTCCCGCCTGGCCGCGATCGAAGAGATGGCCGGCATGGATATTCTGTGCTCGGACAAGACTGGGACACTCACCAAGGACGAGCTCGAGTTGGGCAGCCCGGTTGTTTTCAAGGCGAGCAACGAGCAGGACCTGGTGCTGGCCGCGTGTTTGGCCTCGCCAGCGAACGGCCGCGATGGGATCGACGATGCCGTCGTCAAAGGTCTCAAAGATCAGTCGGCGCTGAAGGCTTATCAAATCACTCATTTCACGCCGTTCGATCCGGTCAGCAAGCGAACCGAGGCCGAGGTCAAGCATGGCAACGCCACTTTCAAAGTCTCGAAGGGGGCGCCGCAAGTCATTCTGGATCTGACCCATCCGGACGCGGACGCGCGCAAAAAAGCCGAAAAGCAGGTCAACGATCTGGCCAAAAAAGGCTTCCGCACGCTTGGCGTGGCGCGTACCGATGCCCAGGGAAAGTGGGAATTACTTGGACTGCTGTCGCTGTCCGATACGCTCCGCGACGATTCCGCCTCGACTATCGCGGACGCGCGTAAAATGGGACTGCAGGTTCGCATGGTTACCGGCGACAACCTTGCGATTGCCCAGCAGGTATCGCGCGAGCTCAAACTGGGGCCGAACATCGCAGTCGCCAGCCAGCTTTTTCCTGACGGCAAGGCTGACAACACTGACAAGATCGACGCGGCCGACGGTTACGCCGAGGTTTTTCCCGAGCATAAGTTCAAAATCGTCAAGGCCCTTCAGGCTGGTGGGCATATCGTCGGAATGACCGGCGACGGCGTTAACGACGCTCCGGCGCTCAAGAAGGCTGATTGCGGAATCGCGGTCAGCGGCGCGACCGACGCCGCTCGGGCGGCAGCGGACCTGGTGCTTACGGCGAAAGGCCTCTCTGTCATCACCGCCGCCATTTCAGAAGCGCGCAAAATATTCGAGCGCATGAACAGCTATGCAATCTACCGGATCGCGGAGACCATCCGCGTACTGCTCTTCATGACGCTCGCTATTGTGGTCTTCAACTTCTACCCGGTAACCGCGGTCATGATCGTGATCATCGCGGTCCTTAATGACTTCCCGATCATGATGATCGCCTACGACAACACTGTCGTCGCTCCGCGCCCGGTCCGCTGGGACATGGAACGCGTGCTGACGGTCAGCTCGGTGCTCGGCGTGCTGGGAGTTATCGCTGCCTTCGGCCTTTTCTGGGCCGCAGAGAAATACCTTCACCTGTCTCGCCCCATGGTTCAGAGCCTCATGTTCCTGAAACTCCTGGTAGCCGGACACTTGACCATCTACATCACGAGAAGCGCTGGAACTTTCTGGAAGCGGCCATGGCCGAATTGGCGGCTCGTGGTCGCCTGCGAAGCAACCCAGATCATCGGAACATTGGCCGCAGTTTACGGGTGGGGCATGACGCCACTTGGATGGAAGTACGCGCTGCTAGTGTGGGGCTATGCCCTCGTATGGTTCTTCATCAACGACATGGCGAAGGTTCAAGTTTACAAAATGCTGCATCTGGGAAGCGCAAGCCATCAGCGCCACTTGGCAAGAGTCAACGCCAACCTTCATCCGGCCGCACAAGGCAAAGCGGCGACCGCTCCTTAAGGACTCAGTTACTTCCGAAAACTCAGCAACTTCACAAAGGATCAAATTAACCGTGAGTCTCAACGAATCCGAACGGCATCCACTCCCGGAAGCTTCAACCGCGGAGCTTCCGCCTCATGCGACCGCCTCGTCGCAGCCTTCCAATTCACCGTCGCCATTGATGCGGGCCGGCACGTGGGCGAGCGGGCTCGAATCGATGTTCGTCCGCCGTCTGGTGGTGGTTGGAGTACTCGGCATACTGGTGATGATCGGGCTTTTTCTGTCGAACTATTCCAGCGAAAAGGCCCTCTTCTACTGGTGCGCGATGTTTCCCATCTTCGGCGTAGCCTGCCTTGCACATGAACTGGCTGCCGGACGGGCGTATGAGATCGCACTCTGGCGAATGCTCATGCGTCAGGCGCTGCATTGGGTCGGACCGATAGTCGCGGTGAAGATCCTGTTCATGCAGCATGCACGAGGCCAGATGTCGACCGACGCGGTCGCTTTAACGGTCATCCTACTGCTGACGGTGACCTGTTTTCTCGCGGGCGTTCACTTCGACAGCAGCTTTTACTGGGTCAGCGCATTTCTCGCGCTGGCGGCGGTGATTGGCACCGAGATCGAAACTTATCTGTGGTTCGCCGTGGTGTTGCTTTTGATCGCAATCGCAATCGCGCTGGCGTCGGCGATACTACTGCGCCGCGGTTCCAAGGCCAGCTTGGCCCCGGCGCAGACTTCGACCTCCTGACGGCCGTCGCCGCGACGCAGTGGCAGCATGCTCCCGGGGTCTGAACAAGGATAACAATGAACTACCGCAAGAGATTGGTCGTCGAGCCTGGCGCGAAGGTTCGCCTCGATAAGATTGACCCGGGGTTCAAAGACAAGCACGACGAATCGCACAAAGACGCGACGCCGGAGATCCAGAAACACGTCGAGCGCCTGGCCAAGGCGCAGTATCTGCTGTACGCCGACGGCAGCAAGTCATTGCTGGTCGTTCTGCAGGCGTTGGACGCCGGCGGCAAGGACGGGGTGGTGCGCCATGTGTTCGCCGCAATGAACCCACAGGGGACGTTGGTCGCCAGCTTCAAACAGCCGAGTAAGATCGAAATCGCCCACGACTTTCTCTGGCGCGCTCACCTGCACACGCCGGCCAAAGGACAAGTCGTTATCTTCAATCGGTCGCACTATGAGGATGTGTTGGTGGTGCGCGTGCACAAGATGGTGCCGAAGTCGGTATGGTCGAAGCGCTACGATTTGATCAACGATTTCGAAGAGATGCTTCACGACAACGGCACGCGCGTCCTCAAGTTCTATCTACACATCAGCCCGGAGGAGCAGCTCGAGCGTTTCGCGCAGCGCCTCGATGACCCGATGCGGCACTGGAAAATCAGCGAGGGCGACTACTCGGAACGCAAGCTATGGCCGGAGTATATGAAGGCATACGAGGAAGTCCTGGAAAGGACGAGCACCAAGCACGCCCCCTGGTACGTGATCCCGTCCGATCACAAGTGGTTCCGCGACCTCGCCATCTCCGAGATCCTCGCCGACACGCTCGAGGACATGGACTTGAGGCTGCCGCCGGCGGAGGTGGACATTGCGCAAATTCGCCACAAGTATCATGCTGCGGCGGTGCGGCAGGCGAAGCGAGGCGATAAGCCGCCGAAGGTGTCGCACAAGAAGTAAGCAGCCTCTACCACAATGTTCTCCATCATCACGTCGGCGAGCGATCGTGAACCAGCAAGGAGGTCTTGCATGATCAAGACAGAGACTATCTCCCCCAACGCGCTGAAGATCGTCGTGCCGGATAAATTGAAGGCGGACGACTTCCGCCAAATTGCGCCGCAAATCGATTCTCTCATCAGTCAGCATGGCAAAATCAGATTGCTGATCGATGCTTGCGGTTTCAACGGCTGGGAGAATATCGCGGCCTTTGAAAAACATGCCGGCTTCGTAAAAAACCACCAACAGAAGATAGAGCGCATCGCGGTCATCGCCGCGCATGAGTGGCAGCATTGGCTGATTGGCGCAATCAGGATCTTCGTCCATCCGGAGGTAAGAGCCTACGATAAGAGCCAGGCAAGCGAGGCGCTGCGCTGGATCGTCGGATAAGCACGAGGCGTCTGAAGACGGGTGGACCGGCAGTGGATACCGCCGGCGGAGGTGGACTATTGGGGAGATTCGTCGCAAATATCACACTGCGGCGGCGCGGCTATAAGCCGCCGAAGATGTCGCGCAAGAAATAAGCACGCCTCAATCATCGAGCTGGTGAACGTGACACACGGAAGGCTTCGGCAGAGCGAGCGGTGGCCGTGGCTCTTCGGCGCCATCCGGCCCGTCACCCGAGCTGGCGCGGTGCGCGACGCGCTGGCTGGCATCACTCTCGCTGCGATGAACGTGCCGCAAGCGCTCGGCTACGCGCGAATCGCCGGCATGGTGCTGGTTCACACCGAATCGTCGCTGCGGGCGGATCTGCACCGCCTCCGGCTGAGCGACGTCATCGGAACCGATCACATTTTCGACAGCTTGCGTGAAGCGCTCGCCGCGATAAGCGGACATCGCGCGTTCATGTCGTGCCCGCCACGAATCCTGTCGGTGAACAGCAGCAACGATGAACTCTGTGAACCAGCTGGCGAAGCCGCATCTCGATTCCACGGCGGTCCGAATTGAATGACGCATATGGAGAAATCAAAAATGACCGCGATTAAGAGAATTCTGGTGCCGCTCGACTTTTCCGAACCTTCTCTGCGAGCACTGGACGAGGCTGTCGAATTCAGCCGGCCGTATGACGCTGAACTGATTTTACTTTCGGTGGTCGAGCGTGGGTTTTACGAGTCGCCGTTGTTGGTGCCTGATACGGGAGCGCTCCTCGAAAATCAAGCGCGGGCAACCGAAGGGAAACTCGAGGAAATGTGCAGGAGCTTGGGCAAGCAAGGCGTCAAGTGCCGGACGTTGGTAGAGTTCGGTGCCGCCGCGTACCAAGCGATCGTCGAAGCCGCAAACAAGGTCCACGCAAATTTGATCGTCATCTCAACGCACGGACGCACTGGGTTGGCGCACGTTCTGATCGGCAGCGTCGCGGAGAGGGTCGTGCAACATGCCGTCTGCCCGGTGCTTGTGGTCCATACCTTGCCAAAGCCTAAGCGGCCAGTCGGCACTCGATCACGCTAGCGGATCGAGCGAAGGCTATCGCATTTTTAAGCGTGCAGGCTAAAAGCATCGATAATAACCCCGCGACGCGGCCGGTGGTCGATGGAGTAGAACGTGACTAAGCAAGTGGACCCCGATTCGCCGTCTGCGGTGGAAAACGCCGCCCGATAGTTCGCAGGATCGTGCTCTCGAACCTGAGCACTTTCCCAGCCGTAGAAATACGTTCGATATGCGCGTCGTCGTCCTGACTCTTCTGGCGGCAGCGATCGGAGTGGCAGCGGGAGGGGCCGCAATAGTTCTGCTCAAGCTGATCGGCTTCATAACCAACTTGTCTTTCTACGGTCGATTGTCAACGAGTTTTGTCTCGCCGGAGGCCAACCAACTCGGCCTGTTCGTGTTGGTCGTTCCGGTCATCGGCGGCGTGCTGGTCGGTTTGATGGCGCGCTATGGCTCGGAGACAATACGCGGGCATGGAATTCCGGAGGTGATGCTTAGCGTACTTAAAAACCAGAGTCGAATCCCTGCGCGAATCGGAATTCTTAAGCCCATATCCACAGCTATCGCGATAGGTACTGGGTGTCCCTTCGGCGCCGAGGGCCCAATCATCGTCACTGGAGGAGCGCTTGGCTCTTTCGTCGGACAGTTTCTCTCGACAACTGATGAGGAGAGAAAGATCCTCCTCTCGGCCGGCGCCGCGGCCGGCATGTCGGCGACTTTTGGAAGCCCAGTGTCAGGCGTCTTGATAGCAGTCGAGCTGTTGCTGTTCGAGTTACGCCCGCGTTCTCTCATCCCCGTCGCGGTTGCGAGCGCGATGGCTGCCGCGCTGCGAAGACTCTCTGCAGCCCCCTGGCCAATGTTCCCGATGCAGCAACTGCAAAGTTCAGGAATGGCCGCCTTGGCATCGTACACCTTGATCGGCGCGATAGTGGGATTGGCCTCCGTCGGTGCGACTCGCGCCGTCTATGCAGTCGAGGATGCGTTTGCGAGATTGCCGATCCACTGGATGTGGTGGCCTGCTATCGGCGGCCTTGTTGTTGGCATCGTTGGTTACATTCTTCCCGAGACTATGGGCGTCGGCTACGTCAACATCGTCCGAATTTTCTCCGGATCGCTCACCGAGAAAGCGCTCATCATGCTCTTCCTGCTCAAGTTTGTTTCCTGGGCGGCGGCGCTCGGAAGTGAAACGTCCGCAGGAACCCTGGCGCCGCTCTTTGTTATGGGTGGCGCGCTCGGCGCGGCGCTTGGCGGCGGAGCCAATCTCTTGTTTCCACAGTTCGGAATCGATTTGCGAATCGCCGGGATAGTCGGAATGGCGGCCATGTTCGCAGGAGCTTCGCGCGCACTGCTCACGTCGATAGTTTTTGCCTTCGAGACTACCTTGCAGCCGCTTGGCCTCTTGCCCTTGCTCAGTGGCTCTTCGGCGGCCTACATGGTTTCAAGCTTGCTGATGGAGACCACTCTCATGACGGAGAAGGTCGTTCGCAGGGGCGTCTTTGTGCCAACCGAGTATACCGCCGACTTTCTTACGCAGACCTTGGTTCGCGACGTCGCCAGCCGCGAGGTAGTCTCTCTTGCTGAGCATCTAACGTTGGCGGAGGTTCGGTCCCGCATCACACAAGGCTGGCCGGGCAGCAGTTATCAGGGGTTCCCGGTATTGAACGACCGCGGACAACTGGTTGGCGTAGTGACCCGTCTGGACTTACTCGACCCGGCGCGAAAGCCGACAGAACTAGTCGGCGATCTCACTATCAGGAATCATGCTGTTACTTTCGAGGATAACACTCTCAGCGAAGCGAATGCACTGATGGTTCGCGAAGGAGTGGGGCGCTTGCCGGTCGTGGATCACGATAACAATCGCAAGCTCATCGGTATTATCTCACGCCGGGATATCATGTCAGCGCGCCATCGGCGAATGGAGCAGGAATACGAACGTCAGCGGGGCATTCGCTGGTAGTGGCTCCCAGACTTCGGCTGGAAATCATCAGCCGACAATGGGCCGCGCATGCAGGCTGCACCGGAATGCTGCTGCTCATTCGCTTCTGAGTGGATCGTTCGTACTTAACCGCTAGGATCGTCAGGAAAGTCAGGATCAGCGGAATCAATCGCTCGAGCTTAAGAATGCCAGCGATGTTGCGTCGCTGAATCCAAGGGGGATCTCCCCCCTCGCCGCTCCGTTTAACTGTTGCGCGCCCTCCCGAAGCAAAACCGCCCGTACCGGTACCCGAAACACCCGGACCAAGACCAGAAAAACGGAAATCTCAGATCAAGAGCCGCGGCGTCAACGGGAGAAGAGATGATAGAAACTGTTGATTTCGGCCGCACCCATGATTTGTTGCGTTCCGCCTAAAAGTTTCAAAAGAGGGAGGGCACAAGATTGGGCACAGTTCAAAACTCACAGTCGCCAGATTTGCAAAAAGTCCTTGATTCTATTGGTGGGCGGTGCAGGTTTCGAACCTGCGACCCCCGGCTTGTAAGGCCGATGCTCTACCACTGAGCTAACCGCCCGCGCGCCCGAAATGTAATGTTAGCAAAAAAAGACGGCCGCGTGTGTTATCGACAAACTGGCCGTCTTTTCAGTGAATTGAATCGAATCGCTGCGATCGCGCGCGCGTTTAAGAACCCGTCGCCGGCGACGACGACGCCGGCGCCGCGCCGACGCCCTCGTTGAGCGAGTCTTTCAACTGCTTGCCCGGCTTGAACTTCGCCGACCGGCTCGCGGCTATCTCGATCGATTCTCCCGTCTTTGGATTGCGCCCGGTGCGCGCCTGCCGCTCCGATACCGAAAACGTTCCGAAGCCCGAGATGTTCACCCGCTCGCCCTGGCGCAGCGCTGCGATGATGTCGTCGAGCACGATGTTAATTGCGCGCTCGGCATCGGCCTTGTTGAGGGGAAGCTTGTTCGACAACGCTTCAATAAGTTCAGCCTTGGTCATATGTAACCTTCAGCGGTCTTGCCGAATATCCGACCGCACATTTGAGCCGCGTGCCTCCGGTCCTCCCCGGAAATTCGCGGAGTCCCCCGCTCAGAACTACGACAAGTTCGTCGGTACCGTCGTATCGTCTTCCTCTCCCGGCGTCATCGGCACCTTCGGTTCCGGCTCCGGCTCGCGCAGGAACGCCAGGTCGCTCTCGCCCTTGCCCGTCTTGAAGAACGTATCCGGATCGGTCAGCACCAGCGCGTGCTTGAGCACTTCATCCATGTGCTCGATCTGGATCAAAGTGATGCCCTTCATTATCTGCGCCGGAATCTCCTCGATGTCCTTGGCGTTGTCCTTGGGCATCAGGATCGTCTTGATGCCGCCGCGATGCGCCGCGAGCACTTTCTCCTTGAGCCCTCCAATCGGCAGCACCCGTCCGCGCAGCGTGATCTCGCCCGTCATCGCAAGGTCGTTGCGAATCGGTGAGCGCGTGAGCGCCGACACCAGCGCCGTCGCCAGCGTGATTCCCGCCGACGGTCCGTCCTTGGGAATGGCGCCCTCAGGAACGTGAATGTGAATGTCGATGCGATGATAGAAACCGCGATCGAGCCCGAGCACTTCCGCCCGCGAACGCACGTACGAAAGCGCCGCCTGCGCCGATTCCTGCATCACGTCGCCGAGCTGTCCGGTGATGGTCAGCTTGCCGCGTCCCGGAACGATCGTCACCTCGACGCTCAGCAGCTCTCCGCCAAGCTCCGTCCACGCCAGCCCCGTCGCCACTCCGACCTGCGGTACGGTCTCCGCCGTGCCGTAGCGGAACTTCGGGACGCCGAGATACTTGCCGAGGCTCGAGCTCGAAACCTTGACGTGCGCATTGCGATCGGTCTTGACGACTTCGACCGCGACCTTGCGGCAGATCGATGCGAGCTCGCGCTCGAGATTTCTGACGCCCGCTTCGCGCGTGTAGTGGCGGATGATGCCCTGGATTGCGCCGTCGGACACCTCGATATTCTCCGGCCGCAGCCCGTTGGCCTCCTGCTGCTTCTTCAGCAGGTATTTCTTCGCGATGTTGAGCTTCTCGGTTTCCGTGTAACCGGGAATCCGGATGACTTCCATCCTGTCCTGCAACGGCCGCGGAATGCGGTCGAGCGTATTCGCCGTCGTGATGAACATCACTTTCGACAAATCGTAGTCGCAGTCCAGGTAGTGATCGTTGAACGTGCAGTTCTGCTCTGGATCGAGAACCTCGAGCAGCGCCGACGACGGATCGCCGCGGAAGTCGGTCGACATCTTGTCCACTTCGTCGAACAGCAGCACGGGGTTCGACGATCCCGCCTTGCGAATCGACTGGATCACCTTGCCCGGCAGGGCGCCGATGTAGGTGCGGCGATGCCCGCGAATTTCGGCTTCGTCGCGCACGCCGCCAAGCGACACGCGCACGAATTTGCGTCCGGTCGCGCGCGCCACCGACTTGCCCAGCGACGTTTTGCCGACGCCCGGCGGTCCGACCAGGCACAGAATCGGCCCCTTCATCTGGCCGACCAGCGTCTCGACCGCAAGATATTCCAGGATGCGCTGCTTGACCTTGTCGAGCCCGTAATGATCTTCCTCGAGCACCCGCTCGGCTTCCTTGATGTCGAGCTTGTCCTCGGTGTACTCGAACCACGGCAGCGCCAGGAACCAATCGAGGTAGTTGCGCACGACGGTCGCCTCGGCCGACATCGGCGACATCATCTTGAGCTTCTTGATCTCGCGCTCGCACTTTTCGCGCGCCTCGGCCGGCATCTTCTTCTGCCTGAGCTTCTCTTCCAACTCCTGAATCTCGTTTTTGAATTCGTCCTTCTCGCCGAGCTCCTTCTGGATCGCGCGCATCTGCTCGTTGAGGTAGTACTCCTTGGACGTCTTCTCCATCTGCTTCTTGACGCGCGAGCGGATGCGTTTCTCGACCTCGAGGATTTCCAGCTCCGAGCGCATGTAGCCGAGAATCTTCTCCAGCCGCTCCGCCGGGTTGGTCGATTCGAGCAGCGCCTGCTTGTCTTCGAGCTTGATGCCGAGATGTCCGACCAGCTTGTCGGCCAGGAACGCGGGATCGTCGACCGCCGCGATCGAGGTGACCATCTCGGGTGGAATCTTCTTGTTGAGCCGCGCGTAGTTGTCGAAGGTCGATACTACCGAGCGCATCAGCGCCTCGACCTCGGTGGTGCGGTCGTTGGTCTCTTCGATTTCCTCGGCCTCGACCTGGAAATATTCCTCGTCGGCGACGTAGCGGATCACGCGCGCGCGCTTCTTGCCTTCGACCAGCGCCTTGACGGTCCCGTCGGGCAGCCGCAGCAGCTGCACGACCACGCCGAGCGTGCCGACCGCGTACAGATCGCCGGGGGCGGGCTCGGCCACCTTCGGATCCTTCTGCGTCACCAGCAGGATCGGCGTCTTCTTCGCCTCGGCGGCTTCCAGAGCCTTGATGGACTTCTGGCGGCCGACGAAGATCGGATAGACTTCGTGTGGGAATACGATCAGTTCGCGCAACGGGAACAGCGGCACCACGTTCGTCGTTGCATCGCGATTATCTTTTTTGTCGTTGCGAAAAAGCATTTATGGATCTCAGTCTCCCGGGCTATGCGGTTTCGGCGGTCTTTTGATAGACCAGCAGTGGCTGCTCCTTCTGAGTAACCACTTCCTCCGAGATTAACACCTCCTTGATGTTGGGTTGTGACGGTATTTCGTACATCAGGTCCACCATGATTGCTTCCATGATGGCGCGCAGTCCGCGAGCGCCGGACTTGCGCTTGAGCGCCTCGCGCGAGATCGCGCGCAGCGCACCCTGCGTGAATTTCAGATGGACGTTCTCCATGTCGAACAGCTTCTGATACTGGCGCACCAGCGCGTTCTTCGGCTCGGTGAGAATCCGCACCAGCGCTTCCTCGTCCAGCTCGCCGAGCGTCGCGATAACCGGCAGGCGGCCGACGAATTCCGGAATCAAGCCAAACTTCAGCAAGTCTTCCGGCTGCACTTCGTACAGCAGCTCGGAGACGGTCTTGGGATCGCGATGGGTCAGGTCGGCGCGGAAGCCCATCGTCTTGCCCGAGATGCGCCGCCGGATAATGTCGTCGAGTCCGACGAACGCGCCGCCGCAGATGAACAGGATGTTGGTCGTATCGACCTGCAGGAATTCCTGCTGCGGATGCTTGCGGCCGCCCTTGGGCGGCACCGAGGCCATCGTGCCCTCGATGATCTTCAGCAGCGCCTGCTGGACGCCTTCGCCCGACACGTCGCGCGTGATCGACGGGTTGTCGCCCTTGCGCGCGATCTTGTCGATCTCGTCGATGTACACGATGCCGCGCTGGCATCGCTCGATGTCGTAGTCGGCGTTCTGCAGCAGCGACAGGATGATGTTCTCGACGTCCTCGCCGACGTAGCCGGCCTCGGTCAGCGAAGTGGCATCGGCGATGGTAAACGGAACTTGCAGAAAGCGCGCGAGCGTTTGCGCGAGAAGAGTCTTGCCGACGCCGGTCGGGCCAATCAGCAGGATGTTGGATTTCTGCAGCTCGACGTCGCCCGTCACCATCTGCGAGTCGATTCGTTTGTAGTGATTGTGGACCGCGACCGAGAGAATTTTCTTGGCGCGCTCCTGTCCGATCACGTACTGGTCGAGCACCCGCTTGATTTCGGCGGGCTTGGGCACCGCGGAGCTTTGGCTGAACGCTTCTTCGCTGTCAGTCTCCTCGGCGATTATGTCGTTACAAAGGTCGATGCATTCGTCGCAAATATAAACCGTTGGGCCGGCAATCAGCTTGCGAACTTCGTCCTGGCTCTTGCCGCAAAACGAGCAAACCAGGTTGCCCGTGCGGTCGTCATGCTTGGCCATACTGCCTCCCGCGGCTCACTTGGACGGCCTTCGGCTAACGATTACCTCATCAATCAGCCCGTATTCAACCGCTTGATCCGGCGACATGAAGTAGTCGCGATCGGTGTCTTTTTCGATCTTTCGCAGATTCTGTCCCGTATGCTTCATTATGATGTTGTTGATTTCCTCCCGCGCGTGCAGAATTTCCTTCGCGTGTATTTCGAGGTCGCTCGCCTGCCCCTGCATCCCGCCCAGCGGCTGATGCAGGATGATTCGCGAATGCGGCAGCGCGTAGCGCCGTCCCTTCGCGCCCGCCAGCAGCATGATCGCGGCCATGCTGGCAGCCTGGCCGAGGCATAGCGTCGAGACGGGAGGCCGGATGAACTCCATCGTGTCGTAAATCGCCATCCCGGCCGTCACCGAACCGCCCGGCGAATTGATGTAGAAATTGATTTCTTTTTCGGGATCTTCGGACTCGAGGAACAGGAACTGGGCCGTGACCAGGTTGGCGACGTCGTCGTTGATTTCGGTGCCGAGAAAGACGATGCGGTCTTTGAGCAGGCGAGAGTAGATGTCGTAGGCCCGCTCTCCGCGCCCCGTCTGTTCAACGACCATCGGTACCAGGTTGCTCATAACTCCAACCCGCGCCACAGCCAGGTTCCGACGACGATTGAGAGAAGGCCGCTGACGCCTTAAAATTGTAACCACTCGGAAATGGGGGAGCAACCGTGATTGGCTCCGAACAGTGTAGCAGACGATGCTACTTCTGCTCGGATGCACCATCTTCGCGCTTGGCGCGGCTTAGGATGAAGTCGAGCGCCTTCTCGCGGCGCATCGTCTGGCGCAGCGCCTCGCGATTCTCTTCCTTGCGATAAAACTCGGCGGCGCGGTCGCGATTGCGCCCGCTCTGCGTGACGATTCCCGCCACGCGCTCGCCGAGCTCCTCGTCATTGATCTCGATTTTTTCCTGCTCCGCCAGCGCGTCGACGATTAGCGCCGTGCGCGCGCGCTTCTCGGCGCGCGTCTTCAGATCCTCGGCGCTCTGCTTGACCCGCTCGCCGGCGTCCTCATGCGACAGGCCGCCCGCTTCGAGCGTCTGATGCAGCTCGGATTCCATCGCGCTCAGCTCGCGCGCGACCAGCGACTCGGGCAGCTCGACCGGGTTGCGCTCGATCACGAGATCGAGCAGTCCCTGGCGCACACGCGCGTCGGCTTCCTGCTTGGCGTGCGCGAGCAGCTCGCTGCGCACGCGGGCGCGGAACGCCTCGAGGTTCTCGTCGCCGAGATCCTTGGCGAAGTCGTCGTCGAGCGTCGGCAGCTCGCGCCGGTAGATTTCCTTGGGCGTCGCGCGCCATTCGATCGTCTTGCCGGCCAGATCTTTCTGGCTGTAGTCGTCGGCGTAGGTCTTCGAGGCCTTGCATTTCTTTGTTCAGCTCGGCGCCCATGAGCACTTCGTAACACGCCGTGCGCGAGCGCGCGCTCGGAAACCTCGACCAGCCGATCGTCGGGCTTGCTGCTCGATAGCGGCTTGCCGTCCTCGAACGCCTGCGATCGACGCGAGCGCGTAGTCGCCATCCTCGACGACGGTGCGATCCTCGACCTTCTTGAGCGTCGCCTGGCGCTCGCGAAATCCTGCGACCGCCTCTTCGACCTGATCGTCGGTGACCTCGACCTTGGACTCGGGGACCTTGAGACCCTCGTAGTCCTTGACCTCGATCTTCGGGCGCAGGTCGAAGGTCGCGCTGAACTTGAGCGCGAGGTCTTTTTGCAGGTCGGTCTGCTCGGTGACGATTTCGGGCGCGACGACGGGCTTGAGGTCGTGCTCCTCGAGCGCCTTCTTCGTGTATTCCTCGACCAGCTTCTGAACTACCTCGCCGCGGACCTGTTCGCCGAAAAATCGTTCGAGCAGATTGCGCGGCGCATGGCCGGGGCGAAAGCCCTTGAGCACCACGCCGCGTTTGAGTTCGTTGTAGGCGCGATCCAGCTCATGCTTGATTTCGTCGGGTTCGACTTCAATCGTAAGTTTGCGCCGGAGACTGTTGGGTTCTTCGATATTTACATTCATGGTGTTTGAATCTCTCAGATAAACATACCGCGATTAGGGGAATCAACCGAGTCCGCGCGACATATGCGACCAAAGTCCAATTGCGTGACTCCGCCGTCGATTTGTAATCTCGGCCTGCGTCGCGCAACTTGCAGGCCACGAAACGCCAGTCCGTCGATTCGAAACGCGGCCACCAGAGCCATCAAGACAGTGAGGGGAGAAAATGAATCTCGACTCCAGGAATATCGTGCGCACGACGGGCTTGCTGTCCGTTCTGCTCGCAACATTTTTGCTCGGCGGTTGCGCTCAAACATCTGCGCCCGCATCAAACCAGGCCGCGCAAGCACCGGGCGCGCCTGCCGCGCCACCGCCGCCGATGGCGAGTGTCCAGCCGGCGCAACTCGGCGCAGCTGGCGGGCAGTACGAGGAGCCGCCGGTCGTCAACGCGGCCGACCTTCTGCCGGCGTATGCCCTCTCTGGACCCGGATTCTCGGTTCAACCGCAGGTACCGACCAACGGCGCGATGGGTCAATACACCATCGTCGCCGACCCGAGCGTTTTTCATGACGACGCAGGGACCTACTACGTCGAAAGCCTCGACATGCTGAAAATCCGGCTGTCCGAGATTCCAGCGATCGCAGAGCTCGACGGCATGAGTAACACGAGTGTATTTGCCAACGCGCTGGCCACAAGCGCTGTCCGTCCCGTAACCGCCGCCGCAAATATGGTCATGCATCCGATGGATACTGTCACCGGGCTGCCGAGCGGGGTTGGAGATTTGTTTGGACGCGTCAGCATGGGCGCGCAACAGATAGCGTCGTCCGCCTCGAATTCTTTCGGCAGCGGGAAAGCGGCCGGTCAGGCCGGCAACGCCACGATCACCGCATTGGGCTACGACCAGGTCCGTCGACAGCTCGCGCACGAGCTGCACGTCGATCCTTATAGCTCGGATCCGATTCTCACCAAGAAGCTGAACCATGTTGCCTGGGTCATGTTCTCGGCCCGTATGACGGTCTCTGCCGCGATGATGGCGGTGCCAGGCTCAATGATCATCACGGCGGTCACGGTCACTAACGATCTCGTCTATCAGACACCGAGAGCAGACCTGATCATTCTCGTTCAGAAGAAGTTGAAGAGTATCGGATTATCAGAGGAGGAAATCGTGACCTTCATCACGCAACACCGCGATTCCTTTGAGCCTGCAGGTTGACGCGGTCAAGGATCTCGAAGCTCTGGGAGCCATTCCGGGCGTCACGAAGCGGCGGTCGCGATTGGAAATGTGATGACCGAGTACCAGGCGCGTTTCCTGGTGACTTCGCTGCACATGCTCGATCAATGGAGCCAGCAACGGGCTCGTGTCACCAGGATTCAGGCGCCCGGCCCACTGATTGCACGCGACCAAAATGGCGCAACGATATTGCCGGCGCCTGTCGACTACCTGTCGTGGACACCGCGCATCGCAGGCTTCGCGACCGATCCGCAGTTGATGGCCCGGCATCATCGCGTCCTCTGGATCACCGGCAAGATGACACCGCTAGCGCGTCAGCAACTGGCGGCCAGTGGATGGTCGGTGCGCGAAGGCGACTAGCAGTAACGCTCAGCACACGATTTGTACGCTGTGGAAACGAGAGCAGCTCAAGGAGGAACATCATGATGTCGGTTCGGAGAAGTAGTTACTTCGCAATCGCGATCTTAATCGGGGCAATCGTAGGCCTGTCGGGCGGGCGCACGGCCTGGGCTCAAGACAAGAAACCCAACATCCTTGTCATCATGGGCGACGACATCGGGATGTGGAACCTCGGCGCCTATCATCGCGGCATGATGGCGGGACGGACGCCGAACCTCGACAAGCTCGCCAAGGAGGGCATGCTGTTCACCGACTACTATGCCGAGGCAAGCTGCACGGCGGGTCGCGCGAACTTCATCACCGGCGAATTGCCGATTCGCACCGGCATGACCACGGTCGGACAGGCCGGCGCCAAGATCGGGATACCGGCGGAAGCGGTGACGATCGCCACGATACTCAAGTCCATGGGCTATGAAACGGGCCAGTTCGGTAAGAACCACCTTGGCGATCTCAACGAGTTCCTGCCCACCGTCCACGGCTTCGACGAATTCTTCGGCTACTTGTATCACCTCGATGCGATGGAAGACCCTGCCCATCCCAACTATCCGCAGAACCTGTTGAACGTCGTCGGCCCGCGCAACATGGTTCACAGCTGGGCGACTGACACGGATGACCCCACGGTGATGCCGCGCTGGGGGAAAATCGGCAAGCAGAAGATCGAAGATGCCGGCCCGCTCTTTCCGAAACGGATGGAAACGGTGGACGACGAGATTCGCGACCTCGCGATCAAATTCATGGACAAGGCCCACAGTGACGGCAAGCCGTTCTTCGTCTGGCTCAACCCGACGCGCATGCACATCGTCACGCATCTCTCGCCGAAGTACGAAGCGATGCGCAACTCGGAGAACGGCTGGTCGGAAGAGGAAGCCGGCATGGCCCAGCTCGACGATGACGTCGGCCTGGTGATGAAGAAAATCAAGGACATGGGCGTCGACGACAACACCATCGTGGTCTTCACCACCGACAACGGCACCGAAGTCTTCACCTGGCCCGATGGCGGTCAGACGCCGTTCGCGCAGTCCAAGGGAACGGTCCTCGAGGGCGGTTTCCGGGTGCCTGCGCTCCTGCGATGGCCGGGCCATGTGCCGGCGGATTCCGTGCAGAACGGGATCTTCTCAGGGATGGACTGGCTACCGACCTTCGTGGACGCGGCCGGCGATCCGAACATCGTCGATGAATTGCTGAAGGGCAAAGCTTTCGGCGACCGGACTTACAAGAACCATCTCGACGGCTACGACCAGATGGCCGCGATCAGCGGCAAAGGGCCGTCCGCGCGTCACGAGATCTTCTACCTCGGCGAAAGCACGGTCGGTGCGGTGCGCATCGACGACTATAAGTATCGTTTCATCGACCAGCCCGAGGGCTGGGTAGGTCCAAAGGTCCATCCGGACGTGCCTTACATCACCAACCTGCGCCTGGATCCCTTCGAGCGCACGGGCTGGCCCAACGACGGAACGAAAGAAGGTGCGGAGCAATACTTCGACTGGTTCAAGTACCAGTTCTGGCGCTTTGTGTTGGTCCAGCAGTTGATGGGCAAGGAACTCAAGACCTTCCTGGATTTCCCGCCGATGCAGCGGGGCGCGAGTTTCAACCTGGACGCGGTGAAAGCAGAGATGACGAAAAAGATGGCGGAGGCGGAGGCGGCCAGCAAAGGTCCTAGCCAGTAAATGAAGAGGCAGTTGAAAAGCCCTCAACGGCGGGCGGCTCAATGTGGCCGCCCGCCGTCGGAAATTCGATTTCTTGATGTCATACTTACCGCCATGCGATTAGCTGTCCTCTGCATACTGGCGTCCGCTGTGCTCCCGTCACTGAGCTTGGCGCAGGAGGTTCCTATTTTCGCGATTGCGCAGGAAGGAAGCACGATTACGTTCAACGTGGATGCGTCGGTGGCTATCGGGGGCACTTTCGACGCGTGGAACGCCACTCTAACATTTGCGTCTCCGGACGTGACTACTGGGGTTCTGGACGTCGAGATTCAGGCTGCCACCGTGGATACCGGGAGTGGGCTGAAGAACGGGAAACTGAAGGGCCCAGACTTCTTCGATGTCGTCCAGAATCCGTTGATCACGTTCAAATCAACGAAACTTGTACAGAGCGGTCCCAACACCTTCGAGGTCGACGGCAACTTTACGATACGCGGAGTTACCAAACCCGAGAAGCTAACACTTGTGGTGTCGGGCAAGGGGACAGGCTCGGGCGAGATTAACGGGACCATGGCATTCGACCGCAAGGACTATGGGATGAACAGCGGCATCCCCTTCATCAAAATCGCCAATCGCGTCGAGGTGACGGTCGCTCTCAAAGGGAAGCGAGTCAGCGGGCCTCCGTTGGTTTTTAAGCAGTAGCGAGGCTGCAAGAAGTGCGCGGTTCCTCTTCGTTGTAAGAGCGCGATGTGCGGCTGCTAGTCCGTGGACGCCGGAGCAGCGATCAGAGCCATCATAGCCACGCCATTGAACAGGCTCGTGTCCATGAAGGCGCTCTGAGTGCCAAGCAGCCCTTCTGTCGCTTGCGTGAAAGTGATGATAGCGACCGAGCTGGAAGTACCAGCCTGTTGCACGGCGACGCTGCCGACCGAGGGATTTAAAAAGCTCGCGCCGGCTTCCGCGCAGCTTGCATAGACGTCCAGATCGTTTTGGCTGTGCGTCGTGATTGCCGGCAGATTTACCAGAGTGCCGAAGTCCGAGGATGTACCGGTTGCTACGTCCACGAATTCATCGGGGAATCGTCGGCCGCGATGCGCCGGAGCAGGTCTGCCTCGCATGCCTCAAGTGAAGTTGCGGTGTCCCGACATCGAGAAAGATTCGGGGTTGCTCGGCGGAGCCTGCCCTGAGCGAAGTCGAACGGGCTCGGGATGACACAATGACACAACGCGGGTTCGCACAAATGTCAGAGAATCGACCTTCCTCTTTGGGCTGCGCCGATATGGACTTCGTTGCCGGGAAAACCTAGACTGCGCCAGATACCCAGAGGGTGATCGCCCGGCTGTTATCGGCGTATTTACTGATTCAATTGCACAGCGGGCGCCGCCCTTAATTAAAACCTCGACCTTTTTCAGGAGACTCGGATTACCGATGAGCGAATCGAATATCGTTCTGCCCACTTTAACCAGCGGACAGGTAATGATCCTGTGGCTGGTGCTGGTCTCGGCGTTGGTCGCGCTGGCCTACGGAGTCGTGTTGATACGCGTGGTGCTGGCGGCAGACCCCGGACCCAAATCGATGACCGACGTGTCCGACGCGATCGAGCTCGGCGCGATGGCGTACCTCGGACGCCAGGTCAAAACCATGATCTGGTTCGTCGCCGTCATCTTTATCGCGTTGTTCCTCATGTACCGCAACGTGTACGAGGGCCTGTACCTGCCGCTCGGCATCTCGATCGCATTCCTGATGGGCGTCGCGGCGTCGTACGGCGCCGGCTACGTCGGGATGTGGCTGGCGGTCAAGGGCAACGTCCGCAGCGCCAACGCGGCGCTCACCAGCTTCAAGGACGCGATGGAACTCGCGTTCAAGGCGGGCGGAGTCTCGGGCATGTTCACGGTCGGCCTGGGCCTGCTCGGCGCGACGATCATCTTTCTGGTGTTCCGCGAAAACGCGATGAAGGTCCTGGTCGGCTTCGGCTTCGGCGGCTCGCTGGCGGCGCTGTTCATGCGCGTCGGCGGCGGAATCTACACGAAAGCGGCTGACGTCGGCGGCGACCTGGTCGGCAAGATCGAGCAGGACCTGCCCGAAGACGATCCGCGCAATCCCGCCACGATTGCCGACAACGTCGGCGACAACGTCGGCGACTGCGCCGGCATGGCGGCCGACGTCTTCGAGTCGTACGAGGTCACGCTGGTCGCGGCGATCATTCTCGCGGCCTACGCGCTGCAGGAGTCGGATTTTATCGCCGCCTACGGCCAGTACGCGGGCGCGTTCGCGGTCAAGCTGATCATGTTCGCGCTGATCCTGCGCGGCGTCGGCGTGTTTTCGTCGATCATCGGAATCATGGCGGTGCGCGTGCCGGCCGGCAAAATGCTCGACCCGATGCGTCCGATCAACATCGGCTACATGACCTCGGCAGTGGCATCCGTGATCGGATTCTTCGTCGTGAACTATCTCTACCTCGACGACCCGCGCACCGGCGCGACCGACTGGCGCTTCGCCTGCTGCGCGTCGCTTGGAATAATTCTCGCCGTCGTGACGCTGTGGCTCACCAACTACTTCACGCATCCGGACAAAGGCCCGGTCACTGAAACCGCGATGGCGGCGCGCACGGGGCCGGCAACTTTGATCCTGTCGGGCATGGCCGAGGGCCTCGAGTCGTCGGTGTGGGCGCTGCTGGTGATAGCGGCCGCGATCATCGGCGCGATGGCGATTTTCCACGAGTCGCTGGCGCTGCAGTTTTACGGAATCGCGCTGACCGGCCTCGGCCTGCTGACGACCACCGGCTTCATCCTCGCGATGGACACCTACGGACCGATCACCGACAACGCCCACGGCATCTTCGAGATGGGCGGGATCCATCAGGAGGAGGCGTCGAAGACGCTCTCGTGGATGGACGCGATCGGCAACACCACCAAGGCGCTCACCAAGGGCCTCGCAATCGCGACCGCGGTGCTCGCGGCCGTCTCGCTGTTCCGGTCATTTATCGACGAGGCGCATCTCGGCGCGCTCGGCGTGCAGATCAACATGCCCACCGTGTTCGTCGGCCTGATGATCGGCGGCGCGGTGCCGTTCCTGTTCAGCTCGTTCGCGATCAAAGCGGTCAGCCGCGCGGCGTACCAGATCGTGTTCGAAGTGCGCCGCCAGCTTCGCGAGCATCCGGGAATCATGGAAGGCAAAGAGCTGCCCGACTACAGCGCGTGCGTCGATATCGTCACGGCGGCGTCGCAGAAAGAGCTGCTCGGTCCCGGAATCCTCGCGGTCTTCTCGCCGCTGCTGGTCGGCTTCGGGCTGGGCGCGGGCGCGCTCGGAGGATTCCTCGGCGGCACAATCCTCACTGGCCAGCTGATGGCGGTCTTCATGTCGAACGCGGGCGCCAACTGGGACAACGCCAAGAAAAAAGTCGAGGACGGATTCCTCGGCGGCAAGGGCACCGACGTGCACAAGGCGTCGGTCGTGGGAGACACGGTCGGCGACCCGTTCAAGGACACGGCGGGCCCCGCGCTGAATCCGATGATCAAGGTGATGAACCTGGTCGCAATTCTGGCGGCGCCGTTCACGACGGTCGAGCTCGGCGGAGTGACGGCGCTGCGCGTGTCAGTCGTCGTGATCGCGCTAGTCGCGCTTTCGATCGCGGTGATGTTCTCAAAGCGTGGCTCGATCGCGGAAGAGAGCCTGGCGATCGAGACCAAGCAGGCAGCCTGAGCGGGACTTCGCAGCTCGGATTTCAGAAGGGCCGGACGTGAAAACGTCCGGCCTTTTTTTCTTTTCAAATCGAGTTGGTGCAGTGCGCCAGCGTCCCTAGCACGTCGCGGAATTACGGCGCATTCTGCGAAAGTGGGGTTATTTCCCAGGAACCGGACACGAATGTTTCACGTGAAACATTTTTAGGGGGAGTATGCCGCTCTTGACTACCGTCACGTTTCGCGCTATATTCCCCATCATGAAGAAGAAGGCACACGAACCGAAAATCGTTCGACAGATGACGCTTGGCCAGTTCGAGCAGATGTTCCCCGATGAGGAATCGTGCCGCGTCTATCTCGCCTCGCGCCGCTGGCCGAACGGCGTCCGTTGCCCGCGCTGCCAGAACGATCACGTCTATCTGAGCAAGGCGCGCCCGTGGCACTGGCAGTGCAAGAAGTGCGGCAAGAACAATCGCGCGCCTTATCGGTTCTCGCTGCGCACGGGAACCATTTTCGAGGAATCCAAGAAGCCGCTGATCCAGTGGTTCAAAGTTCTGCACCTTCTGGTTGTATCCAAGAAGGGAATCAGCGCGCTCCAAATCCATCGGATGCTCGGCTACGGTTCGTACCGGACGGCTTGGTATATGTGCCATCGTCTGCGCGCCGCGATGAACGATCCAGAGTTCCGGCAGTTGATGGGAATCGTGGAAGTGGACGAAACCTATATCGGCGGAGTCCAGTCTAATCGGCACTGGAAGGACCGCCAGAAGTACAGCGGCGCTGGCGCGGCGCACACTGGCAAGCTGACCGTAGTCGGCGCTATCGCTCGAAAAGGCAACGTGGTCTGCAAGATGGTCGAGCGTACCGACACCGAGGCTTTGACCGGCTTCGTTCGCGAAGTCACCAAGGCTCACGCGACATTGGTCATCACGGACGAATGGCGCGGCTACGATGCCATCGGCATCTACAACCGCGAGCATCAGGTCGTTCGGCATACCGCTGGCGAGTACGTTCGCGGTAACATTCACACTCAGAGCATTGAATCGTTTTGGTCGCTGCTCAAGCGCGGCGTCATCGGCACCTACCACAACGTCAGCAAAAAGTACCTGCCGCTCTATCTGGCGGAGTTCAGTTTCCGATTCAACAATCGGAACGAAGCCGATATTTTCGGCAAAGCGATAGCAGGGTGCTGAGACACGAACACTGGCGAATGTCTCAGCTATCTGAGAACGTCGCCAGCGAGCCGGAGCAGTTGGAGTTTCGATTTCCGGGGAAAGCGAGCTATGCCAGCAAAGCACCACGCTAAGCGTCCCCAGCGAAGAAAGCCGGGAAACGATTTCAAGCTGGACCCAAAGATTTTCACCGACCCCGTTGAGCGCGCCGAAGCGGAGGCGATGCTGGAGAAGTCCGTCTACGACTACGGCAACGAGTTCTTTGCGGGACTCGTCGAGGCTCTGATCAAACGCGGCGAGATGACCGTGGAAGAAGGTGAGAAACGAAAGAAGAAGTTTGCGAGGCAGTTCAAGCCGAAGCGAAAGTTCTAGTCGAATCAAAAGGCTGAGGGTCTTACAGATGAACGAATCACCAGGAAAGAAAGCCGCGAAGACTCGAAAATGGCGCAACGCATTCGCAAAGGCCCATGCAGCCGAAGTTGCAAGCAAAGACGCACTACAGACGTACTGCAACGAGCATGGCTGGCGCGTGGCATTCTTCGAGGGCAAGACTGGCGCTCCACGGACCGGCATCATCGATGCGATTGCGTTTCGGCTAGTTCGAAAAGACTCCGACCTATTGGACGTGCGTATCATACAGCTAAAGGGCGGAAAGGCTGGCGTGAGCGGTCGAGAACTAGCGCGCCTCAAAAGGCAGTCGAGGGCGCTACGATAAACTGGCTCGTTGCGGAGTTTGATGGCGACACCTTACACCTGCTGTCCCATGACCCAATGTCAGGTTGAGCATTTGTAGGGCTGGTTCTCATAACGGCTTCCTAGTTTTTGGCGCGTTCGGTCGAAACCAGCGTCGTCGTCGCATTATCGTAAAGACGACCGCCGCACTCTGAAAAATGGAAGATAGCCCGACAGCCAAGAGCAACAGACGATGTTGGGAGCGGTTGGAATCCGTATCCGAATTTGCGTTGCTGGTTGGCTGTCTCCTCGTAGTAGCAGGACTTTTCTTTGAAGATTGGATCACAGTATTCCGTGTCTCCGGCGAGGTAGCGGTAATCGTCGGCGTAGCGATCGAAGGTCTTGCAGACGGCGGGATATTCCTAGCTGCTGGCAAACTCCGAATGATCCAAGATGCAGAACTCGAAAAAATGCGAGTTGAAACCGCGGAAGCCAACCAGCGCGCCGCAGAGGCGAACGAAAAAGCTGAAAGCGAACGGCTTGAGCGGCTCAAGCTCGAAGATAAACTGGCATGGCGCTCGCTGACGGCAGAGCAGCAGGAGGAATTGATCGACAAGCTGGAGCCGTTTGCGGGCCAGCGGATCGACATTTTTACAACCTCAGGCCAAGCTGAAATTATGTACCTAGCGAATATGTTACAGGTCGTTTTCCTCGAAGCGGGCTGGATACCACCAAGCATGTACCAAGGAGCAACTTTTTTGTTTCCTGTCCCCGGCATCATGGTCGAGTACGACGCCAAGGATGGACCTGCTGTACGCGCGGCATCCGCTATAAAAGACGAATTGATGAAGCTAGGACTGACCGCTTGGCTCGTTCCGAACTTGCCCGATGGCACGGTCAAGCAATATCTAGCCTTGTCGGATGGACCACCAAATGCGTCCGTGCGGATCACAATCGGAGATAAAGTCTGATGGCTAAGTACGCTCAGAAAATCCTTCATTTCTACTGTTTCAAATGTAAAGCCTACGAACTGAAGACTAGTCCGCATTACCGGAACCAGAAGCGGAAGTTCGCGCGCCGCCGCAAGGCTGAGCAGGCCGAAGCCGCACAGCCAGAAGCACAGAAGCAGGGATAGAAAACCGGCCTGTCGTTGTAAATACTGCCGTTTTCGGGCATGGTAGTCAACAGGAGCATACTCCCCATTTTTAGTTCAGGAGAAAGGAATGCGAAGCAGCGAGCAGTTTTCGTTCCGGCTCAACAGCCGGGAACGCCTCGCGCTCGCGTTGCTGTTGGCGCTGTCCTATCTCTATTTTTTGCTTTTCGTCCCGCTTCGCACTCCGATCGACGTAGGAATCGGCGACGACCGGCTTTTTCTTGAGGAGGCCCAGCGAATTCTAGCCGGTCAGGCCATCTACCGGGACTTCTTCGAGTTCTATTTTCCAGGCGCGGACCTTTTCTATGCATTGCTCTTTCGGATATTCGGCGTCAGGGCCTGGATTCCGAACGTATGCCTGTTGGGCCTCGGGATGGGCTTCGTGTGGACGGGCATAGTTCTATCGCGAAAGTTGGTTGGCGGCGCCAGCGCGATACTTCCCGGCCTGCTGTTCCTCTGGATCTCCTACAGGCTTTACCTCGATGCGGTTCCTCATTGGTACGCCATCCTGCTGATCGTGATTGCCACCGCTGTTCTGATCGAGGAGCGGTCGCCGATGCGCTTGATGATCGCAGGCGCACTCACAGGATTAGCGACTTGCTTCGCGCAGCATCACGGAGCATTTGCCGCGGCAGGCTTTGCTGCCTTTGTGCTGTGGGAGGGACGCAGAGACGCGGACGGATGGCGTCAGATTTCAAGGCGGGAGCTATGCTTGCTCGTTCCGTTCGGATCGATCGTTGCGTTGTGCGTCATTTATGTTGTCCGCGAAGCAGGGTTCAACTTGTTCTTCTCATCGACAATTCTGTTCCCGTTGAAATACTGGCGCTATCTCGATGTGAACCGTTGGTCGGAGAATACGGTGACCGAGATTGGCTCCCAGGTTCTACATCATCACTTCCCCCAGGTGCGATTAATGCTGCTGGTGCTTCTCGTACCGGGAATTTACCTGGTTGCGATCGCCGGATACCTGCGTCAGGCGACGACATCCCCCAGCCAGCAGTGGCGACGCATCGTCTTGCTGAGCACGGTGGGGTTGGCGATGTTCGGGTCGATTGTGAACGGGGCCACCTATTGGCGTCTGGCAACAGTTTCACTTCCAGCGCTCGTCATCGTGGTGTGGCTGGTCGAGCGAGGACCGGGAACCAAAGGCATATTGGCGCTATGGGCGATCACACTTGCCTTCATGATCAGGGATGTCCGCCGCGCGCAGACGAGTTGGACGACGATACTGGAGACGCCCGCAGGACGAGTTGCGCTGGTGCCTTACGATCCCACGTCCCTCTATGAGTGGTTGGCGATCAACACACATCCTGGGGAGTACGTATTCGAAGCAGATGAGTGGGACATATATTTTTGGTTTGCACTCAAAAATCCAACGAAACTACATCGGTTGTATGCAAATGGATTCACCGGACCCGAGCAAGTGGCAGATGCCATTCGGGATTTGGAGGAGCGCAAACCGAAGCTGATTGTTTCGGTCGAAGACGTTTTGGATGTGGCGAACGATACATCGAGTGACTATCTTGGACCGGCAAGAATCTATTTCCATTCGCACTATCGAAAACTCAAGACCTTTGTCGACAGCAACGGCCAGACCTCTGTTTTGGAGCGAACAGATTCGGGAGGCGGTCGAAGCGGAGGCGATTGAGGCACGGGAAGCTAACGAGTTGGGTGGCGTCGTGGTTTTCGTTGCGCCACGCTCCGGGTTATTTTCGACCCGTGAAATGTGCTTTGGATCCTTCCAATTAAGTCCTTCATCCGCCTCGATATTTGTTCTCTAAGTTACGTTTCGTTTCCCTTTCTCGCTCGCGCGGCGTATGCTCAGCGCATCCTCATAGAGGTGCCATATTGAATGAACGCAAAACTGTTCGCGAAACCGACCTCGACCGGCTGACCCAGCTCAAAACCCTCTCCTGGCTTTCCGCTTCCGAACTGACATTACTCGTCGGGGCGCTCGCGCTGGCGAACTACAAGAGGAGCGAAGTTATTTTGCGCGCAGTTGCGCTCGCGCAGGACGCTCACATCCTGCTGAGCGGGATTGCACGCATCACCTGCCTCAATGCCCGCAAGGAGCGGGTTACGGTCGCGATGCTCGCGCCGGGGCCGATCCCCGAATTTCCCGCGCTGCCGATCAGCCAGTCCGAATTCCAATGCGAGGCATACAACAACTGCCGGGTCGGCTCGCTCAGCTGGAAAGACTTCAACGCCGTCACCGACAAAGCACCGGTGTCGGCATTCAAGCAGTTCCATGACAACGACTTGAAGCAGTGGTATCGGCTGCTGCTGCGCAGTTCGAGCTTCCTGAATCTCAGTCTGCACGAGCGTATCGCGATTACCCTGCTGGAACTGTGTTCGGACTTCGGCGTCGAGGAATCGCGCGGCACGCTGCTGCGCGTCGCCTTCGGCCACAAGGATATTGCCAACCTGGTCGGGGCCTCGCGGCCGCGTGTGACCGAGCATCTGGCGCGGCTCGAGCACGAGAAGTTCGTGATCCGCCAAGGACGCCAGATGGTGGTGAAGGTCGCCAAGCTTTCCGATTCCCTGGCGGCGCTCGGCGATTCACGCCTGCATCGGCTGAGAGATCGTTCGGCAGCTGACGAATAGCCTGCCCCGCCAGCGGAACAAAGCTAAGGGCTCCCAGCGGTCTGGGAGCCCTTCCTTGTTGGTTAGCCCGATGAATCCGATCAAGCTTAGTTTATGTCGGACCGATGAGTTGACCGTGACTCGTCGCGAACGACCCTTGAAGGCTGCGTGCTGGTTGACGCTCGGTCATGGGTCGCCACAGTACGCTGAGTCTCCACGGTACGCTGGTTGGTAGCATGGCGATCGTTTGTCGCGTCCGCTCGCACTCCGTTCTGATAGCCGGCATTGTATGAATTCTTGCCGTTGTATCCATTGTTGTAGCTATAGGAGTTGTAGCGGTTAGGGTTTGAGTAATAGTAGCTGCCGCCGTACGGATTCGAACTGTAGTAACTGCCGCCGTACGGATTCGAGTTGTAGTAGCCGCCGTTGGACGAGTAGGAGGTTCCGTAACCGCCGTTGTAGCCGTACGGATCGTTCGACCATCCATGGCCGCCGCCGTAGCAGCCTGCGGCAAGGGCCGCGATCAGAATTCCACCTAGTACGAGTACACTTCGAGATTTGATTGTCTTCATAATGCTCCTTAAGATTTGCGAACGTCCGTGACGGACGTCTCGGGTTCCAATGATGCTCCTTGAATGGTCGGCGATACGTTCACCAGCTTGTGAATAGCCAGTCCCGTTGAACGGCGGTCGAATCCGCCAGTGCCATAGTGCCACACGTGTAGCCGGTCAGTGTCGCCGATCTGACCCGGTGTGTAGGCGTAGTGTTCGGTCCATTCCGGGTGATGCACTATGACCCAGTCGTGGCGGTTCTGCAGCCACCAATTAGCGTCATGCCACTGCTGCTGACTGTCGTAGTCGCCCCATGCTCTCTGCCACGGTTTAGCCGCGGCCGGGCCGGCCATTGTGAAGGTCATCGCTCCGGCGACCACGAGCGCGGTCAAGAGATTGCGGACTGGACGGAAACGAGGTCGTCCCATTGGGGCCTCCCTCAAGCCTTCCGAATAATCGATTTGTATTGGTGTCAGCGGAACGCGGTCTAAGGCGAGTGGAAGGGCCGCCGTTGGGCTTGATCAAAGTCGGACTCGATTCCTATGTCGATCCTGACTCATTCAGGTTATATAGAGCGCGATGCAAAAGACATGGCGATACGTCTCAGTTGGTTCGCTGGAGCACAACAAGCGCAGCTGGGGAAGTCTGCCGGGCAAAAGTCATAGCATTCTCGGCCTCAAACGGAGGCTCGACGCAGGAGCGGGCGGGAGCGGTAGACGACGTATAGCGCAATCAGCAGGATGACGGGGCTCTCGGCCGACGCGATCTTCACGTGAACGCGCTGGGACTCCACGCCGAGGTTCGACGCGATGAATATCACGTGGCCGGCGACGACTTGCGTC
The DNA here is from genome assembly GCA_963805315.1 of uncultured delta proteobacterium. Taxonomy (GTDB): domain Bacteria; phylum Desulfobacterota; class Binatia; order Binatales; family Binataceae; genus Binatus. Next base: position 91,712 of record CAWDTQ010000014.1, read on the forward strand.
ATGTAGAGAAGCGCGAGGATCAGGCTCCATTGCTGTCGCATGAGGATCCCTGTCCCGAACGAAGCGATGATGACGGCTTGCAGAGCCATCGTAACGCGCGCCTCGTCGCCGTGGAACTTCACTCCGAAAATTACGTCTTCGATCGGCGCACCGCCGGCGGACAGGTTGAGTATCGCGCGCATCAGCAGGATGGCGGACCAGACAATGCAAAGAGCGGCGAAAATCTGAAAATCGCGAGGCCAGCGCTCGGTCGCCTCGGACGGAGCCATCAGCGCGTCAGCCATTTCGGGTTGTTGATCGCGAGCGCGTCGGCGAGCGACTGGCGAACGTGAGCGCGCAGAGCAGGATCGTCGATTGCGATTGCTCCCGAGCGAATCCGCTCCGCCAGCTCGCGGCTGAGGGTCTCGACGTCGCCGTCGTGACCGAGAATCGCGACGAGCCGCGAGCGTTCGGCGTCGGCCTGCGCGCCGCGCAGTTCGAGCTCGCGGCGCACGGTATTGAGCACATTGACGGTGACGCGCGTCTGAAAGCGATGATAGCCGGCGAGCGTCGGCATCAGCTCGGTTTCAAGGTATTTGACCGCGGCCTCGAGAAGGATAGCGGCCTTCGGAGTACTCTGTGGCATAGTCAGTCCTTGAAATGCATATAGTCAGTTGGTGAATTCGTGATTAGTCAGTCGCGGCCTTCAATGAGATTGAAAAAGTCCCACAGCGGCTCCTCGACCCGGCGGCCGATCGCGCAACGCTCGATTCCCACTTCCTCGGTACCGCGAGCGCCCATGCTGAAGCATCCTATTCCCCAGCGCACGCATCCGTAGGCTTCCCAGAAGCGCACGTGCGCCGGATCGACGGACTGTCCGCTCGCTTTTTCGTAAGCCTCGAACAGATCCTCGCGCGTGCCGAAGCCGCCGACGGGTTTCTTGCCGCCGAATCGCCAGGTCTTGACACACACCCAGCCGAGATCCTGCATCGGATCGCCGCTCTGACCCAATTCCCAGTCGAGCACGCAGCGGATACCTTCCTCGCCGACGATAAAATTGCCCGCGCGGAAGTCGCCATGCACAACGGTGTGACGAGCGTTTCGCGGAACGTGTTGCTCCGCCCATTTGAGACCGAGCTCGATCGCCGGCAAACGCAGGCCGAAGAAGTCGACGATCAGGCGCTGCGCCGCGATGTGCTCGGCCGGCGTCAGCTTCATGAGGTGCGGAACTTCGGCCGTGGGAATGCGATGAATGGCGGCGAGGATCGTGCCGCACTGCTTCGCCATCACGGTGCGAGCGCCGGCGAAGCGTTCTTCGCGCAGGATTTTCACGGCGAGCGTTTCTCCCGCCACTCTTTCAGTGACGTAGCCGCCGCCGAGACCGTCGTCCGGTTCCAGAATCGCGCGCACGCGCGGAGCAGGGACGCCGGCCTTAACCGCCGCGATCATCAGGCGCGCGTCTTCGTCGGCAGTCAGATGGGGCGAGACCCCGGCCAGCGGATTGCTTCCGTCGTTCGCGCGGGCGCTCGAGAGTTGCAGGATGAATTGCTCGCGCGTGCCCGCGACATCCGCGTCGAACGACCATGTCGTTTTGTTGGCGCCGCCCGTCAGTCGTTGGAGGTCGTGGATTGTTCCCGGCGCTCCGACGTGGCGCGCGACGGCGGCTTGCAGGCGTGAGGTGAAATCTTCGCTGCTCATTTTTTTATGTGCTCGTACCGAGCGCTACTCTTCCACCGGCTTCCGGTCCTTGAAAAATCCGAACAGGTATTGCGCGACGCGCCGCATCTGGATTTCCTCCGAGCCTTCCGTGATGCGATAGCGCCGGTGATGGCGGAAGATATGCTCGAACGGCTTATGCCGCGAGTAGCCGATCGCGCCATGCACCTGCATCGCGCGGTCCGCCGCGTCGCAGACCAGCCGGTTCGCGCGGTAATTGCACATCGCGACCTTGTCGGAAAGTTTGAGCGCGACCTCGGGCTTCGACATTTGATCCATCTGCCACGCGGTCTTGTGGATGAGATTTCGGATCATCTCAGCTTCGGTGTGCAGCTCGACCAGCGGCCACTGGATGGCCTGGTTGCTCGCGAGCGGTTTGCCGAACGGCCTGCGGTCCTTGGCGTACTTCACGCTTTCGTTGATGCAATACTGCGCGGCGCCAAGCGAGCTGGCGGCCTGGCGAATGCGATTCTCGTGGACGAAGTGCTGCGCCACGGCGAGTCCGTTTTCGGGATCGCCAAGAATCGCGTCGGCCGGCACCGCGACATCAGTGAGCGAGACGCGCGGGTGATCGGTCGGCATGTTGAAGGTCCACAAATATTCCTCGACTTTGAAGCCCGCGCTTTTGGTCGGGACGATGAAACACGTGATGCCGCGCGGGCTGCCGTCCTTGCCGCTGGTCCGCGCGAATACGAAATCGTGCGTGGCGACGTGCAGGCCGGTGTTCCACATCTTGGCGCCGGTGATTCGCCAGTGATCGCCGTCGCGCACGCCGCGCGTTTCCATCCAGGTCGCGTCGGAACCGTGATTTGGCTCGGTGAGTCCGAACGCGATGCGCATCGAGCCGTCGAGCAGCTTCGGAATGAATTCCTTTTTCTGTTGCGCGTTGCCGAAGTCGCGGAACATCAGCACGGTCGGCAGATTGCCGACGATCGAGCTTTCGTTCTGCAAATCGTTGTGGAGCCCGAGGCCCTTGGCGGCCAGGTACTCGCGGATGATCGCCATCGCGAGATTGGTGCCGTCGCAGCCGCCGTATTCCTTCGGCAGCGCGTAGCGATAATGCCCGGCCTTGTCGGCGCGCCGGCGCATCTCGCCGAGCAGGGCTTCCCATTCGTGGCGCGGCAGGCCATCGCGCTCGAAGTCGGTGCGCGCCCACTCGCGGCGATGGTCGAAAAAACGGATGTTGTCGTTCTCGCGCTCGAGCGGCTTGATCTCTTTTTCGATGAACGCGTCCAGCTCGGCGAGGTAGGCGGTGACATCGGCAGGAATAGTAAAGTCCATGGCGTTTCTCCTAAGCGGCACTTCGCTGGGCGCGATTCTGGGTGATCGAACTCAGCCGGAATGAGGAATTCATACCATATGTAGTGGTTCTGGAATGGCCCACCACCATCGGTGGGTTCGTTCCGTCAAAATTGGTTTTCGCCTGAAGCGAGGTCCAAGGAACCTAACCCCTAACCCCTTCCCGCGCGGGAAGGGGAACCAAAGTAAAGGGAGAGCGGGCGAGAACGGGACATCCTGACAGTTATGCATATCGTATGTGTAGCACGACAAATCGGCCGCGGTCAGGCTGAATAGTTCATCCCCAAACGAACCGAAGCGGAACTCACTGCGCGAGGAATTCCCGCAGCCGATTGGCGAGTTCTGCGGGTTTCTCTTCGGGGATGAAGTGGCCGCAGTCTGCGATCGATCCGCCGGACGCATGAACGGCGACGCGGCTAAGCGATTCAACGACGAGATCGCCGCGGCCGCGCGGGCCGCCGCCGCCGAGTCCCAGCGTCGGCATCGGAAGTTTGAATCCCGTCGCGAGGGTGGTGCGATTGTCGGCGACGTCCTTCGGCAACGCGCGGTAGAAGTTGAATCCCGCACGCATCGCGCCCGGCTGCGAGTAAGTCCGCACGTACTCGGCGATGTCGTCGTCGCCAATGGCGCCGGCCTGATCGCATCCGTTCATGAAAAACCATTCGAGATAGAGCCGTTCGCGACCGTAGACGAGCGCCTCCGGCAGGTCGGGCACCTGATGGAACAGATGCCACCATCGCTGACCGCCGCCGATTGCGGAGCCGGCGGGCTGATCGCCGGGAACGGGAACGTCGAGCATCGCGAGATGCGTCACTTCTCGCGGATGGTCGGCGGCGAGGCGAAACGCGACGGGCGCGCCCCAATCATGGCCGACGACGGCGAAGCGACCGTGCCCGAGATGCTCATGCATGAGCATCCAGATGTCGTTGGCGACGGTTTTCTTGTCGTAGCCGGAGCTCGGCCGGGTGGAATCGCCGAGGCCGCGCATGTCGGGCGCCACGAGCGAGTACTTGTCCGCGAGCAGAGGCATCACGCGGCGCCATTCGTACCAGGTCTGCGGCCATCCGTGGAGCAACACGACCGGCGCGCCATCGCCCAGCGTGACGTAGTGAATTCGCACGCCGTCGAGATTGGCGTAGCGATGCGAAAATTCCAGCACGCTGTTGATATATCACAGCGAGCAAAAATAGGCTGTCGATTGTTGCGCCGTTCAAGCTGGGAAAGAGGGCGCCCTAACCCCTGGCCCCTTCCCCAGAAAGAGTGTTTGTGCTGGGGACATGGGTAACAGGTGTGCGAGGACATGGGTAACACCTAGGCGGCATGCTGGACCTCCGACAGGAGGTGAGCAGGATGCCGTGGCGGGAGGCTACCCGGATGTTGTTGCGCGAGGAGTTTGTGAAGTTGGCCATACAGGCCGGAGCTAATCGGCGCGAGCTCTGCCGGCGCTTCGGGATCGCAGCGAAGACCGGCTACAAGTGGCTTCAGCGCTATGCTGCCGAGGGAGGCAGCGGTCTGGAGGACCGCTCGCGCCGGCCGCGGCGCTCGCCCTTGCGCACCGCTGCAGAGATCGAGAATCGCGTGATCGGCTTGCGCCGCGAGGTGCGCGGCTGTTGGGGCGGACGCAAGCTGGCGCGAAGACTGGCGGCTGAGGGCGGCCCAAAGCTCGCGCCGAGCACCATCACCGGCATCCTGCGCCGCGCCGGGCTGATTGATCTTCAGGCCGCTGACGCGCAGCGCCCTTGGCAACGCTTTGAACATCGGGCGCCCAACGAACTGTGGCAGATGGACTTCAAGGGCAACTTTGCAATGTTCCGCGCCGCCGCCCGCTGCCATCCGCTGACCGTGCTCGACGATCATTCGCGCTTCTCGCTGGTGCTCAAGGCCTGCGCCGACGAGCGCGAGCAGACCGTGCGCTCGGTGCTGACCGAGGCGTTTCGCCGCTACGGCTTGCCGGCCGCGATGCTGATGGACAACGGCTCGCCGTGGGGCTCGGCCGGAGCTCAGCCTTTCACCGCCTTTAGTCTGTGGCTGATTCGGCTCGGTATCCGCGTCGCCCATGGCCGTCCTTATCATCCGCAGACCCAGGGCAAGGACGAACGGTTCCATCGCACGCTCAAGTTCGAAGTCCTGCGCCACTTCAACTTCATCAGCCTCGAACACTGCCAGCGCGAGTTCGATTCCTTTCGCGACCGCTACAACCTGGTGCGCCCGCACGACGCGCTCGGCCTTGCTACTCCCGTGTCCCGTTATCGCCCAAGTCCGATTCCCTTTCCTGAGTCGTTGCCACCCATCGAGTATCCGGCTGACCTCGAGGTGCGTAAGGTTCAGGCCGAGGGCTGGTTCAGCTATCGCGGCCGTCTGTTCCGCGTCTCCAAGGCGCTGCGCGGCTGCCCGGTTGCCCTGCGTCAGTCCGAGCTTGGCGACTCGCTGCGCGAGGTCCTCTTCTGTCATCAACCGGTCGCCCTTATCGATCTCCGACCACCTGGCTGCCAATGATCTCCACTCAAAATGTGTTACCTATGTCCCCGCACGATCCGTTACCCATCTCCCCAGTCCGTACAAAAGAGTGGGGAAGGGGAAACCCGGTTGCGGGAATCGTGCGGTCCTATCCCCCTAACCCCCTTTCCAGGTTGGAAAGGGGGAACAGACAGGGTCTCAAGACGGCTGCTGCGGCCGTCTGCTGCGGATTCAGTTCGCCGCGGTTGCGGGAATCGCGTTGTCCTATCCCGCCAACCTCCTTTCCAGGGTGGAAAGGGGGAACAGACAAGGTTTGTCAACACCCTGCTATCGGCATCGAGCGGCCGGCTCAGTTTGCGGCGGCGACTCGATCGCGGTGCGACTTCGTCAGCGCGTCCACGTCGAACTTGAACAGGCGCGCCGCATTAAGGCCGAGGATTTTCGCGCGCGCGTCTTCGGGCAGACCGCCCATCTCGCGCTCGATCGCTTCGCGCCGAATGAGGCCAGCTTCCCTCGTGATGCGGATAGTCATTCGCCCACAGGAAGTTGTTGGTCAGATTGTACTTCACCGCGAGATCGAGCCCGACCGGATCTTCCTGGAACGACGCGTATCCGTGCTTGCGGAAATACTCGCTCGGCAGCATCTTGAGCCGCGGCAGCGCCCACATGTGATGCTTGTGATAGGCCTCGTCCATGGCTCCCAGAGCCCACGCGACCCATCCGATGCCCGACTCGATCGCGGCAAATTTGATTCCCGGGAAACGCTCGAGCACGCCGGAGCCGCAAAGATTTGCGACCGGCTCGATAGTCGGGACGAGCGAATGCGAAACGTAATTGATCACGGCGCCGCCGTCTTTGCGCGCGGCGCGCGGATCGCGTCCGGTCGAGACATGAAACGTGATCGGGAGATCGACCTCCTGGATCAGCGCCCACATCGGATCGAAAATCGGCAGGTTGTAGTTCGGATGACGCGCGTCATGCGCGCCGAAGATCGGCTTGCACGGGAGCGTCAGGCCGCGAAATCCCAACTTCGCGACGCGCTCGATTTCCTTGATCGATCCCGGCAGGTCGGCGGTCGCGATCGCGGCGAGCGGCGACATGCGGTCGTTGTACTTGGCGAACGTCTCCCACGCCCAGTCGTTGTAAACGCGGCATTGCGCGTGCGCGAAATCAGCGTCGGATGTCGCCCACATCGAAAGACCCTTGTTGGGAAAAATAACTTCCGCATCGACGCCGTCGCGAACCTGATCCTTCAGCCGCTGCTCGGGATCTGCGCCGGCCTTCGCGCGCAGATGGTCTTCGCCCTGCAAAGGATTGTCGAGCAGGCGCGAGCGGGCCCATCCCTCGGAAATCGCCCACTTGACGCCGTTCTCATCGACTTCGACTCGTGGCAACCGGTTGCGATACTTCTGATCGATTCGCTGGTACCACAGATTGCCCGGCTCGTTGCAATGACAGTCCGCCGAGATCATCAGGTACTTGTCGGGATCGCCGGGGCGCGCGGTGCGCTTCCATCCGGAATGCCCGGGAGTTTCCAGACGCCACCGGTTGGGTTCGTTGATTTCGCTTTCGCGGATATCTGCGCCTGCCATTACGATACCTCCGACGGCTACTTCGATTCGCTTTCCAATTGTATGTTAGACGGACCCCATCAACTGTCAAGGAAGCGTTGTACCCGCTCGCGCGGGTTGGTCAGATGACAAGGAATGCCATGGTCGTGATCCTTATGGGAGTTACGGGCGCCGGCAAGACGACGATTGGACGCGCGCTCGCAACGTCGCTCGGATGGGAGTTCCACGACGGCGACGATCTCCATAGCGACGCGAGCAAGCGCAAAATGCGTCGCGGGATTGCGCTTACCGACTCCGATCGCGCGCCGTGGCTGGCCGCGCTGCGAGCGTTGATCGAGGCGATGCTGTCGGAAGGCCGCGATGGAGTCGTCGCGTGCTCGGCGCTCAAGCAGTCGTACCGGGACGAGCTGATCGTGGATCCGAACTCGGTGAAAGTCGTCTATCTGAAGGGCTCGCAACAGGTAATCGCCGAACGCATTCGCAATCGCACTGGTCATTTCATGAATCCGGAGCTTCTGCAAAGTCAGATCGACACGCTTGAGGAGCCGCGCGACGCGATCGTCGTCGACGTCTCGGCGGCTCCAGAAGCCGTCGTGAACACGATCAAGGCGCGGTTAAAGTTGGCTTCGCGATCTAGTCAGTGATGACGGGCGGCGTCTCGCCGACGCTCGGCGAGAGTTCCTCGAGCGTCTTGCCGCGGGTCTCGGGGACCAGGAACACCACGATCACGACGCCGATCATTGGCCCGATGCCAAAGATCGACGCGGCGTTGCCCAAACCGCCAAGCGGCCGCGAGAGTATCCCGACAACCACCGGCGACAACATCCAGCAGATCTGTCCGATCACCTGCACGCACAGGCTGTAGCCGGTTGCTCGAATCGCGGTTGGAAACAACTCGGTCGAGAGGGCGGAGGTTGCGGTGCGCGCCGCCTGATACGCAAACATCGTGATGACTTCGGACAGGAGAATCGCGCCGTAGCCGTCGCTGGTAAACAAAACGTACATCGCGGCGCCCGACATCAGGTAGAAAAAGCTGGTGGTGAACTTTCGTCCCAGCCGGTCCATGAGAAAACCGCTCAACATCGAGCCGATGGTGCCCATCGCGTAAGCCAGAATTATTGCGGCGGCGACCTGGTGGGATTTCCAATGATGATCGCGGCGAGCGTAGAGGCTGAAATACGTGATCGTCGGGCCGCCGACCAATCCGATCGAGTTCCACAGGCCGGCCATGATCAGCAGGCGCGCGCGGTACGGCCCGAACAGCGGCGCCACGCTGTTGCGAATCGAGGTCCAGAATTCGGGCCGCGGCCGGCCGGCCGCGGTCCGTGCCCGCTCGAGCGCGTTGAAACGGGCCGTCTCGCGCAGTCCGCGCCGCAGGAACGCGACCATCACCAGCGGCGCAATTCCGAGCAGGTACATTCCGCGCCATCCCCATCGCGACTCCGCCATGATCGCGTAGGTCAGCGCCGCGGCGGTCACGCCGAGAAACGCGACCATGTGCAGCGCGGCGATCGCGCGCCCGCGTCGAGCGTCTGGAAACTCCTCGCTGATCATAGTGACCGCGACGCCGAATTCCGCCGCCAGAAATATCTGGGCCGAACTTTGAAAGAGCGTGAATTGACCAACGCCTCGCGACATCGCGGTGAACAGAGTGAGTACCGTGTAACAAAGTACCGTTATCGAGATGATCGGTTTTCGGCCGTAGCGATCGGCGAGGATTACGACAAAAAACGACAGCATCCCGCCAAACCGCACGATCGTCGCCATCAGGCCGATGGCGGGATCGGCGAGGTGAAAGGTCCGCGCGATTTCCGGCGTCGCCAGATGGAAGATCGTGATGTCGTAGCCTTCAAAAATCGTGGCCGACATCAACATCGCGAAGAGCGCGGCCAGGTATCGTCGCGGCCGCGGAATCCACGGCGCTGGTTTCGGCTGTTGGGTAGGGCTATCTGGTTGAGCGGCCTGCATCGCGGGCTTGCGCGCGCCAGGCGCACGTCGATTCACCAAGGGTTTCAGATCGCGAAACGCCCGGCAAGCAGGCCCTTCGAGCGGTGACGATCTAGTTCGAAATACCCACGAGTTTTATGTGCTGCGGACTGCCGGCCGCATCGTTGCGAAGTTCGAGCGTGCCTTTGAATTTGCCCCGCTGATGCGGAGCGAACTCGACCGAGATCGTGCAAGTTCCCCCATTGGCCGCAATGGTGTTGCAGGTGTTGGCGGTCACGTTGAATGGCGGAGTGGCTGCAGGAGCCGTCGCGAACGAGATCGGCGACGGGTTGTCATTGAGGAGCGTAATGCTCTGCGGGAGACTGACGGCGTCAGGCGGCACTGCTGCGAAGCTTAGCGAACCAGGACTCATCTTCAACTTCGGGGGAACGCCTCGGCCCTTCAGCTTGACTGTGTGCAGTCCGAACATCGCGTTGCTGTTCAACTGCAGCTTGCCGGTCTGGTTGCCTTTCGCGGTCGGCACCGATGCGACTTCGATCGTACAGGAGGCGCCGGGCTGCAGGGTTTGCGGGCAATCGCTCGAGGTCACCGCGAAGCCGCTGCTCACCGTCGGCGGCAACAAGGTCACCGGCGAGTTCCCGATTTTGTTGATCGCCGTTACAGCTGCCGCCTTGCTCGGGTGGCCGATGACCTGGGCCGGAAAGGAAATCGACTTGGGGCGCGCATTGAGGGTGGCAGGAACCGGAGTTGGAGAAGATGTCGGCGTCGGCGTCGCGGTGGGTGACAACCCGGACACTGCGAGTCGGGCCTGCGATCCTACGTAGACCAGCGCCGCCGCCCCCAGCATCCAACCTTGCAGCGATCGTCGTGTCACATTTTCCCGCCGGATGTTCGTCCTGCGCGCAGGAATATTACTGACGTAAATGTAGCGGTGTCTACGATCGCGATCGGATCGCGGACGGGTTCGTGGCCGCAACCCGCGTGAGGAATTCAAAACGAAACAGGCCCGGAATCTCCGGGCCTGCTTTCCAAGCTTGGTGGCGACGCGTCTCCTCCCCGAGTCGCGATCGCGCAGTCAAAACCAGTGCTACGCGACGGCCACCGTCACCACAGCGTTCATCCCCAGTTTCGGCGGCAATGGCCGCCAACTATGAAGCATCGACGTGATCATGATCGCGATCGCAATCGCCGCCCCGACAATCAGAATCAGGTCATGCGACGATTTAGTCGTCAATTTTCGGCTGATTCGCATCTAACCCTCCTTGCGCCTCATACGAGTCGAGCAATGCACCTTACGCGAGGGTAGATGCAACATCTGAACCACGTCCGAGAAGCTGCAGAATGTTCCCATATTTGTAAAACCTGGTCGGCCGATGTGAATTTTTTTCTTTTATTTCAGCCGATTTTCCAGCGCCGTTCCTCCGGTCTGACCCCCTCGGCAACTTGTCAATTTGTAGCATTTCTCTAAGTATTAGTTGCAACGATGCACCTCGTTTCAACGCACTCAGCAACCAGGTTTTTCGTCAAATGTTCGCCATAACGTACGACAAGGTTTCAACCTCAAGCCGGAGTCGGCGTCGCAGTGGGTGTGCCAGTCGGTGTCGGCCTGTGCCTCGGTCTGGGAGTACGCGTCGGCGTGGGAGTACGCCTGGGCCTGGGCGTGCGCGTCGGCGTGGATGTACGCGTCAGCGTCGAGGTCGTGGTCGATGTCGGCGTCGAGGTCGCGGTCGGCGACGCGACGACCTCGCTCGGTGAGATCTCTCCCCACCATGTGCCCCAGGTGTTGCCGGTGCTCGCGTACTCCTGGATCGTCCACAGGTCGATGTCGTTGATCGGATCGACGGCTACGTTGCTGTAGTCGCCCCATCGATTGTCTCCCGTGCCGAAGTCTTTGAAGTACGGCGCCTCGCCCGCCTTGATGACCGTGTCGGCTTCCAGTGAATTCGGCGGATCGTTGTGGAGGCGAAACGAGTAGTTCGCGCTCGCGTACTGCGACGCGCCGAATCGCGAGTATCCGATCATCATGTCGTCGTTGGCGTTGACGTCGAGCGTCGGGTAGGCGTAGTCGAACTGTCCCGACGGATCGTCGCGTGCTCCAAGTTGCTGCACGACGCCGACGCTGCCGCTCGCGGTATTGATCTGCCACCACTGCGCCGCCGATCGCGTAGGAGTGCCGGTGGCGGGAAAATACACCGTCTGCGCGGCCCACAAAGAGCCGTTTCGGTAAACGCAGTTCTCGATGCGGTCGTCGTCCGTATCTATCCGCGCGCTCGAGCCAATCTGCGGGGCGAAATTCATGGCCGCGGAATCCTGCCACGCTCTCGCCGCCTTCGGGAAAGCGACGCCGGTCGTCAATACTTCCGCGCCGACCGGTCCCGTGATCGTGCTGACGCGAAGCGTCCCGCCCGCGCCGTTCCAGTTTCGCACCAGGTACTCAGTTGGGATCGTGTTGTCATGCGTCACGGCCGGGTAGTCGGTAAATCCGGTTGGATCGTGGAACACCGCGTATTGGCCGGCGCCGCCCGCGTACAGGTCGGCCTTGTTGAAGGCGTAAATGTTCGACGCCACGAAAGCGCCCTGGCTGACGGTGAAAACGTTGGTCTGCACCACGATCCAGTCGCCGTTGAAGCCGAGCGTCGGATAATCCGCCCAACTGGCGCCGTTCGCGCTGACATTCACTTTGTAGAGATTCCATCCAGCGGTCGGGTCAATTGTCTGCGACACCCCGACCAGGATGTACGAGGAGGCCGATACGGCGTTGGCGGCAGCAGATACGATCCATCGGTTGGCGTTGCGGTCGAACAGCACGCGCGGATCGAACGCTTCGTTGATTCCGCCGAGGCTCGACCAGAACGAAGCAATCGGAACCGAGCTCAGCACAGTTCCGGTGCGCGTTTGGATCGTCACGTTGCTGTTCAGCACGGCCATCAAATGGTCCGGGCCGACAACTCCTTGCGTATCGGGCGGAGTTACCGCGCCGTTGTCAGTGCCGCCGGGAAAATCCGTTTTGCGTACGCGACGCTGTCGATCTGGACTGCGGCCGGCGCCGGAGTTGTTGTTGTTGTCGTTGTTGTTGTTGTCGTCAGCCGCGAAGCCGCGGTCTTCATCCTGAGAGTCGCCCGCGCGTCCCGCGAGCGGCCGATGGATCGCGACCGCGACGCCGTTCTTTTCGACTCGAAGCGGCCGCGATGCAGCGTCGGAAAACCTCGTCGTCGAGCGACTGGTTGCAACCGACTGCACGCCCGCGATTTCCGTTTGCGCGGGCGGCGGCACCTGAGCGTGCGCGGGCGTTACGAGTTTTGGACTCCAAATCGACGCCGCGCCCAGAGTGAGCGCGGCCGCAACAACAAAAGCCAGGTAACCAGCGCCCGGCTTGGTTAGTGATCGGCTGCTTCGCAACTAAATGATCCTCCGGGATGGGCGGGAATCGCGCATCTCAAGGACAAGTAGAGCAAGTCTTAAGCCGCTTAGGCCTCTATCAATCGGCCGATAGCCACGAAGGCTGATACTAGACGAGGTTAGACAAAAACAGGTCGAGTCTGTTCGGGAATCCTGGTCAGGGGAGTCTTTGGCAGCCGTGATCCCACCATCGCTAAGACCGGCTCTCCTTCGCAGCGTGTCTCAGAATGGGACACTGGCGGCAACAGATTGCTGCGCCAGTCTGAATCGGCCTACTTGCGGCTTCGACCGCCCTGATTCATCGGCCAAGCACTGCGAGGGCAATCGACGCGCGCGGTGTCTGGATGGGTGCGATTTGGTCGGCTACGATCGCGCGATGGCTATCAAGCGAGTTTGCGTTTATTGCGCGTCGAGTCGTCAGTGCGACGCCGCCTATCACGAAGCCGCCGCGCGGCTGGGACGAATGCTGGCGCGCAACAAGGTGACGCTGGTCTACGGCGGCGGCAGCGTCGGCTCGATGGGGCATCTGGCGGACGCGGCGCTGGCGGAAGGCGGCCGCGTGATCGGCGTGCTGCCGCGCTTCATGTACGACCTGGAATGGGGTCATCGCGGGCTCAGCGAGCTGCTGATCGTCAACGACCTGCACGAGCGCAAGCGCATGATGATCGAGGAAGTCGATGCGGTGATCGCGCTGCCCGGCGGATGCGGCACGCTCGAGGAGCTGTTCGAAGCGATCACGTGGAAGCGGCTTGGACTGTTCGGCGGGCCGATAGTGCTGGTCAACACGCTGGGCTTTTACGCTCAGTGCGTGGCGTTCCTGGAAAGTTGCATCGAACGACGCTTCATGGACGAGCGGCATCGCGCGATGTGGTCAATCGTCGAGCGCCCTGAGGATGTGCTCGACGCAATTGCGAGTGCGCCGCGGTGGCCGCACGAAAATCGCAATTTCGCGGCGCTGTGAAGCGGTACCATCTGAGTTCTGTCAGCTGCGCCCTTCGACCATTTTGCGCAGGCGCTCGGCGCCCTCCTTCGCGACTCGCTCCTGCTCGGGGTTGCTCCCAGAGCCGTCGAGATCGAGCAAATCGTAGTAGAGCCTGCCTCGCAGCTTGCCGACTTCATTGACGAACGTCGTGCCGTAGTCGCGCTCCGGATCGCCCATCGCGAACGCCTGCCGCGTGATGGTCCAGCTCTCGGGACGCAGGCGCCGCGCTTCCTTGAAATACGGCACCGCGTCGGGCGCGTGCCCGGTCTCGCACAGATATTCGGCCAGCCTGAAGTATGCGGCGGCTTGCGCATGCTCTCGGGTCGGCAGTTTGATCTTGCGCTTCACCGCGTTGGGCTTCATGACGAAGCGGCTATCAGCGCCATGCTTCGCCCAGTCGCGCAAAGCGTCGAGGTATCGCGCCGAATCGATTCCGGTGATCGCGCGAAAGGTGTCGAGCGCGTACGCGACTTCGTTGGGCCGCACGATCGTTCCTGACTCATCGATCCAGACCGCGGTCGGCACGTTGACCATGTTGTAGAGTTCGGCGACGACGTGCCTGGTGTCGATTAGCGAAGGATGCGCGGGCTTGCCGGCCTTGATGAACGGGCCTGCCGCGGCGGCGCCACCGGTATCGAACGCGACTGTGACGATCGTGAAGTTGAGGTCCTTGAGTTCTTCGTACAGAGCCTGCCACCCGGGCAGGTCAAGAGAGCATCCTCACCAAGAGGCCCATGCGAGCAGGAACACCTTCTTGCCGCGATAGTCCGACAGGCGATGCAGCTTGCCGTCGAGATCGGGCAATTCAAAATCGGGAGCCTCGAGCGAGCCCAGCGCGTTGTCGCGCTCTGCCGCGTCGGCGCCGAAGTACCATACGCGATGCTTTATGTCGGCGGCCCACGGCTTGCCCATCTGGTCGGCGAGTGCGGTGAAGTTGAGCAAGCTCGCGCCGTCACGCTTCGATGCGAATTCGCTCTCGCGTCCCGGCGGAATCGGCACGCACAAATCGCCGCGGCAGATTCCCTGGGGCTTGAGCTCCCATCCTGCGAGCTGCTTCAGCTCCACCGCGTCGAGCCACAGCGCATTCGAATCGGCGAGCGCGCGTTCGAAGTGAAGTGGCTTGTCGTCGTGAATGATGGTGGCGGCGGCCGGCTTCGATTCAGTTGTCATCGCGTCTCTCCTCCCCGTTCATCCTTTGAGCGTGGCCTGAAGATTTTTGCCTTCGCGTTTTCGAAATCCGACTGCGACGCTTAGCCGTTCGAGGTGCTGATCGATTATTTTGCCGCCGAGGCGCACGCGATGCTCGGCGAAGAATTTCTTCACCTCGTCCTCGCGATCGAGCAGCGCGACGACAGCCTCGCACATTCGCGGCAGCGCGTTGTCGGGATATTTCTGGATCATCTCGTCCCAATGCGCGCGCGCGAAGTCCCACGCCTGGTAGCGGCAGGCGGGATTTACCAGCAGCGAATGCATCAGGTAGGGCGCATTTTGGGTTCGCACCTGGCCGTCGAGCGTCATCTCCATGGTTTTTTTCAGCAGCTCGCGATCGCGGAAATTTGCCAGCGCAAACAGGTAGCGCTGTTCTTCCTGCGGCGTGCGCGGCGCTTTGAACTTTCGCTTGAACTCCTCGTAGCGCGCGGTGTCGCCCGAGTGCGCGAGGATATTCACCAGCGGCGGCATCAGGTCGCGATCCGCGCACTCGGGATTGTCCTCGAAGCGCGCATACAAGTCGCGCGCCTTCTTCTGCACCTCGGGATCGTCGCCGAGCGTACCGAGCGCGCCGATCAGCGTGCCGCGCAGCTGGCGCACGAGCTCGCTCTCGCCGGATCTTGGCTCCCAGCCGAGACGAGCAGCGGCCGAGCCGACGATCTCGCGCACCGTAGCGGCGAGCGCGGGACGGTCCGCATCAGACGCAATCATGTCGAGGTATGCGAACGCGCCGATCAACGCACGCCACACGTTGATGTCGGTCTCGTTAGTGAATAGCCGCGCCATCTTGAGGAACTCGCGCAGGGGGCCCAGCCCCGCGACGGTCGCCGCCCACGTATCGCTCACCAGCCCGAAGCGTTCGATCGGTTGCAGCGCGCCGAGATTTTTCGTGATCGCTTCGAGCAGCGGTGGCGCGTAATGCACGCGATAGAAGCCGTGGCCGCCCTCGTTCAGCAGCGCCCATTCGAGCTTGCCGGGCAACTCAACGGTCGTATCCTTCGCGGTGAGCAGCACCTTGTGGGTCGCGACGCCCTTGTCGGTCTTCGCGCGAACCATCACGGGCACATGCCAAAACTGATCGTTGTCCTCGACCATGATAGAAGAAGCGGCGCTGCGAGAGTTTCAGACTCTTACCGTCAGACGTGGCTGCCACATCGACAATTGGAAAGCCGGGCTGGAAGATCCACGAGTCCATCATCTTGCGCACGGGCTCGCGCGACGCCGCCTCGAGCGCGTCCCACAAGTCGCTGGTCTCGGTGTTGTTGAATTGATGCTTCTTCAGGTAGCGGCGAATTCCGTCGCGAAAAATGTTGGCGCTCAAAAACTGCTCGAGCATCCGCAGCACCGCCGCGCCCTTCTCGTAAGTCAGGATGTCGAACATCGCGCGGCAATCTTCGGGGCTGCGCACCTCGTACTCGATCGGACGCGTGCTGCGAAGCCCGTCGATCGACATCGCCGCCGCGCGCGAAACGCTGAAGCTCTCCCATCGCTTCCACTCCGGCTTCCACGCGTCGACCGCCAGCATCTCCATGAAGGTGGCGAAGGCCTCGTTGAGCCAGATCCCGTTCCACCATCGCATCGTGACGAGATCGCCGAACCACATGTGCGCGTTCTCGTGCGAGACCACGTCGGCAACGCGCTCGAGCTCGGCGCGCGACGCGGATTTTTCGTCGGCCAGCAGCGCGGTCTCGCGAAACGTGATCGCGCCAAGATTTTCCATCGCGCCCGACGCGAAGTCGGGAATCGCAATCAGGTCGAGCTTGTCGCCCGGATACTTGAGCCCGTAGTAGTCGGCGAAATATTTGAGCGAGAATGCGCCTATTTGCTTCGCCCAACTGGTCAGCGACTCTTTGCCGGGAACGTGAACGATTCTGAGCGGCGTGCCCGCGTCGACCGGCGCAGTCGCGTCGAACTCGCCGACAACGAAAGCGACCAGGTAGGTGGACATCGCGATCGTCTCCTTGAAGACGACCTCCTTCCTGCCACCGGCCAGCTTGCGCTCGCTCTCCTGGCCGCCGTTCGAGATGGCGGCCAGGTTTTCATCGACCACCAGCGTCACTTTGTAACTGGCCTTGAGCTCCGGCTCGTCCCAGCATGGAAATGCGCGGCGCGCGTCGGTGGATTCGAACTGCGTCGTCGCCGCGACGTGGGTCTTGCCCGCAGCGTCCTGGTACTGGCTGCGATAAAATCCGTGCAGCTTATCGTTCAGGATTCCGCGAAACGCAATCTTCAGCGTCCATTCGCCCGGCGAAAGTTTCTTGGCGAATCGCAGATGCGCGCGTTCCTTGGCCGCCTCCAGCTCGGACTCTGCGGCGACGGATTTTCCGCCACGTTCTGCCGTGACCTGGTCGATTTCCAGTTCGAGCGCATTGAGCACGACGTCGTCGGTGGCCGCGTTGACGACGACCGCGATATTCACCTCGCCTTGAAACGTGAACGCCTTGAGATCGGGCGTCAGGCGAATGTCGTAGCGCCTGGGCGTTACGCTTTTCGGCAGCCGATAATCCTGCGAAGAATCGGCGAGGGGAGCTCCATCCTGATCGCGCATCTGGTCTCTCTTCCTTATACGTGCAGTCGAGTTTCGAACCGTAAAAATGGAAAATCGCGGGGCGCGCGCCCCGGATCAGTTAGCCTAGTTCAAACCTTGCCGCAGGGCGAGCAATTTATTCGCCGGCGAGCCGGAGTGGACGCTCCATCCACGCGACGTCCCAGTACTTGCCGAACTTGCGGCCGCATTCGGTGAAGACCCCGACTTCAGTGAAGCCGAACTTGCGATGGAGCGCGACCGACGCCTCGTTCGGGAGCGTGATCCCGGCCAGCAGACGATTGATGTCCTCGTTCTTGAGCGCGTCGAACAGCACGCGATACAGCATCGCGCCGATTCCGCGCCCGGTTGCGTCGTGCGCGCAGTATATCGAGGCCTCAGTACTCGTGTCGTATGCCGCCCGGTCTCGAAACGGACCCGTGCCCGCCCAGCCGACGACTCGGCCGGCATCTTCCGCAACGAACAGGCGATGCCGCTTGGTGCCGGCGTGTTCGTCGAACCATCGCGTGCGACTTTCTACCGTCACTGGCTCGAGGTCGAACGTGATTGGCGTATTGATGACGTAGTGGTTGTAAATTTCGGTCAGGCGCGGCAGGTCGTCGCGAATCGCAGGCCGAATCTTTACCGCAGCCATGATTCAAGTCTCCTGAAACGAAGTTCGCTGACTCACAGGCAACGCGAGATGCAGAGTTGAATCAAGCCGCGGCGAGTTTGCGTTTTGCAAGATCGGCGAAAGTGATCAACTCGATTCCATTTCGATCGATCGCATCGCGCACGCGCTGGCTGGTGAGAATCTCGACCTCGAGCTGCGCCTCGGCCGCAGGCGGAATTCCGCCAATATCGGCAGCGGGATGGAAATACAGTTCCGTGGTACCGTCGCGAATACGATCGATCACGCCGACGATATAGTCCTCGCTCAGATGACCGCTCTGATGGAGTCCGAACAGCGCATCGGTCGAGGTGAGGCCGCGCTCCGCCATCATGCGGCCCGTTCGGCGCGACAGCGTGCGGAAAATGATCGACTCGACGAGTTTGCGCGCTGCGTTGTCCTGGCGGAGCCGGATCGTCGTCATCACACGCTCGCGCGGCAACCTGATGCATGGCACTTTGTATTCGACGGCGAGGTCGACGAGAATATCGGCGAACAAGGGATGGACGTGAAAGTTGAGATGGCCGTCGATATGGTTGAGGTAGCCGACGAGCTCGAGATGGCGTTCGACTTGCGCGCGCAGTTCGTCGGTCATCGCGGCGCGCATCGAGCGATCGAAGAAATACCGCATCCCCGCCGCTACCGGATTGTCGATGAACTCGCCCGACGCGCCCACTGCGGCGCCGAGCCGCGACGCGTCGAGGATACTGCGTCCGCGGCACACGACAGCATGCAGCCCCACGTCGAGCGCGGGATTGTCGCGGGCCATTTCAGCGGCGGCGCGCGCGGCGGGCTCCGCGACCATCAGGCTCGCGCTGCTCAAAATGCCGTCGCGATGCGCGCGCATGATGCCGGCGTTGACCTCGGGCGACGAGCCGAAGTCGTCGGCGTTGACGATCAGGCGCTTCAAGTCGCGCCACCGCGGTCAGTCCGGGTCAAAAGCACCGCTCGATTTTGCTAGTATCGGACGGCTTGCTCAAGCGTCGATCCCCAATGCCGGAATGAGATCACGCAATTGATAGTTCTGTTCTATGCCTTCGCCCGCGAGATCGCGCCCTTCAAGCGGCGGATCCGAAATCGCGCTCCACTCGCGCTCGACGGCTTGCATGGCTTCCGCGCGGAGATTGGCGGCAAAGAGTTCGCGGTGGTCGGCCACGGAATCGGGCATCGACTCGCGACCGATACGGCGCGGCGCGCGTTCGATCTGATCCCCGGGGCGGAGTTGGTAATCGGGACCGGCGTCGTCGGCGCGCTTTCGAGTGGATTGAAGCCGGGCGATCTCGTTCTCTCCGATCGCGTTCTGATGATTCATGGCGAAGGCCAGGTGGCGGAACAAGTGGATGCCGT
The DNA here is from genome assembly GCA_963805315.1 of uncultured delta proteobacterium. Lineage (GTDB taxonomy): Bacteria > Desulfobacterota > Binatia > Binatales > Binataceae > Binatus. The sequence goes on from CAWDTQ010000014.1 coordinate 110,812, forward strand.
GAACGACGCACACCTCCGCGCGGTCGGGCGCTCGCTTGCAAACGCGGGGATCGCTTACTCGACCGGCGCGATTTTGACATCGCATCGGGTGCTCGCTACCGGCGCCGAGAAGCGACGCGCGAAGGAAAGCACCGGTGCGATAGCCGTGGACATGGAAACCGCCGCGATAGCCGCAGAAGCCGCCGTGCGCGGACTGCCATTCATCGCGATTCGGGCAGTGCTCGACGAAGTTGACGACGAAGTTGTCGGCGCCGCGATGGCCGACCAGGACGGCAACTTGCGGCCGCTCGCCGCGACGTCCTTCCTGCTGCGCAATCCGGCGACGATGCTCAAGTTGCCGCGGATGATTAGAAACCTCTCGCGCGCAACCAACGCGATCGCTGACGCACTCACTGCGATCGCGCACGAGGGCAAAATCCCGCCGATCGTTAGGCGTGCTCCCGCGCCGGCGGCGCGAAAGCGCCCGCGCTGAACCCGCCGTCAATCGGCACCGCGACACCAGTGATGAAGCCCGCCTCATCGGAAGCGAGGAACGCCGCCAGCGCGCCGACCTCTTCCGGCTTTCCGTTGCGCCCCAGCGGATGCATGCTGCCGGTGCGCTCCCATACCAACTGCGACGCGCCGGCGGGGACGGTGTTGCAATTCTCGGCGATCGGCGTTTCGATCACGCCGGGGCAAATCGATACGCATCGAATCTTGTGACGCGCGAAGTCGAGCGCGATTCCCTTCGACATGATCACGACGCCGCCCTTCGCCGCCTGGTATGCGCCGAGATTCGGCACGCCCTCGATTCCGGCGCCGCTGGCGGTATTGATGATCACGCCGCCGCCCTGCTTGATCATCTGCGGGATCGCATACTTGCAGCCGAAGAACACGCCCTTCAGGCAAACGTCGACCACCCAGTCCCACTCTTCCTCGCTCGTGTCCACCACGCTTTTCGGCACGAACACGCCGGCGTTGTTGAACAGGATATCGAGGCGCCCGAAAGCGCGGATCGTTTCATTGACCATTCGCTCGACCTCGGCGCCGACGCGTACGTCCACCGACAACGATTTAGCGACGCCGCCCGCCTTCTCGATCTCGGCGGCGGTATTGCTCGCGGTCTCTGCGCGCAGGTCGGCCACCATCACCTTCGCGCCCTCCCGCGCGAACCGAATCGCACTCGCGCGCCCGATTCCCGAACCCGCGCCCGTGATTAACGCAACTTTGTCCTTGAGCAACATGGTGTTCACCTCTGCATCCGTCGTCGTAGCTCGTTGATCGACGCTTGTCACACTCGGCGAATTTTTGGAAGCGCTTCGCTACGCGGTAACACGATGCGTCGAACGAGTGTGCTCGCTCGCCGGCTTCCAGACCGGAAGATCGCGTTCGTAGGGAAAGTCTGCGAGATGGCGTTCGATTGCCGCTTCGTCACCCCAGCATTCGTGGCGGGTCAGAATATGAATCGCCAGGACCGTGAACGGCAGGTAGATGAACACCGCGGCCCACGCAATATTCGGAACGTCGATTCGGAACAGCATCGTGACGCCGAAAATCACGATTCCCGCGTAGAGCGCCGGACCAAGCAGCACGCGCGAGCGCATCGCGGGAATCGAGCAGGCCGGCTTGGTCGCGCCACGATTAAGCGTCGCGTCGAGCCACTGGAAGATCGCAATCGTGATCGCAGCGACGAAATACCAGCCGAGGTAGTTGCTGATCGGAACGCCAAAGTGCGGCCCGGGCGGGTCGTACCAGAAAATTTTACCGAGAAACCATCTGCCGCCGAGCACGCTCAACGGATCGACGACCATGTCCACCATCACCATGAACAGCGCTGCCATCAGCCATACCCGCGGCGCGCCGCGAATTTCCCAGGTGTCGAGAATCCGAAGGTCTGTCCCGCGTCGATACAGCGGCGAACTGAGCAGCAGCGCTACCGTGTAGCTGGCAAACGCGAGGAACGTGAACGACAGCGAGTCCATGAACGGGACGCCGAGCACCCAGAGCTCGCGCGCGCGGGTCGCGTCATTGTAATGATAGAGCCCGAACGGGAATCCGTTGTGGACCGACGACCACTCGCACGCCAGCGACACGGCGTAGGTCAGGACCGTGAACAGCAGCGTCGTGCGCAGCCCGAAGTTGACGATCGCGATAAACAGAAAACTCGCAAGGAAGATAAAAACATACGGGCGCAGTGCGATCGTGTATATCAGCAAGTGCATCGCCAGGCTCACGCGGCGCTCTTCGCCGTCCCCTTCGATCTGAAAAATTCGATCGCGGCCGCGATCGACGCGTCGATCGGCCCGGGCGAGTAGCCCAACTCCGTGCGCGCCTTCGACGAGTCGAAGAACATCCGCTTTCGCGCCATCCGCACCTCGGTCAGGCTGGCCCGCGGCGCCCTGCCCGTAACGGTGCGCGCGAACGCTTCCGCGCCGAGCGCGTAGCCAAAGGCCACCGCGTACGGAATCCTCATCTTCGGCGCGGGCAGCCCGGAAACCGACGCGAGCCGCCCGAGAAATTCCTTGAGCGTGAGATTCTCGCCGCCGAGAATATATTTCTCGCCGATTCGACCGCGCTCCGCCGCGAGCAGATGCCCGCGGCCAACATCTTCGACATCGACGATGTTAAGCCCGGTCTCCACGTACGCCGGCATCCGCCGACTCAGAAAGTCCACGATGATTCGTCCGGTCGGAGTCGGCTTGAAGTCGAGCGCGCCAATCGGCGTCGACGGATTCACGATCACCACCGGCGCGCCCCCGCGCGCGGCCTCAAGCGCCGCCTGTTCCGCCATGTACTTCGATCTCTTGTAATGGCCAGGCATCTCGCCGAGCGACGACGGCGTATCTTCGCGCCCGACTCCGCCGTGCGGAATTCCGAGAGCTCCCACGGTGCTGGTGTAAACGATTCGCGAAACTCCTGCGCCGGCTGCGGCCCGGATAGCATGTCGCGTGCCCTCGACGTTGGTCGCATACATCGGCGCCGGATCCGTCAGCCACAGCCGGTAATCGGCGGCGACGTGATAAACCTCGTTGCATCCGTTCACCGCTCGCTCGACCGAATCGAAGTCGCGAAGATCGCCGCGCACCACCTCGACCGGCAGGCCGACCAGCGCACTCAAGTCCGCGTTCTCTCGCGCCAGCACCCGCACGCGATCGCCACGGGCAAGCAGCGCGCGCACGACGTGGCATCCCACGAATCCGTTGCCGCCCGTCACCAGTGCCAACTTGGTAGTCATTCGATTGTGCGAATAGCTAGTCTGCGGCGCGCGCGACGATCGCGGCGGCGGCGGCTCGTCCCGAAATCACCGCGCTCTCGATTGTCGCCGGCAGCCCGGTTTGAATCCAATCGCCGGCCAAAAAGAAGTTCGCAATCGGCGTTTTCGCCGTCGGACGCAACTCGTGCGACCGCAGGTCGGGCGCCATCGTCGCGTTCTTCTCCTTGAGCACCAGCGACTTTATCACTTTGGCGGCGCGCGACGCGGGAATCATCGCGTGCAGATCGTCAATCACGATATCCAGAATCTCCTGGTTGGTTCGATCGACCAGTTTCCGTGCGCCGCTGATCACGAAGCTCAGGTAACCCGGATGCGCCTCGCCGCGCTGGGCGAAAATCTGACGTTTGTTGAATAGCCATTGAGTAGTGGTGCCGATGAAGCCGATAAACGGCGAATTAGTCACTTCGCGATCGAGCCAAACGTGAACGCAGATGATTGGCGAGCTCGAAAGACCCGTGAAGCGCGAGAAAAACGGATCAGCAACCGCGTTTTCAGGAAGAAACCGAAGCAGCTGAGGCGCGGGGACCGCGCTGATGAAGTTGGACGCCTCGACGCGCCGCCCGTCGCGCAACCGCACACTCGAGACATTCCCTTCAGCGCCGAGTTCCAGCATCTCGACAATCGAATGCGAGGCGACCGTTCCTCCGGCGCGCTCGATCAGCCGCTTCGCGCCGCGTGCAATACAGATCGCTCAGCCCGACGCGCGAGTAAACGAACGCCGAGTCGCTGCGCCGGGAAAAGAACGCGCGCTTGAGCACCTCCGCCAGCAACTGCGCCGACGACGATTCCGGCTCGTCATTCAGCGTCGCGATCGACAGCGGATACCAGAAGCACCGTCGCGCATGCACCGACTGTCCGAGTCGATCCATCAGCTGTGCTACGGTCAGACGGCGCAGTTCGCCGCCGCCTCTCATCGCGAGCATGCGCAGTCCGCCGCGCATGACACCGATCCGCTCGGCGATGCTGAGATGCCGGTAGCCGAGCAACGCGGCGGTCATGTGCAGGGGTCCAGGCAGCCGCGCTGTTTTCAGCATCGCGCTTTGGCCGGGACCCGCGAGCATTTCGATCTCGAGATCCTCGTGGAATACCAGTTGGTCGTAAGCGCCGATCCGTTTGAGGAAGTCCAGCGTCTCGCCGTAGCAGCCCATCAGCACGTGCTGCCCGTTATCGACGAAATCGCCGGTGTCAGGATCGACGAACGAATACGCGCGCCCGCCCAGCGCAGGTTTTCCTTCGAGCACCGTGACCCGCACGCCACGCTCCGCGAGTGCGACCGCGGCGCTGAGTCCGGCGAACCCGGCGCCGATAACGACGGCATCTTTGTTCGCCGACGTCATCTATCCGCGCAGCGCGCCGAGGCGGCCGACCGCCCACGCGCGGCCGACCAGGTAAAGCTTGTGCGGCGCAGACAGGCTGTGGCGGCGGTCGAGCACGCGATAATTCGACTTGATGATTCGTTCGAGCAACGCGGCGTAGATGAGCCGCATCGCCTCTGCGGTCAGCAGCGTCGCGCGATCTTCCGGCGCGAGCTCGCTCTGCGCCAGCGCGTAAAGTTCGCGCGCGCGTCTCGCCTCAAAATCCATCAGCCTGACGAAGTTCGGCGAATACACGCCGCCGAGAATTTCTTCCTCGCTCACCTTGAAGCGCGCGAGGTCTTCCAGCGGAAGATAAATCCGGCCGCGCTCGGCGTCCTCGCCGCACGTCGCGCAGAATATTCGTCAACTGAAGCGCGAGCCCCAGGTTCTCCGCGTACAGCTTCGCCGACGGATTGCGGTAGCCGAAAATCTCGATGCAGATGAGGCCCAGCGCCGAGGCGACGCGATAGCAGTAGGGCCGCAGCTCTTCCCAGCTTTGATAGCGCTTGTGCGAGAGATCCATATCGACGCCGTTGATGATTTCCTCGAACAACTCGCGCGGAATGTTAAACCGACGCGCGCTGTCGGCGAGCGCCCGCGACAATGCGCGCGTCGGCGCGCCCGCATACACGCGATCAAGTTCCTCGCGCCATCGCTTGAGCAGCAGCGCCGGCTCGCGAATCGATTCGTCGTCGGCGATATCGTCGATGAAGCGGCAAAACGCATAGACGGCGTGCAGTGCGCGGCGCCGTTCGGGCGGCAGCAAAATGAACGCGTAGTAGAAGCTCGACCGCGAGCGCCGCGTGACTTGCGCGCAGCGTTCGTAGTCGGCGTCGAGTGACGCGACGTTGCGGCTGCCCGCTGCTTCGAGGCGCGAGGCGCTGCCGTCAGACTTCAAGCCGTCCACGAATCGCGCTCCATCCGAGTTTCAAGTAATCGAGTTTCGCCAATTCCGGACGCATCCGGAACACGTCGTAGTTGACGCGCTCGATCGCGCGCAATATCGCCAGCCCGCCGCCTGCGAACATCACGATGTCGCGCCGCAGCCGCTTGTCCACGCGCCGGTGCAACTCTCCCCCCTCGACCAGCATCGCGCGCGCGACTCCCGTTTCATGACGCATCAGCTCCACGAACTCGCGCGACGATCTATGCGCCGCAAGGTCGGCCGGCGTCACTCCGAATCGTTCCATGTCGCGGCGCGGAAAATAAATTCTGCCTTTTTCGAGGTCGACTGCGACGTCCTGCCAGAAATTGGCGAGCTGCAATCCGCTGCAGACCAGGTCCGACAGGCGCTGCCGTTCGGCGTCGCGATATCCGAACAGGTAAAGCACCAGCCGTCCGACAGGGTTCGCCGAGTTGCGCGAATAGCCGAGCAAATCGTCGAGCGTGTCAAAGCCCTTGAAATCCACGTCGGAGCGAAACGCAGTCAGCAGGTCCTTGAACGGCTCGCGCGGAATTTCAAAGCGATGCACCGTATCGGCGAGCGCGATAAATACCGGATGGCGCGGCGTACCAGCGTACGCCAAGTCGAGCTCGCGCTCCCATTGGTCGAGCATCGCGCGGTCATGATGCTCGTCGGCAAAATCGTCGGCCATCCGCGCGTACGCGTAAATCGCATACATGGGCGGGCGCATCTCGCGCGGCATCAGCCACGACGCGACGGTGAAATTTTCGTAGTGCGACTTCGCCAGCCGCGCGCAGAATTCGTACGCGCCCGCCACGTCGAACGTCCCCGGCGGCATCGACGCGTCGCGCACCGCACTCGCGGCGTACGACGTTGCTTCGCCTTGCACGTTGGCCCGCGCGGTTGGCATCGTCTTCAGGCTGCGACCGGCCGCGCTCCGATAAGTTCGCGCGCCGCGGCCCGCGCCCATCCATCTGTTTCGAGCAGATCTTCGATCGTTCGCGCCGCCGGATTGTGATGCCGGTGCATCACGGTCTCGATGTGACGCGGGATGTCGGTGAAACGCACGCGCCCCGCAAGAAAACCTGCGACCAGTTCTTCGTTGGCGGCGTTGAGGCACGCGGTCATCGTGTTCCCGGCCGCGAGCGCGTCGTAGGCGAGCCTGAGACACGGGAAACGCCGCAGGTCCGGTTCTTCAAACGTCAGCCGCGAATTTTCCGCCAGCGACAGCGGCTTCAGATGCGTCATCGGCAAGCGCTCCGGATACGCGAGCGCGTACGCGACCGGAATCGCCATGTCGGGAATCGCCATCTCCGCAATCACCGAGCCGTCGATCATTTCGACCATCGAATGGATCACGCTCTGCGGATGAATCACCACCGAGACTTCGGACGCCTTCAGGTCGAACAGCCAGCGCGCCTCGATCACCTCGAGTCCCTTGTTCATCAGCGTCGCCGAGTCGATCGTAATCTTGCTGCCCATCACCCACGTCGGATGCTTCAGCGCCTGCTCGACCGTGATTGATTCAAAACTGTCCGCCGGTAGCTCGCGGAACGGTCCACCCGAAGCGGTTAAGATTATTCGCTTCAACGATTCGCGCCCGCGACCCTCCAGGCATTGAAAAACCGCGTTGTGCTCGCTGTCCACAGGCAGCAGCCGCACGCGATTCTCGCGCACCGCCGCCGTGATCAGCGCCCCCGCGATGACCAGCACTTCCTTGTTGGCAAACGCGATGTCCTTGCCGGCCTTGATCGCGGCCAGCGTCGGCTGCAAACCCATCGCGCCAACCAGCGCCGACATCACCAGCTTCGCATCAGGATGCGTTGCGACGGCGATCGCGCCTTCGAGTCCGTGGACAATAGTCACGCGCTGCGAACCGACGCGGGTCGCCAGCTCGCGCGCGAGTTCGGGCGTCGCCACCGAGACGAGCTCGGGATGAAAGCGCTCGACCTGCTTCGCGAGCAGATCAAGATTGCGTCCGGCCGCCATCGCGACCACGCGAAACCGGTCGCTGAATCGGCCGACAACGTCCAGCGTCGTCACGCCGACCGATCCGGTCGAGCCGAGAATTGAAATCGCTTTCATCGCGACGCGCTCAGCGAACCGCCGTTTCCGCCATCCGTGTTCGGAACCGCCCAAGCGCCATCAGCGGAAAGTAATGCGGGTACAGGTAGTAACGAAGATAAAAGTGATTCGGAAATCCGTTGCCGGTCGATTCCCTCTCGTCCCACGCGCCCTCGTCGTTCTGCCGCTCTGAGAGCCACTGCGCGCCGCGCATCGCATGTTCGCTGATCCCCGTCTCACCTGCGATCAAACCAATCAGCGCCCACGCCGTCTGCGACGCGGTGCTGGTTCCGCGGCCGTGCCATGCCGCGTCTTTGTCCGACAGCGGGCTCTCGCCCCAGCCGCCGTCGGGATTCTGCTTCGATTTGAGCCACGCGACCGACCGCTTGATCCAGGGATCGTTGATGTCGACGCCGATCGCGCGCAAGCCCGCCAGCGCGGAATAGGTGCCGTAGATATAGTTGACCCCCCAGCGGCCCCACCATCCGCCCGCCGGCGACTGATTTCGCTTGAGCCACTCGATCGCGCGTTTCGCCACCGGGTGGTTGCTGCGATAGCCGACCGACGCCATCATCTCGAGCACATGCCCGGTGAGATCCGGACATGAAGGATCGGTTACCGCCTCTACGTCCGCGAGCGGAAGGTGATTGAGCCAGGTCGAATCGTTGTCGGCGTCGAATGCCGCAAAGCCGCCGTCGTTCGATTGCATTCCCATCACCCAGTTCGCGCCAAGCCGGATCGCGCGCTCGCGTGCTGCGGCATCGTCGGCCGCCGAGTCCGCCATCACGGACAAAATCACTGCCGAGTCGTCAACGTCAGGATAGCCATCGTTGTAAAACTCGAACGCCCATCCGCCCGGTTCGAGATCGGGACGCTTCACCGACCAATCGCCCTTCTTGAAAATCTGGTGATCGATGAGCCATTGCGACGTTTGTTTCAGCGCGGGATGGTGGCCCGGCAGTCCCGAGTCGAGCAGCGCGCGGCCGGCAAGCGCCGTGTCCCAGTTGACCGACACGCATGGCATGTACAAGTCGTAGTCGCCGAAATGCCAGATCAGCTCGTGCGACGCCTCGATCGCCCGCTTCAGCACCGGGTGGTCGTTGCGGTAGCCGTTGGCTTTCAGAGCCATCGCGCTCAGCAGGTAGCATGGCTCGATTCCGCCCCACGAGCCGTTCGCCTCCTGATGCTCGAGGATCCAGCTTTCGGTGTGGCGAAGCGCGCGGGCGCGCAAAGATTTGATTTGATGCCGATTGTAGAAGCGCATCGCCTTGTCGGCGAGGTTCAGCGCGTTGCGCAGCGACAGCATTTTCTTGCCGCGCGGCTGTTTGAACTTCGTGAAATGCGGCGGCTCGATGTACAGCTCGAGTACTCCGCGCTGGTAGTCGATCTTTTTCTCGGGCCGCGCCGCCTGCAGCATCATCAATCCCATCAGCGTCCCGCGCGCCCACGAGCCGAGCTCGTAGATGTTGAACGGAAACCAGTTCGGGAAAAGCGAGAGCTCGACCGGCAGCGCCGCCGTCGCGTCCCATGTTAACTGCCCCATCGACGCCAGGTAAAAGCGCGCGAGCGTGCCGCAGTTCACGATGCCGCCCTTCGACAGAATCCAGCGTCGCGCAGCCGCCAGCGGCTCGTCGCCCGCGCGCATGCCGGTGAGCTTCAGCGCAAAGTAGCTTTCGATCGTGGTCGAGAGATAGCCCTCGCCGCCCTGGTAAAGCGCCCAACTCCCGTCCGGACTCTGCGTGTCAAGCAGGCACTTCTTCAGCCGCGCCTCGGTCTCGACGTCAACCGTGTCCATGAAGTGATTGAAGATGATGAACTCCGCATTCATCTCCGCGTTCGCCTCGAGCGGCGCGTGCCAGTAGCCCTCCGGCTTCTGCAGCGCCAGCAGCGTGCGCTGTGCGCGCTCGACGGTGTAGTCAATCTTCGCGGCGAATTCGTCATGCGGCGAGATCGCGATCGCGGCGTTTCCAATTTCAGCAGCCTGATTCATATTTCACCTTGCATCGACTCGGTTCGGATTCCGCGCGAACCCCGCCGCTTCATCCAACTCACTACGGAATCACGGCGCATTTCAGAACCACGCCGCGCTCGAGCATCGCAAACACTTCGGTTAGATCGCCAAGCCTCATTCGCGCGTTGACGATCGCGCCCGCATTCAGCACGCGACCCGCGAGCAATTCGTAAGCACGCCGCACGTCGCGCGGCCGATAGTGAAACGGCGCCAGCAACGTCAGGTTGTCGTAATGCATTCGGCGCGTATCGACGCTCAGCGCCGTGCCCGTCGGACATCCGCCAAAAAAAACCACGCGCCCGCCGCGCCGCACTCGCGCCAGCGCATCCTGCCATCCCTCGACATTCCCGGTGCACTCGATCACCAGGTCGGGCCCGAAGCCGCCGTTGAGCCGCGCGATTTCTTCGGCAGCATCGGCGCTGCGCGCGTCGACGACGCGATCGGCGCCCAAATCCTTGGCCCACTTCAGACGCTCTGCACCGCGCCCGACGACGGCGACTTCGCGCACGCCCGCCGCTTTGAGCACGAGCATGTGCAGCAGGCCGAACGCGCCGCCGCCGATGATTGCAACTGTCTCGCCTTTTTCCGGGCGCGCCATCTCATTCGCATGAACCACGCACGACAGCGGTTCGAGCAGCGCGGCTTCTTCGAACGGCAGATCCGCGGGCTTGATAAACGTGCTGCGCGCGACGACGTGCGCCGGCAGCAGCAGCATGTCCGCATAGCCGCCGTGCACCATCCGCCCGACCGCATCATCGCAAAGATTTTCCTGCCCATGCTGACAGTAGAAACAGATTCCGCACGGCGCAGTCGGCGCCGCCATGATTTCATCGCCGGTCTTGAAGGCGGTCACGCCCTCGCCCGCTTCCACCACCACGCCGGAAAATTCATGCCCCAACGGCATCGGAGTCTTCCACATCGGATGCCCGCGCAAAAAAGTTTTCAAATCGGTGCCGCAACTCAGCGCGCATCGGATTTGAATTAGCAATTCTCCCGGCCCCGGATGCGGCGCGACGTAGTCGCGCAACTCGAGACGCCCCGGCTCGACCAGCACGGCCTGGCGCAAATGCGGCGCCGCAATTTTCGCCGACGCTTCGAGCGCGCTCACAGTTTGCGCTCCACGACGAAGGTCGCGATATGCCGCAGCGCGTCGGCGCGGTCGCCGAATCCATTCAGCGCGCGATGCGCCCGCGTCTCGAGCTCGCGCGCCAGGTCCATCGAGCGCTCGACACCCAGTATCGCAGGATAGGTCGCCTTGCCGCGCTCGAAGTCCTTCTGCGTGCGCTTGCCCATCTGCTCCGGCGTGCCCTGAACGTCGAGCAGATCGTCGACGACCTGGAACGCCAGCCCGAGCGCGCGCGCATACGCGTCGAGCGACTCGATCTGCGCGCCGCTCGCGCCGCCCAGCCGCGCTCCGCCGCGCACCGACGCCAGGAACAGCGCCCCGGTTTTTTTGCCGTGCAGCTCTTCGAGCTCCTCGACCGTCTTCGATTTGCCCTCGCCGAGCAAATCGATCACCTGCCCCGCGACCATCCCGCTCGATCCCGCCGCAGTCGCAAGCTCCGCGACCGTCTCGAGCACGAGCGCCGGCAACGCACCCCTGTCCGCCGACAGCGCCAGCACCTTGAATGCGTCCGTCAGCAGCGCGTCGCCCGCGAGCGTTGCGATCGCTTCGCCGTAAACTTTGTGATTGGTCGGGCGCCCTCGCCGCATATCATCGTCGTCCATGCACGGCAGGTCGTCGTGAATCAGCGAGTAGGTGTGAATCATCTCGACCGCGCACGCGAGTCCCATCGCCGCATCGACCTTGCCGCCAACCGCCTCGCACGACGCGAGCACCAGCACCGGCCGCAGCCGTTTGCCGCCCGCGAGGATCGAATAGCGCATCGCCTCATGCAGGCGAGCCGCGGCGCCGGTCGGTTCCTCGATGCTGCGCTTGAGCGCTCGCTCGATGAGCTGCGCCCGCTCGTTCAAATAGCTGTGCAAGTCGAACACGTGTCGTCTCTTACCGGATGCCCGGTGACGCTTCTCTGAAACCGGGTTTTCTGCGAGCGAAGATTCCCCGCGTCGCGGGGCTCATGGTCGGCTGCGCGATTTCTCACGCCACGTAATGCCGCACCATCCGCCACGAGTCCTTCAGATTCTTGCCGAACTCGAGCGCGACGGTCCCCTCAAATCCCGAATGCAGCTTGCAATCGCGGCAGCGGAAATCCTGCTTGGTTCGATAGTACTCCCAATCCGTCGCCGCGTGCATCTCGTCCAGCGTCTTGTAGTGCCCGTTGGTGATCAGGTAGCACGGCCCCTTCCATCCTTGCGGATTGCGCGTGACTGTCGTCCACGGACTGCACTGCAAGTCGCGCTTGCCGACCAGGTAGTCGAGGTAAATCGGCGTGTTGATAATCTTGTAGTCGTTCGCCATGTCGCGAACCTTGATGAACTTCGCCGGCATCTCTTCTTTCTTCAGATACTCTTCGTCGTTCTGCAGCACCTGGTAGTGATAGCCGGGGCTCAGCAGCATCCCGTCGACGCCCAGGCTGGTCAGGTACTTGACCATGTCCTCGAGCTCTTCGCCGGTGGTCTCGCGGAACACCGTCGTGTTGGTCTGCACGCGGTAGCCCTTCTCCTTCAGCATCTTGAGCATCTTCACGACGATGTCGAAATGCCCCACCCGGTCGACCACGCGATCGTTGGTCTCGCGCATCCCGTCCAGGTGCAGGTTGAAGCTGAGGTAGGGGCTCGGCGGCACCTGCTTGACGAATCGCTCGAGCAGGATCGCGTTGGTGCAGATCATCACGTGACGCTTTTGATCCTCGATCAGCCCGCGCGTGAGCGCCGCGATGTGCTTGTACATCAGCGGCTCGCCGCCGCAGATCGACACGATTGGCGCGCCCGCCTCTTCGGCCGAATGCAGCGCCTCGTCCAGCGGCATCATGTCGCGGATGGTGTCCTTGTACTCAACGATTCGTCCGCATCCGATGCACGCGAGGTTGCACGCATGCAGCGGTTCGAGCATCAGCACCAGTGGAAAATATTTTTCGCCCGCCTGCTTCTTCGCGCGGATGTAACGGCCCAGGTCGATCATCTGTCTCAGCGGAATGCGCATTTTCGTTCTCCTGAAACTCGAAGTTGAAGAAAAAAGTCAGGCGGACGGCGCGCCACCCTGCGGCGTAGAGGTCGCCGGGGGGCCGAACAGCCATTCGCCTACCATCGCCACCGCCCCTTCGGGGTCGATCGCGTTTGCGCCCATGAACAAGTATTCGATCAACAGTCCGTTCAGCGCCGACAGCAGGAACGCCGCCGCCGATTCCGGCGCCGACCGCCGCGTGCATATTCCCTTCTGCTGCGCGCTCGCGATCAGCTCGACCAGCATCGCGCGATATCCGCTGTAGAGCTTCAGCACCTGCTCGTTGAGGCTCTCGGACAGGCGCTGGTCGTGGAGCATCTGCGCCAGGAAAAAACGCACCGAGCTCGCGTTGTCGCGCACGAACGCCAGGTACGACTCGACCAGCTTCTCGATTTGCGCGCGCTCGCCCATCACGGCCGCTTCTTCGGCAAAATCGATAAAGTACGGCTCCAGCAAGCGGTTCAGTACCGCGACGAACAGCTCTTCCTTGGTCTTGAAATGCCAGAAAATCAGCGCCTTGCTGACTCGCGCCTCGCGCGCCACTTCCGACATCGACGTCTCATGGAACCCGCGATTGGCAAACAGCTGCATCGCGGCCTTCAGGATTTCGTCGCGAGAATCCTGCGACCCCGTGCGCGGCTCCGATATACCCACTTTGACCTGCGATGCGCCCATATCCCCGCTCTGCCGCCCTCCCTTACTGCTGTCGTCGCCCGCCACCACTAAAAACTTCCAACGCCAATCAATTCGAGCCGCTGTCATCTTCCGGTCTCGAAATTGCGGCTAACCTTTCGGTCAATGGCAACTTGCCCGTCACACTCTCGAATGTCAATAGCGACAGTCCGAGCGGTCAGTCGGTCAGTGGGCGTAAAACCGCTTCACGCGCACGATTTACAGCTAACTATTGGATTTTAAGTGAGATCTATCTCGATGCCGCTGTTGATAGACGATTTACGTGCCGCCTCGATTAGCATCAGTGCAACACGCGCCTCGGTCAGATTGCGGCTTGCGACAGGCGAATCGGTTCCTTCGGTAACCGCTCGCTCGAACTCCTCCGCCATTCCGCCGAACCATGCCGAATGGTACGAGTCGTCGGCGATATCAGCGACCGACAGATCTTCAGCCTTCCCCGAACGATCGGTAAGCGTCACCCGATCTCCTTCAATATCGATAGCGGCGCGCTCTCCATAAATGAGCGCCGATGTCCGCCGCACCGGCGCGCGCCATGACAGATGCGCCCGAGAGAACGCTCCGCCTGCGAACCTAATCCTCACGTCGGCGACGTCGTCAACCTTCACTCCGGCCGGCGACTCCAGACGCGCCGAAATCGAAGCCGGCGACTCTCCGCCCAGCAACCAATTCATCAGGTAGAAAACATGCCATCCGTGATCGATCAGAATCCCACCCCCCGACGACGCCGCGGTTCGCCACTTGCCGCCGCTCCCACCAGCCCCGGCAGGTGCGGTCCGCAACCGGTCGATCGAGATGAAGCGAATCGCGCCCAGCCTTCCCGCTTCAATCGCTTTGCGCGCAACCGCATACGCAGGCGCGTATTTCCAATTATGCACGCACATCAGAACGCGGCGTTTCTCCGCCGCCAACGTAGCAAGCTCGCCGAATTCGGCAAGCGAAAGCGCGAGCGGTTTCTCGACGATCACATGCGCCCCCGCCGCGAGCGCTGCGCGCGCCGCCGCATGATGCAACTCCGGAGGACTCGCGACATCCACGAAATCAGGCGCCTCACCGTCGAGCATCAGCTCGAGATCGTCATACACGCGAACATTCTTGATAAGCCGGATAGCTTCATGCCGCCGCTCCGAGATCGGATCGTGAATCGCTGCGATTGTCACATTCTCGCGCGAACGCCACCCCGCCAAATGCGCCCGAGCAGCAACCTCGCCAAACCCGGAAATGGCGCCCCGCAATTTCGATGAACCAGCCATGAGTGCCGATAAGTTTCAGCTAAACCCCATCGGCCCGCAACACGCCCCGCAGCATTGATACGGCGGTGCAGTCGGAACACGGCATCGCCGCGCCGCATTGCGACCGGATTTGATGCGCAAATTCCGCGCCTCCGCGATGGCAACGCTCTTGCTCTCTACCCGATCGAACGCTCAACGACAGGGAGGCAGGCGAATCATGTTCGCGTGGATTCTAATCGGACTAATCTCGGGATGGCTGGCGGGAAAAATTCTCAACGGCAACGGCTACGGCATGATGTGCGACATAGGGCTAGGCCTGCTCGGCGGAGTAGTCGGCGGAATGATATTCGAAGTGCTGGGAGTGCAAGCCCACAACTTCATCGGCGCCATCCTGATGTCCACGGCGGGCGCCACCGCGCTGGTGATTGCAACAAGAATAATCCGCGACGAAATTTGAACGGAATCTACTGCCACCCGAAAAAGTCCGCCGCCGCCACGAACTTCGCGACGCCTGCTGCTTCGCTCGCGAGCTTGTCGACTTCCTGATCTCCCACCATCGTCGACGACGTCAGATCGACGCCGTACATTTCGGCGAGTTCCGTGATCATGCCGCCTTTCGGCTTGCGGCATTCGCACTTGTCGGCGTCCGTATGCGGGCAGACTTGCCACCCGGTCAGGATATCGCCGAGCTGATGGTCGAGCTCCTCGAGCGCCGCTTCGACTTTTTCCGTCGTAAGGCGGCCGCGCCCGATTCCGGCCTGGTTGGTAACTACGAACATCAGATGGTTATGCAGCGGGCGGAGCTTTTCCGCCACGCCCGGCAGCAATTCGATTACGATATCGCCGTTGGCGTCGAGCGGAATCTCGCGCGCGTCGTTGAGCTTGACGAGAGTGCCGCCGAGATCGAAGAACAGCGCCGCGTTGCCGTTCGGATTGGCCATCGAAAAAAAGTTTTCGCTTACGCGCTGCGCCAGTCAACGTGGTCGCGGACATGCGCGAATACTTCGTCCATGATCTCGACGCCCGCCTCGGCCTGCGCTTCGGTAATAACCAGCGACGGGTTGATTCGAATCTTGGGAAAGTAGCCCATGATCACCAGTCCGCGCTTCAGGCACTCGGTGAAGATCAGCTCGGTGACTTTTTTGCTGAACAATTCCTTGGTCTCGAGATCGCGCACCAGCTCGACGCCGATCAACAGCCCCTTGCCGCGAACGTCCCCGATGAACTCGTATTTTTCCTTGAGCTGCACCAGCCGCGAGAGCATCATCGCGCCGACTTTGCGCGAGTTCTCGACCAGGTGCTGTCGCTGAATCGCGCCGATCGTTTCGGACACCGCGACCGCCGCCATCGGATTTCCGCCGTAGCTCGACGACGACGCGCTCGGTTTACCGAACGGCTCCGCCTTGCCCAGCTCGTCGCTCAGCAGCACGCCGGAGACTGGAAAGCCGGAGCCCATGCCCTTGCCGACCGTGACGATATCCGGGCGGGTGCCGCTATGCTCGACGCCCCACCATTTCCCGGTTCGTCCGAAGCCGGTGATCATCTCGTCGGCAATCAGTAGCGCGCCGAAATCCTTGGCCACCGATTTGACCGCGGGCAGCCAGTCGTCGGGCGGAATCACGTTGCCCGCCGTGCCCTGCATCGGCTCGGCGACTATTGCGGCGAGCGCGCCGCTGGAACTCATCTTGATCTGCTGTCGCGCGAAATCGACGCAGTAAAGCCCGCACTCTGGATATTTCAACTTGAACGGGCATCGATAGCAGTCCGCGTACGGCACCGTGAATTGACCGCCCTGCAAGGGGCCGTAGCCCTGCTTCGATTCGTCGCCGATAAGTCCGAGCACGCCGCCGGTCTTGCCGTGGAACCCGCCCCAGAAACTCACCGCCTCATGTTTGCCGGTGGCGGAGCGCGCGAGCCGGAGCGCGGCTTCGACCGCCTCGGCGCCGCCGCTATATAGATGTGCGCGAGTCAGTCCGGCGGGCGCCACTTCGGCCAGCGCCTTGAACGCGGCAGCGCGCTCCTTGGTCGCGAAGGTGCCGACCGTCAGCCGCGACGCCTGATTGGAAAGCGCCTGCGCCATCCCCGGATGCGCATGGCCGAGGCTCGCGACTGCGACGCCCGCGAAAAAATCGACGTAGGTGTTGCCGTCGGCGTCGGTGAGCGTCGCGCCTTCGCCATGGTCGAACGCGAGGCCGGCGAGCAGCGAGATTCGTTGACGGCCGGGCGCGATATATTTTTGTTCGAGATCGAAGATCTCCTTCGACTTGGGTCCTGGAACAGGCGTCTTGATCGAGGGAAGTTTTCCGTTGGCGGTTGTCGTTGTCGTGGTCTTCAATTGATAGCGGTCCGATTCCTTGTTTGAATTTCCGGCGCGACTCTAGCGCGGGCGCCAAGCAGACTTATCGCACGGCGCGCGATTGCGCGAGCGGCGGGGGCGCGCACGCGGCTGTAGCTGGGCCAGTCGTTAAAATCGATAATCGCAAAACGATCGCCACTCAAGACCGCATCTCCTCCCCATGCTTCGAGGCCGAGCGCGGCGGCAGCGGCGCAAGCCGCCTCCGACAGCGCGCGCACGGAGGCTTCGGCGACTTCCTCGCCGTCGAGATGCACGCTGAAATGCGCGCCGCCGCTGACGCCGTAAAATTTGACGACCCGGCCCACGACTTCCTGCTGCACGTACGCGAAGCGGACGCCGCGCCGCGCGAAATCGGCGAGAATCGATTCGACCTGGGCGCGATCTGCCGCACGCTGCACGTCTTCGGGCGCGAGCGCATGCAGGTCGCCGCGCTTGACGAATACGCCCGCCGACAAATCGAGACCGGCCAGCTTGCGCGCATCGAGCGGCTCGTCGGCCGGCACCAGCATGCCCGCAGGGGTCGGAACGCCGGCGCGCTCGAGTCCGGACGCGAGCAGGTCGCGGTAGCAGTTGCGAATCGAGAGCGCCGAATTGATCGCGACCGCGCCCGCCTGCTCCACTTCGGCCAGCCGCTTGAGCGCGCGCGGTCCCTGGCACATCGACAGCACAAGATCGGCGCGGATTGGCGCGCCCGACGCGAAGCTGCCCGCGTCCATCGCGTGGATCTCGACGCCTTCGCGCTTCAGTTCCGCCAGGGTAGCGTCGAGAATCGCGGCGTCGGCCTCGACCTTGCCGGGTGAAAACTCGGACTCCCGATAAATTCCCAAAGCTCGATTGCTCATGGCGTCCTCCGTAGCGCGAGGCGCGCAGCGTCGAGGTCCGACGCTTCATCGACATCGATCGATCCTTCGATCTCGATAGCGTCCAGCCGCATCCCGCGCTCGATGAGCAGCGCGAGGAAGCGGCGGAGCGCGTCGAGTCCCGCGCGACGCGCGTCGGCGGCGAAGTCAAAGACTCGGGTCGATAGAAAATAAAGTCCCGCCGTCACGCTTGAAGTCTGACCGTCGCCGAGCCGCAGGATCAACCCGTTTTCTGTTACATCTGCGAAAAGCGGCTTGGCCTCGCCGCGCCATCGCGTGACGGCCAGCACACCCGCAAGTTTTTTGTCGCGGCACTCCTCGATTTTCCGCAGCGACTCATTAACAAAACGCGCGAGTTCCGCCTGTGGAATTACAGCGTCCACCGTCGATGCGATAAACCATCCCGGCTCGAGCACTTCGCCGAGCGCGAGCATCGTCTCCATCGAGCTCGCAGTGTCACGAACCACTAGCCGGACCGACGGCGGAGTCTCGAGCGCCGTCTCACGAGCAAGGCGCGCAGTTTCGGAGTTGATCATCGCGACGACCGACGATGCGCCCGCCGCGAGCAGCGCGCGCGCCTGCCGCGAGAGCATCGCCTCGCCGTCGAGCTTGACGAGCGGCTTGGGAATGTCCTCGCGCGTCGAGACGCGCAGGCGCTCGCCACGTCCCGCGGCAATGATCGCTCCCTGTAATTCTTTCACTCCTTCACCATTGAATCTGCGCAACTTGATCGATCGATTGGATCGTGAAGTCGGCGCTCGGATCGTCGCCGCCACCGTGCGGCCCGGTTCGAAGCCAGACCGTCCGCATCCCGAGTTTGCGCGCGGGCGCGCAATCCTTGGCCAGCGAGTCGCCGATCATCGCCACCGACGCGGGCACACATCGCAATTTTTTCAGCGCGTCTTCGAAGATGCCCGCATCGGGTTTGAAAATTCCGACGCGCGACGAGTCGGCAACTGCCGCGAAAAATCGATCCAGCTTCGCCTCGGCCAGGATGCGGTCGAGGTTTCCGTAGAAGTTCGACACGATGCCCAGCTTGAAGCGGCCTTTGAGCGGGCCGACAACGTCGCGGCTATGCGCCAGGCCGGCCGTCGTCTCGCGCACGAAAGAGTTCGTGACATGCTCGACGAATCGATGGCGTCCCGCCGCGCCAGAGTCGTCGAGGACCCGGCGGAGCGCGTCCGGGCCGCTCCTCCGCAGGTATTCGAATTGATGGCCAACCAGGAATCGCACCAGGTCCGTCAACCCGAAGCGCGCCACGACTCGAGTTGCGCCGTAGCCGATCCGCGTAGCGTGGTCGAAGGCCGGGTCGAGCTCGACGCGTGAGATTTCGACTCCCGCGGCACGGTAGCTGGCCAGAAACCGGTCGAGCCAATGCGCGGACCCGTCGAGCGTGCCGCCGAAATCGAATAGCAGAGCGGTGATGGTGGCCATGAAACGGCCAGCTTACCAGCCACGGAAGGCTGCCTCCAGTTTCGGCGTCACTAAAGTTTGCGGACCAGGTGTTGTGCTCCAAAGAACAGCCGAAAAACGCTTGATACAGCAGCCGAACTCATATTTACCGAACGGCGCTAGTAGCAAGGCTACTTCCGCCGGGGTTACCGCTGTGTTACCGTGACGCCGAATAAGAAGGGGCGGAAACTGGGTTCTAATTAAGACGTCGATGATTGAAACTGCTCTTATCGCTGCTCCTGACCGCGCGGATAATGCGGTCTTCGGCCGCCCGCTTTTGGAGCGGTTGATGATCAATTGCGAGCGCGCCGGGATTAAGCGGTTCGTCGTGGCGGCGCCGCGCGATCGCTATCCGGATGTCGCTCGCGCGATGGGTCGGTTCAAAAATTGCGACACGGTCGCGATGGTCGAATCGTTCAGTGAGATTCTGAATGAACGCGGTGCGCAGAATCTGGGCATCGACCCGGCGTCGGCGTGCGTGTCCTTTTCGGGAAACCTGGTGTTCGCGAAGTCGCACCTCGCGAGGATCCTCAACGCTCACGCCTCCAATCCGCAAACCGTGCATCGAGCCGTCAGCACGGACCGCGACCAAGGCGGCGAAATCGCAACGGGTCCGCTCAGCGAGATTATCCGGCGCGGTGGAATTTCGAACAGCGTCGCTTCGAACAGCGTCGCGGGGTCGGCGGGGAGTCTGCTGCCGTTCGCGCTGAACGGGCGCCCCGAGGATCGCGGGGAAGCGGAACTGCGGCTGGCGAAATCGGTTCGTGAGGAATCAGCGCACAAGGACGCGCCGATGGCGCGATGGGTCGATCGACGCATCTCGTGGCGCATCAGCTACTGGCTCGCGGCGCATACGAAGGTCACGCCGAACATGGTCACGGTCGCCAACACGATCTTCGGGCTGGCGTGCGCGTGGATGTTCGCGGTTCCGAATTACTGGACGCGATTGTTCGCCGCGATTTTCTTTCTGATCTCAATCACGATCGACGGCGTCGATGGCGAACTGGCGCGCCTGAAGATGGTCGAGAGCGATTTGGGCGGCGCGCTCGACGTCGCGACCGACAATATCGTGCACGCCGCGGTGTTCGTCGGCTTGCTGGTCGGATGCTACCGCGTCGAGCACAGCCGCGCTTACCTTTACCTGATTCCGATCCTGCTAGGCGGATTCACAATGTGCGCTTACGCCACATGGCGCGCTTTCAAGATCAAGGGCGATCAGGCTGCCGCGTGGCTGGATAAAGTCGATCGATGGAGCGGGCGCGATTTTGCGTACCTGCTGGTGGTATTGGCGTTAATCAATCGGTTAGAGTACTTCGCTTGGGGTACGGCATTCGGCAGTTACGTGTTTGCCCTCGCCTTGATATGGATTACCGGCCGGACCGAATCGTCAATGAAGGCTGAAAGCCTGTAGGCAATGAACCGAGGCCTGCGGGCGGAGGAAGTATGAACGGAAAGAAGCCGCGAATTCTCCTGGTGCAACCCACGACCGTCCATCTGGACGGCACGCCGCACAAGACGCGCTGGCGGTTGATCATGGGCCTGATGATTCCGCTGATGGCGGGACTGACGCCCGACGAATACGACGTGACGTTGTGCGACGAACGCCTCGAGGATATCAATTTCGACGGCGGATGGGACCTGGTCGGCATGACGACCACGATTGGCGCGTCGCTGCGCGCGTACCAGCTCGGCGACGAGTTCCGCAAACGCGGCATCCCGGTCGTGTTCGGCGGATTCCACGCAACGCTCCAGACCGAAGAGGCGCTTCATCATTGCGACGCAGTCGTGCAGGGCGAGGCCGACCTGGTGTGGGCCGAGCTGCTGCAGGATTGGCGCGACGGCAAGCTGAAGCAAATTTACAAAGCCGACAAGGTGCACGACCTCAAGAACCTGCCGCGCCCGCGCCATGAGCTGCTCAAGCTCAATCGCTATCTGTTCAAGGCGGTACCGGTGCAGGCGAGCCGCGGATGTCCGTATCGATGCTCGTTCTGCGAGATTCCGGTCTTCTATGAAGGCTCGTATCGGACGCGGCCGATCGAGGACATCGTCGAGGAGATCAAGCAGGTCGTCAAGATTACCGGCTTCAAGCGTTTTCAGTTTATCGACGATCAGATCACGGGCAAGCATAAGTTCGCGCGCGAGCTGTTCAAGGCACTCGAGCCGCTCAACATCCGCTTCTCGTGCCTGTGGACGATCAACTCGAATCACGACGACGATTTGCTCGATCTGGCGGCCAAGGCAGGAATCTTCCACGTCAACATCGGCGTGGAATCGATCAGCCAGGAAAGCCTGCTGTCGATGAACAAGATTCAGAATCACGCGGGCCAGTACAAGAAGCTGCTCAAGAAGCTCGAAAAATACGGAATCTACTATTCGCTCAACTTCCTGTTCGGGCTGGAAGAGGATCATCCGGGAATTTTCGACGAGACGCTGAAGTTCCTGCACGAGGTCAAGGCGCCCGAGGCGTTTTTCAATACCGTGACGCCGCGCGTCGGCACGCCGATGCGCACGCAGCTCGAGAACGAGGGCCGCGTGATAATCCCCGACGCCGACCTCTACACCAATAACTTCCGCTGCATGTTCGTGCCCAAGAACATGTCGCCGCAGGAAGTCGAAGAAGGCGTGTGGCGATGCACCAAGGAGTTCTATTCGCTGAAGTCGATGTTCAAGCGGCTGCTGATGCCGCCCGGGAAGTTCACCTGGCAGGGACTGACTGAGAACATGCTCTTCTACTGGGGCGCGAAACGGCAGATCGATCCGGTCGATTACTATTAGGCCATAAGGCCGGCCCGGCTTTGATCCTAAAGACTCTGGCGATTCTGGTGCTTGCCGCAGCGCTCGAGGTCGGCGGCGATGCGCTCGTCCGCATCGGACTTCACAGCTACGGATACTCGCTCGCGGCAGGCGCATTCGCGCTGTTCGCCTACGGAATCCTGGTCAATCAAAGCGGCGTCGATTTCAACCGCCTGATGGGAATCTACATCGCAGTCTTCTTCGTGGTGTCGCAGGCGATTTCGCTGATTCTCTTCAAACAAATCCCCGACGACAGAATCCTGCTAGGCGGCGGCTTCATTGTAACCGGCGGCCTCCTGATCCTGCTGATGACCTGACTGTATCCTAGCCTCTCCCTATCAGCCTTCCTTCAACGACTTCCTAATAGGAACGAAGTCCCGCATCTTCCTTAGCGTCGGGTGCAGGGGTCACCCTGCCCAAGGAAGTGTGAAACCCACGGCGGGTTTCACATTCAATTAAGTGATTTACCCTTCGCTCACGGCTGGAGCACGACGTTGTCTATCAGCCGCGTCTTGCCGACGCGGGCTGCGATTGCGACCAGGATCGGGCGGTCGAGCGACGGATGCCGCGCCAGCGTCTCAGCGTCCACTGCTTCGACGTATTCGATCTCGACGCCTTTCATCCGCTTGAGCACGCGAGTCGCCGCGAACACGATTTCCTCGGCGCAGCATGGGTCGGCGCGATGCTTGTCGCGCGCGGCGCGGATCGCGAGGCTTAGCGCGAGCGCATCTTCGCGCTCTGTCGGTGACAGATAAGCGTTGCGCGAGCTCATCGCGAGCCCGTCTTTTTCGCGCACGATCGGTACCGGCACAATTTCAACGTCGAAGTTCAGGTCGCGGACCATCTTCTGGATCGCGCGCAGTTGCTGGAAATCCTTCTCGCCGAAAACCGCGAGATGAGGTTTGACGATGTTGAACAGCTTGGCGACCACCGTCGTCACGCCGCGAAAATGTCCGGGGCGATGCGCTCCGCAAAGACCGCTGGTGATGTCGCCGGCGTCGACCCAGGTCTGCGCGTCGGGCGAGTACATCGCACTGGGCTCAGGCGCGAAGACTACATCCACCGGCACCGTCTCGAGCATCGCGCAGTCGCGCTCGAAGTTGCGCGGATAGCGCGCGAAGTCCTCGCCGGGGCCGAACTGGGTCGGATTGACGAAGATCGACGCGACCAGGACCGCGGCCTGACGCCGGCCCTCGCGCATCAGGGTCAGGTGGCCGTCGTGCAGGAAGCCCATCGTGGGAACCAGCGCGATTCGTTCGCGGCTCGCGCGCGCGGTTTCGGCGAAGCGGGTCATCTCGTCGGGCGAGGTGATCACGATCATCGCGGGACCCTCCTGGATTCGGCGTAGCAATGTTCCGGCGCCGGGAATGAGCGTTCCTTCACTTCGCGCACGTAGGCTGCTGCCGCGGCGGCGGATTCATTCCACAGATGCGCGAACGGCTTGGCGAAGCGCGGTGCGCACGACTCGTAAAGACCGAGCATGTCGTGCATCACGAGCACTTGGCCGTCGCAATCGGGACCGGCGCCGATGCCGATAGTCGGAATCGTGACGCTCGCGGTGATTTCGCGCGCCAGCGATGGCGGCACGCCCTCGACGACGATCGCGAATGCGCCCGCCGCTTCGAGCGCGGCGGCGTCTTCGAGCAGACGCTCGCGGCATCCGGCCGCGCGGCCGGATTTGCGGCCCTGCACGCGATGCCCGCCCATCCGATGGATCGACTGAGGCGTCAGCCCGACGTGGCCCATCACGGGAATATCGACCGATGCGATTCTCGCCACCGCGTCGGCGATCGCGATACCGCCTTCGAGTTTCACCGCTTCGGCGCCGCCTTCCTTGACGAGTCGGCCAGAGTTGCGCAGCGCGTCTTCGGGGCTTATCTGGTACGACAGGAACGGCATGTCGGCCACGACCAGCGCGCGGCGGCGGGCCCGCGCAACGGCGCGAGTGTGGTAGATGACCTCGTCGACGGTGACCGCGAGCGTGTTGTCCTCGCCACGCACCGCCATCGCGAGACTATCGCCGATGAGCAGCACGTCGACGCCGCAGTTGTCGAAGATCCTGGCGAAGGCGAAGTCGTACGCGGTCAGCATCGTGATTGGCTGCCGCGCGGCCTTCATGCGCGCGAGATCGGGCACGCGAACTTTTTCTTGTGTCATATTTTCTCCGCAGCGCTTCGGTCACTCCCACTAAAAAAAGAAAATCGGGGCTGCCGCCTGCCGGCAACCCCGCATCAGAGCAACCTCGAATTAACGGGCGCTCGAATCACTCGGAGTCCCGGTCCTCATCGGATCCAGGCGCGAGCAGACAACGAAACCAAAATGTCCTCTCAGCACCGTCTCGCCGGGAAAAAATCCTCGACGGACGAATTTTAATTATATAGAGAAACTCGCGCGGCGCGTAAAGGAGAATTCGAACGAGAAGCCAGGTCAGTTGGTGGCCTGCACGACGTTGGCCGGCACCGGCATCGTGAGCTGGAGGCGTTTCCCATCGCGCAGGATGCTCAGATAGACGACCTCGCCCGGCTGAAGGTCGCGCATGCGGTCCTGGAAGTCGAGAAAATTAGTGACGCGCGAGCCGTCGACGCCGATAATCATGTCGTAGCTCTCGCCGACCTGCATGTAGTCCAGCGCGGGAATTACCACCACCGACAATCCGCCGGAGAAGACCGCACCCACCATCGCAGCCGCCGCGATCGCGTCGTGGACGGTGTGATTGTAGGGGCGCAAACCAACCGCTGCGGCGGGGCTGTCCTTGGTGACGGCTGTTATCAGCAGACCGTCGGCCTCTTCGCCGGACTTGAGCGAGCGCTTCGCCTCGCGCAGTTGCATTCCGAATGGAGTCGACAGTTCGCCCTCGCTATCGAACTGCTGCAGACTCCTGAGCTGCTCAGGCGGCATCCCGCTCTGCTCCTCCTGGTAGCGCGCGACCTCACTGCCGTCATTGGAGGTCTGCGATTGCGCGTCGCCGGAATTGGTGGGAGGAATCTCCGCGATGCCGGGTTGCGTTCCGTCCAGATCCGGCTGGGTCGAAACCATGTTCGATGGCATCGCGTCCTTTCCTGAATAACCAGACGGCGCGGCGACGGCGCGCGACGGCGACGGCGCGGGCACTGTGGCTTCCGCGATCGGGGCGCCGGCGGCGGGCGGCGCGGGTGCGGCCGCGGTGGCGGCCGCGGCTGCCGTCTTCCAAGTCTCGGACGCCGCAGTATCGGCGGCAGACTGCGCAGCTGCGAGCGCGCTCGCGAACACCACGAACAGCATCGCGGCGACCGATGCGCCCAAAGCGTGATGCTCGCGCGCTCTGCTAGTTAAGACTCCAGCGCTTTTCATGCTCCACCACGCGGCCCTCCCGCTCGAGCTTCCGCAGATGGGAGCGGACCGAGCTTGCAGCCGCAAGATGCAGATACTCCGGAACGTCGGTGTAGATCTTCTTGACGATCGCCATCGCTTCGAGCGGTCCCGCACTGTCGAGCGCTTCGAGCACCTGGCGCTCGCGCAACTCGCGATGAGCGATGTATTCGCCGATCTTCTCTTTCGGATTGCGGATGACCGGGCCGTGCGCCGGGTAGATCGTCTCGAGATCGAGCGCGAGCAAGCGCCTGAGCGAATCCATATACTCGCCCAAATCTCCCGTATCGTCGGGAATGACCGTAGTACCCGCGCCCAACACGACGTCCCCCGTGAACACCGCGCGCTCTTCCTCGAGGTAGTAGCACAAATGATCGGGCGCATGCCCCGGTGTGAAGACCGCGCGCAGCGTGGCGCCTTCGGTGTGGACGACGGCGTCGTGGCCGATCGCGGAAATCGCACCAGCGGGAGCGTCGTGTCCCTCCCACGGCATCTTCAGAACTTCCATCTCACCGAATCTCTCGGTCACCTGCTTGACGCCTCCGAGGTGATCGACGTGCGCATGCGTCAGCACAATTCGTTCGAGTTCGCGGCTGCCGGATAATTCCTTGAGCGCTGTTTCGAGCAGGTCGGCGTAGATCGCAACGCCCTGGCCCGTGTCGAGCAGAATCGGCCGCTTCGAGGTGCCGACTATATAAGTGTTGGTGCCCGGTCCGGTGAACGGACTTGGATTCTGGCCGAGCACAGTGGCGACGCGCGGCGTGATGCGCGAGTAATCCGGCATCTTGAGACCGATCATCGAATCGGTCACGACCCGCCTTTGCTTGCTCATCAGAGCTTCCCCAAAAAACCCCTGCCTCAAAGCCTAACGCCGGTTGCGCTCAAATATCAGCCGAAGTCCTTTCAATGTCAAAAACTCATCGACCTCTTCAATCGTCTCGCTCTCGGGCGCAATCAGCTCGGCGAACCCGCCGGTCGCGATGACGCGCGTCTTCTCACCGCGCTCCTTCATGATGCGCGCGACGAGTCCGTCCACCAGCGCGGTGTAGCCGAAGATTAACCCCGACTGAATCGAGCCGATCGTAGTGCGGCCGACCGCCTCGCGCGGTCGCACCAGCTCGACGCGATACAGCTTGGCGGCGTGCTCGATCAACGCGTTCATCGAGACGCCGAGGCCCGGTGCGATCGCGCCGCCGGCGTACTCACCCTTGCCGGTCACGTAGTCGAACGTGGTCGCGGTGCCGAAATCGACGACGATAGTTGCGCATGCGTAGCGCTCGTAGGCGGCGACTGCGTTGACGATTCGGTCGGCGCCGACTTCCTTGGGATTCTCGTACAGGATCGGCATGCCGGTTTTGATTCCCGGGCCGACCATCAGCGGTGCGCAATGGAAATAACGCTCAGCGAGTTGCTCCATCACCTGGTTGAGGGGAGGGACCACGCACGCGATCGCCATCCCTTCAGGCTTGATCCCGCCTTCGAGGCCCGCCGCCGCCAACAACGTGTTGAGCAGGGCACCATGCTCGTCGGTGGTGCGATCGGGAACGGTCGAGATGCGCCAGTGATTGCGCAGGCGTTCGCCTTCGTAGATTCCAATCACTGTATGGCTGTTGCCAACGTCGACCGCTATCAACATTACAAATCACCATCCGACCGCCCTGCTGTGGCACGATCGGGCCAAGATAATAGCGCGTAAACTCGGCGTAAAAGAAACGGCTGGAGAGGCGCCCTTAGTAGTGCAGTCCGAAAGACCAACCGGAGATCGTCATCGGAACATCGGACTGCCCGCGGGACGGCTGAACTGTGACATCGACGGACTGAGCATCCAGGGTCCCGGATTGAGCGGCGGGCGCGCGGCCTGAGTGATCGGACTGCTCATCGGCGCATAGGCAGACGCGGGGACCGGCGAGGGAGTGCGCGTCGTTCCCGCGACGGTTACCGGATAAGGATAGACAGCATACGGAACACCGTAAGCTGGCTGGTTCTGGTACTGGTCCACGGTTCCCCAATCCTGATCATCGGGCGCGGCAGAGCTGGCAGTGTCTTCATCGAGGGTCGGCGGCGGCGCTCCCGGCGACGGGGCGTTGATGGCCTGATCGTCGTCGTCGTCGCCGCTGCCCGCGGGATTCGTGCCGGCGCAGGCGACAGATACGCCGTTCTTGGTGCACGCCGCCTGAGGGATCTCCAGCACCTTGTCGGCGGATTCCGCGTCGCCATCGATGGCGGGTCCGGTCCGCTCCCAATTGGCATCGACACTCGTGCCGGAATCGGCGTCCTGCGAAAACGCGGCACGCGCGTTCGCGAAGATAGTCAGCGCAAGCGCTGCGAATATCGCGACGATCAATCGCGCTCCCCGTGCACTGCTCATAATTCGACACTACCACCGGATTCGAGGAGCGCCAAGACGAAATCTTAGCGCGCTCGCGTCGAGGTTTGCACGCTCGTCGCGAGCGGCTAAGATTTCGCGCTATGTCAGAAGCAAAAGTCGCATTGGTAACCGGCGCAGGCCGCGGCATCGGCCGCGACATCGCGCTTCGAATGGCAAAAGAAGGCTACGCGGTCGGGCTGATCGCGCGCACCAAGTCGCAGCTCGACGAAACCGCCGAATTGATTCGCGCGCAGGGCGGCAAGGCGGTCGTGACGCCGACCGACGTCGCGCGTCACGAGCAGGTCGTCGCCGCGGTCGAGACCGTCGAACGCGAGCTGGGTCCGATCTCCGTGTTGATCAACAACGCGGGCGCGTACCTGCGCAAGCGCTTCACCGAAATTACCGAAGAGGATTTCGATTTCCAGCTCAAGGTCAACGCCTACGGACCGTTTTTCTGCACGCAAGCGGTCATCGGCAAGATGGCCGAGCGCAAGTCGGGCACGGTGATTTTTGTGCTGGGGTCGGAGTCGCGCAGCGGACCGGCGCAATACTCCGCCTACAACGCGTCGAAGCTGGCGCAGCGCGCGATCGCGGAATCGGTGGCGTACGAATTCATGCATCTCGGCGTCCATGCCGCCGCGCTCGACGTGGACGGCGCCGTGGACAGCGCGCGGGTGCGCGAGTCGATGCCCGACGTGGATCCGTCGCACTTCGTTCCGCCGTCGGCGATATGCGACGAGATCGTGCACCTGATCAATCAGTCGAAGAGCGCGTGGACGTTTCAGGTCGACATGCGAGCGTTCGTGCAGTGGCGTCCCCGCGTCGCGCCGAAGAAAAAAACCTGATCGAATTGGCGATCGAGAACCGGCAAGACCGTCGCCGCTCTCTCGTCACGGGTGTGGTCTTGCCGGAGACGAATATATAATGTTCGTCGCGTCGGGGTGTGGCGCAGACTGGTAGCGCACTCGCTTGGGGTGCGAGTGGTCGCCGGTTCAAATCCGGCCACCCCGACCAACCTCAGCCGCCATCCCGCATCAGCCCAACGAGCGTTCTACTGAAAAAACCGTGCGGGTCGTCTCACCGGTTCCCGTAAAACCTTTGTGGTGAGGCCGACCCGCACAGCGGAGGCTCGGTGTTGATCAAGCAGGCTTGACTTTGGCCGAGAGCGTATCCCTTCCGAGCTTCTTGGAGTTGCGCGAGAAATAGTATGCTCCGTAGATTCCCCAAACGACCGACAGCACCACCGCGATGATCGGTTCCTTCCAACTGCCGAGGCCTTCCAGCGGCCCGATGACGTAGAAAGCCATGCAGGCGAAGTTCGCCAGCGCCCCAAATACGGGCACCACCATGTGCTTGAAGCCGTTGAATTCGTGATGCTCGCGGAAGGCCACGATACAGATGACGTTGGTCAAGCCGTAGAGTCCAAAGGTTCCGAAGTTGGAAATCAGCGTCACCAGCGAGAGGCCGTTTGGAAGCCCCGACAGCGTTGCGTTTGAGCCTATCCCCAGAGAATACCAGATGGTGTGCGGCAGCGTGGCGATAGTCTTGTCATCGGGGGCTGCGGAGCCGCAGAAGAAAAACAGCGCGGCGAACGCGCCCAGCACCGCCGAGATCGTCGCGAGCGTCCAGATCGCGCGATGCGGAGTCAGGTTGTCGCCATGCAGCATGCCGAAATGTTCCGGTACCTCTTCATCGCGGCCCATCGCGTAGGTCACCCGCGCTCCGGTGTTGATACAGGCCAGCGTCGTTCCTATCAACGCGAGGAACACGGTCACCGCCTCGAGCAGCATGAATGCCTGGCCGTGGCCGCTGAGCAAAGTATTTCCGATGATGACCATCATGTCGCCGATCGGCGCGGCGGAACCTTTCGCGTCGCTCAGGCTGTAGAGACTGTTCATGAAGTAATTTGCGGCGAAGTATTCGATCATGTACATGAACAGGCACTGGATCGTGATGGAGAGCAGTACG
Source organism: uncultured delta proteobacterium (assembly GCA_963805315.1). GTDB lineage: Bacteria > Desulfobacterota > Binatia > Binatales > Binataceae > Binatus. The sequence continues at coordinate 140,590 of CAWDTQ010000014.1, forward strand.
CCGCGTGGAATGTCCTTGGTGGGGTTCTTGGCTTCCTCGCCCAGCGAGGTAATCGATTCGAAGCCGACCAACAGCAGGATCGCGATCGTCGCTTGCAGCATCATCCAGTTGAAATTATGCGGCAGGATCACCGAGAGCGCACTCGGGTGAGCCGGCGCGTCACCGCTGAAAGCGTAGTGCAATACCTTGCTGGTGCCATCGAGAGCCATGCCAGTCGATCCATCGGGATGCCCTAGCCGGTAAGCGATCGCAAGCGCGGTGAAAAAAAGCAGAGCGACCCACTGGATTATGTTGATCACCAGATTGACGATCGTGGAGCCGACCACGCCCTTATATGCGATCCACGAGATCGCGTACGCGGAGATAACCGCGATCAGCGCCATGAACACAGGACCCGGAATTCCGGCATTCATATAGTTGGGAGCTATGCTGCCGACGATGTACCCGATCATGATGCCGATCGTCGCAACCATCACGCCGGGGTAAACCCAATAGTAAAGGTGCGACGCCCAGCCGGTCACGAATTTCGCGATGCGGGCGAACCTGAAGGCGTGCGTGGTGTTGAGAAACGCTTTCTCCGCGAAGAGATATGAGCTACCCGCTCCAGGATAAAGTTTAGCGAGCTCCGAGTATGAGACCGCGGTCGCGTAGGCAAGTATGACGGCGAAAAAGATTCCTGCCCACATACCCATACCGGACGGGTATGCATAGCCAGCCTGGACTACAAACGTTATCCAGAGGAAAGCTCCCGGCGCGATCAGCGCCATCGCATTGACCGTCACTCCGGTCAACCCCAGGGTTGGTTTCATCTTTGCTTCTGTTGATTCGGCCATTTTTCACCTGTGTTGGGCTCGGGTTTGCACGTAGCTCTCCCCCGGCTGGTTCTTAAGATCGTCCCCTCCGCTCTCGCCTCGACGGCAGCAGGAACTATGCCACTTATCGCGCGTTCAGTGCGCAAAGTGAGAAGGACATGGTGGGCTGATGGCGGGTAAAAGTAGCCTTACAAAATGAAATGCGCGAAAAGCAGCACTGGAAGTTTCTTTTGCCCGACGATGCAGAATGAAGTACGACTGAATTTCATTATGCGCTGTGTTCGAAAGAGGCGAGACTCATAGGACTTCTTCTTAGGGCGTTGACCTAAGTATCTTCGCAGTCATACCTGCTGCAAACTTTTTGTGCAGTGCTAAATGAATAGGCGCGGTCTTTCAATGCGTGCGTTCCGCATCATCGCGGCGCAGCGCCGAGGAATTCGAGCACGATCTCCTTGAATCGCCGGTCGGCGGGCGCGGTCATGTGGTCGCGGCCTTCGAGCATCACGAGCCGCGCTCCCGGGATCATCTTTGGCAGCGGCTTCGGATCTCCGATCGCGTTGTCTTCGGATCCGACGACGATCAGCACCGGTATCCGCACCACCGCCAGCTTCGCCGGATCCAACGGCGACCGCTGCGCGTCGATCAGGGCAGCCAGCGCCTTCAAATCGTTGGGCATCGACTCGGCGAATCGTCGATACGCTTTCGCCACCGGACTTTTGATCGTCGTAGGATCGTCGGCGCGGTAGGCCTCTGAGATCGCGTCGCGATCCGCTCGGTCTTCCAGACCGTCGTCATACGCGATTCCGCCCAGGATGATCGCGCGAAAGCGCTCGGGACTCGACAACATCAACTCGATCGCGATGCTCGCGCCCATCGAGTAGCCGATGAGGAACGCGCGCGCGAGTCCGAGATGGTCCATCAGGCGCGTCACGTCCGCACCCATGTTCGCGTAGCCGTATGCCTCGCGCGACCGTGGCTTGTCGCTGAGTCCATGTCCGCGCACGTCGGGCGCGATCACGCGATATTTGTTCGACAGCGTCGCAATCCATCCGGTGCCGCCCCAGTTGTGCTCCGCCGTGGAAGCGAAGCCGTGCACCAGAATGACGGCCTTGCCGACGCCGGCGTCCTGGTAATGAATCCTGACTCCCGCCGAATCGAAAAACGGCATTTTCGTGTTCCCCTTCCGCCGAAAGCGCCGCGATTTCCGGCCTCGGCGATCGCTCGTGATACCTTATTCGTTGTCCGACGTATCTGTATAATGATGCCAGCGATGGCAATTGACCTCGAAAACGCGCGCGAGCGGATGGTGCTCGAGCAGCTCGAACGCCGCGGGATAAAAGATCCGCGCGTGCTTGCCGCGATGCGCACCGTCGCGCGCCATCGATTCCTTCCCGCCGAGCTTCACGCGCACGCCTACGACGACGGTCCCCTGCCGATCGGCGACTCGCAGACCATCTCGCAGCCGTACATGGTCGCGCTGATGAGCGAAGTTGCCGAGCTGACCGGCACCGAGAAAGTTCTCGAAGTCGGCACCGGTTCCGGCTATCAGACCGCGGTGCTCTCCCGTCTCGCGCGCGCAGTCTATTCCGTCGAGCTCAACGCGCATCTTCACGATCGCGCCCGCGTGATTCTCAACTCGATGGGCTTCAGCAACGTCCATCTTCGATGCGCCGACGGTTCCGACGGATGGCCCGAGGAGGCGCCCTTCGACGTCGTGATGGTCACGGCTGCCATGCCCGGAATTGCGCTTCCGCTGCTGAATCAACTGACGCCGCAAGGCCGGCTGATTGCGCCGATTGGCGAAGACGAACTTCAGACCCTGGTGCGCATCAGCCGCAAGACCGGCCATTGGAGCGAGGAGTATTTCGGCGAGTGCCGATTCGTGAAGATGACGGGCAAGCACGGCTTCCAGAATTGACGCGCTGATATTTCGCGGCCCGGATGATGTAGTGGATGGGCGGTGACGGACGGCGGATGAAGTGATCGAGGCGTGGATTACAGCAACGCGGTGGATTTCGCGCGCGAGCGTGGCAATTGCGCTGGCGGCGTCGATCGCGCTGGGCGGATGCGGTAGCAGCGAGGCGCCTTCGACCTACTCTGTCGCCGGTTCGCAGCAGCCGGTCACTCACATCGTCGCACCGGGCGAAACCCTCTACCATATTGCGAGTGAATACCACGTCAGCGTCGGACGACTGATGGCCGCGAACGGAATCGGCGAGCCACGCGAGCTGCGCGTCGGCCAGGTCCTGACGATTCCCGGCGCGTACCGGGCCGCGTCGATCGGCGCTGCGCCGAGCAGTGCGCAACCGTACACCGGCGAGCGCGCATCGCGACAATTCCAGTGGCCGGTCGCGCAAGGAGTCGTGTCGTCGGGATTCGGAATCCGCAACGGCGCGATGCACGACGGCGTCGATATCGCGGCTCCGGCCGGCACTCCCGTTTATGCCGCGGACGGCGGCGTCGTGATTTTTTCGGGCACGCTGCACGGCTACGGCAACACCGTGATCATTCGCCACGACGACGGTTACGCGACGGTCTACGGCCACAACGAGCGCAACCTCGTCAGCGAAGGCGTCCGCGTCGGTCGCGGACAGCAGATCGGCGAGATTGGACGCTCCGGACGCACGACAGGCGCCAATCTCCACTTCGAGGTGCGCCGCGACAACGTCGCGCAGAACCCGCTCGCCTATCTGCCCCAGCCCGCAACCTCCGACGGGATCAGCTTTGCCGCGGCGGGCGGCAGCTAGTATCTTTGACCATCGCACGCGACCCCGCCTTCCGACACCAGTGCGATGGAATCAAGGATGACTGCCGAAGAAATCAAAAAGCTGATTCGCAACGTTCCCGACTTCCCCAAGCCCGGAATAGTGTTCAGGGACTTCACGCCGCTGATCGCCGACGCGCGCGGTTTCGCCGCCGTGGTCGATCAGTTGGCGCAGCCTTATCTCGGCAAAGTTGATGCCGTGGTCGGAATCGAGTCGCGCGGCTTCGTCGTCGGCGCGCCTGTCGCGTATCGATTGGGCGTAGGTTTGGCGATTGCGCGCAAGCCAGGCAAGCTCCCCTTCCACACTGTCGAGCAGTCGTACGATCTCGAGTACGGCAGCGCGACCTTGCAGATGCATCGGGACTCGATCGCGGGCAAGGGTCGCGTTCTGCTGGTTGACGATCTGCTCGCGACGGGCGGCACGGCGGCCGCGGCGCTGCAGTTGATCCACAAGATCGGCGGCAACGTGATCGGATGCGCGTTCGTGGTCGAGCTCGACGCGCTCAAGGGTCGCGAGCGCCTCGCGCCGGTCAACTGCTTCTCGCTAATCCACTATGATTAAACGATGCGGCCCCCGATGGACAATCACGATCGCGAACCGCATCCGAATGCGGCTTCGGATCAGCGCCGCTTGCTAATCGTCCTTGGCGTCACGTCGGTTTATTTCCTCACCGAACTCGTCGGCGGCTACCTGACCGGCAGCCTGGCCCTGCTGTCCGACGCGGTCCACATGCTCACCGACATCGCCGCGCTGTGCCTGGGCCTGCTGACGCTGTGGATATCGACGCGGCCCGCGTCGTCGGCGAAAACCTACGGCTATCTTCGCGCGGAAATCCTCGGCGCGCTGCTCAACGGCCTGTTTCTTTGGGTGCTCGTGGTGTTCATCTGGATCGAAGCGTTCGGGCGGCTGCGGAACCCCCATCCGGTTTCGGGGCTGGCTGTGATGGCGATTGCGATCGTCGGAATCGGCGTGAACACGTTCTCCGCGTGGATGACCTCGACCGAGACCAGCGGCGGTCACAAGCATGGAATGGCGATGCGCTCGGTCTTCGTGCACGTGATTTCCGATCTCATCGGCTCGATCGGCGTGCTCGCTTCCGGGGCGCTGAATTATTTCACCGGATGGATGCAGGCCGATCCCGCCGTCAGCATCTTTATCGGAGGCCTCGTGCTGTACGGTTCATGGGGCCTGGTGCGCGAGGGCGTCGACATCCTGATGGAATCGGTGCCGCGCCATATCGACCTCGACCAGATGCGCACCGACCTGCTGGCCGTCAGCGGCACCGAGGAAGTTCACGACCTTCACGTCTGGTGTCTGACGACCCGGCAAATAGCGCTGTCAGCGCACGCAGTTGTCGCGGCGGACGCGGATCGCGACCGAGTGCTCGCCGACATGTGTCATCTGCTGCAGACCAAGTTCGACATCCACCACCTGACTTTGCAACTCGAGCGCGACAATCGCCGCGAGCATGAACCTGAACACTTCTAATCCCGTGGATACTGAAAAAACAATTTTCTACGACCTCAACACGCAGCGCGACTTCATCCTGCACGACGGCAAGTTCCACATTGAAGGCGCTGAGAAGATCGTTCCGATGTGGAAGGCAATTACCGACCTCGCCCGCGATCAGAATGTGCGCATCGTCTGCTCTGTCGACTGCCACGTCCCCGGCGATCCGATCCTGAAAAGTTGGGGCGGCCCGTATCCCGATCATTGCATGGCAGGCACTCCCGGCCAGAAAAAGATCGACGAAACCAAACCGCTCAATCCGCTGATGCTGGAAAACAAGGAGTACACAACGGAAGAAATTCAAAAGGTCCTCGACCACCCAGGAGAGATCGTTTTCCAGCGCCAGCAATTCGAGAAGCTTGCCAACAGCGCGCACCTGAGCGCCATCCTGCGACTCGTTCTGCGCCCCTACCAGGACATTGTGATGTACGGCGTGTACACCGAGTCATGCGTCGATCGCGAAATCACGCGCGCTTATCGGGGTCGGCCCGAAACTCCACATCATCACCGACGCGGTCGCGGTTATCGGCGGCGAATCCCCTGTCTTCCACGAAAAATTGCAGCAGGAAGGCGTCGAGCTGATCTCTTTCGACGATCTGAAGCTGCGAATGCTCAACTGATGGCCACATCGCCGCCTGACCACCCCGGAATCGACGAAGGCGCGCCGGAGTTCTTCAACGAAAACGAGCCGTGGGTTACCCCGCCATTTCAGCCCATCCGCGCAATCGGCTCCGTCATCCTGATCGCGTGCGGCTTCGGACTCTACGAATACGTGCTGGTGTCGTTTTGGTCGGTGCCGTGGATGGGCATTCACGACCGGATTCCATGGCCGGCGTTCGCAATCGCGCTAGCCGCTATCATCCTCTCGATTGCAGGACTGAGGCTCGCGCTCGGACTCGGTTCGCCGCACGCCAAACTCGGATTCGGCCTGTTCGCATTCCTGGCATGCATCGTCGTCGGTGCGGGCGGCGGTCGATTCTTCAGCTACGCGATGCGCGCGACGCTCAATCCGCCGTTCACGCTGAAGCTCGCGGTCGGACAACAGTTCCCCGGCTTCAAACTGCCCGATCAGACCGACTCGGTTCGCATTGGACCAGTCGATGCGCCGGCCACGTTGATCTATGTCTATCGCGGGGACTACGACCCGTTCGCGCGCTTCGAGCTCGCCGAATTAACCGCACACGCCGACGATTTTCGGCGCGCCGGCATCGACCTGTATGCCATCAGCACCGATCCGGTCGAGCGATCGAAGATGCTCGCGGGCTTTCTGCGCACTAAAATTCCTCTGCTGAGTGACGATCGCGAATGGATCGTCGCGCCGCTCGGCCTCGTGCAGCATCATCGCAACGGCGAGCCCGACAACGCGATACCGGCGTTTTTCATCGTCGATCGGGAGGGAGTAGTGCGATGGATCTTTACGTCGCCCTACTATCGCGAACTGCCGCGGCCCGACTCACTGCTCGACGCTGCGAAGTCTGTCATCGCCACCGAGTCCGCGGCGCGTCCAGCGCCGACAGCATCGCCGCGGTAGCCAGCGCCGGAGAATCGGCCGCGAATATCGCACCGATCGACGCGACTCCTGCGGGCCGCACAGCCGGGTCGGAAGACGAGAACAACTCGCGCGTGCGCTCCGGCGTCATACCACCCAGTGCATAGACCGGAATCGCGCCTGCGCCGCACGCCGCAGCAAGACCTTTCGCACCCCACGCAGGCCCGGCCGCCGGCTTGGACAACGGATCGAAGACGGGACCGAATACCGCGAAGTCGGCGCCCTCGCGCGCCGCGCCCGCAACGTCGGGCGGCGAATGACTGGAGACCCCGATAAGTCGCCCGGCGCCGAGCAGCTTGCGCGCCATGCTGACGCCAATCGAGTCGAACGGGAGATGAACTCCGTCGGCGTCCGCTGCGATTGCCACGTCGACGCGATCGTTCACTATCAGAGGCGCGCCGGCGCGCGTGCAAATTTCGCGAAGACGACGCGCCAGTTCGTAAAGCTCGCGCGCCGGCAAATCTTTTTCCCGGAGTTGCAATGCGACAGCCCCAGGCGGCGCTGCCGACAGAGCGGCCTCGCACGCGGAGACCAGATCGCCGCTCTTTACGACGTGGCGATCCGTGATCAGATAGAGTCGAAAGCTGACGCGCGGTCGCGACGACACCCCCAAGGCCGCCTACCTTATCAGTCCGGTGAGCGGGCTCGACGCGGTCGCGTAGAGCTTGCGTTCGATTCGGCCGGCGCGATACGCTAGGCGTCCGGCCTCGACCGCAAGCTTCATCGCGCGCGCCATCGCGAGCGGATCCTTCGCGCCCGCGATTGCGGTGTTCATCAGCACTCCGTCGCATCCGAGTTCCATCGCCTCGGCCGCGTCCGACGCCGTGCCTACGCCCGCGTCGACGATCACCGGCACCTTCGCCTGCTCGATAATGATCGCAAGGTTGAACGGATTGCGGATACCAAGGCCCGAGCCAATCGGCGCCGCCAGCGGCATCACTGCCACGCATCCGAGCTCCTGCAGCCGCAGGCAAGTCACAGGGTCGTCGGTGACGTACGGCATCACCTTGAATCCTTCCTTGACCAGCACGCGCGCCGCTTCGAGCGTCGCGGCGACGTCGGGAAACAGCGTCTGCTTGTCGCCGATCACCTCGAGCTTCACCAGCTCGCCGACTCCAACCTCGCGCGCGAGGCGGCAGGTGCGAATCGCCTCGTCGGCTGTGAAGCATCCGGCGGTGTTGGGAAGAATCTGGTAGCGTCTGGGATCGATAAAGTCGAGCAGATTTTCCTTGGCGCGATCGGTGATGTTCACGCGGCGCACCGCAACGGTCACGATTTCGGCGCCGCTTTCTTCGACCGCGGCCTTGGTCTCGGCGAAGTCGCGATACTTGCCGGTGCCGACGATCAGCCGCGAGGTGAATTTCTTGCCGCCCAATTCAAATGGAGTGTCCTGCATCTTTTTTCGGTGTCCATTCCCCGGTCAGCGGCGCTAAACGAATCAGCCGCCGCCAACGAAGTTGATTATCTCAACGTGGTCGCCCGCTCTCACAATCGTCCCGTCGTAATTCGCCTTGGATACGATCTCGCGATTGATCTCGACGGCCACACGGCCGCGCCGCATGTCCAAACGCTCGAGCAGCGCAGTCAGCGGAGTGTCGGCGCCGAGCGGATACGGATCACCGTTAAGAATGATTGAAGTTGCGATAGAGTCCGGCATTATTGAGCCGCTTCTCCGGTGAGGGGAAGCGGCTCAGGCGCAGCCCGTACGTTGCGCCAATGGCTTCCCTACGCCGGTATTACCCGGATCAGGTTCAAGGGGTTCTCCCGCAGGAGCTCTCAGTGCGTGTTATGCACACCCCCAGCCCAATTCGACTATACGACTGGCGCCGCTAAGTGTCAAAAACCGCGGCTTATCCGGGAACCCGGGAAACTACTTGCGCTTGTCGTGATTGACTGCTGCAACTGCCTTGTCGATCGTCTTTCCGATGACGTCCTTGACGTCGCCGGCCGCTTGATCCATCTTTCCGCGATTTTTCAGCTTCCGATCGTTAGTCAGTACGCCAGCCGCTTCCTCGACGCGTCCTTTAACTTTGTCACTTGTTCCATTCATTAGTCATTACTCCTTCCATCGAACTGAGATTTCAAATTGGTACTAACTTTCTTTACTCACTGAATGCGTCAGCGGCACTGCTATCGTCATGAGAATCGGTCCGTCTGACAAACTTCGATCGACTGAAGCAATGCGTACCCAATCTTCACGCTGCCAAAGCTCGAGAACCACACGCGTCGACCACCAAACCAGGACGAAAACGATCAGCGATGCCAGCACAGTGGGAATCGCGCCGTCGAGGCTGAAGACTTCTAGGTAGTGACCCGAAACTGCGCGTCGAAAGGTATCCGCTTCGACGAGGCGTCCGCTTACCGGTGTGAGCGCATTAGCCACAAAACTCGCAAAGGTCGAGTACGCGAGGCCTGCCGACAATCCTGCGAGCAGGCTCAATTTTTCTGATCTGGCATTCAGATTGGGCCCGAGACCGATCAATTTTTTCCAGTCAAAACCCGCAAATGTGGAATCACTTGTGCCGTTAGCTGCGCTGACGGGGTGGCGGCGAGGTTGTGCCATGCGGGCCTCCTCAAGCCTTGCGAATGTATTGGACATTGGTCTAGCGGAACGTGGTCAAAGGCGAGCGGAAGGGCCACTGTCAGGCTTGATCAAGCCGGGACTCGACTCTTATATCGATTCCGGCTTTCTATAGCTTGGACTAGTAATTTGGTAGGGTCAAGGCGAGTAAAATATAATCAACTGAGAATACTACTTGATATGTATTCCGCGGCACCATTATGTGGCAGAGGGGGTCGATCCGGATCGCAGGATGGTCTCTTCGGGCGTCAGCTTGACCATCGCGGCGCTCGCCTCCCACAAATCCATCGCCATACCGGGATCGTACGAGTCCTTCGACGACGGCACATCGCGCGCACCCACGAAGTATCTCCCTGAGATTCGCTCGAATCGCGGCTCGGTTACCATGTCCGCGAGCGACTTGCCCGATTGCGCGGTGCTGTTCATATTCGGCACGAACGGGCGCAGCGCCGGCAGCACAAACCGCCACGCAAATCTCGCCATCATCCCGTAGTCGCGCGCCAGGCCGGTCCCCGGCATCAGGCCCGGATCGAACGCGTTGACGGTAATCGAGTACCCATATGTGCCGACGTCTTTTTCTGCGCGCAGCCTGCGATCGAGCTCGTAAGTGAACAGGACGTTGCACAGCTTCGACGTGGTGTACGCGCGCCGGCCGGCGGTTCCGCGATGATCATCGAGCGGCTCGGAATCTTCATCGGGTCGCGCAACCAGTCGCGCGGATTTGTATACCGGCGGCGGCATCCCCGTGGTCTGCGCCGGATCGTGCGTGCCGCTGCTGACGACCACAATCCGCGCCGGCCGCGCCACCCGCGCGAGCATCAGGTTCACCAACAGGAAATGTCCCAGGTGGTTGACCGCGAACGTAGTCTCAAAGCCGTCCGCCGTAAAAGTTTTCCCGGTCACGATTTGCGTGGCTGAGTTGCATACGATCGCGCGCAGCGGCGGCCGTTGCCCGGCCGCATAGTCGCGCGCAAAGCTTCGCACGGATTCGAGCGAGGCAAGGTCAAGCGTCTTCGCTTCGATCTCTCTGGACTTGGTCTGCGCGACCAGCCGATTCACGGCTTCGCGTCCTCTTTCTGCACTGCGACAGGCGATAACTACGTGCCAATCTTGCGTCTCTGCCAGCGCGCGGGCGCATTCGAAGCCCAATCCCGTATTACCGCCGGTCACGATCGCGGTGTTCATCGCATCGATGATTGCATTCTCGCCAATGTGAGGGGAGTGGACAGAAGCTGCTCATCCACAATAGCAAAGACGCGGCGGCTTGCGTCTGCGCCCGCGAAGTTGGAAATTCAGCGTTCGATGAGCATTGAAACGCAACGCCCCACTGTCGCCGAGATCGATCTCGGCGCGCTGCGCTCGAACTTCCGCGCGCTGCGCGGGGTGGCCTCGCACGGCGAATTGATGGTGGTGGTCAAGGCCGACGCCTACGGACATGGCGCGGTGACGGTCGCGCGCACATTGATCGACGAAGGATGCCGTCACTTCGGGGTCGCCACGCTCGACGAGGCACGCGAGCTGCGCGACGCCGGGGTTCGCGCGCGCGTGTACCTGCAGGCGGGGTTCTTCGCCGAGCAGGCGGCGGAAATCGTCGCGCTCGACGTGACTCCATTCGTCTTCGACGCCTCGATGATCGGACTGCTCGATCGCGCGGCCGCGTCTGCCGGCCGCAAAGATTTTCCGATTCACGTCAAGATCGACAGCGGCGCGACCCGGCTTGGAGTGATGCCCGCCGACATTCCCGATGTTATCGACGCGGTGCGCAGCGCGTCGGCCGTGCGCCTCGAGGGCGTCTGTACGCTGCTCGCCAACGCCGGTGATCCAAAGAGTCCGATCACCGACGCGCAACTCCGCGTATTCAACGGCGCAATCGAAACGCTTGACGCGGCTGGGATGAAGCCCTCGATCATTCACGTTGCAAATTCTGCCGCGCTGGTGCTGCGCTCCGACTCGCACTTCAACCTCGCGCGGCCGGGACTGGCAATCTACGGACTGCCACCCGTGACTGCTGTGCGCGAGCGCGTCGAGCTGCGACCCGTGATGACGTTCAAGACGCGGCTGATGCAAATCAAGCGCGCGCCGGCCGGAAGCGGCGTCGGCTATGGACATACGTTCGTCGCGCCGCGCGAAAGCCTGATCGGCGTGCTGCCGGTTGGCTACGCGGACGGCTACCGCAGGGGACTGCAACATGGCGGCGAAGTAATCGTGCGCGGCGCGCGCGCACCTGTGGTCGGCGCGGTCTCGATGGATCTGACGACAATCGACGTCACCGACATCGCGGGCGCATCGGTCGGCGATGAGGTAATCTTGTGGGGCGAATCAGGCAGCGAGGTTATCAGCGTGAACGACGTCGCGCGGCTGGCGCAGACAATTTCGTACGAGATGCTGTGCACGGTCGGCAAACGAGTGCCGCGCGTGACTCGGGGTTAGGATGGCGATGAGCACAGAGAGGGTCGTGATCAGGCGCGCGCTGATCGGCGTCGCGGACAAGGCGGGCGTGGCGGATTTCGCCACGGCGCTGGCGCGGCACGGCGTCGAGATCGTATCGACCGGAGGCACGATGGCGGCTCTGGAAGCAGCCGGCGTCAAAGTCAGGTCGGTCGAGAATTTCACCGGCTCACCCGAAATGCTCGACGGACGCGTGAAGACGCTGCATCCAAAGATTCACGGCGGAATCCTCGCGCGGCGCGCCGATGCGAGCCATCAGCGCCAGATGACCCAGCATCGGATCGAGCCGATCGACCTGGTGGTCGTGAATTTCTATCCATTCGAAAAAACAGTCGCGAAACCCGGCGTGAGCCTCGACGAAGCGATCGAAAATATCGACATCGGAGGGCCAACGCTGGTGCGCGCAGCGGCCAAGAATCATGCGGATGTTGCGGTCGTCGTTGATGCTGCCGACTACGCAGCAATCGTCGCGGAACTGGACGCGAATCAGGGCGCGATAACCGCGGCGACGCGATGGCGTCTCGCGCGCAAGGCGTTCGCGCGCGTAACCGCATACGACGCCGCCATTTCCAACTATCTCGGCGCCCATGCTGGAGACAGCGTCAAGTCCGGCCTCGGCGAGACCTTCAACCTGGCGCTCGAGCGCGAGCAGGCGTTGCGCTATGGCGAAAATCCGCATCAGACCGGCGCGCTGTACGGACGCTTTCTCGAGATCGCGCATCAGCTTCACGGCAAGGAACTGTCGTTCAACAACGTCGTCGATATCAGCTCGGCGATGAACCTGATGCTCGAGTTCGAGGACGAGCGGCGCGCAGTGGTCGCGATTCTCAAGCACAACACGCCGTGCGGCGTGGGCGTCGCCGATACGCTCAAGGGTGCGTGGGACAAGGCGTTCGCGACCGATCCCGACTCGCCGTTCGGCGGCATCATCATCGCCAATCGGCCGTGGGACATGGAATTCGCGCGCGCCGTCGACGAACTGTTCACCGAAGTGCTGATTGGTCCCGCCTATCCCGACGATGTGATCGCGTTCCTGCGCAAAAAGAAAAATCGGCGCGTGATGACGTTCAATTCGAAGGCGGTGGATCGCAACGAACTCGACGTAAAGAAAGTGCTCGGCGGATTGCTGGTGCAGACGCCGGACCTCGCGATCGAAGATCCGCGCAAAGGAAAAATCGTGACTCGCCGTGCGCCCACCGACGCCGAGATGCGCGCGCTCACGTTCGGAATCAAGGTCTGCAAGCATATCAAGTCCAATGCGATCGCGTTCGTCGCAGAGGATCGCACGCTGGCCGTCGGCGGCGGCGCGACCTCGCGGATCGATCCGGTGTACGCCGCGCGCGAGAAAGCGGCGCGGCTCAAGGTCACGCTCGACGGTTCCGTGCTCGTGTCGGAGGCGCTGTTCCCGTTTCCCGACGGCCCCACGCTCGCGGCCGAGGCCGGCGCGACGGCGATCGCGCAACCGGGCGGCGCCGTGCGTGACGACGAAGTGATCGCGGCCGCCGACAAATTCGGGCTGGCGATGGTCTTCACGGGGGTGCGCCACTTCAGGCATTAGCAACCGCGCGATGAAGGTACTGGTCATAGGCAAGGGCGCGCGCGAGCATGCGATCGTCTGGCGGCTCCATCAGAGCGAGTCGGTGTGGAAGATTTTTTGCGCGAGCGGAAATCCGGGCATCGATCAGATCGCGGAAGCGGTGCCGATCGCGCCGACCGATACCGCGGCGCTGCTCGAGTTCGCGAAGTCAAAATCGGTCGATCTGACGATTGTTGGGCCCGAGGATCCGCTCGCCGCGGGAATCGTCGATGAGTTTGCGCGCGCGGGCCTGAAAATATTCGGGCCGACCGCCGCGGCGTCGCAGCTCGAGACCTCGAAGTCATTTGCAAAGACGATCATGCGCAAGGCGGGCGTGCCGACCGCCGACTTCGCCGCCTTCGACGACGCCGAATCCGCGCGGCGCTACGTGATGTCGCGCACCGGCTCGATGGTCGTCAAGGCGGACGGTCTCGCGCTCGGCAAAGGCGTCGTCATCTGCCACGACGTGGATACGGCTCTGGAAGCGGTCGCAGATGCAATGGAGCGGCGGCGCTTCGGAGCCGCAGGCAATCGCGTAGTAGTCGAGGAGTTTCTGACCGGCCAGGAAGTTTCTTTCTTCGCGCTGTGCGACGGCGAAAACGCGATCCCGCTCGGCACCTTCCAGGATCATAAGGCGATTTTCGACGGCGATCGCGGACCCAACACCGGCGGGATGGGCGCGTATTCGCCGGTGCCGCAGTTCGGCCCCGAACTCGAAGCGCGCGCGATGCGCGAGGTGGTCGCGCCGACGCTCGCGGCAATGAGTGCGCGCGGGATTCCGTTTCGCGGTCTGCTGTTCGTCGGGTTGATGATCGACGACGAACGAATCAACGTGCTCGAGTTCAACGTCCGCTTCGGCGATCCGGAATGCGAAGCGCTGATGATGCGGCTGGAGAGTGACCTGGCGGAAAACCTGCTCGCCGCCGCCGACGGCAACGTCGCGAACGCTTCGATTAGGCTCTCGCCCCGCAGCGCAGTCGCCGTTGTGCTAGCGTCGGGCGGATATCCCGGTGACTACAAGAAAGGAATCGCGATTCGCGGGCTGGACCGGCTCGAGGGCAACGTCCCGTCGGAAATCAAAATCAGATGGGCGATGGACAAGATTCGCGTGAAGGTTTTTCACGCCGGCACCGCGATCCGCGACGGGCAGTTGGTGACCGACGGCGGGCGCGTGTTGACGGTGACCGCGATGGCGCCGGAGCTGGCGACGGCGGTCGATGCGGCCTATCAGGCGGCGGAGATGATCGAGTTCGAGGGACGTCACTTCCGGCGCGACATCGCGCGGCGCGCACTCGGATAGGATAGTCGCGATGTTTCGGCTCGAGGATGGAATAGCTGCGTTGCAAGCCGGCGAGCTGGTCGTTTATCCGACCGAGACGTTTTATGCGATCGGCGCCGATGCGTTTTCGCCGACCGCGCTGCAGAGGCTATTTCGAGTGAAGGGGCGCGAGCCGGGCCGTCCGATCGGATTGATCGCAGCGGATTCCGCGATGGCATTTTCGCTGGCGCGCGAAATACCGATCGATGCGCGGCGGCTCGCGGACGCATTCTGGCCCGGCCCGCTGACGATCGTGCTGCCGGCTCGCGACGACATCGCGCCGGAGCTGACTGGACCGGACGGCGTCGGCGTGCGCGTATCTCCAAATCCCGTCGCGAGCGCATTGAGCGCGGGAATCGGCAGACCGATCACGGCGACCAGCGCGAACCTGAACGGACAGGCGCCTGCAAACACCCTTGACTTGGCGCGAGCGGCGCTCGGCGAAAAAGTTAAAGTTTACCTTGAAGGTGGAAAATTGACCGCGTCGGCGCCCAGCACGGTGATCGCGGTCGGAGTTGATGGAGGCGGATGGAAAATGATCAGAGTGGGGGTGATTTCAGAAAGGCAGATCGCGGCGGCACTGGCGGGAGACGCGTTGAAGTGAACGGACTCGGCAAAAGGATCGAACCTTTTCGCGCGCTAATGTACAACCGCAAAATTGCCGGAGAACCGGCGCGGGTCGTCGCGCCTCCTTACGATTTGATCGGCGCGGCGCGTCAGCAGCAGTTGTACGATCGCAGTCCGTACAATGTCGTGCGGCTCGAACTCGCGCGCGACACAGACCGCTACGGCGCGGCAGAAAAAACGCTGACGGAGTGGATAGCAGCGGGCGCCCTCGAACGGGTGGCGCGTCCTGCTATTTTTCAATACACCCAGACTTTCGACCTTGAGGGTCGATTGCTTCATCGCACCGGATTTATCGCGCGCGTCCGGCTCGAGGAATTTGATCGCGGTCGTATCGTTCCGCACGAGCGAACTTTCCCCGCTGCGAAGGAGGACCGCCTGCGCCTGCTGACCGCGCTGCAAGTCAACACCAGCTCGATCTTCGGGATGTACTCCGGGGCGCATCGCGAGCTCGACCAATTGCGCGAGCAGGTGGCCGGGCGCGAGCCGTTGATTGATCTCGTCGATGACCTCGGAATCCGCAACGAGCTGCGAGTTGTCGAGTCGGCTGAGGAAATCGCGATCGTCCAACGCGAACTGGATGCGCCGGGGATTTTGATCGCCGACGGACACCATCGCTACGAAACCGCGTTGAATTATCGGCGCGCACGACGCCACGAGAACGCATCCAGCGAGCTGCAGCCTTATGACTATACGATGATGACGCTGGTGGCGTGCGACGATCCCGGGCTGGTGATCCTACCGACCCATCGGGTGGTGAAATCGCTGCCGGCCGATGCGATTGCGACGTTCACGCAACGCGCGCGCGAGGTTTTCAATGTTGAGGAAATCGCGCATCGCGACGAATTTCGCGCGCGCCTGAACGATTCGGGCAGCGGCGCCATCGGCGTGACACTGAAAGAAAATGCCAGCTACCTGATACTGCGGCTGCGCAGCCGCACTGCGATGAAATCCGCAATGCGCGACGCGCCGGCCGAGGTTCGGCGCTTGGACGTATCGGTTCTTCACGCGCTGGTGTTCGATCGAATTTTCGGGCTGCGCGCCGACGAGATTCGAAAAGGCGGAAACATCGAATACACGATCGAAATCGGTGGCGCGCTCGGTGCTGTCGCGAATGGACGGGCCGACGGTGCGTTCCTGATGAATCCGCCGTCGATCCAGGACGTCGAGCGCGTGAGCGACGCGGGCGCGACGATGCCCGAGAAATCGACCTACTTCCATCCCAAGCTGCTCACGGGCCTGGTGATGAATCCGCTGTTCGACGAATAGATGATTGAAGGGCAACCTCGCGGATCGCGGCTGTTCTTGGTCCGCCACGGCGAGACCGAGGGTGAGTCGAGCATCAGGTATCATGGCCGCACTGACGTGGCGCTGTCGAAGCTCGGGCGCGCGCAGATGCGCCAGGCGGGCCGCGCGATCGAGACTCATCGACGCGCCAAGACTTTCGCGCGAGTTTTTTCGAGTCCGCTCGTTCGTGCTTCCGAGGGTGCGCGAATCGTGACTGGACACTCGGCGCCGATCGTCACGATAGACGAATTCGCCGAAGTTCACTTCGGATTGTTCGAGGGTCTCACCGCCGATGAGATTCGCGAACGCTATCCCGACGAGTTCGCGCGATGGAACGTCGATCGATTCGCGCCGACCTACACTTATCCCGCCGGTGAGAGCCGCGCCGCCTTTGCCGATCGCGTCGAGCGCGGCCTGGAACGCATGCTGAATCTGTGGACGCCGCGCGATGATGACGCGCTGCTGATTGCGCATCGCGGTGTGATTCGCGCGATCGTGCGGAAGCTCACGAATCGCGAACCGGTCGTCGAGCTGGGATCGATTCACATTCTTCGGTTCGACTGCGGCTGGCATGCCGAGATGCTCGATCTGATCGATCACCTCGACGACACCTGAACTCACACGCGGCGCAGAACGCCCATCCACCGGTAGCGGCATCTGTCGATTGGCTTGGTGAATGACAGGTCGCAGTACGCGGCGACCATCTTGAACATCCCCGACGCCAGCGCCACGAGCTCAAGCGTCGCGGGAATCGTGTAACGCACCGGAATCAAATCGCGAGTAGTCACAGCGCCGGATGGAAACCCTATGGTGCATTCGAGTTCGTAGATCGAGTGCAACGGCGAGTGCCACGCGATGGGACGATTGAACTCGCGGATTTTGAGCGGCACAGAGCCAGCATGCGCGTTTCGTTCGCGCCACATCGTGCGCCGCGCGACGTGGTGAATCGTGTCCTGGCGATCGACGTCGATGCAGTAGAGGCCGCCGCGCTTGAGCGCACGGCCGACTGACCTGAGATGCGAGAGCAAGCCGGCGTTTTCGACGATCACCGGAAATGTCTCGGACATGAAGATTGCAGCGTCGAAAGCGCGCTCGGGGAGAGTGAACTTCTCGATGGGCCGGCGGTAGAAGTGAAGATTCGCAAGTGCGCCCGCTTTGCGGCGTCCCGCGGCGATCATGGTGGGCGAGCGATCGATTCCCACCACTTCGAATCCATTGCCGTTAGCTGCCAGCAAACGGCCGTGCGGCGAGTCGCCGCAAGCGATGTCGAGAATGCGGCGCGTCGGGCGCTTGCGATGGCGACCCCAGACCTTTTGCAGGAAAACCACTTCGGCCGGAATTTCGCCGGGACTCTCCAAATGCGCACGGCGAAAGATGTCGGGATATTGGTAGATGCTCGGTTCCATCGGCGATGAGCGTACAAGCGTCGCGCATTCGGGCCAATGGCGACGCGCGAATGAATCGACGCTTGAGATTTCGCGGCGAACAGCGGGATAATGCCCGCGCATCCGAGTTCCTTGAACGACCGTTTAGGGGAAGTCACGATGGGCAAGCCGCTCGAGGGAATCAAGGTCGTCGAGATCGCGCAGGAAATTCAGGGGCCGTTTGCGTCGCTGGTCCTGGCCGACATGGGCGCCGACGTCGTCAAGGTCGAGAACAAGGAGACCGGAGATCTGAGCCGCTGGATGCTGGCCGCGCTGATTGGCGGGCCGGACGTGAAGAACGCGACGGTGTCGCACTATTTCATCGCGATGAATCGCGGCAAACGGAGCATCACCGCCGATCTGAAAAGGCGCGACGCGATCGAAGTGGTGCGCCGGATGGTGAAGTCGTACGACGTGCTGGTCACCAACTACCGGCCCGGCGTGCTCGACCGGCTCGGTCTCGGCTATGACGAAGTGCGCAAGATAAATCCGCGCATCGTTTACGCGCAGGGCAGCTCGTGGGGGCCGAAGGGGCCGTGGGTGACGCGCCCGAGCCGCGACACGCTCGCGCAGGCGGCGAGCGGCGTGATGGCGAAGACGGGGATGCCGGCCGATCCGCCGCTGGCGGCCGGGATGTTCGTCGCGGATCATTCGGGAGCGCTCAGCCTGGCGAGCGGAGTGCTGGCGGCGCTGTTCGCGCGCGAGCGCACGGGCAAGGGGCAGAAGGTCGACGCCTCGATCTACGGCACGATGATCGCGATGCAGGGGATGGAGATCAACTACACGTCGATCACCGGCGTCGAGCCCGAGCGCGCCGGCCGTGGGCATCAGTTTTTGCGCGGCGTGTGGGGCGCATTCCCCACCAGCGATGGCCACATCTGTATTGCGGGCGTGGACGAAAAGCGCTGGCCGTCGTTCTGCAGGATCGTCGGCCTTCAGCATCTGGAGACGGACCCTGATTACTCGGACAACGTGATTCGTAATTTTCACGGCGAAAAGATTCAGAAAGTTCTCGACGAGATCTTCCCGAAGAAGACGAGCAAGGAATGGCTCAAGCAACTTACCGACGCCGATATTCTGGCGACCGAGGTCGTGGATTACCGCACGATGCTGAAAAGCGAGCAGGCGCGCGTCAACGGCTACCTGCTCGAACTCGACCATCCGGTGGCGGGCAAGGTGCTCATATCGGGCACGCCGATAACCATCAACGGCGAGGTGACGACGGTCGCGGAAGCTGCGCCCGAACACGGGCAGCACACGGAGGAAGTGCTGCTCGAGCTCGGATACAGCTGGGAAGAGATCGGCGCGCTGCGCGACAGCGGCGCCGTGTAGATCGCTGATTCCACTCAGGAGGGAATGCCATGGCGCTGCCGGCTCGTATTTCAATCGCGACTCTCGGCGTGAGCGATCTCGCGCGCTCGACAAAGTTCTATCAGGCACTCGGCTGGAAACTCGCGGAGGGTTCCTCGACTGAGATCAGTTTCTTTCGCACCGCGGGTGGCGTGCTGGCGCTCTACCCGTTCGATCTGCTCGCCAAGGACGCTATGCTTTCGGCGTTGCGTTCGCGGGGATTCGGCGGAGTGACGCTCGCAATCAATGTCGAGCAACCCGAAGACGTGCAGCCGGGACTCGACGCGGCAAAGGCTGCGGGTGCAACGATCCTCAAGCCGGCGATGAAAGCCGAGTGGGGAGGAGTGTCGGGATATTTTGCGGACCCGGACGGCTATCCGTGGGAAGTCGTTTGGGCGCCGAACTCGAAATTCAAACCTGACGGCTCGCTTGATGTAGGGTAGGAAGATTTGCGGATGGCGGAGCGGCACATCGTAGCGATGGGAGGCGGCGGATTCTCGATGGAGCCGCGCAATCCTACGCTCGACAACTTCGTGTTGAGCCTCTCGCGGCGCAGGCGGCGCCCCCGCGTATGCTTCGTTGGAACCGCAAGCGGCGACAGCGATTCTTACATCAGACGCTTCCATGAAGCGTTCCCGCCCTCGCGCGCCGCGGCGACCCATCTCACTTTCTTCGAGCGAACGGTCCGCGACCTCAAATCGTTCGTGATGAAGCAGGACGTTATCTACGTGGGCGGCGGCAGCAGCGCGAACATGCTCGCGGTCTGGCACCTGCACGACCTCGACAAAGTTCTGCGCACGGCGTGGAACGCGGGCGTTGTGATGGCGGGTATCAGCGCGGGTGCGATCTGCTGGTTCGAAGACGGCCTGACAGATTCGTTCGGCATGCCGTATCGCGGGCTCAACGACGGACTCGGATTTGTGCGCGGCGCCTGCTGCCCGCATTACGACGGCGAGAAAGAACGGAGGCCGGCTTTGTTCCGATTGATCAAGCGCGGGTTCTCGCCGACGCTCGCGCTCGATGACGGCGCAGCGGCGCATTTTGTCGGCAGGCGGCTCGAGGAAGTCGTTTCTTCGCGTCGGAAGGCGCGCGCGATCCGCGTCGCGCTCAAACGCGGTGTCGTGGTGGAGACTACAATTCCGGTACGATACCTGGACGCGGGCAAATGAACTCGCATACTCACTGAACGCCACGCTCGGACGTGAGAAGAGGTAACCCCGATGCCGGTTGCCACAGCTATGGATGAACCCGAACGAAGTTACATTCCCGCCCTTGGGAAACGCTGGCTGCTTCCGCTCTATGATCCGCTCCTGTGGCTGTTCGGAGCTGATGCGGCGAAGCGTCCTCTGATCGAACAGGCGCAGATCACACCCGGATTCCGCGTGCTCGACATCGGTTGCGGCACGGGCTCGCTTGCAGTTCTCATCAAGCGGATGCATCCCGAGGCCGAAGTCGTGGGAATCGACCCGGACCCGACGGCTCTGTCTGTCTCGGAGCGCAAGGCGAGACGCGCTCGACTCACAATAAAGTTCGATCGCGGTTTCTCGGATCATTTGCCCTACGTCAACGCGTCGTTCGACCGCGTGTTCTCATCCTTCATGTTTCACCATCTGGCCGCGGACGAGAAGTCGGCGACGCTTGCCGAGATTCGTCGAGTGCTGAAGCCCGGCGGCTCGCTTCATCTTCTCGACTTCACTCGAGCGCATAGCGTGCACTCTGGAACCGGGAAGCACCGTCCGTTGGTCCATCGCCGCGGAGCGGTTGCGGAACGTATCGAGGGTCGAATGACCACTCTGATGGACGAGGCGGGACTCGCCGACGCCAGGGAAGTCGCGCGCAGAAGAATTTTTTTCGGGCCGATCGCGTACTACTGCGCCAGGAATGCATAGTCTAAAAGTCGCGTGACAAGCTGAGCCGGCCCGTTTAGAATGCGGAACTTCCGCTAAGGCGGTGAGGATGAGTTGATGGCGGCATCCACTGAAATTCTGGAAATCAAGGCGCGCGAGATTCTCGACTCGCGCGGGAACCCCACAATCGAAGTTGACGTGCGGCTCCGTGGCGGTGCACTCGGCCGCGCCGCCGTGCCTTCGGGCGCGTCGACCGGCGTTCACGAAGCGCTCGAGCTTCGCGACGGCGACCCGAAGCGCTACGGCGGCAAGGGCGTGCTGAAGGCGGTCGCCAACGTCAACCGGACGATCGCGGCGAAGCTCAAGGGCGCGGACGCCGCGAATCAAAGCGCGATCGACCGTACGTTGATCGAGCTGGACGGCACCGCGAACAAATCGAAGCTCGGCGCCAACGCTACCCTCGGCGTGTCGCTCGCGACGGCGCATGCATGTGCCGCGGCCAACGGCGTGCCGCTGTATCGGTATCTCAATCCCGACGCGCGCGTGATGCCGGTGCCAATGATGAACGTGGTCAACGGCGGGCGTCACGCGGACTCGAACGTCGATATGCAGGAGTTCATGATCGTGCCTGCCGGCGCGCCCAATATCGCCGAGGCAATCCGGATGGGCGCAGAAGTCTTTCACGCGCTGGCTGCCGTGCTCAAGCAGCGCGGGCATTCGACCAACGTCGGCGACGAAGGAGGCTTCGCGCCCAATCTCAAGAGCAACGAGGAGCCGATCGAGGTGATCCTCGAAGCGATCGCGAAGGCCGGCTATCGTCCCGGCGTCGATGTGTCGATCGCGCTCGATCCAGCGTCGAGCGAATTTTACGAGGACGGCAAGTACGTGTTCGCGCGCGGGGATAAAAGCGCACGCAGCGCAGAGCAGATGGTCGAGTTCTATGCGGCGTGGCTGAAGAAATATCCGATCGTTTCGTTGGAAGACCCGCTGGCCGAAGACGATTGGGCGGGATGGAAAATCCTGACGCGCGAGCTCGGAGCGAAAACGCAACTGGTCGGCGACGACATCTTCGTCACCAATCCCAAATTTCTCAAACGTGGAATCGACGAACACGTCGCCAATTCGATTCTGATCAAGCTTAACCAGATAGGCACGCTGACCGAGACGCTCGCCACGATCGCGATGGCGCGCGCGGCGGGCTATAGCAGCGTGATTTCTCATCGCTCGGGCGAGACCGAAGACACGACGATCGCGGACCTAGTGGTCGGGACAGGCGCGGGACAAATCAAAACCGGATCGCTGAGCCGCTCAGAGCGCAACGCGAAATACAACCAGCTGCTCAGAATTGCCGAAGAGCTTGGCGCGAAGGCGCAGTATCCCGGCGCGGCGGCTTTCAAGCGCGGTGCGGCGGGCGGGAAATCATGATGGCCACGCGGCCGCCGGTCGCAGCGCTGGTGATTTTCGACGGATGGGGAATCAGCAAGAGCCGCGCGTCGAATGCGATCGCGGCGGCGAAGACTCCCGTCATGGACCGGCTCTACGCAACGCAGGCGCACACCGAACTCGACGCGTCGGGCGAGGCGGTGGGACTGCCGCCGCGCGTGATGGGCAATTCCGAAGTCGGGCATCTGACGATCGGCGCGGGCCGCGTCATCTACCAGGACCTGATGCGAATCACAAAGGCGATCGAGAGCGGTGCGTTCGCGCGCAATCCGGCGATTGTCCATGCGATAAGAAAGACAGTGACGCTCGGCACGACGCTGCATATCTGGGGACTGCTTTCGGACGGCAGCGTGCACAGCCATATCGATCATCTGATGGCGATCCTCGACGTCGCCGCGGCGAACGGCGCAACCCGGATCGCGGTTCACGCGGTGCTCGACGGGCGCGACAAGCCGCCCCGCTCGGCGCTTGCGTTTATCGATCAGCTCGAAACGAAGCTGAAACAACTTGGGCGCGGGCGAATCGCGACGGTCATCGGACGCTACTACGCGATGGATCGCGACAAGCGATGGGAACGTATCGAGCGCGCGTGGCGTGCGATGGTCGAAGGCGAAGGCATTGCGGCGTCGAGCGCGCGCGAGGCAGTTGAGAATTCGTACACTGCGGGCAAGAGCGATGAGTTCGTCGAGCCGCATGTGATCGGCAAGCGGGCGCCGATGCGTGACGGCGACGAGGTCATCTGTTTCAACTTCCGCGCGGACCGGGCGCGAGAGATGACGGCCGCAATCGCGCTCGAGGGATTTTCGGAGTTCCGCCGCCCGCGCATCCCGAAGGTCGGCTACGTTTGCATGACCGAGTACGACCGCTCGTTCGCGCTGCCGCTCGCATTCGGTCCCGAAGACGTGCGCAACACGCTGGCCGAAGTGATGGCGCATGCGGGGTTGAGAAATCTGCGCGTCGCTGAGACCGAAAAGTATGCGCACGTCACCTACTTTCTCAACGGCGGCGTCGAGAAGGCGTTTCCGCTCGAAGAGCGCGCTCTGATTCCGTCGTCGAAGGTCGCGACCTATGACCTGGAGCCGGCGATGAAGGCGGCGGCCATCGCGACGCGCGTCGCCGAGGAAATCGCGGGCGGCAAGTTCGACGTGATCGTGATGAACTTCGCCAATCCCGACATGGTCGGGCATACGGGAAAGTTCGACGCGACAGTGGCGGCGGTCGAGGCGACTGACGCGGCGCTGGGTGTCGTGATCGACGCGCTCGAGAAGCGCGGCGGTGTCGCGCTGATCACGGCGGATCACGGCAACGCGGAATTCATGGCCGACCCCGCGACCGGTCAGGCGCACACCGCGCATACGACAAATCCGGTGCCGTTGATTTTGTACGACCCGAAGTTCAAAGGGCGGCTGAAGGACGGCGGGACGCTCGCGGATGTGGCGCCGATGTTGCTCGCTATGCTCCAACTGAAAGCGCCGGCCGAGATGACGGGGCGTGATTTGCGGGTCGATTCCGCGCGCTGATTGCAGGTCCGCGATCGCATAAAATTGGCCGTTCATACCATTAGTCGTGGTTCAGAAACGGTCATACCACCATCGGTGGGTCAGAATTTGTTTTTCGGAAAAGAGAGGATGGTGGCTCGACTTCTAGACATGCGGGCAAGCGAGTGGCGTTGCGAGCGATGCTCATGTGCAATCAATAGCAAGGCGGGCGCGCGCGGATAAGGCTGAACAGTTCAGCCCTGAACTTTTGTGGCAGTGCGACAAGGAACGCGCGCGGCGCGCGAGTGAGAGACCGGAACCGGCTTCGCGTGGCGCGAAGCTGTCCGAGATCCTTCCTCAGCTCGCGATGCTCGCATCGTCAGGATGACGGAAGAGAACGCGTTGCTCGCATCCTCAGGATGACGGAGTGCGCGAGGCGCGCATGGAACCTAACCCCTAAGCCCTTCCCCCGGTGGAAGGGGAACCGGTCGCGGGGAGTTGGTGCTGAAGAAAAGGTCGATTTACCAGCGGATTACTTGCTCGTAGATCTTCGGCAGCTGGCGCGGTAGTGACGCGATGTCGTCGATGACCAGGTAGCGCGAAGACTGGCACATCTGGCGCAGGTAGTCGTGGCCGGTCTTGTCCACCGTGATGCAAAACGGCAGGACGCCGGCGAGCTCGAGTTCCTTGAGCGCGACCATCGTGTCCTGGATGCCGTATGCGTTCGAGCGGCGGTCGTGGCCGTAGTCGAAATCCTGCGGGAAGCCGTCGCTCAGCAGAATCATGTGCTTGGCGCGCGAGGACACGTCCTTGAACTTCTCGCGCACGTGACGAATCGCGGCGCCCATCCGGGTTGAGCGCTTGGGCTCGACGGAACCGATGCGAGCTTTCACCTCGTCGCTCAGCTCCTGATCGAATTCTTTGATCACGTAGAACTCGACGTTGTCGCGGCCGTGTCCCGAGAAGCCCATGATCGCGTACGCGTCGCCGATTTCCTCGAGCGCCTGCGCCATGATCACGAGCGCCTCCTTGTTCACGTCGATGATGCGGCGCGGACGGTTGGCGGTTTGCGGGCGGCGCTGCCATGCCTTCATCCAGTCGTCCGTGTCGTCGTCGTCAGTATGCTTGCGCGGCTCGCGATGGACCGGCTCGTCGGTCGACGCCGACATATCGAGCAGGAACAGGGTGGCGACATCGCGCGCCTCTTTCTTGCGCGCTTTGTAGAAGCGGCCGTCGGGCGTCTCGCCCATCAGGCGCGCCACGCGCGCCTCGATCGTGCGGTCGATGTCGATTTCCTCGCCGTCCTCGAGTCCGCGGACCATTCGGTATGAGGCCGGCCGGATGCGCTGGAAGTTGCGCCGCACGCCCGGCAGCATTTCGGCGTAGCGCAGCAGAGTGTTCTCGTAGAAATCGCCCTCGTCTCCAGTCAACGGAATTTCGCGCAGCCGGCACCAGTTGCGCCGATAGTCGTTCAGCACGTAATCCCATTCGTCGTAGGCGTAGTACGAGTCCTGGCGGCCGCGGCCGATCATCAGGCGTCCCTGCCCGGTGACGGTGCCGACTTCGCCGAGCTGCTCGCGCATCTGCTCGAGCTCGCTCGAACTGCTTGCCGGTGAGCTGCGTCAGGTACATGCCGTCGCCGTCGGCGCTGCCGTCGCCCTGCGACGGTTTGATCTCGGCGCCCTGCTCGATGAGCTTGCGCAATTCTTCGGGCGAGAGCGCCCGGCCCTGTCCACCCTTGGATTGCTTGCCCGAGACGTCCATCTGCACGTTCTGATCGGGCTCGCCGCCACCGTCGCCTTGCTCGCCGTCCTCGCCCTCGCTCGCGGTCTGCGATTCCGAACCCTTCATTCCTTTGATCAGATCGTTGCGCATCCGCTCCGCTTCTTCCTCGGTGAGCGGATCGCCTTCGCCGCGTTCGCGCGCCTGCCGAATCAGCTCCTGGAGCCAATTGTAGAGGACGCCGACCTGGCGGACGCTGGTCATGACGTCAGCGCCGCGCGCGCGCACGGGCGCGAAGTGATGCGACGCCATCAGCACGAGCGGGGAGTCGAGCGCTTCGCCGGTCGCGTCGAGATCGAGCGCCGCGCGCACCAGCATCGTGCTCAGCGACTCGGGATGCAGCCGATCGAGAAGGGAGCGGTTGAGGCCCGCGATCCGCGGCGCGAGTCCGCGGTAACGCCGCGCGAGTTCCGCGTCGATTCGCGCCGACTCCGCCAGCCGCATCAGGGCGCCTGCGAGGCCCGGGTCGTCGAACGACGCGACGAAGCTGTCGATCGCCTCGACGCCGGTCTCGCCGCGCTCTTCGAAGCCCGCGATGTCGGCGAGCTTCAGCTTGAAAGTGCCGAAGTCGTGACGCGCCGCGAGATGCGCGGTGGTGACGAAATAATAAATGTAAGCGTCGCCGCGAGTGCCGAACGGTTCGAGCTTCTCGGGCAGATAGATCATTTCGCCGGGCAGCAGCGGGTAGTGAAACGGCAGCATCGGGCCGCTGTTGGCGAGCGAGTCGATGCGGAACTCGAGCGGAAACAGCATCCGCATGAACTTGGTCAACACGCCCTTGATTTCGAAGAGGTTCTGCGCTTGTTCGGTGGTTTCGGGCATTGGTGTAATAATGATTGTTACTTGGACCGACCTCCGGATGCAATTTCGTGCGGCCCCACCTCCTTCAGCGCCGCGCGCCGGAACCCTTGCCGGCGCCGCGTAACTGCAATAGTCTTACCAGTGGTCTTACCATGCGGTTGACGACAAAATTATCGAGCAAGGGGCAGATCGTTCTGCCGAAGCCGCTGAGAGCGTCGCATCGATGGAAGCCGGGCACCGAGTTCACCATCCAGGAGCGCGGCGAGGGCATCTTGCTTAAACCGAAAAGCGGCGGCGAGCAGACCTGGCAATCGATTATCGGCTGCATCCCTTACAAAGGTACTCGCAAGAGCATCCTGGAAATGGACGAGGCGGTCGCGGCCGAAGCGCGGTCGCGCAGATGACGGCGCTCGACACGAACGTTCTGGTTCGCATTATAACCAACGACGATCGAGCGCAGGCGGCGAGAGCCGCGGCCTTTCTGCTCGCGCAGGAGAGGGTGTTTGTCCCGAAGACAGTGATGCTCGAACTCGAGTGGGTGTTGCGCAGCGCCTATCGGATCGAGCCGAGTGCGGTGGTCTCGGCGTTCCGCGAAATTATGAATGTGTCGAACGTCGAAATCGAAGACGAAGCCGCGGTGACGCAGGCGATCGAATGGCACGAGCGGGGGATGGATTTTGCGGACGCCCTCCACGTCGCCTCGGCCGGTAGCGCGCGGAAGTTCGCGACATTTGACAATCGGTTACGCAGGAGGCTTCGTCGTATTGGGGTAGCAGAATCAGGGGACATTTGAATTCACTGACAGCATCCCATCGCCATCTTCTGCAGCGTGAGCGAAAATAGTTGAAAGTTCGAAATCCCTGACTTGGCGGCGAGAGGCTGACGACGAATCAGCTTTTGGTAACCAGTTCGTCGGAACCGTCGCTAATCGCAAGCGTAAAGAAATGGGCAAGGAAAAATGAATTCCCAATTCATTCCTTGACTTGGCGGCGAGCGGCAGACTTAGATGATCTCATAACTATGCGCATCACGATCTTTGGCAATCATCGCCGTCTCGTTTCCTTGACGGCGCTCGGTACTCTTCTGTGTCTGGCTGCGGCGGCGACCGCGCGCGCGGGAATTGCGGACGCGGTCAAGGCGCAGACGCTGCCCAACGGGCTTCGCGTGCTGGTGCTGGAAAATCACAAGGCGCCGCTCGCGACCTTCAACGTCTTCTACCGCGTCGGCTCGCGCAACGAGCAGTTCGGCAAGACCGGTCTGTCGCATCTGTGCGAGCACCTGATGTTCAAGGGCACCAAGAAGGTCGGGCCCGAAGAGTTCTCGCAGATCATCCAGCAGAACGGCGGCGAGGATAATGCGTTCACGGAATCCGACTTCACGGACTATTTCGAGACGATCAACAAGGACCACCTTGACGTGCCGATCACGCTCGAAGCCGATCGGATGGCCAACTTCGAGCCCAAGGATTTCGAGAAAGAGAAGCACGTCGTGCTCGAAGAGCGGCGGATGCGCACCGACGACAATCCCGAGGACGCGCTCGACGAAATGGTCCGCGCCTCGGCGTACGTGGCGCATCCGTACCACTGGCCGGTAATAGGATGGTTCCACGACGTTGACGGGCTGACGCTGGCGGACGCGATGGCGTATCACAAGATTTATTACTCGCCGCAAAACGCGCTGATCGTGGCGGTCGGCGATTTCAACGCCGACCAGGTGCTCAAGCAAATCAGCGAGGCGTTCGCGGGAATCAAGAACGGTCCCAAGGCGCCGCCGTTGACGGACGTCGAGCCGCCGCAAACGGGAACCCGGCGCGTCGAGCTGCAGCATGCGGCGAATCTGCCGGCGTTCGAAGAGGCGTATCACGTGCCGAATATCTCGAGCCCGGACAGTTACGCGCTCGAAGTGGCGTCGGAGATTCTGAGCGACGGGCAGAGCTCGCGGCTCTACAAAAAGCTGGTCGTCGAAAAACAGATGGTGGTCAATATTGACGCCGGCTACGACATGACCTCGTTCGATCCGGGACTGTTTATCGTGTCGGCGCAGATGCGTCCCGGCGTGACGGCGGCAAATACGCAGGTCGAAGTCGAAAAGGAGCTAGCCGCGATGCGCGACGCTCCGGTTGGCGCGGAGGAATTGCAGAAGGCCAAGAATCTCGAACAGGCGCAGTACGTCTACGGGCAGGACTCGATCATGCGCGAGGCGGAGATGCTCGGAGTGTACGCGATGCTCGGCGACTACCACATGGTCGACAAATATCTCGACGGAATCGACAAGGTGACCGCGGCCGACGTGCAGCGCGTCGCGAAGACTTACCTGGTCGCGTCGAACATGACGGAAGGCGTGCTCGTGCCGACCGGAGTTCTGCCGCACGGCGGCGGCGGACTGAGCGGCGGAGAGTTGCGATGAGCGGCGGCGCAAAGCAGACGAAGATGTTCGGGAGCATCGCGGCGATGGCAGCGATAGCGATCGTGTTCATGGCTACGCCGTCGCACGCGCTCGACATCAAGAAGATGACGCTCAGCAATGGCGCGACTCTGCTCGTCTCGGAGCAGCATCAACTGCCGATGGTGACGATGATGATCGAGTTCGACGCGGGCTCGCGGCGCGATCCCAAGGGCAAGGAAGGGCTGGCCGAGTTGACGGCGCAATCTCTTTCGCAAGGCACCAAAAGCCTCACCGCGCCGGAGTTCGATCAGAAAGTCGATTTCATGGGCAGCTCGGTGGCGGTGTCGGCGGACCGCGACTACGCGACCGCCGGCATGACCTCGCTGAAGAAGTACCAGGGCGAGACGCTTAAGTTGCTGGCGGGGATCTTAACGGAGCCCGGACTTCGTGACGCCGATATCGAACGCAAACGCGCCGAGCAAATCGCGGAAATCAAATCGGCGGAAGAACAACCGGGCTATACGGCGAATGTGGAATTCCGCAAGGACCTGTTCGGCGATTCGCCGTACGGGCATCCGGGCGCGGGCTCGCCGGAGTCGGTCGCGAAGTTGACCAATGACGACGTGCGCGGCTTCTACCGCGACCATTACAAGCCTGGCGGCGCGATCGTCGCGGTGGCCGGCGACGTGAACGCGGACGAACTTAAAGTATCACTTGAAAAAGAGCTGGCGGGCCTTTCGGGCTCGGTCCCGGCACAGCCCGAGCCGCAGCCGATCAACGTGGCGCCCGGCCTGCACGTGAAATTGATCGATCGAAACGTGATGCAAGCCAGCATCCTAATGGGTTCCGGCGGCGTGACGCGCTCGAATCCCGACTATTACCGGCTCAAGGTGATGAACTACATCCTCGGCGGCGGAGGATTTTCCTCGCGGCTGGTGAAGGTGGTGCGGAGCGCGCACGGACTCGCCTACTCGATCAGCAGCGGCTTCGAAGCGGGAAAATTCCAGGGCGCGTTCTCGATCGGCCTGCAAACCAAGAATCAGAGTTCGAACGAAGCGATCGATTTGATCCTGCAACAGCTGCGCGAGATCCAGGAAAAACCGGTCAGCGACGCCGAGCTGGACGGCGCGAAAAAGTTTCTGATCGGCAGCTTCCCGCTGGGAATCGAGCGGCAGAGCGCGATCGCCTCGTTCATGGTGCAGGTCGAGTTCTACGGCCTTGGACTCGACTACGCCGAGCAGTATCCGAAGCTGATCGGTTCGGTCACCAAGGATGACGTGCTGGCGGTCGCAAAAAAATATCTGCATCCGGATTCGATGATCGTCGTCGCGGTCGCAAATCAGAGCGAGGCGAAGATCAAAACCTCGAATATGGAGAAGGCGGCAGACGCCCCCAGCGCGCAATAGGGCGGCAATCGAACGGGAACCGTCGGTCCTGATCTTCACGATCGGGCACTCGACGCATCCGATCGAGCGGTTCCTCGAATTGCTCGGTGAGCATCGCATCGCAGTCGTCGCCGACGTGCGATCGTTCCCAAGCTCGAAGCGATGGCCGCAATTCAATCAGGCGGAACTCTCAGCGTCGCTCGCTCGAGCGGGAATCGAGTATCGATGGATCAAGCAACTCGGCGGCCGGCGGCATTCCAAACGCAAAGACTCGCCGCACACGGCATGGCAGCTTCCTGCTTTCAGATCGTATGCAGACTACACGGAGAGTGAGGATTTCGAGGATGGCATTCTCGAACTGACGCAGGCTGCGGCGGCCTCGCGCACGGCGTACATGTGTTCGGAAGGACTGTGGTGGCGATGCCATCGGCGAATCATCTCGGACAACCTGGTGGTTCACGATTGGACTGTCGAGCACATCATGCCGACCGGAAAATTGTCACCGCATGTGCTCGCGCCGTTCGCGCGCATTGTGGACGGACGGATTACCTACGACGGCGCGGCTTCGACAGAATCTTGAACGCCAACTGACGTCTGAAAGCTCCGGCAAATCAGGCATTGTCGCGTATTCCATTTCTTCCCTGAATAAAGTAAGTTGTAGGTAATTCGGTATTTGGCGAAATACCGATGGTTGGCCAGAACTGTGGGAACAAATGAAGTCTATCGCGCCCTCGGAGATCCGACGCGACGGGAAATCCTGCGCCTGCTCAAGCATCGAGAGCTCAGTGCGGGCGAGATCGCGGCACGATTCCCGCTCTCCAAATCAACGCTGTCGGGGCACCTCTCGGTCTTGCGTCATGCAGGCCTGGTGGTATCCGAACGATACGCCAACCGGATCGTTTACAGTCTGAATGTCTCCGCGTTCGAGCAGGCACTCGGCGCCGCTCTTGAACTGCTTTCAGTCAGAGCGGCGGGCCGGCGCCGCTCGAAACGCGCAAGAAAAAAGGGAGTACCAGGAAATGAAATTCAGCTGGCGCACTGAATGGCCTCTCTTGCTGGTCGTCTCCGCGATGTTGCTGGTCGCGGCGCTGACCTGGCCGACCGTTCCCGACCGGTTTCCGATTCATTGGAGCATGCAGGGTGTCGACGCCTACGGTTCCAGATTTCAGGGCGTTTTTCTTATGCCTTTCACCGCTGTCGGCGTTTATTTCATCACCTTGTTGCTGCCGCGCATCGACCCGGGACGGGCCAACTACGCGCAATTTAGCGGAGTCTACATGGCCGTTCGGCTCCTGGTGCTGCTATTCCTGGCTGCCACCTACGCGATGATGCTGGCGGTCGCCCGCGGCTACAAGCTTAACGTCTCAACAATCGCAATCCTGATGACGGGCGCTATGTTGGTCGTCCTCGGCAACTTCATGAGCAAGATCAGGCCAAACTGGTTCTTTGGAATTCGTACTCCGTGGACGCTCTCCAGCAAGCTCTCATGGGATCGAACGCATCGGCTCGGCGGGTGGGTGATCGTAATCGGGGGCGTGTGTGTGATGGCGAGTGTTGCGGCACCACCCCGGCTTACGGTTGCGATCTGCCTAGCGGTTGCGACGGGAATGGTGGTCGTACTCTTCACCTATTCGTACCTCGTCTGGCGCGCCGATCCGGACAAGCAGCCGCCAGCAGGAACATTGCCAGCTGGACCCATCTGATTGCTTACGGCTACGACAGAATCGTGAACGCGCAGCACTCCCTATGCGGCGGCGCGATGGTTGAGCACTTGGCGCAGGAAGCCGGCGGTGTACGAGGCCTTGACGCCGGCGACTTCTTCGGGTGTGCCTTTCGCGACGACCTGGCCGCCGCGATCGCCGCCCTCGGGCCCGAGATCGATCAGGTAGTCGGCCGTCTTGATGACGTCGAGGTTGTGCTCGATCACGACAATCGTATTGCCCGCATCGGCAAGGCGCCCAAGCACGAGCAGCAGCCGCTTGATGTCGTCGAAGTGCAGGCCGGTGGTCGGCTCGTCGAGGATGTAAAACGTGCGGCCGGTCGCGCGCCGCGCGAGTTCCTTGGCCAGCTTGATGCGCTGAGCTTCGCCGCCGGACAGAGTCGTCGCGGACTGGCCGAGGTGAATGTAGTCGAGGCCGACGTCGCGCAGCGTTTCGAGCTTCTGCCGAATCGGCGGAACTGAGCCGAGAAATTCGACCGCATCGAGCACGGTCATGTTGAGCACCTCGGCGATATTCTTGCCCTTGTACTGAATCTCCAGCGTGTCGCGATTGTAGCGCTTGCCGCCGCAGACCTCGCAGGTGACGTAAACGTCGGGCAGAAAATGCATCTCGATTCGAATGATGCCGTCGCCTTCGCACGCCTCGCATCGCCCGCCCTTGACGTTGAATGAAAATCGCCCCGGCCCGTAACCGCGCATGCGCGCCTCGGGCAACTGCGCAAACAGCTCGCGGATATGGGTGAACAGGCCGGTGTAGGTCGCGGGATTCGAGCGCGGCGTGCGTCCGATCGGGCTTTGATCGACGTGAATGACTTTGTCGAGATGCTCGACGCCGTCGAGCGTCTTGTACGCGCCCGCGCGCTCGCGGCTGTGATTCAGTTTCTGCGAGAGCGCGCGATACATCGTGTCGAGCACGAGCGTCGATTTGCCGGAACCCGAAACGCCGGTGATGCAGGTGAAGACGCCGAGCGGAATCGCGACCGTGAGATCGCGCAGATTGTTCTCGCGCGCGCCCTTGACCGTCAGCCATCGGCCCGAGAGCTGGCGGCGCCGCGACGGCACGGGAATCTCGACTTGTCCCGAGAGATACTTGCCGGTGAGCGAGTTCTCGTCGCGCATCACGTCATCGGGAGTGCCCTGCGAGACGATGTAGCCGCCGTGAATTCCGGCGCCCGGCCCCATGTCGATCAGATGATCGGCCTCGAGCATCGTCTCGCGATCATGTTCGACCACCAGCACGGTGTTGCCGAGTTCCTTGAGGCGCTTGAGCGTCGCGAGCAGGCGCTGGTTGTCGCGCTGATGAAGTCCTATCGACGGCTCGTCGAGGATGTAGAGCACGCCGACGAGGCTCGATCCGATCTGCGTGGCGAGCCGGATGCGCTGGCCCTCGCCGCCGGAGAGGCTGCCCGACGGGCGATCGAGCGTCAGGTACTCGAGGCCGACGTCGGCGAGAAAATTAAGCCGCTCGCGAATTTCCTTCAGGATGAGCCGCCCGATTTCAGCTTCCTGCGCGCTCAGCTTCGGCGCGGCGAAGAACGCGAGCGCCTGCTTGATCGACATCGCAGTCACTTCCGAAATCGACTTGCCGTTGAAGCGCACGAACAGGCTTTCCTTCTTGAGCCGCGCGCCGTCGCAGGTCGGACACGGCCGCATGTTCATGTAGGCCTCGAGAAACTCGCGCACGCCTTCGGACTCGGTTTCCTTGTAGCGTCGATCCAGCCACTGCAGTACGCCCTCGAAGGTCTTCGAGTACTCGGCGCGATGATGCCCGCGCTGATACGCGAACTCGATCTCGTCGCTGCCTGAGCCGTACATTATCGCCTTGCGCACTTTGGCCGGAATTTCTTTCCACGGCGAGTCGAGGCCGAATTTGTAATGCTTCGCGAGTGCGTCAAGCACCGGCTGCAGGTAGTTCATCGTCGCCCACGGTGCAATCGCGCCGTCGGCGATGCTCAAGTCCTCGTTCTGCACGACCAGCTCGGGATCGAAGTACATGATCGATCCGATCCCCGAGCATTCCGCGCAGGCGCCGTGCGGGCTGTTGAACGAGAACATGCGCGGCTCGATTTCCGGATACGAAATTCCACAGTCGACGCACGCGAAGCGCTGGCTGAAATGGATCTCGCTCTCGTTTTTCGGCCCGTCCAGGCGCTCGACCTTGAGCAGGTCCTGGCCGTACTTGAAGGCGACTTCGAGCGAGTCTGACAGGCGCTTCTCGATTCCCTTGCGGATCGCGAGCCGATCGACCATCACCTCGATCGTGTGGCGCTGGTTCTTGTTGAGCGCCGGCTCCTCGCCGAGTTCGTGGAGCTTGCCGTCGATCTTCACGCGCACGAACCCCGCGCGTTTCATGTCGGACAGTTCCTTGCGATACTCGCCCTTGCGATCGCGGACGATCGGCGCAAGCACGTGAATCCTCGAGCCGTCGGGCCATCCCATGATTCGATCGACGATCTGCTGCACGCTCTGCTGCGTGATTTCGCGGCCGCAGTTGTAGCAGAACGCGTGCCCCACCCGGGCGAAGAGCAGGCGCAGATAGTCGTAGATCTCGGTGATGGTGCCGACGGTCGAGCGCGGATTGCGCGAGGTGGTCTTCTGCTCGATCGAGATTGCTGGCGACAATCCCTCGATCGAATCGACGTCCGGCTTTTCCATCTGCTCGAGGAACTGGCGCGCATAGGCCGACAGCGATTCGACGTAGCGGCGCTGGCCCTCGGCGTAAATCGTGTCGAACGCGAGCGAGGACTTGCCCGAGCCCGAGAGCCCGGTGATCACGACCAGGCGATCGCGTGGAATCTCAAGATTGATATTCTTGAGATTGTGCTCGCGCGCGCCCTTGATAACGATTCGATCGGCCATCGTTGGTTTACGCCGCCGCGCTCCGCGCGGTCTTGTCGCGGCTTGCTACCGCGCGCCACGCATATTCGATCGCGGCAATCATGCTCGACGGATTTGCAATTCCTTTCCCGGCGATGTCGAACGCCGTGCCGTGATCGGGCGACGTGCGGACGAACGGCAATCCGAGCGTGACGTTCACCGCGCGATCGAACTCCAGCGTCTTGAGCGCGATCAAGCCCTGATCGTGATACATCGCAACCGCGGCGTCGAAATTAAACGCGCCCGCCTTGCGGATGAACGCAGTGTCGGGCGCGAGCGGACCGTAGGCGTCGATACCCTCGCGCTTCGCGCGCCGAATGGCCGGCGCGATCACGCGGATTTCCTCGTCACCGAACATCCCGCTCTCACCCGCATGAGGATTCAATCCCAGCACTGCGATTCGCGGCCGCGCAACGCCGAGCGCGCCCCGCAAATGCGTCGCGAGCAGACGAATCGTGTCGAAGACGTTGCGTTGCGTCAGTGCAGTCGCCACTTTTGCGAATCCCATGTGCGCAGTCACCAGCGCGACCGTCAGCTCGCCGCCCGCGAACATCATGCGCCAGAGCCGGGCTCGCGCCATCTGCGCGAGCAGCTCCGAATGCCCGAAAAAATGATGCCCGGCACGGTTCATCCAATCCTTGCTGATAGGCGCGGTCACGAGCGCGTCAGCCTCGCCGCTCATCGCCATCCGCGCGCCAGTTACAATGTAATCATACGCGGCGCCGCCGCCCTCGACGGTCGGATGCGCCGGGCGAATCGCGCGCGCAGACAAGTTCGACATCGAAAGTACGCTGAGTCCCTTCGTCAGGCGAATCGGCAACTCACCAGGATGCCAGTCGGATGGAGCCGGCACGCCGCGCAGGCGAGCGGCTGCCGCGCGCATCGCGGACAGATCGCCGATCACGACGATCGACGGCGCGCCGCGGCGGCGCGCGAGCGTTGCTGCCGCCTTGAGGATCACCTCGGGCCCGACGCCGGCCGGATCGCCCATGCTGATCGCCAACAGCGGCGTCGTTTT
The DNA here is from genome assembly GCA_963805315.1 of uncultured delta proteobacterium. Lineage (GTDB taxonomy): Bacteria > Desulfobacterota > Binatia > Binatales > Binataceae > Binatus. Next base: position 176,569 of record CAWDTQ010000014.1, read on the forward strand.
TTTTCTCGACCCCGTCATCATCTAGTACATGGTCTCGACGTAGTGCTGCTTCACAAGATCGGATTCAACCCACTTCTGGAGCGCCTTGGCGGTTTCCTGATCGATCAGCTGGGCGCGAATCGGCGTCTTGACCTCGCTGAGCGGCACGACGCCGGGCACTTCGTGTTCTTCGAGCTTGACGATGTGAATGCCGTGGCTGGTGCGCACCGGAGCCGAGACTTCGCCGGGCTTGAGCGGTTTTACGGCTGCCAGGATCTGGTCGTTGACGTCGGCCGGCGCGAACCATCCGAGTTCGCCGCCGCTGGACTTTGAATCGTCGTCCGAATACACGCGCGCGAGATCGCCAAAGTCGTCGCCCTTGGCGGCGCGCGCGCGAACCATCTCGGCCTTCTTTTGCGCGGCGGATACTTGCGCAGGCGTCGGGTTGGCCGGCAGGGAGATCAAAACCTGCGCGAGCTTGAGGCGCTCTTTGGCAATCGTGAAGTCTTCCTTGTGGGCGTCGTAATAGGCCTTGATGTCGGCGTCGGGTACGTCAATTTTTGCGCGGACTTCCTGCTCAATCATCATCGCTTTCTCGACGTCCAGCCGCGCACGCTTGCGCAAATCATCGTAGCTCATTCCGCTCGCCTGTAGTTGCTCGCGGAACTCGGCTTCGCTCAGGTGCTTGTCCAGCCGCAACTGCGTGATGTACTTGTCGACCTGCGCGTCGTCGACCTTGTCATCGTACTTCTTCACTTCCTGTTCGAGCAGTTTCTCACCGATCAGCGCCTTCACCGCAGTCTTGGCGGTATCCGAGGACGCAAAATCGTCGGTTTCGATCGGCTGGCCGTGCTGCGACGCGAAGTCCTTGACCTCCCGCATCGTGATCGGATCGCCGTCAACGCTGGCGACGATTCGATCGACTGCGGGCTGCCTCGCTTCCATTTCCTCATCGACACTGGTCTGTACCGCAGTTGGTGGCGGCGGTTCGTCCATTTTTGCCACCGCGGCCGGGTCCGGGAGGGCGTCCGAATACGGCACCGTCCTGGCCGTCCGTGTGGGGTTGGTCGCGCCCTCCCCCTCCCGTGGTACCGTGGGCGCCTGGGGCGGCGTGGTGGCGCTCGAGTTGGCTGCCTGCTTGAGAAGCGAGTAACCGAAAGAATCGGGTTTGAGGAAATCGATCGAGCAGCCCGAAATCGCGCAGACAAGGACAAATGCCAGCGACACCGCGGACGCTGTCGCCGCGTCGGCACCACGGCTGGCGCATCGCGCGCTGGCCCGCGGGAACAATCCTCTCTTATGCATCAATCTAGTTGACGGCCGTCCCGACTTTCGCGGCCGGCCAGTTTTCCAACTTTTCACAGCCCGCCAGGGCCTGCAAGACGCTGTCGAGTTGCGCGAACAATTGCTCGTATTCGCCGGGCTCGATTCGCGCGATCACCTGGTACGACGGCGTCAGCCGCATCGTGCGCCGATTCTGATCGGCGAGCTTGACCAGCCGCGCGGTATCGACCGGCGCGTCGGGATGAAACCTGATTTCGAGCTGCGAGCCCTTGAGAATCGCGCTCAGGATCATCAGCTGCTTCATCTGGCGGCGAACATTCATCGCGGCGATCAGATTTTCGATCAGCGTCGGCACCGGGCCGAACCGATCGCGCATCTCGTCGCGAATCTCGCCGAGATCCTCCTCGCTTTGCGCCCGCGCGAGACGCCGGTAGAGCACCAGTCGCTCGTTCTCGTCGGAGACGTAAGCCTCGGGGATGTACGCGGGCACGGCGATTCGGAGTTCGGGCTCGAAGTCGGGGCGATTCGGCTGGCCGCGCAGTTCGGCGATCGCCTCTTCCATCATTTCGGTATAAAGCTCGAACCCGACCGCCGCGATCTCTCCATGCTGCTCGTGGCCGAGCAGGTTGCCGGCGCCGCGATGCTCGAGGTCGGCCATCGCCAGCTTGAAACCGCCGCCGCTCTCGGACTCGACCAGCTCGCGCAGCGCATCGATTCGCCGCTTGGCGTCGCGTGTGATGATGTGTTCGCCGGGAATCAGCAGGTACGCGTACGCCCTTTGGCGCGAACGGCCGACGCGGCCGCGCAACTGGTAAAGCTGCGCGAGACCAAAATGATCGGCGCGATTGATGATCATCGTATTCGCGTTGGGAATATCGAGACCCGACTCGATGATCGCGCTGCAGACGAGCACGTTGACCCGCTTCTCGATAAAGTCGCGCATCACGTCCTCGAGCTGGCGCTCCTTCATCTGACCGTGCGCGATTGCAGTCCTGGCCTCAGGCACCAGCGAGCGCAGATGACTGGCCATGTAGTCGATATTCTCGACGCGATTGTGGACGAAGAAAACCTGGCCGCCGCGGTTCAGCTCGCGCAGGATCGAATCGCGGATGGTGGCGTCGTCGAAGTGCGCGACGAAAGTTCGAATCGCCTGGCGATCCGGCGGCGGCGTCTGAATGACGGAGAGATCGCGGATGCCGAGCATCGCCATGTGCAGCGTGCGCGGAATCGGCGTCGCAGTCATCGTCAACACCGGCACCAGCTTCTTCAGCTTCTTGATTCGCTCCTTGTCGACGACGCCGAATCGATGCTCCTCGTCGATCACGAGCAAGCCCAGCCGCGGGAACTGCACGTCGCTCGAAAGAAGCCGATGCGTCCCGACGATGATGTCGACCTTGCCGCTCGCGGCCTCGGCGATTACTTCGCGGTTCTCCTTGTGGCTGCGAAACCGCGAGACCATCTCGACGCGCACGGGGTAATCCTTGAAGCGCTCGCGGAACGTATTCCAATGCTGCTCGGCGAGGATCGTCGTCGGCACCAGCACCGCGACTTGCCGGCCGTCCATCACCGCAATGAACGCCGCGCGCAGTGCGACTTCAGTTTTGCCGAAGCCGGCGTCGCCGCAGATCAGGCGGTCCATCGGCTTGGCGCGCGTCAGATCGCGAATCACGTCGTCGATCGCCGACTGCTGGTCGGGAGTCTCCTCGAACTCGAAGCGCGACGCGAACTCTTCGTAGTCCGCGCCCGGCGCCGGATACGCGTGACCCTCCATCACCTCGCGCGCCGCATATATGTCGAGCAGCTCGGCCGCCATCGCGAGCACCGCCTGCCGCGTGCGCCGCTTCACCTTCTCCCACGACCCGCTGCCCAGCTTGTCGAGCTTGGGTTCCGCGTTGTCGCCGCCGATGTATCGCTGAACCAGGTTTATCCGCTCGACCGGCACGTACATCGTGTCGTTGCCCGCGTATTCGAGATTCAGAAAATCACCCTCGACCTCGGCGACCTTCATGTGCCGCAGGCCGCGGTACTTCGCGATGCCGTGATCGATATGCACGACGAAATCGTCGGGCTTCAGCTCTTCGAGATTGAGCAGCGCGCCCTTCGCGCTCGGACGCCTGCGCCGGCGCGCGCGCGGCTCGCCGAAAATTTCCTCTTCGCTGTAGATGTAGAGGCCATCCTCCTGCAAAACGACGCCGGCGGAAATCTCGCCCTCCATGATCGCGGGGCGATAGTCCGGCCATTCCATCAGCGCCGACAGACTTTGGCATTCGACGTTGACCTCGAGGTCCCACGCCTCCAGATGACGGCGCAGTCGCGCCACCTGATGCGGCACCCTCGACGATCATCAGCGAGCGCCCCTGTCCGCGTTGGACTTCGCGCAGTTCGGTCGCCAGCGGCTCGAAGCTCGGCGGCGTTCGCACTCCGCTCAATTGGTTCGCGCCAAGCCGCAAGCTGGCCTGTGATTTGACCTCGACCGGCATCGCCCATCCCTCGCGCGGCGCCGTGATCGTCACCAGCGAGCCGACCTCGACGGCGGTGAAGTTTCCGAGCGCGCGCTCGAACGCGTCGGCCGCGATGAACAGCGAATCAGGCGCGGGATGAAACGCGGGCTTGTGCGCTGCCGCCGCGGTTTCATTGTTCACCGTGTCGGCGAAGCGATTGGCCTCGGCGATTATGCGGCCCGAATCGACGAGCCACAGCAGCGCGTCCTTCGGCATGTAGTCGAACACGCTGTCGAGCGCGCGCCCGTACGCATACGGCATCAGCAATTCCGCGCCCGGGAAGAGCAGCCCGTTCTCGAGCGCCTCGGACAGTTCGGCAGCCTCTTTGCGCACCATGCCGATTTCGGCGGCCCGCAGCGCGACCTGCTCGCGCAGCTTCGGGTCCTTCAGCGCAGAGGGCGGCACGTAGCGAGTGCGCGTGATCGTCGCCTCGACGAGTTCTGCGCCGGAGCGCTGGCTGTCCGCGTCGAAGTGGCGAATCGACGTGATCGCGTCGTCTTCGAGCTCGATGCGAATCGGGTCGCCGTACAGCGGCGAGAACGCGTCGACGATCCCGCCGCGCACGCTGAAGTCGCCGGCCTCTTCGGTCTGCGGTACGCGCTGATATCCGCACGCCGCGAGCGAATCGACGAGAGCCTCGAGATCCAGCCGGTCGCCAATCGCCACCTTGACGATCGATTCGTTGAAGACGTCGCGCGGAATCGTGCGCGTCATCAGCGCTTCGGCCGACGTGACGATCAGCGGCGACTCATGCCGCAGCATCGCGAACAGCGCCGCCAGTTGCGACGCCTGCGCGTCGGTCGGCGGCGACAATTGCGCCATCGGCTTCACTTCCCACGAGCGAAGCAGATGCACGCGGCGCGTGGCGGCGTCGGCGTCGGTCGCCTCGCCGAGAAAAAACGCGACCTCGCCCGCCAGCGCCTCGGCTTCCGGAGCCGTTGAAGTGACCGCGACGATCGGACGCGTCAGCCGCAGCCGCATCTCGCGGATCATCAGAGCGCCTGCCGCTCCGCGCAGTCCCATCACCGGGAATCGACGCTCGGTATTTGCCGCGAGTCGCGCTTCGAGTTCGCCGGCCGCTTCTTTGAGGCTGCGTTGCAACTTTTTCCGATCCCAATACGCAAATTCGCCCTGCGGCGATGCGCGCGAGGAGCGCACACGCCGCTGGCGTCACGAAAATATTAGCAGAAAATCGCGCGCGAACAGCGAACATGCGTTGAGAGGGACGCGAAAAGAGGGAGAGGAACTTAATTTAATGTGAAACCCGCCGTGGGTTTCACACTTCCTTCGGCAGGGGTAACCCCTGCACCTTAAGTATCAGAGAAGAGATGTGCGGCAGGGCTCGTTAATTCACCGCGCTTTCGGTCGCCGGCGACGGCGCTGCGCCCGGCGATGTTGCCGGTGGCGGAATAATGTTCCCCGCCGCGTCGGTTTCGTGATCGATATGCAGCGCGATGCGCATCGTGCGATGGTATCCGCCTGTGAGCGGCCGGATCACCGTGATGTAAGTCGTGTCGCCAGGCCTGAGATTGCCGAGCGCGTGGAGAATCTCCTCCTTGGTCCGCACTCGCACGTCGTCCACCGCGACGATCAGATCGCCGGGCGTGCCCAACGCGCCCGAGTTCCGCAGCAGCGGAAACGTGATTAGCGCGACCGGGCCCAGCAGCACACTTCCCAGCGCGCCCAAGTCGCCGGCTGGCGTGCTTCCCGTTCTGCCAATCATCCCCGCGCGCGCCGCCGGGCTGTTGGGGTACACGCTCACGACTTCGAATCCATGTTCCTCCATGCCGAGATAGCATTGCGTCGAATACTCGAGATCGATTCCGAGGTATGGCCGATGGCTGTCCTCGACGTCGTGCGGATGGAAATTGCGATTGAGCTTTGCGATTTCGTCTTCATCCGACGGACGAAACGCGCGCTCCTGCTGGCTCTGACGGCTGACGGGCGCGGGAACCTTTGCCGACGGCTGCGGCGCCAGCTCCAGCGTCGTCGACTCACCCGGCTGCCGCGCAGGGACCGGCAGATTCGCGCTGTCACTCGGCTGTGCCGCGGGCAAGTGCCGATTCCCCGGGTCGTTCGGTTGCGCCGCGATCGACGGCGAAGCGTTGTCATTGGAAGGATCTGCGGCGAGGGCTGCGGATGGCGATAGCAGTACGACCAGCAGCGGCCAGCCGATGAGGACGCGCGGACTTCGCATGACCGGTCACCTCAACGCAGATTGATACGCTCGGTCCCGATAGTAAGTCCAATTTCAGTCAGGCTCAAGGAGAAAAATAACCCGCCGGAACGCCGACGAGCTGCCAAAGGAACAATCGTGAATTGAAAAATCGGTCGGGCTAGTGCGCGAAACTGTTGCCGCCAGCCGGCGCGGCATTCGCGATGGGCTCGCCCACTGCGCCTACTCGGACCGCGATCTTGAGCGTCGCGTGCGGAGCGTGCTCGTCGGTGCCGTTCGGCCTGATTACAGTCAGGTACATCGTGTCTCCCGGCTTGAGCCGCGACATCGCGGTTTCCAGGTCGCTCTGGTCGCGCACGCGCTTGTCGTCAACCGCGACGATCAGATCTCCCCCCTGCCCCATCGCTCCCGACGTCGCCAGCGCCTTATTGGCCAGAATCGCGCCACCCGGAACTATTCCGCTGAGTGTTGAAAGCGCCGCGCCGACTGCGGTCATCCCGGATCGCGCCTGCAACCCCGCCTGCGACGCCGGACTGTTGGGATCGACGGTCAGCACCTCGAGCCCGTGCTCCTCGCCGCCCATGTAGCACTTCGTAACGTATTGCACCGTGATGCCGAGGTAAGGTCGCGCATGCGGCCGATAGCTATTGCCGTTGCCGTTGAGATTGCTGTCGAGATCGCCGGTCCCGTTTTCGGTGCCGGGGCGGAAGTTCGGCTCGATCGACGTGTTGTTCTCGCCCGGATTGAAATTCCGGTCGCTGGGTATTTCTCGAACGGCTGGTTTCGGCGCCGCCAACCCCGGCTGCGGCGCGATCTCGAGCGTCGCGTCGTCGCTGCCGCCCTGCCCTGCGATTCCGTGATCGGCGGATTCGGGTCCGCCCTGGGAGCCGCTCTGCGAATCCTGGGTCTGCGCGAAGGCAAAATGAGGCAGCGCACACAGCGCCACCGTCGTCAGTCCGAGCGTTAGTATCTTTCGCACCTTCATTTCATCAAACACTGCAAATCATAAGCCCGCCACGCGATCTCCTCAAGCCAGAGGATTTCTCCTTGAAGGGAGCGCAGTCGCGTGCGAAAGTTTTTATGCGTTTATGAAAATAATCTCCACAGTTGCGCTGCAGCCGGCACATCGCGCAACGATCTTAACTGCGGTGCCGGGAGCCGAAGTGCTCGACCGGCAAATCCGATCGCCCGAGGAATTCAGCGAGCTGGTGAGCGGCGGATGCGATGTGCTGCTGACGTTCCGGTTGCCGCACGACGTCACGGATCGAGCGCCCGGGCTACGTTGGATTCAACTGCTCAGCGCTGGCGCCGACCGCGTACTCAGCGGTCCCCTCAAGAACAGCTCGATTCCGCTCACGACCGCCAGCGGAATTCATGCGACGGCGATCGCGGAATACACGATGGGCTCGATGCTGGTGTATGCGCATCGGATCCATCTCGCGATTCGCGCGCAGATTCGCCGCGAGTGGTCGCGCTCGCGCAATTTAACCGAACCTGTCGACGAGCTCCGCGGGCGCACGATTGGAATCGTTGGCTATGGATCGATTGGCAGGGAAACGGCGCGGCTCGCGCACGCATTCGGGATGACGGTGCTGGCGTTGAAGCGCGACCCCACGCAGCTACGCGACCCCGGATGGTGTCCGGCGGGGCTGGGCGATCCGGAAGGCGCGATACCAGCGCGCTTCTTTGGTCCCAAACAATGCGAGTCGATCCTGCGCGAGAGCGACTACGTGTCGGTCACGCTGCCGCTCAGCGCGCATACGCGCAAATTCATCGGCGCGAGAGAGATCGCCGCCATGAAACCCGGCGCCTACCTTGTCAACATCGGGCGCGGTCCGGTGATCGATGAGGCCGCGATGACCGCCGCGCTGAAGGCGGGCAAGATTGGCGGCGCGGGGCTGGACGTCTTCGAGCACGAGCCGCTCGACGCCACGAGTCCGCTGTGGGACATGGAGAACGTGATTCTGACACCTCATATCTCGGGCGACAGTCGCGACTACATGGACAAGGCCTGCGAGCTATTCGTCGAAAATCTAAAACGCTTCGCCGCAAACCGCCCCCTGCTCAACTTGGTGGATCCAGGCCTCGGTTACTGACACTTCTGCGCCCCACCCGTTCTAACAGGGACCCTACGAGTACTCAGGGTAAACTCCGTCCCGCATCTTCTCTTAGTACTGGGTGCAGGGGTCACCCCTGGCCAAGAAGGTGTGGAACCCACGGCGGGTTCCGCATTAAATGAAGTGATTTACCCTTCCCGACTCTTCAGCGCCGCTAGGAATCTCTCCTTCAATCCATCGAACGGCCCGTTCGACATGAACAGCGCGACGTCGCCGGCCTGCGCGTCGGCGATCATCCGTTCGAGGATCTCATCATTCGACGCACACGCGATTGCGCGCGGGCCGCGCGCACCGATCGCACTCGCGAGCGCGCCGGTCTCGAGCCGTTCGTCGGGCGCGATCGGATCGTTCTCCTTGAAATAAACGGGACCGAGGTAAACGCGCGACGCTCGATCGAATGCGTTCGCGAAGGCGCTCTGAAAAACGTTGCGGCGCGCCGTATTCGAGCGCGGTTCGAACGCCGCAAGGATTCGCCGCCCGGCGAACCGTTCGGCGATCGCCGCAAGCGTGACGCCGATCGCGGTCGGGTGATGCGCAAAATCGTCGACCACCGTAACTCCCGCCGCCTCTCCGATGACCTGCTGCCGGCGCACGACGCCCTTGAAAGTGCGCAACCCGCTGGCAATCTCGTCGCCGGTGACGCCAAACGCGCTCAGCAGGACATAAACGCCGAGCGCATTGGCGACATTCATTCGGCCGCCGATCGGTAGATGAATTGAATCATGGATTCGATCGCCTCCGCGCGTCACCGAAAATCTTGCGCCGTCCGCGCCCACCGTGATTTCCGCCGCGCGGTATTCGCCCTGGCGCAGCCCAAACGTCAGCCGCCGCGAGCGCGCCGCCGCACTGACCTCGAGCGCGTGCGGGAAGTCGGCGCATACCGCGAGCACGCGCGACGAATCCATCTGCTCGACCAGCGCGCGGAAACTCGATTTCACATGCTCGAGATCGCGATAGATATCGGCGTGATCGAATTCGACTGCCGTGATAATCGCGCCGCTTGCCCCGTAATGCAGAAACTTCGGCCCCTTGTCGAAAAACGCAGTATCGTACTCGTCGCCTTCGATCACGAAATCGGGGCCGCTGCCGAGCCGGTAGTTCGATCCGAAATCGCTCGCGACGCCTCCGACCAGCATCGACGGATCGCGCCCGGCCGCCTCGAGCACGTGCGCCATTATCGCGGTCGAAGTGGTTTTGCCGTGCGTCCCCGCGACCATCAGCACGCGCCTTCTCGCTCAGAAAGAAATGCCACAGCGCTTCGGGCATCGAGAGATACGGAATCGGCGACGCGAGCAGCGCCACCGCTTCGGGATTGGTCGGCACGATCGCATTGCCTACTACCACCAGGTCGGGCGCGGGCGACAGGTTCGCGGGTGAAAATCCCGTCATCAATCCGACCCGCGAATTTTTCAGCAGCGATGCCGTTGGCTCGTAGAGCTGATTGTCGGAACCGGTGACCGACAATCCGCGCTCGACCAGCATCCCGGCCAGCGCAGCCATCGCGGTGCCGCCGACCCCGATCAAGTGCACGCGGCTAGCGGACGCCGGAATGCGGGCGAGGCGTGCTGCGCTGCCGGAATCAGCCGCCATCGAGCGCCTCCATGATCAAATCGTGAATCCTGGGTCGAAACTCGCGAATCTTTTCATTGTCGCGCCGCGGATGAACGCGATTGGTCAGGATCGAGATCGCAACTTCGCGCTCCGGCTCGATCCAGATCGAAGTGCCGGTGAAGCCAAGATGACCCACCGCTGCCGGCGACAACCGATGCCCCGAGCTGGAGTGCTCGGCCGACGGCGTGTCCCATCCAAGCGCCCACGTCGAGCCGGGGACGGTCGCGTCGCGCGTCCAGAACTCACGGATTATTTTCTGTGGCACAAAATCCGAACGACCCGCGTAACACGCGATCAGCTCGCGCGCGATGCGATCGACTTCGCGCACCGGCGCGAACAGACCGGCGTGACCCGCCACACCGCCCATCGCGAACGCGTTCTCGTCGTCAACCTCGCCGACCAGCAGCCGTTTGCGCGACGGACACATTTCAGTCGGCGCGAACATATCGGCCACCGGCTCCAGCCGCCGCGAGCGCACCAGCGAGATGTCTATATAGTCGGTCGAGCGCAGACCCAGCGGGCGGAAGATTTTTTCGCGGCAGAATCGGTTGAGCGGGACGCTGGCGACCTTCTCGATCGTCTCGCCCAGCAGGATGAACCCGAGATCCGAGTAGATGGTCCTGGTTGCGGGCGGGGCCTCGGGCTTCTCGCGATGAATCTCCTCGTACGCGAATTCCTTGGCGCCGTAGCTCGCCATGAAGTTGACCCGTCCGCTTTTTTCGATCTCCGCGATGCGCTGGTAGAACGGCCGCCAGGCCGTGAGACCCGAGCAATGCGCCAGCAGATGCCGAAACGTGATGACCGTCTTGCCGTGCACGCCAAAGTTCGGGAAAAAGCGCGTCACCCGATCGTCGAGGCGAAACTTGCCGTCGCGAGCGAGCAGCATCACCGCAACCGTCGTCGCCAACGCCTTGGTGAGTGACGACAGATCGTAAACGGTTTCGATCCTGGCCGGCGAGCGCTCCGGCTCGATCGATCTAAACCCGAACGCGCCCTCGAACACGACTTCGGCACCGCGCCGCACGATCACTGTCGCTCCGGGAATCACGTGCTGCTCGACAGCATCGTTGAAAGCCCGCTCAACCTCGGTCCATCCCACCGCCCAATCCTCCAGAAACCCGGTCGCTACCGCGTCACAGCCGGTTCCATGAAAATCATTCTGCGCGAAGCGGAATCGACTCGCGCCGTGACGCCGAACGGAATCGTAAAATTCTCACTGTCATGCCCGGCCTCGATACCGTACAGCACCGGACATCCAAGACCCGCGGTCTGCTCGGCGACAAATTGCGCGATCATCCGCGTCTCCTGCTCGTTTCCGTCGATCGCGCGAATCGCCCCGAAAACGATTCCCGCAACCCGGCCAAGCGCACCCGATTGACGCAATTGCACCAGCATCCTGTCGATACGATAAGCCTTCTCGCCGGTATCCTCGAGGAACAGGATGCGGCCATCGAAGCGCGGCTCAAACGGCGTGCCGATCATCGCGACCAGCACCGACAAACAGCCGCCGATAACCTCGCCCTCCGCGCGCCCCGGATGCATCGCTTCGCGAGCCTCGAGCTCGAAGCCGTCGTGTTTGCCGTCGAGCAGGCCGCGCAAGTGCTCGAGCGCGCGCGGGCTCACTCCTCGGGAAAAATCCATCGCGACCATCGGACCGTGAAACGACGCCATCCCGCCGAAGTCCACCAGCGCGTTGAGCAAGAACGTCGCGTCCGAGAAGCCGACGAAGATTTTGGGCGTGGTCGCGATAGCCTTGAAGTCGAGCAGCGGCAACAGCCGCCCGCATCCGTAACCGCCTCGCGCGGAAAAGATCGCCTTGACGTAGGGATCGGCGAAGTATGCCTGAAGCTCGCTCGCCCGCTCGCGATCGTCGCCGGCAAGGATCCCCGAACGCGCCAACACACGCTCCGAAACCTTGACGCGGTATCCCATCGAGGCGAGCACGTTGACGCCGCGCTCGAGATGCGCTCGCTCGACCGTCGAGGCTGGCGCGACGACTGCGATGGTATCGCCTGATTTGAGCGCGTTGGGTTTTATCGGTTTGCGGTTCACGCTATCTCGTCCCGAATGGTACCAGAAGCCCGGCGCGAACGCCCATCTGTTTCGCGAACGCTTCGCTTCTTGTTGCCGATCACTCAGCGATGACGGGCGCGGCGTGCTCCTCCCTCCCGGTAAGCGAGCCGACTTCGGAGAAACCGAGCAACGCGGCCGTGACCCACAAACCCGCTGCTCCGATCGCAATCGTCGGGCGCAGGCCAATCATTCCACCCGCTATTCCCGCGACGAGCTGTCCCGCGAGCACACTGGCGAGTCGGACGAAGCGCAAACTCGCGTTCACGCGGCCGAGCATCGGCTTCGGCGTAATCGTCTGGATCAGGCTGACGGCGTTGATTAAATAAACCGTCGCGGCACTGTCACCGACCAGTTGCTGCGCGACCAGCAGCGCCACCGAACCAACGCCGGCGCCTCGCGCAATAGGCAGCAGCATGTACGCGACGCCCTCGATCGCCAGTCCCGCGACCATCGCCATCCCCGTACCAAAAGTGTCGGCCGCCCGCCGCGCGGCGAGCGCACCGAACAGCGAGCTCGCGCCGCCGACGGCGAAGATCACGCCGAGCACACCGGGCCGGAAGCCGAGCGCGTTCACGACGTACAGCATGTAGAGGGTGCCGACCAGGCTGTTCGCGAATCCGCCCGCGACGCAGTTGATTCCAAATGCGCGCAAACGCCCGTCGCTGAATATCAGGCGCGCGCCGTCGGCGATGTCGCGGGCAACGCTTGCGTCACGGGCGCGCGGCGTCGGCGCAGGTTCGGGCTTGCGGATGAGCGCGATCGCCAGCGCCGACGCGAGGAATGAAATCGCGTCGATCAGAATCGCGAATGGCGCCGTCAGCCACTCCACCAACCAACCGGAAAGTGCGAAGCCGCCCGCCTCGGCGACTCCGGCGCTGGCGGTGAGCTTGCTGTTGGCGTCGAGCAAATCTTCGCGCTCGACGAGCGACGGCAGATACGAGCGGTAAGCGACGTCGAAAAAAAGATCGAGCGCCGAGTAGATGAGCATCACCGCGCATAGCTGCGTCATCGTGAGCGCCGCGAACATCGCGGCGATCGGTATAGTGCCTAACACGATGAAGCGGCCGATATCGGTGGCGATCAGAATCGGGCGTCGTCGCGTGCGATCGACCAACACTCCCGCAAACAGGCCGAGCACGAGAGTCGGCACGATTCCCGCCGCCGCGAGGATGCCCATCTGGAAGGGAGTCGCCTTGAGCGCGATCACGGCGGCAAAGCTGATCGCGACGTCGCCCATCCGCGTGCCGAACAGCGAGACCGTCTCGCCGGTCCACAGTTTCATGAAGTCCGCGTGTTGAAATAGAACGCTCCGGCGTCGGATTGCGGCGCCGATTGGTTGGATGTCTTTTTCGTTCGAATCCATAGCAACTCTCACGCGCGGCGCGTCGCGCAAAACCCTGAAAAAAGAAAAAGCCCCGGGCTTCGACGCCCGAGGCTCTTTCAAGCCAGCTTTCGAAGTATCCCTCACGCACCAGGTAAGCGGTTGATCAAGATGATGAGGGTGACTTTCATGGATTCTCCGAGTTCTGACTGGCGGCGAGATTAATCCCGGCGCGCTAGCAGGTCAAGAAACCGCATTAGTCGAACTTGAGGATGATTTTCCCGAAGTGCTCGCTCGCTTGCATCATGCGATGCGCCGTCGGTGCGTCGGCCGCGGGGATCACTTTGTAAATCGGCGGACGCAACCGTCCGGCCTCGAGCGCCGGGCCGAATTGCTCGAGGAACGCCGCGACGATCCGCGCTTTCTCGGCGGCCGGACGTGAGCGCAATGTCGAGCCGAAGATTTTCAGATGACGGCGCAGGACCGCGGCCAGATCGAGCTCGGCGCGCGTCCCGTTCATCAAGCCGATCAAGACCAGCCGCCCGCCTTGCGCGAGCGACTCGATATTTCCGGCGAGGTAGCCGCCGCCGATGCTGTCGAGGATCGCGTCCACGCCGCGCCCTTCCGTCGCGGCCGTCACCGCCGGCGCGAACGGCCCGCTCTTGTAGTTGATCGCAACGTCGGCGCCCAGCTTGCGGCATTGTTCGCACTTCTCATCCGCGCCTGCGGTCACGATCACGCGCACGCCCGCTTGCTTGAGCAACAGGATCGACGCGGTGCCGATTCCGCTGCCGCCGCCGTGGATCAATGCGGTCTCGCCGCGCTTGATTCCGGCGAGCATGAAAAAATTCAGGAACACAGTCAGAAAGACCTCCGGGATTCCGGCGGCTTCCTCGAAGCTCAGCGCCGCGGGAATCTTCATCGCGGATCCAAAATGCGCCGCCGCTTTCTCTGCGTAACCGCCGCCCGGGATCAACGCCATCGCTCGATCGCCGATTTTCCATCCGCTGACCGAGGCGCCGACTGCAGCGACCTCGCCCGCGCATTCCATCCCTATGATTTCCGATGCGCCCGGCGGCGGCGGATAAAATCCTTGGCGCTGTAAAATATCCGCGCGATTGACGCCGGCCGCACGCACGCGAATCAGGATTTCGTCGGTCTTAATCGACGGCTCGGGAACTTCGCCGATTTTCAGCGCGTTCTCATCGCCGGGTTTCTCAACGATTACCGCTTTCATCATCTATATATCATCGTTACCGGTATCTGCTTCCAGCCGTTGCCCTCGTAGTGAAACTTGCACTGGTCGAATGAGGGCGCTTTGAACGGCGGCATGACGTTGTTGGAAAATCCGTAACCCTCGAGCGGATAGCCAATCATATTCGAATCGAACTTGCCGTTTTTGTTTTCGTCGTGAAAGAGCGTGACGGCGTAGTCGCCGGCTGGGAACGTACCGCTGAACACGCACTCGCCGGCTGCGTTCTTAATCGGCGCCCACACGTGCTTCATTATATGAGAGTCGTCGCGCGGAAATCCCTCGGGGCCCTTTCCACAGCGAGCATCCCAGTTGACCCTTGCTGTTGCGAAGGCCGGTGATTTCGACCTTGATGCCCTTCGACGCGTCCCGCGCTCGCGACAAGACCGGCATCGCGGTCGCCGCAAGCAACACTGCGAATGCGAACACCTGGATTCTCACTCTCATCAAATTGCAACTCCATACACGAAGAGGGCCCACGAGGACCCTCTCACGCGTCCACTCCACCAGACGACCGCGCGTCTAGTTGTAGTTGTTAATCACCGTGACGCCGACGTTCTGGAACGTGTTCATCTCGTTGAACGTCTTGTTGATGCCGTCGAGCCCGCAGGTGCCGGTCACCATAGCCTTTGGATTAACTTTCTTCGCTTCGACCATCTGCAACATCGCGGGATAATGCGACGCCTGCATCCCGAGCGATCCGATCATCTGCAGTTCCATCAGCACGATCCGGTCGATCGGCATCGGAATCTCGCCCTGCTCCGCCGACGTGGTCAGCCCGATCTGCAGATGGCGTCCCTGCTTGCGCAGACTCATGATCGAATTGCGGCAGGTGGCTGCGACGCCGAGCGCATCGACAGACACGTGCGCCCCGCCGCCTGTCAGATCGAAAATCGCGCTCAGCGGATCGGTCTTCTTCGCGTTGATTACGTGCGACGCACCCATGCCCTTGGCGAGTTCGAGCTTGGCGGAATCGAGATCTACGCCAATTACGTTGGCTCCCATGGCGGCCGCGATATTGATCGCCGACAGCCCGATTCCACCGCATCCATGCACCACCACCCATTCGCCCGGCTTCACTTGCGCTCGATCGACGACGCCGTGAAACAACGTCATGAAGCGGCAGCCCATCGATGCCGCCTCGACAAAATCGATGCTGGCGGGGAGATTCACCAGGTTCATATCGGCGAACGGCACCGCGACCAGGTGCCCGAATCCGCCGTGATACGAAAATCCCGGCAGCAGCGGCGTGACGCATACGTTGGAGTGTCCGTTGCGACAATACTCGCAGGTGCCGTCACCCTGGCTGAACGGCACCACGACGCGAGCGCCCTTCTTGAAGTTGCGCACGTCCTTGCCGACTTCCTCGACGATGCCCGTGAACTCATGCCCGAGAACCGCGCCGGGCTGTGCCGAGAGACCCAGCCACGACCAGTCGCCTGACCACGCGTGCCAGTCGGATCGGCAAATTCCGTTGGCCTCGACGCGCAGGATTGCGCTGGTCGGTGCGCATTCGGGATCGGGAAGAGTTTTTACGACGAGCGGCTTTTTGGTCCCCTCGAATACTGCTGCCTTCATCTTTGTCTGAATCCTCCTTCGCGAAGTCCAACCTTCGATATAGCGCCCTCCAACAAGTTCTAACAGGGACGAAGTCCCGCATCTTCTCTTAACACTGGGTGCAGGGGTCACCCCTGCCCACGGAGGTGCGGAACCCACGGTGGGTTCCGCGTTCAATAAAGTGATTTACCCTTCCCCTCCTAAAGCAGCCGCGCAACGGTCTTCTCGAACTCCGCCGGCGTATGCGCGTCGATATCCACCGGGTGCAGATCGACGCCCGCTTCGTCCTGCGCCTTGAGCCGCTCGACTGCGCCTTCGATTCCGCCGATATAACCCAACTCGGCGAGCAGCTTTGGCGAGAGCGCCGCGGTGCCGGCCTTCGAGCCGCCCGCATCCCACGCCTGTTTGACCTTTTGCACTTCGTCGCCGAAGCCGAAGCGCGTGAGTTGCTCCGAATAGAATGTACCCATCCGCGCGGCATAGAACGCGACGTTGGCCGCATGTCCCGCAATCGCGCGATCGACGTTCCCGGTGACGGTCACGTGCCCGGGCGCCTTGACGGCGACGGCGCGCGGCTCGCGGCCGGCGGCGGTCGCAATCTCGCGGAAGTCGGCGATCGCTTTCTTGAGCGAGTTGATCGGGATCATCACCGGCAGCCATCCGTCGGCTTTCTTCGCCGTGAACTCGACGCTCTTTTTATTGAGCGACGCGATCCAGATTGGGATGTGCTTGCGCGGAGTCTCGAAGCGCATCGTGAAACCGCGCTGCAGCTTGAACAGCTTGCCTTCGTAGTTGAGCGGCGTCTGCGCCATTATCATGTTGATAATTTCCACGTATTCCTTCATCCGCGTCAGCGGCGGATTGAACGGGACGCCGTGGAAATGCTCGATCACCTGCGGCCCGCTGGTGCCGAGCCCGATGATCATGCGGCCATTGCTCAACTCGTCGAGCGTGCCGAAATGCTGCGCGAGCGCGGCCGGCGTGCGCGAATAGATATTCACGATCGAAGTTGCGAGCTGAATCTTGCTGGTGTGCTCCGCGAGCAGCGTCAGCAGCGTGAAGGCGTCACGACCCCACGCCTCGGCGAC
Source organism: uncultured delta proteobacterium (assembly GCA_963805315.1). Taxonomy (GTDB): domain Bacteria; phylum Desulfobacterota; class Binatia; order Binatales; family Binataceae; genus Binatus. The sequence continues at coordinate 193,528 of CAWDTQ010000014.1, forward strand.
CCAGATCGAATGGATACCCGCGTCGTCCGCGATCTTGGCTTTTTCGATCGTAGCCTTGAAATCGGGCTTGCCCTGCCAATTCACACCGACTGATAGTTTGCGCGCCATTGAAATTGTCTCCTATGCGAGATCGCGAATCCTTTCGTACCATCGGCTGACGTTGCCGAAATCTTTCACTATCGAAAAGTTCGACAGGTTTAGCGCGAGAAAAAACAGCGGATGGTACAGCGACGCGTCCGCCATCGTGAAGCCCCTGCCCAGGAAAAAATCCTTGCCCGCGAGCTGATCGTCGATCGTCCGCAGGTATCCCGCCAGCTGCTCCTTCAGGGCCGGGTGACGCTCGCGCATCTGGGTGGTAGTCATGCCGATCAGCTTCTCGCGATTCGCCTTCAGCTTCGGATCAGCGACGGCGTCCAGCAAATCGGGAATCGTCAGAAACAAAACCGGCGTAAAGAAAGTGTTGTCGGCCCAGTGATCGACTATCTCGACGAGGCCGCGCGCGTCGTCGGGAATCACGCGATTCGCCGGCACCTTGCGATCGAGCCACCTGATAATGTCCGCCGAGTTGTAAACGACCTCGCCGTCCCACTCGAGCACCGGCACTCGCGTCCATGCGCCCTTGGTCACCGCGAGCAGGTTGGTCTTGTCCTCATAGTGGCAGTCGATCGGGTGCCACTTGAGATGCTTGTACGTGAGCACCCGCCGCACCTTCTCGGAGAACGGCGAGATTGGATACTGGTAGAGATTTATTTCGCCCATTTCTTCGCTGTCGCCGTCAAATCCTTCTGACCGTTAGTGCGAACGCGACATCCTCGCGAATCAGATTTCGTACATGGCATCCGCGCTCTGCGACCTCAACCAATCGCCGAAGCTGGTCGCCTTCGGCGCTGGATTCAACTTGAAGTTCCACTTTAATTTCTTTCAGATGCCCTTTTTCGTTGGCTTGCGCATGAACCGACCCTCGTTTCAGCTCGATTTTGCGCACGCGGGCGGCCACTCGCAGCGACATCAGTAAGCATCCGCCAAGCGCGCCGAGGAACGACGACACGGGATCCGGCGACGACGGATCTTCCGCCGACAGGCGCCATCGAAGCGCACCGTACTTCACTTCGGCCGTCAGCGAATCGCCGACCGCGTCGATTATGACGTCGCGATGGCGCGCCGCTTCCTGCGATGAATCTATGGCTGGCACTGAAGTGTCGTTCTCCATCGCACAACCTAGCCGAGACCGGGACTTTTCTACAAACCGTTCGTTCGGGGATTCGCAGCGATTTGTGAAGCTACTCGATTTACCCGCGGCAAAGTATCATTGTCGATGTAGTCGTGGGGTAAGGTCATGAATCGACAATTCGCTAAGATGCTCGTCGCCGTTACGTTGATCGTCACTACTGTCGTCTCCTACGCCGTCGCCCACGATATGGACGGGATGGACACGGATTCGAACGGCGACAGCGGCGGCACCGGCGCGATGGGCCAGATGGGCGCGCACATGAAGATCAGCGACCACATGACGATGACCGAGTCGCGAGCCATGACGCCGGCAGACACGCAGCGAGGCGAACAGATCATCGCGACGATGCGCGCGAAGCTCGCGAAGTACCAGGACTACAACGTCGCGATCGCCGACGGCTACGTGCCCTACATGGAGTCGGTGCCGCAGGACGTCTACCACTTCTCCAATCGCGCGGCGACGGTCGCGGAGTACATGGGCGATTTCGATCTCGCGCACCCCGGCTCTCTCCTCTACGAGAAAAAAACTTTCGGCGGATATAAGCTGGTCGGTGCGATGTACGACGCGCCCGCCGCCGACACTCCCGAGCAGCTTGACGCGCTGATCCCGCTCGGATTCTCCCACTGGCACGCGCACACCAACATCTGCCTGCCGCGCGGCGTGACCGAGACCGACGTGATAAACGGCAACGTCGGCAGCCACATGCGTCCGGATATTTCCTCGGCGGTCGACGCGCCGCAGCCGGGGATGAGCCGTGGCGCAGGCGATGCCTTACGCCTCCGCTACGGATACCTGGCCGATACGCGTTTCGGTTTCACCGGTACGATTTCAAATCAGGCTGATTGCGATGCGGCGGGCGGAAATTTTCATAAACAGATTTTCGGTTGGATGATCCACGTTTATCCGTTCGCAAGCGACGATCTGAAGGTCGCATTCAGCACCGAAGCGCCCTGACCAACGCCTCGCATCACTTGTCCGGCGTCGTGATGCGATACGCGCAGCGCCGCGCCCCCGCAAGGATGTGATCGGTGCGTTCGACCCGCGCCTTGCCAAGCAGCGCGCGGAACATCGAGAGCTCCTCGCGGCATAGACCCTGGCAGGTCGACGCGGCGACGCAGATCGGACAATGATTCTCCGCCAACAGCATCGAGCCGTCGGGCATCTTCGTGCATTCGGCCATGTAGCCCTGCTCACGTCGAATCTCGGCCAACGCCTGCGCGCGCTTTGCAATCGAAGTTCCCGCCGGACGAAGCCGCGCGCGATATTCTTCGAGCTGGGGACGCGACCGCTCGCGCAGCAGCTTGTCCATCCCCGCCTCGCCGAACGTCGCCCGCACGGCGCCGATAATCTCGACGGTCAGGTCGCCGTGTGTGTCGGGGAAACGTTCCGCCGCGGCATCTGTCAATCTCCACACCCGTGCCGGCCGTCCGACCTTTCGCCGTTCATCGGTGAATTCGACGAGTCCCTCGGCCTGCAGACGATACAGGTGCTGCCGCACGGCCATCGCCGTGACGCCAAGGCGGCGCGCAACGTGAGCCGCGGTTTGCGGCCCGCGAGTCTTCAGCTGGTAGAGGACGCCCTCCTCTCCGCGCGCTTCGTGCTTCATGAATTGAGATGGTACAGACCGTGAAATATTAGTCAAGCCGTCGCTTGACTTAGTATGTAAAGCGAGTACTTTATCAATCATCGAGAAGCGAGGAGGACGCATCGATGGATACGCACACTGCCGAATCGCCAGGTCGCACCTTCGTTCGCGCAACATCGCTTGCAGATCTGCCCGAAGGAAGCCGCATGACGGTGAACCTCGACGGCCATGTAATCGCCCTTTTCCACACGCCAGAGGGTATTTTCGCAGTGGACAATCGATGCCCCCACATGGGCTTTCCGCTGGATCGCGGCACCGTGAAGGATTGCATCCTCACCTGCCACTGGCATCACGCGCGCTTCGACCTGCACAGCGGCGGCGCATTCGATCCATGGGCGGACGACGTGCGCGCATTCCCGGTCAAGGTCGAAGGCGACGACATCTGGATCGATCTCAGTCCGCGCGACGACCTGCGCCGGCATCGAATCGAGCGCCTGCGCGACGGCATCGAGCGCAACATCTCGCTGGTGATAGGCAAGTCGGTGATCGCGATGCTCGACGACGACGGCGACGCCCGCGAACCGTTTCGCATCGGACTCGAATTCGGAACGCATTACCGGCGCGACGGTTGGGGCGCCGGCCTGACGACCCTCACCTGCATGATGAACCTGCTCCCGCGCCTGCACGCCGAAGATCGCGCGCGTGCGATGTTTCACGGGCTATGCTCCGTCGCCAACGATTCCGACGGCCATCCGCCCCGGTTCGAGATGCGTCCGCTGCCGGGCGGCGGCGCGAGCATCGCGGAAATCAAGCGATGGCTGCGCAGATTCGTCGAAGTTCGCGACACCGAAGGCGCCGAGCGATGCATCGTTTCCGCCGTGGGCACCGGCGCCGCTCCGCGCGAAGTTGCCGACATGATGTTCGCTGCGGCGACCGATCATCGCTATCTCGACGGCGGTCATACACTCGATTTCACCAACAAGGCGTTCGAGGCGCTCGATCACGCGGGATGGGATCTCGCCGAACCCGTGCTCGCCAGTCTCGCGCGTGGCTACGCGACCGGCGATCGAATGGAGGAAGCCAACGCGTGGCGCAATCCCATCGATCTAGTCGCGCTTCTCGAAGCTGCATTCGAGACAATTCCGGAGTCGCTTGCTCTCGGGAAACGCGCGAGCCGCTCCTGGAGCGGTCGCGACGAGCTTGTGCCGGTGATCCTCGGCGACGATCCGGCTGCTATCATCGACGCGATGCTTGCCGCCTTACGCGAAGGATGCGCGCCCGCGGATCTCGCCGGCGCTGTTGCGTATGCTGCGTCACTTCGAATCGCACGCTTCCCAACCACCAACGAGTTTGGCGATTGGGATACCGCCCATCACAGCTTTACGTTTGCCAACGCCGTTCACCAATCCGTGCGCCGAGTCGGTTCGCAGGAGTTGGTGCGCGGAATTTTTGACGCCGCGATGACTGTCTATCTCGATCGATTTTCTCAACGTGCCGGCGGCCAAGCTGCCCGAGCCGAGCCGCAACGGAAAAAGCGCGGCTGCTCGACTCGTCGAGTTGCCGGCCCTGCTCGATCGCCAACAGCAGGTGAATCAGACCGGCACGCTCGTCGCCGAATATCTGGCTGCCGACGGAGATCCCGACTCATTGCTCGCCACGCTCGGCAGCACGCTGCTGCGCGAGGATCGCGACTTCCACACGATCCAGGACGTCGAGTCCGCCATCCGTCAGTACTCGATCCTCAAAGGAACTACGGCGGCCGCGCACGTGCTGATCGCGACGGCACGTTACCTGGCTGCCCATGCTCCAACTGTTCGCGCACAGGCGCAGACCTATCAGATCGCTTTGCGCTTGAATCGCGGCGAGCATGTCTTCGACGAATCGTGACGAGGTGAGAGATGAACCCCGCTGATTATTCAGCCCTCGATGAAACGCTCGAAGTCATGGCGCCGATGGGCCCTGACCTGAACAATGGCTTCTCCAACCACGCCCCGATGGCGATAGAAGCGATGTGCGCGATGCGGCGCCCCGACGCGGTGATGCCGTGGTTCGAGCGCTATCGCGTCTCGCTGGCACCGCGTCGTGCACGGGTCGCCCGTCTTACAAATGACAACTGGCGCGCCGCGCTCGCCGATCACCGACGCACCGAGGATTGGTTCGAGTTCTTTCGCAACGAACTCGAGGAGCGCCCGTGGCCTGCCCTGCTTGACACCTGGGCCGCGCGGCTCGCGCCGGGTCTGATGGCGTCCGCGACGCACGGCGTCATCCGCACCGGGCATGCAACTCGCGCGCTCGCTCTCGAAGACACTCCCGCGCGCCGTCGCGAGCTGGCCGACGGTCTTGCCTATTGGGCTGCCGAATACATGCCGCTGCCCGCTGAGCGCCATCGCTCTGCGCGCGCGAAGCCGTCGGATGCGATCGCTCGCGTGCAGATGATTCCGCCGAATATTCGCAACGGAAACCTCGGCGCCTTTACCGACGCGCTCGCACACTCGATTCCTTCGAGCCATTCAAGCACACGCTCGACGCGGTCGATCCCTCCGGCGACGCCGGTGCATTCCTCTCCGATCTTACCGCCACCTTCGCGCGCGTTTTTCTCGCCAACGCCCACGACACTTACACGACCATCGCGTTCGTCCATGCGGTGACGGGGCCGTCCGCCATCCGCCCGCTTCTCCCATACCTGCGCGACACAACAGTGCACGACGCGCTCGCATACGCGTGGCAAACGGCAGCGGCCATGTATGCGACTTTCGGCACGCGCGCAGACCTGGCGCACATCGATATAGATGAGGAGAAAGTCCGGGACGACGATGGACTTATCGAGCGTGCGATCGTCTGCGGAGACGAGCACGCGATCAAATTCACCGAGGTTTGTTTACGCGAGCATGCGCTCAATCCCGAACCGGCATTTTTCGCCGCCGCCGATCACGCGATTAACATGCTGAGCCGCGCGCAAGGCTGAGCAAAGGCAACGGCGCTTCGCTACTTGACGCCGCAGTAAACGGCGAAGATGAGATTCTTGTACGCGCAGTCGATATCGCGGAATCCGGTGGCTCGCATCCATTCGAGTTGATCCTCGAGCGTCGCCGCGCGATCGAACTTCATCCTCTCCAGCGCCGCCGCCAGGTCGCGATCGTCCACGCCCAGTTCGCGCACCCGCGTGATCCATCGCTCGTGATGAAACCGGTGCCGTTCCGGCGTCGCGCCGCGAAACTGCTCGGCGTTGACGAATACTCCGCCGTCGTTTAGCGCCCCGTGGATTCGATTGAACAACGAGCGCTTCTGCTCGTCGCTCAGGTGATGTATCGACAGCGCCGAAACGACCACGTCGTATTTTTCCTGGATCGGGTCAACTCCGTAGTCGGAGACCTCGAAGCGGAAACGCTCGCCGGCCAATTCGAAGCGTGCGCGCGCCCGCTCGAGCATCTCATTCGAGATGTCGACCATCGTGATTCGCGCATTCGGAAAACTGTACGCGATAAACGCCGCCATCAGGCCCGTGCCGGCGCCTAGATCGAGAACCTTGAGCCGACTCTCGCGCGGAAACCGGATCAAATCGATCGCCGCCCGGTAGAAGTCGTCGAACCCCGGCACCAGGCGACGCCGCGTGCGGTCGTAGTCCTCCGCCGCAAGATCGAACGCGCGCTGTACTGAATTCGCCATCTGAAGATTGTGCGGACGCTACGGTTGCGAATCAACCGCACACTCAAGACGCGTATCGATCCGGCCGTCGGGCTATTTGAGTTTCGTCAGCCCCTTCTTTCTGCGCTCGGCCCACCGCTTCTTCATCAGCTCGGAGAGCCGCTTTCTGCCTTCCTTGGAGATACCGCCGCGTCGCTTCCTCTTAGTCGTGGCAGCTTTGCGGCCGGCCTTTCGCCCTCTCTTCTTGCCGCCAGCGGCCGCTCCCCCCATCCCTACCAGGGCGGTGATCGCACGAACCAGCCGGTCTCTTTCCTTCTTCAGGTCTGCAACGATTTTGTCGATCTCCAAGTAAGTGCTCCTTTGGGTCCACCATAGGTCCCCAACGCGTTATTAAGTTGTAGCTCTGGCCTATCGGACAATTATAATTGCTGGAGTTACAGAGAATTGCAAATTACACGAAGCTAGGTTGTGCGACACGGCGGATAGGACTCGGCCCGCTCCCCGGCGTCAATTGCGCTAGGACTTGCGTTACGCTCTGGCGTGACCGTGACGCAGTAACTTGCCCGGCAATGAGCCGTCCGCCGCGACTTGATCCTTATTCTCGCGCCGGATGACTGTCCCATTGACGATCACGGCGTCGATTCCTTCCGCGTCCGCGACCAGCCGATCCTGATTCGCCGGCAGATCGTACACGCGCCGCAGTTTGCTCGCACCAACCTTGTCCGGGTCGAAGATCGTGACGTCGGCCGCGAGGCCTGGCATCAGCCGCCCGCGATCGGCGATGCCGAATACCTCGGCGGGCCGCGCGCTAAGCATCCAGATTGCCCGCTCCATCGGGATTGCGCGTTTCTCACGCACCCAGCGGCCCAGCATATATGTCGAGAAGCATGCGTCGCAGAGCTGGCTCGCATGCGCGCCGGCGTCCGACAGTCCCAGCACGGTATGCCGCCCGGCAAGCAGCTCGGCGACTTCATCTTCTACGTTGTTGAGGATCGACATCCGAAAGCGCGCTTCGAGATTCGACGACAACGCGAGATCGAGCGCCAGGTCGATCGGATCCAGCCCACGTTCACGCGCTACTTCATTCAGATTGTGCTCCTCGAGCGACGGATCGCTCGGCGAGAATGAGATCACAGTGCGATCCCATCGATTGGCAAACGCACCGCGCGAGCCCGCGCCGGCCTTGGACTTGAACGCACGCCGGAATTCCGGATCGGCATAAATTTTCTTCTTACCTTCGAAATCCGCCGCCGACACCGGCGCGAACACGCTCATGCTCTCGAAAATAAACGGCGCCTTGAACTGGAACTCGAAGTTCAGCGGACGGCAGGTGACCTGCGGTATGATGCTGAGCCCCTCGTCGCACAGTTTCTGCGACGCCTCCAGCGGCCCGCGATGTCCCCCGGGACCGTTCATACCCGCGAGCAGGGCGGTGTAGGTAATCGGACGCCGAATCTCCCGCGCGATTTCCGCAAACTCCCGCAGGAACAGCTCGCGTCCTATCGTCGCCTGCATGATTCCATGGCCCGCCTCACCCATCGCCGACGCCAGCGTCCTTATCTCGTCGAAGTCCGACATGCGGCTGGGCACCGGCTTGCCGCTGTAGCCGACGTGCGTCGGCGACTTCGACGTCGCGAATCCAATCGCGCCGGCGTCGAGCGCGCGGCGGACAAGTGTCTTCATCGCCGCGACTTCGTCCGCGCTCGCCGAACGCTCGGTCGCTTCCTCGCCCATCACGTAGAGTCTTATCGGCGTATGTCCGATCAGCGCGCCAAGATTGATCGCGGTGCCGCGCCGCTCGATCGTATCCATGTAATCCTCGAAGCTCTCGAACGGCCATTCGTAGCCGAGCCCCGTCTCGAGCGCCTTCAGACTCATCCCTTCGACGTTCTCGAGCGTCCGCATGATAAGTCCGCGATGCTCGGGGCGCGTCGGCGCCACGCCGAATCCGCAGTTCCCCATGACTACAGTCGTCACGCCATGCCATGGCGAGATCGTCATCATCCGATCCCACATCACCTGCGCGTCGTAGTGCGTGTGAATATCGACGAAGCCCGGCGCGACGACCCGACCTTTCGCCTCGATGGTCGCCGCCGCCTTGCCCTTCGCCTCGCCGACCGCCGCGATCTTGCCGTCCTTGATCGCAACGTCGCCGAGTCGCCCGGGCGCGCCAGTACCGTCGTAAATCGTGCCGCCTGTGATCTTTAGGTCGTAGTCCATCGGCGTGTCCCTCGATTTGCTATCTATATCGCGCGCGCTTCGTCGCGGTCCAGACCGATCGGTATGGAACAGCCGCGTTGTAAAGCCGACAACCCTCTAGTATTAGAGATCTCAGCAGGTTTCACTGAAAGGACCCGGTCAGGATTTCGCGCCGCCGCGAAGCCAATCGAGGGCATACGATGCAAAAGCCAATCATCTCCGCCGACTCCCATATAACCGAGCCGCCCAACACCTACATCGATCGAATCGATCACAAGTATAAGGATACCGCGCCGCACATGATTCATGACGAGAAGCTCGGCGACGTGTTCATCGTCAAGGACTTCCCGCGTCCGATCAACGTCGCGCTCGCCGCGGCCGCTGGCAAGGACGCAAGCGAACTGAGGACTATCGGCGCGAAGTTCGAAGAGATGCATCGCGGCGGATGGGATCCCAACGCGCGCATGGCCGACCAGGATCGCGACGGCGTCGCCGCCGAAGTCATCTACCCGACTGTCGGCATGGTGCTGTGCAACCATCGCGACTTCGACTACAAGAAGGCCTGCTTCGACGCTTACAACCTGTGGATAGGCGAGTACTGCGCGGCGCATCCGGATCGCCTGATTGGTACGGGGCAGACTGCGATGCGCTCCGTCGAGGAAGGCGTTGCGGATCTCCGCAAAATGAAGGAACTCGGGCTCAAGGGCGTCATGATGCCGGGTAACCCCGCGCTTGAGGATTACGACAGTCCTATCTACGCGCCTTTCTACGAAGCGGCGATCGATCTCCAGATGCCGCTCAGCTTCCACATCCTGACCAGCAGCAGCGACAACTTCCAGACGCGCGGACCGAAGCTCAACAGCTTCCTGTCGATCATCCGCGGATGCCAGGACATCATCGGCACTTTCGTTCTCGGCGGAGTTTTCGAGCGCCATCCGAAGTTGAAAGTAGTATGCGTCGAAGCCGACGCCGGATGGGTGCCGCACTATATGTATCGAATGGATCATGCATACGACCGCCATCGCTACTGGCTACCGGCCGGCACGCTTAGCAAGATGCCGAGTGAGTATTTCCGCGAGAACGTTTACACTACCTTCCAGGACGACTACGTGGCGTTCCAGGTGCGCAATCTTTGCAACATCCGTCGCCTGATGTGGGCCAGCGATTTCCCGCATAGCGACTCGACATGGCCGTGGTCGCAGGCAGTTCTGAGCAAGCACACTGTCGGGATGACCGCGGACGAGAAGAACCTCGTGCTGCACGACAACGTCGCGGAACTGTACCACCTGAGCATCTAGCGCAGTTGTGCCGGGACGCGCCGCTCTCAGTGGCTTCGCGTTTGGCGGCGGTATAGATCTGACCGCAGGAGCGTGCAAGATGAACTCCCATCTGCCTCGCTGGATCGTACCCCTTCTCTGGATCCTGGCCGTGATGGACATCGTCAACGGAATCGAGATGTTCTTCTTCCCGTCCGCGTGGTTCTTCAAGCTGGTGCCGGGCGTGCCCGAGACGGGGCCGTACAATATGCACCTGGTGATGGACGGCGGGACGTTTTTTCTCGCCGTCGGAGTGGGACTGGTTGCCGCTGCGCTGAATCCGCGCCGCAACGCGATCGCGGTCGCCGTCGCGGCAGTCGCGGGCGTGATGCATTCCGCGCTGCACTTATACTCACACGCCGCCGGCCTGCTCTCGACTGAGCATCTTCTGACCGAGGTACTGGGTATTTACATTCCTGCGATCTTGCTAATCGCGATCACTGCTATCCTCTATAGCCAGTCGGATGAAACTCGCGCCGCCCGGGCGCGCGCCGCGTAGCCGGAGTTTATTCAAATGCGTATCGAAGGACTCGAAGAAAATCAGATGAGTTGGATGCTGAAGCCGCTCACCTGGATGCTGAAGCGGCGGGTCGGCAAAGTCGTCAACCCATTCAAGGCGTGGGCTTATCGTCCCGGCATTACGATCGCAATGTCGATCTTCATGCAGTCGATCGAGTCCTCCAAGGTCACGCCTGAGACTTTGAAGCGGATGGTCTGTCTGCGCGCCGCCCAGATGGTCGGCTGCGTTTTCTGAATAGACATTAACGCTGCCGGTGGCAGCAAGCTCGGAATAAGCGACGAGAAACTCGCCGCGCTTGCGGACTCCGCCGAAAATCCGCTGTTCACTCCCGCCGAGCGCGCCGCGCTGCGCTACACCGAAGAGATGACACTCGGCTCCGTCAACGTTCCCGACGAGGTCTTCGACGAGCTCAAGCGCCACTTCGACACCGAGCAAATCGTCGATCTGACTGCGACCGTCGCGCTCGAAAACATGCGCGCGCGATTCAATCGTGCGCTGCAGATTGAGAGCGACAGTTTCTGCAGGCTGCCCGCGCATCATCCTGCGTTGGCGTCCGATAGCCATTAGCAACCCTTCGCTGAAAAAACTGACCGCGAGCGCGATTTCGGTCGCAATTCCACATTTTCTCGGCTCGCACGAGCCTGATAATATCCTCGACGCTACTTTGACGGCCGTAACTCTGGCACCGACGGCTCGGTTATCCAGTTCGAGAGTTGAAAGGCAATCTCACTTTGAAGCAACGCGCGACCGCTCTCCTCTCGACGCTCGCACTGATTGCGATTGGCGGATGCTCGCACGGTCCCGCTGACACTTTCGGCGAACGCGATGCGGTGCCGATCCTCGCGGCCAAGGTCGTGCAGAAAACCGTCTCCGACACGATCCACGCCATAGGCCGCGTCGAGGCTTTCTCGACCGTGGACGTGAAGGCGCAGATTAACGGCCAGGTCATGCAGGTGAATTTCCGCCAGGGACAGGACGTCAAGCAGGGCGACCTGCTGTTCACGATCGATCCGCGCCCATTCGAAGCCGCACTCCGACAGGCCGAGGCGAATCTCGCCAAGGATCGCGCGCAATACCGGCAGGCCGCGACCGATAAAGAGCGCTACGCAACTCTGCTCAAGCAGAATGTCGGCTCGCGGCAGCAGTACGATCAGGCGGAGGCGACAGCCGCCTCGCTCGCTGCCTCAATGCAGGCCGACGACGCCGCCGTGCAAACCGCTCGATTGAATCTCGAGTACTGCGCGATTCGCGCGCCTATCACCGGACGCACCGGCGACCTGCTGGTTCACGCCGGCAATCTCGTCAAGCCCGACGCCGACACTGCGATGGTCGTTATCAACCAGGTGCATCCCGTTTACGTTGATTTCGCGATCCCCGAGCAGCAGCTCCCGGCCGTGCGCGAGTTCATGGCCGAGCACAAGCTCCCCGTCCAGGTCTCGCTGCCCGAGCAGCAGGGTCCGGTCGAGACGGGCGAGCTCAGCTTCGTCGATAACACGGTTGACGCGAAGACCGGCACGATAAATTTGAAGGGACAGTTCGCCAACGCCGACGGACGCCTGTGGCCGGGCGAGTTTGTCAATGCGACCCTTGTCCTGCGCGAACATCCCGACGCGATCCTCGTACCGTCGCAGGCCGTCCAGACCGGCCAGCAGGGTTCGTTCGTTTTCGTCGTGCAGCCTGACATGAAAGCCGCGATCAGGCCGGTCGTCATCGGAGAATCGATCGACAACGAGACCGTCGTCACCAGCGGGCTCAAAGCGGGCGAAACAGTCGTAACCGACGGACAACTCAGGTTGATTCCCGGCGCGACGGTCACGATCAAAAGCGGCCTGAACGCCGAGAGCGGCGCCGCATCATGAACATCGCCGCAGCTTTTATCCGCCGCCCGGTCATGACGACGCTGAGTTCGCTCGCGATCGTGCTGTTCGGCCTGATGGCGTATCGCTACCTGCCGGTCAACGATCTCCCCAACGTCGATTTCCCGACTATCGTCGTCAGCGCGTCGCTGCCCGGCGCCAGTCCCGAGACGATGGCGTCGTCCGTCGCGACCCCGCTCGAAAAACAGTTCTCGACCATCGCCGGCCTCGACTCGATGACCTCGTCCAACATCCAGGGCGGGACCAACATCACGCTGCAATTCAATCTCACGCGCAACATCGACGCCGGCGCGCAGGACGTGCAGGCCGCCATCGCCGAGACGCAAGCGCAACTGCCGCAGGGGATGCCGAGTCCGCCGTCGTATCGCAAAGTTAATCCGGCAGATCAGCCGATCCTGTACCTCGGGCTGAGCTCGACCACGATGCCGATTTCGCAGGTCGATGAGTATGCCGAGACTTACCTCGCCGAGCGGATCTCGATGGTCTCCGGCGTCGCGCAGGTGCAGGTGTACGGCTCCCAGAAGTACGCCGTCCGCATCCAGCTCGATCCGAAAGCGCTCGCCACCCGCGGCATCGGCATCGACGAAGTCTCGTCCGCGATCCAAGCCGCGAACGTCGACATGCCCACCGGCACGCTCTACGGCAAACACCAGGCGTTCACCGTCGACACCAAGGGTCAGTTGACCAACGCCGCCGCCTATCGCTCGCTGATTGTCGCCTATCAAAACGGTTCCCCGGTTCGTCTCGAGGACATCGGCCGCGTGCTCGACAGCGTCGAGAACGACAAGACCGCCGGATGGGCCAACGGCGAGCGCTCGGTCGTGCTCGCGGTGCAGCGCCAGCCCGGAACCAACACCGTCGAAGTCGTCGACAACGTGATGCGCCTGATTCCCGCCTTCCGCGCGGAAGTTCCCGCCGGCCTGCATATCGTCATGCTCGGCGACCACGCCGAGACCATTCGCGCGTCGGTCAACGACGTGCAATACACGCTGCTGCTCACAATCTTCCTGGTCGTGATGGTGATTTTCCTTTTCCTGCGCAACCTCTCCGCGACCGTCATCCCCAGCCTCGCGCTGCCCATGTCGATCATCGGCACTTTCGCCGTCATGTGGGCGCTCGACTACTCGCTCGACAACCTTTCGCTGATGGCGATTACACTCGGCGTCGGCTTCGTCGTCGACGACGCCATCGTCATGCTCGAGAACATCGTCCGCCACATGGAGATGGGCAAGGACGTGATGACCGCGGCGCTCGACGGCTCCAGCGAAATCGGCTTCACCATCCTCTCGATGACCTTCTCGCTGGCGGCAGTGTTCATCCCGGTGCTGTTCATGGGCGGCATCCTCGGCCGCCTGCTGCATGAGTTCGCGGTCACGATCGGCGCAGCTATCCTCGTCTCGGGCTTCGTCTCGCTGACCTTGACGCCGATGCTCTGCTCGCGCTTTCTGCGCCCGCCTGGCAGCGAGCGCCACGGCAAATTTTATTCCGTCACCGAGCGCTGGTTCGATCGCATGCTCGACGGCTATCAGCGCAGCCTGGCGTGGGTGATGCGCCATCGCCGCGCGACCATGTATTTCTCCGGCGCGCTGCTGCTCGCCACGATCTACATGTTCTACGCGATTCCCAAGGGCTTCCTGCCCTCGGAAGACGCCGACCAGTTGATTATTTTCACGCTCGCTGCGCAGGGAATTTCTTTCGACTCGATGGTCGAGCATCAGCTCGCCGCCGCCAGCCTCATCAAGAACGATCCGAACATCCGAAGCTACTTCGTCAGCGTCGGTTCGGGCGGCCCGGGCGGCGCGACCAATTCAGGCATCATCTTTCTGCACCTGAAGCCCGCGGCCGAGCGCAAGCTCAGCGTCGATCAGTTGATTACCAAGTGGCGCCCGATTCTTAACAGCGTACCCGGGATGCGCGTGTTTCTGCAGAATCCGCCGCCGATCCGGATCGGCGCGCAATTCACGCGCAGCATGTATCAGATGACCTTGCAGAGCCAGAATACCGCGACGCTTTACAAGTACGCTCCGATGCTCGAATCGAAACTCCGCCAGTTGCCGGATTTGCGCGGCGTCAACAGCGACCTGCAGGTCGAAAATCCGCAAGTAAGCATCGACATCAATCGCGACAAGGCGCATTCGCTCGGCATCTCCGCCGGCGCAATCGAAGACGCGCTCTACAACGCCTACGGCTCGCGCCAGATCTCCACCATCTACGCGCCCAACGACGAGTATTGGGTGATCATGGAGGTCCTGCCGCAGTATCAAGGCGATCCGTCCACCCTGTCGCTCCTGTACGTGCACTCATCCAGCGGAGCGCTTGTCCCGCTTGATACCCTCGTCAAGTTCACGCGATCGCTCGGGCCTTTGCAGATCAATCATTCGGGACAACTGCCGTCCGCCACCATTTCGTTCGACGTCGCGCCCGGCGTTTCACTTGGCAAGGCGCTCGCCGAGGTCCACAAGCTCGCCGCCGCCACGCTGCCCGACAGCATCACGACCAGCTTCCAGGGCACCGCTGAGGCATTCGAGTCGAGTCTCTCGGGACTCGGCATCCTGCTCGCGATGACGATCTTGGTCATCTACCTGGTGCTCGGCGTGCTCTACGAAAGTTTCATCCATCCGATCACGATTCTCTCCGGCCTGCCTTCCGCCGGTTTCGGCGCGCTGATGACGTTGTGGATTTTCGGCATGGAGCTCGACCTGTTCGCGTTCGTCGGCGTCATCATGCTGGTCGGCCTGGTCAAGAAAAACGCCATCATGATGATCGACTTCGCTCTCGACGCGCAGCGCACGGAAGGCAAGTCGCCCGCTGACGCGATCTTCGAAGGATGCATCATCCGCTTCCGCCCCATCATGATGACCACGATGGCCGCGCTGATGGGCACCTTACCAATCGCGATAGGACTCGGCGCCGGCGGCTCGTCGCGCCGTCCGCTGGGTGTAGCCGTCGTGGGAGGCTTGTTCTTCTCGCAGTTCCTGACTCTCTACATAACGCCCGTCTTCTACACCTACATGGAAGCGTTCCTCGAGCGTTACAACGCATGGCGCGAAGGACGCCAACTGGTCCCCGCGCCCCAACCCACACCGGCGCAACTCGCAACCCGCCCAACCGCCGACCCAGCAAAAGGCCGCCTCGCCTCCTGATAGGCGTCTAGTCGCGAAAGAGGGGGAATCGCATCTTGGGGAGAATCCGGCTGCCACGATTCATCGCGATAATCGCATCCGCGTGCGTTGTCGTCGCATCACTCTGCAACCTTGCCGCCGCGCAGGACGGCGTTCTGAACGGCGACGAGGCGGACGTGGTCAAGACTCGCGTTCAGAAGATTCGCGGGCTCAAGTTCACCGACGATGTGCCCGTGACCTACCTCAGCGTCGCGGCGACCCAGGCAAGGTTCAACGCCGAGTTCGCGCGGCATGTAAGCCAGGAGGAAATCGAGACCGGCATCGAGGAGAACAAGATGATCGGCCTCCTGCCGCGAGATCTGAAAATCGATCGCAAGGATCTCGCCGCCATGACCCTCGAGGTGGCCGGCTTCTACGACGACACGCACAAGGAAATAGTCATCATCGACCGGCCGGTCACGGTCGCGCTCCCGGAGCGATTTCGAAATTACGTGGCGCAGCTCAAGAAGCTCGAGACCGTGGGGACGCTCGGACATGAGCTGACCCACGCGCTTCAGGATCAACACTTCGACATTGGCGACGTGCTGAAAAAATACAAGGACGATACCGACCGCGAACTCGCCTACAAGGCAATCGTCGAAGGCGATGCGACCCTGTCCGGATTTTCAGTGGTGACGGGCCGTGTTGACGACCAGACTATCGACTACTTCGGCACGCATCTGCAGGACATCGTTCCCGTATTCATGGGACGCCTTGGGGATAAGCCGCGGGCGATCACCTACCCGTTCATTTTTCAGTACACCGAAGGCGCCCGTTTCGTCGCCGAAGCTTATCATCGCAAAGGATGGGACGGCGTCAACGCGCTCTTCAAAGGACCGCCGTTGTCGACGCAACAGATCATGCATCCCGAGCTGTACTTCGATCACCCGACTCCCGCCAAGACCGTCAAGCTCGCCGGATACGAAAAAGTTCTGCGCGATTGGAAAAAGGTTGACGAGGACACGCTCGGCGAGCTGATGCTGAAGATCATGCTCGAGCGCACGATGGGCGAGGATACGCCGTATGTCGAGGCGTCCACCAAGTGGGCGGGCGATCGAATCGTTGCGCTGCAGAAAGGTAAATCGCTGACCGTGCTATGGATGCTGACCTTTCGCGACGCAAGTTCCGCCGACACCTTCGCTCAGCTCTACTCGGGCATCCTCGACAAGGTGCTGCCCGGGACCACCGCCCGCAAGCTCGATCAGCGCGGTCCCGCCGTCTTCGTCATGATCGGTGACGGCGCCATCCGCTACCACGAGTTCCTGCCCGAGGTCTGGAAGCAAAGCCGCATCGACAATGGATCGATCGAATCGCCGTGAATTCTCAGCCCTCGACGCTTGCAGGGCAACGTGAGCGCACGCCGCTTGCGCAGCGACAGACATTCGGAATAGAGCAGCATGAGAGCCAAAACCCGCGTGTCGCGCAAAGGAGAGTCTGATGCCGGACAAGACGTTCAAGATAATCGAGGTTGTCGGGGTGTCCGATGACAGCATCCAGCAGGCAGTGCGCAATGCAGTCGCCAAAGCGCGCAAGACGATACGGAACATCGACTGGTTCGAGGTCAAAGACATTCGCGGCTCGGTAAGCAAGGCGGGCGATCCGACATTCCAGGTGGAAGTGCGGATCGGATTCCGCCTCGAAGGTGACGCCGTCGCCTGAAAAAGCGCTCGTGCGGAACTAGTGACCAGGCCACGAAAATTCGTACTTCGAATCGTCGCGTGGGTCGAGCAACACGTAGCCGTCGCGATTGTCGCCGTCGTACTGGAACATGACTTCGGTGAAGCCGTCACCGATGTAGTCCCCGATATCCAGCAGCGTTAGCCCGTTGCCGATCCAGCTGAACTTATCGTCCTTCAAATGAAACCACACGGACTTCCACTCGTCGCCCTTTGCGCCGCCGCAGCGCTTGAATCGCGAATCCGGGTTCATCCCGATCAACACGTCGCCACTCATTGACCGGTACGCTTTGCCGTAAGTCTGTATCCCCGAGTCGGGATAGTCGCGCGTCGGCTTGCCGTCGCAATTCAGGTCGAGCGCGATCTTGTGTTTGAACGCCGCGGCCGCTCCTACTCGCATTGCCGCCGGCGGGTCAAACGGCTTCCATTGGTCGGGGTCCTGGTAGTTCGGCTTGGAGACTGCGACCAGCGGCCGATACGCCGCGGTGCCTCTCGAGGTCGCGAACGCCGCCGCGCCGTCTTGGATTGCAGGTGGGTGTCGAGCCCGTCTTCAAACCCTCGAGGCCAACATCCGAACTGCTATAGCGATGGCGGCCGCAAGCTGGTCACCTCGCCGAGTTTTTTGCCGTTTAGCGCGATCGTCCACGAGACCTGGAGCGGAAACTTTGCGGCAAGCTTGAGCGCATCATGGTCTTTGTCCTGATCGGGCATCGCGCTCCATTGCTGGTCGTGGTAACGAAAGGCTACCCGCACATGGAACTGTCCTTTCGCCTGGTCCACCGGCGGTTCGAGAACACCCAGGTAGATTGGAACGGGCACGTTGGTTGGAGTGGGTTTTGCGCCCAGTAGCATGCTCGCGGTCGCGGCGATCCAAATTGCGGCGATCCAAATTGTTGTTGAACGTCCGCGCGCCATGATCATCTCCGCTGGTATATTACTTGATCGTGAGTCAGATGCCGATGAACATGAACTCATTCGAGGGCAAGCGCATCCTCGCGCTGATTCGTGACGGCGACTACGCCCATGCCGGCGAGGAAGAGGCAATCGAGCGCGCCTTCCGTTCGATACCGAAGAACGCCGACCGCTGGATGCTCGACGTAGGATGCGGCCGCGGCGGCAGCGCCGAATATCTTCGCCGCCAGGGATGGGGTCATGTCGCGGGAATCGATCGCGACGCCGACTCCATCGAATACGCCCGCGTAACCTTTCCCAGGATCGGATTCCACGTCTGCGACGTGCTCGACGTCCCGCGCACCGTAGCTCAAAACTTCGATATCATCTATATGCTCAACGCCTTCTACGCGTTCGATCGTCAACCCGACGCGTTGGCCGGACTCAGGAAAGTTGCGAAACCCGGCGCGCAGCTTGTCATCTTCGACTACACGGTCGGCGAGCAATCAGTCGGCATAAAGAGCCCGGATCTCATGCCGCACGCGATCCGGTTGTCGGAAATTGCGCAGATGCTGCGTGAGGCCGGATGGGAGCCCGGCGCCGTCGAGGATCTAAGCGCCGACTATGCTCGATGGTACGCGACCTTCGTCGATCGAATCAGCCGCAAGCGCGCCGAAATCGAAAACATCGGAGGCGCCGATTGGTACAACTTCGTACTCTCGATGTACTCCGGCCTCCACGGTGTCATCGCGGGTGGGGGGCTCGGCGGTGCGATCGTTCACGCCCGCGCAGCCTAATCAACTGAGCCGGTAAAACCGCAATGCATTCTGCGTCAGGATGTTGTCGCGCGCGCTGTCCGACAATTTCCCCAGCGCGCGAGTCACCTCGCGCACCACGCCCGGATAAGTGCAGTCGAAGTGCGGGTAGTCCGACCCCCATAGCACGTTGCGCTCGACGCCCAGATCGATGATCGCCTTGAGCGTGCTCTCGTCCGGATCCATCGACACGTAGCATCGCTCGGCGAAGTACTCGCTCGGCTTGCGCTTCAGCCACGGCACATACGTCCCCATCTTCTCGTAGTGGCTATCCATCCGATCGAGCCAGTAGCCGAGCCATCCGATTCCCGACTCGAGGAACCCGACCGTCAGTTTTGGAAATCGCGCGAGCACCCCGCCGCATACGATGTCCATGCAGGCCGCCTGCTGCTCGAACGGATGACAAACCATGTGGAAGAAAAACGGGTCGTGGTAGCGATCGCCGCCCATCGTCGGCATTCGCGTGCCGAAACTGCCGTGGACGGCGACCGGAATGTCCAGCTCCTGCGCCTCGCGCCAGAACGGATCGTAGGCCGCGTCGTTGAGGCGCCGCCCGTTGAACGGATTGGGCCTGATGAAGACCGCTTTGAAGCCGAGCTCGCGCACGACGCGACGCATCTCGCGCACCGCCTCATCGACGCTCTGCACCGGCATCGGCGCGACGCCGAACAATCGTTTCGGAAACGGCTTGCAGAAGTCAGCCAGCCAGTTGTTGTAGGCACGACATGCGGCCGCCGCGAGTTGCGGATCGGTCAGGTCGCCGTAGAGCAGCCACAGCGACGGGTAAAGGACCGCGACGTCGATGCCCTCTTCATCCATCACCTGGATTCGAGCGTAAGGATCGTAGCCGCCGGGGAGGATGTCGTCCCAGGTGATTTTGCGCGCGCGCTCGAGGTCCGAGAGTCCACCAGGCGTCATCGACGCCGAGACCGGCAACGACGGGCGGCTGCGATTCTCGTTATTGATCCACAGTTCGTCGGCGCCGGCGCGATTGCGGCGGATCTGGATCATCCGATCGCGAAATTGCGGCTCGGCGTAATCATCCCAGAGTGCGCGCGGCTCGACGATATGCCCGTCAGCGTCGATTATCCGGGTCATGAGCAAATCCTCCTTGAAGGCGGACTAGCCAGATCAATGATCTTGCGGCCGGTATTGTCAAGAAAATCGGATGCGCGACCACTCATCTCGCAACATTGCGTACTGATACTCGTCGCACCACTCGCCCTTGAACCACGCGTTATGGATGAAGTGCCCTTCCCTTTTCATCCCCAGCCGCACCAACAGCGCGACCGACGAATGGTTGCGGCAATCCGTGGTCGCGATGACCTGGTTCATCCCGAGTGAGTCGAACGCGAAATCCACCACGGCTCGCGCGGCCTCGGTCGCCAGTCCGACACCCTGGTATGCGCGCGCAAAGGTGTAGCCGATTTCCGCGATTCGCGGCGCCGACCTGATAACCAGCAACGCGCAGTCGCCGGCGTGCGCGCCGCCCGCCTTGATTTCAGCCGCAAATTGAAACCATTTGCCGGGAATGCCGGGGCGACGGCGGCTCTGCTCCGCGATGAATTTCTTCGCTTCGGCGCGCGAGATCGATTCCCATGACTGGTAACGCGCGACCTCCTGATCGTTCCGATAGGCCATGAAGCTCGCGAGGTCTGACTCGCGAAACCGCCTGAGCACCAGGCGCGGGGTTTGGATACTGATGAATCTCGGGCTGTTCACGAGCTGCTAAGAAGCGGGCGACCGGGATATCTAGTTCGAATCCGATCCGAACCCTCCACCAATAAGGTGAAACGGATACATAATCGCAGTTCCTATCGCGCTCATGACGCCGCCGGAATCACCCGATGAACTCGCCGAAGGAGTGGGTGTTGGCGCGCTGGCCGGATCGCGCGCTTCGTCCGATATGGATGCGTACGGCGGCAACGTCTGATCGATCTCCGTAGTCGTCGTGCATCCCGCCGCGACCGCGGCGGCGACTACAATCGCGGCGGCCAGAGTCAATTTCCGCCTTCCCGTCACTGATTGGTTCGACGCCCCGACTATCACGGTAGCCGCCACGGCCTTCGGTTTCAACGCGTTGTATAGCGTGCGGGCGTTTGTGTCACGACAGTGCTATCGTATCGGGCATAATTTTTTGCAACAGCGCGACCATTGGAGTCCATATGAAAGGAATCACCGAGCGATCAATTGCAATCATTGTTGCTGGACTGATGATCGGCCTGCTGACAGCGGGCTCGTCTGCGCGCGCCGATGAATCTGTCGGCTCGGTGACCCAAATCAGCGGGAGCGCGCAGATTCAGCGCGGTGGCGCGACCTTGCCAGCGCAACAGGGGACGCCGGTCATGCTTCACGACAAGGTGTCCACGCCGCCTGACGCCTCCCTGACGTTGGGGTTTGCCGATGGCAGCTCGCTGGCTCTCAGTGGCGGCACCAGTATCGTGATCGAGGAGAGCACTACTGCGAATGGGCAGGCGGTTGCGAGCCGCGTGACGCTGATCAGCGGCGACATTCATACGATCGTCCCCGACAAAACGACCGGGCAGCAGCACCGTATCGAAGTGAATACAGAGAATGCGAAGGTGACCGGTCCTACGCCGAACCAATAGCCGCGCAGCTAGCGCGCGCGCAACTGATCGCCGGGGATCCACGTCGAGTGGAACCCGACCGGCACGCGCTGCGGAATTTGCACGCGCGCGATCGGGCCGGCGGCGAAATTCTTCGCATCGATTATGACGACCTCGCTCGCGTTCATCGCGTTCGAGTCCGCAACGAACGTCACGACGTAGCCGTCGTCTTCATCGCGTGCGCCGACGCGCGGCGCGAACGGCGCTTCATTCGAGGTGCGTCCCGCGCCGAACAGGTATTTCTCCGAGGTGCCGCGCATCGTGTCGTACTTCACCAGCCCTTCGTAGTGCGGCACGAACGAGTTGTATGCGTAGCGCGACTTGCGCCCCATCATCTGCCGATTGATCGTCGGCCATTCGGTCTTTTCGTCGTCGAGCTGCTCTTCGGTCACCGCTCCGGTCACGAGGTTGAAGCGCCACCTGCATAGTTGAGCCTCGAGGCGCAGAAACGCCCGCATCCGCGCGAGCTCGCCCTCGCCGCGCTTCGCGCCCGGCTCCGCCTGGATGACGCGGCACGCTTCCATCACGAATTCGTCGCCGTCCTCCCATGCATTGACCACGTGGTAGATGTAGCAGGGCGACGCCTCGAACCATCTGACATCGGCGTTGGTTCCGTAGCGCGGCAAAATCCCGAACCGGCTCGGCAGCTCGGGATAGTAAGTGACCTTGTGCACCTTGCGCTCCAGCAACTGCGGATCCCAGAACAGCGGCAGGTCCATCAGCAGTGAGTAATTCTCGGTGAACGCCATGTCATGCGGCAGCCGCGAGCCGGGAAGATCGATCGGCTCATGATGGGTCAGTTCGCCGCGCGCCGAGACCACGTTGTAGGTCATGTACGGCGGCCGGGTCGCATAGTCGAAGAACAGCAGCTCGCCGCTTAAGGGATCGACCTTGGCGTGCGCCGACACCGCGCGCTCGAGCTTGCCGCCGAAGCGCTCGACGCCAAGCGTCTCGAGCGTGCGCGGATCGAGCTTGTACGGCAGCCCGCACTGATACCACAGCGCCAGCGCGTAGCCGTTGTGAAATACGAGGTCGGTGTTGGCGGAGTCCTTGAGCCATCCGTCGGAACCGGCGCCGCGCGGAACGTTGGGATCGGGACGATCCATCAGGCCCGGCCATATCGAGCGCTTCGCATCCTGCTCGGCGGCGAATCCTTCGGTGCGAATCCAGCGGTTGCGGTAGATCGCCTTGCCGTCGTGGAACTCGATGCCGTGCACCATGCCGTCGCCGTCGAACCAGTGATAGCGGCCGCGCGGCTGAAAGATAGGGTTGGGGCCGTTGCGCAGGTAGACGCCGTCGAGGTCCTTCGGTATCTCGCCGATGACGGTCAAATCGTCTGCGGTAATCTCGGTCGCGATCGGCGCGTAGATTCCCTTGAGGAATGGATTCTCACCCTGATCGATCTGGATAGGAATTTCGCGCTCGATCTTCACCATGATGCGCTCCGCTACGCCGCGTTGGCTGAGATATTACCCGACCGAGACTATCACGCTCCGAGGCAGCGCAACAAAGCAGTCGGACGTTCAACCCGTCCGGCGCTACGGCTATTTCGGGATTGAGGCGATCCAACTCGCGATAGAGTCTGACGTCAGCTGCGCGTATTCCGACGTTGGCTCGGCACTGACTTTGGCGCAGGTAGTACGGGATCTTTGGGCATCTGCGATCGTTCGACCAATCGCTCCAGGATGGTCAACTCCCTTGCAGCGACGGCTAACTTTCCTGCTTCATTTACCAGTGCGCGAGAGAGCGGCTCGCGAAATACTCTCTCGGCCGCAACCATTTCTATTTCCTCCACGCCCAGTTCGATCTCACGGCGGAGGCTTCGCAGCTGGCGAACCATAGCAGACCGGTCGATCTCGAAAATTCCTTGTTGATCCAAGTGCTGCAGGTCGAAAGTCTTCGAAGCCGGGAGACCTAGTCGAATATTACGTTTAACCACCATCGAGGTGAGAGCACGGGTTATGCCATCGGCTGCAGAGCAAAAGAGCTTGACGAAGCTGGTCGTTCGAGAGTCCAATGGGATATATCGCAGCGAAATTCCGTTGTAACAGCACGATCGCAACGACATTCCGTTGCGGAGGCAACCGATGCAAACGTAGCAGTTGGCGCGGCCTACTCAGCGATTCCACGTAGAATCCAATAGACGGACTCGACGGATGGGGCTCGAGCGGCCGCAAGATTGCTGGGAACAAGCACGAAGCACATTTAGCTGGACGCCAGGCAGGTGGGGCAATGCGCTCAGGTCTCTTCAGCGTACCGACCCTTGAAGAGCAGATAGAATCGCTCCAACCGGGCGATCACGTGTGCGTGATCTCATCCGGCGCGGCCGTGGTCCGTTCTGTCATTGTTCCCTTTGTGCGGCGCTGCCTCGCCCGAAAAGAGATGTGCTTTTACGCAACCGGCGAACGCGCAGTTGAAGACGTGGTTGCCGAACTCACTCAAGCGGGAATCAACGTCGAGCAGGCGCGTGAACGGGGCGCCCTCACCTTGCTCAGCAGTCGCGAATATATGCCGCTGAAGAAGTTCGACGCGTCCGCCTTCCTCGCGGTGTTCAGGGCCAGAGCTCGGCAGGCTGTGAATGCCGGTTTTTCTCGCGCCGCTTTCGTGGTTGAAATGACCTGGGGGCTGGAACTCGAGGTTGCGCATGACGCTCTGATCGAATGGGAGGCGCGCCTGAATACCGAGTTCTTCCCGACAGGAGCGCGCCATCGCCCTCTGCATTTACGAGCGACAGCGACTTTCTGCGGAGTATCTTCAAGCCGCGCTCCGCAGCCATCCCCTGGCTATCGTCGAGGACAAGCTTATATCCGATCCCTACTACGAACCGCCGGAGCTAATCGCGCAGCCATCCGAAGCGGCCAGGGTCGACTGGATGATCACCCAGCTGGTTCGTTGGGCTGAGGATCGCGAGGAGCTTCGCCGCAGCCATGACCGCCTTCGCGCGCTTATCGAAAACGCGTCCGACGGCATCACTGTCCTGGACGCTGACGGACGGATTTTGTACGAAGGACCGTCGGCCGAGCGCCTGCTGGGTTACAAGCCGGAGGAGATGATAGGGCGTCAAGCCGGTGACTTCATCAGCCCGGAAGACGTAGCTCCACTTATCGATAAGATCCGCCGCGCGCTTGAAAATCCGGAAGAAGTTCAGACGCTGCGCGTGCATGCCCGACGCCGCGACGGCTCAATCATCGACGTCGAGGCAGTTGGCAGGCGATTGCGGGACCCTACCGATCCTCCATGTGTCGTCTTCAATTGGCGCGATATCAGCGAGCGGGTTCAGTTCTACGATAGGCTGCGCGAGCGCCTGGAGTCGGAGAACGCTTATCTGCAGGAGGAGGTCAGAGCGGCTTCCGGCAGCGGCACAATCCTCGGTAAAAGTGCCGGAGTGCACCGCGTGCTCGAGCAGATCGAAATGGTCGCTCCGACCGATGCCGCCGTACTTATCCTCGGCGAGACCGGAGTCGGCAAAGAACTCGTCGCCCGCGCCATCCATGAAAGGAGCCTGCGGCATGACCGTCCATTGGTTAAGATCAACTGCACCGCAATTCCCCGGGAGCTGTTCGAGAGTGAGTTTTTCGGCCATATCAAGGGGGCATTCAGCGGGGCCTTGAGAGATCGCATCGGCCGCTTTCAACTGGCGGACGGCGGCACACTTTTTCTGGATGAAATAGGCGAGCTGCCGCTGGCGATGCAGCCGAAGTTGCTCCGGGTTCTGCAGGACGGCGAATTTGAGCCGGTCGGGATTGACACGACGCGGCGCGTCGACGTCCGCATTATCGCGGCGACCAATCGCGACATCAAAAGCCTGGTCCGCGCGGGAAGGTTCCGCGAGGATCTCTACTATCGGCTGAGCGTTTTTCCGATCGAGGTGCCGCCGTTGCGCGAGCGCAAGGATGACATTCCATTACTCGCGAAGCATTTTCTGGAGGTGGCCTGTAAGCGGTTCAGTCGCGCGGGTCTGCATTTAACTGCGAGCCAGGTCCGGCAACTGCAGAATTACGATTGGCCCGGAAACGTCCGCGAGCTGCAGAACGTTATCGAGCGGGCGGTGATTACCTCTCGCCTGGGATCGCTCAGGCTGGATATTCCAGCTGCCGAATCAGGATCGTCAGCGGCTGGCGACCACTCGGTCCAAATCACGCGAAGAATCTGAAGTGATCCCGGATAAGGAGATGAGCCGCCGCATGCGGGACAACATGGCTGCCGCATTGAAACGCAGCGGTGGCAGAATCTATGGACCCGGCGGTGCCGCTGAGCTGCTAGGGATTAGCCCAAGCACCCTTAACACTCGCATCAAGAAGCTCGGCCTCAAGTGATTCGGTACCAAGGCAATCCAACGCGCTCGCGATGGCCTCAGTCGCGATCGCATGCTCTACTCAGTTCAATCTACGGAGGCGCGTACCGATGGATGTCACCGAAAATTCCGCCCGGCCGCAACCCGCCCGATGACATCAATGTGCTGGTGGAAATTCCGCAGGGCGGAGTTCCGGTGAAGTACGAGCTAGACAAGGCCTCGGGCGCGCTGTTCGTGAATCGTTTTCTGCATACCGCGATGTACTATCCGGCCAACTACGGATTCATTCCGAACACGCTGTCCGAAGACGGCGACCCATGCGACGTGCTCGCGCTGTCGCAGGTGCCGGTCGCGCCCGGCGCGGTCATCAGATGCCGTCCGGTGGGCGCGCTGTTGATGGAAGACGAGAACGGCATCGACGAGAAAATCCTCGCGGTGCCGGTTGACGAGTTAAATCCGTACTTCGACGGGATCGCGAACTACACCGACCTGCCGCCGATCATGCTCGACCAGATCGATCACTTCTTCCGCCACTACAAGGATCTGGAGAAGGGCAAGTGGGTGAAGATCGGCGACTGGGTGGATCGCGAGGCGGCCGGCAAGTTGATCCTCGCGTCCATCGAACGCGCGCACAAATAACCGGCTACTGCGGAGCCACCTCGCCCGGCGACGCTGCCAGCGGCACCAACTGCGCGATGTCGCACTGGATCAGCGCCTGGATCTTGTTGTCGATCTGGTAGAAGCGCGTCACCTTGACTTGTGAGACTGCCGCGAGAAACTGCGGGATGAACTCTCGCTGCACATCAAGTCGCGCCTGTTGGATGGCCATGACTTCGTCGAGCTTTTTCTTCGCATCGGCGTCGGTGAAGTTAGTGTACTTGGCGGCGAATTCCTTGAGCTCTCTTACGTGGCGGTCTTCGACGCGATCCATCTTCGCTTCGTAAGCATCATAAACCGGCCAGAACCTGGTCGCTTCGTCGGCGCTGAGATTCATATTGGCGCCGACTGTTGCCTTGCGTTGTGCGCGCGCGGCCGCGATGTCGAGCTGCTTTTGCGAGGTCTGCGCCAAGGCCGGCCCGCTCAGGCCAAGGGTGCAGGCTAGCAGCGAAAGTGCGGTGAAACTTGCGAGAATGGTCTTAAGGCTCATCAGTGGGTCTCCTCGGGCTTTGGCTTCAGCAAAGACCGCAGGATGGTGCGGCATTGCAAGGTCATAGTCAAGGGATAGGCGCTGGAACTCAGACTGCTCGTATTGCATTTTGCCGAGGTAAAGTGCGAGGTTGCACCACGACTGGGTAACCAACGAGAGGAACTTTTCCTCGGGGTCCGGCCATCCGGAACGGAAAGCCTCAGCAAAGAACGGAGGAGAAAAATGAATTCGAAAGCACGAGGAATGGTAATCGCACTGGGGTTGGCGGTGGCACTGGCCGCCGGTGCACCATCGGCACGGGCCCAGGGCGCAGCACCTGCACCGGCGCCGGCATCGGGCGGAGGGGCAGCAGTTCGGGCCGGATACCTGACTTGTCACGTCGCGGCCGGATGGGGATTTATTTTCGGCTCGTCGCGCAAACTGCAGTGCGCGTATGCCCTCCAGCCGGGATACACCGAGTACTACACCGGCTCGATCACGAAGTTCGGCGCTGACATCGGCTACCTTTCTTCGGGCGTAATTCTTGTGGGCAGTTCTCGCCCCGACCACCAACCTCGGCCAGGGCGCGCTGGCGGGTCACTACGGCGGAGCGACTGCGAGTGCAGCGGTCGGAGTCGGCGCGGGCGCCAACGTCCTGGTCGGAGGCTTCAACAGCTCGATTGCGTTGCAGCCGGTTTCGATCGAAGGACAGAACGGCTTGAACGTCGCGGCCGGCGTTGTAGCAATGTCTTGACGTTTAACAAGGAGAAGCCGGCGAAGAGCACTCCGTAACCGGCACGTTAGTTTAGTTAGTTGAACGGGGGCGGCACTCATGGCCGTCCCCGTTTTTTTCTCGATTCAGGTTCTCGGCAGCGCGCCGTTCGAGTTCAGCTACAAGTGAAGAATCGGTTCTAGATCTTTGCCTTCGGATAGCGCGCGCGCATCCAGGCCACGAACGTCTCTGGCACCGACATCGTCGACAGACGCCCTTGACGCACCAGCGCCCAGTCGTTGAACTTTCCCGACTGTTTGATCTCAGCCAGCGTGACCGGAGGCTCGAGGCGTCCCACGAATTCAAGATCGACGACCGCGGACTTTGCATTCTTCGGATCGTCGCGCGGCTGCCCCTTCACCGCGGCCATCCCGACCACGCTCGAAACGCCGCCGCTATGATAGATGAATACGATGTCGCCCGGCTTCATCTCGCGGATGGCGCGAACCGCTTGCGGATTGGTCACGCCGTCCCACGAGGTGCGTTGGTCGCGCTCGAGATCGTCGATCGAGTAAGTCCCCGGTTCGGTCTTGGCGAGAAAGTAATTCACTTTGTTATCCTGGTCCTCTTTGGCGGTGGTTCGGGTAAATCTAACACAGGCGCGCATTAACTCTCATGCCAGAACTGCCGGATGTCACAGCATATGTGGAGGCGATGCGAACGCGGGTCGTCGGGCACAAGCTCGTCAAGGCGCTAGTCAAGTCACCGTTCCTGCTGCGCTCGACGACTCCTCCGATAAGCGCAACCGTGGGCAAAGACGGTCCGCGAAGTTCGACGGCTCGGCAAACAGATCTGCATCGGCGTCGAAGCGACAGCGACTTGTGGCTCGTACTGCATCTGATGATCGCCGGTCGTCTGCATTGGAAAACGTCCGCGCCAAAACTCGGCAGCCGCAATATCTTGCTCGCGATCGAGTTCGACAACGGCTGGCTATGGCTTACCGAAGCGGGCACACAGCGCCGCGCGGCGCTCCGCGTCGTCGAAGGCGAAGCGGGTCTGGATTCGTTGAACGCCGGCGGTATCGAGCCGCTCGACGCGAGCCTCGACGCATTCAGCGCGGCGATTCGCTCGTCCAATCACACGCTCAAGCGCTCGCTCACCGACCCGCACATTTTCAGCGGCATCGGCAACTCGTACTCCGACGAGATTCTGCATCGCGCACAACTCTCGCCGATCGCGATGACGCAGAAATTGACTGATCGAGGAAATCGAGCGGCTGTTCGACGCCACTCGCGCGACGCTGCTGGAATGGATAGAGCGACTGCGAGCTGAGTTGGCGGGAGAATTTCCCGAACACGTAACCGCGTTTCGTCCCGAGATGGCGGTTCACGGCCGCTACCGACAGCCGTGCCCGCGATGCGGCGCCAAGGTCCAGCGCATCCGCTACGCGAGCAATGAGACCAACTATTGTGCGACCTGCCAGACCGGCGGCCGCCTGCTTGCGGACCGCGCTTTATCCCGCCTGCTGCACGAGGACTGGCCGCGTACGCTTGACGAACTCGAAGCGCTTAAGGAGTCGATGAAGCGTGATTAGGCGGCGCGCCCCGCCTTTTGTCCTTCGTGATGGATCGCGTCTTCAATGCGCAGCCGGCTCGCCAGTTCCAGCGCGATTCTGCGCCACAGTCGCGGATACTTGTCGGCCAGCGCCGAAAAATCAGCTTCAGCTATTCGTCCGACGACCGAATCCGACAGTCGCAGTAACCGACGCCGACCGGGGAGTACGTGGATCGACGACAGCCATTTCACCGACATGCTCGCCGGCGTCCTTGCGGGCCACGATGCGCCCGTCGATCATAACCGAGACCCCGCCTGTCAGAATCAGGAAGAGATCGGCGTCAAACGCGCCCTGCTCAATGAGGTTCGTCCCCGCCGGAATCTCTTCCAACCTGAGTCGGCGCGCGAGTACTTCCGCCAGGTCGCGGTCGCGGACCAACGGCTGCGAGATCAACGCGTCGATCAGATGCGACCTTCCCTCCGAGCCCTCGAACCTTTTCAATAGCGATTTTCCCATGTTCCTTTGCCCTGCAAGTTCAAATGTTGCGTTGGTTTGCACGAACATAAGAGACTTGGCGTCCTTTGAACGTCCCGAAACCGACCGTTATTCTTGATGCAGCTTCATATCTAAGAATGAGCTTATTAACCATGCTGAAGCAAGTCTAAACTAAACTGAAGATTTCCTCAAGCGGTCCGAAAAGGGGGTCCCAAGGGGATTGAAGATCGCGGTTTGCGCACTATTTCGACCCCGAAAACGGGGCCGAAACTGGGTATTTTCAGGCGCCTTGATTGGTGGACGGGACTTCGACGCTGCCTTCTTCGTCAACCCGGCACAACGCTCGCGAGAGTCATTTCGCGTCATTGTCCGCAGTATGCGGCCGGACTAAGGCGGTGGTCGTGCGCTTTCTCGCCATAATTCTGATCGCTCTGCTGATTCCGCTTAGCACAAGCGCGCCGTCGCGATGGCCTGTTCCACGACGGCATGCTGCGGACCAAATTGCTCCCGGCAGTGCTCCTGCTGATACGGGACTTGGGCGTGGTGAGTCTAGGACCCGATTTGCGCGAGGGCGCTGCCGAGTGGAACGGCGACGGCGAGACCGTCGGCGGCATCGTCGTGATGCGCTACGGGCAGAACGCCCTCACCGTCATCGACGGGGTCAAGCAAAAGCTGGCGCAGATTCAGAAGACCCTGCCGCGCGGCGTCGAAATCGTCGCCGGTTACGACCGTTCCGGACTCATCCAGGAATCCATCAATACGCTGAAGCGCGATCTGCTCGAAGAGGCGATCATTGTAAGTCTCGTCATCATCATCTTCTTGTTCCACCTTCGTTCCGCGCTGATTCCGATTCTCGCGTTACCGATTGCGGTAATCGCGACGTTTATCCCGATGTACTATCTGCAGATCAGCTCCAACATCATGTCGCTCGGCGGGTTGGCGCTGGCGATAGGTGTGCTGGTCGACGCTTCGATTGTGATGGTCGAGAACGGCTATCGACACTTATCCGAGGCGCAACACGAGGCGTCGCTAAGAGGCGAGTCAGTTTCCGCGCCCGAACGGCAGCAAATCCTGCTGTCGGCCGCGAAACAGGTCGGCCGTCCAATTTTTTTCTCGTTAATTATTATCGTCGTCTCTTTCCTGCCGGTGTTCCTGCTCGAATCGCAGGAGGGACGGATGTTCCGTCCGCTGGCTTACACCAAGTCGTTCGCGATCGCGCTTCTCCTCGGTTCTCGCGATCACCGTGGTCCCGGTGCTGATGGTCCTCTTCATCCGGGGCAAGCGTCTGCGACCGGAGGAAGACAATCCCATCTCGCGCTTCTTCCAGGCTATCTATCTGCCGGTCATCCGATGGTGCCTGCGTCATCGCGCGCTGACGATCGCGGCCAACGTGATTTTCCTGCTGCTCACAATTCCACTGCTGTTCAAGATCGGCAGTCAGTTCATGCCGCCGCTGTATGAAGGATCAAGCCTCTACATGCCGACCGCTCTTCCAGGGATTTCGATCTCATCGGCCGTGGACCTGATGCAGAAGCAGGATCAGATCATCCGCACGTTTCCCGAAGTCGAAAGCGTTTTCGGCTCCGTCGGGCGTTCAGACAGCGCGACCGACAACGCACCGATCGACATGTACGACACGACGATCATGCTCAAGCCCCGCGAGCAATGGCGAAAGGGCATGACCTACGATTCAGCTTATCGCCGAGATGGACGGCCGGCTGCATTTCCCGGGTCTGTCGAATTCCTGGACGATGCCGGTCGAGAACCGGCTCGACATGGAGCTGACCGGGATCAAGACTCCGGTAGGACTAAAAATTCAGGGTCCCGACGTTGACCGGATTCAGCAGATTGGTTCTCAGATTGAAGAGATACTGGGTCCGTTCCGGGCACGCGAGGAATATTCGCCGAACGAGTCTCACAAGGGTTCTACATCAACGTCGATGTCGACCGCGCTGTCGCCGCGAGGTACGGGCTGACAGTCGGCGACGTTCAGCGCGCGGTTAGTTCCGGCATGGGCGGCGAGAATATCGCGACCACCGTCGAAGGTCGCGAGCGCTACTCGATCAACGTTCGCTATCTCGCGGACTATCGCAACGACCTGAACGCGCTGCGTCGCATATTGATCATGACGCCGACAGGCGCGCAGATTCCGCTCGGCGAGGTCGCTCATATCGACTTGAGCCCGGGCCCCTCGATGATCCGCGACGAAGACGGGCAACTCACCGGCTACGTCTATGTTGACCTCGCGACCTCGGACTACGGCAGCTACGTTGACAACGCGCAGCGCGTGCTCGATCGGCAACTCCGTCTGCCGGCCGGATACACGCTGAAATGGTCGGGAGAGTACGAGTTCCAGTTGCGCGCGCGGAAGCGCCTGACGGTCATCCTGCCGATCGTTTTCGGGCTGATCTTTGTCCTGCTCTACATGCTCTTCCAGTCGGTGACTGAAGCGATCGTGCTGATCCTTCCGACCGTGTACGCGATGACCGGCGGCCTGCTGCTCCAGTACATGATGGGCTTCAACTTCAGCGTCGCAGTATGGGTCGGCTATATCGCGTTGTTCGGAATCGCAGTCGAGACCGGCGTCGTCATGGTGATCTACCTTCACGAAGCCCTGAATCGTCACATCGCCGCCGGCGCAACTCACTCACGAAGGCATCGAAGCGGCGGTGATCGAAGGTGCGGTCCAGCGGCTTCGACCCAAGCTGATGACGGTCGCAGTCGTGATGCTGAGTCTCGCGCCGATTCTATGGGAGAGCGGCATCGGCTCCGACGTGATGAAGCCGATCGCCGCGCCAATCGTGGGCGGCATGATCACCTCGACGATTCACGTGCTCATACTGGTGCCGGTGTTCTTCGCGATCATGAAGGAGCGAGCATTGAAGAAAGGAAAGCTCTTCTAATGGACAGTAGAGACACTCTGACGCCATCGACCGGGCAGGCCAGCTGCACATTGAGACATATAGTGCCATTTCGCCATATCCCAGAGCCGCGTCGCGCCCTGCTTTCACTTAAAGTGCTGCCCGATATCTTCGTCTTGAACCGTATCGCCAACGGCGACGGAGACTCGCAGATCGTCAACTTACCCGAAGTCATGACCCGCTGCTCTTGATCGGAGAGGCAGAAGCGGCTGCTCCGCCCCGGCTCATGGGGGCTACGACCGATGCGGATGCGCCGCCAATTAATTGGCACGTGCTCGGCAGCTTTGTGCCTTTCACGTTGTGACCGGCAGAGCGGGCGAAGGGAATGGAAACCGCAGCAAACGATAGCGCCTGACGGACTGAGAATGCCGCTCGCCAGGAACTCGGCCGCGCGTCGGCTGAACTGGCATGACTAGTGTAGCTACCAATCAGACGGTTTTTTGAAGCAGTGGAGATTGTAATGCCGAGCGTCGCATCGTCAGTGACCGCCCTGGAGGCAGGTGTCGGCGAACAAGTAGCGTTCCTGAAATCAATTCTCGAAGGATCGACCGAATATTCGATCGTGGCCAAGGACCTCGATGGCAAGGTGCTGGCCTGGAACGAAGGCGCGCGCCGGATTTACGGCTACCAACCCGAAGACATTATCGGCAAGAGTGCGTTCCTGCTCCATCATCCGGACGACGTAAAGGAGGGGCGGGCGCAGGCGATCCTCGATGAAGTCCGCAAAGTAGGCAAGTGGTCCGGCGAACTGCGCCGGGTGCGCAAGAACGGCAGCGAATTCAGCGCGCTGGTCTCCATCACGTTGCGCCACAATCCGGAAGGCGACGCGGTCGGCTTCACGATGATCTCCCAGGATCTGACCGAGCCGCAGCGGATTCTCAATGAGCTCAAGGAGTCGCACGAGTACAACCGCGGGCTAATCGAGTCTAATATTGACGCGCTGATGACCACCGACCCGCTCGGAATTATCAGCGACGTGAATTTGCAGATGTGCGCGATGACAGGATGCACGCGCGATCAGCTCATCGGTTCGCCGTTCAAACTCTACTTCACCGATCCGCGCCGCGCCGAAGACGGAATCAGGCTGGTGCTGGCCCAGGACCGCGTTACCAACTACGAGCTCGTCATGCGTTCGCGCGACGGCACCGAAACCGCGGTCTCTTATAATGCCACGACCTTCCGCTCGTCGGACGGAAAACTGAAGGGCGTGTTCGCCGCCGCGCGCGATATCACAGACCAGAAGCGACTCGAAGAAGAACTCCGTCAATCGCAGAACTACACCCGCGGACTGATCGAGGCTTCGGTCGACGCCCTGCTGACTGTCGATCCCGATCTGAAAGTGACCGACGTTAACGAACAAACGATTCATATGACCGGTTACTCGCGCGAAGAGCTGA
The DNA here is from genome assembly GCA_963805315.1 of uncultured delta proteobacterium. GTDB lineage: Bacteria > Desulfobacterota > Binatia > Binatales > Binataceae > Binatus. Next base: position 227,571 of record CAWDTQ010000014.1, read on the forward strand.
TCGGCAGCGCCTTTCCCGAGTACATGACCGATCCGGATGCGGCCGCCGAAGGGGTAAGAAAAACTCTGGCCGAAGGCTTCGTCACCGACTACGTGCTGGGTCTGCGCTCCAAGAACGGCGCCGAGACCCAGGTCTCATTCAACGCCTCGGTCTTCAAGGACACCGACGGCAAGGTCCGCGGCATCTTCGCTTCGGCCCGCGACATCACCGAGCAAAAGCGCCTCGAAGAGGAACTGCGGCAGGCGCAGAACTATACGCGCGGGCTTATCGAATCGTCGGTCGATCCCATGATCACCGTCTCTCCCGACCTCATCATTACCGACGTGAACGAGCAGATGGTGCGCTTGACCGAGATTCACAAGGAAAACCTGATCGGCAGCCGTTTCAACGACTACTTCACCGAACCGACCCGCGCGGCGGCCGGGGTCCGCAAGACCCTCAACGAGGGCTTCGTCACCAACTACGAACTGACGCTGCGCACGCCGAGCGGGCGCGAAGTGCTGGTGTCGTTCAACGCCTCGATTTTCAAGACCGCGCAGGGCGAGGTCCGCGGGATTTTCGCCGTCGCGCGCGACGTCACCGAGCAGCGCGGTCTCGAAGAGCAGTTGCTGGAACAGCAGAACTACAGCCGCAGCCTGATCGAGGCTTTGCTCGACGCGCTGGTGACGGTCGATCCGCAGGGACGCATTACCGATGTCAACGAGCAGATGGTCCGTCTGGTCGGGGAAAACCGGCAGAAGCTGGTCGGCAGTCCGTTTGCGAATTACTTCACCGATCCCGAGCGGGCGGCATCCGGAGTGCGCACGACGCTCGAACAGGGCGTGGTCCAGAACTACGAGCTGGTGCTGAAATCCAAGGGCGGGACCGAAACCCAGGTGTCGTTTAATGCGGCGGTGTTCCGCGATACCGCGAGCCGGGTCGCGGGCATTTTCGCCGCTGCGCGCGATATCGGCGCGCAAAAAACCCTCGAGAAGGAGCTGCGCGAGCAGCAGGCATACAACCGCGGCTTGATCGAGTCGAATATCGACGCCTTGATGACCACCGATTCACTTGGAATCATCACCGACGTTAATCTCCAGATGTGCGCAATTACGGGGCGCGAGCGCGCCGAGCTGGTTGGCACACCCTTCAAGACTTATTTCACCGATCCCAAGCGCGCCGAAGACGGCATCAGGCTGGTTCTCGCGCAAGGTCAGGTCACCAACTACGAACTGACCATCCAGGCCAAGGACGGCAAGGAGACCGTTGTCTCCTACAACGCTACTACCTTCCGTGGCGAAGACGGCGCGCTGCGCGGAGTGTTCGCCGCGGCGCGCGATATCACGGCACAGAAGAGCCTCGAGCGCCAGCTCCGTCAGGCCCAGGACTATAACCGCGGACTGATCGAGTCGTCGGTCGACGCGATGTTCACCGTCGCCCCCGACCTCGCCATCACCGACGTCAATGAGCAGATGGTCCGGCTCACCGGCTACAGCCGCGAGAACCTGATCGGGACCGCGTTCAAGGGGTACTTCACCGAGCCCGAGCGCGCCGAGGCCGGCGTCCGCCAGACCCTGAACGAAGGCTTTGTCACCAACTACGAGTTGCTATTGCGCTCGCGTCATCGCCGGGAATTCCTGGTGTCGTTCAATGCCTCGGTGTTCAAAGACATGGAGGGCAACGTACAGGGTATCTTCGCGGTCGCGCGCGATGTTACCGAACAACGACGACTCGAAGAACAACTGCGCGAATCGCAGATCTACAACCGCGGACTGATCGAGTCTTCGATCGATGCGCTCTTCACCGTGGACCCCGATTTGACCATCACCGACGTCAACGAACAGATGATCAAGCTTATCGGCTACACCCGGGAGGAGCTGATCGGCAGTGCCTTCAAGGAATACTTCACCGAGCCCGACCGGGCAGCCGCCGGAGTGCGGCAGACTCTGTGGCACGGTTCCGTCACCAACTACGAGCTGGTGCTGAAGTCACGCGCCGGCAAACGCACGGTTGTTTCTTTCAACGCCGGCACCTTCAAGAATGCTGCGGGCCACATTGCCGGAATCTTCGCGACCGCGCGCGATATCACCGAACAAAAGCGCCTCGGGGAGCAGCTCCGTGAGCAGCAGAACTATAACCGCAGCCTCATCGAATCCAGCGTGGACGCGCTGCTGACCGTCGATCCGAGCGGAATTATCGCCGACGTCAATGAGCAGACCGTCAAACTGACCGGATTCAACCGCAAGCAACTGATCGGCAGCCCCTTCATCGCCTATTTTACCGAGGCCGAGATGGCGCGCGCCGGCGTCGACAAGACCTTCAGCGAGGGTCTGGTGACCAACTACGAGCTGGTGTTGCGCAGCAAGTCGGGCCGCCAAATTCCGGTGTCCTTCAACGCCGCTGTTTTTCACGATACCAGCGGCGCCGTCGCCGGTATCCTGGCTGCCGCCCGCGAGAACACCCAGCAGAAGCAAATAGAGCAGGATATGCGGGAGCAACAGACCTACACCCGCAGTCTGATCGAATCGAATATCGACGCGTTGATGACCACCGATACGATTGGCGTCATCACCGACGTCAACGTCCAGATGTGCACGCTTACCGGACGAAAATCCGAAGAACTGATCGGCGCGCCCTTCAAGAATTACTTCACCGACCCCGCCCGCGCCGAAGACGGTATCCGGCGGGTGCTGGCCGAGGACCGCGTCACCAACTATGAGCTGACCATGCGCGCCAAAGATGGCAAGGAGACTGTGGTCTCGTACAATGCAGCTACGTTCCGCGACGCGGCCGGTCACCTGAAAGGCGTGTTCGCCGCAGCGCGCGATATTACCGCGCAGAAGCTGCTCGAAGAACAAATCCGCAATCAGAACCACGACCTTACCGAGGCCACCGCGTTCCTGAACAACGTGCTGGAAAGCTCGACCGAGTACTCGATCATCGCGATGGATCTCGATGGTAACATCCTGGCCTGGAACGAGGGCGCGCGGCGCAACTACGGCTACGCCGCCGAAGAAATGGTCGGCAAGGGAAATTCCCAGGTACTGCATATTCCCGATGACGTCAGCTCGGGCAAGGTGGCCGCGTTCTTCGAAACCGCGATTAGCACCGGAAAAGTGGAGGGGGTGTTCGAGCGGGTCCGCAAAAACGGAGACCACTTCACCGCCTCGGTCGCCATGACGCTGCGCCGCGACGCGGATAATTCTCCGGTCGGCTTCGTGCTCATATCCAAGGACATTGCCGAGCAGAAGCGCCTCGAAGAGCAGCTTCGGCGCAAGAACGACGAGCTCGAAGAGCAGAACCGGAAGGTGCAGGAAGCCAACCGCCTCAAGAGCGAGTTCCTGGCGAATATGTCGCATGAGCTGCGCACGCCGCTGAATTCGATCATCGGGTTTTCGGAAATTCTGCACGACGGCAAGGTCGGCCCGGTCAGCGCCAAGCAGAAGGAATACGTCGGCGACGTGCTCACCAGCGCACACCATCTGCTTCAGCTGATCAATGACGTGCTCGATTTGTCCAAGGTCGAATCGGGCAAGATGGAGTTTCTTCCCGAGTCGATCGATCCGAAAAAACTCGTGAGCGAAGTCCGCGACGTATTGCGCACGCTGGTCAGCCGCAAACGCATCCACTTGCAAATCGAGATGGATCCCGAGTTGAGCGAAATCGTCCTCGACCCCGGCAAACTCAAGCAGGTGCTCTTCAACTACCTGTCCAATGCTATCAAGTTCACTCCCGAAGAGGGGTCGGTGACGATCGTGATGCGGCCGGACGGGCCAACCGATTTCATCCTCGAGGTCAAGGACACCGGCATCGGCATCAAACCCGAGGACATCAAACGTCTGTTCGTTGAATTTCAGCAGCTCGACGCCAGCGCGTCCAAGAAATACCAGGGCACCGGATTGGGACTGGCGCTCACCAGGCACATTGTCGAGGCGCAGGGCGGCCAGGTCGGCGTCACGAGCATTCCCGGAGAAGGAAGCACTTTCTTCGCACGCTTGCCGCGGGCGCAACTGGCGGAGCCGCTGAAGCCGCCAACGACGAATGGCCTGGTTCACGTCGCGGGCTCTCTCGTTTCCGACCGCCGCTCGGTTCTCGTGATCGACGACAACACCCGCGACCGCGACTGGCTGGTCGCGAACCTGGAAGAAGCCGGCTACGCGGTCCAGTCCGCAATCAACGGTGCCGATGCGATCCGACTCCTCGACAGGCGTCGGTTTGACGCGATTACGCTCGATCTGATTCTGCCCGATATGAGCGGATGGGACGTCATGCGCCATTTAAGGGAACGCTCGCTGAACCGGGAAGTACCGGTGGTCGTAGTCACGGTACTGGCCGACGAGGGCATTGGCGTTGGGTTCGCGGTGCACGAATTTCTTGAGAAGCCGGCCAGCAAGGAAGGTTTGCGGGGCGCGCTCGGACGAGCCGGGGTTAGCCCTGCAACAAAAGCCTCAGTGATGCTGGTGGACGACGACGTAAAAGATCTGAAGTTGTACGAAAGTGCGCTTAGGGAGAGCGGATTTGCAACCGAAGCTTACACCAGCGCCGGCGACGCGCTGCAGGCACTCTCGGAGAACTTACCGGATGTGATCGTGCTCGACCTGATCATGCCGGACGTTGATGGCTTCGAGTTCATGCGGCGGCTGAGAGCCACGGACCGTGCCAAGGACACGCCCGTGATCGTCATGACGGCGAAGGACCTTCTCAGGCAGGAACTTGAGTCGCTCAAGGCCGCGGCCAGGGCGGTTGTACGCAAGGGCTCGGGCTCAGCGGAAACGCTGCTGGCGGAGGTAAAGTCCTGCTTCTCCTCGGGCGATTCGGCGCATCCGATAGTGGCAGCGCTCGATACGTCGCTCGCGACACAAGCTAACGGCTCCCACGGTCAGACCATACTCGTCGTTGAAGACGACGAGCAGGATCGGAATAGCCTAACTACGATGCTTACCGAGGCCGGCTATCACGTGACGGCTGTAGGCACCGGCCGCGCGGCTCTTGAGCAGCTTCAAAGCATCGTTTATTCGGCGATCACAATCGACTTGATCCTTCCCGACATGAGCGGATGGGATCTCATTAGCAAACTCCACGACGAGGGGCTTAACCGGAACACCACAGTCATTATAACTACCGTGGTCGCGGACAAAACCGCGGGTCTGGCGGTGCCGATCCACGATTACCTGCTCAAACCGATCCAGCCGAACCGTCTGCTGGCGTCGCTGGCGGCGCTCGGAGTCGCGCCATACACCGGTCAGAAAATTCTTATCGTTGACGACGAGATAAAAGTCGCCAGGCTGCTGGAACCGGTCGCGCGCGAATGGGGCTATGAGCCGATCTTCGCCGAGAGTGGAGCAGTCGCGCTCGAATTGGTCCGTTCGGAACAGCCTGCCGCGCTGATCGTCGATCTGATGATGCCCGAGATGAGCGGCTTCGAGTTCTTGACGGCCTTCCGGCGTAACAAGGCTAATCGCGTAGTCCCGGCCATCGTCATGACAGCCAAAGATCTGGGCAGGGAAGAAAGGCGGCAACTCAGCTCGATGGCCCAATCTTTCGTGCAGAAGGGGTCCGGCGCCACGCTCGACTTGCTCGAAGCGCTGCGCGATTTTGTGCCTTCCGCAAGCGGGGCTCCGCAATGAGCGGTCATCCGATCCTGATCGTTGATGATAACGAGTCGAACCTGAAGCTTATGAAAGCTGTGCTCGATTCCGACGATTACGTGGTGAAGACCGCCATGGATGCCGAGGAGGCTATCAAGGTGCTTGAGACTTTTGAGCCGCAACTGATCCTGATGGATATCCAACTGCCGGGTATGGATGGATTGGAATTTGCCCGATTGCTCAAATGCGACTCCGCCCGGCGGCAGATAAGGATCCTCGCCCTGACTGCGTATGCGATGAAAGGTGATGAGGAGAAAGCCATCGCCGCTGGCTGCGACGGCTACATCACCAAGCCGATCGATACCCGGTCGCTGACAAAATTAGTCGACGCCTACTTGGACAACCGTTTTCCTTCACCGCCCGAAAGTGATGCGAACAAAAGGTAAGGGACACCCTCAGAGGCTTCGATAGCAATGAAGGACAGTCCGCACGGCCGGATTGAATGGTTCCGGCAGCTTATTGAATCGACCGGCGAACCGATCTCGATTGTCTCGGTTGGCAGCGGGCGGTTCGTCGATGTGAATTCCGCTTTTTTTCGGATGACCGGCTTCAGTGGCAACGAGACGATCAGTAAGACTCCGTTCGAGATGGGCTTTCTTGTCGACCGCACAGCCTATGCCCGTTTTTTGCGAAATCCTGCCCCCGAAAATGGCTACGAATTCGAATGCCGCACGAAAGACGGACAGGTTCGCTTAGCTCAAACTACGACCATAACGATTGACGTCGCGGGCCAGGCCTGCCTGGTGGTTATCTGGCGCGACATTACCGAACGCAAGCAGTTCGAGAACGATATGGCGCGGGCGCGCGACCTGGCGCTCGAGTCGGCCCAGCTCAAGAGCGATTTTCTTGCCACTGTCAGCCACGAACTTCGCACCCCGCTCAATGGAATCATTGGAATGTCCGAGATGCTCTCTGAGACGATGCTGGACGCCGAGCAGCGCGAATATGCGGATACCATCGAGAAGAGCTCCGAGATTTTGCTCAGGTTAGTCTGCGACATCCTGGATTTTTCGAAAGCGTCCAGCAACCAGCTCTGCATCGAGCAAATCGACTTCAATCTGCATGATGTGGTCGAAACCGCCCTCGGCCTGTATGCCAGCCAGGCGGCGCGCAAGGGACTGGAATTGACCTCAAGCATCGATCCCGCAATCCCTCGCGACCTGCAGGGCGATCCGCATCGTCTGGGGGAAGTCCTGACCAACCTCCTCAATAACGCCGTGAGATTCACCGAGTCCGGCTCGGTGAAGGTGGTCGTCGTTCGGGAGAAACTCAGCGGCGATTCAACGACCGTTCGCTTCGAAGTTCAAGATTCGGGAATCGGAATCAGTTTGGCGGATCAGGAACGAGTGTTTCAACCGTTCACGCAGGCCGACAGCTCGATTACCCGCAGGTACGGCGGCACTGGTCTTGGTTTGGCTATCTGCACCAAGCTGGTAAATCTGATGAACGGAAACATAGGAGTGCTTAGCAGTCCTGGCCGTGGCTCGACTTTCCATTTCAATGCGCGTTTTGCCCGGGCTCAAGTCGACTCATCTCAAAGCTGTCCGATGCCCCCTCAGAGCAACGAGCAGTTGCCCCTTGACGCGACGAACAGGACCGTAGCCGCGGAGCGCGGAACTCAATCCGATTGCCAGCGCGCGCGAGTCCTGGTCGTCGAAGACAACCTGACAAACCAGATGGTGCTACGGCGACAACTCGCGCGGCTCGGCTATCAGAACGTAGCGGAGGCGATGAACGGACTTGAGGCTCTGGATGCCGTCGCCAGCGAGACTTATGACATCGTGCTCATGGACTGCGAAATGCCGGTGATGGACGGCCGCGAATCCGCCGCTCGAATTCGCGCAGCCGAACGAGAAGGAATACATGTCGTCGTTATCGCGGTTACTGCCCGTGCGATGCCGGATGACCGGGAGAAGTGCTTCGCCTGCGGAATGGACGACTACATTTCCAAACCCGTCAGTCTCGAGGAGCTGCCTCGCGTACTCGATCGGTGGCGTCCGCGGATCAGGATCGATGCGGACGGCGCGTCGTCCTGAGTGATGAGGGAATCGCAACTCTCGTGCCTGTAAACCGCAAGTTGACAGTCCTAAAACGACACATCAGCTCGAAAGATCGGTCAGGATGGTTCAATCCTTGGGCGCCGGGGGAGCAGGGTTCGCGCCGGCTGTGGCGGTAAGTGCGGGGCCATTGCCGGATCGCAGTCAGCTCGTCGCATCTTTGATCCGATGTTTGCCTAGCTTGTACGAAAGATCGCTGCGCGACATTCCGAGCCGGCGCGCGACTTCGGCCTGGGCGCCGTCGGTTATTTTCAGCGCCCGCTGAATTACCGCTTTTTCCAACGACGCCAGGAAGTCTCGAAGGTTGTGCGTGTCCGGAATCAGCTCGGCGAGCTGGTCTGCCGTGAGTTCTGCAGAGTTGCGGGCTACGATTCCGTCCGGAATTCGCGCTGCTGAAACCGGGAAGTTCGCCGAAGTGATTTCTTCTGCGGCTGAGAGAATGCAGGCGCGCTCGATAAGGTTGCGAAGTTCGCGAATATTGCCCGGAAAGTCGTAGCTGAGAAGGGTCTGAATTGCCTCGGCGCTGATTCTGCGCGGCGGCGTCTTGAGCTCGCGAACAGCTTGCGCCAGGAAGTGGGCGCAGAGCTCGGGGATATCTTCGCGATGATCGCGCAGCGGAGGGACCGTGAGCGGAACTACCGCGAGCCGGTAGTAGAGGTCCTCGCGAAAACGTCCCTCCTGCACGCGGCGCTTCAAATCCCGGTTAGTTGCTATCAGCATCCGCACATCGGTATGGCGGGGCTTGGTCGATCCGAGCCGCGTGACCAGCCCGTCGGTCAACACGCGCAGCAATTTGGCCTGCGCCGCCAGCGACATTTCGGCGGCCTCGTCCAGAAAGAGTGTGCCTTCGTTTGCGGCTTCGAAAACTCCCTCGCGCGCGCGGTCGGCGCCGGTGAACGCTCCCCGCTCATGTCCGAACAGTTCGCTTTCGAGAAGCGTTTCGGTGAACGCCGCGCAATTGACGGCAACCAGAGGTTTTTCGGCACGCAGACTGCTGCGATGAATTGCACGGGCGACGAGCTCCTTGCCGGTTCCGGTTTCTCCGGTGATGAGGACCGTCGCGTTGGTTGGCGCGACGCGCGCAATTTTCTCGCGAAGTTGCCGAATCGCCGCACTGCGTCCTGTCAAGTCGGACGAGCCTTCAAGTCGGAGCACCGTGTCGCGAAGCCTGCTGTTCTCACGCACGAGATGCGTGTGCTCGACCGCGCGCGTGGCGGATGCGAGCAATACTTCGGGAACGAAGGGCTTGGTAATGAAATCAAACGCGCCGCGGCGCATGCTCTCGACCGCGAGCTCAATGGTCGCAAAGGCGGTCAGAAAGACGACCGACAGATTCGGATCAGCTTCCCGCACCGCGGCCAGAACGTCCAATCCCTCTCCATCGCCCATCTTCTGATCCGTTATGACGGCGTCGAAGGTGTACTCGGCAAGCGCGGCGCGCGCATCGTTGACACCGGCAGCCTCGACTACCTCGTGATGTTCCTGCTTGAGATTGGAGCTCAGTATTCGCCGCAAATGCGGCTCGTCATCCACCACAAGTATTTTGCACATAGTCTGGCCCCTAGCTGGGAGAAGATTGGCTCGGCGAGTGCGCCGGTATCTCGAGGGAAAAGCAGACTCGCCGCGACTCGTTGACTCTCAGTATGACATCGCTGCCGTGCGCGCGCGCGATGTTGAGCGCGATCGCGAGGCCGAGGCCGTTGCCGCCCTGCTTGGTCGTAAACAGCGGCTCGAAAATACGCGCCACAATTTCAGCGGGAATCGGTCCGGCGGGATCAACCACGTCGATTCGGATCGTGCCATTTCCGTTCACCTGGGCATTGAGCTTCACCAGGTCGCCGCGATGGCAAGCATCGATCGCGTTCAGCACCAGGTTCAGGAGGGCCTGATGCATCTGGTTTGCGTCGAACTCCCCCTCAAGATTGCTGTCGACCGCGACATCGATGGTCACGCCCTCATTGGCAGCATGTGCTCTGGCGACAGTAGCGACGTAGTTAAGAGTGTCGGCGAGGTTAGCGCGCGCGATCTGCACCGGGCGCGGACGCGCATAGACCAGGAAGTCCGTGGTGAGCCGCTCGAGACGCTCGGCTTCTTTCGCCGCTATCGAGAACATTTCTTCTCGTTCGGTTTGGTCCTGACCCGGCCGATTGGCGGTAGCCAATGAGCTGGAAATCATCGCGACCGGGTTTCGGATCTCGTGCGCGATCGCTCGTGACAGTCTGCCGATAGCGGCAAGCTTCTCTTCAGACAGCAATTGCTGACGGGTGCGCTCGAGTTCCTCGAGATTGCGCGCAAACTTCGCCTCGCGCGTGCGAAGATTGTTAACCAGCAACCACACTAGCAGTCCCATCACGCTGTAAATTACCGCCATCGCGCCTGCTTCGATGTACTCGCCGAATTTGAGACCGAAGGCGCCCATGAAGCTGATGAAGTCTGCCAATGCGATCACGGCGATCGTGGCGCCAAGGCCGAGCCTGAAGGACGCTTCGAGTATGGGAAGAAGCATCAGAGCGTAGTAGGCGGTGTCTCCTTTCATGGTTAACGAAGTGAGCACCAACGCCAGCGTCGAGTTGAATCCGAGAGACCAATACGTGAGCAACCGGCGACTACTCTGGGAAATTGTCGCGTTCCTAGTGCGCAGCCAGATGAGGTAAAAGGCCTGAACGATAAAACCGGCAGCCAGGACGACGATCACGGATACGGAAGGACGGCCGCGGACGAACCACGAGATTGCCTGCAGCGCAAACAGCGCGCCGATAAGAAGGAGGTTGAGGGCGGCGAAGACGAATTCCTGCCGGCGAAAAGAGTCGTGATCCTCGACGGCGAAGTTGTCAGCACCGATGCTGCCGGCAAGGGAACTAAGCGCCCAGAGATTCTTGGTCGGTTTATTCTCGGTCATTTTGTGTTCAGAGTTGGCAATTCGCTGCGTGAGGCTTAGGAGCAAACGCGATGCCGCTACCCAAATTAAAAACTCGTTAACAATCGCTCAAATTCGACGAGACCAAAGTCACTTCGTTCAAAAGTTTGTACGTACCTTTTTTCGTGCGTTTAAATTTTGGAACAACCGGAGTTATGGTCGAGAGTGCGAAGATGAGAAACCTCGCGATTGCCTATTGATACTATCGTAAAACGATGGCAAGCGGCTTGCTAGGATCGGGCATCAGTCGCTGCTGTTTTGATTCACGCTAGAAACATCGCCTCCGCGCGCGCACGACCTCAATCGTGCGTGGACGGTCCGGGAAGACCGCCGGCTCAGATTACGGACAGTCCGGGGGCGCCGACCTTCGAGCGAAAGACGAACGCGAAGGTGCCCTCAACAATGCGCGAGCAGGCATATCGGATTTATCTCGATTTCCTCGAAACGGCTGAGAACAAGCGGCGTTGGAGTATTTTCAACGACGTACCGTGGGAGAAACTGGACGTCAGCAAGGCAACCGACGAAGTCGGAGACCGCGTGGAGATCTTCTGCACTGAAGAACTCTACGTTCCGGACTACAGTTCCCGAGGACTCGATTTGTCGCGATCAATGTTCGGGATGGCTTGGTTTCAGACTTGTTGGGCCTTTGAAGAATCCCGGCACGGATTGGTCTTTCGTGAGTACCTGACCCGCTCGGGTCTTCGCTCGCCGGCGCAGTTCGAGGCGTTGGAGGCGGGGACGTTTTCAAAGAAATGGGAACTGCCTTTTCAAACGATTCGCCAAATGGCTTGCTATGGCGCGCTTCAAGAGAGCGCGACCTTTACCGCGTACAACCTGCAGAGAAATAAAGCTCGCGAGGCTGGCGATGAAGTGCTGGAGGCGATCTTTCTTTACGTCGGCCGCGACGAGGCGGCGCATGCCGGGTTTTATCGCGACATGATCCGGTTGGAGCTGATTCACGACCGCGAGGAAACCGTAGCCGACCTGGCTCATGTCCTCTCGAACTTCAAGATGCCCGGCGACGGTCTGATTCCGGATTATCGACGACGGCTGGAGAGTTCGGGAGCTGGAATAAGTCCCCGGGTTTTTCTCGCACGCGTGGTGTGGCCGTTGTTGAGCACGCTGGAAATCAGTCGTGAAGAAATGAAGAACGCGATGAAAAAACACGCTCCTGTGACGGTGTCGAACGAGCGCGCTGAAATTAGCGTATGAGTCGCCCGGAATCGCGGTTCGATCAATCTTCGGAAAGCCAACCTCTATGGGGGCGCGTGTCCAGCGAAATAGTCGCTCGGGCACCAAGGAGAATCGTTCCGAGAATTAAACGGAAATCGAACGACATGGTTAGCCCTGTAGGGCATGAATCGCGTGATCTCAGTCGGCGGGTTTCTCCGCGTGAGTTCCCGGAGCTTATGGATGGTGACTGTAGTTATGAGGATTTCCGTGACTGCCTGCGCAGTCTGGAAAAAGCGAATCGCTGGCTGCTGGGCTATCGGCCGACTCTGACGTGGCTGGAGCGGCTACCGCGCGGCTTGCGTGAGCCGATGCACATCGCCGACCTGGGCAGTGGCGGTGGAGATCTACTGCGGCAGATTGCAGGCTGGGCACGGAGACGGGGAATCGCTGTGCAGTTAACGGGAATCGACTTGAATCCTCATGCGGCGCGCGCGGCAGCGGAGTCCACGCCGAAGGAGCTCGGAATTACATGGGTGACCGGCGATGCTAGGGTGTATCGGCCGGAGAAGCCGATGGATATCGTCGTTAGTTCTCTGCTGGCACATCATCTAGAGGACGAAGAGATCGTCGCGCTGCTGCGGCGGATGGAAGCGACCGTGCAGCTGGGTTGGTTTATCAACGATTTGGAACGGGCGCAGTGGAGTTATCGGATGTTTGGGTTGGTGCCGTGGCACCCGATTGTGAGGCACGATGGGCCGGTGTCGTTCCGGCGAGCCTTCCGGAAAGAGGATTGGGTACGCCTGCTGGCTGCGGCTGATGTTCCGCGAGAGGTGGTGACGGTAGAACATTGGCGGCCGGGACGGTTGTGCGTGGGGCGGTGGAAGTGAGGTCGGTGATTCTGAAGCGTCTCGTTAGGCTAAGAGATGTGAAGCGTATCGCCCAGGCCGCCCTCGTGGTGCACCTCATCACATATAACCATCTGAGAGGCGAATAATGGCATCTTTCACCCTGCCTACACTCAGTGCCAGCCGTCCCAGATTCAAAACCGTTCTCTGGATCTCTCTTGGTGTCACGACGCTCTTTGTCTTCATCACGTCAGAGGTCCTTCTTTTCACCGATTACCCCATGTACCATGCCTACCGCCTGCAGGTCATAGCCGACCGCGGACTCCTAATCCCGCACGCGCTCTTCGGAACCTTCGCTCTGCTGGCCGGCCCTCTGCAGTTCTCGTCACGCTTTCGGCAGCGTCACCTGAAGCTCCATCGCGTCGCAGGCCGCATGTACTTCACCTGCGTCATCTTCGGTGCCTTTACCGGGATCGCCCTTGCCACCGGACGTCCCGGGCTGCCTGGGACCGCCATGCAAGGCGCTGCATGGATCGTCTGCACTGCCGCTGCCGTGATCGCCGCGCGTAACGGACAGATCGCCGTGCACCGCCAGTGGATGGCCCGCTCCTATGCGGTCACGTTTACCTTTGTCTCCACCCGTGTACTCAACCTTGTGCCCGCCTACTGGAGCCATCTTGGCGACGTACTGTCGGCGGTTGGCGTCATCGCCTTCACCCTGGCCTCCATCGTTCTGGTCGACCTCGGGCTCAACTGGAAAGAACTCACTACGCGCCGCAGTCTCACGTGAATCAGGAGCAATGCCTTGCAAGATGAAGTTCTCGTCCTCGGTGGTGGAGTGGCAGGCTGTGCCGCTTCCGTCGCGCTCGCCCGAAAGGGACGAAGCGTCAGGTTGATCGAACGCGAGCCCACGCCGCGCCATAAGGTCTGCGGAGAATTCCTAAGCGGTGAGGCCCTTGAAGACCTGCATGCTCTTGGCATCGACGTGGCCTCTCTTGGCGCGGTGCCGATCGATTACGTTCGCCTTGCCGCAGCCAGACGCGCCGCGGAGGCTCCGCTACCTTTTCGCGCAGCCTCGCTCACGCGCAGGGCGCTCGATACAGCGCTCATCGCCGAGGCTGTCAACGCCGGAGTCCGCGTCGAGCGCGGTCGCAGTGTGCAGTCGCTCAGCCGCGCGACCGCCAACCTCTGGCAGGCTACGCTCGACGACGGCACCACATACGAAGCTCCAACCGCCTTTCTCGCCACGGGCAAGCACGATCTGCGCGGCCACCGTCGCCCGAAGGACCCTCACCAGTGGATCGCCTTTAAGATGTATTATCACTTGTCTGCCGCCCAGACCGCTGACCTGGGGGACGCCTCCGAGTTGATGCTCTATTCCGGAGGCTACGGTGGTATCCAACCGGTGGAAGACGGCATTGCGAATTTCTGCTTGGTGGTGAAAAGGTGGTATTTTGCACGTGCGGGTCTTCGCTGGGAGGGCCTCCTTGCGAAGATGCAGCAGGATTGTCCCCACCTCGCAATGCGGCTTGACGGTGCGGAGCCGCTGCTCGACAAACCGATCGTCGTCACTCATATCCCTTACGGTTTCATCCGTCGCACAACGGAGGACGGGCTCTACTGCATTGGCGATCAGGCAGCCGTCATCCCCTCGTTCACCGGTGACGGCATATCCATCGCGCTGCATACTGGCCGCCGTGCCGCCGCTGCGTATCTTGCAGCGGAGCCGGCGCAGGTCTTTCAGCCGAAACTGCGCTCCGCAATGCTGCTCCAGATGCGTATGGCCGGGGCCGCCGACCACGGCTTGAACAACGCACTGGCGCGCGCTGTGCTGCCGTTCTGCCTCAGGGTCTGGCCCGGCGCGATGCGCGTAACGGCTATGCTCACGCGTGTCAGCCAGCCCGCCGCTGTTGCTCCACCGGCGTTCGCCAACTGAAATCGAGCGACGCCAAAACAACTCTGTTTCAATGAGTCCCGAAAAGGCACCACTTCTCGAGGCGATCGAGATTTCGAAGAGTTACGGCGCGCGGCTTGCGCTTGACAATGTCAGCCTTGCAGTAAGGCCAGGTGAAATTGTCGCCTTGCTCGGACCCAACGGCGCGGGCAAGACCACCACGCTGTCGATTCTTGCCACCCTGCTTCGGCCCGATCGCGGCCGTATTCTGATCGACGGCAAACCGCCTGATACGGATCGGCGCGGGCTCGGACGCATGCTCGGGCTGGTGCCGCAATCGCTCGCTCTGTACCCGACTTTGAGTGCCGCGCAGAATGTCTGGCACTTCGCCCGTATGCAAGGACTCTCGCATGACGAAGCGGTCGAGAGCTGCCCGCGCGTGCTCGAGGAGGTCGGTCTCGGCGATCGCGCCGACGATCCTATCCATGCGTTCTCCGGTGGGATGAAGCGCCTGCTCAACCTAGCCTGTGGAATTGTTCATCGTCCCTCCGTGTTGCTGCTGGACGAACCTACGGTCGGCGTCGATCTTCAGTCGCGCGAGCAGTTGCTGGCGCGGATTCGGCACTATGCCGATGCGGGCGCGGGCGTGATTTACAGCACCCACTACATGGAAGAGGCAGAGCGCATTTGCGATCGCGTGCTGCTAATCGATCGCGGCAAACTGATCGCCGAGGGCGACCTCGAAAAGGTGATCTCGCTCGGAGGCAGCCGGCCTCGCATCGAGCTGACCTATCGCGGGCAGTTGCCGGACGGGCGCTTCGGCAGCCTTGCCGGGGTGCGTGAAATAGGATCCACCGTCAGCGAGGGCAAGGCGACCCTCGAGATGAACAGTTTTGCGCAGGTCGCGGAGGTGCTGCACGGACTTCGGACCCTGGATGTGAACGTCGTCGATTTCAACCTGCACAGCCCGAATCTGTCGGACGCATTCATCGCGCTGACGGGCCACACGCTGCGCGACCAGGTCCTCTAGGAGCGTATTGCCATGCTTCGAGCAATCTGGCTTACCACTCAAAACGAGGCCCGGCTTCTGATCAAGGATCCGACAGTGTTGTTCATGCTGCTGTTTGCGCCGGTGGTTATCATCACCGTCGCGGGATACTCGCTCGGCAGTGTGTACGGTGGCTCGGCGAATTCTTTTCGGCTACCCCTGGTCGACCTCGATCACGGAAAAGTAGCCCAGGGAATAATTGAGGCTTTGCGCAGGGAGCACGGCGTGGCTTTGGAGATGCTCGACGACCCCGACGAAGCGCGACGCGTTGTAAGCCGACGCGATCGGACTCCTATAGCGATGTTGATTCCGGCCGGAACCAGCAGCCAGGTCGCCGCGGGCGGCCAGCCTCGGCTGATACTATTCGTCGACCCCGTCAGGCGAGTCGAGGTCAACGCTCTCGAGCTTCGTATCGACGAGTTATGCCGAAGGATCACCGAACAAGCGAGAACGGCGGCCCAATCGCAAATCGAGTCCTTCGGAGAGGCTCAGGCGATCACGCTCCCGGGAGATATCGGATTTGTCGAGAAACCTGCGATCGAGGGTGAAGCCGTGACGGTGAACGCCTTCGATCAGTATGTCCCTGGATTTGGCATCACGTTTCTACTCATCGGCATGATGCTGGGAATAGCGCTGACACTTTTCGATGAGCGCGATTGGGGGACCTTGAAGCGCCTCCAGGTCAGTGGTGCGCCGCTCACAGGTCTGCTGCTGGGAAAATTATTCGCGCGGTTCATCGTCGGGATCGCGCAAATGGTGTTGCTGTTCGCGGTCGGATGGGCGCTGTTCGGAATCTCGCTTGGGCGCAATCCTCTAGCCTTGATCATACCGACGGTCGGGATCTCTTTCGCGGCTGCAGCGCTAGCGCTGGTGGTCGCCTCTATTGCAACCGCGCACGACTCGGTGCCGTCATTGGGCGTGACCATCAGCATCTCGATGGCGGCAATCGGCGGATGCTGGTGGCCGCTGGACTTCGAGCCGGGATGGATGCGCGAACTGGCCCGTTGGCTACCGACGACCTGGACGATGCAGGCGTTCAACGATTTGATGATTCGCAACCAGCCGCCGTCCGCGGCGTTGCTGCCTTTGGCGGCAACCTTAGGCATAGGACTGATCTTCCTATGCGCAGGACTTATCCGCTTCGTAAGCCTGGACGACTAGAAAGTTTAATGATACCAAAAACTCTTCTTCCCATAGAGCCCTTGCAGAACTCTCCCTATGCTCGAGCGTCCCTTCGCGTCCGCTTCCCCTTCTCACTATATGAGAAGCCCCACATCCCCGTTCCCCTTCCCACTATGTGCGAAGTCCCACATTCCGGTTCCCTTTACCACTATGTACGAAGCCCACATTCCGGTTCCCCTTCCCGCTATGTGCGAAACCCACATTCCGGTTCCCCTTCCCGCTCGGGAAGGGGTTAGGGGTTAGGTTCCATGCATCGCTCACGAAATCCGGTTATACAGCGATCCCTTCCTATAGCGTTGCTCATGTTTCTAAGCGTCCTGATTGCTGGCTGTTCAAGCTCTCAACAGACGACTACGAGTGAGACCACTCCCGCTTCTACAAACGCAGTCAGCAACGACTCACAAGTGAACACGATCCTTCAGAAGTCGTGTGACCAGTGTCATTCGACCGGCGGCACAGCGCCATGGTATGCGGCCGTCTCACCGACATACCTCGCTGCCAACTCTGCACGCGGAGTGCTGAATTTTTCCGATTGGCAAACCTACGACGCGCAAACAAAGTCGGAAACCTTGAAGAGCATAGCAGCCTCCGTTAGTGGCGGTTCTATGCCGCCCGGAGACTATACGGCACTCGATCATTCGGCGCGGCTTACTGACGACGAAAAGCAGGCGCTCCTCAAGTGGGCGTCGCAGCCCGCACTGCCTGCACACTGACTCACACTAAGAAATAAATCGTTGTAGTGAGTAGACAATGAACCTAAAGGAGGCAAAAGACTCATCGATCCTTGTCATTAGAAGTTGCGCCTTCGCATACCTGCTGACCATAGCGGTCTTGGTTCATGGTGCGGCGTCGGCGGAATTGCGGTCTGGAACGCTTGAACTCGACCCATCAAAGACACTGATTGAATTTCGTTTGCCGGGTAACTTACACACTACACATGGAACTTTCAAACTTGAACGAGGAACCATCATCGCGGACCCCGCTACTGGAAAAGCTGGCGGTTCCATCGTCGTCGACGCCAGGAGCGGCGTCACGGGCATCGGCAGGCGTGACAAGGACATGCGAGAGAGTGTTCTCGAGGCTCAACGGTATCCAGAGATAACTTTCGACCCTCAGCACTTTACTCTAGAACTGAGGACCGGAGGTCAGTTTCAAGCGACGATACAAGGGGTGCTGACGCTCCACGGAGGGAGACATGATGTCGCTCTCACGGCACAAGGTCAGCTCGTCGGAGACAACCTGACTGCCACAGCACACTTTTCAGTTCCGTACGTCCAATGGGGTATGGAAGATCCGAGTGTCCTATTCCTTACGGTTGCGAAGAAAGTCGACATCGATATCGCAACCTCGGGCTACATCGTCCAGGGAGGTGAGCCGGCCCAAAGGTCCCTCAGGTGAAACGAACGGATCGGCTGGGGAAGGTTCCGCATATTTTAGGAAGGTTCGTCCGCGAAACGTTCGAATCCCCGAGCCCGTGGCTGTCAGATGTGGCTGTCAGACCCGCCGATTGGCCCCGTCCGCTCTGGTTCAGTGCAGAAAACCCTTTATTTTCAATGCCGGGGGCGGGGGTCGAACCCGCACGGAGCTTTCGCTCCAGAGAATTTTAAGTCCTCTGCGTATGCCATTTCGCCACCCCGGCGTGCTCTCGCACAAGATCGTTAAATCATAAACTCTTGCGCTCGCGAAGATAGCTCGTCGGACCGCGCGATCTTGCTGCGACTCATGGCAGCCTGCGATTGTTCATTCTGTCCGGCGCGCGGCGCGTATATGCTCGACCTCGCGGCGTCGTCGTGGATGCTGACGGTCGCCTGATCGCATCGACGGAAGTGCGGACTTCTTGCTCCAAAAACTGTTAATCGCCGCGGTTCTGTTGACGTTGATCCTTCAGGATGTGCCGCATACCGTCGCTATGAAGCCTCGAAGCCTGAGAACGTTCAAAAACCGAAGCGATGCTCTCGGACGCCGGCTTCACCATCATCAAGCTCGACACTGACGACAAAGTCGGGCTCGTGGAAGATCTTCCGCCGGATGAAATTCGCAGCTATGCAGCCCAGTCAGGCACGGTCTACTGGTACTACGACCCTGACCTTTGCGAATGCGTGTATGAAGGGCATCAGGGCGAATTCGATCGCTACCAGTTGGCGAGCGAGCACGAAAATGACGCCGCCGAATATGCCGCCGGATCGGATGATGAGCAGGTAGCCTCGTTGAATGCTTTGAACGCCGCGTTTTTTCCTGTCCCGATTTTCTGGATTGGCGGTTTTGCGCCCAGCCCATATTTTATCGGCGGCGGACATGGCGGTGGCCATGGCGGCGGGCACGGTGGCGAACACGGAGGAGGACACGGATTCGGCGGTGGCGGCCACGGAGGAGGAGGTCACGGGCGCTAGCTGGCGATACAACTGACTCCCTTACTCAGCCGGCGGACTGGAATCGAAATGATCGTTCGCATCGAACGCGAGACCGTGCTATCAACCAGGATTTCGCGCGAAAGTCGGAACGCCCGGAAAATGCGGCGCCCATGCCGGCGCGCTGGCGACAAAGATGCTCGCCGTCGGATGAAACTGATTCGGGTCGTCCAGGCTGCTGGCTTTGATCGCGATGAAGGGCATCCCCGACAGCACGCTCATGATCGGCGAACCGCAGTTGGCGCAGAAGGCGCGACTCACTTTGCCGCCGCTGTCGCCGGTCACTTCGTAATGTTTGAGCTCGCCCTTGGTAAGCTTGAACGCGTCTTTCGGAACGAGGAGCACCGGCGCGAACGCGCTGCCCGTCGAGCGCTGGCAATCGCGGCAGTAGCAGCTTGCCTGCATGACGGCGTCATTCGTGGATTCGTAGCGAACCGCACCGCACATGCATCCCCCGACAATTTTTGCTGCCATTGCATATCCTCCTGTTCGCGCGTCGGCGCTCGCTCATCATTCTGCTCGCGCCGACTTTGATCAACATCCAAAGGTGCCTCGCAGAGTTATGCGAGCGCCAGGCGCTCGAACTGCTCGGCGGGCGCTTCCATCTCGACCAGCGCGGCCCTGAGTTTGTCAGCTGCTCGCTTCTCTTCGTCGGTGCCCGCGAGGTTCGCTTCTTCAGCGGGATCGTCGCGCACGCGATATAAATGATTGCCGCTGAACTTGCCCATCGCCCAGTACGGGAGCAAATCTCCAGCTCGAAACGGCTGGCGGATGACGGGAATCCTCGCGCCCGGCATCCTGTCGAGCACCGCGCGGTCGTCCGGCGGCGGCATCTGGATTTGCGGCATGTGATGTATCGGCATCGTGGACCATCGATTCGACCACAGGCTCAGCGGCGCGTTGTCGCCTGCCGGCGCGCGCGCGTACTTTGCCTCCGCGTCGATCAAATGAACCTCGCGTCCCCACACTCCCGCAACCGCCCAATCGCGAATCGAGCGCGCCGCGCCGGTCATGAGCGGAATCATCGAGCGCCCGTGCGTGCGATGCGCCAGCTCGACGCCAAAAATATCCGCGAGCGTCGCGCAGATGTCGACGTTGGTCGTCAGCGTATCGACACTTCGGTTTTCCACTCTTTTCACTCCGGGCAACGCGATCAACAACGGCGTGTGCCCGAGTGGTTCATAGATTGGAACCGCGGGCTTGCCCCAGATGTCCTTCTCACCAAGATAGTGTCCGTGATCGGTGCATACGATCACCGCGGTGTCGTCGTAAAATCCGCCGCGCTCGATTGCCGCGAGCAGCTTGCCGAGCCATGCGTCGATCATTGTCAGCTTGGCGCCGTAGCATGCACGAATCTGCCGCGCCTGCTCGGGCGTCAGCACGCCTCGCGCCAGAGCGCCGCGGATATACGGCGGCCAGATCATGTGCGGCCCCTGCCACGACGAATCATACATCGAGGCGTACGGCTCCGGCGTATCGAACGGCTCGTGCGGATCGAACTCGTCGACGAACAGCATGAAGCGGTCGTGGCTGCGCGCCGATCGCTCGAGCCACTCCGTCGCCGCCGCCATCGTGCGCGGTCCCGGAAAATCCGTCTCGTCGCGGAAGTAGCCGCGCGAGTTGTCGTACGGAGTATGCCCGCGCGCGAACGACGGCGCGCCCATCCAGCTTAGGTCCGGGCGGGTCTGCCACGGGTCGCTCTCATGGCCGCGCTGGTAGTCCCACGCGGTGAAATCGGTGTGATAGTTTTCGCCGCCGACCTCGAACAGATGCGGATGGTCCGAGACCAGCTTGGTAACGACGCCGGCCGCGCGAAGATACGCGGTCAGCGGCCGCTCCCAGAGTTCGATCGATCCCCACGGTTTCCACAAAAAATCGATCGCGCCGCACAGGATGTCGTGACGCGCCGGGATGCACGGCAGCGAGCCCGAGTAATGACGGTCAAAACGAACCGCGCGCCGCGCGAAAGCGTCGAGGTTGGGCGTGGCGAACTCGCGCCCGCCGTAGGCGCCGAGCATGTGGCGATTGAGGCTGTCGAGCAGCACTACAATTGCGTTCTTTGGACGCCGCGCCGTGATTTCGTCCGCGCTCATCGACAGGATCCTAGCAGAGGCGATCGCTCGCCGGAAAAGCGGCTGTAAACAGCGCTTTTTCGTTGAAACGTTCGCCTAATGCGTTACGTCTATAGATGCGAGCCGCACGGGTGTAGACTTGCGCCGCGCCACATACTGAAATGGGATCCCGAGATGACGCGAATTAAAAGTCGACGCGCTGCGATCAGAGCCGGCGCAATCACGGCGGTAATTGCAGTTTCCGGATGCGCAGTCGCGCCTGCGCCAATCGCGCATACACCCAATGTCGTCGCGACCCCGCGGCAAGGCGAAGTGGCGGTAAGTGTCGCGGCGGCGCCAACGGTCGGCGAGGTCACTCCGGTTTACGTCTCGGTCGCGAATGGAACGGACGCGCCGCGCTCGGTGGTTCCAAGCCAAATCTTCGCGCTCAATGACGCCGGCGAACGAGTCGCGCCCCTTCCGCCGGGTGAGGCTGCCCGGCAGGCCGGTGGTTCCAAAGAGCTCGAAGGAGCAGTGAAAAGCGCTGCTGTCAGCGGCGTCGGCGGCGCCGCCGTGGGAGCGGCCGCAGGAGCTGTTGCGGGCGCGGCGGGTTCAGGTGCAGGTTGGTGGGGTTTTGGATCTCCGCGCCTCGGGCGCTTTGATTGGCAGCGCGTTCGGCGGTGGATGGGGAATTATCCGCGGCGCCGAGAAGGGTCAATCGAGGGCCGATCAGCAGGCCAATCAGCAACTCGAGGCGGTCTCACTGAAGCCCGAGGAAGTCCGCAAGGATTTCACAGTCAGCGGTTACGTCTACTTCCCCAAGGGACAGTACAACCAGGTCGAGATGCTGCTGGTCGATCGCGAAACCGGCGACACCGAAGTCGTCCGCGAACCCTGGCACTGACAGCGGATCGTTCGCGCTTAAAGCAGCGACGAGATAATCACGATCGCGCCCTGCCCTTTTCCCTTCTCGGCGGGATCGCAAATCACCGCCTTGCTGCCGATGAACTTCATGTCCGTGGGATCCATCAGACCCGAGGCGAATCCGCGCGCGATGCCCCTCTCCACTCGATAAACCGATCCGTCCCGCTCGTTGTCGTTCTCGGAGGCAAATTTGCCCGTGTCCGCGATCATTAACTCGTCACTGTATGAACCGAAAGTTGACGGCGACCACGCGAAGCCGGACGGCCGGGTGAATCCGACCAGGTAGACTTCGTCTTTCATCTTTCCGTCGGCGCCGACCATGCTGATGCGGCCGACCTTCGAGGCAAACCCTCCCTTCGCGCGCATCCCCACCAGCATCATTCCCGCTGCTTTCGAATCGGACGCGGGTGGGAATGTTATCGTCGTCAGCTCGAATACGACCGGTTGTTTGTAGCTGCCGAATGCGGTCGCCTTGCCGGACGAGTCGATCGAGTAAATCGTCGAGTTGCCGCTGGCCGCCGCGTAGAGCTTGCCCGCGAACGGTGTTCCGGCCTTGCCGAATTCCAGGTCGCGACATTCGGTCGCAGCCGCTCCCGCGTCGGGCAGTTTCGCGAACGTGCTTACCGAGCCGGACTTGTCGATTCGTTCGACCTCGCACGGCCCCTTGATATCGCCGGCTGCGGCGAGCACGAAAACATTGTCGGCATAGGATCCGAATCCGGCCGGACCAATCGCGACTCCGGCCGGGTTCTTGATCTTCGACTTGTCGGCGAGCGCCGTCGCTTTGCCGCCGAACGTGACCGAGAAAACTCCGCCGGCCTGGTCCGACACCACCATCGTGCCGTGTCTGTCCTGGATGAAGTACGGCGCGACGAGGCCCGGCGCCTTGAGCGCTTTGATCTCGAACGGAACTTCCACTTCGAGGCCCGCGCCGGACGCGCGCGCGATCGAGTTGGTCAAGCCGGGCCATGCGGCAATCGTCAGGGTGACGACGCCCAACGCGGTGGCGAACAGTGAAAGGACTGAAAAGCTACTTTTTCTTTTCGAGAAGTTCATCGAGCGCCTCGTTGACTACGTACTTTTCGTTCGGATCCCTATCATCCAGCTCGGACTTGCGGCGCGAGACCCACTCCGCCAGCCCGATCGTCGCGGCTTCTTCGGGATTCGAAATGCCCATCGCCTCCGCGATTCGCATCAGCTGTCCAAAGAGCTCTTCGGGCACATCGATCTGAATCTTCCGGCTCAAAGACGCCTCGCTCGATACCCTTTCCAGCGAATGTTCGCCCTTCCATATAGTCTTAGGCCGCGGCGGTCGTCAAAATGAATTCTGACGTGTCATCACCGATCAAATACGCGGGCACGATCGTCGAGTACCTCGATCAGGGCCGGCTCAAAGCTGCGCTCGTCATCCGCGAACAGGAACGCCATCTCGCGGTGGTCGACGCCGGCGGACACGAGCGGCTGGTGCCGCGCGACTTGGTGCTGATGCGCCATCCGGATCGGCGCGCCGATCGTGAAAATGTCGCGCAGGCCCTTGCGGGCCTGGAACGCGATCGCGCCGAGCTCTCCGCCGAACTCGATTTCCAGCTGCTGTGGGAAGTCGCGCAGGAACAGGGCCGCAGCTTTTCCGCCGCGGAGCTCGCCGAGTTGTTCTTCGGCCGGCGATCGAATGCGGCGGCCTCGGTGATGCTCGAGGCGCTGCTGAACGATCGCACTTACTTTGTCCGCCGCCACATGGATTTCATGCCGCGCACGCCCGACCAGGTCGAACGGCTGCGGATTCAGAACGATCGGATTCGGGCGCGCAGCAACGACTATCGTAAAATCCAGAAGCACCTGCGCGACGTCCTCAACGGCGCCGAGAAGCCGCCGGCCGATGAGGCGGCTGTCCTCATCGAAGAGCTGTCGCGCTATCTGAATAACCCGTTCACGCGCAGCCGCGACATGACCCAGATGCTCGCGAACGCGGCGCCCGACGTCGACCCGGCGGAAGCGGCTTTCGAAATTCTGGAGCGACTCGGCGCGCGGCCGCGCGTACCGCGTTTCGCGTTCATCGCCGGGCTCAAGGACGAATTCAGCGACGCCGCCATGAAGGAAGCGTCCGAAGCGGTGCCCGGCCCGCGCGCGATCTCTGACGGCGGGTACGCGGTCACGGTCGATGACGACGATACGATCGAAGTTGACGACGCTCTCAGTTGCGAGGCGCTCGCCGACGGCGGCATCCGCGTGCGCGTGCACATCGCGCTGGTCGCCGATTTCGTCGTCAAGGGCGGTGCGATGGACCGGGAGGCGGCCGCGCGCGCGACCACCGTTTACCTGCCCGAAACCACGATCAGGATGCTTCCCGATCCGATATCATGCCGCGCGGCAAGTTTGATCGCGGGTGAAGATCGACCCGTGATGACCACCGACGTGCGCTTGTCGGCCGACGGCGAGCTCGTCGAGGCCTCGATTTATCCCGCGCGCATTCCAATCATGCGCCGGCTCGACTACGACCAGGTTGATCGCATTCTTGTGTCAGAGAACAACGCCGACGAGACCGCTGCTACCGTCTCTAGACTGCACGCGGCCGCGCTCCAGCTTCGTCAGCGACGCCGGACTTCCGGCGCAGTGCTCGTGCAGCGGCGCGAGGCAAAGGTCCGAGTGCGCGACGACGAGGTGGAAATCACGGTGCTCGACAACGCGTCGCCGGGTCGCACGCTGGTGGCGGAGTTCATGGTGCTGAACAATTTCGTCGCGGCTCGCTACGCCGCCGCGAACCGGATCCCGATCATTTACCGCGTGCAACCGCAACTGGGCGGCGACCTTGCCTCGCAGCGCCCGCGGCTCTCGCTGCATCCTGAATATCACGCCGGAATCGGACTGGACTTTTACGCACAGTTGAGTTCACCGATCCGGCGCTACGCCGATCTTGTCCTGCAGCGACAATTGTTGGGTGCGCTGGCGAGCGGCAACAACGAGTCGCCGATTTACACTGTTGATGAATTGCTTACTGTGCTTGCCGGCGCCGAGAATGCGGAAGCATCTGGTCGCGAACTCGAACGGCGCGCCAAGCGCTACTGGATTCTGCGCTACCTCGAGCGTCACGCGCTCGACGGCCCAATCCTCGCCTACGTGGCGCGCGAGGGGCAGAGTGCGGAACTCGCCGACTTTGCCGTGCGCGGAACCTTGCATGGCGCGCCTACTTTGCCCAATCAGATGCAGATCATGGTGCAAGTGAGCCGCGTCGATCCATTGCGCGGCTGGCTTGCCTTCGATTTCGTCGGTGCCGCCAACGAAGCTTCGACCGGCGCGATCAGAAGCGCCTGATCACAGCGCCGAGCTTTAGCCCTTAGGCCGCGCCTCGTCTCGCGTCACGGCGCCACTGCCATCGTTCGCGGCGATGTACCATGGCGCGACCACCTTCACGTGGACGCGAACTGCACTCGCCGCATGAACAACGTTGGCCCTGGCGTGCGCAGCGACCATTGAGTGGATCGCCAGCGACGTGCCCAGGATTAGTCCTGCCAGGATTGATTTACGCATGCTTGCTCCCCCCGTACTCCGGTTTCGCTGGTGGCGAAAAATAAGCCACGCCGGGCGCCCTTGCGGGCGCCCCTCTGCGTGACTCCCCTCTTCTCCCCCTCGGCCCCCGCCTTTCCACTTGCGCGTCCCGAGCGGGGCTACATCGCATTGAGCGTGTCCTGCTCCAGGCGCCATCGATCGATCGATTCGATATTGAAGCGCCAATCGCTGCCGACCTTGAACGCCGGCAACCGGCCGCGCTTGAGCTGGCGATAAATCGTCGATGGATGAACCTTCAGATAGTCGGAGAGTTCCTTAACCGTCAGTACGTGACTACTGTCGTTCTTCAGCATTTGTCTCTTCCCCTTTTCAGATTCCCTCTATTGATTCGTGCGACTGCTCAAGTGACCCTTGAGGGGCTTATCGCAAGCTGCGTGCCGAGGGGACGCGGACCCAAATGTCACACGAATAAAGAGGTCTGCGGTCACGATTGACCGCCGCAGACGGTAGGATTTTGCCACTACGCCAGAAAAATGCCGGTCGGGAAATCAGCGCGACCTATCAAGGCCCTTCGTCGCGCCAATGGGACACCTTTTGTCCTGTTTTGACCGGCCCGGTGTTAACTGCGGGTTATCTTATATCTTGCCGATCAGGTCTCGCTCCGCCTCGCGAACTCCCTGGAGCAGCGCTGCTTCGTCCGCGCCGCGTTGCAGCAGGATCAACCGGCTCACCCCAAGGTCGGCGTAGCGCTTGACGGTATCGAGATCGACCTTCACTCGCGGACTCGGCGTGATGCTGATCTCCAATTCCTCGAATCGACGTCCAGTCTCCTTGCATGCAGCCCGAAGCCCCTCGACGCACTTCGCCGTCCCGTCCAGGTCCTGCGCAAATCCGTACCATCCCTTCGCCAGCCGCGCCGCACGGCTGAAGGCCTCCTTCGTATGACCGCCAAAGACAATCTCGGGATGCGGTTGCTGCACCGGCCGCGGCATCGCATTAACGCCCTTGAATTTGATCCACTTGCCGCTGAACTCCGGCTTCGGCATCGACCACAGTGCGATCATCGCCGCCAGCCATTCCTCCGAACGAGCGCCCTTGCGATCGAACGGCACGCCGATAGCGTCGAACTCCGGCTTCAGATATCCGACGCCGATGCCGAAAATCAGCCGCCCGTTCGACAGCACGTCCGTCGATGCGAGTTCTTTAGCGAGTACCACCGGATTGCGCTGCGGCAATATGATGATGCCGGTGCCCAGCCGGATTTTCGTCGTATGCGCCGCGACGAACGCCAGCGCGACCGCCGGATCGAGCATCGGGTAGTCCGCCGCGACCGGCGAGGGCGGCGCCTGCGGGTCGGGCAGGATTACGTGCTCGCCCGTCCACAGGCTCTCAAATCCCGCTTCTTCCGCCGCGCGCGCGACGGCGGCGGCGCACTTTGGAAACGCGCAAGCCCGTTGTTGATTCCGAACAATCCAAATTTCATGTCTGACTGATTACCACGACCGCGTTGATTCCGGCCAGTTGCGACGCGCTGCCAATTGACGCGATGCGCCGCGCATCATCATAATCGCATCGACTGCGACTCTTTCCGAGGTGGTGGCAGAGGCGGGCGCGCGATGAGATGTCCCCAGTGCGGTAACGACAACCAGCAAGGCGCCGCCTTCTGTTCGCGATGCGGCACGCGGATGTTCGCGCCAAAGCCAGCATCCGTGCGCGAGTACGCACTCGCCACATTCCGACCCTCGCTATGGTACTACGCCAACGGCTTCATCGTCGGCGCAGTTTTGATCGCGGCCGGCGCGCGCTTGCTCTCCGGCAAGTTGCAACAGGTCCAGGTACCCGTCCAGGTCGGCTTCGCCATAGTCGGCGTTGGAGTGCTCACGATCATCGTCAGCATGATTCGCGCTCGAACCGTGAATTGGAGCCTCACCTCGGATCGCTTGATCGAAAAGCGCGGACTGGTCGCGTCGCGACGGCGCGAAATGGAGCTGGCCGACATCCGCTCGGTCGAAGTCGGCAAACGCGTTTTTCAACGGATGTTCGGACTCGGCGACGTCACCATCGCGTCGGCAGCCAGCTCCGACTACGCAATACGTCTCAACGACATCTACGATCCCGACGACGCGGCCGAGACGATTCGCAAGGCGCGCCTCAAGCGGATGGCGTAATCACGATGAGCAAGCGACCCGACCTGCGCTACGAACGACGCCTATGGAAACTCGGCATCGACGCCGTCGCCGGCGTTGACGAGGCGGGCGTCGGCCCGATGGCTGGTCCCGTGGTCGCGGCCGCGGTCGTCTTCGCACCCGAGACCTTCATCAGCGGCGTGCACGACTCCAAGCAGTTGACCCACGAGCAGCGCGAGGAACTATACGATCCCATCCGCGAGCGCGCGATCGCCGTCGGCGTCGGCATCGCCGAGGTCAACGAAATCGATCGTCTCAACGTCTATTGGGCCACCATGTCGGCCAGCCGCCGCGCACTATCGGCGTTGAATCTTGCGCCGGGCCACGTGCTGGTGGACGGCCGCCTGATTCCGGGGCTCGAACTTCCACAGACAAAAATCGTCGGCGGCGACCGCAAGAGTTTCTGCATCGCAGCTGCCTCGATCGTCGCCAAAGTTACGCGCGACCGCATGATGATGGATCTCGACGCGATGTACCCGGGCTACGGCTTCGCGCAGCACAAGGGCTATTGCACCAACGACCACATGCAGATGCTGATCAAGCTCGGGCCGTCGCCGATTCATCGGCGCTCGTTCTGGCCAGTAGCCGCCTCCGCCCAACGCCTGTTGTTTTAAAAATTCCATCACTCCTCATCATCGCGCAGCTTTGACAGCACCGACAGATCCTCGAGCGTGGTCGTATCGCCGAGCGTCTGATCTCCCGATGCTATCTGCCGCAGCAGGCGCCGCATTATCTTGCCGCTGCGCGTTTTGGGGAGAGCTTCGGTGAATCTTATGTCGTCGGGACGCGCCAGCGCTCCGATCTCCTTGACGACGTGCGCGCGCAATTCCTCGCGCAGCTTGTCGTCGCCGCGGCGTCCGCCCTCGAGCGTCACGAATGCGACCACGGCCTGCCCCTTCATATCGTCGGGACGCCCGACGCAAGCCGCCTCCGCGACCGTCATATGCGAGACGAGCGCACTTTCGATCTCCATCGTGCCCAGGCGATGTCCCGACACGTTAATCACGTCGTCCACGCGCCCCATGATCCAGAGGTAGCCGTCCTGGTCGCGGCGGGCGCCGTCGCCGGTGAAATACACGCCGTCGATCTGCGAGAAATAATTGCTCTTGTAGCGCTCGGGGTCGCGGTAGATCGTCCGCAGCATTCCGGGCCACGGCTTGCGCACGATTAACAGACCGCCCTGGTTGGCGCCGACGCTCTTGCCCTCGCGCGTCACAACGTCGGCCGCGATTCCGGGCAGCGGGAACGTGGCGGAGCCCGGCTTGGTGGCGATCGCGCCGGGCATCGGGCTGATCATGATTCCGCCGGTCTCGGTCTGCCACCAAGTATCGACAATCGGGCATCGCTCGCCGCCGATAACCTTGCGATACCACATCCACGCCTCGGGATTGATCGGCTCGCCGACCGAGCCCAGCAGCCTCAGACTCGACAGGTCGTGCTTTTTCACCCACGAGTCGCCCCACTTGATAAACGTCCGAATCGCGGTCGGGGCCGTGTAAAAGATGCTGACCTTGTACTTCTCGATAACCTGCCAGAAGCGATCGTTCTCGGGAAAATTCGGCGCGCCTTCGTACATGACGACCGTCGCACCCGCCGCCAGCGGCCCGTACACGGTGTAGCTGTGCCCCGTCACCCATCCGATATCGGCGGTGCACCAGTAGATGTCGTCGTCCTTCAAGTCGAACACCCACCGCATCGTCATCAGGACGTGGGTGAGGTATCCGCCCGTCGTATGCACGACGCCCTTGGGCTTGCCGGTCGTGCCGCTGGTGTAGAGCGTGTACAGCGGATGCTCGCTGTCGAGCTGCGCGGCCTCGCACTTCGAGCTTTGCGCGCCCACCAGCTCGTCCCACCACACGTCGCGCCCCTTGCGCATCTCGACTTTGTTGCCGACCCGCTTGAGTACGAGCACTTTGCGGATCGATTGGCACTTCTTCAGCGCCTCATCGACATTCTGCTTGAGCTCGACAACCTGCCCGCGACGCCATCCGCCGTCCGCGGTGATACAGACCTTCGCTTCGGCGTCGTTGATCCGATCGGCCAGCGCCTCCGACGAGAAGCCGCCGAAGACCACCGAATGAATCACGCCGATCCGCGCGCACGCGAGCATCGCGATCGCCGCCTCCGGCACCAGCGGCATGTAGATCGCGACGCGGTCGCCGTCCTTCACGCCCAGACTCTTCAACGCGTTGGCGCAGCGGCCAACTTCGTCGGCGAGCATCTGGTACGTCAGCACGCGCGAGTCGCCTGGCTCGCCCTCCCAAATCAGCGCGGCCTTGTTGCGGCGCGGGCCGTCGAGATGGCGGTCGAGGCAGTTGTACGACGCGTTGATCGTGCCGCCGACGAACCACTTCGCGAACGGGAAGTTCCACTCGAGGGTTTTGGCGAACGGCTTGAACCAATGCAGGTTGCGCGCGCATTCGGCCCAGAACGCGTCGGGGTCGGCGTCAGCGCGATTGCACAGCGCTTGGTACTCGTCGAGATTTTTTACCCACGCACGCGCACTGAACTCGGCGGGCGGCGGGAACTTGCGGGATTCGGTCAGCGTCGAATCGATATGCGTCGCTTCGGTCGAAGCCATCGGCCTGCACCTGTTGATTAAACTTGCGCGCTTGCTTGTGGCTACACGCGACCGCGAGCTTCGCGCGTTTTCAAACTAAGGTACAGAGTCGCGGCGTCGCCATTTTCGCGCCGATTCGAATTGATTCCGCGCAGCCGCTCGAGCAGTTCGTTTTCGACGCTCGCCGAATGCTCCGACGCAAGCTCGACCGCGCGCGCCGCCCACCGCAGCGCGACCCGTCCCTCGAGGCCGCCGAAATCGTCGAAGAACCACGCGCAACTGGTCAGCGCCGCCTGCCCCGCGCGCACCATTTCGAACATCCGGAGCAGAGTCTCGCGATTAACTTCGTCGGTAACGCCGAAGCGCTTGAAGATCTCGTCTTGCACAGCGGGATTCGGATCGATCAGCAAACGGATTGCGCCGCGCAGCATCGCATCCGGCTCTTTGACCAGCGCGGGCGCGAAACGATCATAGGTCGCCTCGGCATGATTCTTCACAAAGTCCATGGCAGCGCGAAACGGCGCGCGCCATTGTTGCGACGTGCTGGCGTCGTTGCGGCATCCGCAGTTCGCGCGCCATCGCTCGACGCCATGCGGACAGCTCCACGACGTTGCGGCCGCCATCTCGAACGACCCGGCGGCCGGATGCGTCGCCAGGTATTCCGCGCAATTCGTGACGATCACGTCGTCGCGGCGCTCGAGCGCCATCAACGCGCGCGCCAACTCGGCGGCGCCATGTTTATTATGATGCCCAAACGTTTCGCCGTCGGTCGCAATCATCAGCGCCGCGTCCGGCTCCAGCTTGAGCGCCGTATCCGCCATCCACTCGGCCAGCCGCGCGCCGTCGGCCAGACCGTCGCCGAAAGAAACGGTGTTGGACAATTCGCGATCGAATCGAAATACCGCCAGGCTCAAATCGCGGCAGCGCCACAGGAACGGTCCCGCACCTCGCGACTCGGCGCCGGGCCCGCTGAACTTGCCCTGGTCCGTGGCAAGGATGACAAACTGGATTCCGGCCGCCGCGACCGACGCGAGCGTCTCGTCGTCGGCAGCGCATTCAGGCAGCCACATTCCGGCCGGCTTGCGGCCGAAACGAAAAAGGAAATCCTCGATTCCCCACCCAATCTGCAACTCGCGATCGCGCGGCGACAGGAGCGGCAGGATCGAATGACTGTACGATTGCGCGATCGCGTTGCCATGCCCGCCGTGATTCGTGGCATACAAGGTGTCGCCACGAGTCATCGCGCGATACGCAGTCTTGCCATGCGTTTGCAGCCATCCCGCGAGCGTGGGTCCCACATCGAAGCTGAGCGACTCGTAATTGTTGCGAACGTGAACGACCGACCCCTGCATCGTGTGCGCATGAGCGTTGGCCGTGTAGCATTCGCTGAGAATTCGCTCGTTCCAGTTCTGAAACGGGGCGGCGCCATGCTCAGGGCTAATCAGGCCAGTCCACGGGCTTTCGCGGGGAGGCTGATAGAAATGCCCGTGAATAATGATATGCCGGGGTTCACCCATTAAGACTATGTTGCGCCTCCAGGCCGAGGAGCGATAGTCCACCCCTCAGCGAGCAGTACAGCTAATCCGTCTTCTTTGCCGGATTCTACTCAGCTAATCAAGCAGAAAAGCGCCTTGACGCGCTAAGTATCCACAATCCTTGAACAATTCCATCCACAGCGAGATTCCAGCGCGGGCGCTGTGGTGGCTCCGTGGTTTGGGGTGCGTCGGCCAGCACCGAGAAAGATCCGGGATTCTTCGCTGCGCTCAGAATGACACGAAGGCGGCTACGCGCACGC
This sequence comes from uncultured delta proteobacterium, assembly GCA_963805315.1. Taxonomy (GTDB): domain Bacteria; phylum Desulfobacterota; class Binatia; order Binatales; family Binataceae; genus Binatus. Next base: position 259,742 of record CAWDTQ010000014.1, read on the forward strand.
TGCGCGGAAGCTGCCGCGGATTGCGGGCTCGCCTTTTTGATTGAGCACTATCATGTCGCCTTCGATCTGCTTCTCGCCGTCTTTCTCGACTTTGTTAGTGACCTTGCCGGTGCAGGTGACGACGTCGCCCGGCCATACGCGCGTGGCGAAGCGTACCTGGAAGCGGCGGACATTGCCGATTCCGACGTAGTCGGTCACGGCCTTCGACAGCAGGCCCGCGGTGAACATCCCCTGCGCGAATACGGTCGGGATTCCCGCCGCCTCAACGAAGGTCTGATCGTAATGCAGCGGGACGAAGTCGCCCGACGCGCCGGCATAGCGGACGAAGTCCGGGCGCGTGACGCCTTTGATCTCGATTTTCGGAATTTCGTCGCCAACTTTGACGGAATCGAATTTCAATTTTGCCATCTTTTTTCACCGACTGGAGTCAGGCTTTGACTGCTTGTCCTGTTTCGATAAGGGTCGAGCGCGCAATCGCGACTTTCTCGCCTTTCTGGTTGGTGTATTCGGTTTCCGTGATGAGCAGCGTCATCTTGCCGCCGCGCCCGCCTTCCTTCTCGAGCACGTCAGCGACCTTGGTCACGCCGGTCAGAGTGTCGCCGACGAAGATCGGTTTGAAGAACTCGAACTCCTGCTCGCCGTGCAGGATACGGCGCAAGTCGAAGCCGCCGAAGCCGGGACTCGAGGTCTCGTCCGTCCAGAACGCGCTGGTTTGTAGAAACGTGACCGGGACCGGCACTCCGCCCACTTCCTTCTTCGCCAGTTCGGGATCGAAGTACAGCGGGTTCGGATCTTTGATCGCGCGCGCGAACTCGCGCACCTTGCTCCAATCGACGTGCATCTTGAACGGTTTGCCGGTTTTCCCGACGGCGCTCCTGTCAGCCATGATGAAATCAACCTCTCTCGACGAAATCGAAAATTTATTTACTGTTGATGCGCGAGTTTGTCCAACTATCCGCCCAGGCGCATCATGCCTTCGCCGCCGTCGATTATCAGGAGCGCGCCGGTGACGTAGCTCGACGCGTCCGACGCCAGGAAGATACAAGGATAGGCGATTTCCTCGACGCGGCCGAATCGCCCCAACGCGCGCGACCGCGCGACCATCTCCTTGACCTTCGGATTCGGCCACACGCGCGGCGCTGCGCCTTCGGTGTCGATTGGCCCCGGCGCGATACAGTTGACGCGGATTCCCATCGGACCCCATTCTCCCGCCTGAGAAACGGTCAGGTTGATTACGCCCGCCTTGGCCGCGCCGTACGGAAGCATCGTGGGCGAGCCATGCACGCCCGCGGTCGACGAGATATTGACGATCGAGCCGGGACTCTTCTGCTCGATGAATTGGCGGGCCGCCGCCTTCGAGCAGAAGAACACGCCGTCGAGATTGATTCCCACCACCGCACGCCATCCGTTGGGCGAGAGATTCATCGACGGGCTCGCGATACTGGCGCCGTGATTGTTGATCAGCACGTCGAGGCGGCCGAAATGCCTGACCGCCTCCGCGACCATCTTGTCGCATTGCTCGGCGTCGCGGACATCGACCGGCGCCATCTCGCATTTGCCGCCGGCCTTGCGAATTTCGTCGCGCACGCGCTCGAGGTTCTCGACCTTGCGGCTGGCTATCAACACCGGCGCGCCGCGTGACGCGAACTCTTTTGCGATCGACTCGCCGATTCCGGTTCCGCCGCCGGTCACGATCGTGACTTTGCCTTCGACACTGAATGGATTCTTCAAAATAGAAACGTCCTCCGGATGGGTTCGCAGGAGATTTATCGCACTGTTGCGGCGCGTTGGCGAGAGGCGCGCGAGGGTGTCGGAAGGAAGAACTTCGAGAAACTTAATCGTATGCGAAGCCCACCGTGGGCTTCACATTTCCTTGGGCAGGGGCGACTTGCTTCGGCTTAGCTCAGGACAGGCTCTGCACCCGGTCTCAAGACAAAAAGCGGGACCTCGTCAATCTCGATCGGCAAGTGAGTTGATCACCTGCCCGCCCTCACCTTCCGGCCCCACTCACCGTCACCTTCGCAGTCAGATGCTGCGGATCGCTGCTTGTAATCGTCAGCACCGAGTGCGCCAGGCCCTTGACTGTCGGCGCAAACTCGACAGCCACCGCCATCGAGCTACGCGGGCTGATCGTGAATTCTCCCCCGCTCACCATAAATGGCGCGCCCTGCGTTGGAACCCCGGCTACCATAGTCACCGTCCCGGCGTTTTTGATCTGGATCTTGTGCGGCGCCGAATGGCCGCCGACCGGAACGCTGCTGAATCTGATCGACTTCGGAGTCAGCTTGAGCTTGCCGCCGATTGGCGTCGGAGTCGCCGAGGGGGTTGCGGTTGCCGTCGCAGTTGCGGTCGCAGTCGTGCTCGTCGTCGGCGAAGGTGAGCCGGTTGCAGTGACAGTGGGCGTCGCAGTCGCCGACGGCGTCGGCGTCGCGACTATTGCGTCATAGACCATCGAGCGATTGTTGCCCGTGTCCGCGACGAACAGGTCGATATTCGAATCGACCGCTACCGCGGCCGGCGCACACAAGCTGTCCGCGCCAAGTCCAAACAGGTCGCCCGGCGCGATACCCCGATCGCATCCCGAAGTCGTGAAATTGCCGCCGTCGCCCTGTCCGATCGCTTTCGCCGCCGCAGTGTCCGCGCCGAACGGCGACTCGTACTCGAGTACGCGATCGTTATTCGCGTCGGCCAGCCACAGGTTGCCGAGCACGTCGAGCATCAGCCCCGCCGGTGCGCACAACGTTGACGCGCCCGGCGCCGGCGCTCCGCGATTGCATCCTGACGCCGTGAAGTCGCCGCCCTGGCCGAACACCCGCACCGCATCCTGCGTGCCCGAAAGGGGCGCGTCGATTTCGATCACCCGGTCGTTGCCCGAATCGGCAACGAACAAATTCCCCGACGCGTCGATCGCGACGCCGCCCGGATTGCACATCGCATGATTGCTCGGCGGCGGATCGAGTCCCGCGCCGTCGGCGCATACCGTGTCGGAGAAATCGGATATCGCCGACTGCCCGTACGATCGATTCGCGATCGCATCCGACGCGACCGGCGGATTACCGGCTTTGGCGAACTCGAGCACGCGACTGTTCGAACTGTCGGCTATATAGATGTCGCCTGATCCGTCCAGCGCCACCGCCGCAGGATTGCACAGCGTGGTCGCACTCGCGCCGCTTGGATTGCAGCTCCTGGTGGTGAATGCGCCCCCCTGCCCGTAAACGAAGTCCGCCGACGTGTCACCCGCGCCCGGCTCGCCGCTCGCCGCGTTGAACGGAGTGTTGTACACCAGCACGCGATTGTTGCCCGAATCCGCCACGTACAGATTTCCCGCCTGATCCGCCGCCATCCGCGCCGGACCGCACAGACTGTCCGGGCCGAGTCCGCCCACGTCGCCTCCCGCGACGCCGTTGTTGCACTTGTTCGAGAACAGGTCGGTCTGTCCGAACACGATATCCGCCGGCTCGGCCGCGACGAACGACGTGACATCCTTCCATCCGAGCACGCGATTGTTCGCGCTGTCGGCGACATACACGTGGCGATGAGGCGGTTGCGACGTCGCATCCACCGCGATTCCGCCGGGCGAATGCTCGCCGATCGCGTCGATATAGTTCGGCGCGTTATGCGCCCGATCGATCTGTCCGCCCGCGCCGTTGGCTATTTTATTTCCCGGCGAACCGAACTCATTGAACTCGAGCACCCGATTGTTCGCCTGGTCGGCAACGTAGAGATTGTTGACCGCGTCGACCGCCAACCCCATCGGGAATTGCAGCGACGAGGCGTTCGGATTCTGCGCGCCCGGTCCGATCATCAGGTTGAGCAGGTCCGACCTGCCCAATGGGACCGGCTCCGTGTACTCGTACACCTGGTTGTGGGGCTCCGATGAAACGTAAAAGTTCCCGTTCGAATCGACTGCGACCCCCGACGGTTCCTCCAGGCTGTTGCCCGTGAAAATCAGGTGTGCCGATGTATTGTTAGTCTGCCCGAAGCCGAACGGCCCGTCGTACTCCAGCGCCCGATTGTTATACGTGTCGGGCACGTACAGATTGTCGCCGCCGTCGACCGCTATCCCGACTCCGAAAAACGACTCGGTGCACAATGTCGAGAGCGTCGCATTGGCGCCCAGGTTGCAAGTTCTGCTCACCAGATCAGGCTGTCCAATCGCCACGTCCGCCGTTGCGTCGCCGAAATTTCCCGGCGGCCCGGAGACCATAGTCATTGGCATCGGCGAGAAAAATACCAGCGCGCGATTGTTGCTCGCGTCGGCGACGAACAGGTTGCCGTTCGCGTCGACCGCCACGCCTTGCGGACTCCAAAAACTGTTGGCGCTGAGGCCGTTTTCGTTCGCCGCATTCGTGATAAAGCTCCCCGCCTGCCCGAATACCGCCACAGCCGCGAAGTCGCTCGTTTGATCCAGGCCGGCGAGCGCCGCGAACGGATCGGCGTACACCAGCACTCGATTGTTCTGCGTGTCGCCGACGTACACGCGATGCGATACGTCGACTGCCACTCCGATCGGCTGGCAGAGCGTAGTTGCGTCGGGCGCCGGCGCGTTCTGGTTGCATCCCGACGAATTGAAATCAGGCTGCCCGATCACCAGGTCAGCCGCGCCGCCGGCCGCGAACGCCGACGCGCTCTTCCATCCCAGCACGCGATTATTCTGTGAGTCGGCGACCAGCACGTGGCCGGACGCTTTGTCGATCGCGACGTCGGCGGGCGCGTTCATTCCAATCGGATCGACGAAGTTCATCGCATTCTTGATGAAATCGATCTGCCCGAGCACGCGGTCCGCGCTCAGCGCGCCAACTCCGGCGCGCAAAACACCGCGCATCGTCGCCAGCACAAGCGCTGCCGCAATCGCCGATGCGAATACAATCCCGCCAGTCTTCGAACGAGGGCGCATGCGCCACTCCTTTCCCCACCTTGGACTGCGACTTCCGATCGTGAGTGGTCGTGTAAAGACTGAACGGACGGCGTCGTCAGGCAGCGTGTTAACTACTTGTTAAGCGCAGCATAGCCCCGTGTGGTGCTTTTCACGAACACCAACAGAGTTCTGCAAAGCACAAACAACCGCGATTGTTCACGAATCGCTTCTTAACACTGGGTGCAGGGGTTACCCCTGCCCAAGGAAGCGTGAAACCCACGGAGGGTTTCACATTAAATCAACTGATCTACCCTTCCCTACTCCACGCACTGATTCCAAGCCTGCGACGGCGCGTTGTTGTAGTTGAATCTCACGCACGCCACCGACCCGCACGCACTCACCAAATCGGCAGTCGGCGTTACGTTCGCATTCTTGTTCAGCCACACGTTCAGCTCGTTGACCATCTGCGGGCCGAGCCCGTTCAGTTCGGGCACTACTACTATATAGAGTGCGTCCGGGCGGCGGCGCGCCGTTGACCACGAGCCCTTGTGCTCAATCGACGGAAACGCCTGCATCCTGCGATGCGTCGTGGGACCTTCCACCACCTTCCAGTTGCCGGCAATCTCGACCGCCAGTTGACGCGGGAATTCGTCGATCAGGCCGTTGATGTCGGTGTCGCCGGACGGCTCGACGCCGGCTGCACACGCGCGAACCTCGTTCCAGTAGCGATCGATCGCAAGCGCGGCGGTCTTCCGCGATGCGTCCGTTTTGTACTGTCCGTTGGTCCTGACGCGAATGCCGAGCGGAGTGACCATGTCGGCCGCGAATTCCGATGTCGACAGCACGAGCGCTCGCTTCCCGACCTCAGCTTCGGTGCCGGTTTGGTTCTCGGGATAGTAAGTTGATTGCGGCGCGCACGCGACGAGGACGTTCGACATCACAAGCGCGACTGCGGCCATAGATACGCGCCGCAGCGATAGAACAAACCGCCCGCGAGCGACCCCACCCCTCTCCACCACCAGTTGCGCAACCCGCATCCGACTCAGACAACTCCGTCGCGCTTGAGGCGTTCCAACTCGTCCGCGCCGATTCCGATCGCGCCGAGGACTTCTGCGTTGTGCTCGCCGAGTTCGGGCGGCCTTTTCACCGGCCGGTCGCCATCTGGCGCTGCGGACATCTTTATCGGAGTGCCAGCGACGCGGATCTTGCCGCGGGTCGGAAATTCGCTGTCGATCAGCATCCTGCGTTGCGCGGTTTCGGGATCGGCGATCACTTCCTCGACCGTGCGCACGGGCGCGCACGGTATTCCCGCCTCGATCAATCCCTCGACCATCGCGTCGCGCGCCTGCGCTCGTGTCCAGTCTGAAACGATCGCGTCGAGTTCGTCGGCAATCTTGAGCCGCGCGCCATGATTCCTGCATCGCGGATCGGCGATCAGCTCTTCGCGTCCCATCAATTTCGCCAATGTCCGCCAATGCGCTTCCGTGAGGCAGAAGATCAGGATCTCACCGTCGCGCGCCGGATAGACGTTGGTCGGGCACGCGCCCCAATGGCGATTTCCCAGCCGCTTGAACTTCATCCCCTGCAGCGCGGGCGCAACCGCGCTGGTCAGCGCGGGTATCGCCACGTCCAGCATCGCGACCTCGACATGCTGTCCGCGTCCCGTCTTCCCGCGATGGATCAGCGCGGCCAGAATCCCGCTGACCATGTGACTGCCGGTTCCCATGTCGATAAAAGTCGCCGACGTTTTCACCGGATGGTCGGGGAAGCCGGTGATACTGATAAATCCCGACGACGCCTGGATAGTGTTGTCCATCGAGCCGAGCTTCGCGTACCTGCTATCCGAGCCGTAGCCCTTGCCCGACGCATAGATCAGCCGCGGAAATCGCGCCGCGATCTGATCGTAGCCGAGCCCGAACGACTCCATCACGCCGTCGAGATAGTTCTCGACGAGCACGTCGGCGTCCTCGAGCAGCTTGAGCAGGATTTCCTGCCCGCGCCGGTCTTTCAGGTTGAGCGTCACGGAGCGCTTGTTCGCATTCAGCATCAGGAACGAGTAACCGGCGCCGCCCGGCGGCAGCTCGGGCCGCCGCAGCACTTCGCCGGTCACAGGAGGCTCGATCTTGATGATATCGGCGCCCATCGCGGCAAGTTGCAGGGTGCAATATGGCGCCGCGTAGACCTGGCCCAGGTCGATCACGCGGATTCCGTCCAGCGGCAGACTCATCGCGACTTTCCTTGTCCTTGTCTCATCGCAAAAGCGAGCGCGCGATCACCATCCGATGCACTTCGCTGGGGCCTTCGCCGATTCGTCGGATTCGCGCCTCTCGATACCAACGCTCGATTGGAAACTCCTTGCTGACGCCGTACCCGCCGTGAATCTGCACCGCGCGATCGACCACGCGGCCGAGCACTTCGCTCGAATAGAGCTTCGCGATCGACGCCTCAGTGCGGAAGTCCTCGCCGCGGTCGGCCTTCCACGCGCCCTCCCACGTCAGCCATCGCGCCGCGCGCAGCTCGACTTCCGAATCCGCGAGCATCCACTGGATAGCCTGCCGCTTCGAGAGCAGTTCGCCGAACGTGCTGCGCTGCTTGGCGTGATCGATCGCCATCCTGAGCGCTGCCACACCCACACCGACGTTGCACGCCGAGTACGGAAACCTCAGCCGCGTCAGCAAATCGAGGCACAGATTCAATCCCTCGCCCTCGGGCCCGAGCCGCTGCTCAATCGGCACCACGCAATCCTCGAACTGGACTTCATTGGGCAGCGCCGACGTACGCAGCGTGCGTATCGGCCGCGGCGTGAATCCCGGCGTGCCCTTCTTGATTATGAAGCATGTGATTCCCTTGCGGCCGGCCTTGGCGTCGGTGCGCGTGAAGACCACGCCCCACTCGGCCTCGTGCGCATGCGAAATGAAAATCTTCGTGCCGTTGAGGACGTAGGTATCGCCCTGGCGGACGGCCTTGCACTGAATCGCGCCGGCAGGATCGGAACCGCCCGACGGCTCCGTGATCGCGAAGAACGTGTGCCATGCATTCTTGATCGTGCCGCCGGCGTAGGTACGCTTCTGCTCATCGGTGCCAGCGTAGATGACCGGCGGCGGCGTGCGCCCGAAGACGCCGCATCCCGGGTTGTAGAGTCCCATGCGATGCTGCGCCATTTCCTCGGTCAGCACGCACATGTCGAAAGTGCCGAGACCGCCGCCGCCGTATTCGCGCGGCGCACCCATGCACCACATGCCGGCGGCTTGCGCCTTGCGCGCGATCCGCCAGTACTCGTCCTCGGGGATTTCCGGCGCGTCGGGATCGCATCGCGCTTCGATCGGGATAATTTCCTCGCGGATTATTTTCCCCACCTGGTCGCGAAGCGTGCGCAGCTCCGGCGATAGCGCGAATCCGTTGTCAGTGTCCATCAGAACAGTTCCTCCGCCGGTTTCCCGTCTCCATCGAGCCCCCGCTTCAGCGCGCGAAGCCACATCTCGCGGATCCATTCGAGATCGTACGCGCCCCAGGTGCCCTTGATTTCCGGATTGATGCTGCGGATGCGCTCGATCGCATCCGTGATTCTCGTGATGGCGCTCGCGCCCCAGATCTGACGATGGACGCCCGTCTGTTCGAGCGCGCCGAGATAGTCGGCGAGTCCTGCAAGCACGTCGCTGCTATAGCGCCATAGATCCTTCTCGGCATCCGCGAGACGAGTATCCGCGTTCGACGCAATCTCGTCGGCCGCTGCTATCGCCTCGTTGAACGTGAGCGCAGCCTCGCGCAACTCGTCACGCTTGCGCGCCGTTCTTTCGGGCGACAATGCCGGGTGCATGACGTCGCCATAGTCGAGGCACAGCCTCGACGCGCGCTCGACAGCGCGGTAAGCAGCGGTCATCTCGAGCGCGCAGTGCGGATGCCGGCCGGACGCGGTCTCAACTAAAGTCGTCCCGGGCTCGAAATCGGGATCCTGCGCGCCGCGAACGAATGCTTCGAGGTTCACCGGGTAGGCCATCACGCTGTAGGCGCCGAAAGTCAGGCACGAAACGCTCGCGATCCCCAGCCGCCGATACGCGCGAAGATCGCAAGCGACTACCGACGGTGTCGCGAAGCCCAGGCCGCCGAACAGGATCGCGTCGGCGTAGTACTCGAAGATGTGGCCGCGGCCGTCGAAGATCTCGATGTAGCGCTTCAGCGATTCGAGGTAGCGCGGGTTGATCTCGCATTGCGGGTCGTCGATCGCGTGGCTGTAGCATCGCTCGCGCGGCGCCCATTCGAACCACACGTTGTCGAGCGGCTTCAGGCCGGGAGCGGATCTATCGTGTCGTGATAGGCGAGGTAGGCGATCGGCGGCGCCTTGGCCTCTGCCGCAAGCGCACCGGCGATCGCGTTGACGACCTTCATGTACTGGAGCTGCGGCGGCAGCTCGCGGCATTGACCGCATCGGCACCACGCGCCGCGCCAAACGTCGGCGCCCCAGATGTGCAGCAGCTCGTTTTCGGGATAGTCGTGAACGTAGGCAGCGCGCCGCGCGAACAATCGCGACGGCCTCGGGATTGGAGACGCAGAGATTGCCGCGCGCGGCTCGAACGCCGTCGTCGCCGGCCGGGAAATATTCGGGATGCTCGGCGAAGCGATCGCGCGGCAGCAGGAGTTGCAGGACGTGGCCGCCATACTCGACGCCGATTCCATGCTCGCGCAGGAGCGGCGCGACCTCGTCGATCTTGAGACGCGTGTCGTGCGCGTGGCGGATGTAGGAGAAAGCGTTGATGCCGCGCCGCGCCATCCACGGGATAAATTCGCGATCGTGGCGGAGATGCAAATCGAGGCGGTCGGGAAAATTGTAGTTCCAGGTCATGATGTCGGAGACGAATGCGCGGCGCGCGAAGGCTGGCCTGACGCGCGACGGCTCGAGCGCGCCGAGGCGCGGGATTCTCGATACGCGGATACAACGGCGCGACGCCCGGCGGGAACTGCGCGCCGAGCCTTTCGAGGAGATTCGTACGCCGCGTGAATCAGTCCGCGCTCGGTTCCGGCGCGAATAGTGATCGATTCAGCGCCGCGCGATATTTCGAAGCTGTCGCCGTCGAGTGCGATCGGCGATGCGTGCACGGGAGTCGCGGAATCGCCAAGGTCGATTCTGATTTCGACTGGCGGTAACGACGCGTCGGGAGACGATCCAACTTCGGCGCCCAGCATCGCGCGCGAGTCCGCTCGACAGATCGCGAGCCGCCATCTTTGCGACTTCACCGCCGGTCGCGCTGAAGCGAATTCGCGGTGCGGCGACGCCTTCTTTGCTCATTTCCTGTGAAACTCCCGACGCTTTCGACCGTCGTTTTTCCGGCGGTCACGGAATGATAACATGAGCGTCGCGCTTTGATAGCGCGGCTGCATCCTAATCGAAACCATCGACAGGTCCGATCCGCACAATGCCGAGTCCAAATGAAATTCTCGCCGAACTCAAGAAAGTAAAATACCCGGGCTTCACTCGCGACATCGTATCGTTCGGCATCATCAAGGATATCGAAGTAGCTTACGCAGGCGTGACCGTGTCGCTGACGATGGCGTCGGCAAAACCCGAAGTCGTCGAGAAAATCGTGGCCGACGTCAAGAGCGACAGTCGCGGCGATGCCGGGTGTGCCCGCCGTCAACGTGCAGATCGAGCAGCCCGCGGCGACGGCGCCGAGAGCGGCAGCCACGATGGCGCAGCCACGGACGATCGCGGGCGTGAAGCATATCGTCGCGGTCGCCAGCGGCAAGGGCGGCGTCGGCAAATCTACCGTCGCCGTGAATCTCGCGCTCGCGATGCATGCGCTGGGATGGCGCGTCGGCCTGATGGACGCGGACGTATACGGGCCGAGCGTGGCGATGATGGTCGGGCGTCGAGAAGGCGGTGACGCTCACGCCCGAACGGCGCATCATTCCGCTCGAGCGCTACGGCATCCGATACATTTCGATGGCGCTGTTCATCAACGACGAGACGGCGGTCATCTGGCGCGGGCCGATGGTCACCAAGCTCGAGACGGAATTTCTGTTCAACGTCGAGTGGGGCGAGCTGGATTGCCTGGTGCTCGATCTGCCGCCCGGCACGGGCGACGCGCAACTGACTATTACGCAGCGCGTGGCGCTGGACGGCGGCGTGATCGTGACGACGCCGCAGGAAATTGCGCTGCTCGACGTCAAGCGCGGCGTGGCGATGTTCGAGGAAGTTCACGTGCCGGTTCTCGGCGTGGTCGAGAACATGAGCTATTACATGTGCCGCAAGTGCAACCATCGCCACGAGATTTTCGCGCACGGCGGCGGCGCGCGGCTGGCGGATTCGCTCAAGGTTCCGTTCCTCGGCGAGCTGCCGCTGGTTCGCGAGCTGCGCGAAGGCGGCGATCATGCAAGCCCTATAGTCGCGGCCAACCCGGCGCATCCGATTAGCACGGCGTTCAAGTCGATTGCGTCGAAAGTGATCGAAGGACTCGACAGGTCCGAAGCGCAGCACGCATCTTAGTTATTACGGGATGTCAGAGCGCCCAAAAATTTCGCTGATCACGATTACGCGCGACGAAGAGGCGCTGATTGGCCAGTGCCTCAAGAGCGCGTGGTTCTGCGACGAGAAAATCGTCATCGATTCGTTCTCGACCGACAAGACGGTCGAGATTGCGCGCGGCCTGGGCGCCGACCTCATCCAGCACGAGTTCACAAATTACGTGAAGCAGAAGCAGATGGCGCTGGATCGCGCGACCGGAGACTGGGTGCTGCTGATGGATGCGGACGAGCAGGCGACGCACGACCTTGGCGAGGAGATTCTCGCGGCAGTATCGTCGCCGGCGGCCGCGGACGGCTACAAGATTCGACGCATCTTGTACCACCTGGGGCACTACTACTCGCATGCGATTTATCCCGACACTCCCGTGCGCCTGTTCCGTCGCGAGCGCGGGCATATCGGCGGGCGAGATCCGCATGACAAGGTCGTCGTCGAGGGGCGCGTCGAGCGGCTGGACCTGCCGATCCTGCATTTCAGCTACCGCGATATCGCGGATCACGTTGCGACGATCAACCGGTTCAGCTCGCGCGCTGCTATGGAGCAGGAACCCAACGCGCTAACGCCATTCAAGATGATCGCGAATCCGGCGTGGCGGTTTTTCAACTTTTATATAATCCGCGGCGGATTTCGCGACGGCGGACGCGGACTGTACGCCGCGATGACCGCCGCGTTCTACGTATTCCTGAAATACGCGAAGCTCTACGAGCGCCGCCTCAAATCGCGCACCGGGTTGTGAGGAGGGGAAGGGGAAATCATTTCATTTTGATGTGAAACCCTCCTGGGTTTCACGCTTCCTTGGGTAGGGGTGACCCCTGCACCCAGTGTAAGAAGCGACGCGGACCACTTCTATCGCGCCGCAGACCTGATAATTTAACCCTCAGCCCATGAGACGACTGCTCTTCTACGCGCGACGCTACTGGTTGCGTTACGTATTCGGGATCGCCTGTACCTTCGCGAACGCCACCCTCGCGATGATCATTCCCTTGTTCATCCGCGACGCGATCAACGCGACCGACAAGCATCGCCCCGACCTCGTCGCGCACTACGCAGGCCTGATGATCCTTTTTGCGCTGATGCTCGGCACGGTCCGCTGGTTCTCGCGCTTCGTCATATTCAATGTCGGCCGCGATATCGAATACGACCTGCGCAACGATCTGTTCGAGCACCTGACGACGCTCGGCACCGACTTCTATCAGAAGTACAAGACTGGCGACCTGATGTCGCGCATGATCAACGACCTGACCGCGGTTCGCATGATGGTGGGAATGTTCGTGCTTTCGATCTCGAACACTCCTCTGACGTACGGACTCGCGCTGGTGTTCATGAGCTCGCTCAACCCGCGTCTGACGCTGTTCGCGATCGTTCCCTACCTCGTTCTGTTCGTCGCCATCCGCTGGCTGATGCGCACGATGATGATGCGGAGCCTGCGAGTGCAGGAGGGGCTCGCTGCTATCGGCTCGAAAGTGCAGGAGAGCCTCGCCGGGATTCCCGTCGTGAAAGCGTACACGCTCGAGGAGCACGAGGCCGGGCTATTCCGCAAAATCAACGACTCTTACAATGAGCAGGGTCTCGCGCTGGCGCGCACGCGCGGCGCGATGATGCCGATGATTCGATGCGCGGCGGCGACCTCGACCATGATCGTGCTGATTTACGGCGGCTCGCTGGTGATCAACGGCCGCATGTCGCTCGGCTCGCTGGTTGCGTTTCTGAGCTACCTGGGCCAGCTGGCGTGGCCGACCATCTCGCTCGGGTGGATGTTGTCCATCTACCAGCGCGGCAGGGCGTCGATGAAGCGCCTCGACGAGATCTTCAACGCGCGCGGGGCCGACAGCGTCGCGGGCGAAAACCTCAAGCTGGAGATCAACGGCGCGGTCGAATGGAAAGACGTCTCGTTCAGCTACTTGGCGAACCACGGCAACGGAGCGAATGGAAAGATTCCCTACGCGCTCAAGAACATCAACGTCAAAGTCGGCGCGGGAGAGAAACTCGCAATTGTCGGCCGCACCGGGTCAGGAAAATCCACGATGGTCAAGCTGCTCGCGCGGATGCTGCAACCGACCGAAGGGCGCATCCTGCTCGACGGCCGCGACGTCGAGGAAATGCCGCTGGGCGCCCTGCGCCGCACCGTCGGGATGGTGCCGCAGGAGCCGACGCTCTTCACCGATACGCTCGCGCGCAACATCGCGTTCGGAAAGACCGACGCGCCGCTCGATGAAATCAAGAACGCCGCGCGCATCGCGGGACTCGAGCCGGACATCACGATATTGCCCCATGGCCTCGACACCATCGTCGGCGAACGTGGGATGGCGCTGTCGGGCGGACAGAAACAGCGCGTCACGATCGCGCGGTTGCTCGCCTACAATCCAGCGGTAGTGGTGCTGGACGACGCGCTGTCGAGCGTCGATACCGAAACCGAAAAGGCGGTGCTGGACAGTCTGGAGAAGAGCGTCGAGGGGCGCACCACCATCGTGGTGTCGCATCGCGCGTCCACGGTGCGGGACTCGGATCAGATCGTCGTGCTCGAAGACGGCGAGATTGCCGAACGCGGCACGCATGAGGAACTGATGGGCCGCCGCGGTATTTACGCCGAGCTGTTCCATCGCCAATTGCTCGAAGAGGAGTTGAGCCGCTACTGAAATGCAGCTCGTCGAGGAAAAGCCGCTCGCCAGGATCTACGACGCCGGCCTCGTCCGCTGGGTGTGGCAGTTCATCCGTCCGTACCAGGGGCTGTTCTGGCTGGCAACCTTCCTGATGCCGCTGGACACGGCGTTTTTGCTCGCACAGCCGTACGTCATCAAGCTGACGGTGGACGAATTCCTGTCGGGCTCGCATGGCGCACCGCCGCCTGCATGGCTGGCGATTCTGTTTCGTGCGTCAGGCGGACATGGCCTGTTCGTGATGGGCGTGTTGTACCTGCTGCTGGTGATCTGCGAGTTCGCGGCGTTCTACGCGCAATTCTACCTGATGATGATGGTCGCGCAGTTCAGCCTCTCCGACCTCCGCATGGCGCTGTTCCGCAAGGTCGAGCGTTTGCCGATGTCGTTCTTCGATCGCACGCCGGTCGGCAGGCTGGTCAGCCGGATGACGACCGACATCGACTCGATCAACGACATGTTTTCGGCCGGCTCGCTGACGATTTTCATCGACGCGATGACGCTCGTGGGCATCGTGACGATCATGTTCTCCTTGAGTCCGCGGCTGGCGTTGGCGGCGTTGTGCGCGATTCCACCGCTGACGCTCGTGATTTATTTCCTGAGTTCCCGATCGCGCATCGTGTACGGACAGATACGCGATCGTCTCGCGGCGCTGAACGCGTACCTGTCCGAATCGCTGGCCGGCATGATGATCGTGCAGCTCTTCACGCGCGAGCGGGAGAGCCGCCGTGAGTTCGACACCCTCAACCTGCGCTCGCGCGACGTGCAGATGATGGCGAACGTTTACGAGGCTGCTCAATTCTCGTCGGTCGAGGCGCTCAGCTCGATCACCGTCGCCGTAATTCTGTGGATCGGCGGCGGCAGCGTCATCCGGCACCTGGTGACGTTGGGCACGCTGGTCGCGTTCATCCAGTACGCGCAGCAGTTTTTCATGCCCTTGCGCGACATCTCGACCAAGTACAGCGCCCTCCAGTCGGCTCTGGCAGCGGTCGAGAAGATACACGCGTTGATGGAAGGCGAACCAACGCTGCCACTCCCTTCGCATCCGCAGCGACCGTCAGTCTCGCGCGGATCGATCGTTTTCGATCGCGTCAATTTCGAGTACCGCCCGGGCGAGCCAATTCTCAAGGACCTCAGCTTTACGGTCGAGCCCGGACAGAACATCGCGATAGTGGGGCCGACCGGCTCGGGCAAAACCACGATCATCAAGTTGCTCAATCGTTCGTACGACGTGACCAGCGGTCGAATCCTGGTTGACGGCCTCGACGTGCGCGAGTGGGACCTCGCCGCGCTTCGCCGCGAAATCGGGTACGTCCAACAGGACGTGTTCCTGTTCGCCGGCGACGTGATGGAAAACATCCGGCTCTCGCGAACCGAGTTGAGCGAATCGGAAGTGCGCGACGCGCTCCGGCGCGCGCAGGCGCTGCGATTCGTCGAGCGATTGCCGGGCGGACTCGCAGAAGAAATTCGCGAACGCGGCGCGAATTTGTCAGCGGGTCAGCGCCAACTGCTGTCGTTCGCACGCGCGCTCGCCTACAACCCGCGAATCCTCGTGATGGACGAAGCGACCTCGAGCGTGGACAGCGAGACCGAGCGTCTGATCCAGTTGGCGTTGAACGAGTTGCTGGCCGAGCGCACTGCGGTCGTGATCGCGCATCGACTGTCCACCATCGAGCGCGCCGATCGGATCATGGTGCTGGGCGGCGGCGTGCTGCGCGAAAGCGGCACGCATGACGAACTGCTCGCGCAGCGCGGACTCTACTACCGGCTATTCGAATTGCAGTACGCCGCGATGGCGAACAGCGACCGCCTCGTGGCGGGTTGACGCTGCAGGACCGGGAAGTGGCGGGCACGACGCGGATGCCGGCGCGGTCGCAACTTCGCGCGGCGTTCGTGCTGCGGCTCGCAGCAATCGTGCTCGCGCCGATTCTGCTGAGTGGATGCTACGCCGGCTACATCGCGCGCGCCGCGTACGAGGAAGGCCGAATCCTGTGGAACCGCAAGCCGATTGACGACGCGCTCGCGCGCGGCGACCTTTCCGCGGACACTCGCGCGAAGCTGCAGACTGTCCTCGCGGTGCGCAAGTTCGCCGCCGAAAAACTCGGAATGAATGTCGGCGGCGCCTATGAAAGCTTCGCGAATGTCGATCAAGAGCGCGATCGTCCACGTCGTGATGGCGGCGCCGCGCGACTCGCTCGACCCGTACACCTGGTGGTTCCCGATCGTCGGTCGCGTGCCGTATCGCGGCTATTTCGACGAGAGCGATGCGAAGGCCGAAGCGGCGGCGCTGGAAGCGCAGGGTCTCGACACGATGGTGCGGCCGGCGGTTGCGTTCTCGAGCCTCGGATTTTTCAGCGACCCGCTGCTGACGAATCTGCTGAAGCTGGATCGCGTCGAGCTGGCCGGCGTGATCATCCACGAGCTGTTCCATCGCACGTACTACCTGGCGAGCGACGCGATGTTCGACGAGTCGGCCGCCAACTATGTCGGCAGCGCGGGCGCGGTTGCTTTTTTCGCGGCGACCGACGGCGAGTCGGCCCCCTCGACGATTGCGGCGCGCGGCATCCTCGAGAGCGATCTCAAGTTCGCGCGCTTTCTGCTGAAGGAGCAGGCGCGCCTGCTCGACATCTATATGGCGGATCTGCCGAAGCAGGAGCTCGACAATCGTCGCGAGGCTGCCTTCGCGGCGATCAAGGCCGACTACGCCGCGCTGGCGCCTTCCCTGTCGGGTCTCGAGCGCTTCGACCTCGACAAGCAGCCGCTCAACAACGCCGTGCTGGTGAACTACATGATTTATTTTCACCAGCTCGACAACTTCGCCGCGCTCCATCGGATGAATCACGGCGACCTGCGCGCGACCATCGCGCAGATCATTTCGATCGCCAAGGCGCACCCCGACGATCCGTTCTACGCCATCTGGGAGGCGACCCGCGCCGCTCCCGCAGCCTCCACGACTCGCTAGCTTGCCAGCGCTGAAGAGATCGCGCTCGACAGTTCCGCCTCGAGTCCGCCAAAGAAGTGATCGGCGCCCGCGACGATCTCGAGTCGCGCCGAGTCGCCGATTTTCGCCTTCAGCGTTTGCAGTCCCGCGACCGGCGAGTACGAATCGCAGTCTCCCGACACCAGCAGCACGGGCTTCAACACGCCTTCCGGGATACGCGCATCCGCCATCTGGAGCGGGATCGCGACCGCCACGATTCGCGCGACCTCCGCGCTCTCGTATCCCGCGCTCATCGCGACCATCGCGCCGAACGAATATCCCGCCATAATTGCCCCCTCCTTGCGCACGCCAGACTGCGCGAGGGCAAACGTCATCGCCGCGACCGCGTCGTCGACCTCGCCCGGGCCGCCGTCATGCTCGCCCTCGCTCTCGCCGACGCCGCGAAAGTTGAAGCGCAACGTCGCGTACCCCGCATGCCACAGCGCCGCCAGCATCGCCTCTACGATGTTGTTGTGCATCGAGCCGCCATACATCGGATGCGGATGACAGACGACCGCCACCGGCGCGTTTCCGCCCGGACTCGCGAGCAGACCTTCCAACGTCAAATCGCCCGACCGAAACGACACCTGGGTTTCCTGCATCGGTGAGACTCCTCGAAAACTTAAACCGTCACTTTATATTTTTCTGAAACAGGTGTTTTCCAGATCGGTGATATAATACAGCTCATCGCGATGGATGAAACTCCCAGGCTCGCTGCTGACCGAATGCTGATGCGGCTCGCGCGATGGCTCCGCTTGCTCGGCGCCGACGTCATTACCGACGCGTCGCTGACCGGCGCCGATCTTCTCAAGCTTGCCCGCTCCGACCACAGGATCCTGCTGACGCGCGACAAACGCCTGCGCACTGCGCCCGACGTGTTTTTCCTCGAGGCCAACGATATCAGGAGCCAACTGCGCGACGCCGTCCGACGCTTCGCCCTCGACCCGCACGCGCTTGCGCTCACGCGATGCTCGCGATGCAACCACGTACTGACTCCGGTTGCCCGCGATCTCGTTTCGCGACGCGTGCCTCCCTACGTCTTCGCCGGCCATGCCCGGTTTGCCGAGTGCGAAGGGTGCGGCCGGATTTACTGGCCCGAGACGCACCCGGCCCGCATGTTGGCGATGCTGGATTCGATCGCGTTCTGACGTCCCGACCCGCCTCACGGTAGCTTTTCTATGCGTTGCGTCAGGTCCGTTCCCGCGACTATAAGATCTATGGGGAGTTCAGATTCGAGCTGCTGATTTGAGTTTGGGGATAAATGCCTAATTTCAGGGCCTTGCCATTTGCGCTGGCGATTCTTCTCCTCGCTCCGCTGAGCGCGCATGCGGTCTCGCTGTCTCTCAATGGAAACGGCGCCGACGTGCAGTTGGAAAGCACCCAGGCCGTTTACGCCAGCGACAGCAGTGGCGTTCCGGTCCTGATCACTGCGATCGGGATGCCGGTGCCCAGCCGCGCCGGCGGCGGCGTCGTAACCGAAGTCGGCGTCCCCTCGATGATGCCCGACGGGCGCGTGATCTTCGGCGCCGAGACGCAATCCGATAACGCCAACCTCAAGCCGCGCTGGAATATTTTCATCGGCAATGCCGACGCGGTTCCCAGCCGTCGCATAATCAGTGCGATCAATCCCAAGGCGCTGGAGGCCGATTGCACGCCGTCATTCAAGGGCGACCCTTATCCCGTCGCGGACATGGACGGAGATATCGCATTCATATCGACCGTGCCGCACGGCCGCGATGCGCTGTTTTTTTATTCGCGCGGCAAGCTCGCCTGCATCGCGAAGGCCGGTGACAAAACCAGCGACGGCCACGAAGTCGCAGTGTTGAGCTTCGGCAGCACGCAAATCGGCGACGACGGCCAGGTCGTGTTCACCGGGTTCCTCGCCGACAACTCGAAGTCCGCCGCACATCGTCAGGCGCTCCTGCTCGCAGCGCCCGCGCGCGGCATCACGGAGCTTGCGGTCGAAGGCGAGTACGGACCGAATCATACTCTCTACCAGCGCCCGTTCGGATTGCCCGCAGCCTTGCCCACTCCCCGCGGCATAATGGTCGCGTTCACGGCCAAAACGCCCAGCGGCGCGGCGCTGTTCCTGTACAGCGACGGCTCGACGGCGCGAATCCTGCCGACCGGCACTCTGACCAGCGTCGGCCCGGTTACATATCTGTCGTCGGGGCGCCCGGGCCTGATGGCTGACGGAACGACCGCGGTGCTCGCCGGATGCGCGCACATACCTGCGATTTTCCGGCTGACCCGGCAGCGCCTGGATTTGCGCATCGAGCGCGGACAGCTGACGCCCATCGGTACCGAACTCGAGTCGCTGGGCGACCCGGTGCTGACGGCGTCCGGCGCCATGTTCGTCGGCGCCACCGATTCCGACGATCACGAAAAGCTCTACGTGCTCTCGCCTGACGATGCATTTTTCGAGGTCGGCGAATCCGAGTTCATTTACCGAATCGCGATAGGCGCGCAGAAGCATCACTCGATCTTCACCGGCACGCTGACCGTAAATCAGCACGGCGACTTCGCGTACCTCGGCGGCCGCTAAATTGAAAAGTCCGGTTCCCCTTCCCGCGCGGGAAGGGGTTAGGGGTTAGGTTCCGCGACTCTCGCAGCGTTAGCGGAGCCGCTTTTCTGCGCGCTCTCTTCCTGCCATTTTAGCTGCATGGCAGATCACGCGAAATTTATCACCCTCACTCCCAAACTCTACGAATACCTCGTCGCGCACGGTCACAACGGCGATCCGCTCCGCGCGGAGTTGGCCGCTGAGACGGCAAAATTAGGCCCGATAAGCGGAATGCAGATTGCCGCCGAGCAAGGCACCTTCATGGCGATCCTCGCCGCCGCAACCGGCGCGCGCTCCGCCGTCGAGGTCGGGACGTTTACCGGCTACAGCGCGCTATGCGTCGCCCGCGCACTGCCCGCCGACGGCAAACTCCTGTGCTGCGACGTGAACGCCGAATGGACCAGCGTCGGGCGCCGCTATTGGGAGCGCGCCGGCGTCGCCAATAAGATAACCCTCAAGCTAGCGCCCGCAGCCGAAACGCTCAAGGCCTTGCCCGCGTCACACACCTTCGACTTCGCATTCATCGACGCCGACAAAACCAGCTACGTGATCTACTACGAGGAAATCCTGAAGCGGATGCGTCCGAGCGGCCTCATCCTGTTCGACAACGTGCTGTGGAGCGGCGCGGTCGCCGACGAAACAAAACAGGAAGCGGACACACTGGCCCTGCGCAAGCTCAACGACTTCATCGCCAAAGACACGCGCGTAGAAGCCGTGATGCTCGGCATAGCCGACGGCCTCACAATCGTCCGCAAAAAGTAACCGCGGTTTCCCTCTCCCCGCTATGAGACCTGTGAGTATAACGCGCGTCCGGTTCCCCTTCCCGCGCGGGAAGGGGTTAGGGGTTAGGTTCCGACGACTCAAAGCTCCGTCCCTGCAATGCACCAACTCAACACTCCCCGCTTGATCGGCACGCCCGCCGGCCCGGACGACTTCGCCGATATCCGCCGTCTGCACACCGACCCGCGCGTGATGGCGACCCTGTCAGCCGACGGAAAGATTTTCACCGAAGAGCAAAGCCGCGCCTTTCTGGAACGCTCCGCCGATCACTGGAAATCGCACAGCTTCGGCCTCTGGATGTTCCGCGATCGCTCCGAGGACGACTTCGTAGGCTACGGCGGAATCCAGCGCGCCGAGGTCGAAGGCCGCGACGAGATCGAACTCGCATACGCGATCACCTCCGACCACTGGAACAAAGGATTCGCCACCGAAATCTCAATCGCCGCACTGAAGCAGGGCTTCGACGCGATGTACCTCGATCGAATCGTCGCCTTCACCCTACCTCACAACAAGGCATCGCGCGGCGTAATGGAAAACTGCGGCTTCACCTACAATCGCGATATCCTTCACGCCAACCTCCCCCACGTTCTCTACGCGTTGGAAGCCAGCGCCTTCGCCGCCAGCCAAAAAAAGTTCTAACAGGGACGAAGTCCCGCATCTTTTTTCTCTTAGTACCGGGTGCAGGGGTCACCCCTGCCCAAGGAAGCGTGAAACCCACGGCGGGTTTCACATTCAATTAAGTGATTACCTTTCCTGTCTGACCATAGGCACGCTAAACTCCCGTGGATACCCCAATGGACGAACGCTACGACCCAAAGAAAATCGAGCCCGCATGGCAGGCCGATTGGCAACGCACCAATCTCTACCTGACCCGCGAAGAACCCGGCCGCCCGAAATTCTACATCCTCGAGATGTTCCCCTATCCGTCCGGCGCCGGCCTCAGCGTCGGCCATCTGCACAACTACGTTCCCTGCGACGTCGTCGGACGCTACAAGCGGATGCGAGGATTCAACGTGCTGCATCCGATGGGATGGGACGCGTTCGGGCTGCCCGCCGAAAACGAGGCGGTGCTGAAAGGATCGCATCCGACGGAAACCGTCCCGCGCTACGCCGCCAACTTCAAGCGCCAGCTGACCATCTCGGGATGCGCCTACGACTGGACGCGCGAGATCAATTCGTCGTCGCCCGAGTACTACAAGTGGACGCAATGGTTCTTCCTGATGCTCCACAAGCGCGGCCTCGCCTACCGTGCGACCGGATCGCAATGGTGGTGCGACAAGTGCGGCACCGTGCTCGCCAACGAACAGGTCATCAACGGATGCTGCTGGAGGCATACCGACAATCCGGTCGGCAAGAAAGACCTCGAGCAGTGGTACATCAAGATCACCGACTACGCCGATCGATTGCTCGCCGATCTCGACGGGATCGACTGGCCGGAGCCGATCAAGCTGATGCAACGCAACTGGATCGGGCGCAGCGAAGGCGCGGAACTCGCCTTCCCGGTCGCCGGTCACGCCGAGATGGAAGTCCGCTTCTTCACCACCCGCCCTGACACCGTCTTCGGCGTATCGTTCATGGTGCTGGCACCCGAGCATCCGCTCGTCGCCAAGATAACCAGCCCGGCTCAGCGCGCGAAGGTCGAACAGTATGTCGCCGAGGCGCGCCGCCAGACCGAGATCGAGCGGATGTCCACGGCCAAGGAAAAATCCGGCGTCTTCACCGGCGCTTACGCGCACAACGTCTTCACCGACAAGGACATCCCGATTTGGATCGCCGACTACGTCCTGATGGGCTACGGCACCGGCGCAATCATGGCCGCGCCCGGCGAGGATCAGCGCGATTTCGAGTTCGCCACCAAGTACGGCCTCGAGATTCCGCGCGTGACTGCACCCGCCGATGGAAGCGCGCCGCCTGCCGATCGCGCATTCCTGGAACACGGCATCGCCTTCAATTCCGGGTTTCTCGACGGCAAGACGACGGCTGAGGCGATCGCTGCCGTGGCAAGATATGCAGAGCAACATGACATCGGCCGCGCGACCATCAACTACCGGATGCGCGACTGGTTGATCTCGCGCCAGCGCTATTGGGGATGCCCGATTCCGATCGTGTACTGCAAGACCGACGGAATCGTCCCGGTGCCGGAAGACCAGCTGCCCGTGATGCTTCCTCCGATGAAGGACTACTTGCCGTCGGGCACCGGCCGCTCCCCGCTCGCCAATGTGCCGAGTTTCGTCAACACCACGTGCCCCAAGTGCGGCGGTCCTGCAGAGCGCGAGACCGACACGCTCGACGGCTTCGCCTGCTCGTCATGGTACTTCCTTCGCTTCGCGTCGCCGCATGAAGACCGGCGCCCGTTCGATCGCCGCGCCGTGGACTACTGGCTGCCGGTCGACCTCTACGTCGGCGGCGCCGAGCACGCCGTGATGCATCTCTTGTACGCGCGGATGTGGACCAAGGTGATGTTCGACGAGGAGCTGATCGGATTCGACGAGCCGTTTCCCGCTTTGCGCAACCAGGGCGTGGTATGGGCGAGCGACGGCCAGCGGATGTCGAAGTCCAAGGGCAACGTCGTCACGCCGGACGCGATGATCGACAAGTACGGCGCCGACGCGCTGCGGCTCTGGGAGCTGTTCATGAGCCCCTTTGACGAAGCGACCAACTGGAACGAAAGCGGCATCGCCGGCACGCTAAGATTCATCACGCGCGTGTGGACGATGATGCGCCGCTACGTCGAAGCCGGATCGCCGAACGGCAATCCCAGCGAAGAAACCCTAAAGCGCGCCCACAAAACGATCCAGGTAGTCACCGATCACATCGAACGTCTGCGCTTCAACACCGCGCTAGCCGCGATGATGGATCACCTCAACTACCTGGCAAAACTAGTAAAGCCAGAAGAGATGGGCCGCTTCCCCTCCGAATCTTTCATCCTATTGCTAGCCCCGATGGCCCCGCACGTAACCGAAGAAATCTGGCGCGCTCTGGGCCACAACACTTCAGTTCACCTGGCAGCATGGCCAAAATTCGATCCAAATCTAACCCGCGACGAAATGGTCACAGTCGTAGTCCAGGTAAACGGCAAAGTCCGCGCTCGCCTCGAGCTCCCCGCAGGCACCCCAGAATCCGACGTGCGCAATCTCGCCCTCAAAAGCGAAGCAGTCACCCGTCACTTGGATGGCAAACCCCCAAAAAAGTTCATCTTCATAAAAGACAAGATGCTCAGCATCGTCGCCTAGCCTCACGCACATCGTCGACGAACCTTGAAGAACACTCAACGCCCGTGCGATGCTTCCAGGCCGGAACGACTTTAGCTGTATGCTCGGAAAAGAGGTGTCCCCTTGACGAAGTTCCTCAGCAAAGTGAGTAGCGCCTTTGCTGCTTCAATTCCGGCGGGAGAATGATCATTGATTCGCCGTTGTCCTGCTAGTGATAGCTGCGACCTCAATATGGGTCGCTTGGATGCAGACTCGATCGGTGTGAAAAAGGGTCAAATCCAAGGGGTCGGGGACATGGGCAAAGTGGAGTTGGTTCCTTTTGTGTTTAGGGATCTGGGTTTTTGCCTTCCCCTTCTACTTATCCAAACGCAACGAGTTTAAGGCGGCAGCTCTCCGAGGCTGCCGGGAGAACGAAAGTTGTTCCGGCAGCTCGAACTTTTGTGCGAATTGCGGTCGCGAGGTCTCGGGCCGCAGGCGAAGTTTTGCCGCGGCTGCGGGCAGCAACTCTGAATTCTCATCGACGGATAAGCCGAGGTTTATCCCAATATGGCGATGATCGAGAGCCAACAACCCGATCCCCTCGAAGTGGAAGTCCAAATGGCCCTCGATGTCCTCTGTGTGGACCCGCAAGCGGCTATTCGGTCTGACCGTCAGTGGACGCGTCGTGTCAAAGCTGCGGTTGAGCAAGTTGCTCGCAACCGTGGATATGATTGGTGTTCGTCCGAGACCGGCGGGGAATGCCTGTGGGATGGCGCAATGCAAGAGCGAGACGCAGCTGGGAATCTTGTCAGGGTGCCGCTTGCGTTAGAATCTGAGTGGGACGGGTAAAGCCCGCATCAAAGAAGATTTCGAAAAGCTCTTGGCAAGCAGCGCCGAGCATCGCGTGATGGTGTGCTCAGCAGTATCGCGTCGGGCGTGTTGAGCAGCACTTCGGACGGCTTCAGAACTACATCGCCACGTACCGCAGCCGCCCGGGCGACCGTTATCTACTGGCGGGCTGGCACGGAAAGAAGAACACTCCCAGCAACTTTATTTTCAAGGTGCACGTTTGCTAGTGAGCGGAAACCTCCTCGTTAACAAATTGTTTCGTTTTCCTTTCTCCTGAACTTTATTGCCTCAACAAAACGTTTCACGTGAAACATCTTCGCCTTAAACGCCAGCAACTGCGGGTGCTTTCCCGAAAAAGCGAAACGTTTCACGTGAAACGTTCGCGTCTGAAAGCCCTGCAAACAGACCGGTTGTTCGCGAATTAGCCGCAATCCGATGCGCCAATTGATTTGCGCGCAGTGGCCGTGCGATGCTTCCGGCCGGATACGACACTAGACGCATTTCGTCATCCGCAAGGAGCGACCGACATGGCCGAGGAAGTCTCAAAGTCACACGCCATCAGAACTACGCGGTCCTGACTCTGAACCGTCCCGAAAAGCGCAACGCCCTCAATCAGCCATTGATCGAAGCGCTCGACCAGGCCCTGCGCAAATTCGAAAACGATCGCGAAATCCGCGCGCTGGTGTTGCGAGGTGAGGGCGCCAGCTTCTGCGCCGGAATCGATCTTAAGGAAGTGGACGAGACCAGCGGCGTTCACAACCCGACGTCGCTCGAGTCCGTATTCGGGCGCCTCGAGCGGTTCCCGGTGCCGACCATCGCCGCCATTCAGGGCGCTGCGCTCGCCGGCGGACTCGAGCTGGCCCTCCATTGCGATCTTCGAATTGCGTCGGACAACGCGAAGCTGGGCATGACGCTTGGCCGCGTCGGCCTGATGGTGCCGTACGATTTCACGCGCAAGCTGATCGAGGTTTGCGGCTCCGCCAACACCGCATGGATTCTCTACACCGCCGACCTGCTCGACGCCGAGCGCGGCCGTCACATGAATATCGTTCATGACGTCGTCGCCGACGCCAAGCTCGGCGAGGCGACGACTGCGCTGGCCGAGAAGATAGCAGCCAACGCCCCGCTCTCCCTGCGCGCGATGAAGGCGACGGTCCGCCGATGCATGAGCGAGACCTTCGACGCGTGGCACGACGACATGCTGCAAATGGCGCGCTCAGTCCGCGAAAGCAGCGACGCCAAGGAAGGCGTCCGCGCGTTCCTGGAAAAACGAAAGCCCGTCTGGAAGGCGCAGTAAGCGCCGACTGCGGAACCGGTACCGGCTTCGCTAACGCGAAGCTGTCCGGAGGCCAGAAGCCAGATCCCCTCGCGATGCTCGGGTCGTCAGGATGACAAACGAAAAACAGTTCCCCTCTCCAGAAGGGAGAGGGGCCAGGGGTGAGGTTCTGCTAGCGCTGCGCGCGTCTTAGTCCGAATGCCTGCCCAATGCATTCCGTATCGCCGCGGCGCTCTGCAGCAGCGTGCTCGGCAGGTTCAGCGTTCCCGCGACATTTGAATATGGATACAGCCGCGCGTTGATATGCGCGTGGATCGGCAGCCCCTCGCCCTGATGAATTTCATAGTCGAGCGGCAGCGGCCCGAGGATCATCAGTATTCGATAGATCGCATTTGCGAACTGCCGCATCTGATCCGGCGTCAGCTCCGACAGCAATCCCCGAAAGTCCGGCATCACGACGTCGTAGCTGCGCGGGAACAGGCCGATCGGGCTCGCGTAGCTGACGACGGAATCGCCGCGATCGATCACCAGCTTGAGCCGCTCCATCAGCGCGACCAGCTCGTGCCACAGGTGAGGATTCTCACGCTCGGCGCGCGCCTCTGCGAGCACGGCGGGAAACGGCTCCGGCGACCCGATAATCTGCTGATGCAGATGCGGCTGCGAGGCGCCCGACTCGCGCCCCTGGTTCTTGCGGATCACGACCGAGCAGACGTCAGGATTCTGCAACGCCAACCGCATCACGCGCGCATCGGCCTGTATCAGACGAAGAAAGTGACCGCCGCCCAGCGCGCCGGTGAAGATCAAATCGTCCTGCGATCGCGGCGCGTCGATAAAGTGACGCGGATCTTCGACCACGATGTACGACTCGTTGCGATTTCCGGTCAGCTCCGCGGGGATTCGCGGGAAGAGGTTGTTGATCACGCGCACCACCCATCCCGCGCCATCGTCAGTCGTCGCGCCGGTCCATTCGGGAACTTCGTCGCGGGTCATCCGAAAGACCTCGCGCGTCGTCATCGCTTCGTTGCCCGGACAGAACGGGCACGCCTCGGTCGCGTGACGAATCGATTCAGGATTCAGATGCGCGGTCTCGGGATCACGTTCTCGCGCCCGCCGAGCGTGAACGCAAAGCTCTTGCCGCGAACATCGACAACGTATGAAATCACGCCGGTGATCGGACTTTTGATCCAGACCAGGGAACCGTCGCGGATTTCGCATTCTATCGGCATCGGAGCGTGATCACCTTTAACAATTGCCTCATCGCCATTACAACGATCGGCTCGAAATCGTCTTCAGCCGCAGAAAACCTTGACTCTGCCTACCGGCTCCGTTATCCCAAGTGGTGAGGACGGGGACCCGGCAGAGCCGGGACATATCGGGGTCTGGCGATCCGCATCCGCGGGCACCAGCCTTTTTTTGGTTTTTCAGTATTTCGTTTTTGAGAATCGCGAGTCCACTGCGCCCTTTCAATAGTTGAAAATGCCGCAAATGAAGAAATACCTGTTCACGCCCGGGCCGGCGCCGGTGCCGCCCGAGGTTTTGCTCGAGATGGCGCGTCCGATCATCCACCATCGCACGCCCGAGTTCAGCGCGGCGCTCGATCAGGCGCGCGATCGGATGAAGCCGCTCTACGGCACGTCGGGCGAAGTCATCCTGCTCGCGTCGACCGGCACCGGCGCGATGGAAGCGGCGGTGATCAATCTGCTGCAGCCGGGCGAGCATGCGATTTACGTCAACGGCGGCAAATTCGGCGAGCGATGGGGCAAGCTGCTCGCCGCCTTCGGCATGATTGGGCACGAGGTGCGCGTCGAGTGGGGCCGCGCCGCACGCCCCGGGCAAATCGAGGATGCGTTCAAGGCGTATCCCGAGTCGCGCGCCGTGCTGGTGCAGGCCAGCGAAACTTCGACCTGCGCGGTGCATCCGGTGGCCGCGATTGGCGAGGTCAGTCGCAAGCGCGGCGCGATGCTGATCGTCGACGGCATCACGTCGGTCGGCGTCTTCGAACAGAAGATGGACGCATGGGGCGTCGACGCGTTCGTCACCGGCAGCCAGAAGGCGCTCATGCTTCCGCCGGGTCTCGGAATGGTCGCGCTGTCGGCGCGCGCTATCGATGTCGCGAAGTCGAACAAGACGCCGCGCTTCTATTTTGATCTGCTCAAGGAATTGAAAGCGCAGCGCGACGAGCATACGACCGCATGGACCGCGGCCGTGTCGCTGATATTCGGACTCAACAAATCGCTCGAACTGATTCACGGCGAAGGGCTGCCGCAGGTTTACGCGCGTCACGCGCTGATGGCGGAAGCCACGCGCGACGCCGCCGCCGCGCTCGGGCTGAAACTATTGTCGCCCGACAACCCTGCGCCGGGCGTCACCGGGATCCTGATTCCCGAAGGCCTCGACGGCGGCAAGCTGGTCAAGTTCCTGCGCGACAACCTGGGCGTGTCGGTGCAGGGCGGGCAGGATCAGATGAAGGGCAAGCTCGTGCGCATCGGACACATGGGGCATTTGAGCCCGTTCGATACGCTGATCGCGGTCAGCGCGCTCGAGATCGGACTGAAGCAGATCGGCGCAAACATTCAACTGGGCGCCGGCGTCGCCGCGGTTCAGGCGCGCCTGGCACGGAGCATCTGAAAACAACATGGCGGAAACTTTCCGCGTCCTCTTAAGCGATACGCTTGCGGCGCAGGGGATCGAAGTCCTCAAGCGCTTCCCGCAGCTGCAGTGCGACGTCAAAACCGGGCTCAAGCCGGAAGAGCTGGCGAAAATAATCGCGCCCTACGACGCGCTGCTGATTCGCAGCGGCACTCGCGTCACGCGCGAAGTGATCGACGCCGCCACGTCGCTCAAAGTGATCGGCCGCGCGGGCGTCGGCGTCGACAACGTCGATATCGAAGCGGCAACGCGCCGCGGAATCGTCGTGATGAACAGTCCGACCGGCAACAGCGTCACGACCGCCGAGCACGCGGTCACCATGATGATGGCGCTGGCGCGGCATATTCCCGCGGCAAACGCCTCGATCCAGGCCGGCAAATGGGAGCGCGGCAAATTCACCGGCGCCGAGATCTGCAACAAGACGCTCGGCGTCGTCGGACTCGGTAACATCGGGCGAATCGTCGCCGACCGCGGCATCGGCCTCAAGATGAAGGTGATCGGCTACGATCCGATCCTGACGGCCGAGGCTGCCGGGCGTATCGGCGTCGAGCTGGTCAGCCTCGACGAACTTTTTGCGCAAGCCGATTTCATCACCGTCCACACCCCCTTGACCCCTGAGACGAAGGGGATCGTCGGCGCCGCGGCATTCGCGAAGATGAAGAAGGGCGTGAGGATCATCAACTGCGCGCGCGGCGGTATCGTCGATGAAGCCGCGCTCGCCGACGCACTGAAGTCCGGCAAGGTCGCAGGCGCAGCGCTGGACGTGTTCGTCGAGGAGCCGCCTCCGGCCGAACCATCCGCTGCTCCATCTCGACTCCGTGATCGCGACGCCGCATCTCGGCGCCGCCACCGACGAGGCGCAAGTCCAGGTCTCGGTCGATATCGCGCATCAGGTCGCCGAGTTCCTGATCGACGGCACCATTCGGCAGGCGGTTAACATCCCGGCGCTATCCACCAAGGAGCTCGAAATACTCGGGCCGCATCTCACGCTCGGCGAGA
Source organism: uncultured delta proteobacterium (assembly GCA_963805315.1). Classification (GTDB taxonomy): domain Bacteria; phylum Desulfobacterota; class Binatia; order Binatales; family Binataceae; genus Binatus. Next base: position 289,058 of record CAWDTQ010000014.1, read on the forward strand.
AGCTGGGAAGACTCGCCGCGCAGCTGATCACCGACGCGCCGACCGAGCTGACGCTTGCGTTTGGCGGCGAGGCCGCGAATCTCAAGCCCGACGCGATCACCGCCGCTGTTTTGAAGGGACTGATGAGCGGCTTTCTCGACGAGGATTTGAACTACGTCAATGCGCCGTTCATCGCTCGCGAACGCGGAATCAGCATTATCGAAACGCGCTCGCGCGAAGTCACCGACTACGTCAACACCCTGACGCTCACAGTTCGCACCGGCGGCGGCGAGCATGAAGTCTCCGGCGCAGTGCTCGGAAATCGCGCGCTGCGGCTGACCCGGATCGACGGCTACCGCGTCGAGGCGGTGCCCGAGGGCTACTTCCTCATGCTGCACAATCGCGACGTTCCCGGAGTGGTCGGCGCGGTGGGCACGATGCTCGGGCAGGCCGGGATAAATATTGGCGGACTGGAACTCGGCCGCGATCGCGTCGGAGGAACGGCGCTCAGCATCTTCGAGGTGGATGAGCCAGTGCCGGCCGCCGTCCTCGACAAGCTCAAGACGCTTCCCGCAATCACGGCGGCGTCACTGCTCAAGCTCTGAATTTATTGCGCACCGGGCATTTCAGCCCGACAGGTGCGCGCGGAGGCCGGCGAAATTGACGCCGGTCGGGGAAAAGACACGAATGAATGAACCTAAACGACATCACTATGTACCACGTTTTTATCTAGAGTTCTTTACCTCGCCAAACGATAAAGGCCGCCCCCTCTTATGGGTTTACGATAAAGATGGCGGAGAGCCTAGGCCACAAACCGCGATTAATACGTGTGTTGAATGCGGCTATTATTCCTTCGAGAGCCCGGGCGGCGGAGAAGATGCAGAGGTCGAAAAAGCTTTGTCGCCAAATAGAGGTCTGCTGCCGCGTCTGTGTCGTCGTTTTGGGTCAATGGGAGAGAGTTCTAGTAGAGCAAGACTATCAAAACTTTTCAGTTTCTTCGCTTTTTCCACGTGCGCGGCCCCCGCTCAACGGCGGCAGTTTCGGAAGTCATTTCCGCGGGTGCGCATCAATTCATCAAAGGTCAGGCGGAGAACGAAGAGGAGCTTGCCGAACTTCTCGCGGATTTTGATCTGAAATTTCAAAATCAAAGATAATCCTAAGGCCGCGCTGCTTGAAAGCTTGTGCTGTTTGAAAGATCGCCGAAATTCTGCTCCAGATGAATTGGTGTATCTGTCGCGGGCCTGAGCAGGGCAACTTTCTCACCTCTGATACACCCCTCTGCGTCTGCGTTCGTAATAAGCAGGGACAGATCGGATTCGGAGCGGGCATAGGACTATCGACAACGGAAATCACATTTCCGATCTCGCCTCGTTCGATGCTTCTTCTGAATTGGCATCGAAATCAACGAACTGCGGCCGTGGGAGAGCGCTTCGTTAGAGAGAAAAACGAGCGGATGGCTTGGTCGGCTGAGCGCTACGTGATTTCCGAAAGATTCTGCGCGGACCACGTCTGCTCTGGTGCGAAAGGTCTCTGTGACCAGAACCCTGCTGAAAATGCGTCCGGAAATCTTGAAGCGACAACTAGAAGAAAAGTGGGAAAAATTCAGTAAGCAGTGACTAGAAGCGGGGCAAATCTAGTGTTCGTCTGCTGGCCTAGGTGGGGCGGCACTGTCCTCCATCTCCATGTGCTGAGCCCGCAAGTCCGTGAGAGTTCTACCGTTGGACGCGACGGCCCAGTCGTAGATGTTGATCGAGGACCAACCTGTCACCTCGCGACCCCAGTCGTTGTACGCGATGAGGCGATCCTTGAAGCGGACTGTCTTGGAATCCTCCACCACTGCTTCCGAATCTGGATAGTTCTTGACCGTCAACCTCTCGCCTGGCTTCACCACTCCCCATTCGATGAGTTCTCGCATCTTAGGAAGGGTTGTACGGGTGCGCGTCTTATCCGTTCCGGTGATTCGGTCCCGCCCTCGGTCGTCGAGGACAGCATCCGGGAAATCCACAAAAAAATCTTCCGTGCGAAAGCCTGGAATGAGCTTTTCGACAACTAGGTACAGCGATTCGCCCGCTTTGACAGGGTTAAGCGCGATACAGGCGATGTTGATGCCGTTATTCTCCATCCAGGCGGCGGCGGATAACGTCTGATCATCGAAAGCTGAAGCCACGAGAATAATCCGCTGGAGTTTATTAAACGATTTTACGGCGTTATTCTCTTCGAGGAACTTGTTCACGGTGCGTTTTCCAAGCTCTTCTGGCGTCAGGTCACCTTTTTGGAACTCATTAGGCCACCTGTTGATGTATCGAGCGAACATGCGTTTCACGAGTTCATCCACGTTGTGAATTGTGGCGAGGCTCGCGGCGTAACGAACAGCCTGGAATTCGAGGGCTTCGGTCCGATGGGCCATATCCCCCGAGTCGCGCTTAATTTCGATGAGGACGAGGTTTCCGTTCTTGTCCAGCGCAACGAGGTCGTTCCGGGCGTTGCGTGCGTTCACTACCTGTTGGCCGACGATCAACAGTGTCTCCTCGTCTTCGTCGTCGAAGATGCGACCAACGTTTTTCCGAAGGAACTCCTCGATGTTCGCCTCCTTGACACCAAGCGACACAAAGTCGGTTGCTTCCGGTTCCTTCTGCGTCTTGATTAGCCCCTCAGCCGAAACCGTAATTGGGATGATCATGGTCTTTGTTCCTCCCCCTTATTTTGTGCGCGGATACTTACCACATTTGGAACGTATGCCAACAGATTTGGCAACAGTGCGAATGTCTCAGGTTGTTTCACGTCGGACACCTGACGCGGGAGACGGCGCCTACTTCTGCCTTTTCATCTTCGGCCCGGGCGCTGCTCGGGAGACCAGATTTGTGCCCGCGGCACTGCCAAATCGTCATCGAGCGCGAGCGAAAGCGCGGGCTTGAGATTTGCGAGATCCGCCACGCCACGGAGCAGCGAGGCCGTTGACTGAAGAAGCGTCCGCCCGTACTCTGCCCATCGGTTCAGTGAATTAGAGTATTGGAATCGTGAGCGTCGCAAGCCCAAGCCGAGGAGTGGTGACTTTTTTCAGGGTGATGACTGGATGGTAACTTTCAAGACTGGGTCGTTAAAGGCCTTCTGCCAGAACTACTTTAGGGTGATTAAACGGTCATGAAGACAGTTGCCGTGGTCGGCACGCAGTGGGGCGATGAGGGCAAGGGCAAAATCGTCGATATGCTCGCGGCCGACGCCGACGTGGTCGTCCGCTTCCAGGGCGGAAACAACGCAGCTCACACGCTGGTGGTCGGCGGCAAGAAGTTCGTGCTGCGGCTCGTGCCGGCAGGCGCGCTCCATCCGGGCAAGGCTTGCGTGATCGGAAACGGCACTGGTGGTCAATCCGATCGCGCTGCTCGACGAAATCGCCGAGCTGAAGCGCAGCGGCCATCTCGCCGACGATAGTCTGTTCAAGATCAGCTACGAAGCGCACATGGTGATGCCGTATCATCTTGCGATCGATCGCGCGCGCGAGGCGCGGCTGGGCAAGCGCGCAATCGGCACGACCGGATTCGGAATCGGCCCCGCCTACGAAGACAAGATGTCGCGCGTGGGATTGCGCTTCGAAGATTTGCTCGACTTCAAATTTTTCGCCGAGAAACTCCGCCGCAACATCGCCGAGAAAAACGCGTACCTGAAAGCGTTGCTCAAGACCAAGCCGATCAAGGCCGACGAAACGATCGACGCGATGAAAAAGGCGCGCCGCCGGCTGCTGCCATATCTGTGCGACACCGGCGCGTTCGTCAGCGAAGCGATCGAGTCGGGAAAGCGCGTGTTGTTCGAGGGCGCGCACGGCACAATGCTCGACATCGATCACGGCACTTATCCGTACGTGACCTCGTCGAGTTGCGTCGCGAGCGCCGTCTTCAGCGGCACCGGGATCGGGCCGGGGAACCTCGAAGCGGTGCTCGGCATCAGCAAGGGATATACGACGCGAGTCGGCGCGGGCCCGTTTCCCAGCGAGTTCACAGGCTACCTGGCAGATTCGCTGCGCGAAGAGGGCGACGAATTCGGCGCCGCCACCGGGCGTCCGCGGCGGATCGGATGGTTCGACGCCGTGCTGTCCCGTTACACGGCGCGCGTCAACGGGATGTGGGCGCTCGCGCTGACCAAGCTCGACGTGTTGACCGGAATCGATCCGATCAAGATTTGCGTCGGCTACGTCGTGAAGGGGAAGCGCTACGACGACATGCCGCCTTCGCATCGGATGCTCATCAACGCCAAACCGATCTTCGAAGAGATGCCGGGATGGAGCGAGAGTCCGGCCGGCGCACGCACGATAGCCGAGTTACCTGCGAGCGTGCGCCGCTACGTAGAGAGAATCAGCGAGCTGGTCGGAGTGCCGATCGCGATGATCGGCGTCGGCAAGGAGCGCGAAGCGACGATCGTGGTCCGCAACCCGTTCGCCGACTAATCCGAGCTAGCGGTTCAGCAACTCGACGCACCGTCGCCGGGTCTCCAAACTCGCTTCTATCGCCTCGCGGATGTTCGCGAGAGCCTCGGCTTCTGTCCGGCCTTGCGACAAGCAACCCGGAAGCGACGGGCACTCCACTACGACAAAGCCATCCTCGTCGCGTTCGAGCGTCACAAGGAACTTCATGATTTCACCCTAGCATACGGAATCTGACAACGAATCTCCGCGCCCGGTCGTGTTTCAGTCCGCGTTCACGGCAGAGGCAGAATCTTGAATCGCGCGCAAAATCGCGCGCTGTATAAGGACCCTCACCTTCATCCTCTCCCTCACAGGGAGAGGGGAAGAGCTTCACAAATTAAAACTGAGATATTGACCGCGCTCCTACGCTGCGCAGACTGCGGCGAGGCTCGAGAGAGCGACGCCGCGGCGTCCCAGCCTGACGTCGTTGCGATCGAACCCGTTGGTCGTGTAACCGAGCGAGATTCCGGTCGCCGGATCGGCCCATCCGATTTGTCCGCCCGCTCCGCCGTGCCCGAATGCCAGCGCTGAGTTAGTCCTGCCGAAGCCGCGATAGTTCGCGAGCCCGTCGCCGCCGGCCACGACGACTCCGAGTGCGCGGTTAACCTTGACGCCGAAAATCGGATCTTTGTAGTCGCCTGAGCGCACCCGCAACGCGTCCTTGAGTGCTTCGGGCTTGATGATCGGCGCGCCGTTGATGCCGCGATTGTGGATCAAGCCCTGGTAGAACAGCGCGAGGTCGCCCGCCGTCATCACGCCGCCGCCGCCCGGCACGCCGGCTTCCATCACGTTGGGCCGGTTGAAGCCGAGAATTGCGTCTTCGGTAACTTCGGTTTCAGGGATCGCGGGCAGGCCGAGTTTCTTGCGCTCCTCATCGGACAACGCTTCGCCGACGTAGCAAAGCTGCGCGGCGCGATTTTGATCCTCGCGCGGCAACCCGACTCGCAGGTCCGGCAGTCCGAGCGGCGTCGAAATCCTCTCGCGCACGAACTGACGGAAATCCTTGCCCGTGCGGCGTTCGATAATCTCCGCGATCACCCAGAAGCCGGAGGTCGGATGGTACTCGTACTTGCTGCCCACCGGCCATTCGAGCCGCCATTTTGCGAATCGCTCGAGCCGTTTGCTCTTGTCGAGCCAATCGTCCTGCGGATACGGCGCGTTGGGAAATCCGCCGACGTGGAGCAGCACCTGCTCGACGGTCATCTTGTCCTTGCCGTTAGTGCCGAACTCGGGAATGATTTCCGCGACGCGATCGCCGGGGCTGAGTTTGCCTTCGCCGATCAGAATCCACGACGCCGCCGACATAATCGCCTTGGTGCACGAGAAGATCACGTAGAGCGTGTCGTTGGTCGCGGGCTTTTCGCTTCCACCCTGGACTGCGCGACCGACGGTGCGCATCGCGCCGATTTTTCCATTGCGGGCGATCGCGATTTGAGTCGATGGCAGCAGCCCGTCTTTGACTTCGCGCTCGGCACGATTGAAAAGCGCTTCGACCTTTGCAGGATCGAGGCCGACTTCGCGTGGACTGTCGGCGAAATGACTTTGCGTAGGCATTAGAGGATCCCCTGCGATTGAATTGTAGTCATCGGGCTATAACACAGCGCCGCCGATTCGTCACTCGGCAGCGACGCGTACCGGACCTTGCGACGAAATCCACCCTGCCCGGCCGGGCAAGGTAGTGCGAACGACATCGCATACCGGCAATTCCGCACGATTCAGCCGCGCCGCAACCTCGCGCAGTTGCACGAACTTCGCGCCACGCTCCTTGAGCGCGCGGACCAGGGCGGTGAAGCTCGCGAGCTGTCCCATCCCTTCGGTCTCGGCGTGAATCGTGTGCACGTTGAGGGCGTCTGGCTGGCACAAGCCAAGATAAAAATCGCGCACGACGTCGTCGTCGGGCAAATCGCGACGTCCCATTACCTCGTCGAGCGTCGGCAACGTAGTTGGAATCTCAGGCGTCGTGAGAACGCGCCCCTCGACGATGCATCGGTACGGCGCGATACCCCTGGTGTCGCTGCGATAATCGAGCGCCATCGCGTCCAGCGCAACGAGCGCCGCGTTGTTGGTGCGCCAGCCGGGCGCGGCGAAGCTCCGCGATGCTTCACCGAGGATCGCGCGGTACGCCTCGAACGCGTCGCCAAGTTCGTTGCGCACGCCGTCTTCGCCGATGTCATCGAGGTGATCCTGCCATCGCACGTGATCGTAGCCGTGCACGCCGACCTCGAAGCCGCGCGCCTTCAGGTCGCGGATGATCCCCGGGAACGACAGCGCGATCGGCCGCGACGGCAGAATCGTGCCGGACAGAATCGTGCGCGCGCCGTACATCGAAACGGCCTTGGTGCGGAACATCTTCGACAGGAATCCGCGATTACGAAATACGCGCAGGATTGCGCGCCCGGAATTGTCGGGGCCCATCGAGACGTAGAAGCTTGCCGCGACGCCTTCGCTCTCGAGCATCGACGCCAGCCGCGGCACGCCCAGCTCGAGGCCCTGATGGGTATCGACGTCGATCTTTAGTGCGACTTCCACGCCGAGAGTGAGTGGCTGCTAGCAGGCTGTTGAAAAAATAATTCTCAACGCCGCTCCCCCTCTCTTGTCTCCCCCAAAGGGGGAGATGTTGTAGGTAAGAGGACAGTTTTTACGCAGAGTGTTGAAGCGCTTGAATTCAAATCCACGAGTTGCTCCGAGTTCTTCAACACCCTGCTACGAAGCCATCTCTTTGCGGAACCAGTCCATCGAGATTTTCACGCCGTCGCGGAGGTTCACTTTCGGCGTGACACGCAGCAACGTGCGCATCTTGGTGTTATCCGGTACGCGGCGCGGGATGTCCTCGTAACTGTTGCCGTACACTGCTTCCTGCGACACGAACTTGATTTTCGATTTTGTCGCGCCGAACAATTCGAGCATCAGTTGCGCGAACTCGAGCACCGTCGTCTCGACATCGACGCCGATATTGATCGCCTGTCCATCGGCCGCGGGGTTCACTCCGGCCTGCACCGTAGCCTCGATCGCGTCGGTCACGTAGGTGAAGCATCGCGTCTGCAAGCCGTCGCCGACGACCGTCAAGTCCGCGCCGCGCAGCAGTTGCCCCATGAAGATCGTAAACAGCCGGCCCACATCCACCTTGTCCAGGCGCGGCCCGTACGCATTGAAATAGCGCACGACCGTAACCGGCATCCCGAGCTTGTGATACGCAAAACAGAAGTGCTCACCGACCGCCTTCGACGTCGAGTAGCACCAGCGGTCGATGCTGGTCGCGCCGAGCACGCGATCGTCGTCCTCGCGCCACGGCACCTTGGGGTTGCGGCCGTAAACTTCGGAGGTCGAGCTGAACACGAGGCGCTTACTGTGCTTGTACGCCGCCTTCAGTACGTTCTGCGTGCCGTTCACGTTCACGTTGAGCGTTTCGTAGGGGTCGGCGACGTAATGCTCGACGCCGACGACGGCCGCGAGATGGTAAATGAGGTCGACCTTCGAGACCAGGCTGTCGATCAACTCGACGTTGAAAACCGAATCGTGCACGTAGTGGAAGCGCGGATTGTTCAGCAGGTGACGCACCTTGGCGATCGAGCCGGTGTCGAGCACGAAGACCTCGTCGCCGCGCGCAATGAACGCATCCGAAAGATGAGATCCGAGAAATCCGGCGCCGCCGGTTATCAAAACCCGCATGTGACCTCCGCGACCTAGTCGAATTGAATAGTATCTGTGACGCGCGCCGCGTCGGAAAGAGCCTCGCGCGCAATGCCTTCAGCGCCGCCTTCGAACTGCGCGACCTTTACGATCACGCTGCCGTCGCCGGCCGCGATTTCAAGTGCGCCGCCGGCAGTTTCGCGCACGACGCGCCCTGGGGTCCCGAGCGTTCCGGTTTCCGCGCCAATTTTCGCTTCCCATATCAGCAGCTTTCGCCCGCCAACGAAACAGAAAGCGCCGGGGTACGGATGCGTTACGGCGCGCACCAGATTGAAAATCCTTCGCGCCGGCCATCGCCAGTCTATTCGTCCGTCCTCCGGCTTTCTGCGCCCGAAGTAACTTCCCTTCGAGATATCCATTTTTCGCCGCGGCGCGGTGCCTGCGACGATCTTCGGATGCAGCTCCTCGATCAGCTCGACGCCCAGCGGCACCAGCTTGCGGTACAGCGTAAGCGCGTTGTCGTTGTCGTTGATCGCTACCGCGCGCTGCCCGACGATATCTCCCGCGTCCGCGCGCGCGACCATATGATGCAACGTGACGCCCGTCTCGCGCTCTCCATTCACCAACACCCAGTTCACCGGCGCGCGTCCCCGATACGCCGGCAGCAATGACGGGTGCAAATTGTAGGCGCCGAGCGGAGCCAGCTCGAGCACGCTCTCGGGAATCAAATGGCGGTAGGAGAAAGAATAAATTATCGACGGCTTCAACGCGCCGATTCTCGCCGCCACCGCCTCGACGCCTTCGGTATGCACCGGGACACCGTGCTGCGCGGCCAGTTCCGCACACGACCGCCACCAAATCTCCTCGCGCGAGTCGTCGCGATGCGTGAACAGCGCCGCGATCTGCGCGCCCATCTTCATCAACGCCTCCATGCACGCGTAGCCCATCTCGTGGTAGGCGAACAGGATACATCGCGCCGATTTCACGGTCGCGCCGGATGCGACGCTCGAGACGTTGGGCTCCACGATTGATCGTTAGTCGCGCTTGTCGGCGCGCGAATCGTCCGATTTGCGGTCCCCTTGATGGACCTCGCGCACTTTGTCTGCTTGCGAATCGCCCGACTTGCGGTCAGGCGCGTGGATCTTTCGGATGATGTAAGTAGGGCGCCGTCGCACTTCTATAGTAGATGCGCCCCGCGTATTCGCCGATCAGCCCCAGCGCCAGGAATATCATCCCGACGAAGAAGAACAGGACCGCGAACAGCGTCCACAGCGCGCCCTCTTCTTGCGGCCCGTAGATCAGCCGATGCCCGAGCAGCACCACTGCCATCATCACGGCCAGCACCGAAATGCCAATTCCGGTCATGCTCAGCATCTGGATCGGGATGAGAGAAAATCCGGTAATCAGGTTGAGGCTGAGCTTTGCCAGCCCGAACAGGTTGTACTTCGATTTGCCGCTGGCGCGATCGTCGTGGCCGACGGGGATTTCCGCGACGCGCTTGGCGAACGAGTTGGCGAGCGCCGGCACGAACGCCGCCTTCTCGTCGCACTCGACCACCGTATCGACGATATGCCGCCGGTACGCCCGCAGCATGCATCCGTAGTCGTGCATCGGCACGCCGACGATTATCGAGGTCAGCCGGTTGTGCAGCCGAGACGCGAACTTCCTGATACGTCTGGTCGTGACGTTCCTCGCGCCATCCGCCGACGACGTCGTTGCCTTCGTCGATCGCCGCGATCAGCCGCGGAATTTCTTCCGGCGGATTTTGCAGGTCGGCGTCGAGCGTCACGACTATCTCCCCGCGCGACAGCTTGAAGCCCGCGAGAATCGCCGAATGCTGTCCGAAATTGCGCGCCAGCTCCACGACCTTCACGCGGCCTTCTTCGCCCGCCGCAATTTCACAAAGGATCTCGAGCGAATCGTCGCGCGATCCATCATCGACAAAGACCGTCTCCCACGGACGATCCAGGCCGTCGAGGACGGGCTTGAGGCGCGACCAGAGCGACGCCAGGTTCGCCGACTCGTTGAATACCGGCACCACGATCGAAACCAGTTCGCCCATTGTGCGCGATACGGCCGAGGCGCCACGAATCGGTGATATTTTGCCCGGGGAACTCAAAGAACGTGCGCGACCTGTCCGCCATCAACCGCCGTCGCGTAAGGTGATTCTTGCAGACGGCCCTGCGGAATTAAAGACAGCCCAGTTGACCGCGCGTGATCAGCTCGCGAGACTGCATCGACGATGCTCGCCGCCAACCGACCTCTTCGCCTCGCCTACTGCGCATTGCTCGCGGCGATTGTCTATCTTCCAGGTCTCGGCCGCCCCGCGCTGTGGGAGCCGGACGAGGGCCGCTACGCCGAAATCGCGCGCGAGATGGTTGTCTCGGGCGACTACGTCACGCCGCGTGACGACTTCGAGCTGTACTTCGAAAAACCGCCGCTCGTCTATTGGGCCGAGGCAGCCTCGATCCACGTCTTCGGCGTCAACGAATTCGCGGCGCGACTGCCCGCGGCGCTGTTCAGCGTCGGACAGGTCGTCGTCACCGCCGCGTTGGCTGACGCGATGCTCGGCGCGACGGCGGGATTCCTCGCTGCTGTTGTACTGGCGCTGAGTCCGCTGTTTTTCGGCTTTGCTCGATTCGCGACGCTCGATCCCGCGCTGGCGTTTTTTCTGACCGCCGCGCTCACTGCGTTCTACGCCGCCGCGCGCGAGGATTCGTTCTCACAACCGTCGTCTCGCAGGTGGATGCTGATATCCGCCGCGATGCTCGCGTTGGGCACTCTCGCCAAAGGACCGGTCGCGCTGATGCTCGGTGGCGCGATCGCTCTGGCATGGCTGGCAAGTGAGCGGCGCATCCGCCAGGTCGCGCAGATGCCGCTCGTCTGGTGCGCCATCATTTATACGGCGATCGTCGTGCCCTGGTTCGTCTTGATGGAGCTGCGAAATCCGGGTTATCTGAGTTTCTTTTTCATCCACGAGCATCTCGAGCGTTACGTCACGTCGAGCGAACACGGATGGGGCCCGTGGTTCTTCATCCCAATCGTGGTGGGGGGAACCTGGCCATGGATTTTCTTCGTGCCGCTCGGATGGTCCGCGATGCGCGCTGACAACGACAACGCTTTGCCCGAGAACGCGCCGATCCGATCCGGCCGCCAGTCGGCCGCGCGCTTCCTCGCGATCTGGTTCGTCGTCATCTTCGTATTTTTCTCGATTCCCCGCTCCAAGCTCGGCAGCTATGTCCTGCCGGCGATCCCGCCGCTCGCGATCGTCGCGGGATTCGGCCTCGTCCGCCTATGCGTGATCTCGCCAAACTCGCGCCGCCGAATCCTGCACTGGTTCCTGGTTGTGAACTTTGCGCTGGCTGCCATAGGAATCGTTGTCTTGTGGAAATTCCTGAGACCGGTCGATATCAAGCTCGCTGACGACGGAATCTTTCTCGCAATTCTGTTGGTCGCGGCCGCGCTAGGATTCGACCTCCTCAGCAACGTACCGCGACAAGCCTTTTATGCGATCATATGTTTTGCGGTGATGATGTTCATGGTTGACGGAGTGTCCAGATTCGCGCGCGACGACGCGGCTCCGCGAGTGACCTACCGCCATCTAGCCCGATCCATGCAACCTTACCTTGCCGGTGACTGTATGCTTGCTTCGTACCGGCACTACGTCCAATCGCTCCCGTTCTACACTGGCCACCGCGAGACTCGGGTCAAGTACTGGGGCGAGCTTTCCGAAGTATCGCCGCCGACCGGCGGCGAGTCGCCGTTCCTCATCGACTCCGATGCGCGGCTGCGCGAAGTCTGGTCGTCCGGCTCGTGCATGATCCTGGTGGCGAACGCGAGCGACCTGAAGGGACTTCGCGATATGCTGAAACCCGCGCCCGTCGTCATCGGATGCGAGGGCAAAAAGTTCGCGCTCTACAATGGCGCGCTCGCGCCGCCGCCGGACGCCTCCGGTTGTCTCAAGTCTGAAGCGGAAATTATTGGAAGCCGTAGTCGGGACACTTGGATTCGGTCGCGTTCGACTGTAGCTTTGCCGTGGAGAGGAGGATCGAAGGTGGCTGACAAGAAATCCAAACCCAAACTGCAAGCCGGGGATATCGCGGCCAACGGCGTCGAGTCGGGGCCTTCGGTCGGCCAATTGACTACGGAAGCTCGCGAACGCAAAGGCCTGACTCGCGAGCAAGTCGCCGCCGAGGCTCATCTGCCGCCTCATTACGTCAAAATGATCGAGACCGACAACTACGATCTGATCTCGGATCGGCTCTACCTCGTTCCGTTTCTCCGTCGTTACGCAACCTTCCTGGGCCTCGACGCCGAGGAAATTGCTTCGCGCTTCGTCAGCACCGTTCAACATGCCGAGGCTAACGTGGTGCGGATCTCCCAAGAGATCACCGTGGTCACGAAGCGACCGGGCGCCTTGGGCAGAATCGCGTTCGCTATTATGATCGTCGCGGTGCTTTTCTTGCTGGCGGATTTTGCGTGGCGCCGGTTCGTCGAGCGTGAAGCGCCGGCTCCCGCTCCGGTCGCTTCGCCGGCGGCGAGGGCGCCCGCGCCCAATGCACAGGCGCCGCCGACTAATCGCTAGTGCAACACGGCGTTGGCGATCTCTTCCGCGACGAGTTCCTTGGCGCGTCGCGCATCGTCGCCCGAGTGCACGACGGCGACCACCTTTAGCTCGTCGGCTGCGCCTTCCAACGACGCGCGCGCGACGATCACCGTGTCGTAAATCTGGTTCTTCGGGATATTGTCGTAAGGCGTTGGCCCCTGCTCCATCGCCTGCCGACTGGCCTGGTAGGCTTTGAACTGGTCTGTCATCGGATCGTCCGGGTTCAGTGCCTGGCGCCGCGCTTCGTTTGCGAACGGATCGATCGGTTGATTGCCAGTGTCGCCCAGCAGCGGCGGATCCGCACCGGCCTCTTTCAGCAATTCGACCATCGACGGATCGCCCGGGAACATCTGATTCAATGACACACCCGGCGCAAGCATTTGCTGGTTCACCGTCACGGTCAGCGTCACCGAGTTGTCCGGATTGGACGGCTGGCCATGTCGCGCCGCTCGCAGATCTTCGTTGAGCACGTTCTGCACAACCGGATCGGTGCAAATCGCAACCACGCTGGCATTTGCAGGCGGCGGCGTCAGCTTGCCGGCCATCTTGATATCGGCCGCATGCGCGAGTCCGCCAATAGCTATTGCAATGGCTACCGCTGCGATCGCTCGATGTACCGCTTCTCGCACCGGATTACTCACGGATCCTTTGTCACGGAATTTTTTGCTGCAACAATTCCTGCGCCCGCGCCGCCCGCCACTTTACCAGCCGTTCGCCGAGCTTGGCGTCACCGAGCGCGATTATCTGCGCGGCAAGCAGACCCGCATTCGCCGCGCCCGGTTTGCCAATCGCCATCGTCGCGACCGGCACCCCCTTGGGCATTTGCACGATCGAGAGCAGCGAATCGATTCCATTGAGCGACGTCGTCGGCATCGGCACGCCAATCACCGGCAATATCGTCTTCGCTGCGACCACTCCGGCAAGATGCGCCGCGCCGCCCGCGCCGGCGATTATCGCACGGATTCCGCGGCCAGCCGCCTTCGCCGAATATTCCAAAGTGACGTCAGGTGTGCGGTGCGCCGACATAATTCGAACTTCATGTGGTACTTGAAGTTCCTCCATGACCTCGGCCGCCGCCGACATGTATTCCCAGTCGCTCTTGCTGCCCATGATCACGCCGACCATCGGTGCCTTGCTGTCCGCCATCGTCAAATCCTCACGCTGAGATGCTGGAATCTGCAAGGCTGATTGCAGCCTGCCCGCATGTCAAGCCGCCCGGTATGAGCGCGGTCGAGAATTCGGCACAATGTATTCGCGATGGCGACGCCGATTCCGATCAATCAATGCGAGTTCGCACTCGCCGAAGTTGTCGAGGCTACCGGCGGTACCTTCGTCCTGACCGGCTCAGACCGCTCGACAATCTCGTTCGGTGATGGCGTGCACGGTGCGCGTCCGCCTGCGGGCGGCGGGGTCACGGCTGGTGACTACCGAACTGGCGCGGGAATCGCAGGCAACGTCCGCGGCGTCAGCATCGACACGCGCTCGATCGAGGCGGGAGCTTTATTCGTCGCGCTACGCGGCGCGGCGTCCGACGGCCACGACTATCTGCCACAGGCCGCCGCACGCGGTGCAGTAGCCGCGATCCTCGCGACCGGCCATCGGCATCCTGCTCTCGATTGCATCGAAGTCGACGACACGCTTACGGCTCTAGGCCGCCTCGCGAACCGCCATCTCGCGCGGACCCGCGCGGCTCGCGCGCTCCCCGTCATCGCAATCGGCGGAGCAGTCGGCAAAACCACCACTAAAGAACTCACCGCCGCGGTCGTCCGCGCACTATTCGGATCGACACTCGCGACTCCCGGCAATCTGAACAATCTGATCGGCGTACCGATGACGATTTTCACGCTCACCGGCGATCATCGAGCGGCGGTCCTCGAGTGCGGCACCAACACGCGCGGCGAAATTCCCAAACTTGCGCAAATCGTCGAGCCGGACGTCGCGATGGTGCTCAACGTCGATCTCGAGCACAGCGAGGGCCTCGGCACGCTCGACGAAATTGCCGACGAGGAAGCCGCGCTGTTCTCGACCGCCAAACATTATGCGGTCGCATCGGCCGACGAGCCGATGGTCCTGGCGCGGATTCCAAAACATCTGCGGCAAATCAAATTTGGCAAATCGCCCGACGCCCGCGTGCGGCTCGTCAGTCGAAGCGTGGGCGCCCGCTCGCGCATCCGCGTCAGCCTCGCGCGCGATCAGGTCGCCGCGGGAGTCGAGCCGTTCATCGAAACGGAAATCGCGCTGCTGGGCGAGGCCGCCGCTCTCAACTGTACCGCCGCGATTGCCGGTGCCGCCGCGATGCGTCGGGCGCCGCTCGAATCGCGCGAGCTTCGCGCGATCGCCGACGCGCTCGCCGGCGTGCTGCCCGTTGGCGGCCGGCTCGCCAGCACTTCGATTAACGGCATCTTCGTGATCGACGACACTTACAACTCGAATCCGCGCTCGCTTCGAGCCGCGCTTGCGGCCGCGCGCGAGGTGGCTGACGGTCTCGGCGCCCGCCTGGTGATCGCGATGGGCGATATGCTCGAGCTGGGCGAGGCGTCGGCTGCCGCGCATCAAGCGGCGATTCGGGACGTGATCCGCTCGCATCCTGCCGCATTCGTTGCCGTCGGTCCCGAAATGATCTCAGCGCACGCCGTTGTTCGCGGCGACGCGGACGCCGCCGACATACTCACCGCGCCCGACAGTATCGCCGCGGCCGGAATAGTTGCCGGACTGATCCGGCCCGGCGACGTGCTGCTGGTCAAAGGTTCGCGCGGAATCGCGATGGAACGTGTTATCGAGCGGCTCGGTTGACGCCAAACCGAAGCGCGCCAGTGACGTCAGAACCCGATTGCCATCCAGTAGAAGCCGTCGTTCGGAACCTGGCCGCCATCCTCGTCTCCGATAGAATCCGATCGAAATATTCCCGTGGTCGTCGTGAAACTGACTATATCGATAATCTGCTTGCCGGTGTTGGCCAGCGCGCGGGAGTTCGACAACGCAGCCATCGACCAGACGCACGCGTTTGGAAAAGCAATCGGCCAGGTCACCGTGTAGCTCGTATTCTGCGCCAGCTCGCCGCCCGGGAATATCGACCCCCACTGGACTATCGCGACGATCGATCCGCGATTCACGTCGGCCACCGGGATAGTAATGTAACCGTCGCTTCCGATCGCGCCCGCGAACTCCGCCATGAAGGCCTGCAGCACGCCGATATTTGCGATATTCACGTCCTGGCGCTGCTTCAGGAAGGCGGTGCGATTAGCCAGTTGCTGATGCGGCTGATTCGAAATGCCGGTCCCGCTGAAACTCGCGCCGCTGGCAGCGCCTTCGACCGGATCGGTTGCTTGAATCTCGTACACCTCGTTGGAGGTGAACTCGGCTGCGTCGATTAGTGTAGCCATTGACTACCTCAGAAGGTAAGCGTCCACGTGCCGCTGATACTCATTCCCGTGCCAAATACTATTGGTGCAATAGTCTTTCGCGCGAGCATCGGGGTTGGCGCGGTCGTTCCGGGCAGTCCCGCGCTCGAGTGATTGGCGAATATCGCCAGCTCCTGGATCGTAATCCCCTGCGCGCCGGTGTCCGCCGTCGTCAGCGACCAGTCGAGCGTCAAGCCGCCGTTGCCATCCTCGCTGTGACCGTCGAGCGCCTTGTAGTAAGCGGGAGCAGTCAGTGCAGTGTCGGTCAGTGTCGGCGCGTTCGATCCCGTGCCGAATCCGACCGCCGCCGCGAATTCGCCGCTGGCGTCGCCACCCAGCAGCGCTGCGAGCGCCGGCCGTCCCGCGTTAACGAAAAGATTGCGGCCCTCGTACGTCCACACGATTCGGCCGTCCTTGACCAGACGGATTCGCACGATTCCAATCGGGCTTCTCATCTTAACCTCCGTGCAAGACGGCTATGCCGCCGACGATCAGCGCCGAGTCCGCGACCTCGGGTTCGTTGGCGCCGTAAGTAATTCCGCTATGCCGGTAGTGACCGTCGTAAGCGGGGACAATCGGACCGTGCGCATCGGTCAGCGGCGCCGTCGCGATCGCAAACGCCAGCGAGTTGTCATTTGGATCGGGCGCGTTGTCGAGTTGGTTCTTAAGAACCCCGTCGAGTGTCAGTTTATCCGACGGATGTGGCCCCGCGTCGGAAATCCCCGGCACCACAAACCATATCGAATCCATCCACGAGCGCGCCGGCTTGAAGAAATTCACCGCTGCTGACGCCGTCGCAGCCGCACCGATTGAAACACCCTGCGCGACTCCGAGATCGATCATCACACGGAACACGGCCCATCCCTGGTTCGACGGATATGCATTGCCGCCCCAGGTCGGCTGTCCTTCGAGCAACGCGACCTGCGTCCATCCCAGCGACGCGAGCGCCTGCTTGATAGCCCACGGCGTTCCGCGAAATCGATGCAACGCGACGGCGTTCTTGAGCAGTTCGCGCTGCGCCGCCTCGGTCAGGGCCAGCTCCGCAACCAGCCCGCCGGTTTCGATCAGATTGTCCACGTCGATCAGCAAATCGATGTCGGTAAGCGCGTCGACTCCGAGCGCCACCGGCGCGATCAACTGCCAGAGCGGTGACAGGACGTCGAATTGCCAGGCCAGAAACGGCAGCGCTTCGTCCACCACCGAGTCGATTCGATATACGAGCAGCGTCGTAAGATCGAGTGCCGCGAGCCGCGCGATCAATTCGAGCAGCGCCTGCGTGCGCGTATCGTTGATCGACGGCGCGGCCGAAAGCTCGGGCATCAGCTATGCTCCGTGCTGAACGCGGTCGTCAGCGAGATAGTCGTGCAGTTCGCCCACTGCCCCGCCGTAAGCGGCGTCAGTGCCGGCAACGTCAGCGTCACGCCATAGACGCCAGCCACCGACAGTGCCGCGATTATCTGGCTCGGCACGATGTCGCGCTGAATTTTGGCGGCGAGCTCGAGCGCGAGTTCCTGCACCGCGGTGCTTGCGGCGGTCATTGTCGCGGTCGGATCCGCATCGGAGTAGAGCGTCACGGTCGCGGTGATCTGGTAGTCCACCTCGGTCACCGCCAGCACTGCCACGGTGTCGGTGAGCGGACGCACCATGTCCGCGTTCAGCACCGCGGCGACTTTCGCGAGCAGCACGGAGTTGGCGATTCCCGCACTGTTCGGCGCCGCCGCCGGCTGCACTGTCACCGGTCCGGTCAGCACGTACACGTTGACCGATCCGGGCACTGGACTTGCAACTTGCGCGTCCACGATCGACGGGTCGGCGCCGATCGCAAAAAACCTGTAAGCCCCCGTCGGCCCGGCGACGCTGAACTGGTTGGGCGCCGCCTGAATTCGCGTGCGCAAATGATCGTCGGTCTCCGGCGCCGATCCACCGGTGGTCGTGCTGGTATTGGTCACGCTCGCGATCAATGCATTCGGATTCAGCTGGACCGTCACCTGTCCCGCCAGGTATCCATTTCCGGCCGCTCCAGGAGCCGTCGCTGCGGCCGCGACGCTTGCTGTCGTCGCGCCGGCCGCAATGATGATCGCCGCGCTGGTCGCGAACGCAAACAGCCCGTCGTTGGTGCCGACCAGCGTCCCGGCGGCAATCGTGAACGGCACCGTCAGCGCGCTGGTCAGCGTGAACTGGAGCGTCGTCACTGCCGGCTGCGCCGCCAAGCGCGTCACGCTCAGCAGTTGACCGAGATAGTCGAGCATCGGAAACGACGCGAACGCGAGCAGGTTCTGCTCGCCAGCATACTGGATCGCGTTGCGCACCAGCGATTCCCGGTACGCATACAGATTGATCAGCAGGCGCTCGACCTGCGCCGGTTTCAGGGTTCGACCGGACGCCGCCTCGAACTCGGCAATCATGTCGGCGAGGATCAGGTTTGGATCGAGCCCGTCCGCATCGTTCACGAACACCGGCGGCGGCAGCGACGGAATTCCTGCACCCATCAACTCATCCTTTCATTGCCGTTGAACGCGCCTTCACTAGACCGTCGCTCCGGCGATTGTCACGGTCGTGGTCTGGACCGGCGCCGCGGCGACGCCCAGCTTCAGCTGCCAGGTCAGCGTCACGTCGAGATGCGCGCCCGACTGCGTGCTCGCATCATTGACCGGATGCGCGGTGACCGAAACAAGATTCACGCGCGGCTCCCACGTCGTGATGGCCGTGGTGAGTTCGCTCACGATCGCCGGCAGCGCGAGGTTGATCGGAAAATCGATGTACCGCCAGATATCCGCACCAAAAGTTGGCCGCAGCGGATCGCTTCCGCGCGGTGTCGTTACGATTATTCCGAGGCATTGTTCAACGTCGGCGATTCCCTGCACCACTTCGCCGATGGCTCCCAGAGCCAGCGACCAGTCAGCCGACGTGATATCCGCCAATGTGATTGCTCCCGCCGGCATCGTCATCCCGCCAACACGCCGCTGCTTGCCGTCACAATCGTTCCGGTCGCCTCGCCCACCTGGACTTGATCGCCCAGCCGCGCGACGCCCGCCAGCAGGCCCGTTCCGAGCTGTATCTGTCCCGCGCTCGTGATGATGACGTTGCCGCTCGAGTCGATCTGAATCTGCGCACCGTTGGCCGTGAGATTGAACACCGCACCGTTGGGCAGGTTCATCGTCAGAGCATGGTCGCTGCCGTCGTAGCTGAGCTCGGCCTGGTCCTGAAACCTCAGATCGAGCAGATGCGTGCGAGCATCGTACTTGATTTCCGTGCTGTCCTCGAAAAAGAGATCGAGAACGTGCGCGACGCGATCGTAGTCGAATCTGGCGCCGTCCTTGAACGCGAGATGGAACTTGTCGGCGCTGTTCACCGGCGGCACGTCGGCGCTCGAATATATCGCGCCGAGGACCGCGCCGGCTTCGTCGCGCAGATCCATCAGGCATACGACCTGCTCGCCGATGTCCGGAATCCAGTACGCCTTGTCGTTCTGCGTCTTGAAAAACACGATCGGCAGCCACCAGCTGATCATTTCGTCGTAATCCGGAAACACCACGCGCACCTTTGCGCGCGCCGTGTCCTGGGCCTGCACGATCCCCACCCGGAACGTGGGATTCAGCGAGGCAAATCGCTCACGGTACTCGATTATGTCATTCATGCGTTAATCCGCCGCGCTGCAATTGAGGTTGTATATCCCGTAGCTCGCGCCAGATGATGCTGCGCGGTCTCGACCAGGTATGTTCCATCCAGCGCGCCCCATCCGATCAGCTGTACATTGTTTCCCGCGACCAGCACCGGGTTCCCGGGACCATCGAGCGAAGCGTCCACCGACACCATGTTATGCAAGTGAAGCAGCGCTTCGGCCTTCACGCCTGCCTGCTTCGCATTCTCGCAGCGCGCAACAATCTTGAGTGTGTCGCCGGTTGGCGTCGGCGAGTCCGCGGACACCGACTGAGTAATCAGATTTTTCGTGTCCGGATCGAAGTAGGAAAATTCGGCGCCGTCGTAGATTCGCCGCGTCCGGTTCCGGAATGAGAATCGAATCGTATCCGATCGCGTAATCGCGAGCAGTGCCGGCACCGACTCGAGCGCCGGCCGTTCATAAAAGATCAATTGCCCCGCGCGCACCGTGAAATCGAAGTTGTGCTCTCTCGCGAGGCGTTTCAAAAATTCCAAATCCGTCTGGCGCCGCTGCGTCACACGCGCGAACACAACGTCGCTCTCCGACTCGGATGACGCCACCACCATCGTCAACCCATACTTGGCCGCGATTTGTGCCACGATTTCCAGGATGCCCATGTTCTCGTAAGCCACGGTATTCGCGGTGCGCATCGCCGGCGTGATGTAGGCGGCCAGGCAGCGGAGTCTCATCACGTCGGGTGGACCATCCAGCTCCAGTTCGTCGATCTGAAATTCGCCGCAGTCCAATAGCAACTCGCCGCTATAGCCAATTTGCAGACTGACTATATCGCCGAGCGTCGGATACCACGCGCCCTGCCACCGCTTCGCGGAATCCTCGAGCTCCACTTCCAGCTCGCCTGATGCGCCGTCAAGCCGGTCCACGTATCTAATGGCAACGACCATCTGCGATACGTCGGCGGTGATATTCACGCCCAGGTAACTGAGTATCCATTGCGGCGACCTAACTGAGTACGATGCGATTGCAGCTGCCATTACGCACTCGCGGCCTGAGGCAATTTCCAGGGCGGCAAGTCGGCCGTGACCACGGCGCTCTTCTGCAAGATAGGCACGGCAATCGATATGCCGGCATCGAACACCGGTTCGATCGGGACATTTGGATTAGCTACTATGATCGGCGAATAGTCAGTTGGATCGCCGTAGTATTGCCAGGCCAACAGGTCCCACCGTTCACCGCTCGTCGTTACGTGCAGTATGAACTGACCGGTGGGCGTCATCGTGCTGCGCTCCGCACGATGACAGCGGCAGGCACGTCTGCCGCTTCCAGATTGGGACCATCCGCTCCGGTCGCGACCGGGATACTCAGCAATGCCGACACGCCCGGCGCAAATCCGCCGCCGCCGCCGGCGCTTCCGTTTGGCCCCGTCGTAATTCCAAGCAGTGAAAACAGGTTGACCGGCGCTGAGCTGGACAGAATCAGCGAATCAGCGGCCCACTCCTTGAGCGCGAGCGCGACTCTGATCGCGACCGGCGCGCCGCCTGCCGACAGTTGTTGCGACTTCATTTTGATCGATTCGATTACGAAAAATCCGCGAAATCCTCCGTTGCCGAAGACCAGCGGCAACGCCAGATGCTGCGCCGCCGTCGCGCGCAACAACGCCAGCTGCGCCGCGGGATTCGTGAACGACGAGTGCCACATCAACTCGAAACTCAACCGCTCGAGTTCGTCGCCGACCCATTGCAGCCGCGGCTTGCTCTCAATTACCCGCTGTTCGTCGAAACCGTACGCACTAGCTGACTCGTAACCTTCCGGTGAGCCAACGACTTCGAACTGAATTTCGCCCAACACTGCGAACAAGTGACAGCTCCTCAGAACTGCGCGCGCTCGCGCCGCGCTGATTCTCGTTTCAATTGATCGAACAGTTCTTCGCGATGCGCCCGCAGTGCTCCAATCACATCGCGCTGTGCATCGCCGCCCGCCGCCTGCGCGTTGATCACCACCGTCGGCGAAGAGTTGATAGTGATCCTCGCACGCTCGAGGCCGCTGTTCGGACCCGTGGCGTTGCCCGATGGTTCCGCGAAGTCGCGCAGCGCGACACTCGATGGCGCAGTCAATCCGCGAATTGATGAAGGCACGCGAGCGCTCGCGATGAAGCCTGTTCCCGCCCGCGCTGCTCGTTCCGCTTCAATGCCGATTCGCGATCGACGCGCCAATTGCGTGCTCGCGACGACCGGCAGCATCGCGCGCTGGTCCGCGCTGGAAATAGCCCGTGCCGCTCTTCCTATTAGCGCGGAGTGTTCGGCCCGGATCAGCGCCGCCATCGCGGTAGCCAATCGCCTCGTCGCCTTGTTGTTTCTTGCGCCGTCAGACGTTTGCGTAACGGCACGCATCGATCTCGCCAGCGCAGCGACGTTCTGGAACAATCGCGCGATACTCATACGCTCCGGTTTGCCGTCAGTTCGGCTCTGAGAGCCACCGCTGGGAATCCTTCCGACGGTGCGCGCTCCCGCGTCAAGACCACGAGCGTGCTTCGCGAATGAAACATGAGCGGGAAGCTGCAGACGACGACCCGTCACTGCCGCGCGACTGCTTGCTCGGACGACATCCGCCATTCGCTCCAAAGCGCCAAGCGCGCGCGCCGACTCGGATCCTGTGACAGTCCTGGGTTGTCTCGACATACAATGATTCGTTGCGACGCCGGCTGCGCGGTTCGACTAGGCTCGCGCGGCGTTACGATCGAATGGGCGGCGTTGAGAAGTTGCCGCCTCGACTCGCAGCGGACGTCCGGCGAGTTCCTTTCCGTTCATCGCTCGCACCGCCACCGCCGCGTCGTCCTCATTGGCCATCTCGACGAAGCCAAAGCCGCGCGAGCGTCCGTCAAAACGATCGCGCACCACCTCGGCCCGCGCCACGCCGCCAATCTCGGCAAATGCTTCACGCAAGTCGCCGTCGCCGAGCGAAAAACTGAGATTACCTACGAAAAGTCTCACTCCCATCGTCTCACCGTCTCGCGTGATTCATACTTCACGCTTTTTTCTATAGTCATTGGATTACTACTCATGATTCGCTCCCTCCGCCGCGTTCGACGCGCGTCCGCTCGTATTCAGTCATCGCGTCGAGCCAGTACGACAGCTCCTCGAAGTCCATATCGCTCAGCTCCTGGACTGATAGTCCGGACTGAACGAGGCCTGCGAAGCTCGCTGCGGAGGGCGGTCGAAATTTTCGCCAATCACCTCGGCCTGCAGCACCATCACATCGGCGAGATCCATCTCGAGGACGTCTTCGTACACCAGCTTGCGCCCGTCCAGCAGAGTCAGCTCCGCGATCAGCGCAAACACCACCGCGCTCGAGTCTCCGCCCGACGCCGCTCGTTGCGCCCGCATCAGATCGCGTCCTCGACCCTTTCGCACCTCGGCGCATGCACCCGAAGGCAACTCGATGTTGCGGGTATCTTGCGCCTCTTTCGCTTCCGCTCCGCCGACCCGTACTCCGTTTACCGTGATTTCATCGTCGGTCTTCATTAGTCACCGCTCCCGTCCCGCGGCTTCATTGCTATACTCACTCAGCCGCCGAGATTCGATCGAAAGGTACTCAGTTGATCGACGCCGCCGACCACGTAGATATTGGCGAATACGTCGTACAAGTATATTTGGACTCCGGCGACGAATAGCTCGCAGTGATAGATACTGACTACCGAGGTCGTTTCGACCATCTGATGCTGACGAAACGTGGGACTGCCGGCATCTTTGAAGACCCCGGTCATCAAATACACGACCGGTAGCTGCGCAGTTCGGCCCTGACTGGTGTATTGCTCGAGGTTTCCGCGCGCCTGGAACGAATGTGTTTGGAACGGACTCGATGACAGCGTAAGGGTGTCCGCGTCGAACGACGACCACTTGATCTTCGACTCGAGCTTTTCTACTCCCGCCCACAGCTCGGCTGTCCCGGCCATCCCCAAACCCTTGTAGTCAATCATTTTGTGCTTCGGATTTGCGATTTCGATCTCTTCCGCGCGACCCAGCAGGCCGACGCCGTCGATGTATATATTCGCATTAGTCAGTGAGTTGATCTGGATATTCATCGTGTTCCTCTGGTCCGGAAAAGTTTACGCGGTCGCCCCCGCCGCTACGGTTATCGGACTCGTCTGTCCGAGTTGCTGCAGCAGTGCCACATCTATGAATGCCTCGAAGGTGATTCTTTCAGCGGGTGGAGGAGGCATCACGTCGATGTCGAAGACCAGCTGCCCGGCCGCGATCTGGGCGCCGGGATTCTCCGCCGGATTGAAGCTCGCTGCGCCCGCCACCAGCGCGCCGCGCTGAATGAGCGATCTGATAAACGCATTCGCGCTGGCGAGGATTGCGTCGATCAGCGCGTTAGAAATCGGCTGGTCGATAAACTGGAGCATCGCGAGCTCCACCGATTCCTCAATCACGTCCATCGTGCGACGCACCGAGATGAAATTCGCCGGTGCAGTCGTCGACGGGTACGCCGCGCTCCGGTTTCCCCAGACCAGCAGTCCCGTGCCGAACGCGTTGAACACCGTCACGATTCCCGCCGCATTCAGGTTGTTAACGTCCGACGACGCGTCCAGAATCGACGCGTAAAGCTGAACGTCGGGTCCAAGCATTCCATTGACCTGCGTGTTGGATGGTGACCACCAGTAGCCCTGCGCCAGGTCCTTGGCCGCCATCGCTCCTGCCACCCACTGCGAATACGGCGCGACCGCGTTCGCGTTGAATTGCGACGTCAGCGGCGTCCCCGACGCGTTGAGCGTCACCCCCGTCGGTACGATTCCCGTGTCGTAAAACGTTTCTTGCGGATAGCAGAGAACCGTTCGGCTGCTCGACGATGCGAAGCCATTGCCCGCGATATTGCGATTCGTTATCGCCGCCGCCGCCGAGGTCGCAGGTGGCGAATCGACCAGCGCTATCGCGCGAACTTTGGTTGCTATCGCGTCCAACGCGGTGGCAACGGTGACGTCCTGCGAGTAGCCCGGTGCGATTATTATCTTCGGAAAAAATCCGAACGTACCGTAGGTCGTTTGGAAGGCCTGCAATCCGGTGTACACGCCACCCGTGACTGCCCCTATCACGTCGGCATCGACAACCTTTGACGGATCCGCATAGTCGAACGCGATCAGTACGCTGGCGCCGGCGATGATATGTCCACCCGATCCTATGGGCACGATCGTAATCGCGCCATTCACCGCGTCGAGAGTATAGTCAGTACCGGCCACATATGTAGTACCCGCCGGATTACTAGTGACTACTACACTCGACACGCCCATGTGCCCGAGGTTGATGGCTCCCTGAGCGTTGAAAGTGAACGCGGTTGCCGCTATCGACGTAAAATGTAGGCTGGGATCGAACACGTTGACCACGATCGCTTGTCCCGCTCCCTGCGCCTGGATCGCTGCCAGCGCGTATGGAATCGAGTATCCGCGAACCAGCGGTCCAAACTTTGCCGCGTCGAGCGCCGACGAGACCAGCGTGGGAGCGTTCACCGCTGCCGCGACCGACGGCGCCGCCACCGCCCACGCGGGCGCCGTTCCCACCAGTCCGATCACCGCGGACTTGACGACTGTGACGGGAACCGGCCCGTTTGGTACTTCGACGACCTCAATTCCGTGCAGGAAACTGGCTGGCATGTATCACCTGTTACTCAGTTCGATCGAATTACTATTTCCGGTTTTCAAAACTAGTTAGTCGGCTCGCTCTGGCCGGTCGTCGCAATAGCCACTTCGGCGTATGCGTACGCGATCTGCACGGTCTCGTTCGCGGAAATTGCTCCGCCCGAAATCGCCGTGACGATTCCGTCGGCGCGATCGACCGAGAAGTCGGTGCCTTCGACCAGCGCCGCGCCCCCCGGACCTGTGATGCTCATTGCGAAGACGTTGCCGTGCGGTAGCTGAACCTGCAGGTTTGAATTGAACGTGTATGCCGCTGCGTCCACCGTGATGGTTGTCTCTTCGCCTTCTTCCAGCGCGATGCCCTTGATGAAGAGCGGGAAATCTTGCGGCGGCGCGCCTTCCACGGCGACCGTGCTTACCGCGAATGTCGACGCGTACGTCCACACGCCGCCCTGCTTGTCCCGCTTCAGGAATTTTTCACGTACTGGGTACATCTTGCGGCAGCCCGCAATCTGATATCCGGTCAGCGCCGCACGAATGCCTTCAATGATCGCGTAGGCCCCCGGACTTGGCCCCGACGCGTCGCCGCCCACCGCCCATCCCAGGTCGCGCATCATTACCGCGATCTCGAACTCGAGTTTGCGTTCCTGGATGACCGCCACGGTGTCGAGCAGCTCGCCGTATTGCGCGCCCTTATACATCACCAGCGCCGCGCCCACGCGATGCGTCATGCGCCAGGTCTCGGGACTGTCCGGGTAGTGCGTGATTTCGATCGAGCTGATTTGGGAACGCAGCTGACTCACGATCGCATCTTCGATCGTCGCGATATCGATCGCGGTCGGCGGCGCAAACACCGCGCCGACCCACGGCCCGTCAAGCATCACGCCCATCTCAGTAGCCTCTCAGCTTGCCGCGGTCGAAAACGCGATCCGGCCCTTGCACGGCTTCGACTGTCCCCGTTGCCACTGGCGGTTCGTTGCCGTCCGCCGACAGACCGAGCGTGAGCTCGCCGGCCGCGACTTTGGTGAGCATCGCGACCGCGTCTTCATAGCGCTTGCGCGCATCTTCAAGATCGTGCAGCGGTCGCAGCGTTTGCAGCCGGTACATCGCGATGTCGGTCGTGAGGCGATTCAGTACGGCCGGCGGATCCGCCAACGGGAGCGTGAAGCGCCCCTCGATATATCCGTCGATTTCCGCGGAAGCGTCGGCAAGCGCCTGCGTGATCGGGGTAGTGTTTACCGTCGTCGCCGTAGGATCTTCATTAGTCAGTTGAACGAGGTCCCGATTCGGATATCGATTGATGACGTCTTGCGCGGTCGCGTAACTCACTGTCGTAACCTCATCGCATCGGAAGTGACCATTCGCCCGACTGGTCTCTCCGCGGGCGTCAGACAAATTGCCTGCGCCCGCGGAGAGTGGCCACG
Organism: uncultured delta proteobacterium; assembly: GCA_963805315.1. Classification (GTDB taxonomy): domain Bacteria; phylum Desulfobacterota; class Binatia; order Binatales; family Binataceae; genus Binatus. The sequence goes on from CAWDTQ010000014.1 coordinate 315,802, forward strand.
CACGGCGATGCTGCGGGCAGGAGGGGGACCCGCGTTACGCCGCTTCGAGTACTTCGCTTCCATCGCTGCGCCTTTATGCCAGGAACTCACTGACTATAAGGTCCGCGCTGTTGCGCCAGATGTTCGACGTCGCCACGTTCGCGCTCGCGCCGGCGCCGGCCATGAACTCGGAGTTCAGCAATTGACGCGCGACTTCTTCCAGCGTCGGCGGCACCAGCAGGTACACGCCGCTGCGGCTCGACAGCGCGCCAAACGGCTGCCCCGCATCGGTCTTGAACGCTCGCATCGCCGCGCGCGCTGCGCCGTAATTAGTCGGATTGCTCAGATCGGTGTTGCTCGCGTACGCCAGCTGCCAGAGCCCGACTCCCGTGTTGGCGCGCCCGTCGACGCCGTAGCGGAACTCGCGCCGGTTGAACACCGCTTCGTCGGTGACATTAGTCATTCGCGTCACTGCATATTCGCGTCGCAGCTGGAAGATGAACGGGCGAATCACCCGCGACGCGTCGATCAGGTACCAGTACGCACCCGATCCGCTCGAGTTGATATTCGCCGCCGTGGTCCCGGCCTGGCCCATCAGGCCGACCGGATGACTCGCCGAGAAAAAAGGCACGCCGTCGAAGCCGACGACGTCGCCTGGATTCGCCACCGCGTCCTTGATCATCGCGAACAGCAGCATGTCCGGATGCACCTTCGTGTCCCATCCGAGCTGCTCGATGATCGGTTCGTACGCGCCGTAGGTATCGTCTTCGATGTCGTTGCGATCGATGGCGACCGTGTCCTCGAAGTTCCGATTGACTATTGTGTATTCATGCGTCTCGAGCGCCTGGATTACTCTGTCGCCCAGCCACTCGCGGAACTTGGTAGTGCGTCCGAGCCACGGATAGGTAGTCTGGCGCGAGGCCGAACGCACGACGCTGGTGATTTGCTCGTAGTATGACGGCGGCTTCTCGAACCCGCGCTGGAAGACGACGTCGAAGCCGGTGAACAATGCGGTCAGATTCGCAGCACTGATTTCCATCTAATTCATCCTCGTCTTCTTTTTTCCGCTAGCGTCATCATCACGCAGCCACGGTTGCTTGATGCCAGAAATCCACCCACACCTGGCCGCTCGGATCGATCGCGACCACCATACCGGCCGCCGCGTATTGCTGGACGCTCGCGCCGGTTGCGCGATCGGTCGCCGTCACGTTGTTGTCGTCGAGCGCGAAGCAGACCAGCCCGAGTTGCGCTGCGCCGACCGATCCATCCGTCGCGTAGAGGAACACTCCCTTGCGCGCCGTGATCGAAATTGCGCCCGCCGCGCCCGGATTGTTGATCGCGTTCTGTCCCGGGATTCCGGCTTTCACGTACTCGGCCCGCCCAACGACCTTGAGCGCGTTGGCGACGGTCGTGGTCGCCGACGCCGGCACCGCATTGCCGGCTGCGTTCAGTGCGACGATCCCGCCGAGATAGATGTTGGTATTGGCCTCGACCGGGTAAACGCGCATCCTGCCGCCATCGGCCATCTCGGGCGTGTTTCGCGAATTGGTTAGAGCCGCCATCTTTTCACCCTTGTTGATGCGCGCCCGCGGCCGAGCCGCGTGAAGCGCGAGTTAGTCCTGGTTCCCGCGAAGGTCGGCTCGACGCATTTCCGCATTGCGGAGATCCGCGTCGGCCCGTTCGAGGCTCAGGAAGTCCGCGCGTCCGCGCTTGCGCCGAATAAACTCCGAATGCTTGAGGCCGAGTTGCGCGCAAATAGCGAGCTCGGCCGCGTTGAGCCCGCCGCCCGCTCGCCCGTCCGCCGGAGGCTCTCCGGCCAGGCCGAGGTTCTCGCCGACTATCGACGGCTGCTTGGCGACGAACGCGGCGAACCCGCGCGCGTCCGCCGCGCAGTACGCGATCGCCCACTCGCGCTGCGCCGGCACGATTTTGCCCGCGCGAATCGCTTCTTCCACCGTATGCGCGGCGCGCTCGCGCGCGCGTTCGGCCTTGAGCGCATTGAGCTCGGTAAGCGCCCGCTCGAACTCTGCGATGGCCACGTAGTGCGCCGGATCGTGCGCATGCGCGGCAGCGGCAGTCGATTGTGACGCCGCCGCATCTCTCGAGGCCCGCAGCTCGCGCACCCTGGCCACGACCTCCGCGACCGTCGCGCCGTCCTCGAGGTTCAACAGCTCGCGCAATTCTTGAGTTGGAAATTCCATGCGTTCGTCCTTGCTCGCTGCGGCCGCCGTGCGCGACGCCGCAATCGCGGTCAGGTGAAGGTTGGGATTGTTGGTGAGGCCGGCTCGCAGCAGCCGGGTCACGCAGCCGTCTTTCGGATCGAACTGGAACACGGGCGAGACGTACCGATACTCGCGCGCCACGATCGAACTCGCCGCCCGCGCCGTCCATTCCACCCGTCCCCACACCGCGCCGCCGCGCACCTCGAGTTCGCAAATCCATCCGGCGGCAGGTGCGGGCCGTCCTTCGGGCGCGCCGAAATCGGTGGCATGGTCGTAATCGATCGGCAGGCCCGCATTCATCTGCATCGCGACGGTCGAGTCGATGACCGCTTTCGGATCGTCGAGCCGAAACGGTCCGCGTCCGTCGCGGCCATAGAACACTCCGGCCGGCAGCAGCTCGATCCATTCCGGCGCCGATGCGGCTGCGTCTTGATCCGACGGCGCGGAGGCGGGCGCACCGGCGGTATCGATCACGAACGAAGGAATCAGTTTGCCCGCCCGCGTCTCGCTTTCACCGCCGGTGCGTGTAATGAGGTCTTCCATCGAGGCGCATTGTGCCTCGCGCGGCGAAGTTGCATAAGGCTGAACAGTTCAGCCCTGAACTTTCGTGGCTATCGGTTAAATTATTTCTACTAATGGTAGGTCGCGCGCGGCATGGGTTGAGGCGGCGGGCGCCTCGCATTCACTGATGCTGGGCTGTTAGAAATTGTTTCGGCATGAAGTCTGATGCGACTGTGATCGAAGTGACCTCGCTGCGCGTTGAGCGCGAGGCTGTCATCCTGGACTCGATCGATTGGCGCGTGCGGCGCGGCGAGCATTGGGCGATTCTTGGCGCCAATGGATCGGGCAAGACCTCGATGCTGCGGGCACTGACCGGATACCTGCCGCCCACCGCCGGGGATATTCGCGTGCTGGGCAAGACCTACGGGCGCTTTGACTGGCGCGATTTGAGGACCCGGATCGGACTCGTCAGCTCAAGCGTGCACCAGATGATGGAAGACGGCGAAACGGCTCTCAAAGCCGTCGTCAGCGGACGCTATGCGCAAATCGGCTACTGGGGCGAGATGCGTGCCGGCGATCTCCGCGCCGCCACCGCAATCCTCCGCCGCATCGAGGCTGGCGAGCTGCGCGATCGGCCGTGGCGATTTCTCTCGCAGGGCGAGCGCCAGCGCGTGCTCATCGGGCGCGCCCTGATGGCCTCGCCGAGGCTCATGATCCTCGACGAGCCGTGCGCCGGGCTCGACCCCGTCGCCCGCGAGCACTTCCTGCAGTTCCTCAGCCGCATCGCGCGCGCCCGCGGAGCGCCCACGATGGTGCTCGTTACCCATCACGTCGAGGAGATCGTGCCGCTGTTCTCGCACGTGCTGATTCTCAAATCCGGGCGCGTGCTCGCCGCCGGACCTCGCGCGCGAGCACTCACTTCCGCGACGCTGTCAAGCGCGTTCGCGGCGCGCATCCGCCTCACTCGCGCGCGCGGCAGATACTCACTGTCAGTGCAGGCCGATCGCGGAATAGTAATTTGAAGATAGCCGGCGCCAAATGGCTAATCGTAAACCGCCGGGCGGCGACTGTCAGAAGGCAGGGACGCTGATCGGCGCGCGACTGCGCCGGCGACGTTGGCTGAGATGCTTGTTGCGCGGCGTAATCTTGAGCCGCAGGTGGGGCGTGGCGGAGCGCGGCTCGACGTTGCGGCGGAGTTCATGCTTCCACGCCAGCATCCGGCGCCGCAGCACGCTGGGGTTGATCCCCAGCGCGTCGCATACGGTGTCGAAGCTGAACGCGTGGCCGACTTTCGGGCCAGCTGTGATCCATCGCTCGGCGTCGATAAAAAGCAGGCGTTTGCGCGTATCTCGCGACAAAGCCCCCTGCTGATAGACGTTGATGGCGTCGGCCAGCAGCGCGAGCATCAAGCGCTGTTCGCCGGTCAGGCGATGCCCCCCGGAAACGTCAAAGTATTGCGATGGGAGGACCTGGTTCAGGCCGACGAAGCGTTCGGCGGCGGTATCGGAAGTCAGCTGAAAGCCTTCAGACATTTGCAAAACCCGTCGGGGCATTAGCGTGCTATTTGTGCTTTTAACCATCGAGCCCGGCGATTGGTTCCCAGTGAAAAATGAAGATTGCAGGAGGCGGTCATCCTGAAATACGGACCGGCGGCGCGCGCGGATTATTCCCGGGCGCGCTGGAAGCGCGCTGCGTCGTCGTGCTAACAACCGCAACTGGAACGCAGACTGCCCAGGAGTATTTTTCGATGGCTTTGAGACTTGAAAACAAAAATGCATTGATCACCGGCGGCGCCAGCGGGATCGGACGCGCGACCGCGATCCGATTCGCCGAAGAGGGCGCCAACGTTTTCGTCGCCGATCGCCATCTCGCCGCCGCCGAGGAAACCGCTGCATCGGTGAAAAAACTCGGCCGTAAGGCGATTGCGTGGCAGGTCGATACCAGCGACGAGGCGCAGGTCAATGCGATGGTCGCGCAGATGGTGAAGGATCTCGGCAGCGTCGACATCGTCGTCGCCGCGGCCGGGATCTCCCACGCGCACTACGGCGAGGAAGGGCAGCCGGACATCACGTTTCTCAGCAACAAGTCGTTCGCCAACTGGCGCAAGGTCCTCAGCGTCAACCTCGACGGCGTGTTCCTGACCGATCGCGCCTGCGCCGACGCGATGATCAAAGCCGGCAACGGCGGACGCATCATCAATATCGCGTCGGCCGCCGCGCGCATGCCGACTCCCGGCGTCGGCGAGTATTCCGTCAGCAAGGCGGGAGTCTGGATGCTGACCAGGGTGCTCGCGATGGAGTTAGCGCCGTTCAATATCACGGCGAACGCAATCGGCCCCGGCTTCATCAAGACTCCGATGACGGCGCAAATCCAGGACATGGCCAGCTTTGCGACGCCGCTATTGGAGCGCGTGCCGATGAAGCGGATGGGCGAGCCGGTCGACGTCGCCAACACCGCGCTGTTCCTAGCCAGCGAAGAGGGCCGCTATTACACCGGTTCGATTCTGCATCCCGACGGCGGCATCACGATGCAGTGAGAGTGACAATCCCGGTGTCGTTCAGAATGACCTCGGCGTTAGCCGTCGCGCTGCTGATTCTCGGCGGATCGTGGACTTTCGCGCTGGCGCAGGGTGCGATTGCGACCTCGACGCCCATGATGATGCCGAAGGTTCCGCTGATTCGGCTACAGACGCTGCCCGGCTACGGGCCGGCTCCCCTGACCGTCGGCTTCTTCGTGTCGAGCGTCGACCCGGAAACCGTACTGCAATCCTTCACCTGGAATTTCGGCGACGGCCAGGCCTCGATGCTGCCGCCGACCGCGCTGTTCCACACCTACCAGAACCCCGGCAGCTACGTGGTCACCGTCACCGCGACTACGGCGGACGGCCATCAGGCGTCGTCGTTCGCCGGCGTGGTCGTGACGCTACCCGCGCACTAGCCGCATCGCGCGCTAGTCCTTCAGCATCTCGATCGTGCCGGTGTCGAGGTCGTAGATGCCGCCGACGATCTTCAGCTCGCCCGATTTGACCATTGCGGACAGCTCTTCCGAAGTGGCGAGATTTTTCACCACCAGCTTCACGTTCTCGCGCACCGCATTTTCGACCGGGTCGCCCGCCTCGCCTTTGCTGGCAGCGACCGCCGGCCGCAACTCGCTGAGCATCGGGCCCACATCCTGATCCGCAGTACCTTCATGACCGTCGACCGCGGCGATCACGGCGCCGCATCGGCGATGCCCCAGCACCATCACCACGCGCACCCCGAGATGCTTGACCGCGTAGTCGATACTTTCGATCACCACTTTATCGGCGACGTTGCCCGCCACGCGCACGGTGAAGATGTCGCCCAGCCCGCGATCGAAAATAATTTCGGGCGGCGTTCTCGAATCCGAGCACGCCAGCACCGCGGCAAACGGATGCTGCCCCTTGGCCACCTCGGTGCGCCGCTCGGGCGTCTGATTGGGACGCTCCAGCTTGCCGGCAACGAAGCGCTGATTGCCCTCGAGCAGGAGCTTGAGGGATTGCTCAGCGCTCATCGTTGGCTCGTGAATCGCGGCGATGACAGCGCGCGTCGTGACAATTGATAGCGCGGCTACAGCAATCAACAGCGCAAGAACCTTTCTTTTTCGATTCATCGGTTTTATTCCCCATATGCTTCATTGCGATCGACACCGCACCCCAATCGCAAGTCGTGGTAGCCGGCATCCATCGGCACGGTTCGCGTCGCATCGTATCGGAAACGGCAGCAGTTTCTCAAATCGGGAAGCCGCGCTTCATGTTTGTAATTGTCGTCCGCGCAGCGGTCTGCTAACTCAAGCCTCGATGAAGCTCCGCCACGCCGCCGCGCTCGTGCTTGTAGGATGGTACCTTTTGATTCCGCCGGTCTTTAGCCCGATGGGCGGCCATCCCCGCGCATTCAACGATCTGAACGCTCCGCTCAACAGATGGGATATCTGGGCAAAGTTCGAGTCCAATACAACTTGCGAGAAAGAGAAAGAACGCATTCAGAATGAAGCCCCTCGGCGCCTCAAGTTTGCGCATGAACATCCCGACCAGGATACGAACGGTAACATCGTAGCGGTTGCGGAAGCCTGGCAGCGGGCGGAATGCGCCGCCTCCGACGATCCTCGCCTCAAGCAAAACTAGAATGAAACCGCGCCAGTCCGCTGCGGGCAAATGCTTGACACTCGGCGTTTTCGAGATCGATAATTTAATCTGCTTCCGTGCGAGCGGATCCGTGATTGCGAAGGAGTCGCGCGGAGCCTCTCGTCTGATGAAAATCTCCGCCGACCCGTTAGTGTTGTCGCAGAAGGCCCGCCTGCTATGCGCGCGGGCACACGTAAAACCGAACTTCTAGCGCCTGTCGAGAGCTGAAGTCGCGGAGCGCGACTGACGCTGCAGAATCACCGGAGTTGGACGGAGCGCGCATATCAAAAACTCATCTACTACAACAAGGCTGACCAGGGAGGGCACTATGCGGCCTGGGAACAGCCGGAACTCTTTTCACAAGAGGTTCGCGCGGGCTTCAGACCACTGCGCAAATAGACACCCAAGAGGTGCGCAGTCAGAAGCCAGACAGGTAACAGTCTCCGGTCAGCGATAACAGAAAATCAAGTTAAATTCAGAGGCCTGGCGATGACCCATCGCACGAGGATAGGAGAGCGCCAATGTCCCACCATCTAGACTCACCAATTGCTCGCAAGGATGTCCGTCTCGATATCACGGATCTGTATGTTTTCCGCGGTGAAACAGGTACCGCGTTTGTGATTAACCTGTGTCCCTCTATCGCGGGCGACATCCCGATACCCGGCTACCATCCAGAAGGGCGTTACGAGTTCAAGATCGACCTCAACGACGACGCCATCGAAGACCTGACTTATCGGATTACTTTCGACCAACGCGACCTCGCCGGTAAGCAGCGCTTTGTACTGCGGCGTATCACGGGCGCCGACGCTGCCGAACAGAACGCGGCCGGTACTGTTGTTGCGCAAGGCGCCACCGGCGAGGCAGTCACGACTCCGGCCGGCGTGCGTATCTGGACGGGCAAAGCCGGCGATCCATTTTGGATCGAGCCGGACGTGGCCCGCGCAGTAGGACATGCGTTCCAGGACGGCACCATCGTGGATCTGTCGACGTGGAATCCTGCGCGCGCAAAAAACGTGTTTGCCGGGAACACGGTGTACTCGATCGTGCTCGAAGTGCCGGATAAGGAACTGCTCCCCGACGAACGCCACAACCACCGCATCCGCGTCTGGTCGCTGGCGAGCCTTGCGACCGACGCCGGAGGATGGCTTCCGATCAACCGGTGCGGCCTCCCGATGATTCACCCGCTGTTCACACGGCACAATGAGGACCTCGGCAACCGCCTCAATGCGGGACGTCCCGCTGACGATTTCGAGACCCACGGCGCGGTGTTCACCAAGTCGATAGCCGGCGTCGTCGGCGCCAATGGAACCGCAGACGACCCGCAAGCATATGGGGAGAAGGTCGCACACCGGTTCCTTCCAAACTTGCTGCCGTACACGGTCGGCACTTCGGCGGCGTTTGGTTTCGCTGAATGGAACGGCCGCTCGTTGACCGACAACGCGTCCGACGTGATGTTCTCGATCGCTTCGAACTCTCCCATTGGTCTCGGTATAGGTAGGGAGTCGGTCTCGTCGAAGCCCTCGAAGATTTTCCCGTATGTCCCAGTTGCCTCATAGCCGGTTGCCTCAAAGCCGTTCGATCTACGAAAATCAAAAAGAAGAAATTCTGGAAAAGAGCGAAGACAGTAGCATCCGGCCCCTTGAGAGTGATGGCCCAATTGCCCTGGCAGGAGAAACGACGATGAAGAGAATGCTCGACACCAAGATCGCGCTCGTTACGGGCGGAAATTCCGGGATTGGCCGGGCTAGCGCCATCCTTTTCGCGCAGGAAGGCGCCAAAGTCGCGATCACCGGCCGCAATGCCGCGGACGGCGAGGCGGTAGTGGCGGAGATCGCCGCTGGTGGCGGGGAGGCGATCTTTATCCAGAGCGATGTGACTGCGGCCGGGGCCGCCTCAGCCGCGATCGCACAAGTCGTCTCGACTTGGGGACGCCTCGACTGCGCGTTCAATAACGCGGGAGTCAGCGGCGGCGGACTGTTATTAGATGCCGTTGACGAAGCGGCTTTCGACAGGGTGATCGCGACCAACCTGAAGGGTTCGTTCTTCTGGCTCAAGGCCGAGGCGGCCCAAATGAAGGCACAAGGAAGCGGCGCGATCTTGTTCAACGGCTCGATCCTCGCGGAGATTGCGGCGCCGGGAACCTCGGTCTACAGCGCCAGCAAGGGCGGCCTCGTATCGCTCGCGCGCGCCGCGGCGGTGGAGCTGGGGCCATTCGGCATCCGGGTGAATACCATCAACCCATCGATCACGCGGACACCGATGGCACAGGCGGGCATCACGAAAGGCCAGGACGGTAAGGACACGCATCCTCTAGCCGCAAACATACCGCTCGGACGTCTGGCCGAGCCCGAAGAGATAGCTCGAGTCGCTATGTTCCTTCTGTCGGATCTCGCCTCGTACGTGAATGGCCAGGCGATCGACGTGGACGGCGGCCAAAGCGCCGTTTAGACAGAAGGCTCAGATTCATAAGTACTCACAGGAGAACGCCATGACCCCAACCAGTGCTGGCGGCGAGCAAGCAGCTGACAAGAATGCGATGCGTCCCTTCCATGTGAATATTCCGGAAGCGGAACTCACCGAATTACGTCGGCGCATCAACAACACAAAGTGGCCGGAACGGGAAACGGTCACAGATGCAACCCAAGGCGTGCAGCTCGCCACGACGCAAGCGCTCGCGCGCTATTGGGGCACCGAATACGACTGGCGCAAGTGCGAGGCAAGACTGAATGCCTTGCCGCAGTTCATCACCGGGATCGATGGGCTCGACATTCATTTCATTCACGTTCGCTCGAAACATGAAAATGCGTTGCCGCTCATCATCACGCACGGATGGCCGGGCTCGATCACCGAACAGATGAAGATCATCGAGCCGCTGACCAATCCCACCGAACACGGCGGAAATGCATCCGATGCGTTCGATGTGGTGATTCCGTCGATGCCCGGCTACGGTTTTTCCGCAAGGCCGATCACGACGGGGTGGGACCCCGCCCACATTGCGCGTGCCTGGACCGTGCTGATGAAGCGCCTCGGATACACGAAATTCGTCGCGCAGGGTGGCGACTGGGGCGCCATCATCACCGAGCTTATGGGCGTGCAGGCGCCGCCGGAATTGATGGGCATCCACACCAACATGGCGAACGTGATTCCACTCGACATCGACAAGCTGGCCTTTTCCGGCGCACCGGCGCCGGCGAATCTCTCGGCCGACGAGAAGCTCGCTTACGAGCGGCTGAGCTTCGTCTATGCAAAGGGCATCGGCTACGGCTTTCAGATGGGGTTGAGACCGCAGACGTTGTACGGAATAGCAGACTCACCTATCGGTCTCGCCGCCTACTTCCTTGATCATGACGCACGCAGTTACGAGATGATCGCGCGTGTTTTTGCCGGCGGGAGCGAAGGCCTCACCCGAGACGACGTCCTCGACAACATCACGCTGACCTGGTTGACGAATACCGCGCTCTCAGGCGCCCGTCTGTATTGGGAGAACAAGGGGGCGTCGTTCTTCGCCGTCAAGGGCGTCGTGGTCCCAACCGCCGTAAGCGTCTTCCCCGACGAACTCTATCCAGCTCCGCGGAGTTGGGCGGAGCGGGCGTATCCCAAACTCATTCATTACAACCGGCTCCCAAAAGGCGGGCACTTCGCTGCGTGGGAACAGCCCGAAATCTTTTCAGAAGAGCTTCGCGCGGGCTTCAGACCACTGCGGAAATAGGGCCTCACATTTTTGCATCGCCTTAAGGAGGTGCTCCGATGTCCACCGTCGAAAGGTACGAGAATCTGGTAGTCGGCAGCGGAGGATCCGGCAAGTTTATTGCCTGGACCATGGCCGACGCGGGTCATCGGACTGCCGTGGTTGAACGTTGGTTGCTTGGCGGCGCGTGCCCCAACGTTGCCTGCCTTCCCAGCAAGAACATCATCTACTCCGCCAAGGTGATCTCACTCGCCAGGCGAGGCGCGGAATTCGGCCTCAAAACCGAATCGATAAGCGTCGATATGAAGACGGTGCAACGACGCAAGCGGCTGATGGTCGAAGGGCTTCACAAGATGCACGCCGATCGCACCGCCGCGAGCGGCGCGGAACTGATCATGGGCAACGCCCGATTTGTCGCACCGCGCACGGTGGAAATCGAGCTCCGCGATGGCGGAAGAAGAACAATCTCGGGAGACCGCGTGTTCCTCGACCTCGGTTCACGCGCGGCTGTGCCGGAAATTCCAGGACTCAGGGCCGCCATCCCGATGACGCACGTGGAGGCTCTCGACCTCGAGCGATTGCCCGAACACCTCGTCGTGCTGGGCGGCGGCTACGTGGGGCTGGAGCTCTCGCAGGCGATGCGCCGGCTTGGCGCGCAAGTAACCGTGATCGAACCCGCCCCGCAACTTGCCAGCCACGAAGATCCTGACGTCGGCGCGGCACTTCTCGATCTATTCGTTGCCGAAGGAATCGAGGTGTTACTCGGGAACCGAAATTCAGCAGGTGGACGGACGTTCCGGCGATCGGGTTCGCGTTCACGCGAACAGCGCGCAAGGGAAGCGCACTATCGAAGGTACCGACCTGCTGGTTGCGACCGGTCGCAAGGCGAACACCGACGGAATCGGTCTCGAGCTGACCGGTGTCCAACTCGACGAGCATGGCTATATCAAGGTCAACGAACGGCTGGAGACCACCTGCGATAACATCTGGGCGATGGGCGATTGCGCTGGCAGCCCGATGTTCACGCATGTCGCCTTCGACGACTTCCGCATCGTTCACGACAACCTCAACGGTGGCAATCGAACCACGAAGGGTCGCCTGATCCCGTTTTGCATGTTCACCGATCCGGAACTGGCGCGGGTCGGTCGAAATGAGTCCGAGGCGCGGCGCGACGGCATCGAGTATCGACTGGCAAAGATGCCGATGGCCGAAGTGCTCCGGACTCGGACCGTCTCCGAGCCGCGCGGCCTCATGAAGATGCTGATCGCGAAAGAGAGCGACGAGATTCTCGGCTTTACCGCGATGGGATTCGAAGCGAGCGAACAGATGGTCGCCGTGCAGACCGCGATGCTCGGCCGTCTGCCGTACACAGTTTTGCGCGACGCGATTTTTACTCATCCGACAATGTCCGAAGGACTGAACGAGCTGTTGGCGAGCGTTCCCGCGATGAGCGCGCGAACGCCGGCTTGAGAAGAAGAAGGAGATCGAGATGAATAACTTAGCAGGCAAAGTGGCAATCGTTACCGGCGCTTCCAAAGGAATAGGAGCGGCTGTCGCGAAGGCATTGGCGGAAGCAGGTGCAGCAGTCGCGGTGAACTATTCCTCAGGAAAAGAAGGAGCGGATCGCGTTGTCTCGGAAATCACCAGCAGTGGCGGCAAGGCGATCGCAATTCGCGGCGACGTCTCCAAAGCAGGCGATGTGAAACGGCTGTTCGAGGAAACGCAGAAAAGCCTCGGTTCCGTCGACGTGCTGGTGAACAACGCCGGCGTCTTCCAGTTCGAGCCGTTCGAGGCGATTACCGAGAAAGAGTTCCATCGCCACTTCGACATCAACGTGCTGGGAACAATCCTCGCGACTCAGGAAGCACTGAAATATTTCCCGCGCAGCGGCGGTAGCATTATCAACGTCAGCTCGATCGCGAGCGAAAATCCGGTGCCGAACTCCGCTCTCTACGCCGCGACCAAGGGCGCAATCGATACGATCACTATGGCGCTTGCGAAGGAGTTGGGACCCCGAAATATCCGGGTTAATACCGTCGCTCCAGGTCTCGTGGACACCGAGGGCAATCGTAGCAGTGGCTTTGTCGGTAGCCCGGACGGAGATGCCGGAGCCGCGGCTACTCCGCTTGGCGCGCGATTCGGCCTGCCCAAGGAAATTGCTCCGGTCGTGGTGTTTCTCGCGTCGGACGACGCGGCTTGGCTGACAGGCGAGAGAATCAGTGCATCCGGCGGCCTGCACTAGACACGCGAAGGTCGGGGCGAGATTTAGTAGCTGAACCTTGGCGGGTCGGCATTGACACCGCGTCGACATTCGCCAGTATTGATGGCGATGCGACACAGCACCGGGATAATCTCTATGTCCATGGCGAATTGCGCAAGACGTAGCCCGATGCTGCTGGCGCTCTGCCTGTTCGCCCTCGCGGGCGCAGGATGTGAGGGCGATCAGATCGCAGCCACCAACAAGCTGGTTCAACAACAGCAGGAGCAGCTCGAGCATCAGCAGCAGGAGCTCGAAGCCCTCAAAGCGAGTCAGAACCAGACCTACACACCCGGAGTCGCAACCTCCGCTCGGGGCGGCTGCGACAAGGAAGTGGAGACCGTTGCGACTCAGCGCGGCGGCGACAGATTTGCCGCCGGCGACTTCTCCAAGGCGCTCGACTACTACCAGGATGCGCTCCTGGCCTGCCCCAACGATGCGAGGGCCGAGGTCAACGTGGCGCGCACCTTCGAGGCCCAAGGCAACAAAGTCGCCGCCATCAAGTTCTATAGAAAGGCGGCCGACAGCGGCGGCGCCACCGTCAGCGACGCCGAGCTGGAGGCGCAGTCCGCGCTCGAACGCCTGCAAGCGTCGCGCCTGCCCTGACCAGCGCGCCCGCGCGAACGCCGTTTCGCGTGAGTTTGGCTCTCATCGGCGCGCCGGTTAGATTCGAAGATGGAGCAACGTGGGTCGCTCCTCATCTCGATGGACGGCAACAATCAAACTCCCGAGCTGACAGGCTCACGACCCCGGCGCGTCGCGATCCTGACTGCCGGCGGCGATGCGCCCGGAATGAATGCGGCCATTCGCGCCGTGGTGCGCTGTGCGGGGACCGCCGGTATCGAAGTAATCGGTTTCCGCCGTGGCTATGAGGGCCTCATCCGCGACTTGGCCGAGCCGCTCAGCGGCCGCTCCGTCGCCAACATGATCCAGCGCGGCGGCACCTTCCTCGAAACTTCGCGCTCGCCCGAGTTCCACACAGCGGCCGCGCGCGGCCTGGCTGCCCGCAATTTGAAGCGACATCAGGTCGAAGCGCTGATCGTCATTGGCGGCGAAGGCTCGATGGTCGGCGCGAGCGTCTTCGGCGGCGAGACCGGCATTCCCGTCTTCGTCATCCCGGCGTCAATCGACAACGACATCCCCGGCACAGACTACTCGATCGGCTTCGATACCGCGGTTAACACAGCGCTCGACGCTATCGACCGAATCCGCGACACCGCATTCGCCTACGAGCGCGTCTTTTGCGTCGAGGTGATGGGGCGCGACTCAGGCTTTATCGCATTGGCGGTCGCGCTCGGCGGCGGCGCCGAGGCGGTCGTCGTCCCGGAGATTCCGTTCAGCCTCGACGACATCTGCGATCGCGTCGAGGAGAGCCATCGCCGCGGCAAACGCTCGACGATTGTCGTGGTCTCGGAGGGTCCGCGCACGGGCGGCGTCCTGCCTGTCGCCGAGGCGCTGACTGCTCGCTTGCAGATGCCGGCGCGGGTGGTTGTGCTCGGCCACGTTCAGCGCGGAGGAGCGCCAACGGCCAGAGACCGGCTGCTGGCGAGCAGGATGGGCGCGGCCGCGGTCAAGGCGATTCTCGACGACGCCGGTCCGACGCTGATCGGCGAGGAGCGCGGCGTGATCGTTCGCGTTCCGCTGGGCGAGGCCGCCAGTCGGCGCCGGCCACTGGACCCGTCGCTGATCGAGTTGGTCCATCAGCTGTCCACCTGACGCCGCGTCCCGGCGTGCGCGAGCATGAAAATCTATGCTCGCGATTTCGCGTCGAATAGAATTGTCGCGTATGTCACAACAGCAAGCGGCTACCGCGCTCGCGGAGCCGACCCATCGGTTCGTCGAGGTTGAAGGGCTCAAGCTTCACTATCTGGACTGGGGCGGCGACTCGGACAAACACACTTTCGTTCTGCTGCACGGCGGCGCAGCGCACGTGCATTGGTGGGACGGCGTCGCCCCCCTGCTGACGCCTTACGGACGCGTGCTCGCGCTGGATTTTCGCGGGCACGGCCGCAGCGATTGGGCCAAGTCGGGAGTTTACGGGCCGCCCGCCTATCTGAACGACGTCCGCGGCCTGATCGAGAGTCTCGGCACGCGCGTGGTGCTGGTCGGACACTCGATGGGCGGAGCGGTCGCCCAATGGGTGGCGGTCACGCATCCGGAGTTGCTCGAGGCCTTGATCATCGTTGATGCTCCGCACGGACCGCCGCCGCTGTTTCGCCGCCTGATGTGGCGATGGCGCCGGAAATCGCACGGCGGCGTTCGACCCGAGCTGCGCTCGGCCGACGACATCATCCGCAAGTTTCGCCTGCAGCCGCCGCAGACTTATCTGACGCGCCTGGAAGTCGAGCGGCTCGCGCTGCTGGGCGCCGAGCAGCTACCCACTGGCGCGTGGGCGTTTCGCTTCGATCCGGAGACGCGCGCGTGGCGCAAGCATGGCGCCAGGATGACCCGGCCGAAGATCAAACAGATCAAGATGCCGACGTTGCTGCTGCGCGGCGATCAGAGCGCGCTGGTGAGCGCCTCGCACGTCGCACGGATGCATCGCAAGATTCGCGGATCGGTGATGAAAGAAATCCCGCACGCCTTTCATCATGTGCCGCTGGACAATCCGAGCGACACCGCCGCGGCGATTATCGAATTCGTGGAGAAGACTTAGCCGTCATCGTCGACACGGGCGACGACGAGGACTTCACTCATACCGCAATATCACTGCTGCTCCGCAGCGGCGGCTTCCACCTGCTTGAACGAGACCGCCTCGCCGGAGAGATTCTCGTCAGGATGCGGCGGCGCCGACTTCAGCCATCGCTGTGCAACGCTCGCAACGATCCGACAATGGTCGCCACTCAGCGTGGTCAGGTAACTGCGCGCTTCCGCGGTCCGGATGTCGCCGAGAATCTGCGCGGCAAGCAGGCGATCGTTGCAGTCGTCGCTGTGGAATAAGTCGATCGCGTAGTCGAGCCCGGCATTCGCGCGAAGACCTAGCAGGCGCTCGATCGCTGCCGCTTCGATCCGCCAGTTCTCCTCATTCCCGTCATCGTCGGTGAGAGCCAACGAAGCCGGATCGCAACGTGGATCATGCTCTGCTGACGCCCACACCTTCCGGCAAACGGCAAGGGTTTTTTGCTTGGCATCGCTCGCCGCGAGCTTCGATTTCAGCTGCTCGAGCTTGCGCTGATAAAACTTTCGGAAGCCATTTCCAACGCTGCTGTATCGCGTGCCGTTCCATGCATAAATCACGGGGAAGACCGTGTCCCATGATACGCACTCGTGAAAAATATAGGTGGTATCGAGTACTACTTCGAAATTTCCATCCTGGTTGATGTCTTCGATGAGTTCATCGTCCTGCGGCCGGCCTTCTTCCTCCGTTCTATAGATTTCGAAGCCGCCTGGGGTCCGGTCGACGATAACGACGTCTGACCCCCCACACCGGGTTGCGCCCTGTTCGACCACCATCGAAAAGGTTCCGCTGTGATGCAGATCGGCGAACTGGACGGAATCGACCCCATCGGACCCGCTCAATTCCTCCAGGAGCGCGGCGACACTCTCATTCGACGGTGGATGAGCCGCGAGGCTGTTGGGCGCCTTGACCGACCAGTCACGCTTGGCGAGCTCCAGCGGATCGGCCGCTATGGATGACGTCGGCGCCAACCAAAGCGCCGCGACCCACACCAGCAGCGCCCAGAACTTCAGCCGGCGGCGATTTCGCATCTTTAGAGCTGTTATGCGCGGAGCAGGAAGTCGCTCAGGTCCATCGCGTATTGCCCGTCGCTGAGCGTCATCGACTTGGGCGAGCGCTTGAGCATCAGGCGCGAGATGTCCTGGCCTTGCGGCAGCAGATACACGATGTCCCCGGAGCCCATCGAGAATACGCGCACGCGCTCTTCGCCGCGGCGTTCCTGCCCGCCGACTTCGTAGGAGCTGACGTGAAAGACGAACCCGCGCGCGCGAACCAGTGACCCGTCGGTCTCCTCGACGATGCCCACGAAAATCCGGGTGTTGTCGTCCTTGAAGAGCCTGCGATCGACGAGGACGATCCGGTCCCCTTCGGCAATTGCCGCCATCGTGCGTTCCTCCTGTGGCCTTAGCCCCGACAGGATTCTACTCGATCGCGGACGCTAACACGACGCGCCGCAATCGACGTAAAGGACAGTGGTAGTGGGTCGATTGAGACCCACTACCTGATCTGTTGTTGTCTGGGATCAGCGGCCGGCCGACAAACGCTCGCTCTGCACCTCGGTCTGGGCGGTCCATCCGCGCACGACGTCGCTCAGTTCGCGCGCGCGAATCAGATCGAGCCCAAAACGAATCGGCAACGAACGCGGCAGCATCTCGATCGCCTCGCGACCGCCCGCACGCGTCGCCAGCCGGTCCAGCAGCCGCGAAGTCACCGTGCGGCGCTGCCCGCGCAGGTATTGGTCGTTGTAGATCTTGACGATCAACTCGGCCGCCATCCGCACCGCATCCGACATGTTCATCGAATCGTTCGCAAACTGATCGAGCGCCTGCTTGAGCGGGAACTGATCGGGATTCCATACCGCGACCGAGCCCGCGCGCATCAGCGTCTCGATGCTCGGCGTGGTGAACGAGTAGCCCCATCCCGCGAGCTTGGTGCTGGCCGTCGCCAACTCTGCCGGGTCGAGATTGCCGGCTTGCGCGCGCGCCTGCAAAGCCGCCTCGGTCCACACGCGGCGCACGCCGAACTCGGTCTTGGCGAGGTCTGCAAGGATCATGTCGTCGGTCCACAACACGTGTCCGGGCATCGAGGCGATCACGATGCTCTCGGCGCCATGACGCCCGAAAAATCTGATCAGCCGGTCGCGCCGGTCCGGATGGATCGACGCAAGCACCGCGCCGTCGCGCACGCGGCAGACCGACTGCAGAGCATCGGCGAGCCCCTTCAACTGAACGTCCGCGCGCTTGCCGTCGTTGCCGGTGCCGGTGAGTGACGCGGAAAATCCCGGCGGCAGCCGGAGCAGCGTATCCTCGAACGCCAGCCGGCGAAGTTCCGCCAGCGTTGATTGCGAAATGACGAACTGACGCGGCCAGGTCGGCAGCAGGCTGAGCCGTCCGAGCATGCACAGTGTCGCGATCGCGGTCAGATCGAGCACCACGGCGTTGGCGCGCTCGAACGCTCCCAGAGCAGCCTCGAGCTCCTCGGGCGATCCGGTGCAGCACTTCAACGGCGCCTCGGGGCGCTGCGCGAGGATGAACACCGTCTGCAGATCGTTCAGGTTGAGCTGATCCGCCACCGCATGGATCGGGATCGAGTGGTTGGCGTAGGTGCGCTCGGCCAGCTTCAAAAGGTCGTCTCGCTTGCCGTTGACGGAAGAGTGTCCATTGGCGTGGCCGTTGGCCGCACCGTTCGCGACGCCGTTGCCATTGGCGATTCCATTGCCGTTGCCGTTGCTCGCTTCGAACAACGACTCGAAGCCGTCAGTCATCTTGCTCCACGGAATCGCCTCGGCGCGCATGTAGGTCATTTCGATTTCGGCCTGGCCGGGGAAGCGCACCTGCCAGTTGATGAGTACGTCCATGTAACGAAACGCGTATTTGCTGATCAGCTGCTTGACGGTCGCCTGGCGGCGGCTGAAGCGGCCTTCGGGGAGCTGGAACTTCTCGCCGGCCTTCTTGCCCTTGACCGCCTTCAACATCGGATGCTGCGGGCCGTACTCGTCGAGCGCCTCGTCGGCGTCGTTGGCATCCTCGAGCACGATCCATTTGTCGGTGTTGGAACCCTCCTCGACAAAACTGAGCGCGCAGCCGGTTGCGGCGGAGTCGAAGTCGGGCACGTGCGGCATAGGTCCAACCGGTCCGAGCGCGGCCAGGTACGCGCGATGCGCGTCGACGCTGTTAGGCTGGCGGCGGATCAATTCGTAAGCGAACGCAAGAGCCTCGTTGGCGCGGCCGCTGTCGCGCATGAACTGCACGGCGGCGCGGCCAAGCGCCGGCGGAATTTCGCGCGCGGTCGGCATCGCATTTGGATCGGCGACCACGAGATCGACCTTGCCCAGACGCGCCGCGACGATCGAGCGCCGCAGTCGCAGCACGCGGTCGTCGGGACTCTTGCGGAGCAGTTCCTCGAGTCCGGCCAGCGCCGCCTCGGGGTCGTTGCGCTCGAGCTTGTCCAGTTGACTGGAAATGTCGCCGGGGTCGGTGACGTTTTCAGGATGCAACCGGCTCGCCAGCTCATTCACGATATCTTCGCGGCCGAGCCTGCTTGCGCAATCGAGCAGCCGACGCGTGTCGGTGCCGGAGGTGGCGGACGTCGCGAGCGTTTCCCACAGCGGAAGCGCGTCGCGGTAGCGACCCAGATCATGCAGCAATGCGGCCAGCTTGCGACGGCTGTCGGCCGCGGTGTCGGGACCGAGTTCGGACAGAGCCTCATCGGCGCACTTTGAGGCCTGGTCGAACTTGCCCTGCGCCAGGCGCAGATTGGCGCGCAATGTCTGCATCGTGACCTTGGGGATGCGCGCGTCGGGAATCGACGCCAGCAGCGCGTCGGCGTCGAGATAACGCTCGCAAATCGAAAGCGCGTCGACCGCGGACGCGACCGCGAACGGAAAATCACCCGCCGGAATCGACTCCGGCCGCGGGATCGCACGCATCAGCAGCTCGGTGGCTTCCTGCAAATCGCCGGGTTCGTCACGCTCGCGCAGCGTGACCGCCAGATGATAGCCCGTGTCGTCGCGACCGCCCACGGCGGCCGCGCGGCGCAGCACCTCTATAGCCTCGGTCAGGCTGCCGCGCGATCGTAGAACAATCCCATACTCGCACAGCCCGTTGGCATCTTCGCGCTCGAGCCCGTGCGCCTGTTCGATATCGGTGCCCGCGCCGTCGGTGTCGCGCAGCGCTATTCGCGCCTGCGCGCGGCCGATAAGCGCCTGCACTTCGCTCGACGGCTGGCGTTCGGCCTGCGCGAGCGTGAGCGCCTGCGTGAAGCAGCTCTCGGCTTCGCGCACGCGGCTCTCGTCCTTTTGCGCGGGCGCCTCTGTCGCGGCGGCATTGCCGTCATCGAGCTCGTTGAGCAGAATCGCCTGCCCGAGCACCAGCCACGGAATCGAATTGTTGGGCAGCGCCGCGCTGGCCAGGCGCGCATAGCGCTCGGCGCGATCGTAATGCGCGTCCATCAGCGCCCGGCGCGCCATCACGACTGCGACTTCAGGATCCGATGTGAGCTCGGGCGCGACGTTTTCTTCCAGCGCCTTGGCGTCGAGCGACCGCGGCGCATTGTTGAGCCACAGCGCAACCGCGCGCCCACTCGAGGGAAACTGCATCCGCAGCTTGTCGGCCAGCGCGAATGCGCGCTCGCGCTCGCCGAGCAGTTCATGGGCGAGCGCCTCGTTGGTGCATGCGTTCTCTTCGTCGGGCTGCAGCGACTTCGCCGCGATGAAAAGCATCGCCGATTTGCGCGGCTCGCCTTCCTTCAGCCACGCGACGCCCAGGTACGAGAGCACGCGGAACTTGTGCATGTTCGAGAGCTGGCTCCACTTCTGCTCGCGCAGTCGGAGCAGCGCCAGCCGCGCCAGCTGACATTGATGGCTGTCGAGGAACGCCGCGGCGGCCGTGATCTCGTCTCCCAGCGGATCGGACGGTCCCGGCATCGCGGGTTCGCATCGCGCCTCGAGATGAACGATCGCATCGGCGCGCGTCAGCGCCTGGCGCTTGGCGGCGGTTCCGAAGTCGGTGAGGATCTGAGGATACTCGTCGAGCAGTTCCTCGATATCTTCCCAGGTCAGAACCTCGATCGCCGAGATGCCGTCCTTGCGATTCGCCCGGTTGAGATCGAACAACGAACGCTGAAAGCCCTCGGGCTTGGCAGCCGTGGTCGCGATCACGAAGCGCCCGATTGGGAGCTTCAGGCTCGCGGCCGCGTCCACAGCGTCCTTGATCTCGGCGATCGTCAACTCGCTTCGCGACGCGCGCAGATCGCACTTAACCGCGGCGAGTCGCGGACGACCGCTGATCTCGATCAGGTTGATTCCCTTCTCGGCGCGTTCCGGATCGCGAAACCGCTCGAGCTGGGGGAGTTGCCAATGACGCCGCAGCAGCTTCAGACAGAGTCTTTCGAACTCGTCCGCGCTCCTGGGCAACGGATATCCGGCGGCGAATTTTGCCATAGTGTAACATTTCCTAACATAATGTCGGTCTCGAAAGAAGCCCTCCTGACGTCGTCGCGCGCGCCCGTCGCTTTCAGCCCGCAAACGCCGCTGATAAGATCACTTTTTTCACCATGCTTAGTCTCGACAACCTTTCCAAGTCCTACGGGGGCCGCAGGATCCTCGACGGCGTCAGTTGGTCGATGGCCGACGACGGACGGGTCGGCCTGGTCGGGCTCAACGGCGCCGGCAAATCGACGCTGCTCAAGATGATCGCCGAAGTGATTCCGCTGGACTCGGGCCGAATCACCCGCCCGCAACGCTCGCGGGTCGGGTACCTGGCGCAGGACGCGCCCGAGATGGGCGGCAGGTCCGTGCTGCGCGAGACGCTGGCGGCGCTCGACCGGATGCAGGCGCTCGACCTCCGGCGCAAGGAAGTCGAGCAGATTCTCGCGCACGAACATTCCGGGCCGGCGCACGACGCCGCGCTCGAGGAATTGGGCGAGGTGCTGACCGAGCTCGAGCATCACGACTTTTACAGCGCCGAGAGCCGCGCCACCTCGGTGCTGTTCGGGCTGGGCTTCACCGACGAAGACCTCGGCCGCGACGTCGCCGAATTTTCCGGCGGCATCCGGATGCGCATCGCGCTGGCGAAACTCCTGCTCGACGCGCCCGACTTCATGATGCTTGACGAGCCGACCAACCATCTCGACATCGAGGCGCGCAACTGGCTCGAGGATTACCTGTGCGCATACCAGGGCGGAATCATTCTCGTCTCGCATGACCGCTATTTTCTCGACCGCGTCACCACCCGCACGGTCGAAGTGTCGCGCGGGCGGCTGACCGAATACGTCGGCGGCTACACGCGGTATCTGGTCGCGCGCGAGGAACGCTTCGCGCTCGAGATGGCCGCGTTCGAGCGGCAGCGCGAAGAAATCGATCACATCGAGAGTTTCATCAGCCGCTTCCGCTACCAGGCGAGCAAGGCGCGCCTCGTGCAAAGCCGCATCAAGCAGCTCGACAAGATTGAACGCCTCGAGCCGCCGGAAGGGTCGCAGAAGCCGCCTGCGATTTCGTTTCCGAAGTGCGAGCGGAGCACGCGACGGGTTTTCGAGCTCAAGGGCGCGGTCAAACGCTACGGCGCGCTCACGGTTTACGACGGCGTCGATCTGACGATCGAGCGCGGCGCGCGAATTGCTCTCGTCGGTCCCAACGGCTCGGGAAAATCCACGATGATGAAGCTGCTGGCGGGCGTCGAGCCGATGTCCGGCGGCGATCGAATCGTCGGGCCGAGCGTGCAAGCCGGATACTTCGCGCAGAATCTCGCCGAGTCTCTCTCGTACGACAAGACCGTGCTCGACGAGCTGAGCGACAGCGCGCAAGGCCGCACGATGGCGGAGATTCGCTCGATTCTCGGCGCGATGCTGTTCTCGGGCGACGACGTTTACAAGCCCGTCAAAGTGCTGTCGGGCGGTGAGCGCGCGCGCCTGGCGCTGGCCAAGGTGCTCGCGCGGCCGAGCAATTGCCTGCTGCTCGACGAGCCGACCAACAACCTCGACATCGTCGCCAAGGACACGCTGCTCGAGGCGCTGCGGCGGTTTCCCGGCACCGTCATAATCGTCAGTCACGATCGCTTCATCTTGAATGAGCTCGTGACCGAGGTGCTCGAAGTAGGCCAGGGGCATGCGATTCGCTACCTCGGCAACTACGACGAATATCTCGAGAAGAAGGCGCAGACCGAGGCGCCGTCGCCGTCGTCGCAGCCCACGCGGTCGGGGCCGGTGCATCTGCGCGATACGCGCGGCAACAACGGGATTGCGTCGCATCAGAAAAAAGCGGAGCCGCCGAAGGCCGCGCAGCCGGCAAAAGACGATCGCGACGCCGCTCGCAAGCGCGAACGGATCGCGCGCCAGCGCACTCAGATCGAAGCCGAAATCGAGCAGAAGGAAAAAGAATGCGCGGCGCTCTCCACCGAAATGAACGATCCGAACTTCTATCTCACCCGCAAAGACGCCGACGACCTGATCGCGCGCTACGAACGCCTCGGCCGCGAGATCGAAAAACTCTACGCCGACCTGGTCAAGTTCGATGAAGCCGCTTCCGCCTAGCGATCACTGACGGTAGATCTCACGCGCGACCGCGGAGAAATCTTTAGGCAACCCTCATAACAGGGACGAAGTCCCGCATCTTCTCCTAATACCGGGTGCAGGGGTCACCCCTGCCCAAGGAAGCGTGAAACCCACGGTGGGTTTCACATTCAAATCAAGTGATTTACCCTTCCCGCGCGCTACTTCTTCGCGAGCGCTTCCTTGGCCAATTCGCTGGCGGTCTTGCCGTCGAGGCCGGCGCCGAACTTGTCGCGCAACGCCTTCATAAGAGGTCCCATCTGCGACGCGCCCGCCGCGATCGCCGCCGCAATTTCCGCGCGCACCTCGTCGGGAGAGGCCGCGGCGGGCAGGTATGACTCGAGGACCTTGGCCTCGATTTCATTCTGCTCGATCAGATCCTGGCGCGCCGCCTTGCGCGCAAACTCGAGCGATTCTTCCCGCTTGGCCCGCTCGCGCTTGATTATCTGCAGGATCTCCGCGTCGTTAGGGTCGCGGCGAACGTCCTTCTCGAGCCTCGAGATCTCGGACAACACGCTGCGCAACGCCATCATGCGCAATTTGTCGCCGCTCTTCATCGCAGCCTTGAGATCCTCCTGAATCTTACCCTTCATTTGTTTAAGTGACGCGAACCTGCTTCGTGACGCGGATTAGCAAGATCCGACGCGCTCCGCTTTGGCAGACTAGCTACTCCTTATAGCTACTCAATAGCTACTCCGTTCGACTGACTACTTGTGCGCGGCCGCAGCCGTGCCGGTCGCATCGACATCTTCCCATTTCGGCGGCTCGACCTCGGTCCATTTGCTGCCGTCGAGCCGGTAGTTGAATACCAATATCTTCTGCTTGCCGGTCGGCTTCCCCTTGCCCTGGCCGCTCTTGGACGGCGTGTATTCGGCCGCCTGCAGCTTGGCCAGCACGGTCCAGTGTCCGCTCTTCATCGTCGGCAGATACAGGAACTTTGCGTGCTCGAGATCGACGTACGGCTTGCCCGACGACTTCTTCTCGCTCTCGTCACTCAGGTAGCTGTCTGATTCGCTCGCGACCGTGTCGCTGAGTTGCTGGGCCATCGCCTTGGGAATGGGATTTTCCCTGGCGGGACCCGGCGCGCTCGGACCGCTCGGACCGCTATTGTTGTACAGATCCTTTTTGACTTCGATCGCGTGCGCGCGGACAGGCGCCGCAATTACTCCCGCGACAATCAGCCCCGCCACCGCCAGAGTAGTACATGCCTTCGCAGCCATCTCTGCTACCCTCCTTGGATCGCGCTTATATCACGGCGGGGCCGGATTAGCACGATGGCGGCGCAAAGCTTAGCGATCGGCGTTGGCCTCGACCAGGGCAAATCGGATCGGCACCAGCACCCAGCTCTCGACCGCAATCCCGTCGTGGCGCGCCGGCACGAACCGCCATCGCGAACGAACCGTCTCCAGCGCAGCATTGTCGAGCGTGTCGAACCCGGACGAATCCGCGATTTCGGCGCGCTCGACCGAACCGTCAACTCCGACCAGCACCCTGACTGTCACCGTGCCCTGCTGCTCGCGCCGTCGCGCGACCACAGGATAATCGGGGGGAGGATTCCTGGCGTAGTCCGCGTGCGCCACCGAATTCGGATTGTCGTCACCGTCGGCACCGCCGCTCCCATTTCCGTTTCCGCTGCTGTCGATTCCGACAGCGGCGCGGCCGGCGGCGGCGCTAGTGCTGCCGCTGCCGCCCGGGCGCGGCTCGGCCGAGGCGCGCGACGAATCGCTCGGTCGCGCTTGCGCGACCGGGCGTGTCGGCACAAGGCTGGCGACCTCGGTCGCCGGCCTCGCGGCGCGGCGGCGCTGTCGCGCCGCCGCTGCAAGATTCGCGCTCACTGCGCGAATCGACGGATCTCCGGACGCGGCGGCCCGAGCGCCGCCGCGTCCGGAGCTGCCGTTGCTGTCGCCCACCTCGACCAGATACGCCAGCACCCATTCGCTATGCGTCCGCGCAATGGGAGACCCGAAGCACACGATCAAACCGACGATCGCAGCGTGAGCGGTGATCGACGCCGCAAACGATGCAAGGTGGCGCCGCGGTCGCGGCCCGACATCATCATATAGAGGTTGATATTTGTGCTGTTCGTCCAACATCGCCAATCCCGGCCGAGGCTTCGCGGATCGAAATGGGGAGGGGCCAGGAGCGACGGACGACTGCGCCGGCTCAGGGCGCCGGCAGCGGTCACTGAAAAAAGCCTCCCTCTCCCGCGAAGGTTCTTACGGCTCCATCGATTCACCCGGTCACCTGACTCGACGAGCGCCGCGACTAATCGCGACGCTCAACTCACAGTTGCGGGGCAGCGCCGGTCTCTCACCGGCTTCCCCGGACGAATCCCGAAGTAGACTACGCGCCTTGCACGCACGCAGTGTCAACCGCGGCATTTTTGTGGTTCGTTGACGTGTGCGTACTACCGGTGGGTTCGTTCCGTCAAAATTTGTTTTCGTCAAGCAGTTCTCGCCCCACGCCAACTGAATCTGTACCTGAACCGGCAGGATGGCGGCGGGCGGCGCGGATACGCTCGAGGGTGTAGAGCGCGCGGTACAGGTTGCGCTTTAGCAGTCGTTCGTAGCGGACGATTTTGTCGATGTCGTAATCGCTCGGCAGGACGAAGGCGTCGAGTCCGGCGCGGCGGAACTTGCGCGCGGTGCACTGGCGCGCGGCTTGCCGATCAACACCCATGATGGCGGCCATTGCCTCGCTGGGTGTTTCAGTCCTGGCGGCGCGGCGGGAATCGTCTTCATCTGACCACGATTCGCGGCATTCGTAGCGCAGCAAACGGCGGATGCGCCAGCATGATGCGGCGACCTCGTCGATCATGATGCGTTCGTGGACGGATAGCGGCTGAAATTCTTCGAGCAAGGCGTCGAGGAGCGCATTGAATTGCTCGACGCGAGCGGGGCCATCGAGCTCGGAGTTGACGACGTCGCATGAGAAAAATCCGTGCTTGAGGGCATTGAGGCGCGCGATATCCTTGCCTTCCGGAGTGCGCGGACCGGTAGATTTGGCGGCGTTGGCACGCTGCGCCGCGAGCTTACGCGGCGAAAGTGCGGGCAGTCTGGATTCGGGCGAGTCGGGCAAGGGTGGGTTGTGGTGAGAGTTGTTCATAGATGATCTGTTGCACACTGGGGCGGCCGCACAAGGCTGAAAAGTTCATCCCTGAACTTTTGTGGCATCTGACTCGGATGATCGAGTTAAAGACCGCGCCTTGAGCGGCCTGTTAGCCGGCGACTAGGATTACATGTGCAGTCGGCGCCTTTCGAGAGCCTAGCATCAGAAAGTTATTCCTCCCCCGCCGTTTGACGGAATAACGGATTGGGGATAAATGCAGGTGACGAAGAAATATCCTAGACGGATATAGATGCTGAGAAATGGGATGGGATCAGCAACCTATGACCTAATCCGCGGGGCGGTTCAAAACGGATGCGTCGTCACCGGGTGGTACGACGGCAAATACAGGGAGGTCTGCCCACACACCATCGGACTGACAGGAGGAAGAGAGAAATTCTTCGCTTACCAATTTGGCGGCGCAAGTTCTAAAGGACTTCGAGAATCGGGATCAGAAGAAAATTGGCGATGTTTTTTGGTAGAGAAGTTCAAGATTGATCAGATTCGATTCGGTCGATGGCGAACGGTTCCGGGCCGGGCGCAAAACCAGAAGTGCGTTGAAGTTGTAGATGCCGAATTCTGCAGCTGACCTAGAAGAAAAGCTTGCGTACCTTTCCCGGTAAATCCGGCGAAATTTAATACGCAAGCGGTATTGCCGCATGGACTGAAGGTCGAACACGTCCAAGCCGCAATGGTCGAGTGGATTGATTTCCTTGGTTTCATTAACGGTCAACTTGCTACCAGAGGGCTCGATCGCCTGGAATCTTTCATGATGCCAGCGAACTTTTCGAGTCTAGTCGGTGAGTTTGTCGTGAGCCGAATCCCAGATTCTGCCCAAAACTAATAAAAAACCGCTATCACAATGGGCATCCTGATTTGATTCCGAAAGGCCACTATCCTGAGGAAAAGGTTTTGCACGGAAACGTAGGGATCGAAGTAAAGGCATCGCGACACAAAAGTGGTTGGCAGGGGCACAATGCCGAAGCATGTTGGCTAATGGTTTTCGTTTTCAAGGCGAACAGCGCCGCGGATGCGCTCAAGTCGATTGACCCAGTCCCCTTCAGCTTCAGAGCGGTATATGGTGCTCAACTGACAAAAAGAGACTGGCAATTTTCCGGTCGTTCGAAAACTAGCCGTCGGACGATTACGGCCAGCGTAAAGCCGTCCGGGTTTGCGAATCTGTCGAAGAATTGGATCTACCGAGCAGAATGATGCAAGTCCTTCGTGCGATTTTAGCAACTTGGCGCTAGTCGAAAAGACTTACCTGACCTTTGCCGACCAACTCATCAACACCGGGGATCTGCAGTGCTGAGAGCCTAGTGATGGTGTTCCGCGCAATGTTAAAGAATTCCTGGTTTCGTTCGACTCCTATTGCAGGAACGCCTACGGCTTCAGCGGCAGCGATTGTCGAACCCGCACCCATGAAGGTGTCTGCAATGAGACCAACACCAAGAGGCAATGCGGAGTAAACGATCATTCGCATAAACGCTTGCGGCTTAAGGCTGGGATGCGGCGCGATAATCTTTTCCTCTCTCGGGGTGCGACCGCTTTCGATGATGTCCTCGAACGGGCCTCCGTTGGCTAAGCGTCTCAACCCGCCCGTTTCGAACTGCTGGAGGCAATCAGACACCTTCATTCCCGCGGGCAATGGTTTGCGGAATAGACCCCAAGGTTCGTAACATCCCCTCGGCATCACGCATACGTTTGGAAACTCATCGTGCGCGTTCTTGGGTCGGTCCCCCCCTCGAAGCGTTCTTACCAAACGAATCAGCTGCCCCCTGAACTCTAGCCCACCCTCCGAAAGTGCAGAGAACACCATCTGAAAGAATGGCGTTACTGGCGATGAAAACATGACCCCCGGGTCGCAGTGCACGAACCGCTAGCTGCGCCCAATCGGCGAAGAAGCGACGCAACGTCTCCCTCTCTTTTGAATTTAAGGCAGTAAATCGCGGCAATGGGGCGCGCTCGCATCCGTCATATGACGGAGGAATTCGCCAGATACCACCGCTCCCCGAGGTACGCTTTTCAAGTTGGTCAACCTCGTATTCTTTCACACCGTAAGGTGGGTCGGTCACAATGGCATGCAAGGTGTTCTCTGGAATGCGGCTCAACCACTCAAAACAGTCGGCGCGCAGGATTCGTGAGTGCGCCAGCGCTCGAGATTGATAGTCAAACGAAAGAGTAGCCAGCAAATTTTCGGTGTTTTTCATCTCGTGATGATGATTCTAGCGTAATTCTGCGGTGACAAGCATCTCGACGACCGATTTTTTTAACAGGCACGCAGTCGAGGACCAGGAAAGATTCACGGTGGGTTCCCGCCGTAACCTAAGTCAGGGGAAGAGAGCCGCATCGGCTCTAAATGAAGGCAATACCAGTCACACACATCACTAAGGTGCAGGGGTTACCCCTGCCCAAGGAAGCGTGAAACCCGCGGTGGGTTTCACATTCGATGAAGTGATTTACCCTTCGCTCCGCGGGCGTTTGACAGATTCTCCCGATCGCGGTATGAGGTTGAGTTCAGAATATGAATCTTCATTCATTTGCGAGGAATTCGTAGCCGATGAGCGTCCAGGAACGGCATCGGCGCGAACGGCATGCGCGCGGGCAGGCAATCCTTGGCGCCGCCGCTAAAGTGTTCGCCAAGCACGGGCTGGAAGGCGCGACTATCGAGATGGTGGCGCGCGAGGCCGAAGTCGCCGTCGGGACGGTTTACCTTTACTACTCTTCGCGCGACGATCTTTGCTTGCATCTTATCGCGGACCGCGCCGAACTGCTCCGCGCACGCTATCTCGAAATTTTTGCGCGTGCGCTGGAACCTCTCGACGAGCTGAAAGCGATCGCGTCCGCGTATCTCGACCATCTGCGCGAATCGCGCGAGATCTTTTTGTCGCAGCATTCGGTGGTTTTTTCCCAGCTTCACAAACGCCTCAAGCGGCCCGCCGAACTGCGCAATTTTCAGCGCGTGATGGACTTGAGCCACGAAATTTTCGGACTCTGGGAGGCCACTATTCGGCGCGCATTCGTAGCCGGCGTTATCGCCAACTCGATGGGCCCGAGGAAGACCGCGGCGGTCATCTGGGCCAGCATGAACGGCGCTTTCATGCTGATGGGCGACGGGAATTTTTTCCGCGACGTTACCGGGCTCAACCCCGAGCATTTCGTCGATGAGGCGCTCGAGTCGCATCTGGCGGCGTCGCAGTTGAGCGTGCGCCGCAATTCAAAGAAGCAGAATCTTGAATCGCGCGCGAAAAAACGCGCGCTGTATGCGGACCCTCACCTTCATCCTCTCCCTAACAGGGAGAGGAGACAGAAACTTCGAAAAAACAAAGACTCAAACTCGGAAGAGGTCGCCGTCCCTGCTTCCGCGTGATCGCGACGGGTGTTGGACTAGCGCAAAGGAGAATCGTTTATGAAATTTACCTGGTTCCATCTGATGCCGTATCGGTTCCTGCCCGAAGACTTCAAGGACAAGTACCGCAGCGTGTGGGTCGATATCCCGCGCGACTTGTACGATCCGAAAGTCGGCCATCGGCTCTACAACGACTACCTCGATCAGCTCGAGTATGCGGACGCGATGGGCTTCGACGGGCTCGGCGTCAACGAGCATCATCAGAACGCGTACGGCCTGATGCCTTCGCCGAATATCATGGCCGCCGCGCTCACCCGCCGCACGCGCAACGCCAACCTGGTCGTGCTCGGCAACTCGATCGCGCTCTACAATCCGCCGATTCGCGTCGCCGAGGAGTTCGCGATGCTCGACGTTATCTCGGGCGGCCGCTTGATCGCCGGCTTCCCGGTCGGCACCTCGATGGATACCAACTTCTGCTACGGCGAGGTTCCCGCGACGATTCGCGAGAAGTATTACGAGGCTCACGATCTGATCATCAAGGCGTGGAAAGCCAAAGACGTCTTCTCGTTCAACGGCAAATACACCAAGCTGCGCTACGTCAACCTGTGGCCCAAGCCGCTGCAGCAGCCGCATCCGCCTATCTGGATTCCCGGCGGCGGATCGGTCGAGACCTACGACTTCTGCGCCGACCATAACTACCAGTACAGCTTCCTTTCCTACTTCGGGTATATCGCGGGCAAGAAGGTCTCCGACGGCTACTGGGAAGTGATGGCGAAAAAGGGCAAGGAGCTGAATCCGTACAGCCTCGGCTTCGCGCAGGTCGTCGCCGTGTCGGAGACCGACGAACAGGCCGAGAAGGACTACGCGCCGCACATGGATTACTTCTACAACCGATGCCTGCACGTATATAACGGCTTCGCCGACGCGCCGGGCTATCGCACGGTGAAGACGATCAAAGCCGGGATTCTCGGCCAGGTCGGCGAGCAGGCGGCGCTTCGTCGCGAAGGCCTCAAGTGGAAGGATTTCATCGATCAGGGCTACGTGATCGCGGGATCGCCGAAGACCGTGCGCGAGCGTTTGCGCGAGGCGATGAAGTCGCTCAACTGCGGACATCTGATGATCCTGCAGCAAATCGGCTCGATGCCGCCGGAACTCGTGCGCAAGAGCACCACTCTGTTCGCCACCGAGGTCATGCCGCACATGCGCGACCTGTGGACCAACTTCGAAGATCGATGGTCGCCCAAGCGTGACCTGCCGCAAGCGGACTTCGCAGTTCCGGGGCCAGTCTATTTCGACAAGAGTCAAGCAAACGGCAACGTGCGCGTGTCGGCGTCGGCCACTGCGGAGGTCCGGAGCTCGAAATGAACACGACGCAGAAACTTCTAAACGGAAAATTCTCGCTCGAGATGCAGACCTATGGGAGCAGCGGCGAGCCGCTCCTGTTCATGCACGGCGCCGGCGGCCTGATGCCCGTCGAGCCGTTCCTCGAGGATCTCGGCAAGCACTTCAAAGTCTACGCGCCGCAATTTCCCGGCTACGGCGAGTCCACGGGCAACGAGTATATCGACGACATCGCAGACGCGGTGCTCTTCTATCACGAGCTGATGGATGAACTCGGAATCCCGACGGCCAATATCGTCGGTCATTCGATGGGCGGGATGCTCGCGGCGGAGGTCGCGGCCTTCGACATTCATCGCGCAAAGAAGCTCGTGCTGATAGCGCCGGCCGGTTTCTGGATCGACGAAGTCCCGATACCCGACTTCTTCGCCGCGCAGCTGACCGAGATTGCGCCGCTCCTGTTCCACGATCCCAACTCGCCCGCCGCGCAGATGATGACCGCGATACCGTCGGACTTCAAAGCGCTCGAAACGATGTACGTCGAGCGCGTCAAGCGGCTTGCGACCGCCAGCAAATTTCTGTGGCCGATCCCTGACCGCGGTCTCAAGAAGCGCGCCTACCGCATTCACGCGCCGACGCTGCTGCTGTGGGGCGACGACGACAAGCTGATTCCGCCGGCCTATGCGAAGGAATTCACGAGCCGGATCAAGAACAGCAAGCTCGAGTTGATCAAGAACGCCGGCCACATGGTGATGTACGAACAGCAGGAAGCGCTGGTCGGCGCGATACGGAAATTCCTGAAGGAGTAAGCGCAGAGACAGAATCTTGAATCGCGCGCGGAAGATGCGCGCTGGACAAGGACCCTCACCTTCATCCTCTCCCTCGCAGGGAGAGGATACAGACGGCAGGAGCATTGACGCTCCGGCCGTTTCTTTTTTCACTGCTTGAATATAACCGCGCACGCGGATAGCTTCCGGCGCATGGCAAATGAATCGTCGGCTTCCAGTCGTGGATGGTTTCTCACCGTGATGACAGTGCTCTTCCTTCTGCTCGCCCTCTCGGATTTTACCAAGGCGCTCCAATTCGCCGGCAATCCCGAGGTCGGCGGCCTGGTGGTCTTCGGTCACAAGTTCCACGGCGTCGCGCACAACCTCGTGCTCGGCCCCCTGTTCGGCATCGTGTTTCTCCTCTACGCCTTCGGCCTTTGGAACCTGCGAGCGTGGGTGCTGCCGCTCTCGATCGTCTACGCGTTCTACGTCCCCTACAACCTGGTGCTGTTCTGGTACCGGCAACCGCCGGGACCGCGACCGATTCCATTCATCGTGTTCTATCTCGCAATTGCGCTGACCGGCTCGATCGGAACGGCCATCTACCTCGCTTATCATCGCGAGCGTCTGAGCTGACGTTAAGGTTGACGCCAACGCGCGACGGTTTTAGATTGCAACCATTATGAAGATATACGACTTCGCACTCGCCCCTAATCCTCGACGGCTCAGAATTTTCGTAGCGGAAAAAGGACTCAAGATCCCGAGTGAGCAGGTTGACCTTTTCACCGGCAAAAACCGCACGCCCGAGATGCTCGCCAAGAATCCCGCCGGCGGCCTGCCGCTGCTCGAGCTCGACGACGGCAGTCACCTGGCCGAGTCGGTCGCGATATGCCGCTACCTCGAAGGGCTGCATCCGCAGCCCAACCTGATGGGCAAGGACAGCCGCGAGCAGTCGTTCATCGAGATGTGGAACCGGCGAATCGAGTTGGGCTTGTTTGGGGCCGCTGGGCGAGCGTTTCAGCATACCAACGAACTGTTCAAGGCGCGGCTCAAGCAGATGCCGGAGTACGGCGAGACGCAGCGCGAAGCTACGAAACAACAGCTCCAATGGCTCGACGCGCAAATCGGCAAAAAGCCGTTCATCGCGGGCGACCGATTTCACCATCGCGGATATCACCGCCCTGGTCGCGGTCGATTTCGCCGTGCAAATGGCCGGCGTGCCGATGGATCCTGCGCTCAAAAACCTCGCGCGATGGCACAATTCGGTGTCGAGTCGTGCCAGCGCGAAAGCCTGAGCGGCGCAGGGTTGACGGCGGCGTCGCGCAGTTTTAAATTGCAACCATTATGAAACTATACACTTTCACCGGAGCCCCGAATCCACGCCGCGTGCACGTCTTTCTCGCGGAAAAAGGCATCAACGTTCCCTTCGAGCAGGTGAACCTCGCGACGGGGGACAATCGCAAGCCCGAGTTCCTGAAAATCAACCCGATGGGCACGGTGCCGGTGCTCGAACTCGACGACGGCACGCACATCGCCGAGTCAGTTGCGATCTGCCGCTACTTCGAAGAGACCAAGCCCGAGCCGCGCCTGATGGGCGTGGACGCGAAGGACAAGGCGGTCGTCGAGATGTGGAACCGGCGGATGGAGTTCGAAATCCTGTCGATGACGGCGGGGTCGTTTCGCAACACCAGCGATTTCTTCAAAGGCCGCATTCCGCAGGTGAAGGAATACGGCGAGATTTGCAAGAACGCCGCGCTCAAACGCCTCGAATGGCTCGACACGGTGCTGGCGGATCGCGAGTTTATCGCGGGACCACGCTACACGATCGCGGACATCACGGCGCTGATCGGAATCGATTTCGGGCGCACGACGCAAATCAGGATCCAGGAGAATCAGAAGCACCTCGCGCGATGGCATCAGGCGGTGTCGAGCCGCCCAAGCGCCAAGGCGTAGCATTTGTCATTCTGAGCGAATCCCCGCAGCGGTGCTCGCATGTGCACTGCTCCGGGATTCTTCGCTTCGCTCAGAATGACACGTGGAGAGTTTCGATGGCGGCCGACTGTCTTCAGCGCAAGACTGACTGCGCGAATGCTGTTGCCGGCATCGGATAGATCGGCGTGTACATGCGGTACAGCATCAGGTAGACGATCACGCCTGTCACCGACACGTACATCCACAGCGGCCAGGTCCAGCGCGCGATGCGACGATGGCTCTGGAAGCGGCCGCGCAGCGCGAACCAGATCGTGGTGAGCGCGAGCGGCACGATCACGCCGGCCAGGATCACGTGCGGAATCAGGATCGAGAAGTATAGCGAGCGAACCCAACCCTGGCCGCTGAACCGCACGTTGCCGACGTTGTAGTGATAGACGAGATACGACGTCAGGAAGACCGCCGAAAATCCCATCGCGCTCAGCATGCACGCGCGATGCGCCCGCACCATCCCGTTCTTGATAAAGATGAATCCCGCCAGCAACAGAACCGTGGCGCATCCGTTGAGGACAGCGTTGAGGGGGGCCAGCGAATGATAAGAATCCAATCAGCTCGCCCAGCTTCTGCCCTACATGCTACGGCGTTTGCACGGGCGGCGGCGCGACCGGATTCGCACCCATCTCGGCCGCGTTCGTCACCGGCCGGGGATGGTCGAACCTGGTCCACATGCGCGTCGTGAGATCGGGCAGCAGCATGAAGCACAGGAACGTGACGAGTATCACCGGGGTGATCGCGATGATCGCGAGACCTCGTCGCTCCATCGCGAGGTGCATGAAGTACATCGCCACCAGCACCGCCTTCGCCCACGCCAGCGCGACCAGCAGACCGACTTTGGCGACTTGCGGCAGGCCCATCGCGTAAACGCCCAGCTCGACCGCAGTCAGCACCGCCAGGTAAATGAAAACCGCTATGTAGTTCGGCCCGCTATGTTCGGCCTCGTGTCCCGGGATCGCAGCCTGCGTCGTCATGGTTTGAATATCATCTCCAGTCCGTAGTCGTTGGAAAGCCCGCCCGCTCAAATCAGGTAGATGAACGTGAAGATCAGGATCCACACCAGGTCGACGAAGTGCCAGTACAAGCCCGCGACTTCGACCAGGTTCGCCTTCGCCGGCGTCAGCTTGCCGGTCATGCCGCGAATCAACAGCACGCTGTTGTAAACGACGCCGCCGAAAACGTGACAGCCGTGAAACCCGGTCAGGAGGAAGAAGGTCGCGTCGAACAGGTCAATCTTGATCGACATGCCTTTTAATTCGATCAGGTGGTGCCACTCGAACGCCTGCATCCCCAGGAAGAGCAGGCCGCCCAGAACGGTCAACGCCATGAAGTTGCGATAGCGCGCCATCCTGGCGGTCTGGATCGAACTTAGCGCCTCGACCATCGTGACGCTCGAGCAAATCAGGATGAACGTCATGATGGCGGTGGTGGTGATACCCAGATAAGCCGCGGGCGACGGCCAGTTGGGATTGCCGATGCGCAGCGCGCCGTACGCGGCGATGGCGGCGCCGAAGGTCATCGCGTCGCCGGCCAGGAAGGTCCACATCCCGAGCTTGCCGAGATTTCCCGGGGTCAGCGACGGTTCGAGCTGATCGGCTTGCACCGCGCCGTGATCGTGGGTCTCTACTGCAGCAGCCTCGCTCATTGCAACTTTCCTCGTTGGGGCAAATAGCTATAGTCAGTGTTCATTCGAGATGACTACTTAGTAGTTGATTTCCGATCCTCGCGCGTTGACCGCCGATAGGCGAAGTAAGTAATCCCGCCGATCGCGGCAAACGCGGCGTAGGGCGACGCCAGCATGAAGAGCACGCTCGCTTTGTAGGCGTGGCTGGCGTGATCACCCTCGGACAGCCCGCACGTCGCGCAGGCATTCGCGAGTCGCGGAGCCGCCGTGACAATCGCGCTAATTATAGTTACCGCCGCAGCCTTGAGCTTTGTAATTTTGATCATCGCGTTCCTCCTCGCGCCAAACTACATTAGATATACCAGCCCAAACAGGACCGGCCAGACTGCGCAGACGAAATACCAGTACACGGCGCATAGCTCAATCACGTGGGCATTGCGCGCGTTGTACCTGCCGCTTATCGCAAACCACACGACGCACGCGAGCCAGATGACGCCGGCGGTCACGTGCGCGCCGTGGCATCCGATCAGCAGATAGAAGGTGCCGCCGTATGCACCGCTGGACAGCTTGAGGCCGTGCGCGACCAGCCGGACCCATTCGCTGCCCTGCACGGCGAGAAACGTGACTCCGAGTGCGAGCGTCGCGAGCAAATAGCGCCGCAGCAGGCGCTGGCGGCTGCGATGCACCGCGCGCAGCGCAAGCGTCATCGTGATCGCGCTCGACAGGAGTACGAACGTGTTCACCCAGGTGACCGCGATCGGCAGGCGCGGGAGCGCGGGCGGCGGCCAGAAGGCGGCCTGCAGGCGAAAGATCAGGAACGAGCCGATTAGCCCGCTGAACAGCATCATCTCCGACGCGATCACCATCATGATCGCGAGCATCCCGCTGCTGATGAAGAAACGCTCGCGCTGATCGCCATTCGCGCCCGAGTCGGACGCTCGACCGCGGCGGACCGGCGCCGAGAGCGGGCGAATTTTCACGGTCGATGCCGTCACGCTAAGCGCCATGATGCTTCACTATAATCGTCACGACCGAGATCGCTACCAGCAGGACCATCACGCCGATCAGAATCTTCAGCGTGCGCCAGTTTTCCTGTTTGCGCTCTTCGCGCGTAACCAGAGTAGGCATTCGAATACTCACACGCGATCCAGCACGAGTACTAACAATACGATCGGCAAATAAACTAACGACGCAAGCAGCAATCGTCGCGCCGCTTTGGAATTTCCGGGTGAACGCACCATCGCCACTCCAAACGCCAGCATCCAGATGCCCAGCGCGGCTCCGATAACCAGGTAGGTAACTCCGGCAAAGCCCAGCATGGTCGGGATGATTGCCACCGCAATGAGTCCAAGGCTTCCAGCGATGACGATTGGATTCGAAGCATTTCCGCCGCGCGCATTGTCCCGCGGAAGCAGGTGGATGCCGGCGCGCGCGTAGTCAGTGCGATAAAGCCGCGCGACGGCGAAGGTGTGCGGCAACTGCCACAGGAACATGATCGAGAACAGGATCATCGGTTCCCAGCCAAGCCCGCCGCGCGCCGCGGCCCATCCCGCGACAGGAGGGAGAGCGCCGGGAATCGCGCCGATGATGTTGCACATCCAGGTGTACCGCTTCAGCGGCGTGTACGCGCCAAGGTAGATGATCGTGACCGAGGCAATCACCGCGGCGCAGAGCAGGTTCGTCGCCAGCAGCAGATATACGAGGCCGGCAGTGGTCGCAGTCGCGCCGAAGACGAACGCTTCGGCCGGGCGCATCCTCATGTCGGGCAGCGGACGATGGCGCGTGCGATCCATCATCGCGTCGGTGTCGCGCTCGACGTACTGGTTGAGCGCGAGCGTCCCGCCCGCGGCCAACGCGGTACCCGCGAGCAGATTCAGGGCGAGCGTAATGTCGAAACCCGAACGTCCACCGAGATAGAAGCCTGCCAGCGTCGTGACCAGCACCATCAAGACGACGCGCGGCTTGGTCAATTCGAAATAGTCGCTCACGCGGCCGCGTGGCAGCGAGATTGCGGATTCAGCGATGGCTACTTTGGCGCTCACGCGGTCACCTGCCGTTCGACTACGCGCGAACTCGCGCGCGATTCGATAGCGTAGCCGCGACGCGGCGCTCCGAGAATGCGATAGGCGCGCAGAGTCAGCGTCAGGCTGGTCGCAAGAACCGCGGCGCCGACCGCGACGTGACTGGTCGTCGGAATCACCGAGCGGCCGCTCCAAATCGTGATCGCGCCGAGACAAATCTGGACGACGAGCAGCAAGAACATCCCGAGCGCTGGGCGGCGCAGCGCGACGACTTCGCGATGCGTCCGAAGCACGCGCGCGACCGTCCATAACACCATCGCAGTGACGACAACCGCGCCGCATCGATGCGCAAAGTTAATCGCGATGAACTCGTTCCAATACGGCGGCACAAGGTAGCCGAACGAAAGCGGAAAATCGGGAATAACCAGACCGGCGCTCAGGTGCCGCATCAGCGCGCCGACGAGAATTTGCATATAGATGATAGCGGTCGTCGCGGCGGCCAGCGCAGTCAGCGGAATTCGCGACGGCGGATCGTCGACGTGCGGCGTCTCGTCCCAGTGCGGATTGGTGAAGATCGCGATCGACACCATCAGGCAGAACAGCGCCTGCGCCGTGGCGGCGTGCGTGACCGCGATCGCAAGCGGTAGTTCGAGCAGGACCGTGATTCCGCCGAGGATCGCCTGCACGATGATCAGTCCGAACGCGAGCATGACCAGCCGGCGGACCCATCGCCGCGGCTCGGCGCGCCATGCCCACACCATCAGCACGAGCGTCAGCAAAACGACCGTTCCGGCGGCGAGGCGATGGCCATATTCGAAACGGATGCCGCCCTGCCACGCCGGAATGAGTTTGCCGAACGCCAGGGGCCAGTCCGGAACCGCGAGCGCGGAACCGGTCGAGGTGACAAGTCCGCCGACGAAGATAAGGCAGAAAGTGGCGCCCGCGGTCAGCACCGCAAAGCGATGCAGTCCGCGCGCCTTCTCAACCTCACTTGGCGACTGATTCATCACTGGCTATTGGACTGACTAATCCGCCGCGGCCGTCGAGTGTTCGATCAGTTGCGATTGCGGCAGAAAATCCTCCGCAACCTCGGGCGAGCTGTACTCGTACGGTCCACGGTAAACGATCGGCACCGGCCCGGGCCAGTTGCCGTGCGGCGGCGGCGAAGGCGTCGTCCACTCCAAAGAATTCGCATTCCACGGATTCTCAGGGGCCTTCGCACCCTTGTAATAGCTGTAGATGATGTTGGCGAGGAACAGGAACTGCGCGGCGCCGAGCACCCAAGCGCTAATCGAAATGAATTCGTTGATCGGAATGATCGGCTTCAGGAAGTCGTACTGCTGAGGATTGTAAATCCGGCGCATGTGCCCCGCCATTCCGAGGATGTGCATCGGGAAGAACGTGCAGTTGAACGCCACGAACGTGATCCAGAAGTGAATCTTGCCCAGCCTCTCGCTCATCATGCGGCCGAACATCTTGGGATACCAATAGGTAACCCCTGCGAAGATGCCGAACAGACTGCCGCCGAATAGTACGTAGTGAATGTGCGCCACGATGAAGTAGGTATCGTGGATGTACATGTCCACGGGCGTGGACGCCATCCAGACTCCCGACAGCCCGCCGATCACGAACATCGCGACGAACGCCAGCGCGTTCATCATCGCGGCCGTGTAATGGATGTTGCCCTTGTAGAGGGTGCCGAGCCAGTTGAAGGTCTTAATCGCGGACGGCACCCCGATGATCATCGTAGTGATCATGAAACTGCCGCCGAGCACCGGATCCATCCCCGACACGAACATGTGATGGCCCCACACGATCCATGAGAGAAACGCGATCGCGATCATCGCATAGGCCATCGCGCGGTAGCCGAATATGGGCTTGCGCGAAAATGTCGCGATGACGTCGGACGTAATTCCCATCGCGGGCAGGATCATGATGTAGACCTCGGGATGGCCGAAGAACCAGAACAGGTGCTGCCACAGCAGCGGCTCGCCGCCGCCCGCGGGCAAAAAGAAATGCGTGCCGCCCAGGCGATCGAACAGCAGAAGGGCGAGCGCGGTCGTCAGCACGGGCAACGCGAGCAGCAGCAGAATTGCCGTAATGAACAACGACCAGATCACCAGCGGCATACGGAAGAAATACATGCCCTTGGTACGCATGTTGATGATGGTGGTGATGTAGTTGATCGAGCCCATCAGCGACGACGCGCCGAGCACGATGATGCTGATGCACCACAAGTTCTGGCCCCAATCGACGCCAGTGTAGATTGGCACGGCGCTCAGCGGAGCGTACGAAGTCCAGCCCGCGGCGGCGGGACCGCCCGTTACAAAGAATGACGACAGCATGATCACGCCGGCGACCGCGCCGACCCAGAACGACAGCATGTTGAGCTTGGGGAACGCCATGTCGCGGGCGCCGATCATCAGCGGGATGAGGAAGTTGCCGAAGCATCCGACCAGGATGGGCATCACCACGAAGAAAATCATGATCGTGGCGTGCATGGTGAACATCGCGTTGTAGGTGTTGGGCGGGATCGCGCCGTCGTACATGAACGGCTCGGGCACCCAGTGAAATCCGGGGACCGCCGTTTCCGGAAACGCGAGTTCCCATCGCATCAGCATCGCCATCAAGCCGCCGATCGACATCATGAACAGCGCCATGAACAGGAACTGACGCGCGATCATCTTGTGATCTTCGGAGAAAATGTAGGTGCGCCAAAAGCCGAGCGCATGATGCTCCGCGTGGACGTCGTGTGCCGCAACCGCTGCCGTACTACTCATTTTCGACTAACTCCTCCGTGAGACAGTGGCCGGCGAGTGCGGGCTTTACTTGTTCTGCGAGTACTGGTCTTTGAGCCACTTGTCGAAATCCTCTTGCGACTGGACCGTCAGATTACCCTTCATCCCCGAATGCCCGAAGCCGCACAGCTGCGAGCACGGAATTTCGTATTGCCCGGTTTCGGTCGCCTCGAACCAGACGTGAATGATGCGGCCGGGTACGGCGTCCTGCCGGAGACGCATGTTCGGCACGTAAAAGCTGTGGATGACGTCCTTCGAGGTCAGATCGATCCGCACCACCTTGTTCACCGGCACGTGCATCTCGTTCTCGATCGTCAGGTCGTCCTTGGTGCCGAACTTGCCATCGGGTCCCGGGTAGGTGATTTCCCAGTTGAACTGCTTTCCGGTCACCTGATAAAACACGTCGCCCGGCGGCCCATGCTCTTTGATATCGGCCCAGGTCGAGCGGCTCATAAACGCCAGGACGATCAGAATCACCGCAGTCGCCGTGGTCCAGATAATCTCGAGACGGGAATTGCCTTCGATATACTCCGCCTTGCGGCCGGGCCGGGCGCGATAGCGAATCAAGAAGACCACCATCGTGATCATCACCGCGACCCAGACGACCATCACGATCCAGAAGATCAGCTCGAAGAGGAAGTCGATCTTCGGACCGAAGGTCGAGATGTCGTGCGGAAAATACATGTACTCGAGCATCGAAGCGTCACCTCTGCGCTAGCAACGTGCAATGCCGGACGAGCGTTTCGCCGCGCCGATCAAGGCGGCCGATGCGTCGGTCCGGCAACTTCCAATTCATGAATTCGGTGCGATTATGCCGTCAGCGCCACGATTAGTGAAATGAAAAATCTTTGTCCACCACCGCAACCCCCGCTTAATCAACGCCGACAATGACGCTCACATTTCGACTGCAAATTCAAGCGGTTCGCCCCCGCGGGATCGGCGGACCCGCGCGGTTGGCAATCACGCCAAGGTTTCGGCTACAACCGCTGAAGGAAGAGGAGGTCCCGGTCACTTATGTCCGATCGCGTGGCGACGCTTTCCCAATCCTTCGAGGCGCAGGCGCAGAAATTCGGCGCGCGCGCATTCCTGAAGGACAAGCGCGACAAAGTCTGGACGGACCACTCGTGGAGCGACGTGTCCGAGGCCGCCGGAAGACTGCGAGCCGGTCTGCTCGGCCTGGGCGTGCGCCCCGGCGATCGCGTCGCCATCCTCTCGGAGAATTGCCCCGAATGGATCGTCGTCGATCAGGCCGTGCTGGGGCTCGGCGCGATCGTCGTGCCGCTGTACACCACCAGCGGCCTCGAAGAGACCGCGCACGTCATCAACGACTCGGGATCGAAAATCATCGCGGCCAACGGGCCCGACCTGGTCAAGAAAATTCTCGGCCTCGGCGGCTCGGTTCCCGACCTCAAGGCGATTGTCGCGATGCATTCCGGCGCTGAATCCACACCCGCGGTTGACGGAGGCCCGGCCGTCATCAGCGCGGCATCAATCAGCGCCGAGACGCCGGCCGCCATCGTCGAGGGCAGCAGCGACGACCTCGCGACGATCATCTATACGTCGGGGACCACGGGCACGTCGAAGGGCGTGATGCTCTCGCACGGCAACCTGCTTGCAAACGCAGAGGATTCGCTCGCCGCACTTTCACTCAACGACACAGACATGACCCTGTCGCATCTACCGATCGCGCATTCGTTCGAGCGGACGGCCGGCTACTACACCGTCGCGCTGGCGGGAGGAACGATCGCATTTGCCGAGAGTCTCGGGCAGATCGCATCGAACCTGACCGAGGTCGAGCCGACGGTGGTGCTCACAGTGCCGCGCCTGCTCGAAGTGATACACAGCCGCGTCATGCGCACGGTCGAGACCTCGCCTCCGATTCGCCAACGGCTGTTCAAAATGGCGCTCGCGGCGGGCGAACAGGCGGCCGAATACCGGCATCGCGGCAAACCAGTTCCGCCGCTGCTTGCGCTCTCGATGGCGCTGTTCCGCCGCCTGGTCTTCGCGCGGGTGCGCGCGATCTTCGGCAGCCGGATTCGTTACCTGATTTCCGGCGGCGCGCCGCTGCCAATCGAGATCAACCGCTTCCTGTCCGCCGCCGAAGTTCCAATCGTCGAAGGCTATGGCCTGACCGAAGCGGCCCCCGTCGTCGCATGCAATCTGCACAACGGCAAGACCAGAATCGGCACTGTGGGACTGCCGCTCCGGCGCGTCCAGGCGGAAACGGCGGCCGACGGCGAGTTGCTGCTGCGCGGGCCGAACATCATGAAGGGTTACTACAAGCTCGAGGCCGAGACGAAGGAAGCGATCGACGAAAATGGATGGCTCCACACCGGCGACATCGCGAAGATCGATGTCGAAGGTTACATCGCGATCACCGACCGCAAAAAGGAAATCATCGTGCTGTCGGGCGGCAAGAACGTCTCGCCGGCATACGTCGAGAGCAAGCTGGTCGGCGACAAATTCATCAGCCAGGCCTGCGTGACCGGCGACCGCCGCAAGCATCTGGCCGCGCTGATTGTGCCGGATTACGAAAACCTCGTGGATTTTCTCAAGGAGCACAACCTCGACCCCAAGGATGCCGAC
Source organism: uncultured delta proteobacterium (assembly GCA_963805315.1). GTDB lineage: Bacteria > Desulfobacterota > Binatia > Binatales > Binataceae > Binatus. The sequence continues at coordinate 358,383 of CAWDTQ010000014.1, forward strand.
GCGATCGCGAAATCACGCGAGTTGAAGACCCTCGTGCATGGGCGGATTCGCGAGATCAACAAGCAGCTCTCCGACGTCGAGGCGATCGTCGCGTTTGCAATCGTCCCGCAGCCGTTCACCCAGGAAAACGGCGAGCTGACGCCGTCGCTGAAGGTGCGCCGCAAGGTGGTTCAAGCGCACTTCAAAGAGCAGATCGATTCGATGTACGGCGACTGATTTTCCTGTCGCTCGATTCGAAGAACCTAACCCCTAACCCCTTCCCGCGCGGGAAGGGGAACCAGAGTTTGTTTATTTACTGGGTGCAGGGGTCACCCCTGCCGAGGGTGCGGGGCGAGGAGCCCCGCATTCAATTGTCACTTGGTGCCGTTCTCGGCGGCCATGATCGCGTGAATCGTCGTCAGCTTCATTACCATGTACGCGCGTTTGCCCTTGGGCGTGACGACTTCGATATCGTCCTGCGCCGCCTTGCCGATTAGCGCGCGGCCCAGCGGCGACGACAGCGAGATGCGGTTCTGCGCGCCGTCGACTTCTTCGGGCACGACGATCTCGAACTCCGCGACGCCGCCCTCATCGAGATCCTCGAGCTTGACGCGGCTGCCCAGGCCGACGGTGTCGCGCGGAATCGTCTCGAGATCGATCATCGTGAGCTCCGCGATTCGCGTCTCCAGGTTGCCGACCCGCGCGCGCAGGAATTCCTGGCGTTGCTTGGCCATCGCCCATTCCGCGTTTTCGGACAGGTCGCCATGCGCGCGCGCTCGCTCGAGTTCCTTGGGCAGGTCCACGGTGAGTTCGCGCTTGAGCGTCTCGAGGTCTTTCTTGAGCCGCTTGATTACCGGTAATTCAGCCATCGATCACGTTCTTCCTGGATGCCTTCTTTTATATGCTATACGATTCGCCGGGCCGGCGAGCCCTGCACCGATCTGCTTCTTCGCCCGCTTCAATCCGCGACGATCGACGTCAGGCTGCGATTGACTCCCGTCACGCTCTGAATCTTGTGCACGATCAGCTCGCCGAGCGAGGTCACGTCCGCGGCTTCGGCGATTGCGATGATATCGTGCGGGCCGGTGACCGCATGCGCGACGGAAACTCCGGGGACGCCGCGAATCTTCGCCGCAACCTCGCGCGCTTTCCCCGGCGACGTGTCGATCAGGATGAATGCTTTTACGGCCATGCTCGTTTCCTCCCGGCGTGCCGGCAACTCGGCGCGCGCGCTCAGCGCGGTGGCGGAATCAAGGTACCCTTCTCATCATATACGTAAAAACCGCGGCCCGATTTTCGGCCCAGGTAGCCCGCGTCGACGTACTTCTTCAGCAGCGGGCACGGACGGTACTTGTCGTCGCCCAGCACCCGATGCATCACCTCCATGATCGCGAGGCAGGTGTCCAGCCCGATCAGGTCGGCCAGCTCGAGCGGGCCCATCGGCTGATTGGTGCCGAGCTTCATCGCGGTGTCGATATCGGTCACGCCGCCGACGCCTTCGTACATCGTGTAAATCGCTTCGTTGATCATCGGCAGCAGCACGCGATTGACGATGAACCCGGGAAAATCCTGCGCGGTCATCGTGGTCTTGCCGAGCTGCTCGGCCAGCGCCCGCGTCTGCTGAAACGTCGCTTCCGAGGTCGCCAGTCCGCGAATTATCTCGACCAGCTTCATCGCCGGAACCGGGTTCATGAAATGCATCCCGATCACGCGGTCGGCGCGTGAAGTCTGCGCGCCCATCTTGGTAATCGAAATCGACGAGGTGTTCGAGGCGAAAATCGTCTCGGGCGGGCAGACCTTGTCGAGCTTCTGCAGCAGCGCAATCTTGGCGTCTTCGTTTTCGATCACCGCCTCGATCACGAATTCGACCTTTGCCAGGTCTTCGAGATTGGTCGTGGTCTCGACCCGGCGCATCACGCGCTCGCGCTCCTCAGGCTTGAAGCGCCCGCGCTCGATCATCCGATCGAGGTTGCGCGCGATCGTATCGACGCCGCGCTTGCACAACTCGGGCGCGATATCGTGCATCACGACCGCGATTTCCGCCTGCGCCGCGACCTGCGCGATCCCCGCACCCATCTGCCCGGCACCGACGACGCCGATCTGCTGCAAACTCATTCTTCTCTCCGCGAACTACTCACCCACCAATTAGAGGTACGGGATATAATTCTTGAGCGAGCTCAGCAGCGCCGCAACGTCCGCTTCGTCGCCAAGGTCACGGCACAGGATTTCGTAGTAGCCCTTAATCCGACCCCGCTCCTGGTTCTCCGGCGCTTCCGCCAGCATAGCCTGGAAATCTTTGAGCATCGCCTGCGCTTCGAGTTTTTTCTTGACCGGGATCGCCTCGTCGTCAACCGCGATCAGCAGACGAATGTGATCGATCATCCGATTCATCACGGCAAAGTCGCTGCGATCTTTTTCCGCCATCGATCTCAACCACCCGCGCGCGCATCTAATGATGCTCCGGGGGCTCCTCACCGCCGACCCAGGTGCCCGCGCCGCCGCCACTTCGCATCGCAGTGCGAACCTTCATCACGTCCTCGGGCGATTGACGCCCCGGCATCCCGAGATTGCGCATCAGGACGTTGGTCATGTTCGAGGTAAGGCGGTCGCGGATTGTGGGCGCGTCGCCGACTTGTGCGTCGAGCACGACATCGACCTGCTCGCGCGTCAGTCCCTCGGCCACGAAGATATCGACCAGCCCGGCCAGTCCGACTTCGCCGCCGGCCCGGTCCACGATCGCGACTACTTTCGCGCACGGCGTGCATACGCGGCGAATGAACCCCGCCCGCTCGGTACAGTAGACGCATCGCATCAGGAGATTACGCCTCAGGCTGCGGTTTGGATCGCAAAACCATATCTTCGAAATACTGAAAAGACTAAAAAAAAGCGGCCGTGCGCACGAATAATCGGCGGGACGGCTCATCTTCGAGGCTACTACCGGCTCAAAATCGCCGCAAGCATGAGCAAATCGGCGCGTTGACAGCGCGATAGGACGCGGCTAGAATCGGAATTGAGAATCATTCTCAGAATCGCGAAGAAAAAAGAAAACCGCTTCATGACCCAAACCGCCCTCGCCTACTTCTTCTATTCGCTTGGCCTGCTCTTTCGCGAGGGGATGGAAGCAATGCTGGTCATCGTCGCGCTCGCGGCCGCTACACGCACCGAGGGACGAATTGGCAGGTCGCGCGACGTCTACGCCGGCGCAATCGCCGCTATCTTCGCCAGCATCATGCTGGCGTGGGCGGTCAATCACCTGATCACCGACGACGCCAGCGACACGCTCGAAGGCGTCTTCCAACTTTTCGCCGCCGCGACCCTGTTTTACGTCAGCTCGTGGATGACCTCGAAGGGCCAGTCCGATCGATGGATGAAGTTTATCGCGCATAAACTCCAGACCGCCGAGCGCAGCACGATTCCCGGTCTCGCACTCGGGCTCACCGCGTTTCTCGCCGTGATGCGCGAGGGAGCAGAGACGATTGTCTTCTTTCAGGCGCTCACCAGCGGCGCGACCGAAGCCGTTGAGCGTCATGCGGTGACGGCCGGTATCGCCGCAGCCGCGATCGCTTTGGCCGCGACCTTCGTGATCGTCAAGCGCGCGGCGGACAGAATCCCGATGAAGATTTTCTTCCGCGCGACTTCGATCATGCTCTACGCGCTGGCGATCGTGTTCATCGGCCAGGGTGTCGCGAGCTTGCAGGAAGCATCTGTAGTGCCGGCGACGTTCGTGAACTACGCGCCGACGATTCCGATGCTCGGGCTCTTCCCGACGATTCAATCGCTCGGCGCGCAGGCGGCGCTGTTGATACTCGCGGCGGCTGCGGTGTTCGTCCCGCGCAACTCGGCCGCGCGACAGGTCAGGGTGGCAGAACGGGCGGCGATGGAGCGGGCGCAGCAGGGCTAGACGTGACCTCGGGCGCATCCGCTTCTTCTATTTTCCGATTCCGGACAGGGTCAGCGATTACATTGCTGCTGTTCGCTGTCTGAGTGAGATGCCGTCCGCACGTCGAGCACGTCAACACCGCTCGCGGTACGTAAGACGCCGACTGTACGCGCTCAGCTCGCTCTTCGACTGGTATCTTGGATCGAACTAAGCCCTGCGACCCGCGACGCTGCCGTTTGCTCCGTTGGGGGGAGAAACGCTCTGAGCCGAACCGGCAGGGGACGGAGTCCCCGCAGTCTCAAATTCGCGCTCCAGTGCCTGGAATCGTTTCTTTACTTCGACCACGGGCTCCAGAGTCGCGGCTAGCTCCGAGAGGCGTCGTTGTACATTAGTCACCGGTTCCAGGCCCGCAGCCAGATAGTGCAGTTGGTCGCGGAAGGAACTTGACATTTCCGTGAGCTGGTTGTGAACACCTTTGAAAGGATCGAACTTTTGCGCGAGGGCTCCAACCTCGCTTTGAAATTTCTTCACGGGCGCGTAGGCTTCCGCGAATTGACTGAGATGATCTGCAAGCTCGGAAACCTGCGCGAGGGCGCCGGCCGCATCCTTCGCCAGGCGCTCGACCTGATCAAAGGCTGTACTCAATTTTGAAAGACGTTCCTGAAAGACGCTTGTGGGCTCAAACATTTTCGCCACTGATGATGGTGTAGAAGGCGGGTCGCTTTGGCTCATAGTGTAGGTCCTCTCAACGGCGTCCGGTTTCGGCCCAGAGATGTCTTGAAGACCGTTGCTGATCGCCGGCTTGTTTGAAATTGATTGCGGTGGTTGGGTTAGTGAGTCCTTCTTTTCATCGCTCGGCTGAATCGCTCCGTCGCCCTCAGTTCCCGTAGACGATCGCACGGCCAGCAACCGCTTGCGCAGTTCTACCGGGTCTACCACGGGCGCTGTATCGACTGTTTTTTGTTCTCGGCGAAACAAGTCACTGACCCTGTGAGCCTCCTGAGCAAGACGCATACCAGTTCGTCTGATTTGGCCGTCCAGTGCGAAGCCTAATCTTATAGTTGTTATTTATTGCCTAAGTGTAGATGGACTAAATGAAAAACTTTCGATAAGAGGCATTTGGACTACAAGCTGTTGCGTAGATGCAACACCCGTTGAGGCGCCTCTAGCCCGCTGGTTGCTCCGACTTTTTTGGCGGGAAGTCCCCTCAGGTTTCGAATGACTGCGCCCAGAGAGGAAAGTCCCCACAGAGTTCGAATTGACTGCCCTCCGCCACCCAGTCTCTACTTGCGCGCATTCTCCGCGGGGTTCGTCCTAAATCCGCGACAACCGGGTCAATTTCCGGCGAAATCCCGCCGACAGCGCCGACGACGACGCCTCCATCAAGGGGTGTTCGTCCCGCGCAACTCGGCCGCGCGACAGGTCAGGGTGGCAGAACGGGCGGCGATGGAACGGGCGCAGCAGGGCTAGACGTGAGCCTCTGGCGCATCCGCGACGGAAGCGTCGGCGCCGAACAGAACAGTCTCCACATCGGAACTCAGCTTCTCGGAGACCACCAGCGCGCGAAATCCCATCCGCGTGCATTGATCGACCGCCGAATCGCGCGCGACCGCACTTTGACGCGCGTGCCTGAGCGCGACGCGCAAATCCTGCGTGCGCTCGAGCAGGACTGACAGCCGCGCCAGGACTACTGCCGTCGAGTTGCCGCCGCTCGACGCGAGATCGAGCGCCAACGACTCGTCGTGCTCGGCGTCGGCCAATCTATGCAGCGCGGTTTTGATTTCGGTACATGCGGCGTCCGGCGCGCTCTCAGGCCCGGGCGATAAATCCGCAGCAAGCGCTGCTTGAGGCGGGCCAAGATTCACCGCCGCCAGCAGGATCAGCATCCTGGTCGATACTAAAGAGCGTCGGGCTCGGGGCTGTCGTAGCCAATCGAGCTGAGGAACGCCTCCTTCTGGCCGGACGGCATGATGTAGATTCCGTCCCATCCGCAGACCTCTTCGCAGAGCAGGCATCCGACGCAGGTCTTCTCGTTGACCTGCACCTTGCCGAGATAGACCGCCGTGTTCTCCGGCGACGGCGAGATACAATCGAACGGGCAAACGTCCACGCACACGCCGCATCCGTTGCAGTTGTCGGGATGGACGACGGCGACCGGGCGCTCGGCGCGCTTGAGCACGTGGGTGATCTCGCCGTGATTGTTCATGATCGCGTCGTCGGGGCAAATCACGCCGCACGCGCCGCAATCGATGCACATCGCGGCCTCGATGTAATAGACCTTTTTCGACAGGCCCGAGATGGCGCCGGTGGGGCAACGCTTTTCGCACGCGCTGCAGCCGGTGCAGTTCTCGGCGATGATCTCAAATGGCATGCTGGTGGCCTACTTCCTCATCTCGTCGATAATGCGTTCGCGATGCCCATGCTCGATCAGCTGATCGTTGCGCCGGGCCTGCTTGAGCGCGACGTAGGTGAAAAACATCACGAGGATCATCATCGCAATGATCGGGATGTTGTCGGGAACGGTCAGGATCTCAAGAAACTGCTGAAACCCGGTAATTTGCACGATTGGAACCTCGACAGTCTGCTCAGTCTTCTGAAGATCAGAGTTACCAACGCCATTAGCCGGTGTCAACTTTGCCGCGCCGATGGATGCGTCCAGCTAATCGCGCGTTCAATTCGGTTCCGATCGTTTTCCCTCGCCCTGATGGGAGAGGATCGAAGGTGAGGGTCCTTATTCAGCGCGCGATTCGTTCGCGTGCGATTCGGGATTCTGTGTCTGATTCAGGATTCGGTGTCTCTGGTAACGATCACAGTTGTTGTCGCATCGAGCAAGCGCAGTTATCATGCGGATGCTGCTGGAGTGTGTTTCGCGAGAGCGTAGCCGAAGAGACACCAAGTTTACTGGGGGAACGAATGGAACTATCTGATTTTTGCGTTTCAACTATTGTCGATCGCCGACGTATTGGAGGAATTCGCGCTTTAAGGGCCACGGGCAGAATGACTCGAGCGACGTGCATGGAAAAACCGCAAAGCGATTGTTCAATGAGTTGAAGGACGGGGTCCGCATGCCCGTGATTTTTTCAGATGCGGCGTTCAATGCTGAGAATCTGTTGCTATGGGCTGTGTTGAAGGAAATTAGAATCGAAGGCGATCGAACTACATTCGGCTTCACCAGTGCAAAGCGGATTCCCGGAAATCATCATCGTACGGACTTAAAAGCTTCGCAGCACAGGAAAACGAATTGCGAAGAATTTCATAAGACCCTACTCTATTTGCGAGACCCCGCCCTTTCTCAAGTGACGAGAAACCTCTCCTGACCAGCAGCTAGCCGATGAGGGAGGATTATCGCCATGGTAGAAATCAAACTGCCCTCCACGTACTTTGCGGAAGTGTCTACCATGTGGGACTATATCGACGCGATCTCGCTATGGATTACGACAGCAATAGATTGAACAGGACACCTTTCTCGGCAGCACATGGTTTAGGGGCACTGGGGAGATTTACAAAATCCCACTGGCTCCAGGCATTTATCGCGAGAAATTTACAAATCGAGCGAAAGCCTTTGGGTGGTGTGATCTGGAAACAGCACGCCAACATCTCGAGATGAGCAATGCTGCGGGAATTTCGCACAGCGGGTGCCACGTCTTTGCTGCGAATGACATCGTCAATGTGTACCTCACGGCACAGCACTCCGGGATGCCAACACGTCTGCTGGATTGGACTACAAACCCGCTCGCTGCTTTGTTCTTCGCTGTAAAAGAGACGAAGGAAAACATGCTCTTCCAGGTGAAGTATTTGCGGGTCGAACCCAAGGAGATTTTGCCGCTGCCGGATAGTAAGAAAAAAGGAAGTGAGGTCTTGCGGAATGCTGAGGTTCCGCGTCACCCTTACGTGACGTACGCGATAGGGCAATCATTTTGGCTCCAAGGTAAATATAGTACTACCCTGATAATTATACGCAGTAATACCGGAAAAACAGGCCTGGCTGAAATCGGCCAACAGAGCTCATGTTTTACGTTGCACATGCACAACGCACCGTCCGTCAACGTTCAAGGCAACAAGCTGGCAAAATTTAAGGTTCTTGTTAAGAATGATGCGAAAGCGAAAATCCTGGATGAACTCCTGGCTTCTGAATGAAGATCAACGAGTTCACGATTTACAACGACCTTGATCATCTATTGAAAGACATCACACGTGTCTGGGGCGTCATCTCCGCCAGGCGGTCGCAATTTCTGCGGTGGCAAGGGCAAGATTATTGCCGTTTCGTTAGCGATTGACGCTTGCAGCGACGTTTATGCGGGCAGAGTAGTTGTGCATGGGTAGTCAGCCGCAAGTTTCGCCGCTATACCGTTGCCGCGCCGCGCGGCATCTTTCAACCTCGCATGGGGAGTGGTCGCGACGTCGCTGTCGGTGCTGTGGACTGCGATCTGCGCGATCGGCGCCGCGATCGCGGCCATGATGGGCAGGATGCACGCGGTCACCGTGGTCAGTCGCGCATGGGGCCGCGGAATAATCGCGGTCTCCGGAATCAAGGTGCAAATTGAAGGTCTCGAAAATCTCGCCGGCCTGAAGTCGTACGTCCTCGTCTCCAATCATCAGAGCTTCTTCGACACCTTCGCGTCGCCGGCTACCTACCGGGCGAGCCGCGCTTCGTCGCCAAGAAAGAACTGCTCAAAATCCCGGTGATCGGTTTCGCGATGCAACGCGGCGGGCACATCCTCATCGACCGCGACTCGGGCGGCAAGGAAATTCGCAAGGCGATCCAGGTCATCCGCAGCGGCCTCGACGTCTGCATCTTCGCCGAGGGCCATCGTTACAACGACAACCGCGTGCACGAGTTCGAAGACGGCGCGGCATGGCTCGCGATCCTGTCGAAGCTGCCGGCGGTACCGATGTCGATCAGCGGCTCGGGCCGCTTCTACCCGCGCGGCGCAATGATCGTGACCCCGGGCCTGACGATGCGCATGACGATTGGAAAACCGATCCCGACTGACGCGATGCGCAGCGCCGACCGCACCGAACTGACGCATCGGCTCGAGGAAGCGGTGCGCGCCACCTTCACGACCGAGGTCTGACCGCGCGCGGAACCTCAATCTTGCGCAAGGGGCGCGCGCCCATCTATACCAAGAGCCGAGGTCAGAGGAGGGTCGACGCCATGACGGCGCGTAAAAGTTACCAGCGAGGACATGCCCACAGCGCATCGCTCCGCGTCGAACGCTAATCAAGGAGAAGCCGGCGCAGAACGTCGAGCATCAAGGGGCTGAGTGACATGCAGAACCTTGCCAAATTGATTCGCATCGAACCAGCGTTCGACGACCCGGACCTGGTCCGGGCGCTCTTCGAGCGACATGCACCTTACCGCACAATAGCTGAGTACATTCCAAGGAAGCCGGAGCAATCGGCATTCCCCTATTTTCGGGGCAACTGGGCAGTGGGCGGTGAGCCACTCGTGGATGGGGCCGAAACGATTCTGCACAACCGTCGGTTCATAGATGCGGCGCGGGCCTTATTTGGTAGCTCAGCGATCCGTCCCACGTTCATCGTGGTGAATCTAAACGCGCCGATGCCCGCTGGTCCGATTCACGTTGATGTCCCGACGTTTCGCGGCGCGACGCGAGAGCAGTATCCGCTCGGATGGCTGATCGCGATGGGCCGGTCCGAGCTTTTTGAGCGCTGGCGCGTCATTCAGGCAGGGGCAGTTTCATGGTTCTATGACGGGCCGGGCGGCAACTTTGAATACTGGCCCGAAGGGCTGGACGGCCCGATGCTTACGGAGCAACCCCCGTTCCGCAATGTTGCGATAATGGCCGATAACGACGTGATGTATCACCGCATTGGAAGCGTGGGCGCGCCCAACGCGCCGCTCCCGCAGATGACGGCCGCGGCTGAGCTGCGCGCCGTCGGTGGTAACACATGGGCGATCGTGGAGAACAGCGCGGTCCGCGCGACCTATCCGTTTAACGCGGTACGTCTCTCTCTCGTCTGGAAAGCTAATCTCGAACTCGAAGCTAATTCCGAATCATTAAATCTCGATCGGGTGATGAGTACTTTTATCGCTGACCTGCGCAAGCGAAAAGTTGATTTTTGTGTCCCAGGGGACCCGCTGTCCGACAAGACATGGATCGCGACCGTGGATAGCGTCTACGGCACGGGTCCAGATGCGGCTGACCCGAAAAAACGAAACGAGGATTAAACCCGGGCCGGATTTTGTCGCTTAAGATACCAAGAGCTGAAGTCCGAGGAGGGTCGAGCCATGACCGCAGCTTCCGTTCCTAAAGATTCGTCGGCGCAATCTTTTCCGGTGGTTGAGACCGCTTGCGGCAAGGTCCGCGGAGTTGCCGCGAATGGCGTCAGCAGCTTCAAGGGCATCCCGTATGGCGCCTCGACCGCGGGACGAAATCGTTTCATGCCGCCGGTCGCGCCTGCGCCGTGGGCCGGTGTGCGCGACGCGCTCAGCTATGGACCCAGCGCGCCGCAAAATCCCTCGACGATGCGCGGGCTGGTCGATCCGCGGAGCGGATTCGCCGCGTACGCCGACGCCGACGGCATCGCGGAAAGCGAGGACTGCCTCGTTCTCAACGTTTGGACCAGCGACGCGCGCGACGGTCGCGGGCGGCCCGTGATGGTCTGGCTGCATGGCGGAGGATTCCAGGCAAGTTCCGGCTCGCCGCCGATTTACGACGGCAGCAACCTGGTGCGGCGCGGCGACGTGGTGGTCGTCAGCGTCAATCATCGCCTCGGCGCGCTCGGCTACACGTATTTTGCCGGCATCGCCGGCAACGAATTTCAGGATTCGCGCAACGTTGGAATGCTGGATCTGGTCGCGGCGCTACAATGGGTGCGCGACAATATCGCGAAGTTCGGCGGCGATCCTCACAAGGTCACGATCTTCGGTGAGTCGGGCGGCGGCCAGAAAGTCTCAACGCTGCTCGCGATGCCGGCGGCGAAGAACCTGTTCCATCGCGCGGTGGTGCAGAGCGGTCCGGGATTCAAGATGAATAGCGTCCGCCATGCCGACGAGGTCGCGGAAATGCTGCTGGCGGAGATCGGACTCAGCCGCGCGCAGGTCCGCGAGGCGCAGTCGGTGCCGGTCGAGCGTATCGTGGCCGCGCAGGCTGCGGTCCAGGCCAAGCTCGGAGCGCGAATCCCGGGCTTTATCCAGGGGTTCTCGCCGGTCGTCGACGGAGTCACGCTCCCGCGCCATCCGTTCGATCCCACGGCGCCCGACGTTTCCGCCGACGTGCCGCTGATCATCGGCTACAACCGCACCGAGATGACGCTGTTTGTCGCCGGCGATCTGAAGGCGTTTTCACTCGACGAGAGCGGGCTGCTTCGGCGCGCAGGTCGTCTGCTTGGAACGGATGCGGAGCGCGTCATCGAGATTTTCTGCAAGGAGAATCCCGGCGCGAGTCCTTCTGAGTTGATGTTCCTGATTGGAACCGAGTATCCAACCGCGGCTTACTCGAGAAAAATTGCGGAGCGCAAGGCTGCCGCGCACGCCGCGCCCGCATACCTGTACCGATTCGATTGGGAGACGCCGGTTGCAGGCGGGCGGCTCAAGTCACCGCATGCGCTCGAGATACCGTTCGTGTTCGACAACACCGCGCTTGCCCCGCGCCTGGCGCCGCCCGACCGCGCCGACGTCACCGCGCTTGCGCATGCGATGAGCGATCGGTGGATAGCGTTTGCGCGCACCGGCGATCCCAATGCGGACGCGGCACCGCGATGGCCGGCCTACGACGCGTCGCAGCGCGCGACGATGATCTTCAACAGCGAATGCAGGGTCGAGAACGATCCCAATCAAGCGCAGCGGCTCGCGATCGACAGTATCCTGTTTCCGCAGGGTACGTGATCGAGGCGCTTACGAGAACAAATCGCCGACCAGGTGGAACGGATACATAATCACCGAACCGACACCGTCGAGCACTGAGCCGACGGTGTTGGATGTGGAATTTGTTACCTCATTCGTAGTGTGCTCGGCTTGTTGAGACGCGCATCCGGGAAGCACGAAAAGCGCACTCGCAGTAAGTAAAATGGGCAGAATTCTCTTTATTTTCGACATAGACGGATCCTCCATCGATCGATCGCTCAATCGACGAAGGATAACGGAGCAAGACCTGTGCCGGCAGGGACTGACTGCCGATAGTCAGGCTTTGCGATCGAAAATGAACAGCGGGACCTGGTTCGCGAGCTTGGGGTCGATCGACAGGATGCGGCGTCCCGACTCTTTGCGAATCGCACCGGCGTCGAGACCCGCAGCGCGAAAATCCGCAATCACCTGATCGACGTCGTCGGCCTCGAGCCACAGACCGATCATCCCTTCGGCCGCGTCGATCGACGCGCCCGCGACGAGGCGAATTTCGGCGCCGCCGACTTTCACCGACGCCAACTTCCCGTCTTTCGGATCATGGTTACTGAAAAGCCGAAATTCTTTTCGTAGATCGACGCTGCGTCCGCGAGATCGGTGGTCGCAACCTCGAGCGTATCGAAACGTTTAATCACCATTTCCGAAAAGCGACGGAGCCGGATTGCTCCGGCCCCGCCTCGCTCCCGAGAATACTCGTCGTGCCCCGCGACTAAGCCTTGGGCTTCATCGAGAAATTAGTCGTCGCGGTCGCGCCGTCTTTCACGCTGGCTTTTTGATCGTCGGTGCCGAGCTTTTCCTGCCACACCTCGACCGTGTAGTCACCCGGCGGCACATCCTTGATCTCGTAGTTGCCCTTGTCGTCCGTCACCGCGAAGTACGGCGTGTCGGTCGCGACCCACCATCCGTGCATCCATCCGTGCGCGTCGCAGGTGACCTTGATCACTTCGGGCTTTTCGATTTTTTGCTCGATTACTTTCTTGAACTTCGGCTGCGCCATATTGAACGACGGATTCGCGGTCGAGTAGGTGTGGATGTTGTGCAGGATCCCGTCCGAGTTCACGATTTTCACGGTGCTGCCGGCCTCGAACGCGAGCACATGCGGCACGTAGTCGCATCCCTTCTGATCGAACGTCACATCGCCGGGCTTCATGTCGCCCTTGGCGCCCTTGACGATCACAACTGCATTCGCGATTCCGCCGTCGCTGCCTACGATCAGGTCCTCGACGAAGTGCTGATGCAGCCCGCAGACTTCCTTGTCCTTGGTCACTTCCACCGGCTTGGGCGCGGGCGCTGTGCCGTCGTACTTGACTGTTCCGCTAATCGTGCCGCCGGCGAGCGCGAAGCTGGCGCCGACGCTCATGCTGAGCGCTACTCCCGCACACGCCGCCAGTACTACTGCATATTTTTTCATTACCATTTTCTCCTTCGAGATAACCCCTGTTCATTACTCAGTTAGGCAAACGTTTACTCTACCGAATACTCAGTCGCCCGTTCAATCGATTAGACGATCAAACCTCACTTCTTACTCACTTTGGTCGGCACCGCCGCCACCTGTCCCGGTATCGCTTCGCCCGGATGCGCTCCGAACCAGAAAATATAGTCCCGCAGGGCGCGGATCTGCGCGTCCTGGTTGCCGCCGAGAATGTCGTCCGGACCGCCGGGATAAAATGACGGCATCTTGGTCCCCGGCTGGATCGCCGACGGATTTGCGATCCATTTCAGTATCCAGTCCGGATTCAACCGCTGATGCGCCAGCGCCAAATCAGGCGCCCATCCGGATTCCGGTCCCTCGGGCTTCTTGTCGCCCTGCTGATGGCAGCTGAAGCAGTTGAAATAGTCCTTCGTCATCAGCTTCGCGCCCGCCTGCAACTCGGCCGGTGGAATCAGGTTGGTGTTGATGAACATGTACGGCACGTTCACGTCGGACAGCGCCGTGAAGTAGTTCACGATCGTGTCGTCTTCGGCGTTGGTGAAGTGAAAGGTCGGCATCCTGATCTTCAGCCATGGTCGAATCGGCGTCGGCCCCTGCAGAAATGTGAATAGCCACTCGGGCTGAACCTTGAAGCCCTCGCCATTGAGTATTGGCGGCGCGAAGTTTATTTGATCTTCTGAGTAGAAGCGGCGTATGTAGCCGCCGCGATTGTCGATGATATGGCAGCCGACGCAGTTGTAGTAATTGACCATTCGCCGGCCCGCGACGATTTGCGTCTGATGCTCCGAGCCGGGGTCGCGGTAGCGCTCCTGCACCGTGCCCTGCGTCATCCCCGCCAGGAACACGACCAGGTTGCCGATGTCGGCGTTGTCGAAGTCGAAGTTCGGCATCAACTGCTCGACGTCCTTGGTCTGGTAGATGCGCGGGGTCTGCAGTTTGTGGAACGTCCATTGATCCCAGGTCTCGGGAATCTGCGTCTGGTTGCCGAAAAACAGTTCGTCGAGATGCTTGGAGCCGAAGGTCGTCAGCTCGACGCCGATGCGCGACTCCTTGTCCATCCCTTCGATCTCGTGGCACCCGAAGCATCCATACTTGCGCACCAGCGCTTCGCCCTTCTTGATATTCTCTGGATCCTTGAGCGCAGTATCGACGCCCGCATCTTCTTTCTTCTCGCCATGCGTCATCAGGAATGCGGTCAGCGCTTCCGCTTCGTGATCGCTCAGGCGCAGCGACGGCATCGCGGTATGCGGCGAGAAGTCGCGCGGATTCTTAAGCCACGTGTAAACCCACGACGCCGAAGTTTTCTCCGCGATCTTGCCCAGGTTGGGCGCGAAGTCCTTGGTGGTGCGCGCCTCGGCCGGCTTGAAGCCCTCGGCGACTCCCACCGGAGTTCCATATTGATCCGGCTCGACCGCGTGGCATCCTTTGCAGCCGACCGATTCGAACAGCCCCTTGCCCTCTTCGACGAACGCCGGATTCTTGATGTCGGCCTCGAGCGTCGGCGGCTCCGGATGCGCCGTCAGCCAGTCCTTGGAATTCTTCGACGAGCTGTCGAAGATGAACGCCGCGAGCGCGGTCGCCTGGTCGCGCGAGAAATAGAAGTTCGGCATCCGGGTGTGCGGCCGGAACACGTGCGGGTCGGTGATCCATCGCACCGTCCACGACGGGTCGAGCTTGGCCGACGCGAGTTTCAGGTACGGGCCGATCTTCGGCATGTCCTCGTAGCCCGCCACCAGATGGCATCCCGCGCATCCCATCTGCTGGAACATGCGCTCGCCCTCGACCCAGTTCGCCGCGATCGGTTTGCCGGCCGCGTCGTGCAGCGAGCCGACATCGATGTGGCACTTGATGCATCGCGACTGCATCTTGTCGCCGCGCAGCATCGGCGAATCCCAATCCTTATCGTCGCCATGCGCTAGGCGCACCGAGCTGACCGCGGGCCCCTGCCCGTCGTGACACGGCGTGCATCCGAGTTTGTCGGGCGGATGCTTCAGTATGATCTGATCGAAGTTGCTATGCGTGCGAAACGGCTCGGGCGCATTCTCGAAGCCCTTCTTGTCGGCGCCCATGTGGCAGCTCTGGCATCGATCGACCCGCGCGATCGCCTCGTCGAAAGCGTTGCGGTCGAAGTCGTCGATCGCGGTCTGCTGAATCTTCGGAATTTTCGGGTAGCGGAACAGGACGGTGTTGCGGAACTTGACCGGGATCATCCACGAGTCGGCCTTGTCGATAAAGTCGTCGCGCTTGGCGGTCAGCTTCTTCATCTGCTCGGTCAGGCTGTCGACCTTCGAGTTGAGCGCCTCGATCTGGTCCTTGACCGCCTGCAGATTGCCCTTGGCCTTGTCGGAGACGATATTTTCCTGCGCGAGTTCCGCATCGAGCTTGTCGATCTCGGCCTTGTACGGCGCCGGATCCTGCTTGTACTGGACCGCGTGATTGTAGTCGTACCATCGCTCGGTCAAATACGACTTGGTGAACCGCACCAGCTGATCTTTGTCGTTCGCGGTGTTGGTGAGGCCGACCAACTGCGAACGCAGGTCCGCCAGCTTGGCCGCGGTCGCGCCGGAGTCGAGTTCCTTCTGCGCCTCGGCCAGCTCCTTCGAGATTTTCTGGTACTCGGGATCGGCGTTGAGGCGCTTCTGTTCCTCGGCCGCGTCATTCATGTACTTGTCGTACGCGAGGTGATCCCACTCAACTTGATATTGCTTCCACGGGCGGCGCGAGATGTTGTCGTCCCAGATCGACCAGACCGCGCTGACGAGTAACACCGCTACCAGCAGCACGAACAACGCGCTGTATGACTTTCCTTCTTCGGTGGGATCAAGCCCCGGTCTGCCAGCCATCTGCTCTATCTGCCCTCAACTCCGAATGCCGCCGCGCGGCCACCGTCCAAATACTCAGTCGAATAGTCAGTAGTCATTTGCCCGCGCGAACCCACAAGCCCTCGATGATGTAGCCGGCGAGAAAAACCAGGATGCCGATGCCGGTGAACTCGTATTCGTGTCCCATCCCGTGCGGCTGGGTGATCCCGACGTAAAGCGCGAACCCGACGTCGGCGAGTCCGAGCGCCTGCAATACTTTGGCGAGGATGAACACGGGGTCGTCGCGCCCACGTCAGATGTTAATCCAGGGCGTGACCAGGATGTACTTGATGTTGAGCGCGTGCCGCAGCGCCATCTTGATGAACACGCCGGCCATCGCGATCAGCAGAAATCCCGTGATGCCGAAGCGCACCGGTCCCCACTTCTGCAAGATCTCGGGACCACCGCCGGGAAACGCGGACCACGGATCGCCCGCGGGCCGCGATCGTATCCAGAAATATAGAGCCGCGTAGCCGACCACGAAGTAGCCGACGATCAGCGACAATCCGAACAGCGCCGACGCGAGGTAATCGCGGAAGCCGAACATGTACGGCAGATCGACGTTGGTCAGCGCCTCGACCAGGTGCGGATCCCATACCTGGCCCGGCCAGAACCAGTTCCAGCCGGGGCCGCGGAAGAACGTGCCGATGATGATGAACGAGACCCACAGAATGTGGAACCCGATGAAAAAAGTCAGGATCTCAAAGTACCGCTCGCGCAGCGTGTAGTAGCCGTTACCCTTCGGATTGATGTCGAGATACGGAATCAGCATCAGGCCCACGATGATGAAGCTCGGCAGCACCACGCCCGCATACCACGGGTCGAAGAACACGAGCATTTCCTGCAGGCCGAGGAAGTACCACGGCGCCTTCGACGGATTGGGCGTGCGCGTCGGATTCGACGGCTGCTCGAGCGGCGCGTTGAGCAGCAGCGACCATACCGTCAACACGATGATGACCAGCAGCGTCATCAGGAATTCGTTGCGCACCAGGAACGGCCACGTGTGCAGCTTCTCTTCGACGCCGCTGCCCGCCTTCTTGATCGGGACTTCGATTCGCTTGCCACCTGACGCGGGCGGCGTCCTCGATGCAGCTCCTGCGCCCGCGCCGGCCGCGCGCATCACGATGCCGCCTTCGTTACCTTCCGGGCTTGCCATGATTAATCCCTTAGTGCGGCGCTCCGTCCTCGTCGTCGCTCCACGGCGGCGGCGCTGCCAACACGTACATTAGATATAGCAAGAGCAACATGCCGATCGGCACCGACAGCACTCGCACGATTCCCTGGTGTAAAAACCACGAAAATACGTCTCCCATCCTCAGCCTCGACCAGTCCTAGAGCGGCCCCGACATCCCGTCGCGGCGGATTCGCCAGAAGTGCACCGCCATGAAGATGCTCGCGATCAACGGGAAAAAGATGCAGTGCAGAATGTAGAATCGCAGCAGCGTGTGCGGCCCGATTTCCGCGCCGCCGAAAATAAATGCGCGCGCGTCGTAAACCGGATTCACGCCCAGCACTTCATGGAACGGACCACCGTGCCCGAGCAGCGGCGTGGCGCGCGCCATGTTCGAGCCGACCGTCACCGCCCAGATGGAAAGTTGATCCCACGGCAGCAGGTATCCGGTGAACGACAGCAACAGCGTCAGCACCAGCAGGATCACGCCGACCACCCAGTTGAATTCGCGCGGCGGCTTGTAGGATCCCGTCATGAACACGCGGAACATGTGCAGCCACACCGCGATGACCATTCCGTGCGCGGCCCATCGATGCATGTTGCGCATCAACATCCCGAACGGCATGTCGAACTCGAGGTACTTCATGTCGGCGTACGCGTATTCCGCCGTCGGCCGATAGTAGAACATCAGGTACACGCCGGTGACCACGGTCACGAGGAAGAGCAGAAACGTGATCCCGCCCATGCACCAGGTGAAGCGCAGCCGCACCGTATGCTTCTGCACTTTCGACGGATGCAGATGCAGCCACACGTTGCCGGACACCATCAGGATCCGGTTGCGCGGCGTGTCTTCGTAACCGTGCCTGAAAATCGACTGCCAGGCTTGCGAATCGGTTATCTGGCGTTTCGTTTCGTTCCAGTCAAACTTGGCCATCCGCTAAAAAGCTCCGATGGAGCAGCCCGCGAAGGACGCTCACATCAATCTCAGCAAAATCTGTAAAAAATTCCAACCGTTACGATTTAATGCTCGCAAGCATGCTCGAAATCCGGCGTAAGGCTACCTAATTTTGCCCGATCTCTGCAACAACGAAGGCTCATCGAAATCCAAGTTTTGCACATTGGAGTTCGATCGCCTCTCCAGCCTCTTCCCCTCTCCCTTCGGGAGAGGGAAAGAAAATCCACCGTTATGCTTGCGGCTTGTCGGCGCTGCGGCGGAAGCGGCTGAAGAATGCGACTATCAATCCCCACAGCACCATCAGCACCGCGATCCCGATTATGCCGAGGCCGACGCCGGCCAGGATTCCTGTCGCGCACAGCACCGCGCCGATCACCAGCAGTGGAATCGCGAACGCTATCGGGTTGAAAGGATCGTTGCGCGCCGCCCGCTCGACCATCGCGGCCGCCTGCTCGGCCGTGCCTGCGTCCTCGTTGCTCTCCTTGAGCAGGCTGACAGCGTAGTCGGTCAGCTCCTGGCGATTGGGCATCGCGCGCAACCGGTCGGCGAGCTCTCTGGCGAGCTCTTCGACGCGTTCGTCGTTGCTTTGGGAGTCAGAGTCGGGTTTGTTCGATTCAGCCACGCTGCGCTGCTTCTTGCTCGGCCGCCGCTAAAACACCTATCGAACATGAGATCAGGTTGTCAACGTAACACTGTCCCCTCCCGCATCGACAGATCTCTGACCCAGCAGGTTGAGTTTGAAGCGCCGGATCGTTGCGGGCTCGATTCGATTTCCACTCTCGTCTTCGAACGAAAGAGCGTCGGTAGGACACTGAACGACACAGGCGCCGCATCTGATGCAGCTGTCACTGCGGGCAATTTCGACTTTGCGCACATCTTCGCGCTTGTCGAAGCACGCTTCGGGACAGACTTGCCAACAGAAATAAACGCCTTTGCAGCGATCCAGATCGAGTTTGATGTGCCAGCGCGCCTCCTTGAAATGACTGCCACCTTCAATCGGGGTGGAACCCGAATAGTCGAAGGTGAGTAGCGCCGACAACACGATACCGCCAACCGGCGCGGCGATGAGTGCAGCGGTCCCCGCGCCGGCGATGGCCGCCAGTGCAAGCGGTATCAACGAAGCTGGGATCGCCAGGCGGATGAAGCTTTCCCGCAGAAGGCGATCGTAAAGCGTGAAGACCGCAATCGCGAGCACCCATACCATCGCAATCAGCGGCAACAACCACGAGGGACGAAGCGCGAGCACCGGAATCGCCCCCAGCAGCATCATCGGCACAGCCCATGCCGTCGCCATCTCGAGCCGCTCCCGAATGCCGAAGCGAACGTGACGCATGTCCTCGGTTTTCTTTTCGTGCTGCGACAGGTAACGGGGTATGTCGCTCGCGTAGACCGGGCCGAATTTAACCTGCCAATGGGACCGTCGTTCGACCTCGCGCGCGATCACGCCTGTGGCCGCCAACTGCGGCAAGATGGCGCGGCGATGCTGAACGCGCTCGGCAACGCCCGAGGTCTTGAGCGCGGTCACGACCTGATGGGTGCTCAGGTGGCCGCCGGAAGCCGCGCACCAGACATTGATTCCGCTGGAAGGTGCGACTACCAGCCACGCGTCCACGCCCCGCATCGCGCGAATCACCCTCCTTACGGTGAGATCGAAGTTGCCGGTTATCAGCACCGGGCTCAGCGGGCTGGGATTTCCGATCTGCCGCAGCCCCGGTTCGGTCGGCCACGGCGCCAGGCGAAACCCGGTTTGTAGTGAGTCTCTTGCGAGGTCGGAAATCGTTTGAAGATTCATTGGTGTCGCTCCGCAACTACTACTGCGAGAGTTTCGAGGAGCCATCGAGCTTCACTGCGCAAAACAAATCCAGCCGCGGTCACTTCTGCGGCGAGGTCCAAAATCGGGCGCGAGACCGACCCGACGATCACCCAGCCGAGCGCCGCCTGCGGGCCGCGAACTATCGCTTGCAAGATGCGCTTGGCGGACGAACGCGGGCGTACCTCATCGGCGATCGCGATCACGCCGCCAGGTCGAAGCGCGCGATAGGCGCACTTGAGTACGAAGCCGCGTTCCTGGCGCGACATTTCCGACAGGCTCAGGCTTGCGACCACCGCATCGAAGCTCGATTCGGGAAACGCATCTATCTCGGAGGCCGTTCGTTCGACGAAGGTGACTGTCTCCGCCGGCGCATTCGCGAGCCGCGCGCGCGCCCGTTCCAGCATCTCGGGATTCTGATCTACCGCGGTTACCCGGGAGCCGCGCGCAACCAGCGCCTCGGTCACCGCGCCTGTGCCGCATCCTATCTCCAGCACTCTCGCACCAGGCAATGGCGCGGCCGCGTCCGCCACGGCCGCACGAATTTTTCCAACCTTCCCCAGCGTCAGCACACGCATGCCCGCGTCGTACCTCGCGGGCGCCGACTCGAGCAGGCGCATAAGAGCGAGCGAGCTCATGACTGCAAAATCCTCCGGACGCATCCAACCAGCAGACGGCGCGTCGCGGTTACGTCGTCGACGGCCGCACCCTCGACGATCTTCAACAAGAGCATCCCATCGACGAACGCGATCACGGCGGTGGCGGCCTCTTCCGGTTTGAGACTCGGCTCGATCTCGCCGGAGCGCTGCCCCTCAACGATCAGTTCGGCAAGGTCGCGGCGAATTCGAGCAAAGAAGGACTTGAAGTGCGCACCCGACGTGGACCAGAGATCGAGCAGCATCTTGCCAATCGACGCCCAATCGGCGAACAATTCCGCCAGATCGCCCGTAAGCTGCTCGATCCGCCGGAGCGGGCTTCCCTTGGTGCCGCGCAGAGCCTTGGTGAACAAACTCTCCTCCTCCGCGAGCAGATCGCGCACAAGATCTCGAACCAGCGACGCCTTGTCCCGGTAATAGTGATAGATCGACGCGCGGCCGATACCTGCGGCCCTGGCCACATGGACCAAGCCGACAGCTTCGACTCCGCGCCGCGCGAAAACCCGCCGCGCCGCGCTGCGGATGGCTTTACGCTGGACTTCGCGGTCGACAATCTTCGGCATATCCTTCTTTTTCGACAGTAGTGTCGATAAAAATCGAAGTCAATAGCGGCCTGCGTGACGCCTTTTATTGCGGGAGGAGAATCTTCCCTAAAGCGCCACTCTTCTCAGCCTGAGTGCGTTGGTGATTACCGACACCGAGCTGAGACTCATCGCGGCGCTCGCGATAATCGGGCTCAGCAGCAGACCGAACGCGGGATAGAGAACGCCGGCGGCGATCGGTATTCCGAGCACGTTGTAGAAAAACGCAAAGAAGAGATTCTGCCGGATGTTACGCATCGTCGCGCGGCTCAAGCGCCGCGCTTTCGCGATTCCGCGCAGGTCGCCCTTGACCAGCGTGACGCCCGCGCTCTCCATCGCGACGTCGGTCCCCGTGCCCATCGCGATACCGACCTGCGCCTGCGCCAGCGCGGGTGCGTCGTTGATACCGTCGCCGGCCATCGCGACGATCCGCCCTTCCGACTGCAATCGCTTCACTACCGTTGCTTTCTGATCGGGCAACACCTCGGCCTCGACCTGATCGATGCCGAGCTTTTTCGCCACCGCCGCCGCAGTGACTCGATTGTCGCCGGTCAGCACGACGATCTTGACGCCGTCATCCTGCAGCAGCTTGAGCGCTTCAGCGGTCGACGCCTTGATCGGATCGGCAACGCCGACGAGTCCGGCAAGGCGGCGGTCGATCGCGACGAACATCACGGTATGGCCGTCTTTTCGCTGCGCGTCCGCATCGGCGGAAACGGCGTCGAGGGCAACGCCGAGCCAGCGCATCAGGTGCTCATTCCCGAGCCCAACCAGCATCCCGTCGATGTACCCGGTTACACCCTGGCCGGTCACCGACTTGAAATCCTCGGCGGTCGCGAGCGTCAGCTTGCGCTCTTCGGCGCCCGCCACAATCGCAGCCGCCAGCGGATGCTCGCTGCCGCGCTCGAGGCTGGCGGCAAGTCGCAAAACGTCGGCGTCGGTGAAACCGGCGAGCGCAGTCACCGAGACCAGGCGCGGCTTTCCTTCGGTCAAAGTCCCGGTCTTGTCGACCACCAGCGTGTTCACTTTCTCGAGAATCTCGAGCGCCTCGGCGTTCTTGATGAGCACGCCAGCAGTCGCGCCGCGGCCGGTGCCGACCATGATCGACATCGGCGTCGCGAGGCCGAGCGCACAGGGACACGCGATGATCAGAACGGCGACCGCGTTCACGAGCGCATAGGCCATCCGCGGCTGCGGGCCGACCATCGCCCAGACGATGAAAGTAATCACGGCAGAGAGCACGACGGCCGGGACGAAGAACGACGCGACCACATCGACCAGCCGCTGAATCGGAGCGCGGCTGCGCTGCGCTTCACTCACCATGCGGACGATCTGCGCCAGCAGAGTGTCGCTGCCGACGCGCTCGGCGCGCATGATGAATCCGCCGGTTCCGTTGATGGTCGCGCCGATCAAGCGGTCGCCGGATTTCTTCTCGACCGGAATCGGCTCGCCGGTAACCATCGATTCATCGACCGAACTGTTTCCTTCCACGACGACGCCATCGACCGGGACTTTCTCGCCCGGGCGCACGCGTAGGCGGTCTCCGGGAACGACGCGATCGAGCGCGACATCCTCCTCGCGGCCGTCGGCTCTGATAACGCGCGCGGTCTTCGGCGCCAATCCGAGCAGAGCTCTGATCGCGCTGCTGGTACTGCTGCGAGCCCGAAGCTCAAGCACTTGTCCGAGCAGCACCAGCGCGGTGATTGCGGCGGCCGCCTCGAAGTAAACCGGCACGGTACCGTCGGCGGCGCGGAATGAATCGGGAAACAGATTCGGCAAGACGGCGGCGAACGAGGCTGTAAACATAAGCGACGCCGACGCCCATCCCGATCAGGGTGAACATGTTGAGGCTGCGGTTGACGATCGACTCCCAGCCGCGAACCAACAGCGGCGAGCCGGCCCACAGCACGACCGGAGTTGCGAGCGCCAGTTCAATCCATGTTCGGATCGACGCGGGCATCATGCGCTCAAGCGGCCGGCCCGCAAGCATGTCCGACATTTCGATCAACATCAGCGGAATCGTGAGCGCCACGCTGATCCAGAAGCGTCGCGTCATGTCGGCGAGTTCGGGATTTGCTTCCTCGCCGGCGGTTACGACGCGAGGCTCCAGCGTCATCCCGCAGATCGGACAATTGCCCGGCTCCGAGCGGACGATTTGCGGATGCATCGGGCAGACGTATTCGGTTTTTGAAACCGGCTGGATTGGCGCGACAGGTTCAAGCGCCATTCCGCATTTCGGGCACGAACCCGGATGGTCCTGCCGAACCTCGGGATGCATCGGGCAGGTGTACAGAGGAGCACCCGCCGCAACCTGCACGGGCGCGTCGCTTTTCGTCGGTTCCCTGTTCGGCACCCCGCGAGCGAGGACGCCGTCAGGATCGTTTTTGAATTTCTCGAGGCAGCGGACGCCGCAAAAATGGTAGGTCGTGCCCTTGTGCTCGAACGATCCTTTGCTCTTCGCGGGATCGACTTGCATCCCGCAAACCGGGTCGACGACTTGGGTACTCATGAGTGGCGACACTTCAGCCGGCGAGCGACTGCTGCCCGAGGACTAGCGGAGCTATGGATTTTTGCGCGCGACGATCACCGTATGCACCGACGTCGAGGTGACTTTCGCGTTGCGCTCGAGCGTGATCGGGTGGCCCTTGAGCACGTCCTGCTTGCGCAGTTTTGTGGTCCATCCAAGTTGGCGCGTGATCGGATTGACGATCGTATTGAGCGCGGCGATCAGCGGGTTCGAGCTCTGGAAATGCGTCGTGATCGCGATCCGACCGCCCGGCTTACACACCCGCACCATCTCCGACATCATCCGGTACGGATCGGGCACCACGGTCAACACGTGAAACGACGTAACGTAGTCGAAGCTGTCGTCGGGATAGTCGAGGTTCAACGCGTCGCCCTGGCGCAGCTCGATATGCCGCCATCCGTGTTCCGTGACGCGCTTCTTCGCCCGCTCCAGCATGTCGGCCGACGGATCGATTCCGACGACGTGCGCGTACGGCGGATATCCGTCCAGGGCAATTCCAGTGCCGACTCCGACCTCGAGCACGCGGTTGCCGGGCCTGAGATTCAGGCTCTCGATAACCTCATGCTCGCGATCGACGAAAGCGCGGCCGAAGAAAAAATCGTAGAAGCGCGCCAGGTCCGAGTAGACGCGGCTCTCATGCGGTTGGGACATCGAAAAAACTCCCTCCGGGTTAGAAGCGGCCCAGGAGATCAGTGCGAGGCAGGACTTACGGGACGGCGAGGTCGCGTCAGGCCGCCGCGTTGATCCCTCGCAACTGACGCTTGACAGAAGTTATATCACGCTTGCGAAATCGCCACTGCCGGCCCTTTTTGAAAGCCGGGATAATGTTGCGCCGTGCAAATTCATTTACCGTGTCGGGGCTGAGGTCGAGCAGGAACGCGACTTCGCGGGAGTTGAGCAGTATGTCGTCTTTATCGGCCATGTGAGTCCAACAAGACGCCTTTCAGGGATTTTGTCGGGACGCGATTTTGTAGTATGCGCCCACGGCCGAAGTCAAGGTAAGAGCCGCAGGGCACCAGAAAGTTTGCCCACAAGCCCACGAAATGGCAAAAATTCAATTTACGTCTTTTAGCTCCAGCGACGGTCACTAAACACTAATTCTGGTCAACTTGCGCATCGAGATCCGGTAGTCGTACCACGCCCGCGTCACCACAATACAGGAAAACAGTCCGGTCAGCACTCCGACGCACAGAGTGACGGCGAACCCTTTGACTGGCCCCGTTCCGAACTGGAACAGGATCAACCCCGCGGCGAAGGTCGAGATGTTGGAGTCGCGAATCGCCGACCACGCGCGCTCGTAGCCGAGCTTCACCGCCTCGCGCGGCGACTTGCCGTTGCGCAACTCCTCGCGCATTCGTTCGTTCACCAGCACGTTGGCGTCCACCGACATTCCAAGCGTCAGCACGATTCCGGCGATACCGGGCAACGTCAGCGTTGCGCCGAGCGCGGCCATCACGCAGATCAGCAGCAGGATGTTCAGCGACAGTCCGAAATCCGCGATCAGGCCCGCGCCGCTGTAGTACAAGACCATGAAGATTAGAACTGCACCCGCGCCAATCACGAAGGACAGCTCGCCCTGGCGAATCGAATCGCGGCCGAGCGACGGACCAACGGTGCGCTCCTCTTCGATTTCGACCGGCGCCGGCAGCGCGCCCGAGCGCAATACGATCGCGAGATCGTGCGCCTCGTCCATCGAGAAGCGTCCTGTTATCTGCACGTGACCGCCGGGAATTCGCTCCTTGATGACCGGCGCCGAGTAAACAGTGTTGTCGAGCACGATCGCGAGGCGACGCCCGACGTTTTCCGCCGTCATCGCGTCGAAGATGCCCGCGCCGCGATTGTCGAGCTCGACCGCGACGTACGGGCCCTCGAGTCGCGCGCCGGGACGCACGCGCGCATCCGTAACGACGTCACCCGTCATCAGCACCGGAGACTCGACCAGGTACGGCTCGCGGCCGCCGCGCTCCGAGGTGCCGTAGAGGATCTCGTCGCCCGGCGGCGGGCCGTCCTTGATAGCGTCCTGCACGTTCTTGGTGTCGTCGACCAGCTTGAATTCGAGCACCGCCGTCTTGCCGATCAATTCCTTGGCGCGCTCGGGATCCTGGATACCGGGAAGTTGCACCAAAATTTCGTTATCGCCCTCTTTGGCGACGGTGGTCTCGCGCACGCCGAGCTGATCGATTCGATTGCGAATAGTTTCCAGCGCCTGGTCCATCGCGTTGGTTCGAATCGTCTGCAACTCCTGCGGCTTGTAGGCGAGCGAATACACAGCGGCGCCGGACGAATCGGTGCTGCTCGACACCGTCAAATCCGCGAACGATTTCTGCGCAAGATCGAGGAACGGCGTGCGGTCGGCGCTCGACTTGAGCTTGACGTTCAGATTTTCGGAGTCGTCAACCGATATCTTGTCGAAATCGATCTTGTTGTCCTTGAGCTCTTTCTTGAGGTCGTCGGAGCGGCGGCGCAGCTGGGTCTTCACCGCCTCGTCCAGCTTCACGGCCATCAGCAGATGCGTGCCGCCCTGCAAGTCGAGGCCGAGCTGAATCTTGGTCGCGCCGAATCCGGCCTTGAACCAGTCGGGCAGATCGATGTTAAGGCTAGGCAGCAGGATTAGTATCGCCGCCAGCACGATTGCGCCGGCGATATAGATGCGCGTGAGGCCGCTGCCGTTGGTGAAATGCATGTAGAGGAAGGACACGATCAGCACCAGCAGGATCAGGATCGGTCCGAAACTTTGCGTTTGTTCCACTATTGATGACGCCTCTACTTATCTTCTTTTTTCGCCGACGCTTTGTAGCTCGAGATGGCGGAGATTTGCGATCGCTCTACCCGCACGCGCACGTTGGGCGCCACTTCGAGCGTCAGCACCTTGTCGCCGACCTCGTGAATCCGCCCGATAATTCCGCCGGTCGTCACGACCTCGTCGTTGCGTTTGAGCCCGCTCAACATTTTCGCCGTCTCCTGCGCCTTCTTGTTCTGCGGCCGGAAGACCAGGAAATACATGACGGCGACGACCAGCGCCATGATCGGCCCCGGCCCGGTCATCAACTGCTGGACAAATGACGGCGCGTCTGCAGGATTGGCGGCGGCGGCCTGCGCCCATGCGGTGCCTTCGAACAACATCAGTTCAGTTCCTTAAGATCTTCAAACGCTTCGAGCATCATGATTCATGTTTCCTGAAAAAAGCCGGCTTCAACTTTCCTGAAAAGAAATTCCCGGATGCGATAGCATCGCGGCACTGCCGCATCAAGCTCGCGTAGAAGTGCAGATTATGCTCTGTCAGCGCGCGCGCCGCGAGTATCTCGCCCGACAAATATAGATGACGCAGGTAGGCGCGTGAATGGGTCCGGCATGGGCGGCAGTCGCAGGCCGGATCGAGCGGCGTCGAGTCGCGCGCGTGCGCGGCCTGCTTGATCGCGATGCGTCCCTGACTCGTGAAGGCCATCCCGTTGCGCGCATTTCGCGTCGGCAGCACGCAGTCGAACAGGTCGAAGCCCATCGCAATCGCGGCCACGATGTCCTCCGGCGTGCCGACGCCCATCAGGTAGCGCGGCTTGTCCGCCGGCATAATCGAGGCGGACAGCGCCGCCATTTCCAGCATCGCGGCCTTCGGCTCGCCGACCGACAGCCCGCCGGCCGCGTAGCCGTCGAACGCAATCGAGGTTATCTGCGACGCGCTGGTCTTGCGGAGATCCTCGAAAATGCTGCCCTGGATGATTCCGAACAGCGCCTGAGTGGCGCTTTTGCGCGCCGCGAGGCTGCGCTCGGCCCATCGCGCCGTCAGTTCGAGCGACTTGAGTGCGCGCCGATGCTCGGCCGGGAAAGGCGTGCATTCGTCGAGCGCCATCATGATGTCGGCGCCGAGCTGCTCCTGGATGTCGATCGCGCTTTCAGGCGTCAGCATCAACGGCGCGCCGTCGAGATGAGATCGAAAACGGATGCCTTCTTCGTTGATCGAATTGATCTTCGCCAGGCTCATCGCCTGGAACCCGCCCGAGTCCGTCAGCACCGCGCCGGGAAATCCCATGAAGCGCGCGACGCCGCCCATTTCGCGAATCAGCTCGGCGCCCGGGCGAATCGCGAGATGATACGCGTTGGCGAGCACCAGCGTGTAGCCCATCGCCGACAGCTCATCGGGCGCCATCGCTTTGACCGCCGCGCGCGTGCCGACCGGCATGAAGGCGGGAGTCGCGATCGCGCCGTGCGGAGTCGCGATCCGTCCCACGCGCGCGTCGCCTTCCACGGCCGTCACGCTGAATTCGATTGGGCCCCTCACAGGATCAACATCGCGTCGCCGTAGCTGAGAAAGCGGTAGCGATGGCGAATCGCTTCGCGGTACGCGGCGAGAATCTGATCGCGCCCCGCGAACGCCATCGCGAGCGCCAGCACCGTCGTTCGCGGCATATGGAAGTTCGTGAGCACCGCGTCTGCCAGCTTGAAGCGAAAGCCCGGATGAATAAAGAGCCCGGTGAAACCCTCGACGTCGCCGGTTATCGCCCACGACTCGAGCGCGCGCGTCGAGCTGGTGCCGACCGTGATGATACGGCCGCCGATTCGCCGCGTGTGCTCGATGGCGCTCTGGGTCGCGGGCGGAATCGTGTACCACTCGGACTCCATCGTGTGACTCTCGACCTCGACGGCGCGTACTGGCGCGAAAGTGCCGGGACCGATATGCAGCGTCACCGTGGCGGTGCGGATACCCGCATCGGCAATCGCCTTGAAGACCTCGTCAGTGAAATGCAGTCCCGCGGTGGGCGCCGCGATCGCGCCGGGCCGCGCCGCATACACGGTCTGATAGTCGTCGAGGTCGGCGGGACCGACGGTGCGACGTATATAATGAGGCAGCGCGAGCGTGCCCCCGATTTGCAGTATCTGTTCGATCGATGTGTCGTTCTCGGCCACGACGATCGGGCGCCCCGGCCGCGCGTATCCGGCGATTCTCAACGCATGACCGTCGCCCAGGATGAGTCGCGCATTGTCCTTGAGCACGCGATGCGTGCGTATTAGCGCGATCCACGCGCCCGCGGGACCTTCATGCGGCCCGACCGGCCGCACCATCAGCAACTCGACGCGGCCGCCCGACTCCTTCTGCGCGAACAGGCGCGCCGGCAGCACGCGCGTGTCGTTCAGCACGATCAGGTCGCCTTCGCGCAAGTGACGCACGAGTTTGTAGAAGCGTGAGTGCTCGACCGACTTCGACTTGCGATCGAGCACGAGCAGACGCGCCTCGTCGCGGCGAGCAAGCGGCTCCTGCGCTATCAACTCCTCGGGCAAATCGTAGTCTAGTTCGGAAAGCCGCATCTGAGGCGAAGCAGAATCGTGATCCGCGCGCGAACCGCGTCGCGTACTGTGAAATGGTCAATAACCGGAGTGCTCGCGGAGATAGACAATCTCGTCAGGTGTCGAAGCGCGATTCAACACGCTGTTGCGAAGAGGAAACCGCCCGAATCGGCGAATCACCTCGCGATGCGATTCGGCATACCGCAGAAACCCGTCGCACTCAGGATGGTCACGCGCTAGATCGCGGCACAACCGCACGGATTCCTCCTGATCGGTTATCTGCTCGCTATGCTCAAAGGGCATGTAGAAAAAGACGCGACGAAGCGGCGGCAGTTGTCGATCGAACCCTTCTGCGATTGCGCCCCGTGCCACACCCAGCGCCGCGGTATCGGTTGCGAACGCGCGCGAAGTATTGCGAAACATATTGCGTGGGAACTGGTCGAGGAGGATTACGAGTGCGAGGGAGCTACGCGGCTCGCGTTTCCATTGATCAAGCTCACCCGCAGCGGCCGCGGCATGATCGCCGGCGAATCGTTCGACGCATAGCCGATCGAAGCTGGCATCAGCTGCGAACCATCGCCGCTGGTGATCGCCACTTACGGGTTCACCGTGGCCAAACCAAAATTCAAGGATCCCCCTGGCGTCAGCCATACTTCGATGCTCTCGACGTATAATAACGATCGATTGACCGCGAAACCGATCGCCGCGCAACGAGAAACTAGAACGGATAGTTGATGCCGGAGAAGACGGCGGCGCCCTCGCCACCCCATCCGATGTCGACGAAGCCGACCACGAACGGCTCCGCGATTCCGCGGAATCCGATTCCGCCGACCGGGTGCAGATCCGTGAACGGGTTGTAGCCCATCTGGTGCGCGACCCGTCCGGCTTCGGCAAACGGCGCCAGCTCGAGTATCCCGTGGGTGCCGAAGAGGTTCTTTTCCCACACCCGCGTGCGCATCTCGACGTTCATGACGAATAGATTGTTGTCGACATAGCGGCCGCTGCCGTAACCGCGCAGCGTCTCCTGATCGGTGAGCAGGCTTTCGTCTCCGCCCAGGCGCGCCTGCGACCAGAACGGCATCTCGTTACCGGCCGGCTCGTACTCGTTGAAAACATGGCCGGCAAACGTGATGCGCTGGCCAACCGAGTAGAACTGGCGCAATTCCCCGCCAAAACGGTTGTACGAAACCGAACTGCCGAATCTGCGATCCGCATTGCCGTAATAGAGCCGCCCGAGCATACCCGAGCGCGGGATATCCACCGAGTCGCGCGAGTCGTACTGGACCATAGCCTGCGACAGAAGCTCGCTGCCGCCGTTAATGCCCTTCTGATTCGGGAACAGCTGGAAAATCGAAGGCACCGAGGTGAATCCGCCATTCTGGATTCGCACATAGCGCGGGCGTTCCATCAGGGAGACCTGCCATTTCTCGCTGAGGTTCAGGCCGAAAATCGCCTCGCCGTAAATCTGCTTGGTCGTATAGTTGGTCTGGTTGCCCTGGTGGGAATTATTGCCCGATCCGTAGAAGCGTTCGGTCGGGTCTTTTTCGAAAAAGAACCGGCCCTCAAACGACCACCATTTCTTATGCTGACGCCCGGTCTGGTAATCGATATCGACGTTGCGCGCGATAGTCTCCTGTGCGCCCGCCTCCACGTACCAATTGGTGTCCTCCGACGGATAGGCGAGGTAGCGAAAGTTTCCGCCCGGTCCCAGCGTGCTGTTGGCGTTGATGTCAGGCGCCAAGATGCTGCTGATCTCGTTCTTGTTATCGGTGAACAGCCACACCGGCAAAACGCCGTAAGTGACTCCGCCGTTGGGATCGGTGGCGACCTCAGGCACCGGGATGAACGGCCAGGTGTTGGGATCCTGCAGCTTCAACGCGCTCCAGTCATACTGCGGTATCGTCCAGGTGCCGGGATCCAATAGCGAGAATCCAGACGACGACGTTGGCACCGACGACGACGGCACCGGAGCCGTGGGCACCGGAGACGAGTTGGCGTGCGCAGTAGCGGCCGCAATTACAAATGTCGTGATTAAGATGAGTGAGGCGAGAACGCGCCGCATCGTGGAAAATCCTGGGATTAAACTTTGCCCGTTGACATTCGGCTATTCCTCCACCACGGCATCCCCCGCCAACCAAGCGACCGCACCTACCCGAACCCCGGCACCACCGAACGATGTTACAAGCTGACAGGCTTGCACCCGGCGATCAACCCTCTCGGATTTGCGCTTCACATCGCGGTATATTCGCCAAACTCTCCGCATCGACCGATACCAAACGCGCGCGCTTTTCGGCGACGCCGCAAATGTGCAAGGATTCCAACCAAGCAGAAGGATTTCCTCAAAAGGAGCTCGGTAATGGCGAAAGCTGACGGCGGAGAATTAATCGCGCGCGTAATGCGCGAAAATCGTGTGAAGTATTGTTTCGCGATCAACGGCGGCCATCTGTTTCCCATCCTCGGCCAGTTGCGCAACCACGACATCAAGCTCATCCACATGCGCCACGAGCAGGCCACCGCCTACGCCGCCGACGCCTACGCGCGCACCTCGGGCGAAGTCGGCGTGTGCATGGTCACCGCGGGATGCGGCCTCACCAACGCCGTCACCGGACTGTGCGTCGCGGGTCTCACCAACAGCGCCGTGGTCTGCATCTCGGGCCAGCATCCCAATACCGAAGATCATCTCGGCTCGTTCCAGGAGGCCTACGGCTCCGAGGTCGTCGACAGCTTCTCCAAGTTCACCAAGCGGGTGACCGACTGGTCCACGATTCAGTTCGATCTGCGCTCCGCCTTCCGCGAGGCTATTTCGCCGCCGCAGGGCGTCGCGCTGTTCGAGATTCCGCAGAATATTCTCTATCACCACGACGAAGAGTCGGGGCAGCGCAAGGGCGCGCGCGAGTTCACCATCGACGACGTCCGCTCCGCCGGCGATCCCGCCAAGATCGATCGCGCGCTCGAGATGCTGGTCGCCGCCGAGCGTCCGCTGATCGCCGGCGGCGACGGACTGTTCTGGTCGCAGGCGGGCGCCGAGATGCGCGAGTTCGTCGAGCTGACCAACATCCCGATTTACGCGCGCCGCGCCGGCCAGGGCGTCGTCTCCGAGGAGCATCCGCTGGCGATTCGCGGTGCGTTCAAGAAGCCGTTCACGGGCGGCGCCGACGTGGTCCTCGCCATCGGCTTCCGCTTCTGGAGCGGCGAGCATTTCGGGCAGCCGCCGACCTGGACCGACAAGGCCAAGTACATACAGGTCGATCCGACGCCGACGCGAATCGGATGGCAGGTCAACGCCGATCTGCCGATGGTCGGCGATCCGAAAATCGTGCTGCAGCAGATGATCAAGCGCATCAAGGAGCTCAAGCTCGACTTCTCGAAGAACAAGACCTCGCCGTGGGTCAAGCAGGTCTGGGAAACGCGCCAGCGTTTCGACAATCAGATCAAAGAGCAGAACGCGAAGGTCCAGAAGAATCAGCCGATTCATCCGGCGCGCCTGTGCGAGGACCTCATCGCCGTGCTCGACAAAAACGCAACCACCGTCATCGACAGCTTCACGCTCTCCGGATGGATGAGCCGCGCGTTCACTTGCCGCTTCATGGGCCAGGTCGTCGACGCGGGCCCGCTCGCTCCCGTCGGTCACGGGGTAGGGATGGGCATCGGCGCGCAGCTCGCTCGTCCGGGCCAGCAGGTCGTCGTGATCAGCGGCGACGGCGGACTCGGAATCGGCGGCTGGGATATGGAGACCGCCGCGCGCTACAAGCTGCCGGTAATCACGGTGCTGTGGAACAACAGCTCGTGGGGTCCGAACTTCGATCAGATGCCCGGGCTGAAGGGCCGCACCGATCCGTTCAACATGCTGCCGAACATCCGCTACGACAAAATCTTCGCCGAGATGGGATGTCACGGCGAGCAGGTCGAGACCAACGAACAGATCAAGCCGGCGCTCGAGCGAGCCTTCAAGTCCGGCAAGCCAGCCCTGATCAACGTCATCGGCGACGTAGCAGTAGGCAACGCAACCCTGGGCGGCAACCTGCTAGGCTCAACCGGATCTAACTAACCGGCTCGTATCGCGAAAAATTCTGTTCCCCCTTTCCATTCAGGGGGTGAGGGCATTCAGGATTCCTGCAATTATTGTACCGGAAAGGAAATTCGGCGAGGTACAGCGGAAGATTCCTTGCAACGTACGGTATTCCCCTTCCCGCGTTCAGCAAGGACTGAAACTGCACGGTCTGCGAAAGCGATTTTGCCGCACTGTTCCCCCTTTCTGTGGCCGATGGTTTAGTGCGGATATGGTGCCATTGAGATAGCGATAGCCGCTGTGCTCATGGGTCGCGAGTAGATCAACTTTGCTGCTGACGGTTTTGCGGACGAATTGAGTCAGCGTCTCAGTGTCGGCGTTCTCGATCATCTGGCAGACGACGTTACACTTGCGAGCTGATCGCACCGATTACCGCGGTATCTTGCCAGCGGTGCCGCGTCCGCCAGCCTGCTTTTTACTGTCGATGGCGATTCGCGTCTTTCCCGCCGATATAAGTTTCGTCAACCTCGACTTCACCCATCAACTTGACCCATTCCTGATTGCGCATCGCGGCGCGCACCGGAAAGGGGGTTAGGGGGATAGGACAGCGCAGCGGATGACTCCTTCTGGTTCCCCTTCCCCACTTTTCCTGGGGAAGGGGCGGGGGTTAGGGTGGTTTCGTTTGCTGCCTTCCAATGCGTAATCACCAGCGAGATCGCCCGCGTTGACTCTGCGTGAACAGAGAAATCCGGAACTGATGCGCCGCGCGATGGAATTGCGACGACACATGACATCCCGAAGAGCGCATCATTTGGCAGGAGCTTCGCGGTAATCGGTTAGCGGCGCACTTCAGGCGACAGCAGGTGCTCGCGCCGTACATTGTGGATTTCTATTGTCATGCCGCGCGGCTGGTGGTGGAGATCGATGGAAGCCCGCATCGCGCGCAACAGGGATATGACAGACTGCGCGACGACTATTTCAAGCGGTGCGGGATCCACGTGCTGAGGTTTTCGAACGTATCGGTGCGGGATAATTTGGCGCCGGTGATTGTCGCGATTCGTGCGGCGCTGGGCAGGCAGAACCCTAACCCCTAACCCCTGACCCCTTCCCCAGAAAAAATGGGGAAGGGGAATACCGGTTGTAGGAACCTTGCCGTCCTATCCCCCTCACCCCCTTTCCGGTGCGGAAAGGGGGGACCAGAAACAAAACGCCTCCCCACTTCTGGGGATGAACTTTTCAGCCTGATCATTTCTCCCCTGACGTGCTAAATGATCATCTATGCACCTCGCTCGTCGCACACATTCCGCGCACCGCCACTTGTCTGCGACCGTCAGTCGAAAGCCGCTCGAACGAAATATTAAATTTGACGGAACGAAACGACCGATGGTGGTATGCCGATCGCTGAACCACAACATCTGGTATAGATCGGCGATTCTTCTCCTCGCTGTGATGCTGGCCGCGTGCAAAGCCACACCGACCTGCCCGGCCGGAACCAGGCAGGTGGGCGAAGGGCCGCCCAACGGATCCGAGATTGAGTGCGTCAAGACCGTCAACGGCCAGGACGTCAAAGAGGGACCGTTCGTAATCTATCGCGACGACGGCTCGAAGATGCTCCAGGGCGAATACCACGACGGCAAACAGAGTGGCGAATGGACCCAGTGGTACGACAACGGCCAGAAGGCGTCCGTCGATCACTACAAGGACGGCGTGCAGGACGGCCAACACACCGGCTGGTACACCGACGGAAAAATCTCCGCGCAGGGAATCTACAAGGACGGCAAGCGCGAGGGCGTGTGGAAGCGATGGGACCCGCAGGGTTTCAAAAATTGGGAAGAGACCTACAAGGACGACAAGAAAATCTCATGACGGCAAAGCGCGCGGCCAACGTGACAATCGTCGACGCCGACCTGTCGCGCGCCGAGCATCAGGAGGCGCTGGTCGCGATGCTCGACGCGTACATGCGCGATCCGATGGAAGGCGGCGAGCCGCCGTCGGAGCAAATCAAGCGCGATCTCGTGCCCGGCCTGCGCGCGCATCCGGCGTGCTACGTATTCCTCGCGTATCGCGACGGCGCGCCGGTCGGTTTTTCGATCTGCTTCCTGGGATTTTCGACCTTCAACGCGCGCCCGCTGATCAACATCCACGACATCTTCGTCGATACCTCGGTGCGCGGCACGGGAATCGGCGCGATGCTGCTCGACCGAATCGAAGTGAAGGCGCGCGAACTGAACTGCTGCCGCATCACGCTCGAAGTGCGCGAGGACAATCGCGTCGCGCGCGGACTCTATCGCAAAGTCGGGTTCGATCGCGTCGTCGTCGGCCCGGATCGCGTCGCGATGGAGTTCTGGCACAAACCGATCTGAGCGCGAGGGATCCCCGACGCAACTCTCCGGCTCGCTACGCTACAGAAATTTGACGCCCCATCGATCGAGGAAAGTTACTTGCTCGACCGGCGCGCGTGAGACGGGACCGAAATGCCCCAGTGGATAACCGATCGGGATAATCGCGAAGGTGTGGGCCCCTGCAGGCAATCCCAGGATCTCGTCAACCTCTTTCTCGTAAAGCAGATGGCGCGTCGTCAGGGTCGCGCCCAGTCCCAGAGCGCGCGCGGCGAGCAGCATGTTTTGCACGGCCGGGTAAATCGAGGCTCCCGCTCCGACACCGCTTCCCGAATCGCCGACAAGGCAGCATACGATCAGCACCGGCGCCTCGTGGAAGTGTTCGGTCAGGTGGTCTCTCGCCGCCAGCATGCGATTCTTCTGCGCCTCAGTTTTGCCGGGAGGGGGCGGCGCCGCGTGAAAGCGTTCCTTGAGGTCCTCGAAGGCGCGCTTATATCTGATCTGAATCTGCTTTTTGATCGCGGGATCCTTCACCACGATGAAGCGCCAATGCTGGGAGTCGCCGCCGC
The DNA here is from genome assembly GCA_963805315.1 of uncultured delta proteobacterium. Taxonomy (GTDB): domain Bacteria; phylum Desulfobacterota; class Binatia; order Binatales; family Binataceae; genus Binatus. Next base: position 394,299 of record CAWDTQ010000014.1, read on the forward strand.
TCGGCGCGCAGATAGCAGCCTGCAGAATTTCACGAATGAGTTCATCGGGAACGGGGTCCGGCTTCAACCGGCGCATCGCGCGCATTGTTCGGATCGCATCGAACAAGCTGATTTTCCGATCCATCGCCACACTTCCTCCTTTGCGGGAAGACTGCGTCGTCACTCGAGCTCGTAGGTGACCGTTACGGTCGCGGGCACTGTTATCTCGTGCGGCTCGGTCGGTGCAGGAGTCGGTGTCGGCGATGCAGCTGATTCGTCTGAGTCGGCCTGCACCGGTCTATCCTCGCTGATTCTTGTGATCTTCACGACACGCTTTACCTTCAATCCCAGGGCATTCGCCGCGGCGGTCGCCTTGAGTTGGGCATCCTTGCAAGCATTCGCGACTGCATCGCTACGCGCCTTCGAATCGTCGCTCACTTTGAAGATCACGGGACCTGTGCCGATCGCACCTGCGCTCATCGCCGTATCGATAAGACTGCCAACCTCATTGATGTCGCTGGTCTCGACCGATATCGAATTCGAGGCCTTATATCCGACGATCTCCTCCGTCTGTCGGCCAAGTACAGACTGCGGATGCAGAGATCGTTCGAGCACTTTGATCGTGTCGTCTCCCTTGAGGTTCTCACTTATCTTATCGATGATCTCACGGGCTCTTTCTTCGCCTCGCTTGGTCAATTCATCTGCGCTATACGACGTCATCGTTAAGAACACGTTAACCATCGCCTTTTTTTGCGGGGCCCTGTAATCGCTGGATCCAACCACTCCCAGGGCTTGCGCCGCGTCAAGCACCGCGGGCACCTCGGAAGGATCGCAATCGACAGCGATCTCGTATCTCACGTACCAGTTGCTCACCTTGTTTATTTGGCTGGGCCGATCCGAATCGATCGGGGACAACGAATAGCCTCCCGGCTCGGTTTGTATCTTACCTCCGGCGCCAACCTTGGCGTTGAGGGCGTCGAGCACCTTGGCTGCTGTCTCCGCGGCCTGCGCTTGCGCTTTCTCCGCCGTCGTTTCTTTTGCTTCGATCGTAAAGCTCATGAGAGCCCTGTCGGGATTCGCACGTACCTCGCCGTGCCCTTCGACCTCTACGGTTCTGGGGTTTGCATCGGGCGCCGGCGCCTCCGCTGCAAACGACGCTGCCACCGGAAAAAGCAGGATGAAAACCATCCACCGTACTCTCACGATTTCCCCTTTGCGACGAAACTTACAGCGTTCTGCCGATCGCTTCCGCCAGCGGCTTGAGCGCTTTCATCAGGTCGGCAAAGCGCGACGGCTTCAGTTGCTGCGGGCCGTCGGATAACGCGCTCTCGGGCTTCGGATGCACCTCGATCAGCAGTCCGTCGGCGCCCGCCGCGATGGCTGCCAGAGCCATCGGCGCCACCATCTTGTAGATTCCCGTCCCGTGGCTCGGATCGACCAGCACCGGCAGATGCGTCCATTCCTTGAGCAGCGGCACCGCGTTCAGATCGAGCGTGTTGCGCGTCGCGGTCTCGAAGGTGCGAATCCCGCGCTCGCACAGCACGACGTTGGGATTGCCCTCCGACAGAATATATTCCGCCGCCATCATGAACTCTTCGAGCTTCATCGACATGCCGCGCTTGAGCAGCACCGGCTTCTTGATTCTTCCGAGCCGGCGCAGCAGCGAAAAATTCTGCGCATTGCGCGCGCCCACTTGCAGCATGTCGGAATGCTCGGCGACCAGGTCGATATCGTGCGGGTCCATGATTTCCGTCACCACCGGCAAGCCCACGCGCCGACCCGCGTGCTCGAGCAGTACCAAGCCCTCGTCTTCCATCCCCTGGAACGAATACGGCGACGTCCGCGGCTTGAACGCTCCGCCGCGCAGCGCATGCGCGCCCGCGGCCTTGACCGCGTCGGCGGCGGCCTCGATCTGCGCTTCGCTCTCGACCGCGCACGGTCCCGCGATCACCGCGATTCGATTGCCGCCAATCTCCATGTTGCCGACCTTGATGCGCGAGCCCTCAGGGCGCACCTCGCGCGACGACAGCTTGAACGATCTCACCACCGGCATCACGCGCTCGACGCCGGCCACCGATTCCAGATGCGTCAGCTGATGCTTCTCGCCGCGCTCGTCGCCCACGCATGCGACCACGGTGCGCTCGACGCCGCGGATAATGTGCGCGTTGTAGTCGAGGTCCTCGACCATCTTCACGACTGCCTGGATTTCAGCCTCGGTGGCGTGCGCTTTCATTACGACGATCAATTGCGAAACTCCCTCCGATAACGCTTTGCGATGGAATGCGCGCTCGAACTCTAGTAAATCTGACTCTATAGGATGTCGTCGTCCACCGGAACTCAGCGCCAATTAAGAGAGGAGTAAGCTTTGATCGAGTCTTCATGCGTTTGCGGCGCGGTTCATCTCAAGATCAATCGCGCTCCGGACGAGGTGACGGATTGCAACTGCACCCTCTGTCGGCGCTACGGCGCGCTATGGGCCTACTACTCGCCCAAGGATGTGATTGTTCCAAGCGGACTTACCGACACTATATGCGAGGCGCGAAGCAGATTGAGTTCCATCGCTGCAAGATTTGCGGATGCGTGACCCATTGGTCGCCGGTGGACAAGACGTACGACCGCATGGGCGTAAATGCGCGGCTGATGGCGCCGGAGGTTCTGTCCCGAGCGCGTGTGCGCCCTTGGGACGGACTGAATACCCGGAAGTACCTCGACGAATGATCCATCGACGTGTCCAAGGACCCTGACTTGCCCGCTAAACATCCGCATCGACCACTCAGGCTCGTTCATACTTCCGACGTCCATCTCGAGACCGACACGTTTGGATCGGGCGAGCGCGGCGTGCAGTTGCGCGACAAGGTCCGCACCGCCTTCGGCCGCGTTATCGATATCGCCAACGAGCGCGACGCCGACATGCTGCTGATAGTCGGCGACCTGTTCGATTCGGCGCGCGTCACCGAAGAAGGACTCGCCTTTGCGTTCGGGACGATCGCGCGGGCGCGGATGCCGGTGTTGATGATTCCCGGCAATCATGACGCGCACGACGAACGATCGATCTACGCGGGCCTCGCGCCGGTCGCTCTGCCGGATAACCTGCATCTGATCCTCGAGCCCGAGGGCCGGTCGATCGATTTTCCTGCGCTGGCGACTCGCGTATGGGGCCGCGCGCTGGTCGAGCACACTCCCGACTACCGTCCGCTGAGCGGCGTGCCCGAGCGCGCGGAAGGACTCTGGAACATCGCGCTGGCGCACGGATTTTTCATGGAGGAAGGCGAGATCGAGCGATCGTCGCCGATTACGCCCGCCGAAATCGAGCGCTCGCGCTACGACTACGTCGCGCTCGGCCACGTGCACGTGCTGAGCGACGTGTCGCAAGGTTCGACGCGCGCCTTCTATTGCGGAACGCCGGCGCCGCTCTATTCGAGCGAGAATTCCGGCTGGGTGCTGTGGGTCAATTGCGTGCCGGGCGAGCCGGTTTCAATCGAAAAATTGATGGTCGCGCCGACCGACTGACATGCACGCGTGCGCCGCCGCCGGGGCCGCATTTCTGATCGCGGTGTTGTGGTTCGACCTCATGTTCGACGTGCAGACGCGCAAGCACGCCGCCGATCCGCTTCCCTCTGATGTGTTGACGTCTATTTCGGCCTACTACCGGCGCGTCACGATCGAAGCATGGCCGATGAACCGCCTGATCGCGCTGGTGATGGTCCTGACGCTGTTGGCAATCATCGCTGAAATCGTGCAGAGCGCGGGTCATTGGTGGATTGCATGGATCTCACTCGCGTGCGCCGCAAGCGCAATCGGACTGGCGAGGACGCGCACCGTTCCGAACGCGATGCGGCTCGGCAGGGCGGCGGATTCAAGCGAAACGCAGACCCGCCTCGCCCGCGCAATCTACCGGGATCATCTCTACTGTCTTGCGGCAATGATGGTGCTGCTTGCGCTCCAACTGAGCGCGCAGCTTTGAAATCAGCGCCCGGATGCCGCCTCGTCCCGGCGCCTGAGCGCGGGATAGAGTTCCGACAGCCGCCGCCACATGTGCTCCAGCCCGAAACTGTCGAACGGCTCGACGATACATTCGAGCGCGCCCTCGCGCAGGTAGATTCGCTGGTAGTCGGGCGATTGCGACGCGCTGACAATCACGATTGACGTCTGCGGCGATTCGCGACGAATTGTCCTGAACAGTGACAATGCGTCGAGCCCCCCCTCGCTCCGCAGGCTGATGTCCAGCGTGATCACGTCTGGATGCGTCGTTCGAAAAAGGTCGATCGTTTGCGTGACCGTCTCGGTTTCCGCCACGATTTGACATCCGCCGCATTCGAGATGATTGCGCATGATGTCGCGCGTTAGCCCAGAACTGTCCGCGATGAGTACTCGCACTGCCATCAGAGGCTCCTCCATAAGCCCTGCGCAAGCCCAGTCCCCAAGGCGTTCACAGCGGCGACCCGTTTAACTATTTAGCAAGGGCGGGGCCAAGAAATGTCAGCTTCGAACGCGACGGCTCCAGAAGCAGGCGCGCTGACCGAAGGCAATTCGGGGCGAGTTCATTGACTATTTCAGACCATCCGGTCGCCCGCACCGGATCAGCGTTCATTTGAACGGTTGCATGCGAGCGATTTGTAGCACCGCGGTGACATATCCGGGATCCGCCAAAATGACAGCGGCGGAGCCTCGATGGCCCCGCCGCTGCGTGAGTCGAGCCGCCGAGAATCAACTCGGCGACACAATTGTCTGTCGAACTACATCATGCCGCCGGAGGCATTCCGCCCGGCATTCCGCCGCCTGCGCCCGCGCCCTTCTCATCGGGCTTCTCCGCCACCATGCATTCGGTGGTGAGCAGCAGGCTCGCGACCGACGCCGCATTCTGCAGCGCGCTGCGGACGACTTTGGTCGGGTCGATGATTCCGGCCTTCATCAGATCCTCGAACTCCTCGCTGGCCGCGTTGAATCCGAACGGCCCCTTGTTGTTCTTGATCTTGTCGACGACGACCGATCCTTCCCAGCCCGCGTTGGATGCGATCCACCACGCCGGGCCTTCGATCGCCTTCTTGATGATCGCGATACCGACCTTCTCCGCCTCGCTGGCGCGCATGTTGTCGAGCACGCTCGACGCGCGAATCAGCGCGACGCCGCCGCCGGGAACCACGCCCTCTTCGACTGCGGCGCGGGTTGCATGGAGGGCATCCTCGACGCGCGCCTTCTTCTCTTTCATCTCGACTTCGGTCGCCGCGCCGACGCGAATCACCGCGACGCCGCCGACCAGCTTCGCGAGCCGCTCCTGCAGCTTCTCGCGATCGTAGTCCGAGGTGGTCTCTTCGATCTGCGCGCGAATCTGCTTGATACGGCCCTCGATGTCGGCCTTTTTGCCGGCGCCGTCGATAATCGTGCAGTTATCCTTGTCGACCACCAGGCGCTTGGCGCGGCCGAGGTCGTTCAGCGTGATATTTTCGAGCTTGAGCCCGAGTTCTTCGGAAATTGCGCGTCCGCCGGTCAGGATTGCGATATCTTCGAGCATCGCCTTGCGCCGATCGCCGAAGCCCGGAGCCTTGACCGCGACGCACGACAGCGTGCCGCGAATCTTGTTCACCACCAGCGTCGCCAGCGCCTCGCCTTCGATATCCTCGGCGATAATCAGGAACGGCTTGCCGGTCTTGGCAATCGTCTCGAGGATCGGCAGCAGGTCCTTCATCGACGAAATCTTCTTCTCGTGAATCAGGATGAACACGTCGTCGAGCTTCGCTTCCATCCGCTCCGGATCGGTCACGAAGTACGGCGACAGGTAGCCGCGGTCGAACTGCATGCCCTCGACCACTTCGAGCTGGGTCTCGAGTCCGCGCGCCTCTTCAACCGTGATGACGCCTTCCTTGCCGACCTTCTCCATCGCCTCGGCAATGATATCGCCGATAGTCGAGTCGTTGTTGGCCGAGATGGTCCCGACCTGCGCGATTTCCTTGCGATCCTTGGTCGGCTTGGACAGGTTCTTGAGCTCGGCGGTAATTGCCTCGACCGCGCGATTGATGCCGCGCTTGAGCGACATCGGATCGTGCCCTGCGGCGACCATCTTGATGCCCTCGGTGAAAATCTGCCTTGCGAGCACGGTGGCGGTGGTGGTGCCGTCGCCGGCGACGTCGGAGGTCTTCGAGGCGACCTCTTTGACCATCTGCGCGCCCATATTCTCGAACTTGTCTTCGAGCTCGATTTCCTTGGCGACCGTTACGCCGTCCTTGGTCACGGTCGGAGCGCCGAAGCTCTTCTCCAACACGACGTTGCGGCCCTTGGGACCGAGCGTCACGGTGACGGCATCGGCGAGAACATTGACTCCCTTGAGGATCTTCTCGCGCGATTCTTGTCCGAAACGAACTATCTTTGCAGGCATGGTTCTTTTGCCTCTCCTATTTTTTTTTCAGTGATTAGAAACTTGAACTCGTGACGAGCGAGCGTGATTGCCTACTCGATGATTCCCAGGATGTCGTCCTCGCGCAGGATCAGCAGGTCTTCGCCCTCGAGCTTGAACTCGCTGCCGGAGTATTTGCCGAACAGGATCTTGTCGCCCGCCTTCACCTCGATAGGGATAAGCTTGCCGTTGTCGTCATGCTTGCCCTTGCCGACGGAGACGACCTTGCCCTCCTGGGGCTTTTCCTTGGCGGTGTCCGGGATGATTATTCCACCCTTGGTCCGCTCCTCTTCTTTGACACGCTTGACGAGAATTCTATCTCCCAGTGGTCTTAGTCCTTTCATTGGGAACCAGCAGCCTCCTTGGCTTACGAAAAGTGTTGCTAGACTGGACGATTCCAGCCATCGGAAAGTTAATTACTGTCCGGGTTTTGTCAATTGGCACTCGCAACGTCTGAGTGCTAACCGCATTTTAGCCTGATCGGGGGCAATTGCAACCCCTGTGGATAAGTGTGTGAATAGACAATTTTGGTTCCCCTTCCCGCGCGGGAATGCCCCTCCTTCTGGTTCCCCTTCCCGCGCGGGAAGGGGTTAGAGGTTAGGTTCTTTGGCTCTCTCGCAGCGCCGGCCGGATATGCTCAATCACCGCTTCGCTGTCGAGCATAGTTTCATTCGAAATCCTGAGAACCCGTACCCCCGTGCGCGAGATCGTCCGGTCACGCGACTCGTCATACTTCCACTGTTCTTCGTGCACGCCGCCGTCAAGTTCGATCGCAAGCTTGGCAGCATCGCAATAGAAGTCGACGACGAATCCTTCGATTACCTGCTGACGGCGGAAGTGAAATCCGTCGATGGCACTTCGCCGAACGGCCTTCCAGAGAATGCGCTCGGCCGGGGTCATTTCGCGGCGCAGTCGTTTGGCGAACGTCAGCTTATCCGCCTGAACACCTTGGACGCGCGTTATTTTACCGCCGTGTGGCATGCGCTGGTTGTGCCGTCTCAGGAACCTAACCCCTAACCCCTTCCCGCGCGGGAAGGGGAACCAAAAGAAATTTCATACCAGCGAGCCGCGCTCGGTCGCCGCAATCCCGTAAGGTCCGAACACTGACGCTCGGTACTCGTCGTCGCGCGAGGCTCTCAACAGCGCGTCGCGATCGCGCAGGATTCGCAACTGAGCCCGGACGTAGTCGACCTGGCGCTCGACTTCGTATCTCCTCCCTTCGACGTACGACGCGAACGCGCCAGCGAAAGATCGCCGCCTGCAGGGCATTGTCGGTGGCTGCGGCGGCCAGGCGTCCGGTCCGGAGCGCGAATTCATTGCCCTGTCCCGTGATCGGCGAGAGATATCCCGCCGCGTCTCCCACCAGCAGCAGGCGGTCGCGCGCGACCGCGCTGACGCGATACCCAAGCGGCGCCATCGACCACTGCCGCCCTACGCGCGGCTCGCTCATGACGCGACGGTAGAGCCAGGGATCGTGCTGGCGCGCGACCGATTCGTAAAATTCGATCGCGCCGAGCCGGTCGGACTGCTTCGCGGCCAGATCCGCTTCGAGGATATAGCGATACAGCCCGGGCCGAATCCGCGAGCCGCTGATCATCGCGCCGCGCGCGCCGTACAAATGGCGATCCCACGTATTCAGCGGAGTGCCGTCGAAAGACTTGAAGAAGACTGCGACACCTATTTGCGAAAACTCCGGATCCTCGGACTTGAGATTCAGCACGCGCAGCGACGGCGCGTAGCGGCCGCCCGCGTCGATCAGCATCCGCGCCGAATAGCTGCGGCGGTCGGCGGTGATTGCCACGGTGCGTCGTCGCGAAATTCCAGGTCGGTGACCCGTGCGTTCCAGACCAGCCGCCCGCCCGCTTCGACCAGCCTGCGGCGGAGCGCGGCGTTGAATCCGCCGCGGTCAACCTGCACAGGACAAGTGACAGAGGGAATCGGATGGTAGGTCCACGACAGATCGGGATAGACGTTGCGAAAGCCGGTGATCCGGTCGAGCACCCATTCCCCTTCGAACTTGACGCCCAACAGCGCACATTCATTTTGCGTCGGTACGACGATCACCTCGCCCGAGGTGATATCCTCGCCGTCCTCGCGCTCCTTGCGCTCGAGCGCGATCACGTTGTAGCCCGCATCGACCAGCCGAATCGCCGCCGCACATCCCGCGGGCCCCGCTCCAATCACGATTACGTCGGCGTCCAGGCAATTCGACTCGCGTCTCATCAGAAATTCGACAGGGATGCCCGAGTTGCTCGGAGATCGTCTGCGGCCAGGCGCGGAAACAATTCGTGACCGTCCTTGTCGTCTAGCCACAGACCGCGCGCGGCATCCCAACTGTAATGGAATCCGTGCGAGCCGGCGGCCAGCCACATCTGTTTCATCTGCGATTGCCGCGACAGGATAAACTTCGCGCCGCCTGAAAACTCGATCGTCACGACCCCGTCGGCGGTGGTGTAATCCACCTCGTCGGGGTCGAGGTCCTCGAGCCATTTCGCGACCTTGCTCAACGCGACGTCGGAGAGTTCGCGAAATTCGTTGTCGTCCATGTCGCGGATTGTATCAACGCAAGGAACCTAACCCCTAACCCCTTCCCGCGCGGGAAGGGGGACCGGACGCGTTTCTGGTCTGTGCGCATCTGGGTGCTGAATATCGAGAATTCAGAAGAGGCGTGCCTCACGCCGACAATTCCGGGCGCACAGTCTCTGAACCACAAAACCTTTCCAAATCTGGTTCCCCTTCCTGCGCGGGAAGGGGTTAGCGGTTAGGTTCCTGCCTCTTCGTGTGGGGTCGCTTCACCGCTGCGGGCCTTTCTTGCGCATCTCTTCGTCGCGGTAGCGTTTGTAGAGCAGGGTCCATTCGTTGGAGCCTTCGACGACGCCGCGTTTGATCGAATTGATCTTGCGCCGCACGATCGCGTCGATTTCGTCGCCCTGCTCGTTGAATTGCGCGACGATTTCGCGCGCCTGCCTAAGCGCCAGCGGAAAGTTCGCTATTTCGGCCAATCCCTCGTCGCGCAATTTCGCCAGCGACTCGCGCGCCAGGAACAGGACTCGTGCTTCGGAGAGTTTCATTTTTTCAGAATAAGCCGTCCAGAGATCTCGTTGGCTGCCGAACGTCGCGCCGGACCCGATGACATCAGCTACAGCGTGAAGTTTTTCTTCTCGGCCAGACGCTGGCGAATCAGGCTGCGCAGCCGCGTGACGTCGAGCCGCGTGTCGCGGCGCGCCTCCGCCTCCGCCATCTTGTCGGCTTCGTCGTCGATTTGCGCCTCGGTCTCGAAATTCGCCGACATCAGCTCGACCACGCACGCAACCAGTTCCTTGACGTCAGCCTTGGGTTTGATAACGCCGCGATCGATGAGCCCATTCACAAGATGAGTCGCGAGCGCGTCGATCTGAGCTTCTCGTATCGCCATACGATCACAGCTTGACCGGATTGCGTGAGTCTTGTCAAAAGCGCCCGCCTTTTTTCGTTGAGTGCAGTGGTCACCCCTGCCCAGGGAAGTGTGTGAAACCCACCGCGGGTTTCACATCAAATTAAGTTCCGCGCGCTTGCTCATTGCGGGGGCTTCTTGGCGTTCTGCTTGTCCTGCTCTTCCTTGTAAACCTCGTCCATCTTCGGCTCGAGCGTTTCGTAGAATTGCTTGATATGGCCGACGTTGGCGCCGAGGTCGCCAGGGAAGTATCGCAGCATCGAAGTCGCGTCGGGGCGGGCCAGTCCGGAGCGCGAACACACGTCGATATTGCCTGACGGCTGCACCGTGATCCTCACGTCATCCTCGAGTTTGAAAATTCGCGACGTGTAGATGCAATTGAGAGTGAAGCTGCCCGGGTCCGACTTGACGATTTTCCATCCACCGAGCGAATTGACCGTTTCCTGCGAGAGTTGAAACAGCTTCTCGCGCGAAATTCCCGGATATCCGCGAAGTATCAATTCCGGAAAGACATCTTCGGTCGAGGCGGGACCCGGGCCCGGTTCGTTTCGGGTCGCCTGAGGTTCGGGCTCGGCTTCTTTTTTCACGTGCCTGTGCGGCGTAGTTGAAGCTGCCTCCGTGGGCGGAGGACTGTTCGGATCGCAAGTCACCGAGCCCGAGCCCGTCGTGCTCGAGGCGGCGGAGTTCATCGTGACGAATCGCTGCACCCGCTGCACGAAGCCGGGCTTTTCCCAAATCGTTTCGTCGTTCAGCATCATCGTAATGCCCCCCGCGGCGATCGCCACGAAGACGAGAAAAAATGCGAGGCGGATAAGGCTCCCGAGGAAACGGCGCAGGAAGACGATGGCCAGGAACGCGACAACGATGACGACAATTTCGGGCTTGGTAATCATGATGAAATCCCCGGGGGAATCCCTAGCCGGTTGTATGGCGTTGGCGCAAGCCGGACGCGCAAAAGTTCTGCCGCGATGTAGCTATCTGTACCCAAAACGCGCAGCGGCGCGACCCCGATTGGGATCGCGCCGGCCACGCTTCTGTATCCTGAATTGTCGTCTCGCTTACGCCGGTGCTGCCGCGAATCCCTCGCCGCCGTCGCCGCGCAAAATCGCGTCGAAGCGCTTGCCGAGGTAAAGGCGGCGCGCCTCGTCGTCGGTGACCGCAGCACGACGCACGTCGCGGCGCCGAATCGGCCATATCCCGCCGACCATCGGATGCCGCCCCTGGCGATAGCTGAAAAAATAATAGGTGAACTGACGGAGCACTCCCCTGCGCGCTTCGGCGTCGAGTCCTCGCCCCGCGCACAGGGTGAACATCGTGTGGAGGAAGCGCGGGATCGAGTAGAAGCCCAGGTAAGCGTCGCGATACGCGCCGAGCCAGCTTTCCTTGTCCAGCTTGTCGTGCTTGAGCGTGACGTGCTGCGAGTCGAGCTGGTTGAAGTCCCAGTCGATGATCGAGCCGTCCTTGGTGAAGCGCGCCTGGTCTTCGGTCCCCGGCAGCGGAGTCATGATGAAGAACGACACGATGTCGAAGCCGATTTTTTTCAGGGTGGCAGCGGCCACGCGGCCGCAGTCGGGACCGTCGAATGGGAATCCGAGCATGTACCCGGCATGCACCGACACGCCGACTTTGTGCCAGTTCTCGACGACGCGCCGATACTTGTCGATCACGTGCGCGCGCACCGCTTCCAGCTTGCCCTTGTGCTGGCGGTCGTCGGTGTTCTGGTACTTGGTCGCAAAGTTAAGATTGTCGGGATTGAGCGACTCGATTCCGACGAACGCCTGGTAGCATCCCGCGGCGGCGGCCAACTCGGTGAAGCGCTTGCTGCGTCGATGCTTGGCGGTCTCGGTCTCGCCCTCGGCGACGTTGGCGTAGCACGACGCGTCGACGTCCACCTGCATCATGAAGGAGAGCTTCGGGTATTCCTTCTTCACTTCGACCAGCCCGGTGAGGATCTCTTCCCATCGCGGCGATCGGAAAAAGTCGTCATCGACCAGGAACAGCGACTCGATCCCGTGATGCTGGCATGCGTCGCGCACCCAGCTTACGACCGCGTCGGGCTCGCGCGAGCGCATCGTGCGGCCCATCACGTTCTTCACGCTGCAGTACGAGCAGGTGAACGGGCATCCGCGCGAAGTGTCGAGCGTGGTCATCGTGTCGTTGAAAAATCGCGTGAGATAACGATCGTCGAGCACCGGCAGCAGCGACTCGGTGATTAGCGGGACGATAATGTCTTCCTGGCCGGTCTTCGCGCGAATTCCCTGCGTGACCGAGTAGCTGATGCGCAACTCGCCGCGCAGAAAATCCTCGACGATGTCGCCCCAGATGTTCTCCGCCTCGCCAACGACCGTCGTGACGCCGCATTCGTTCAGGAACTTGCACGAATCCGGAAAGCCGCTGACGTGGAAACCGCCCATCATCGTGGGCAGGCCTTGGGCGACGAACTGCAGCGCCAGGTCGCGCCCGCGCGGATATTGATTCGATTGCACTCCTGCCAGCCCGATCAGCAACTCGACCCCATCCTCGCGCGCCTTGTCCTTAATCGCGGTGATTGTCTCAGGGCTGACGATGCCGTCGCAGATTTCGTCCCAAATGACCGTTTCGAGGCGGACGTTTCTCTCGACCGCGTAGCGCTTGTTGAACGCCTCGTTGAGCGCGGTCAACACCGTCAACGTGTTGTTCGGCTGGACGCCGTAACGAAAGTACTGGACAAAACCGTCTTCGTCGTAGCGCGAAGGCTTGATGAAATAGACGCGAACAGTACGGCAAGGCTCGGGCTTTATCGCGGCATCCGCGGTCGCGCCCTCGCGGGCGGTTAACTGCAGCGTCGCAGCCTGATGGTCGCCACCGTAGCGATTGGTCCCCAAGAGCCAATAGAGGATACCTGCTGCGAATACCAGAAATGCGCCAAGGAATACGAGAAATGCCATGAATAGATCCTCTGTTTGAGCTTCCTGCCCAGCAACTCCCGCCCAACCTACTGAGATGCGGGGACCGACGGTATCATGCAGTTATCTAACCGGTCGGTCAGAGAACAGTGTAAACCAATCCCGACGGGCAATGTCAACCACCCAAATTGAAACACGTTTATAGCGCCAAAGTCGAGGGAAATAGCTGAAGTTATCCTCGCAGGGGGTACCTAGCGGTACATTTCGACCAGATTGATGAGCCCCAGGTCGCGATAACGCTCGACCAGGTAACCCTTGATTTCCTGCACGCTGGCCATTTGCAGAGTCTCGCGCGCGATGAGCCGCGCGGTCTGATAATCGACCTCGCGAATGACTTTGCGCACCACCGGAATGAACAAAGGGCTTAGGCTCAGTTCGTCGAGGCCCATCCCGACCAGCAGCAGCGCCGCGAGCGGATCGCTGGCCATCTCGCCGCACAGGCAGACCTCCTTGTCCGCGGCGCGCGCGACGTTGACGACCTCGGCAATTGCGGAAATCACCGCAGGATGGAGCGCCTCGTACAGGTGCGCGACTTTGGGATTGTTGCGATCGGCGGCGAGCAGGTACTGGATAAGGTCGTTGGTGCCGACCGAGAAAAAATCGACCTCGCGCGCCAGCCGCGGCGCCAGCCACACGGCCGACGGCACCTCGACCATGATCCCGACTTCGATATTGGGATTATGCTCGAGGCCTTCCTTGAACAGCTCGGCCTGCGACTCGGCCAGCAGTTCCTTGGCGCGGCGCAATTCCTCGAGGCTCGAGATCATCGGGAACATGATGCGGACGTTGTGCTTGGCGGCCGCGCGGAGAATCGCGCGGAGCTGAACCTTGAACAGTCCCGACATCTCAAGCGAGATGCGAATCGACCGCCAGCCGAGGAACGGATTGTCCTCACGCGGCACCCGCATGTACGGCGGATACTTGTCGGCGCCGATATCGAGCGTGCGAATCGTGACGGGTCGCCTGCCGAGCTCGTCGAGCATCTTGGTGTACAGCGCGAGCTGCTGAGTCTCGTCGGGAAAATCCTCGTAGGTCAGGAACGAGAACTCCGAGCGCAGCAGGCCGACGCCCTCGGCGCCGTAGCGGATCGCGAGGTGAATGTCGGCGAGCAACGCGATATTCGCGAGCATCATGACGCGATGGCCGTCGCGCGTCGCGGTGGGCGCGTTGCCCTCCTCGATAAGCTCCTTCTTGAAGGCCTCGTAGCGCTTGGACAGGCTCACGTAGTCGCGCTCGATTTCAGTGCCGGGGTTGACGTAAACGACGCCCGCGTTGCCGTCGAGCACCAGCTGATCGCCCTCGATGACGGATTCCATCAGGTGTTCGACGCCGACCACGGTCGGAATCTCGAACGCGCGCGCCAGGATCGCCGCGTGCGACGTGACGCCGCCGGACTGCAGCGCGATACCTGCCAGCTTGTCGTGGCTGACCATCGTCAACTGCGAGAGCGTCAGCTCCTCGGCGACGATTATCGTCGGCTTGCTGAAAGGCGCCCGCTTTACCTCCTGGCGCAGATGGCGCAGCACGCGATGGCCGACGTCGCGGAAATCGGTGGCGCGTTCGCGCAGGTAGTTGTCCGCGACCGCGAGCATCGAGGTGCTGAGCTCCTCGATCACCCGGAACAGCGCGCTCTCTGCCGTGTAGCCGTTGGCAATCGTCTCGCGGATGCGGCTGACGAATTCTTCGTCTTCGAGAATCATGCGATGGCCGTCGAAAATTCTGAGATCCGACTCGGGCATCAGCGGTTCCATCCGCACGCGCAGCGTCGCCAGCTCGGCCAGCGAACGGGCGAGAGCCTCCTCGAAGCGCTTGCCCTCAATCTTGGGGTCGCGCGACTTCTGATGACGATCGACGCTGCTGAGAAACGTGCCGACGACGTGCGCGCTGCCCTGCGCAAATCCGGGAGACGCGGAAAGTCCCGCCAGCCGCGGGCGTCGAATCTTGGCCGGCGGCGCGTGACGCGTCTTGCCGCCGACTTTCTCGTAGTCCTTGAGCTGGCGGTTGGCCTCGATCATGCGGCGCTTGTATTCGAGCCGCTCTTTTTCCTTGGTGGCGAGCGATTCGCGCAATCTGAAATGAGACAGAATCTGCGCGACCTGGTTGGCGGCGGTATTGAGCAGGCGGATTTCGCTCTTGTTGAATTTGCGGCGCTCGAGCGTCTGCGCCACCAGCACGCCGAGCAGCTTCTTGCGGCCGTCGCGAACCGGCACGCCGAGAAAAGTGTGGAAGCGCTCCTCACCGGTCTCGGGAAAATACTTGTAGCGCGGATGACTGATCGCGTCGGGCACGCAGACCGCCTCGTCTTTTTCCAGCACCAACCCGACCAGTCCCTCGCTAAGCCGCATCGATACCTTGCCGACCGATTCGCGATCGAGGCCGACCGTGGCGCGCAGCACGATCCGTTCGCGCTGCGGATCGAAGAGATAGAGCGAACAGACCTCCGCCTCCATGCCCGACGCGATCGCGAAAGCCACGCGATCGAGGGTTTCGCGAAGATCCTCGGAATGCTCGCCGCCGATCGACGAAAGATGCTCGATCAGAGCGAGGCGATCCTTGTTGGCACTCATCGGTAAAGTCTCAGCAGCGGCGCGAAAATTTTATCGGATCGATCGCGTCGCGGACAATGGCACGGCGGGAAGGAATCGGCCACTAACCGGAGGTTGCCGACAGCTCGAAAGGCGCGAGCGCGCTCTTCAAGAGACCGCGGCCTGCTCGACATCGCCGCGCTCGGATTGCGTCGATTAGGTCGCGCTCATCCTTCACCGGCATGTCGAGCAGTGTCGTCACGCATCCTACCGACCCGGCTGAATGCGAGTCCGAGCCCGCTACCTCTGCCATCCCGAGATGACGCGCGACCTTGAGCGCAAACACGTTCTCATCCTCGCCGCATGCGCCGTTCAGCACTTCGATTGCGTCGACCAGCTCGAAGATTTTGAGCTTGGCCGCGCGGTCCGGGTAGCTCGGATCGATCGGCTCGGAATCGGGGTTGATAAACGAAAAGCGCGGGTCGAGTTTGTAGCGGAACGGATGGTTCGCTATCAGTATGCCGCCTTCGAGATCCACCACGCGCCGCAGTTCCGCCAGCTTGTAGATTCCGCCGACGTATCGCTCGAGCCCGAACGCGCCGACATGCCCCATGTCGGTGGTGACTTCCATCCCGCGCAGAAAAATCACGCCGGAGTCCGCCGCCAGCGCCGCCATCTCGCGCGAATCCCACATGTTGTCGTGCTCGGTGATGCAGACCGCGCCGATTCCGATCGTGCGCGCCCGCGCGACCAGGTCTTTCGGCTCCAGGTTCGAATCCGAGCTGCCGCGATTGGTATGGAGATGCAGGTCTACGCTGAAGTAGGGCCCCGCTTGCTTCGTCATCGGACTACGTGAGCGACGCTCCCCTCGCCGTCATCCTCATGAGCGACGCTCCTCCGCTGTCATCGGACTACGGTGAGCGACGCTCCTCCCCGCTGTCATAGCACAATCTGAGCGACGCTCCCCCCGGCTGTCATCCTGACGACCCGAGCAACGCGAGGGGAGGAGGATCTCGGACAGCTTCGCGCCACGCGAAGCCGGTTCCGGTTCCGAGTCGCCCGCCTTGGGCGGGCCACCTTACTTCGGCGGCTCCTTGGCGAGCGTGATCTTCTTCATATGGTCGCCCTTCTGAATCTTGTCGACCGCGTCCATGCCCTTAATCACTCCGCCGAAGACCGTGTATTGGCCATCGAGTCCCGGCTGCGGTTCGAGGCAGATGTAGAACTGGCTGCCGCTGGATTCCCGATTCGGATTTACTTCGTCTCCCGTGCGCGCGGTGGCGACGCTTCCGCGCAGGTGCTTTTCCTTGATCTCAGCGGGGACGGTGTATCCAGGGCCGCCTGCGCCCGTGCCGTCAGGATCTCCGCCCTGGATGACGAAGTCCGGCACGACGCGATGCCACGTCAGGCCGTTGTAGAAGCCCTTGTCCACCAGCTTCTCGAAATTCGCGACCGTCTTGGGCGCGGATTCGGGGTAAAGCTCGATTACGATAGTGCCGCGTTCGGTTTCGATGATTGCGTAATGACCGGTGTTTCTCACTGGCAGTCCATCCGTTGCGCCCTTGCAGGCCGAGGCGACCGCAAGCACCGCCACGACGGCAAGACACGACATTCTAAAGAAGTTGCGTTTCATTTTATCCACTCACATTCACACGGACAATCAATGTCCGCGCCGTCCAGGGTTATCGGCAGTCCTACATGGAAGTATTCGACGCGTCGCCAATCCGCAAGCGATCTTTGTGTCATCCCGAGCGAAGCCGATTTCTTCCCCTTTCCCTGCAGGGAGAGGATGAAGGTGAGGGTCCTTATTCAGCGCGCATTTTTCGCGCGCGATTCAAGATTCTGCTTCTGTCTGAATGGGTTCGCAGAGGTTATACAAAGCTCTCCAAAAGGCGCCCCACCCCGGAGATGAACTTTTCAGCCTTACGGCGCAGTCAATGCCGTGCTCTAATCCAATTCCCATGGGCCAAGGCTACACCCAGAATTCTGCACGCCGGCGCATCCGCCCGAAAAGCCAGGTCGCAACTCGGCATCTGCGCAAATGACAATGCGAAATTTGACGGAACGAAACTACCCGTGGTGGTGTCCATCTCGTTGGACCACAATAGCTGGTATAGGTTGCTTCTCATGCGCCGCCGCCTTACTCCTCTCCGCGCCGATGGTCAGCGCCGATCCTGTGGGACGATCCTTCGTCGGCAACTTCATAGGCAATGACGCCACCACCGAAAATTATCTCTCGGTTTCGGGCGGCGTCGATCGCGCTCAGAACTCCGAGTCCCTGTACCTCGAAAAAACTATCTCGCCCAACTCCAGCTTCTCGATTTTCGCCGGCTATCAGCGCTTCGAGCAGGAGGGAGAACCCACCACGTCGAGCAATCTCGAACTCGCCTACAAGCACATACTCGTCGCGATTCCCCGCCACGAATTCGTGTTCACGATCAATCCCTCGATCGAGCTGCCGCTTGGCGACAACACCGGTGGCTCGGAAACTCACGCGCGCGCCGGCGTCGATTTGCTTTTTCAGAAAGGGTTCGCCGATTTGCCCGACCTGCTGCGCGTCCTGCGCCCCGCCGGCATCGAGGGCGATTGGGGATTTCAAAGCAAGGTGACCGGCGCCCGCGACGACTTGATGTCCGCCGAGTTCGAGCTCGAGTATTCGCTGTCCTACCTCGACGAAAACGTCGCCGCCAATTCAGTGCCTCGCGCGATACGCGACCTCACGCCTCATCTCGATTTCGACTACGCGCAATACCTGAGCGCGCATCGAAACTCGTCGGCGCCTGACTTCGAGCTGACTCCCGCTGTCGCATGGCTCAACTCGACGTATGAGGTAAATCTCGGCGTGCAGGTCGCGCTCAATCGCGCGTCGTCCGGCACCGGCGCCGTCGAATTCGTGTGGCTGCTCGGCGTCTCCTTCGATCAAATTGTGCCGGCGCTCGGATGGACGCCGTTAAAATGAAGGACGCTCGCAGTATGGACAACCGCCTCCGATGAAGGCGACAATGC
The DNA here is from genome assembly GCA_963805315.1 of uncultured delta proteobacterium. Lineage (GTDB taxonomy): Bacteria > Desulfobacterota > Binatia > Binatales > Binataceae > Binatus. The sequence continues at coordinate 412,578 of CAWDTQ010000014.1, forward strand.
GCGGCTATGGAATCGTGGTTTAACAAGGCGAGATTCGGGATGTTCATCCATTGGGGGCATTGCAGCCAGCGCGGGCTCGAGCTGTCGTGGCCGCTGGTCGGAGGGGTCGGCGCGCTGCCGAACGGCCAGAGCGTCGGGGTGGACGAGTATCACTCGACCGCCAAGACTTTTAATCCAGTCAAATGGGATGCGCGCGCGCTCGCGCGAATGGCTAAACGCGCTGGTATGCAGTACGCCGTCCTGACTAGTAAGCACCACGACGGCTATTCCCTATTTCATACGAAACATTCTGACTATTCGATTGAGTATTCACCGTTCAAGCGCGATATAGTTCGTGAATATACAGATGCGTTCCGTACCGAAGGTCTCAAGGTCGGACTGTACTACTCACTTATCGACTGGCATCATCCTGACTACCCCGCGTTTCTCGAGTCGGACAAGCCCTACAAGTGGGGCAACTGGCGCCGCTCGACGCCCGAACAGTGGAATCGGTTTATCGAGTTCATGTTCGCCCAGATGCGCGAGCTGCTGGCCAACTACGGCAAGATCGATCTGCTCTGGTTCGACGGCGGATGGGAACGCACGCCCGAGGAGTGGAAGTCACGCGAGTTCGTCGAGATGATCCATTCGCTCCAGCCCGCGGTCGTCATCAACGATCGCATTCCCGGCTACGGCGACTACCAAACACCCGAACAGGCCGTTCCGCCCAAGCCGCCCGAGGGCCCGTGGGAAACCTGCCTGACGATCAACAATAGCTGGGGCTACAATCCTGCGGACAAGGATCTCAAGTCGGCGCGCTCGCTGATCCACACGCTGTGCGAAGTGGCAGGCAAGGGCGGGAATCTGTTGCTCAACGTGAGCCCGATGGGCGACGGAGCCCTTCCGCCCGAACAGGTCGAGAGGCTAGACGCGATCGGCGCCTGGATGGACCGCAACAACGAAGCGATCATCGGCACCGATCCCGGACTCGAGCCGTGGCAGTTCTACGGACCGTCAACGCGCCGTGGCAATCGCGTTTATCTGCACGTGCTGATGAAGCCGTACGAGTCGGTCTCGGTGCGCGGCGTGAAGGTGAAGCACGTCGGCGACGTGCGTCCGCTGGCAAGCACAATTTCGCTCAAGGTCCGCAGGCGGATCGCCGCCGCCGATACTCTGTTCAATCAGGATCCGATTGGCGAGCTGGTGATTGCGACGCCCGATGGCGCACTCGATTCGATGGCGACGATCATCGCGATCGATTTCCAGCGCTAGGGTGGTTGCTTCACGGCTGCGTCGAGAAACTCCAGTCGTACTGCTTTCCGTTCGCGGTCATCGACACCGCGTACTTCGCGCCCTTGTCGAGCGGCGCGCGCGGAATCACCACGACCGTGCCGTAAGACTTCAGAACATTTCGCCCAAGTTCTTGTGAGTATCGATCAGGATTCGAGTAGCTAGTCGAATCGAACCCGCATGCTTCGATTGCGGTACGACTGCCATCGGCGTTTTCTCGCGCGACTGAGTATTCGCCAACGTGAGTATCCATGAAGCTGCCGAGCTGAAGTGTAATAGCCAGTCCGCTCGGCGGTACATAGCCGGGACAACTGGTGCGCGGATCAGGCCATTCGTTTTCGAACGATCTCAGGGCGACCATACCGCCGTCAGGAGGAAACTCGATTGGTTCGCTCTCCGCCGACCCCCTCGGTCTCTTCCCCTGCGAGCCCTTCAACAAGTTGAGACCCGCCGCGCATACTCCCGATTCGCAGTACATTCCGAAGCCCGCGCTGGTCAGCCGCGGATTGAGTATCGGCATGCGATGGAACGGCAGCGCGATCCATCCGTCGATCGACCACGCCGGCGAGCCCCACTTGTCCGACGCAGACATGCCGCGCATCGACCACACATCCATGTCGCTGGACTTCGCCGCTGCGAGTCCTTCGGGCGTGAAGCCCGGGCTGCCCGGATCCTCCGTATGCATCTGGGGTCCCAGCCCATCGTGCTCCATGGCGCCGTGGTAGTTCCGGACAATGTACATCGTATGCGCGCGATCGCCCTTGCTGGCGGCCGCATCTTCGACTACCGGCGGCAGCTTCACCATAACGCGGTAGTAGTTCACTCGCACCAGCCATTCGGGCTGCGCTACCACCGGATGATTTGCCGGCGGCTCTGAGGTTGAACTGGCGGTTGCCTGCTCATTGGCCGATTCCGACTGACTATTGGCCGCCGAAGGCGCGGGACTCGATATATGATTTGAAATCCGTCCCACGAGTTCCAATAATGCAGGCCCGATCTCACTGCTATAGCGGGCCGCAGCGAATCCCGCGACTAACGCCAGCGCCAGAAGGACGAGTCCTCGACGCATGCGACCCGCAACTGACTCCGGATCGAAAGCAAACCGCACCGAACCGAATTTGATCTCGTCGCCGGGCTTAAGCGCGACAGGTTTGCTCACTCGGCCGCCGTTAACATACGTGCCGTTGGTCGAGCCGAGGTCCGCCAACTCGAAGCCGCCAGGTTTGCGCGTGATCGTGGCGTGGCGCCGCGATACCGTCGTGTCATCGAGCACGACATCGTTCTTCGGATGACTGCCAATGGCTATTAGCGGCTTGTCGAGTGAGTATTCGCGCGGCGGAGAACTGCCTAATGAAACGAGCTTTTCGCTGGCAGCGCTCTTTCCCGGCGGCATCTAGCCCAGGTTCCAGAAGCGGCCAACGTTTTGCGCCGCCCGCTCGATCATAGGCATCGCTCGGTCGCCGCCATCGTCCGGACGAATCGGATCGTCCGGGTCGCGGCCGAACTCGTCGATCACAGCGCGTCCCGATTCCGCGATCGCTTCGAGGTCGTAGCCACCCTCGAGCGCCGCGACCATTTTCCCGCCGCAGCATTCCGCCGCGAGCCGCTTCACCCGCCGCGCCATCGCTCCGAATCCCGCCTCGGTCAAGCGCATCTGGGCCAGCGGATCGCGGAAGTGGCCGTCGAAGCCCGAGGACACCAGGATGAACTCGGGTTTGAAGTGGCGACCGATCGGCAAGATGAGTCGATCGAACACCCGCAGATATTCGGCGTCGCCGAATTCCGCCGCCATCGGCAGATTGACGGTGAATCCCATTCCCGCGGCGTACCCGACCTCGTGGAGCGAGCCCGTGCCGGGATAGTGCGGAAACTGATGCGTCGATACGTAGAGCACTTCGGGCGATTCGTAAAATATATCCTGCAGGCCGTTGCCATGATGGACGTCCCAATCGACGATCATCACCCGCCTGAGTCCGCGCGATTCGATTAGCCACTTCGCTGCGATCGCGACGTTGTTGAAGAAGCAGAATCCCATCGCGCGATTAGGCAGTGCGTGATGCCCCGGCGGCCGGACAATAGCAAATCCATTATCTACTTCACCGTCCATCACCGCCTCGACCGCCGTCAGTACGCCGCCCGCCGACAGCAGCGCCGTCTGGTACGTATCGCGCGAGCTATGCGTATCCGGATCGAAATCGAATCGATCCATCGACGCCGTCCGCGCCACCGTCGCGATATACTCGGGGACATGGCAGCTCGCGATTTCCTCGTGCGTCGCCTCGCGCGGCGTGATGAATTTCAGATCGGGCCGCGTGAGCGACTCCGCCATCTCGATCATAACCTCGGCGCGCTCGGGACGCTCGGGATGCGCACGGCCGGCGAAGTGTTTCAGGTAGCGGCGATCCGCGACTATCCCGGTTTTAAGCATCGTTGACACCCCAGTCGCGTATAATGATTAACTGGCATGGCAGAGTCGAAGGCGGGCGGAATTTTTCCGCGCGCGGCGAGGTCATCGAATTGCGGCGGACGGTCATCGAAGTTTGGACCTCTTTGAAATAGTCATCATCCTCGCGGTCGCGCTGATTGTGCTGGGCCCGGAACGCCTGCCCGAGGTTATGCGCACCGCTGGAAAAATCCTGCGCGAGCTTCGCCTCGCGAGCAATACCGTGCTCCACGAACTGACCGACGTACTCGAGGAGCCGCCCGCAGCGCCGACCGCCAAAGCGCCACCGACCGCGACCGCGCCCAAGTCCGGGCCGCCGACCGAGAATACCTAGCCGGCCCTTTCGCACCGTGACCAGCGACGATATCACACCGCCAGCCGTCATCGAGGCGACGCCCGAACAGGCGCGGATGTCGCTCATCGAGCATCTGCAGGAACTCCGCACCCGCCTGATTCGCGCGTTCATCGCCATCGGCCTCGGCTTCATCGTCGCATACGCGATCGCCGATCCGCTCTTCCATATGCTGACCTGGCCGATTCGCGAGGTCTCCGGCGGCAAGGTTCTGCTGATCGGCACGGGCGTGGGCGAGGCCTTCTACACCAAGATCAAAGTCGCGCTGATCGCCGGTCTGTTCATCGCGAGCCCTGCGGTGTTTTACGAAATCTGGAAATTTATCGCGCCGGGTTTGTACGAGACCGAGCGCAAGATGGCCAGGCCGTTCGTTTTCTTCGCGACGATCTTCTTCGTGCTCGGCGGGTATTTCTGCTGGGCCGTTGTTTTCAGAGTCGGCTATGCGTTTTTCCTCGCGCAGTACGCGAGCATCGGCGTCACTCCGACAATCCGCATCAGCGAGTATCTGGCGTTCTCCTCCAAGCTGCTGCTCGCATTCGCGCTGACGTTCGAGATGCCGATTTTCGCGTTCTTCTTCACCAAGCTCGGCATGATCGACTACAAGATGATGTTCAGTTACTGGCGCTACGCGATCCTCGCGATCTTCATTGTCTCGGCGGCGCTGACTCCGCCCGACATGGTCTCGCAGTTTCTGCTCGCGATTCCGTTGCTGCTGCTCTATGCGATCAGCGTCGGCGTCGCGTGGATGTTTCGTCTCAAGCCCGATGAAAAAGCCGCCGCCACTACACCCAAGCAACCTGAAACTGTCTGAGGCGGGTTCAACCGAGGTCCTATGGCAAGAATTCTGACATCTCCGGTCGCCACCGGCGCACCCGGCATCACGCCGCGATGGACCCGCAGCGCCAAGGACGCAGTCTGCACCGCCTACTCCTCGGTGAGCCGCTTGTGGTTCACCACCTCCGCCGGCGTCCTCAACGAGATTTATTTCCCGACCATCGATCAGCCCCAGGTCCGCGACCTCCAATTTCTCATCACCGACGGCGAGACTTTCTTCCACGAGGAGCGCCGCCATCTCCAATCCACCACCGAGTATCTCGACGCCACCGGTCTCGGCGTGAAGATCGTCGGCCATTCGCCCGACGGCCGCTATCATCTCTCCAAGGAAGTCATCACCGATCCGCATCAGCCCACGCTGCTCATCAAGACCCGCCTCGAAGGCGACGCGGAGCTGCTGAAGAAACTACACCTCTACGTCCTGCTTGCGCCGCATCTGTGCGTCGGCGGATGGGGCAACAACGGAAACCTGACCCGTATCGTCGGGCACGATTTTTTGAGCGCCAACAAGGAGAATGTCTGGCTGGCTCTGGCAGCCACCGAGCCGTTCCTCAGGAGTTCTTGCGGATACGTCGGCAGCACCGACGGATGGCAGGACATCAGCGCCAACTTCAAGATGGACTATCAGTTCGCCGCCGCCGTCGACGGCAACATCGCGCTCACCGCCGAGATCGATTTGCGCAAGGGCTACTCATTCACGCTCGGCCTCGGCTTCGGCCGCGAGCTCAATCGCGCCGTGACGACGCTGTACCAATCGCTGGCCGAGCCTTTCGCCGAGCATCGCGCGCGCTTCCTCGAACAATGGACGCGCGCGTCCAGCCACTTCCTTCCGCTCGAACAATTCTCCGGCGACGGCGGCGCGCTCTATCGCCGCAGCCGCGAGCTGCTGCTCGCCCACGAAGACAAAACCTATCCCGGCGCGCTCATCGCTTCGCTCAGCATCCCGTGGGGCGAGGCCAAGAGCGACGACGACCTGGGCGGGTACCATCTGGTCTGGACGCGCGACATGGTCAACAGCGTGACGGGGCTGGCCGCCAGCGGCGACCGCGCCACCGCGCTGCGCGCGCTCATCTACCTCGCGTGCGCGCAGCGTGAGGACGGCGGCTTTCCGCAGAATTTCTGGATCGACGGCAAGCCGTACTGGAACGGCATTCAGCTCGACGAAGTTTCGTTTCCGATCACGCTCGCGTGGCGGATGCACAAGGACGGCGCGCTAAAGGATTTCGATCCGTATCCGATGGTGATGCGCGCCGCTTATTTCCTGGTCGACAACGGACCGCCCACGCCGCAGGAGCGATGGGAGGAAAACGCCGGCTACTCGCCCTCGACGCTGGCCGCCAACATCGGCGGGCTGATTTGCGCAGCCTGCTTCGCGCGCGACCGCGGCGACCTCGTCACCGCGCAATTCCTCGAGGAGTATGCCGACTTCCTCGAGGCCAACATCGAAGCGTGGACCGTCACCAACGACGGCTTCCTCGTTCCCGGCGTCAAGCGCCACTACGTTCGCATCAATCCCATCGACATCGCGGATCCCGACGCCGACGACAGCCTCGAGGGCAAGCGCGTCTTCATTCACAATCGCGCGCCCGGAGCGCAAGCTGAATTCCCCGTCGCGGAAATCGTTGACGGCGGGTTTCTCGAACTGGTCCGCTACGGCATTCGCAAGGCCGGCGATCCGCTGATGGAAGATTCGCTACGCGTCATCGACGCCGTGCTGAAGACCGACTTCCCCGCCGGTCCATGCTGGCGCCGCTACACCCACGACGGCTACGGACAGCGCGACGACGGCGGGCCTTTCCTCGGATGGGGCCGCGGACGTCCGTGGCCGCTGCTCACGGGAGAGCGCGGGCATTACGAACTGGCGGCAGGCCGCGACCCGATGCCTTATCTGACCGCGATGGAACGGTTTGCGAATGCGACGCAGTTGCTGCCCGAGCAGATCTGGGATCAGCCCGACATCCCGCGCGCGATGCTCAAGTATGGTTGCCAGACCGGCAGCGCGACGCCGCTGATGTGGGCGCATGCCGAGTACATCAAGCTGCTGCGCTCGACCTCGGACGGCCGCGTGTTCGACACTGTCGCCGAAGTCCGCGACCGCTACATGAAGCCCGGACGAAAGCCGAGCCGCATCCGCGTCTGGAAATCCAACCGCCACCTCAAGTCGGTTTCGCCGGGCGACCGCCTGCGCATTCAGGCCACGAGCGGGTTCACGCTTCATTGGTCCAACGACGAATGGCAGCACGCCAATGACACCGGGTCGAGCTCGACGCCGATCGGCTTCGAATACGTCGATATCGACATCGCCGCATCCGCCGACGCGCCGATTCGCTTCACGTTCAACTGGCGAGAAACGCGAAACTGGGAAGGCCGCGACTACGCCGTCGCGATCGCGAAATAGACGCGGACCTGAATTTCAGGGAAAACCGATGGCTGGCGCGTCAGGAAATCAGAGATAGCGTTCAGACCGGGCGCTCTGCACCGCGCCGGTTCGGACACGGTTAGTGCTGTCGAGCAGTTGCTTTGCGCTCGTGGTGATCTGGCCGGGATGGCCCCCGCCCACTACTCGCGAAATCAACTTGCCGTCGGTGCCGATAAACAGCGTCGTCGGAACCGTATCGACTCCCATGGTGGCGGCCAGCCGCTCGTCGGCAATCGCGACTGGATAATCGATCCGGAATTTTGCAACGAAAGGCTTGACTGCCTTCACCCCGTCGCCCTGGATCTGGTCGTACGAGACCCCGATGACGATCAGGCCGCGCGACTTGTTGTACTTGTTGTAGAGCGCGACCAGGCTGGGAATCTGCCGGCGGCTCGGCTCGGACCAGGTCGCCCAGAAATCGACGATCACAGGATGACCCCGGTAATCACTCAGGTCGATTTTCTTGCCGTCGAGGCCCGGCGCGCTGAAGTTCAGACCTTCACTTGCCAGCGACCCATTCGCATTCGGCGTGTCGATCCGCAGCAACGGCTTGGGCTTCTCGGGAATAACGAAGTTGAAGAATGAACCGGCGATCAGCGCCAGCGCGACCATGAAGCCGAGCGGGCGCAGCACTGCTTTCAGTGTTTCCCGTTCCCCTTTCATCGATTCCACCGGCGCGCCTCTGATACCTGCTCGACTGGTGTAACTCTCGCTCGACCTAACCCCGCCGCCGCTACTCGTACATTTGCGAGTCCGTCGCGGCTAGAGTCTTTGGAAACTTAATTCCAAAAAACCATGTAGTTGGAAGTACGATTTTGCTTGTGGCGTCGTAATTGAGAGTGACCACCGAGCCGATCGACCTGTTTTGCGGCGTCGGCGTATTGGTTGCGGTGGTTCGTCGTTCCCGTAAAGGACTGGACCTGACGGTGACGCCAGGTGCAGGTGCCGTTGGGGCAGATGAGTTGGGGCATAATAGCTCTGCGCGCTGGCCGGCAGCGAACCCGTGCCGTTATAGGTGCCCAGCGCTGCCGTCTTGGAATTCGCTGCGGCATAACGCGCGAGCGCCGATGACCCCTGGCTGACCGCCAAAGCCGCCTGGCCGATTATGGCATACTGGATGCCAACCAGCATGATCACTAACGCGAGAGGCGCCATCAGCGCGAATTCAACCAGCGACTGGCCTCGGCTGACGCGGTCCCTGCGCCGAGTCGCTCGCCCGGCGGCTCGCCGAGAGACTGACGTTGCCTTCTGCCTGTTCATTCGTACTGCTCCTGGTCCACTGCGCTCAGTGCGGTTGGAAACGTAACCAGCCCCAGGAATGGATTTGGCAGCGCAATCTTGCTGGTGGCGTTGTAACTCAGAGTAACCTGCGCCCGATCCTGGGTTTGTGTGCGGCGTTGTGGTTGTGGTGGATTTGGTCCCGCCTACATAGGATGTTACGGTTACCGTGAGATCGCCCCACTTGTTGGTGCCAAGGGATTGGGACAACAGCGCCTGCATTGCGGCAGTCGGGTTCCCTGTGAAAGTCGCACTCACCACTCCCTGAGGCTCATTCACCGCGACATAGCGCGCGATTGCAGATGCCCCCTGGCTGAGCGCCAGAGCAGCCTGGCCGATGATGGCAAACTGCACGCCAACAAACAGAAGGATCAGCGCCAAAGGCGCGATCATCGCGAACTCGACCATCGACTGGCCCCGGCTGATTCGGAGAGTGCTGCAGTCCTTTGCGTGAGATCGCTTTAGCATAGAGCTTCCTCGATTCATTATCTGATCAATACAAGAAGATGTCCGGGTACCGTCCGCCACATCACTGGGTCAGCACGGGAGGGGAATTCGCTCCGAGGTTAGGCGCCCCTGAACCAGTAAGTCGTGTCGCCGACAAGCGATTTTATGAAACATCCGCTGATGCTGGCGTGGTGACGTTGCCCTGCAAATACACCTCGGCGAACCCCAGGATCGGTGTCTCCTTGTTACCGTTCAAATTAGTAAAGTCGACTACGGGAACGACGACCAGGCAGGGATCGCCGACCGGGATCGACTCGGGGGGTTCCCGCCGGAGCACGGATTCGGACTCGCGGTGCACTTGCTGTCGTTTTTTCCGAGCCTGTCGGTTATACCCTGATTTACAGGACCAACGGTGGCGCCGGATTTCGTGTCGACCAAGTCGCCGACTGCGTAGTTACCTGCCGTGCCGCCTTCGATGTTGGATTTCAGGTTGGCGCCGCCCTTCCCGTCAAGATTCAGCCATCCCCAGTTGCCGACGCTCCGACGTTGACAAACTTTACGCCGAATTGAAGAGGCTGACCGGCTACCTTGTTGGGATTTGTGCAGGGAGCAGTGCACTGAAGTCCGGCCGGGAACAAACCGCAGTTAACGCAGTTATTGACCGGACCGGGGGCCGTCGAGACCGCAGTTGCCGATACGGCATACGTGCTCATGCCCAGCACTTTCGCGAAGAAGTAGGGCTGAGTGTCCAGATGGGCCTGGACCGTAACGTGGTTGCGGTCGTCGGTGACATTGACAACGCTCGCGGCAACCCCATTGTCAACCGCATACGTGCAGGCGACTTTGGTCGCGTCGTCCTTCATGCCGGCGCAGCCGGCCTCCGGCGGTGCCGCCAAACTTTAAGCCGTAGCCATCCAAGTAGTTGGCGCCGGCGAGCGCGGCGGCGTCGGCAATCTTCTGCATGTGCTGCCAGTCCATGTACATCACGCCGACGTCAGTGCACAGCGCGACCGCTCCCGCCAGCGCAAAAGCAAGTGCAGCCGAGTACAACACCATCATTTGGCCGCGGGATTTGTCGAATATCCGTTTCATAGAGAGCCCCTCACTGATTCGTTCATCATAGACCGATGAACGGGAATTTCCGACCCGTTTCGACCTTGGCGTTCTGATTTTCGTATCACTTGTCCTTCTGTATGGCAATCATGCAACACCTGCGCTCGCGAAAGACAACCTGCGATGCGAAAACACACCATAATCCAACGTGTCGGGTTTTAATTTAGCAAGAGTAACAAAATCCGTCAAGAGCTGATGGTTGCAGGTCTGCTACTAATTGTAGCTAAATCTTACGAATTTGTAGTACAGAGAGGGCATCGTCGAAGTAAGCAGACTAATAGCTCACCACCGACCGGGACACAAGAGGGCGACAACGTTCCACGAAGCACGTTCATTAACAGCTTCGTGACCTGCGTAACCGTGCCTACGCGAGCCGCTGGATCTCGAACTGCGCCGCCAGCGACGCCATCATCGCCTCGATTTCCTCGCGCGAATCCGCCGAGAAGTAGATCCGCAGATGGTGGCGCGCGGGATCTTCGGTCCGCAGGGTTGCGATATTGTCGTAGGACTCGACGATCGACTTGAACAGCACGATATGCCCGGGCGGTATCGCGATCAGGATCGAATCGATCTTTGGTCTATTTTCGCTCATGGTTTACTGCCGGCTCCGCGACCCCTAGATTCTAGCCGATGACGCTGCCGCGGGTCTTGTTCGTAACCGGCAAAGGCGGCACCGGCAAGAGCACGGTCGCTGCCGCGCTGGCGATTGCGCTTTCGCGCCGGCGTCCAACGACGCTCGCCGACCTGGACCGGAGACTGTCGGCGGCCGCGGCGCTCGGCGCGATGCCGAGCGATTCGACCGCGGTCAAGGTCAGCGACTCGCTCGACGTGATCGCGCTCACGCCGCGCGCCGAGCTCGAAGCGTTTATCGAGCGTATCGTGCCGATTCGCGCCATCTCGCGCCGGATGCTCCGCAGCCGGACCTTCGGCTACGTCACGGCAGCGCTGCCGGGCCTCGAGGCCTTTCTGCTGCTGGAACGTCTCAGGATCATGGCGGGAGACGCGGCGCTCGAAGATCGTTATCTCGTGATCGACGCGCCCGCGTCGGGCAGTGCGGTTGAACTGCTGTCGGTCTCGTCGGGCGTAAAGGGAATCGCACCGGCGGGCACGCTGAACCGGCTGGCCGACTCGATCGACACCTTTCTCGGCGACGCGACGCGATTCGGCGCGGTCATCACGACGACGCCGGAGGATCTCGCGGTTCGCGAGGCGCTTGAAACCGCCGCGACGATTCGCGAGCGGCTCGGTATCGCCACCGTCGCCGCGATAATGAACTGCGTTCCCGATTTGCTCTTCGACACTTCCGAGCTCGCCTCGATGAGTCCGCTCGGCGGCCACGCCCGCCTCGCGATACGCCGAAACGCCGCGCACGAACAGGCGGCGCTCGCCGCGCCGCGATTCGCCGACGCAGGTCTTGCGACGATCAATCTTCCGATGATGTTCACGCCGGCTATCGGCCGCCGGCGAACTCGAGAAACTTGGCCGCGCGCTCGGAGCGAAGCTGCTCGACCGATGAAGCCGAAGGCGCATACAAAGCATTCCGCTCGTCCCGGGCGCGCCGCTCATCTAACGAGTCCGCTGGACCTGCACGCGCAAAGCCTGGTCATCTGCATCGGGCCGGGCGGCGTCGGCAAGACTACCATCAGCGCCGCGCTCGCGGTGCGCGCCGCGATGCTCGGGCGCGCCGTCGACGTGATGACCGTGGATCCCGCGCCGCGGCTGCTCGACGCGCTCGGCCTCGCCGCCGATTCTTCCGAGCCGGTCGAGGTCCCGCTCGACGGCATTGGTCCGACGCGCCGTGGCGGCGCGGCTAATCGCGCGAGCCTGCGCGCGTTGCGGCTGGATCCGAAGCGCACCTTCGATTCCATCGTCGCGCGCTACGCGCTGTCGGACGCGGCGCGCGACGCGATTCTCGAAAATCGAATCTATCGCAACCTCTCGGGCGCGCTCGCGGGCGTGGCGGATTACATGGCGATGGAAAAGCTGCTCGAACTGGCAGCCAATCCGGCCACCGATCTGATAGTTCTCGACACTCCGCCCGCGGCCGAGGCGATAGACTTTCTCGACGCGCCGCGCCGGCTGCTGGAGCTGCTGAACTCGCGCGCCGTCAGTCTGCTCGGCGCGCCCGCCGGATTGTTCCGCAGCCAGCTGCGGATGGTGGATATTGCGGCGCGCGCCGTGCTTGGCAGCGTTCGATCGCGTGACCGGATTGAACCTGCTGAGCGACGTGCAGTCCTTCGTTCGCAGTTTCGACGGCATGTACGAAGGATTTTCCACGCGTGCCGCGCGGGCCAGGGACAAGCTGCGCGCCACGGACACGGCAATCGTTATCGTTACGACGGCGGAGTCGAGCCGAATCGCGCAGGCGCGGGAATTTATCGGCGCGCTCGAAGCCGCCGGCCTGCGCGTATCCGCGATGGTCGTGAATCGCGTGCTCGCGGAGCTGCCCGACGCGGCGGAACTGGCGTCAGCGCACATCGCACCGGCGCTGAAGAAAAAACTGAAGCGCAACCTCGCCGACTATGCCGCGCTCAAGACGCGCGAGGAGGTTTCGCTGAGCGCGCTCCGCGATTCGCTTCCCGCCGGCGCAGTGCTGATGGTTGCGCCGGACCTTGGCCGCGAGCCGCGCACTATTGCGGACCTCGCGGATATAGGCCGCAGCATCCACGCGGGTTGATTCGTTTGATCAACCGGTCTGCTGATCAACTGGGCTTCTTCGCGCGCCTAATCGAGGGTTTCGCTTTGGCCGGTTCGCCTTCGCTGTGATCGAGCGCGCGATCGAGCTTGATGCTGAGGTTCAGCAGTTGCGAGCTCAGGTGATCGAGGCGCGCTTTCAGATCGCGGACGTCACGCTTCGACGGAATATTGACGAAGTCGAGCATCTGCTCGACATTGCGATCGAACGTCTGCTTGTTCGCCATGAAGCGTTCGCCGGCCCGCCCGAAACTCGAGCGCATCCTGTCGTTCGACATGATCTCGTTGAAAAAGCCCGCGATGCCTTCTTCGCTCATCTGGCGAAGCTTGTTCATCAGGTTGTCCTTGTCGTTTTCGTGGTCGCCCCGTGCCATGTCCTTCAACTATTATATAGAGGTCGTTCCGCGCAAACCGATGACCACAATTCTCGCCAGCCTGTTAAGCATCACGTCGGGATTCGCCGTGATCGGTTACAGCGAACCGCCCGCGAACCTGATCGCGACCTCGATCGCCATCGATCTCGCCCTCGCTCCGCTGACCGCGGTTGTCGCCTCGCGGCGCGGCCGCTCGATATTGCGATGGTGTATCGCGGGACTCGTGCTCGGCGCGTGGGCGCTCGCCGCGGTCATGATTATTCCGCCGAGCCGCCCCCGCTCCGCCGCGCCCCGACGCTCCGCACTATCCGCCTACTTCTGATGCTGCTTGATCCACGCCACGGTCGGCGCGAAGACTTCGCTCTCCGACTTCGTTCCCGCCAACACGTCGAGATGGCCCCATCCTTCAAGCTTGGTGAATGAAGGGTCGGGCGCGCCGGTCGATTTCGACGCCGCTTCGACCTGGCCGGGCCATTGCGCGCCGAAGTTGGTGCTGGCGAACGCGATCACCGGAATCTTCGACGCCTTGAGCGACGCGAGCACTTGCGGCGTGAACGGATTCTCGCCAGTCCTGAACGGCCGGCCAGTAGCGGTCGTAGGCAATCAGCAGCCGCGCCAGCACGACCGCGTCGGAAAATCCGCCCGGCATGTTCGCGAACGCGCCGTTGCCGGGGGCCGCATCGTACATGACGTGCTCCAGGTTTTCGCGCGCAGTCTTGTACTTGGGAATCGGCGCCGGCTGATCGGGATTGTCGATCACCATCTGCATCAGCGTGTGCCGCTTGTCGTAGGTCAGATGTTTGCCGCCGATATCGTCGGCATATGGCCGAGGCTCCAGCGGCATGGCTCGCATCAGATGGGATCGGGATGGATCCGTCGAGCGCGATGATTCCCGCGACGCGCTCGGGATAGTGCGTGGCGGCGAAGAGGTACGCGAACTCGACGCCGCGGCTGAAGCCGGCAACGAAGATTCTGCTGCGGCCGCTTTTTTCGCTGACGAATTTCGCAGCCGCGTCGATGTCCGACTCGAAAAGATCGTTGGTCCATCCCGCCAGCTCGGCGAGATCGGTCTCTGGCGTCTGGGGCGGAATGAAATGCGTGCGGTAGTCCATCGACCACACGTCAACGCCGTGCTCGGCCAGGTAAACCTGGAACGAGTAGCGCGGGTCCTCGAGCGCCACTTCGCCGTTCATGTTGGTGCCGGGCAGATAGAGCACCACGGCGTCGGGATGCGTGGGAGGATTCGGCCCCTTGGCGACGCGATGCAGCGCGATTTTATCGAATGGCGATTTGCCGACGGTCGCTTCGAACTTCCATTCGTAAATTCCGGGCGCGCCTTTGAGTTCGCGCGCCGCGCCGACGGGCTGAAAGTCCGCGGCCGATGCGACTCGTCGCGACGAGAAGAAGCAGGACCGCCAACGCGTCAAGGGCAATGCGCCGTCGAATCTTCATGGGCCTAATCCTCTCCACAATTCACTGTCACCGCACAAGTCGCTCGCCCGGAGTTGCGCGCCGGTTGACCCTTTGCGGTTCGGCGTGCGAAACAGAGTCGGCGGGTATTTCACGCTTCACGCCAATTTCGTACGGGAGTAAATTTCAATGAGCAAGAAAGTGCAGTTCGCCCTGTTCTCGCCGCAAGCCGGGTCGTCGTGGCATCAGCTCGAGGAGCGGACGCATCGAGCCGAGAAGCTCGGCTTCCATTCGATCTGGCTGGTCGATCACATGTGGACGCGCGGGATGCCCGACCTCGATCATCATGAATGCCTCGCGCTGATGGCGGGGCTGTCGGCGAAGACCGAGAAAATCCGCATCGGCACCATGGTCATCTGCAACAACTACCGCAACCCGGCGCTGCTGGCGAAGTCGCTGGCGACGATCGATCACATCAGCAACGGCAGGCTTGAAATCGGATACGGCGCGGGCTGGATGGACGAGGAGTACAAGGCTTACGGCTACCAGTTTCCGTCGATGGGCACGCGGCTCAAGATGTTCGAGGAAGGCCTGCACATCATGAAGGCGATGTTCACCGAGAAGCGCGCGACCTACAAGGGACGCCACTATTCGATCGAAGAAGCGATCTGCAATCCGAAGCCGGTGCAGCAACCGCATCCTCCGATCACGATCGGCGGCAGCGGCGAGAAGATCATGTTGAAGCTGGTCGCGCGGTTCGCCGACCGATGGAACTGTCCGGCCGGCTACGAAAGCTTCGAGCACAAATTCAACGTGCTCAAGCAGCACTGCAAGGACGTCGGGCGCGACCTGAACACGATCGACATCTCGGAGCAGTTGCTGGTTTGCATCGGCCAGAGCGACGCGGAAGTCGAGGCGAAGTGGAAGGCGGCGCAAATGCTCAAGCCGTTCGTCAGCACCGGAATCAAAGGCACGCCGAAGCAATTGATCGAGGAGCTCGAGAAAGCGCGTGGCGATGGGAATCACGACGTTCGTGATTTTCTTCAGCGACTTCGCGCCGCCGCCGACGCTCGAGTTGTTCGCGAAGGAAGTGATGCCGGCATTTGCGTAGATCGATCAGAATTTGCGCGCCGTTCATCGTCGCGATCGCTGCTCGCGGGATGCTCGAGTCAGCCGTCGTACTACACGACGCAGCTCGACACGAGCGGCGGGCTGGGTCCCGGCGACGCGATAACGCATGCGTCGGCGACGATTGGGCACGTGACCGGAGTCTCGCCGATTGGCGACGGCGATTCGCAGATCGCGTTCGAGGTCGACGGCTCGCACGCAGACGAGATTCACTACGATTCGATAATGACGCTGAACAATCTCGGCGCGGCGCCGTCGCTCGACGTGATGAACGTGGATGCGATGAGCCATAGCGCACCGTCGGGCACGCGGCTGGACGGCGCGTCGAGCATGAACGAAGTGCAGATGATCATGACGGCGCGCGGTCCCGGGAGTTTCGCGCAGGCGCTGGGAAACGTCGCGGGCTCATCGCCAACGACGCCGCCCTCAGCCTCGACCGTGCAGATGACGCAGCTGCTGGCGCAGATTTCCCGGCAGACGCTCGCGTCCGCGGTGGCAATCGCGCCGCCGACGGCGGAACAGATCGAGCAGGCCAAGCGCGAGTCGCTCGGCGTCGAACGGCAACTGATGCGCAACGGCAAGATCGAGCAGGCCGAACGGCTGCGCGCGTCGATGGGCAGCATGATGGGTGGAATCACGGCGCCGGTTAATCCGACGGCGCTGCCGCCGACTTCGCCGAATCCGTAGCGCTAAAGTGGACCGTCACTAAATTGGATCAGCATCGACTGACGGAATATCTCAAACGGCGGATGCCGCACGCGCGCGAGCATCGCGTGGTCGGCCTCAAACGAATATCCGGCGGCTCGTCGCGCGAGACCTACGCCTTCGACCTGGAATGGAGCGAAGGCGGCGAGACGCGCACGCGTCCGCTGATCGGGCGGCGCGATCCGACGGGAGGCCTGCTGAAATCCGATCGCGAGCGCGAGTTCAAAGTGATCGCCGCGATGCATCGCGCGGGCCTGAAGGTTCCGGAGCCCCTTTTTCTCGAACTCGACGCGAGCGTGATGGATCGGCCGTTTTTCATCATGCATCGCGCGGCCGGACAAACCGGCATGGGCGCGTTTCCGGCGGCGGAAGCGGAATCGACGCGCGCGAAAGTCGCGGATGACTTCATCAGCGAGCTCGCGCGCTTGCAGTCGCTTGACTATCGCGAATGCGGGCTGGAGATTCTTGGGCCGCCGAAAAATCTTGAGGATCCCGCGCGCATTCAGGCGGCGCATTGGAGCGAAGTTTACGAACGCGATCGGATGGGCGAGCACTATCCGATTCTCGATGCCGCGTTCGCATGGCTCAAAGCCAACCCGGTCGTGACGGACCGCGTGGTGATCGTTCACGGCGACTACCGTTCGGGAAATTATTTGTACGACGAGAACGGAATCATCGCGATGCTCGATTGGGAGATGGCGCATCTGGGCGATCCGATGGAGGATCTCGGGTGGGCGTCGATGATGTTCTGGGGACGCGACGAACTGGCGGGCGGCCTGATGGAGCGCGAGGCCTTTTACCGCCTGTACGAACAGAAGACCGGCAACAGCGTCGATCGGAAACGTCTGTTCTTCTACCAGGTGCTCGGCAACGCGAAGATGGCGGTGATTTGTCTGACCGGAATCCGCGATTTCGTCGAGCGGCGCACCTCGGACGCCGTGATGCCGTTTCTGCAACTGCTGCTGCCGACGTTGTTCGAAGACCTGGCGAACCAACTTCGATTGGTGTGAGGAGCACGATGCTACGGCCGACTTTGAATGAACTGATCAGCGGAATGCAGCGGACGATCATGGAAGCGCTGCTGCCCGAACTGACGTCGCCGTATGCGCAGGGGCAGGCGATGTCGGCGATTGGAATGCTCGCGCATGCGGCGGCGGCGCTCGAGTCGGCGCCGGCATACGACGCGGCTGAGATAAAAGATCTGCGCGCTACATTCGCGGCGCTCAAACGGTTGGGCGACAAGCACGTCACGAAAAAAGGCGGGCTTCGCGGCGCGCTTGCGCGCGCGACTCGCGCGAGCGCGAAGAATCCGGCGGACCGGCGCGCGATGGAAGCCGCGATGGCCGCGTTCGCCGGCCGCGGTCGCGCTTGGCGACGCCGACGACAGCATGGCTCGAGTCGTCCGCGGCTACATCAGGCGTAATCTCGAGCGCTCGCGCAAACTTCTGGGCGGTTCTTTGCCTGCGGCCTGACGCATTAGTTGCGCTGCAATTGCGCATGGGAAGGCAAGCAGTCGGTACCTTATGCAATAAGACGCTATTCCTAGCCTTCACAAGCCATTTCCAAGTT
The DNA here is from genome assembly GCA_963805315.1 of uncultured delta proteobacterium. Lineage (GTDB taxonomy): Bacteria > Desulfobacterota > Binatia > Binatales > Binataceae > Binatus. The sequence goes on from CAWDTQ010000014.1 coordinate 430,613, forward strand.
GACTTACCTATGTCAGGGCTTCTTGCGCACGAAAATCAATCAGAGTAGATTTCCTAAAGCGCATTAAGGGAGCAAAACGGAGTCTTAGCTAATTGGATAAAAGTCCCACTGACTGTATGTGGCCAACTTGCTACAAACAGGCGAGCTTGCTACACAGAGTTAGAAGTTCTAATTTGGGAAAAGGACGCGAGGCTGGAGAACTCCGAGGGGCCGCAGAGGTAACTGCGAGGATGAACTCATGAGCGTCGTCATAATTCCAACTCCCGGAATGCCCGGGGGACCGTGCCGCGGATCCTGCGATCATGCCAAGTGCCACACGATGCGCGCGATGGCTGACGAAAAATGCCATCACTGCGGAGGACGTTTTGGTTTTGGCACCAAGATTACCGGCGAGCCGCCGCTGCATATGCGATGCGCGCAGAGCATCGCCGCCGCAAGCGGTGCACCGGCTTCGCATCCGATCAATAGTCCCGCGGCCGGTCACAATGTCGCGGGTCATCACGGCGACAAGCGCTAAACGCTTCTGATCTGACATCATCCATCATCGCGCCGATCCTCGCGATCGGCGACGTGCGCTTGACACCTTTGGCGCGTGCGCGATAACGCTCAGGGGTGAACCGCGAAAACATTGCTCAAGTGCAAGCGCTGCGCGACCGGCTCGATCATCCGGTGATCGACGGCGACGGCCATCTGATCGAGCCCGCACCGCTTTTCAACGAATATCTTCAGAAAGTCGGCGGAGGCGGGATGCTCGAGCGATACAATCGCGAACTTCGCGAGCATCCGACGGGCTCGCGCGGAAATCGCGACACGGGCGACATGCGCGGCGCGTGGTGGGGCGTCTCGAACGACGCGTATGATCTCGCGACCGTGATGGCGCCGCGGCTGCTGTACAGCAGGCTGAACGAACTCGGCGTCGATTTTTCCATCTTGTATCCAACGCTCGGGCTGGCGCTGCCGACGATTTTCGATGCCGAGGTGCGACAGATCGCATGTCGCGCCTTGAATACGATGAACGCGGAGATCTGCGGACAGTTTCGCGACCGAATCGCGCCGGCCGCCGCAATTCCGATGCACACTCCCGATGAAGCAGTGGCCGAGCTCGAATGTGCGGCGCGGCTTGGCTTGAAGGTCGCGATGATCCCGCCGGGCGTGGCGCGGCCGATTCCCGCGCTCGAAGGCGCGCATCCGGAGGCGTTTCCCAACGCGGCGTACTTCGATTGCTACGGGCTCGACAGCTTCTTCGACTACGATCCGGTGTGGCGCAAATTTGCCGAGCTGAAAATCGCGGTCACCTCGCACGGCGGCGTCGGTCTGCGCTACCTGCCGCTCGGGCGGCGCTCGCCGTCGAACTACATGTTCAACCACATCGGCGCGCACGCCTATCAGCAGGGCGAGTTGTGCCGCTCGATCGTGATGGGCGGCGTTGCGACGCGGTTCCCCGATCTGGCGTTTGGATTTCTGGAGTGCGGGGCGGGATGGGCCTGCGACCTGCTGCATTCGCTCGAAGAGCATTGGGAGAAACGCAATACTGCCGGGCTCGTGAACTACGATCCGTCGCGGCTCGATCGTCCGCGGCTGCATCAACTGCTCGCCGAATACGGCGGCCCCGGTTTCGTGGCGAAGAACTCGGCGCGAGCCGAACGGGCTTACGACGAAGGCCTCGCGCGCCACGATCGCGCGGCGGATCGCGACGAATGGGCGCTGACCGGAGTGCGTGACGAGTACGACTTCGCGCGAATCTTCAGCAACTTCTACTTCGGTTGCGAGGCCGACGACCTCAGCGTCCATCGCGCGCTCGACTCCCGCGCCAATCCGATGCGGACGCGGCTGCAGCCGATTTTTTCCTCCGACATCGGTCACTGGGACGTGCCGGATATCTCGACGGTGCTGCTCGAGAGCCATCGCCTGGTGGACAAGGGGCTGTTGAGCGATGCGGACTATCGCGACTTCGTCTTCACCTATCCGGCGCGGCTTCATCTGAAGGCGGATCCGCAATTTTTCGCCGGCACGGTCATCGCGGATTCAGTCGCCACGCTCAACTCGTAGCGGAAGCAAGTGCTCGATGCTCTCGACCGAACATAAGCGCGAATGGGACGAGAAGGGGTTCTTCATCATCCGCGGCTTCGCGCCTCTCGAGGACCGCCGCGCGATGCACGCGCGCGTGGTCGAGATTTGCCGCCAGAACGCGGCAGGCCAAAGCGTGCCGAACGTCTTCGTGTTGCCAGAGAAAAAGCCCAACCCGCTCGCGCGAAACCCGGAGGACAACGTCGGCAAAGTCTTCCGGCTCCATCGCGATCCGATTTTCAAAAAGCTGGTCGAAGATCCCGCGGTGCTCGACATCGTGAGCGACCTGGTCGGACCTGAGCTCGACTGTTTCGTCAGCCAGTTCATTTTCAAAAATCACGGCGCACTCGGACAGCCGTGGCATCAGGATTCCTACTACTTCGCCTTCAGCACACGGCCGCAGGTTGGCGTGTGGCTGGCGATAACCGAAGCAACGCTCGACAACGGATGCCTGCACGTGATGCCGGGCTCGCACAAGGAACCGGTGCACAAACACGTGCCGGACCGTCGCCCGCATGCGCAATACGGATACACGGAAATCGTTGACTACGACATGTCGCGGTCGATGCCGGTGCTCATGCAAGCCGGCGACCTGCTGGTATTCCACAGCCACCTAATGCATCGCTCGACCGACAACATGTCCGGCGGAATTCGCGCCGCGATCGTGTGGCATTACACCAAGTCCGGAACGATCGATCAGACCAGGGAGAAGTTCGGTCATCAGAACCCCTCGCACGATTTCATGAAGATCGAGCGTCGCCGCGCTGCTGAGGACTAGGCAATGAACGGAGCTGAGAGCCTGATTCGGACCGCGATCGCGGCCGGGGTCGAGGTATGTTTCGCAAATCCGGGGACGACCGAGATGCCGCTGGTGGCGGCGCTCGACTCCGCCGACGGGCTGCGGCCGATTCTCGGATTGTTCGAAGGAGTCTGCACCGGCGCTGCCGACGGCTACGGGCGGATGGCCGAGAAGCCCGCAATGACGCTGCTTCATCTTGGACCGGGCTTCGCCAACGGCATCGCGAATCTCCACAACGCGCGACGCGCGCGCTCGCCAATCGTGAATTTGATCGGCGACCATGCAACGTGGCACGTCGGCGCCGACGCTCCCCTCACTTCCGATATCGTTTCGCTCGCGACGCCAGTTTCGGGATGGCTACGGAGCGTCCGCAATTCGACTTCGCTCGCGGGCGCGACGGCAGAGGCGATTGCGGCGGCCGGCCGCGCGCCAGGACAAATCGCGACATTGATCATTCCGTCAGATTGCCAGTGGGATCCTGCCGAAAGACACGCCGCGCCAATCGAGCCGACGCCGCCGCCGACGGTGACTTCCGATGCCATCAAGCGCGCTGCCGAGTCGATCCGCAAGGGCAAGCACGTCGCGCTTTTTCTCGGCGGCCTCGCGCTTCGCGCGCGCGGCCTGAAGGCGGTTGCGCGAATCGCCGCGAAAGCGGGATGTCACCTGATCTGTGAAACGTTTCCGGCGCGACTCGAGCGCGGCGCGGGTACGCCGACGCTCGATCGCCTGCCGTACTTTCCTGAACAAGCGATCGAGATGCTGAAGCCGTTCGACACGATCGTAATCGCGGGCGCGAAGGAGCCGGTCGCGTTTTTTGGCTATCCCAATTTGCCAAGCCGGCTGATTCCGGAAGGAACTCGGACCGCGATTCTGGCCGAGCCGACCTATGACGTACCGGGCGCGCTGGAAGCACTAGCAGGCGAGATCGCCGCGCCGGTCTCGGTCGCGACGCCGTCGAAAATAGCGCGTCCCGAACGTCCCGTCGGAAGACTCGACGCCATGACGGCGGGCGCTGCGATTGCTGCGGCGATGCCCGAGGGCGCAATCGTGATGGACGAGGCGGCGACCAGCGGCCTGCCGTTCCTGGCAGCGTCGGCAGCGGCGCCGCCGCATACATATCTTTCACTCACCGGCGGCGCGATCGGGCAAGGATTGCCATGCGCGACCGGTGCGGCGGTCGCGTGCCCCGATCGTCGCGTGATTGCTTTCCAGGCCGACGGCAGTGCGATGTATACGTTGCAGTCTCTGTGGACGCAGGCCCGCGAGTCGCTCAACGTCACGACGGTGCTGTGCAATAACCACAGCTACCGAATCCTGCAGGTGGAACTCGCGCGCGCGGGCGTGACCGAACCCGGGCGCAAAGCACGCTCGCTCACCGATCTTTCGAATCCCGATATCGAGTGGACGAGCCTGGCGCGCGGTCTCGGTGTGCCGAGCGTGCGCGTCGAAACGGCGGAGGCGCTCACGCGCGAGCTGGAGCGCTCGCTCGCGACGCCCGGCCCGAGCCTGATCGAAATGATTCTCTAGGCGAGCGCGTTACTCACGGCGCGCGTCGAGTTGTTCGAGCGCGGTCTGCAGATCGGCAATCGTCGCGATCATGCGATGATGCTCGATGCGACTGCCGACGCCGATAAAATACATGCCGGCGCTCTCGGCAGCCTCGCGGTCTATCCTGCTGTCGCCAACGTACACGGCCCGCGTCGCGTCGACGCCCGCGCGATCCAGGCACAGGCGCAGGATGTCGGGGGCAGGCTTGGGGCGAACCTTGTCGAGCGCACTGGCGACGGCGTCGAATACACCGCCAAGGCCGAGATGCTCGACCAGCGCAGGGACCGTCGCCGAGCGATTGGTCGCCAGGCCCAGCTTGTAGCGCGGCTTGAGCTCGAGCATGAACGGCCGCAACTCAAACGGCGGCCGCAGCATTTTGAAGAACGGCGTCTGATCCATGTTGCGCGTCACGGCGTGCATCCTGCCAAGCTTGGCCGCGTCGCCGCGCGCGCGAGCGGCAAACACCTCGCTTGCGGCGTACGAAACCGCCGAGATTTCCTCGTCGCGATCCAGCGGCGGTTCGCCGACCTTCGCGAAAATCCAGTTATAGTAAGCGACGTTCGATTCCGTGGAATCGAACAGCACGCCGTCCGCGTCAAACATCACCAATTCAATCATGTTGAGCGAATATTGTGCGCGGCAGGCGCGAGCGGCGCCAGATACCCCGACTGCGCGGGCGTCAGTCAGCGGACGGCGCGCTTGCGATCAGCACGCTCGGCGCGTCGTGCGTGCGCAGGCGCGGGCCGGCGCGGAATGGCGACGACTTCGCGCGCCGTGAGATGTTCGCCGCAATGAGAACAGACCATATCGGGCGCCGTCTTCGCTCCGCAGACGCGATGTATCAGCGTCATCGGCGGGCCGGCTTCGTCGCTGAGCCAGGTGTCGCCCCATCGCATCATCGCGATCAGCACGGGATACAGCTCGAGTCCTTTTCTCGTCAGCCGATACTCGACGCGGCCGCTGTCGCCCTCAGTGCGTGCGCGGTCGAGGATTCCATCACGCACAAGGTCGCGCAGACGCGAGCTCAGGATGTTGCGCGCGATTCCGGTGCCCTGCTGAAACTCGTCAAAACGGTGGCGTCCGAGAAACGCCTCGCGCAGTATCAGCATCGTCCAGCGCTCGCCGACGACAGCCAGCGTCCGCGCCACCGAGCAGTTCATCTCCTTGACCGAATCCCATCGCATGGACGTCTGTCAGTCTCCTCCCCCGGAATAAATTGCGCGCGCCACCGAAGTTCCCCAACCACGCGGCTCAACGAAAATATCGTAGCACTTTGAAACTTAGTTTGCTTGCTGGCACTGTCCTAAATGCAACTGAAGTGTCCTAAGTGCGAAGTGCGAGTGTCCTAATTCCTGAGGCGCGGATCGTCGGACGCGATACATTGAAGCGAGGCCGCCCACAGCGGGGAGGTGTCTTTACCCACATGAGCTTCCACTTCTTTGCGGTTGGATAATTTATTTTCCCTCTCTGTCAGTCCAGCTTTGCATTTATCCGCAGTATCGTACATATCGATAACGATCCAGCGGGAAATTGGCGCATCAAGATCAGGACTGTAGTCATCAGCATGCTCATCAAACGGCGGGAGCAACAGATACCACCCGTTAGATTTAGGTGTAGACGCAAAAACGCCGCACCCAACACAAACGCAGACAAGCGCGAGCGCGGCTACCTGGCGGGGCTTCATATGCCGAGGATTTCGAGCGCCTCTTCGGGTTTCATTTTGTTTATTTGTTCGTCCGTATAGCCCTTTTCCCGCAACCGCATCTTATTGGCCTTCGTAATGAGAACTACTCCTAAACGTGGGGCAGAGCGCACTTGCAGCTTATCGACAGGAGGCGATGGCGATGTTTCGCCCCCTCCGACTGCATTGGGTTCCTGACGCCCTAACCGCTTTCGCTGAAGCTCAACATACACATCGAGCGCGTCAAGCATCGCATCATCTACGTTGCCGCTCGCGAGGATTCGGACGCCATGAGCCGGTTCTATTTCGTGCGTAAAAACGATCCGCTCGCCTTCCATAATGGGTTTTTCCTTCGGCGCGGGCGGTGTCGGTGGCGCGGGCGGAATATCGTCTTTACCGTCGCCGTTGTCGCCGTCGCCTTCGACGGTTTTATCAGATTCGGCGAGTTTTGCAAACTTGATTGTATCTTTGTATCCGGCGATTAGGTCGGCGACACTGGCGTCGTTGTATTTCTTCTCGCGTACTAGAAAGAATTTGATTGTGGCGTCAACCACGAGGCCTGCGCCCCATTTGCTCCACATTTCGGCGTAAATCTTCGGGAGCAGGGCCGCCTTCCGAATCGCCGCTTCACGTTCGGGCGACGGCTCGCGTTCATCTTGAATGATTCGCAGTGCTGTGTCGGTTAGCTGAACCTGACGGGATGCTCCTACTTCCGTTTCGCTCATAAGCCCGTATTGCTTGAGGGCAGAAATGGCTTGCAGGCCGCCGCTACTCTTCGCGCCAAATTCCCACACCTCCAGCGCTGCCGCGACGGGGGCAGGATGTTGCTTCTGCACTGCGTAGAATTGCCTTGCTCGTTCCAGCGCCCTACGCAGCGAGATAGCGGGATAGGCGGGGCTGCGATGCCGTGGCGACTTAGTTTTCGATTCTTTCGGTTGTACTTCGACCATGATCAGAACCTCCAGCTATCAGCCAAGGTACAGATTTTATCTCCACAATGCAAGATAGCGCTTGGCTCTGGAAGAGATATATTCCAAGATACAGCCCATGAGAATCACAGTAGCCCCGACATCCGCGCTCACCGATGCGCGGGGCCGTAACTATAAGGGCCGCCCCTGTCAGCGTGGCTGCGACAGGCGACGGCCCATGGTGAGCACCGAATCAAAGCCGACCGGCGCGAGTGCGATCAACACCCGCGCCAGTCTCACTCCAACGCAATCGGGGTTAGCCGACGCGCCAAAGCTGGCAAGTTCATTGTCGCTCGGCCCCCCGGCCAAAGCAAGTAACGGGGCTGACAATGAGCACAACGTCTCTACAAAAGCAGATTCAGATAATCGCGGCTCTCACTGAGGGTTGCAGCATTCGCGCTACGGAGCGGCTGACGGCGACGCATCGCGATACCGTGATGCGGCTTGGCGTCCGCGTCGGAAATGGCTGTGAGCGGCTGCATGACCGAATGATGCGCGATCTACAAGTCGGGTCCGTCGAGCTGGATGAGCAGTGGGACTTCATCGCCAAAAAGCAGAAGCGAGTGCGCGACGACGATGCGCCGGAAACGGGCGACGTTTGGGTTTTCATCGCACTGTCCGCAACGCACAAGGCCGTGATTTCTTACGTCGTCGGCAAACGCAATCGCGACAACGCGCAGGAATTGGTTTACGACCTGTCCATGCGCGTCCTCAATCGCCCGCAGATAACCAGCGACGGATACGCGCCGTACATCGGGGCCGTCGATATGGCGTTCGGTTGGGATGTCGATTACGCGCAAGTCCGCAAGGTGTTTGAAGTCGAGCCGGGGCAGGATGCAGCGCATCGGTACTCGCCCGCGCGTGTTAGAGAAGTCGAAAAAGATATTCTCCGTGGCGATCCCGATCCCGACAAAATCAGCACGTCATACGTCGAGCGGTTCAATCTTTCGACGCGAATGCAAATGCGCCGGTTCGCCCGACTGACTAACGGTTTCAGCAAGAAACTGGACAATCATCGCGCCGCAGTCGCGTTGTGGATCGCGTTCTACAACTTCTGCCGAGTGCATGAAACGTTGCGCCAGACGCCAGCAATGGCGCTTGGCGTGACCGATCACGTTTGGACGCTTGGCGAGTTGATCACAGCCGCGCTTGAGCCGAGAGATACGCCACCGCTGGAGCCTGCGTTGATCGTGCGCGAGAAAATTCAGTCGTCGAAGGCACGAACGCTGCGCCTAATTCCGGGCGGGAAAAAGTGAAATCACTTGTCTGGCGGGAGAAGTTTAGCCATTTGCTCGATGCTGTCAGCCAACACGCAAGTGAATCCCACGTTGAAAGCAGGCATGCTACCGCTAGAAATGCCTAGACTTAAAATATCTACTTGAGCGCCATTGTCGGCGATCAGCGAATGGCTTATGCCAACAATGGAATTGACAGCGTCTGGCCCCAATCGCCTTCTGAGTTCGTTATCGACGTTGAACGTATCGGCGCGGAAGTTCGTAATGAAGCTGTCACTTAGCCTCTTATCAAAAGTATTCCTCTGCTCGGTCGCGGTTTTTTCGTCTATTTTCTTTGCGGCCACTTCCGCTTAGATTTCGGCATATTTTCTATTCGTTTCCGAGCAGAACTGACGTAAGTCAAGAACCACTGTGCGGCTTTTGCCCTTCAATTCTTCATTCGTAAGTTCAACCATCTCTCCCTTGCTGGTAGCGTCGATCCCCATTGCCACTCGATAGCGAGATATTTCGCCCGACTGCGCATTGTTTTCTTCGCGAAGGGCGCTGACCTGTCCGCTATAGAAAAGCATTCCCGCGCCAAATCCGGCGCTCAGCATCAAGAGCGACAAAGTTATGAAACTGAATGGCGCTGTCTTCAGCACGGCCCATTCAGCCTTGATGTAATCCGCGATTTGCTTGAGCATCGCGGGCGAAGTATAGGACTTTTCAGCGCTCGGCGTGAAGCCGCAGTGTCCGAAGTGTTCACCGCAGGTGTCCTAAGTCAGTTGCATTTAGGACAGTGCCTGCTTGCTGTATCAGTTGCATATCGAAACTGATTTGAAGTAGGAAGTTTTGACGACGCCGACGTGACCGCGGTTCCATCGCAGCTAAGTCCGTGAGATAGATCTGTAAATCCCGTCGTATGAGGGCAGTCGCATGAAGGCAATCGTGTTCGAAAAGCTTGGCGGACCCGAGGTAATGAAAATCGCCGAGGTGGCGAAGCCGGAAGTGAAACCGGGGACCGTGCTAATCAAGGTGCGCGCGGCCGGAATCAATTTTGCCGATACATTATTTCGGCAGGGACAGTATCTGATGCAGCCCCAGCTGCCCGACACGCCCGGCCTCGAGGCGGCGGGCGAGATCGAGGCGGTCGGCGCAGGCGTGACGAATCTGAAACCGGGTCAGCGCGTTGCCGCGCTGGGCAGCAAGATGTACGCCGAGTATGCGCTCGCGCCGGCCGCGCAGGTGATTCCGATTCCCGATTCGATAAGCTTCGAGCATGCCGCGGCCGTTCCAGTGCAGGTGCTGACTGCGTGGCACATGCTGCACACGGCGCACAAAACCGGGCTCGGCCAGACGGTGCTGGTGCATTCGGCGGCGGGCGGCGTAGGAATAGTCGCGGTGCAAATCGCGAAGGCTGCGGGCGCGCGCGTGATCGGAACGGTATCGAGCGCCGGCAAGGCCGCACTCGTCAAGGAATACGGCGCCGACGACGTGATCAACTACGCCACCCACGACTTCGCGGCCGAGGCGAACCGCCTGACCGGCGGACGCGGCGTCGATTTGATTCTGGACGCCGTCGGCGCGACCACGATGGAGAAGGGTCTGACGTGTCTCGCTCCGTTCGGACACTTGATTCTCTACGGACGCGCGGGAGGGCCGCCCGAGCCGCTCAACCTGTTCAGACTATTCGAGAAATCGATCAAGGTGAGCGGTTTCGTATTGTACACGGTGACTGCCGTGCCCGACGCGATGCGGCGCGGAATCGAGGAATCGTTCAAGCTAATCGCCGAGCGCAAAGTGAAGCTGCTCGTAGGCAAATCGTTCCCGCTCGCGCAGGCCGCGGAGGCGCACAAGTTCATGGAATCGCGGCAATCGACGGGCAAACTGGTGCTGATACCCTGAGACTGGATCCGCTCCGATCAGTCTCGCCGGATTTTTTGCGCTGCGCCTCAGTGGCAATTTGCAACTTCGTGGCAATTTGCAACTGATTTCGGATTCGAGCATGGTTCGCAAGATCCGATTCCAGTTTCGAGGTTAGATTCATAAGTACCGTTGCGTTTTTTTGCGCGATCATTTTTTAATCGCGCCGCCTCTCGACGTTCGCGCAATTCCCGCGCCTTGCGCTTGACACAACTAATTAACTGATCAGTTAATATGCTATTAACTGTCCGGTTAACGAACGCGCGACCTCACATGGCTGTTCCACGCACACCTGTACGTAATCTCAATCGCACGCGCGACAAGATCCTCGCCGCGGCGCTCGCCGAATTTTCGGCTCACGGCTTCGCCGGCGCGCGAGTCGACGCGATCGCCGGCCGCGCCCGCGTGAACAAGCGAATGCTCTACTACTGCTTCGGCGCCAAGCAGGACCTCTATCGCGAGATCCTGCGCCGCAAAATCGCCGAGCGCGCCGAATTCCTGAAATCCGCGCCCGACGACTTCGCCGGGATGCTGGCTCATATCTACCTGTCAGGCGGCACGGACATCGAGTTCGTGCGGCTGATGGAGTGGGAAGCGATCGACAGCGGCGGCAAGCGATGCATTGCCGAATCCGAGCGCCGCGCGCTGTTCGAAAAGGCGGTCGCCCGCCTGCGCGTGCTGCAGCGCAAGGGGTCGATTCCACGCGGCGCCGATCTGACGCAGCTTTTCATTTCGATGCTGTCGTTGGCTTTGTTTCCGCTCGTGATGCCTCAGATCATCCGCCTGATTCACGGCATGGAACCGACCGATCCGCGCTTCATGCGCCAGCGCGCAAAGTTTCTGCGCTGGCTTGGAGATCGGCTCGCGAAACCCTCGGTGCCTGTTCGGATTCAGACTCGACGCCGACGCAATCCCATCGCGGCCTCGCAGACCGCCGTTCGTCGCGGCCAATCTCTGCAACGGCCGGTGCAACTCGCATGAGGAAACGAGTTGTCGTTCTGGTGGTGGTCGTCCTGCTCGGAGTCGGGACCTGGGCGGGCTACTCGATTCGCTTCAGAGAAGCGGGCGCGGGCGACGCTCTGCTCGTTTCCGGCAATATCGAAGCTCACGAAAGCGTCGTCAGCTTCAAGGCGGTGCAATCCCGCGTGATCGAATTGCCATTCGACGAAGGCCAATGGGTGAAGGCCGGCACGATGCTGGCCCGGCTCGACGACAGCGATTACCGCCAACAGGTCGCAATCAACGAAGCCGCTCTGCGCGTGCAGGAACAAGAACTTGCTTCGGCAATGCAAAAGCTCGAGGCCGCGCGCGCGACTATTGCCAACGATGACGCCGACCTCGCTCAAAAGAAGATCGATTACGGCCGCAGTCAGAAACTCTGGAATGAGAAAATCATTTCCGGCGATCAGCGTGATCACACCGAGACCGCGCTCAAGCAGTCGAGCGCCGCGATGCAACGAGACCTCGCGATGGAGCGCAGCGCGCTACAGGACATCGAGGTCGCCAAGGCGAACATCCGCAACGCCACGGAAAATCTCAAGCTCGCGAAGATCATGCTCGGTTACACCACTTTGCGCGCGCCGTTCTCGGGCGTGATTCTCACGCGTCAGACCGAGCTCGGCGAAGTGATGCAGCCGGGAACGCCGGTCGTCACGCTCGCCGACCTCGATCATGTCTGGCTGCGCGCCTACGTTGCCGAAACCGACCTCGGCCGAATCCGATGGGGTCAGGCGGCGACGGTTCGCACCGACACCTATCCCGACAAGGCGTATCCGGGACAAATCTCGTTCATCTCCTCCGAAGCCGAGTTCACACCCAAAAGCGTCGAGACTCACAAGGAGCGCGTGACGCTCGTGTATCGAATCAAGATCGACGTTGAAAATCCCCGTCACGAACTGAAGCCCGGGATGCCCGCGGACGCAACCATTCACCTCGGCTCTCCCGTGCAAAGCAGCAACAGTCGTGGATGACAAAGCTGTCGTCGTCCGCGATCTCGTCCGCGATTTCCCGGGCGTTCGCGCGATCGATCACTTGAGCTTCGACGTCTCGCCCGGCGAAATCTTCGGCATCGTAGGACCCGACGGCGCCGGCAAAACCACAACCATGCGCATCCTCGCCGGAGTGCTCCCGCCCGACGCCGGCACCGCGACCGTCGCGCAGCACGACGTAGTCGCAGACCCCGAAGGCGTCAAGCATCTCATCAGCTATATGCCGCAACGCTTCGGCCTCTACGAAGACCTGACGGTAGATGAGAACATTCGATTTTACGCGGACCTGTTCGGAGTTCGCAGACGGGACCGCGACGCACGCGCCGCCGAACTGCTGAAAGCATGCGGCATGAGCGAGTTCCGCGCCCGTCCGGCCGGCAAGCTCTCCGGTGGGATGAAGCAAAAGCTCGGCCTGGTCTGCGCCCTGATACACACTCCGCGCGTACTGCTGCTCGACGAACCGACCAACGGCGTCGATCCCATTTCACGCCGCGAATTCTGGGCGATGCTCTATTCGCTCGTCGGCCAGGGCGTCACCGTCGTCAATTCCACCGCGTACCTCGACGAGGCCGAGCGGTGTCATCGCGTAGCTCTTCTTCATCAGGGGCGCCTGCTCTTTTGCGACACGCCCGCCCGGCTCAAATCGCGCCTGCAGGGTTCGGTCGTTTCGATCGTGTCGTCCGAGGCGCGCCGCGTCAGAGAGGAACTCGCTGCCGCCGACGGTGTCTCGAGCTTGGTGCTGGTCGGCGACGCAGTTCATCTGTTCGTAGATGACGCCGAACGGCGAATTCCCGAGCTCGGCGCGCGGTTGCGCGGCCACCAGATTCCATTCGACGAGATCGTCCGGGCCACGCCGACCATCGAAGATCTCTTTGTCGAGGCAGTACGCAAAGACTCGACCAAGAGTGCAGCATGATGAGTTCCAACGGCTATTCGGTCGAGGTCGAAAACCTCGTCAAACGTTTCGGCGATTTCACGGCCGTCGATCAAATTTCATTTCGGACCCGCACCGGCGAGGTCTTTGGATTCCTGGGACCCAACGGCTCGGGAAAATCGACCACGATTCGAATCCTGTGCGGATTGCTGCATCCAACCTCCGGGCGCGCGAGCGTCGCCGGTTACGACGTCGTCGAGTCGCCCGAATTGATCCGCCGCAACATCGGCTACATGTCGCAGAAATTTTCGCTCTACGCCGACCTGACAGTGTTCGAAAACTTGCGCTTCTTCGCTGGAATGTACGGCGTCCCCGCCACAGACCTGCGCCGACGGATCGACTGGGCGCTCGAGATGGCTGGGCTGCGCGGCCGCGAGTCGAGCCTTACCGGCACGCTGTCCGGCGGATGGAAGCAACGCCTCGCGCTCGGATGCGCAGTTCTGCACCGCCCGCCAGTCGTATTTCTTGACGAGCCGACCTCAGGCGTCGATCCACTCTCGCGTCGCCTGTTCTGGGAATTGATTCAGCGGATGAGCGCCGACGGCGTCACCATCTTCGTCACTACTCACTACATGGACGAAGCCGAATACTGCAATCGCCTGGCATTGATGAATGGCGGCAAATTGATCGCGCTGGGCACGCCTACCGAACTCAAGCTGGGTTCGATCCGGGGCTCGCTGTTTCTGCTCGAATGCGATCGGCTGGGCGACGCTATCGAACGCCTGCGCCACTTCGACGGCATTCGCGACGCCGCCGTCTTCGGCAACGCGCTGCACCTGGTCGTATCCGACGCCGCAGTTGCACCGGCGATTCGCGCCGCGCTCGAGGCCGACGCAATCTCCGTCGCTCGTCTCGATCTGATCCGTCCGAGCCTTGAGGATGCGTTCGTAGCATTGACCACCAGGCGCGCCGCCGACGCCAATCCGGAGCTGTCGCAATGAATCTTCGCCGACTGCTTGCCATTTCGCGCAAGGAAGTTCTCCAGGTGCTCCGCGATTCGCGCAGCTTGTTGATCGTCCTGCTGATGCCCCCGATGCTCATGACGACGCTCGGATACGGCGTCAATCTCGACACCAAGCACCTCCAGGTGTTCGCGCTCGATCGCGAAGGCAGCCAGGCGAGCCAGGATCTTCTCAAGCGCTTTCAGTCCTCCGACTATTTCGTTCTGGTAGCGACCGTCACCGACTACCGCGCGCTCGGCGCCGCCCTCGACGATGGCCGATGCCAGCTCGCGATCGTGATTCCGCATGACTTCTCTGCGCGCCTCCACGACGGACGGCCGGTGGAGATACAGGCGCTGGTTGACGGTTCCGACAACAATACCGCCGAGCTCGCGATCGGTTACGCCGAGGGCGTTCTCGCATCCTATAGCGCCGTCGTACAAGCCGAGTATCTCCGCAAGTCCAACGCGCCCAGCGTCAATCCTGTGCTGTCGGTTGACGCTCGCACCTGGTTTAACGAGGACCTCGAAAGCAAAAACTTCATCGTGCCCGGTGTCGCCGCGATCGTCATGGCAGTCGTTGGCGTATTGCTCACGTCGTTGACCGTAGCGCGCGAGTGGGAGCGCGGCACGATGGAGCAGCTAATCTCGACTCCCGTCACCGCGCTCGAAATCATCATCGGCAAGCTGCTGCCCTACTTCGCGCTCGGCGCACTCGATACCGCCGCTTGCGCCGCGATCGCAGTCCTTTGGTTCCAGGTCCCTTTTCGCGGCTCGCTCATTGCGCTGGCCGTCGGTTCCGGAATTTATCTGATCGCGATTCTCGGGCTAGGATTCTGGATCTCAGTCGCCACCAAAAATCAGCTTGCCGCGAGCCAGATTGGTTTGGTGGCCGCCTTCCTGCCCTCGTTCCTGCTGTCGGGATTCACGTTTCCAATCGACCAGATGCCGCTCGGCGTGCAACCCTTCACCTACTTGATCGCGGCGCGCTACTACATCGTCATACTCAAGAGCGTATTTCTGCGCGGCACCGGCCTCAACCTTCTCGCCGGTCCTTTGATTGCACTCGTCATCTATGCCGTGGTCATGGTGTTTCTGGCCAGGCGCTCGTTCCACAAATCGCTGGCATGAGAGGATGACGTGATAGAGCGCCTGCACCAGATTCTGATCAAGGAATTCATTCATTTGTTCCGCGATCCGCGTGCGCGCTTCTTGCTGATCGGGCCGCCGATGCTGCAAATGCTGATCTTCGGCTATGCCGCGAGTTATGAAGTGAATCGCGTTTCGACCGCAGTCCTTGACTACGACCACAGCCAGGAAAGCCGCGAATTCCTCGAGCGCTTCAGTGCCAGCAGCCGCTTCCAGGTGCGCGACGTTTTGCAGAATGAATCTCAGATCCCGTCACTGCTCGATCATCGGCAAGTCGTGCTAGTGCTCCAGATACGGCCGGGCTTCGCCGAACTGCTGCGCAAGGGCCAGACCGCGCCGGTGCAGGCCGTGCTCGACGGCACCGACTCGAACACGGCATTGATCGCCGTTGGATACGTCAATCAGATCGCGAACCGATTTGCCCGGGACTATCAACTCCAACTGGCCGAGCGGCTGCGGCCTGCGCTCGCGACCTTCGCACCCAGCATCGAGCTGCAGGAGCGCCCCTGGTACAACGCGAACCTCGAAAGCCGATGGTTTTTCGTGCCGGGCGTGATCGGAACTCTTGTCCTTGTAACCGTGATGAACCTGACGGCGTTCGCGGTGGTGCGAGAGCGGGAGATCGGCACGCTCGAACAATTGATGGTGACGCCGATCAGCCCGACCGAATTGATAGTCGGTAAAACTTTGCCGTTCCTCGTGGTCGGGCTTGCCAACGTGATCGTCGTGGGATTTTTGGGAAGCTGGTGGTTCGAGGTTCCGTTTCGCGGCAATGTTTTCGTCCTGCTGCTCGGCGCCACGCTGTTTCTGTCGAGCGCGCTCGGCGTCGGACTGCTGATTTCCACGGTCTGCGAGACTCAGCAGCAGGCCTTTGCGATCTCATTCTTTTACATCTCACCGGCGATCACGCTGTCAGGATTCGGCTTCCCGATCGCCAGCATGCCGACCGCTTTGCAATGGCTCACCTATCTCGATCCGTTGCGCTTCTTTCTCGTCGTCCTGCGCGGAACTTTCATCAAAGGCGTCGGACTGGAGGTGCTATGGCCGCAGATGGTTGCGATGGCCTTGCTCGGGGCTGGTACGCTCGCGCTCGCAACGCTCAGATTTCACAAGACCCTCGACTGATCTTTCGGAGCGGGTCACATCGGCGGTCGCACGAGAGCCGGTTTGTTGGCAACCGTCGTCTGATCGATCCCGTTGACGCCAAATTTTCGGATGACCGTCGCGAGTTTCGCCGGCGTGCCGATCGGAGTGGCGCACGCCGTTCCTGCGCATACGAACGCAAGCGGAACTCCCTTCGCAGCGCTGGATTCGAACATCGCCCGCGCCGCGGCCGGCATCGCTGCGCCGCCGCGAACTGATCCGACCCTCATCATGACTTTCCCTGGACGATAACCCGCCAACGCCATCTTCCACAAAGCCGCCGCGCGCGCGTCGCCGTGCGGCCCCACGACCACAACGGTCGCGTCGCCGTTTGCGCGATACTCCAGCGCCATTCCGACTGTCGCGAGAGAGTTGCTCATCATCGATCCCGCCATCGCCGGCGCACTCGCCATCAGTTCGTTCGCGGCCTTCGAGTAACTGTCCTCACCGGTGAGAAGCGCAAGCTTCGCCATCGCGATCGCGCCCGTCGCCTGCACCGACGGCGTCGGCGCGTCGAAGAAGACCTGGCCACTCGCCGCAGACTGCGCTATCACCGTGCCCGCGTCTTCGGTATCGCGGTTAGCCAATAAACCCGAACTATCGGCGCGAAACTTCTTCAGAATAATCTCCGCGAGCGTTCGCCCTTCGGCCAGATATTTGTCATCGGCTGAGAACTGATACGCGTCAATGAGCGCGTCGAGCAGATAAACTTGGTCGGCCACCAGACCCGGCACCTGCGCGCGTCCATCCGACCAGACGTGGTAAAAACTTCCGTCCGGCGCGCGCATGTGCGCAAGTAAGAAGTCCAGATCGCCGAGAGCCGTGCGTTGATAACTGGAGTCGTCTAGCGCTGCCGACGCCGTCAGGTACGCGTCCGCCATCAATGCGTTCCGATCGGTCATCACCGCGCGATCGACTTGCGGCGTTTTGCGACGCGCTCGCACCGCGACCATCGCATCTGAAACCTCCGCGATCTTCTCGCGCGCCGCTGCCGCAGAAATCTTCAGCCTGGCCGCCAATTGCTCCGGCGTCATCGCGCGCCTCAGCACGATTCGTCCGTCCGGCGCCCGCGCGGGCGCGCCTTCCATGCCGTAAAACAAAATCGCGACGCGGGCCTCATCCGCCGGAAGCGCGTGCTTCACCTCTGCGACCGTCCAGGTGTAGTAAGTGCCGTCGTCGCCCTTGAACGAGTCGGCGTCCTGATGCGAGTAGAAAATGTGCGTCTTCGCATCGAGCAGCTCGCGATTCACGTAGCCAGCGATCGACTTCGCCACCCGCGCGAAGTCCGGGTCGCCGCTCACTTCGTACGCGTGGCTATACGCGCGCAACGCCATCGCGTTGTCGTATCCGAGCTTCTCGAAATGCGGCACCCGCCATTGCGAGTCCGTCGAGTAGCGATGAAAGCCGCCGCCAAGTTGATCGAACACTCCACCCGCCGCAATTTTTTTCAGCGTGTCGAGCGCCATCGCGGTGAAATCCGGATGCCCATAGAAGCCATGCGCGAGCGCAAGCTCAATGGCAGGGAAATCGTAAAATCGCGGACCCGATCCCGTCGCGAATCCTCCCGACTCCCGATCGTACGATGCCGCCAGCCCTGCGAGGATTTGCGCGCGCAGACCATCGAGTCCGCCACGCGCCGATGCGTCCCGGCTCGGCGCCGATTTTAGCTTCGCCGCGGTCGCCTCCGCCTCTTTTTCCAGCCCCGCGCGATCCGTCGCGTACACCTGCGAGATTCGCTTGAGCAGCGGAATCATCGACGAGTTTTCTCCGCCGCTCCCGTTGGGTCCGCTGCCCGGCCGCGGTGGCAGGTATCCTGCCGCGAAGAACAGCGCGCCGTCCGGCACCGTGAAACAGGTCAGCGGCCAGCCGCCCGCGCCCGTCAGGTGCGCCGCCGCATTTTGATAGTAGTCGTCGAGATCAGGACGCTCGTCGGTGTCGACCTTAACCGGCACAAACTCGGTGTTCAGCACGGCCGCGACCTCCAGGTCAGCGTACGTCGTCTCGTCCATCACGTGACACCAGTGACACCAGACCGCGCCGATGTCGATCATGATCGGTCGATTCAGCGACCGCGCGAGCGCGAGCGTATCCGGACTCCACGCCTGCCATCGAATCGCGCTCGACGACGCCTCGCGGAGGTACATGCTCGGCGACGACTTGAGCGCCCGCGCCGGCAGCGCGTTCGCAGAGTCCGCTGCGACGCTCGCCCGCGCACTCAGGATGCAAAGGATCGCAGCTGACGCAAGAATTGTTCGCGTTGACATCCAGCACATGGCGCGATAGCTGGAAATTGCAGAGTGATGCCGCCCCGCGGCGATTGCGTCACGATCGGCAAAACGAGTGGCGCCTGCGAGCGCCCGTGGTTCATGTTTGCAGTTCAACTATGAATACCACCCCTGACAACCCGCACCGCGACCGTCGAGTTCCTTCGTGAGCGAACTATGAGCGCAAGATCAGCTACGCGCCGACGCCCGCCAAGAGCCCACAACGGACCGGCGAAAATAATCAGGATGCCGACTCCCACAGTGGTCCGCCGCCGCCGCGCGATCAAGGCGGGCCTCGGTCTGCTTGTGCTCTCGCTGTTGGCCGCGATAATCGCCCGGTTTTACCTGATGCACACGGCACCCCCTTCACCCGAAAAAATATCCGGCCTGACCGAGCAGGAAACCGAGATCCTAAGCCTGGTGAACCAGCAACGCGCTCGCGGCGGACTGCCTCCGCTGAAATTCTCGCCGCGCCTCGCAGTGATCGCGCGCGGCCATAGCTACGATATGGCGATGCGTCATTATCTCGCGCACAACAGTCCCGACGGTGTCGCGCCTGCAGACAGAATCAGCGGCGTCGGCATCGGTTACCGGGCTGTCGGCGAGAATATCTACATGGACGACGCCGCCGATTCCACCAACGTCCCGCGACGCGCGATGAAAGGATGGCTGAAGAGCCCCGAGCATCTCGCCAACATCATCTCCAGCCAGTTCACCGAGACCGGCGTCGGAATCGCTCAATCCGCCGACGGCGCCACCTACGTCACTCAGGATTTCGTGCGCTGAAAAGGCGGGCGCGCTGCGATGGACTTCGCCGAACTTTCCGCGCTGGCCTCGGGTCACGCAGAAGCGCGCGCGATCCAGACCGCGCTCAAGCTGGGAATCTTCGAGGTGCTCGAGTCCTCGCCGCTCGACGATGCCGCTCTCGCCGCCGCCATCTCGGCCAATCGCCGCGCGACGGCTCTGATAGCCAACGCTATGGCAGCTCTGGGCCTGCTCGAGAAGCGCGCCAATCGCTACGCGCTCGCCGACACTTCCCGGCGCTACCTGCTCCGCTCTTCCGCGGAATATCTGGGCGGCTTGATTCTGTTCGACGAGTCGATCTTCGGAACCTGGACGCATCTCGAACAGACCATTCGTACCGGCGCTCCCGCGCGCCCGACCGACATGTTCCAGAGCCGTCCCGAAGAAACCGAGCGATTTATCCGTGCCATGGACAGTCTCACACGCGCGCGCGGCGATCCGATCTACGTCGCCGATCGGCTCGATCTCAGCCGCGTCTCGATGCTCGCCGACATCGGTGGCGGGCCGGGGACCTATGTCCTTGCGATGCTCCATCGATGGCCCCGTCTGCGCGCCGCGATTTACGATTTGCCTGCGACTCTCGAAGTTGCGCGCAGGATCCTCGCTGAGCGCGAGCCTGCGGCATTGTCACGCATCGACCTGGTGCGCTTCGATTACCTGTACGACGAGATCCCGGGCCGATGCGGAGCCCTGTTCATGTCGAACATAATTCACAATGAAGACGAGACCGACAACGCCCGGCTCTTCGGCAAATGCTTTCGCGCGCTCGAGCCGGGCGGCCTGATGATTATCAAGGACCACATCATGAACGCCGACCTGACCGAGCCGAGGCCGGGCGCGATTTTCGCTCTCTACTTGCTGCTGACCACGCGCGGGCGCGACTATTCATTCGACGAAGTCTCCCGCTGGCTGGGGGACGCCGGCTTCGTCGACATCAGACACGATGCGCTGCCGAGCCCCCCGTTCACCTCCTCGATGGTCATTGCGCGCAAGCCATGAACTCGTAAACATTCTTATCGTGCACCGGATCGCGTTAACTGTGGTCGCCATCGTGCTTGCGGCGGTCTGCTCGGGATGTCTCGCGAGCGGCGCCGTCGGCTTGGTGAGCACAGTTGCCCCGATGGTCGCCGGCGGTAGTGCCCAGCTCATCGGCTCCCAGGTTGCGATGAAAGAGTCCGGCGGCACGGGAGCTTCCAAGGAGGACAACGCCGACAAGTGCGACCAGCTCGTGCGCGTTCCGCCCGGCGTCGAGGAAGTTCTCAAGACCAAGGACGGCGTGATCGAGTCGCGCCAATGGAAAATTGGCGGCAGTGCTGACGGCCCCGCCTGGATTCTGGTTCGCGCCGATGGAGCGACCGGCGACGCCTGGCAGCCGAAGCCCGGCATCACCAAACTTTTTTTCAATCCGCCGCTCTATCAGATGCTCAAGCCCGAAGAACCTCAGTACCTCGCCTACGCTCCATCGGACGTCGTCAACGTGTCCGACAGCGAACAATTCGACTCCATGACCGAGGCATTCGGCTCCGGCGTCGGAACCTTCAAGTGGCGCGATCGCACCTACAGCTACGTGCTGGTCAAGGAACTGCCCTGCTTCAAGCCGCCGAAGGAGAAGTGAATTCTATTGCGTCCCGCCCGAGACGATTCCTCTCACGACTAATCGTCATCGCCGCAATTTTTTCGCTGGCGCTGTTTGCCGCGAGGTCGTACTCTCAGAGCATGAGCGATTCGCATCCGCGTCTCGAGCCCGCGTCGTGGCCTGACAATTCCCTCACGATCGCAAATCTCGGTCATGCTACTGTGCTCATGAATTTTTTCGGTACGCGCGTGCTCTCCGACCCAAGCCTGTTCTCGCGCGTCGGAATGTCGATCGACTCGATCCTTACAATCGGACCGAAGCGATTCGTCGATCCGCCGCTGGCTCCCTCACAGTTGCAGCACCTCGACCTGATCCTGATCACGCACGCGCACATGGACCATCTCGACCTGCCGTCGCTCAAGGCGATGCCCAAGACCGCCGTCGTCATCGCGTGCAGCAAGTGCTCGAAGCTCATCGCGCCGCTCGGCTTCAACGACGTTCGCGAACTCAACTGGGGCGAGTCCACCGTCGTCAAAGGACTCACCGTCCGAGCGATGGGCGCGCGGCACTGGGGCCGGCGATGGCCGCCGTTCGGCGAAGACTACGGCTTCAACAGTTATGTGCTCGAAAAGGACGGCCGTCGGATGCTGCTCGCCTGCGACAGCGCCGAGACCGATCTGTTCGCGAGCCTCGCATCGACGCCGCCCGACGTGGCCGTGTTCTCCATCGGCGCCTACGACCCGTGGATCTGGAATCATGCGAATCCCGAACAGGTCTGGGCGATGTTCCAGTCGACGCGCGCCCGCTACCTAGTGCCCATTCACTGGGGCACCTTCAAACTGTCGAAAGAACCGATGGAGGAGCCGCTGCAGCGCTTGATCGCCGCCGCCGGCACTGAGCAGGATCGAATTGTGATCCGTCAAATCGGCGGAACGTGGACCATGCCCGCGTCGATTGAGACGCGCCAAGCCGCCGGCCGCTGACCTGTTGATGGTTCAGCTCGATCGCACTATTCAAGAATAAAACTGGTGTGTTAGAGCGTGCGGTGAACGGTTCATGGCTGATCGTCGGGGAATGGAAGGTCGTTGATTGCGAAGCCTGAACTGGCACTCGTTCAATCTGATTTGCATGAGGGTGCCCAATTCCTGAAATGGGCTGGTGGAAAGACGAAGCTGCGACCATAGCTGATCCGACTTCTTCCAAAAAATTTCGGGCGATACGCAGAACCCTTCGTTGGCAGCGCCGCATTGTTCTTTCAACTGAGGCGCAGTCGAGGAAAATTTCCATCGATCCTGATGGACTTCAATGACGAGCTAGTTAACTGCTTTACAATCGTCCGAGACTCAGTTGAAGATTTGATTCCTCTACTTGAGAGCCACCGGGCTAGCCACAGCCGTGAGTACTATTACAAGATTCGTGACCGATCGCCGAATCAGATGGAGCCGATTGCTCGTGCGGCGCGACTGATTTATCTGAACAAGAGTTGTTACAACGGTCTCTATCGAGTGAATTCGCGCAGTAAATACAGAACGTCCCGTTCGCTCAGGTCTGTCAGCCGACGCTGATCCTGAAATCTGAAGTGCGAGTTCATCGAACACGATCACCCATGTGAAGACTAGTCACCGAATACTGCGATCGGAGGACGGAAACGAGAACTCTCGATTAGCTGCAAGCCAATGCGAGTTCCTTGTCAGGCTGTTTCGAGTCTCTCTAGTAGCGATTTGCGCATACTTCGCATACCATTATCAATACGTATCCACCGACGTGTTCAGTTGTTGACAGACGACTGCGATGATATCGTTGTTCCAATATAACGGTCCAAAACTGAAGTCTAGACCGCAGGATTTACCATATGTCTAACTATGCGTGAAAGAAGCTTCGAGGCAGCTTCTTGACTGGGGTGGCTCCCATGCATTTTCTCGGCAACCCGGCGTTGTACGGCATCTGCCGACATGTTCACAGGCTAGCTGCTGTCTCGCCTCGCGATTGACTCGAATCGTGGTATCGAAGACCTGTTTTTTAGCTTCAGCCTCAGTATTGGTTCAGACCCAGAGAAGTACTCAGTGCTATCTGTAAGCAGTCGCCCGGTAATGCTTCGGTATGAGCATTCGGCTTCAACCAGCGTGATTACTGCTGAAGCAGCCGACGACTGAAATACAGTTGGAAAGAAAGCCGCAGAATCAGATATTGTGAAAAGTACCGAATATCAGAATGTTAGCCGTTGAAAGAACCATCGCGAAACCTTCTCCAGGGAACAACCCGTGAAGTCGAATATCCGTCCCCACGAAGAACGCGCCGCATATGTTTTTTGCATCGGTCGACGTGCGAGTCGAAGGGATCCAGGAGCGCGACTTCTTTGCTGCATGTTGAAATACAAGCATATGTCTGTGATACAGGCGAGCCGATGCGCGAATTTGTCGCACATCATGCATCACGATCAGACGATCGCGTCTCATGTGAATACATAGAGGTTATCGGCGGCGTAGTAGCAATCTCCGCTTGCTGCCACCAGGCCGCTGGCGAACGCGAAGGTCAGACACGCTTGCGCTTCTTCGAGAGATAATCGACCAGCATGTATTCGCCGAGATGGTCGGGACGCGTGAACAGCGCGCGGCCTCGATTGATCTGCGTCATCTTGTCCACGAACGCGCGCAGACTCGGCGAATCGTCGAGCATGAACGTGTTGATCGTGATCCCCTTGCGCGTGATCCGCTCCACTTCCTTCAGCGTCTCCTGCGCCGCGCGCATGCTGATGCCGCCGAACGACAGCGGCCATTCGCAGTACAGCCGCTTGTTCAGGAAGTACGCGGTCGGCTGCCCGTCGGTGATCACGATGATGTGCTGGTTGCGCGACGGATGCCGCCCCAGCAAATCCGAAGCGAGCCGCAGCCCGTCCTGCAAATTGGTGAACGGATCGCCCATGTTCCACGACGCTTCGGGCAGATCCTTGAGCTTCAATTCCACCGCGCGCGTGTAAAAGCCGACAATCGAAAAAAAATCGCGCGGGAACTTCGAGCGGATCAGCGTCTCCATCGCCATCGCGACTTTCTTCGCCGCCGCAAATCGCCCTTCCCAGCTCATCGACCACGACATATCCAGGCACAGCACCGTCGACGACGAGCTGGCGTAGTCGTTCTCGTAAATCTCGAAATCTTCCGGCCGCAGCTCCAGCGGAACACCCGCCTTGCGCGCCAGCGCATGCTTCAGCGTCGCGACCAGGTTCAGATTCAGCGGATCGCCGAACGCGTACGGCTTGGTCTCCTCGGGCCGCATCTCGGTGACGCCGCGATGGTCGGTCACGTGTCCGCCCGATCGATCCTTCAACAGGTTCTGGTAAATGTCGCGCAGCGCAAGTTGCCCGATTCGCCGCACGCCCTTGGGCGAGAGCTGAAAATGATCGCCCTTCGGCACCATGTAGCCCGACTGCGTCAGCAGCACCATCACCTGCTTGAGATTCTGAAAATCCTTGCTCGCCTGCTGCCCCAGGATCTGCTGCAGGTCTTCCATCGAGATCGTGTCGAAGTTGCCCGACATCAGGTCCTGCTCGAGCTGGCGCATCCGCTCCATTTCGCGCATCAGCTCGAGCGCGTCGTCGTAGCCGAGGCTCTTCGGACCGTGAAACATGTGCTGATTGCGATCGCGAAAATTCTCGAGGTCGCGAATATTTTCGTATTCCTCGAGCAGCTCGTCGAAGTCCACCTTCGCCTGCGCGTCCTCGAATTCGTGGCTCTCCAGCTTGCGCATCGCCTCCGACAATCGCCGCGGCATACGCGACAGCTCGCGCTGTTTTTCCTCGATGCCCGGCTTCTGCCCTTTGAGCGATTCCAGCTTCGCCCGCTCGCGATTCAAAATGTCTTCGAGCTTCTGCTCCATCTCCGACAGCGCGTTCTTCAAGTTGAAATCGCGATAGCGCTGGCGCATCTCCTGCCGCAGCTGCTCGATAAACTCCTCCAGCCCCATCACCTTCACGCCGTCGAAGTCCATCCCCTGCCGCATCATCCAGTCCATCGCCTGCCGCACGTCGTCGGTGTACGACAGGTACTCCGCCAGCTTCTCGAACACCTTGTCGGCGTCGAGCTTGAGCCGCTGCGTCCCGTCCCACTGCGTGTAGCGGGTGACGACCGCGCTCATTTGCCTGCGCGTCATGCGTGATAGGCGAAGCGCCCGCCCTGGCGATCCTTGTTGAGCTTCTGATGCAGATGCAGACCCTCGAAAATAAACTCGCTCGCGGCAGCCATCAGCCCCGGCGTCTCGAACGGCCCCAAAATCGCGATCACTTCGCGCAGTCCCGTCACCTCGCGCAGCGGTTCCATGTATTCCGACGACGGCGCGCTGTCCGAAACCTCGACGCCCCATCCCTGCTCGAAGTAGCTCGAGACTTTCTTCAAATCGTCGAGCTTCAGATACTTGTCGAACACTTTCAGCACCGCGCGATTGATCAGCCGCTCGATCAAATCGTCTTCTTTTTTGTCTTCGCCGACGTACTCGAGCTCGATCTTGCCCGCCGTCGACGCATACAGCGAATGCAAATCCGAAATGCGCGGCACGATCTCGTTCTCCGCGTTGCGCACCGCGCGCTTCTCCGCGTTGGAAATCGCCGATTCGTAGTTGTTGATCGTCACGCGCACAGACACGCCCGAGGATTGATTGATCTCGTTGGACCCGCGCGCCTCGAACGTAATCTGCGCCAGGATGTCCTTCATGAACTGCGGAATCCGCACGTCAACCCCCACGCGCGGCGGATGCGCCGCTTCCTGCTCCATGATCGCGATCTCGTGCTCGATCGTCTTTGGGTAGTGCGTGCGAATCTGGACGTCGAAACGATCCTTGAGCGGCGTGATAATTCGCCCGCGCGAGGTGTAGTCCTCCGGGTTCGCGCTCGCTACGAAAACCACGTCAACCGCGAGCCGAATCTTGTAGCCCTTGATCTGAACGTCCTTCTCTTCCATCAGGTTGAAGAGTCCGACTTGCACTTTCTCGGTCAGGTCGGGCAGCTCATTGATCGCGAAGATGCCGCGATTCGTCCGCGGGATCAGGCCGTAGTGGATGGTTTCCTCGTCGGCCAGGTAGCGTCCCTCGGCCACTTTGATCGGATCGATCTCTCCGATCAGGTCCGCCACCGAAACGTCGGGCGTCGCGAGCTTCTCTGCGTATCGCGAGTCGCGTCCGATCCATCCGATCTCGAGCGCCTCGCCCTTCTCTTCCTTCAGCTTCACGCATCGACGGCATATCGGCGCAAACGGATCGTCGTTGATCTCGCAGCCTGCCACCACCGGCACGTACTCGTCCAGCAGCCCAACGAGCGATCTGATTATTCGCGACTTCGCCTGCCCGCGCTCGCCGAGAAAA
The DNA here is from genome assembly GCA_963805315.1 of uncultured delta proteobacterium. Lineage (GTDB taxonomy): Bacteria > Desulfobacterota > Binatia > Binatales > Binataceae > Binatus. Next base: position 456,960 of record CAWDTQ010000014.1, read on the forward strand.
ATCATATGATGTCCCGCGAGCACGCCGTTCTCGATCTCCGGGATTACCGTCTCCTCGTAGCCGACGATCCCCGGCAGGATCGGCTCATTGCTGCGCAGCCGCTCGAGCAAATTCTTGCGCATTTCCATCCGCACCGGCATGGTCTGGTAGCCCGCGCTCTTGAGTTCGCCCAGCGTCCGGATTTTCAGCAGTTTTTCATTCATTCGCGAATCCCGCAGATCGGTAACTTGATTTCAAGATAATTCAGCGCCCAGATTTTTGAAAATCGGGCGCAGTTGATCGTAACTGTCTTCCAAACTCTGTGACAGCACACGCGTCGAGGCAAGTACCGGCATAAAGTTGTTGTCGCCCGCCCAGCGCGGCACGATATGCCAGTGCATGTGGTCGGCGAATCCGGCGCCCGCGGCTCCCCCCAGGTTGGCGCCGACGTTCAGCGCCTGCGGATGGAGCGTCTCGCGCACTATCTTTATCGACGCCGCGACGGTCTCTGCCACCACTGCTCGATCGGTCCGCCTCAGCAGCTCCGGCGACGCGACATGCATTCGCGGCGCAACCATTATATGTCCGTTGTTGTATGGATACCTGTTGAGCATCACGAGCACGTCGCGATTTTCGAACAGGACCAGCAGGTCCCGGCGCTCTGCTTCGGACAATTTGCCGAGACAGAAGATGCACGCCTTGGGATCGGAGTGGATGCTGCGAAGATACTCGTATCGCCACGGCGCCCACAGCCGGACGCCCTCGGCCGGCACGCCCGCCGCGTCGCGCCGCTTGATGGACCGCTTAGTCGGCCGCTTCTTCGGCGCCATTTACTTCGATTCGGAGTTCCTTGCCCGCCCGGAAGAACGGGATCTTCTTCGCATCGACGCTGACCAACTGGCCCGTCTTGGGATTGCGGCCCTGCCGCGCGCGACGCTGCTTGACCGCGAAACTGCCGAAGCCACGAATCTCGATTCGCTCGCCGCGCGTCAGCGAGTTGGCCATCGCATCGAACATCGCATTCACGATCGTCTCCGACTCGCGATGCGTAAACTTGTGCCGTCGCGCCAGTAGTTCTTCGATGATTTCGCGCTTGGTCATCGATCACGCTGCCGTTCGCTCGCGCTTCCCACAAACGGCGCCCCCGTTCCGTCTAGCTGTTTTTGCCGCCGCGCGCCGTGCGCCGCTCGCCGTCGTCGCGATCGAGCTTGAGCTCTTCCTTCAGGATGTCTTCCATCGAGAATCGCGCCGCTTCGTGCTCGCGCTTGAGGTAGGCCTGCATTTCCTCGCGCTCTTCGTGCTGTTTGACCGCCTTGATCGACAGCCCGATCCGACGCTCCTTCGGGTCCAGCTGCACGACCAGCGCGTCCAGCTCGTCGTCGACCTTGTACAGCGACGACGGCTTGTCCACCCGCTCGTTGCTGAGCTGCGAGATATGGATCAAACCTTCGATTCCTTCTTCGATCTCGACGAACACGCCGAAGTCCGCCACCGAGCTGACCTTGCCATGCACTCGCGTGTTGAGCGGGTATCGCTCCGCCACCGTATTCCACGGGTCGGTCGTAAGCTGCTTGACGCCCAGGCTCACGCGCTCGTTCTCGACGTCGATTCCGAGCACAGTCGCCTCGAGCTCGTCGCCCTTCTTGCACACTTCGCTCGGATGCCGAATCTTCTTGGTCCAGGACAAGTCCGAAATGTGGACGAGCCCGTCGATCCCCGGTTCGATCTCGACGAACACACCGAAGTCCGTGATCGATTTAACCTTGCCCTTCACCTGGCTGCCAATCGGATGCTTGAGCCCGAGCTCTTCCCACGGATTCGCCTCGGTCTGCTTGAGTCCGAGCGAGATTCTTCGATTCGCCTCGTCGACGCCGAGCACCTGCACTTCCACCATGTCGTTCGGATTCACGACTTTCGACGGATGCACCGCGCGCTTGCTCCAGCTCATCTCCGAGACGTGGATCAAACCCTCGACGCCCTTTTCGATTTCCACGAACGCGCCGTAGTCGGTCACGCTGACGACCTTGCCCTTGATTCGCGTCCCCGGCGGATACGCTTCCGCCACCTTGGTCCACGGATCGGGCATGATCTGTTTCATTCCGAGCGACACGCGCTCGCGCTCGGCGTCGTACTTCAGCACGACGACCTTCACTTTGTCGCCGACCTTCAACACTTCCGACGGATGCTGCAACCGCCCCCACGCCATATCCGTGATATGCAGCAGGCCGTCGATTCCGCCCAGGTCGATGAATGCGCCGTAGTCGGTAATATTCTTCACGGTGCCTTCGAGGATCACGCCCTCTTCGAGCACCTTGAGCGTCTGTTCCTTGAGCGACGCGCGCTCGCGCTCGAGCACGCTGCGCCGCGAGACCACCACGTTGCCGCGCGCGCGATTGAACTTCAGGATTTGAAACGCCCGCGCTGCCCAACGTATCTGTCCAGATTGCGCGCCGGACGAATATCGACATGCGAGCCCGGCAGGAACGCCGGCACCCCGATATCGACCTTCAGCCCGCCTTTGACTTTGCCGAGCACCACGCCTTCGACCGGAGTCTCGGCCTGGAACGCCTTGTCGAGTTCGCGCCAGACTTTGAACTTCTCGGCCTTCGCGTGCGAAAGCATCACCGTGCCGTTCTCGGTCTCGGTGCCCTCGAAGTACACGTCGACTTCGTCGCCCTCTTTGACCGTCGGATGCCCGTCATGGTCAAGAAATTCGACGAGGGGGACCTGCCCTTCGCACTTGTAGTTGATGTCGATGATGACGCTGTCGCGCGTGATCAGAAGCACTCTTCCAACCAGCACGTCGCCGGGACGGGGAGCCTTCAAACTCTCTTCCATCAACGACTCAAAGTCATTTTCTCCTCCGCTCATCTGTTCAGGCAACGCTTTCTCCATTTTGGGGGGACCTTGGGATCTTCCGGGACTTCGGGGCTGTGCAATCCTTACAACCGGGCTAGGCTCGTTTCAAGTCCTTGGCGGCGTTGATTCGAGCATTAATCTTCGCTTTCATCGCCGCGACCACCGCGTCGATTGAAAGCTTGGTTGAGTCTATCACTATCGCATCGTCAGCGCGCCTGAGCGGCGCCAGTTCGCGCCCGCTGTCACGGCGGTCGCGCTCGATCAGTTGCTCGAGCACTTCATGCTCCGCGATCGACGCGCCTTTTCTCTTCAGCTCTTCGAATCTGCGGCGCGCGCGGGTCTTCACATTCGCATCGAGAAAGAACTTGAACTCGGCGTCGGGAAAAATCGCCGTGCCGATGTCGCGTCCTTCCATCACGACACCGCCGTTCGCGCCCGCCGCGCGCTGCAACTCGCGCATCCGCGCGCGCACCGAAGCGATCGCCGAGAACCGCGACGCCAATTCGCCGATTTCCGGCTCGCTTACCCTCGCGGTCACGTCGCGGCCGTTGAGCATGATCTTCTCGCCGTCGAACTTTATTTTTATCGCCGCCAGCACCGGCGCCAGTCGCGCCTCGACGCTCGCATCTTCCGGACTAACGCCCGCCTCGCGCGCCGCGATCGCGACCGCGCGATACATCGCGCCCGTGTTCAGGTACGAAAACCCAAGCTCGCGCGCGAGCTCGCGCGCCGCCACGGATTTTCCCGCGCCGACCGGGCCGTCGATCGCGATTATCGGCTTGCGGCTCATCTGATCTTTTCCCGCATCGCCCTGCCGCGATTAAAAATCTTCTCGACTCCTGCCATGTCGCCGGCCTCGACCAGCCGCTGAAACTCCGCGAACGTCCGGCCGTAAAGTTTCAGCGCGGCCGCTATAGCCTCGCGATTCGTCGCAAAAATATCGCGCCACATCTCCCACGACGACGCCGCCAGCCGCGTCGTGTCACGCAGCCCGCCCGCGCCGTACTCCGCCGCGAGCTTGTCTCCCACCTTTTCGCCGTCGAGTGCCGCCGCCAGCACGCTCGACACCGCCTGCGGCAGATGGCTGGAGCGCGCAAGGATCGCGTCATGCGTGGCGGCGTCCATCATCTCGACGCACGCGCCGGTCTCGTCCCATAGCTGCTCAATTTTGTTGATCGCCGCGGGCGTGCTCTTCGCCGACGGCGTGATTATCACGCGCCGGTCCCGGAACAGAGCAGGATCGGCAGCCGCCGCGCCGGTCGTTTCCTTGCCGGCAACAGGATGCGCCGCGACCAGCGACCTCTTTCCAGTAATCAACGGCTCCAACTCGCGCACGACGTATCCCTTCACGCTGCCGACGTCGGTGACCACTGCGTCAGGGGCCGTGTGCTCGATCATCTTTTCCAGCGTCGCGCGCATCTTCATTATCGGCACCGCCAGCACGATCAGATCTGCTCCGCGCGCCGCTTCAACCGGGTCCCGCGTCGCGACGTCGATCAAGCCGCGTTCGACGGCGACATCAAGGTTCGCCTGCGAGCGTCCCAGCCCGACGACCTTGCCGACGACGCCCGCGCGCCGCGCGATCATCGCGAGCGAGCCTCCAATCAGGCCCACTCCGCACACGGTCATTTGCCGAAATAGCTGCGCCATCAGATTCGGATTCCGCCGGCCGGCGGCACTTTCCTCGCCGATTTGTTCCGATTGGTTTGCACCGCCAGGTTGGCGATCGCTATCAGATTAAGTCCGAGCAGCGGAAAGACTACATAGTTCATGTTGACGTCCGCGCCTCGGGCATCGGCAACGATGACCGCGAAAACTCCTGCCATCAAGATCACGCAAGCGAGCCTGAACCACGACAACGCGCTCATCGCTCGCCCGTCGAGTTGCTCGCGCCGGATGACCGCAGCCAGCCGGACAATCGCATACAGCGCGGTAGCAATTGTCGGCATTAGTAACAGCCCCAGAGATTTAGGCGCGTAGCCATTGACCTGCCCCTCGATGTTCCAATGGATCGGAATCTGCGCGGGCGCCGACGGCCACGTCCATATCCCAAGCGCAAACATCGCGACGATCACCGCTCGCGCCAGCCAGTCCGCATTTCGATTGCCGTTCACGATTACGCGCCCATCACTTCGCCGAGCGCCGCCACCAGCCGCCGATTCTCCTCGGGCAGCCCCACGCTGATTCGCACGTGGCGCGGATAGCCGTAACCGTTCATCGCGCGCACGATCACGCCCTTGCGCAGAAGCTGATCGTAAACCGCGCGCCCGTCACCCACCTCGACCAGGAAGAAATTCGCGTGACTCGGCACGAACGGCAGCCCAAGGCGCGCGAACTCACCTTCGAGGTAAGACATCCCCTCGGCGTTGACTTGCAGCGTCCTCGCTATATGCGCGCGATCGTCCATCCCCGCGATCGCCGCCACCTGTGCAAGGGAAGTCACGTTGAACGGCTGCCGCACGTTGTGCAACATCTGGATCATGTCCGGCCGCGCCACCGCGTAGCCGACGCGAATTCCGGCCAGCCCGAAAATTTTCGAAAACGTCCTGAGCGTGATTAGCAGCCGCCGGCCGTCGTGGTCTTCCATCGAGTCGGGATAATTCGGGTCCCGCACGAATTCGAAGTACGCCTCGTCCGCGACGATCACCACGTGCTCCGGCACCCGCTCGAGGAACCGCTTCCACTCGGCGCGCCGGTAAATCGTTCCGGTAGGATTATTCGGATTGCCGAGAAAAACGATGCGCGTGTTCTCGTCGCAAGCCGCCGCCATCGCCTCAAGGTCGTGCGAGAATCCGTCGAGCGTCTTGACCACACGATGCGCCCCGCCGGCCGCCGCGGTCGCCAGCGGATAAATAGCGAACGAATGCTCCGAGTAAACCGCGTTCAGCCCCGGCCGGAGGTAGAGGAACGCGAGCAGGTTTAGCACCTCGACCGATCCCGACGCCGCAAACACCCGCTCCACTCCAATCCCGTGATGCGCCGCGATTTTCGCCCGCAGCTCGTAGCTCGCGCCGTCGGGGTATCGATTCAGCTCGGGCAGCGCCGCCTTGATCGCTTCAATCGCGCGCGGCGACGGCCCGAGAGGATTCTCGTTCGACGCCAGCTTCACCGGATCCTCGATTCCGAGCTCGCGTTCCAGCTCCTCGATCGGCTTGCCCGGCTCGTAGGGAGCAAGCGCGGCGACGGAAGGGAGTACGAGATCTTGTGCTTTGATCAAAACAGGTGAACGGCTAACGGGAACGACTTTCGCCTGCCCGGCTCAGGCAGCGGCCGACCTACCTTCAGGATACGATCCTAAGACCTTCAAGAATAGAGCCTTGCTGGACAACGATTTGAGCGCGCGGGCCAGCTTGGGGTCGTCACGATGCCCCATAACGTCAACGAAAAACAGGTACTCCCACGGCCGCGCCCGCAGCGGACGCGACTCGATCTTCGAAATATTGATCGCGTTGCGCGCAAAGAGGTTCAGCGCCTGGTTGAGCGTGCCCACCCGATCCGCCACCGCAAACAGCAGCGTCGTCTTGTCCCGGCCAGAGCGCTCGACCGGCCGCGTCCCCATGACGAGAAACCGCGTCGTGTTGGCGGCGACATCCTGCACGTTCGACGCGATCGTCTTGAGGCCGTAGGCCTCGCCCGCCGCCTTCGACGCGATCGCCGCAATCGAGCCGTCCGCCGCCGCGCGCTGCGCCGCCAGCGCATTCGACGCCACCGCTTCGGTCTCGCAATTCGGAAAATTCGCGGTCAGGTAGCCACGGCACTGCGCCAACGACTGCTGATGCGACACGACCCGCTTGACGTCGCCGGCCGCGCCGCTCAGCGACATCATCGAATGTCGAATCGGCAGCAGCACTTCGCCGACGATCACCAGCGCCGTGTCGATCAGCAGATCGAGCGTCAGCGTGACCGAGCCTTCGGTCGAGTTCTCCACCGGCACCACGCCGAAATCCGCGCGCCCGTTCTCGATTGCCTGGAAGACCGCCGCGAACGACTCCAGCGGCATCATCGCGACGCTCGATCCAAACCGCATCCGCGTCGCTTCGTGCGAGTAGGTATGCTCGGGACCAAGGAACGCCACCCGCGACTCATGCTCGAGCGCGCGGCACGCCGAAATTATCTCGACGTAGATCCGTTTGACCTGTTCGTCGGTGAGCGGCCCCGGGTTCTCGGCGATCATCTGCTCGATAATCGCGCGCTCGCGCACCGGCTGATAAACCTCGCCGCCCCCGTTATGCTTCAGCCGCCCGATTTCCGTCGCGACGCTGGCCCGCGCCGACACCAGCCGCAGAATTTTGAGATTAATCTCATCCATCCGCGCCCGCAGCGTTTCTATTGATGGCGGTTCGGGCACCGACTTCCTGGCAACTCGTGACGGCATCGAACAAGAATGGCTACCCGATAAGCCGCCCCTTTTCAACGTATGCGTTCCCGCCAGGGAATCCCAACACTCCCGCAACCGGTCCCCCTTCCCACATTAAGGGGGCCAGGGGTTAGGTTCTTTTCTTTGTGCCGTTCTGAGGAGAGATCACGATCCAGCCATTCCAATTTCGTAACTAATAGTCACTACGAGCACACTTTCTGATGATCGGAACGTGGACTCATTTCGAACTCTTCGATTAACTCCGCCCTGTGGGGCGTTCATCGGGGGCAGTTCTTCTCTTCGGATTGGCAATCCTGCTCGCGGGCTGCAACAGCAGCGGCGGAGGCGGAGGATCGTCGTCGTCATCGCCGTCGCCACCGTCGCCGCCGTTGGGCATCGTTCACTTCGTTCCCAACTCGCACGCATTCTGGAGCGATCCGACCAACTGGACGACCAGCCTCGGGCCCGCCTACGCCGACATCACCCTCGCGTCGAGCAATTTCGTCCCGTGCCGCGGTGGTCCCTACGCGCTGTGTTACTACTCAGGGCCGAGCACCGGCCCCGAAAATCTATCCTGCACGCTTACCGCCGACGGCGATTACGCCAACTGCCAATGCTTCGACATTCCGTACGGCGTGTACTTCGTCGACATCAACGCCATCCTCAATCACACCGTGTATGAAGCAACCGTCGCGCAATGCGGCGCCGACGGCAGTCAATGCGCGACGCTCAATTCGGCCCCGGTCTGCGCGGACGTCAATAACGGAAGTTTGATTCCCGGATCGAGCGTCTACTCGACCTTCAGTTTCGACTGCGTCCCCGAGAACGGACTCGGCGTCACCGACTGCGGAGTCGCGCCGTACGCTGGATGCATGACCGCGCCGTGCTTCAAGACCGCCCAGGCCGGAATCGTCCAATGCTCCTGCCCGGTCTTCAACGGCCCCTACCAGGTCGGCCAGAACGATCAGGCATGCACGCTAGGCGGCAACCTTGTATGGTCGGCCGCGTTCGCTCCCGCCGCAACGCCAACCGCCACGCCATGCGCACTTTGCGCAGATACTCCCGCCGCGGTTCCCAGTCCGCCAGCATGCCTGCCGGACGCGCCCGGCGGCGTCGGATGTCCGCTGTATATTCCCGGCACCACGATGCTGCCGCCCGGCAGCGGCGTCGATTGCGCCAAAGTCTGCGACGAGTACCACACCTGCCTGCAGCCGAAAGGCGCGCAAGCCGGCTTCACTTGCGACGCCACGCTATGCACCGACGAATGCAACGATCGCGATCTGCTCGGCACCGCATGCGGCGGACTCGCGGGCTGCGACATCTCCGAAATTGTCAAAGCCGAAACCGCCGCTCAATGCAGCTGCTGCGCAAGCCAGTTATGCGGATGCGATCCCAGTCTGAAAACTAATCAAGCAATCTCTGCCCTTAACCAACAGCAGCGCGACCGCGGCATAAGTCCTCAATGCGACATCAACGCCACCCTGTGCGGCTCCCCGTGACTCAGGCTGCTTCTTTGACCAGGACTCACCCCACCCAAGGATCGTAACTCCCGAAACTCCAGATGTGACCTTCCAGGTCGCGACAGGTGTAACCCCTGCCGCCATAGTCCTCGTCTTGGACGTCTCTCAGCATCACCGCACCCGCGGCCTTCGCGCGCGCGTAATGCGCGTCGCAATCGGCGACGATAACGTAGGCGCTCTGCGTCTCGCAGCCGCCTACTTCCTCCGGAAGCTTCATCAACTTCCCGAAGATTCCGCCGCCGACCGACGACAGCATGATCATCCCATTGTCAAACGTAAGCTGGGAATGAGCGATCGAACCGTCAGGCCCGGGCACCACCAGATGCTTCTCGAACCCGAACGCCTTGCACAACCATTCGATTGCCGCCATGGCATTTCGATAGCGCATTGTAGGAATTATTCTCGCCCGCCTGCTCTGCATGTCCATCGACGCGACCTCCCGCGATTTCCTATCTATCAGGTAAACCACGGCGCGCAGCAAAGGTTACGGCCGCATCCTCTTTTGTGTATCATCCGGGGCACGGTGTCGTCTCCGCAAAACATTCTCGCCCGACTGACACGACTTGGATTTTCTTGCGACGCATCGAGCGCGCAATTGTGCTTCGCCCGCGAGCATTTCGAGCAACACAACTACCTGCGGATGCCGGGCTTCATCGAACCCGGGTTCTTCCGGGTAGTTCAACGCTATCTGCGCGGGGCTACATTCGAAGAAAGAGATTGGAATTCGGGGCACGATCTCACGCTCATCAACAACCCTCTGAGCGATGTCTTCCATGTGCTGCTGAACGATCCGAAACTGTTCCGGCTGCTTGCGCGGGTCACGGGATCCGGCGCCATCGGATGCTTTAAGGGCCGGCTCTACCGAATGGTCGCGCGCAAGGGATTGATGTTCGATTGGCACCCCGACATCAAGAACAATCGCAAGCTCGCCATCTCGATTAACCTGAGCGACGCGCCTTATCGCGGCGGTACGCTCCAGATTCGCGAGCGTTCCGCTGACGTGCGCGAGGTGGTTCCGAACCTCGGTTTCGGCGACGCGATTGTTTTCCGGGTTGCCGAGCGTCTTGAACACCGTCTCACTCCGGTCATCGGAAAGATTCCGAAGACCGCGGTCGCCGGATTCTTCTGCTCGCGGCCGAAATTTAGTTCGGTGGGCCAGGTTATGAGCGCGCGGCCCGAAGCTGCGCTCGAGCACTCGCGCCGATCCGAAAACTCAAGGACCTCGCGCTCCCGTCGCCACGTGACGTTGTGAAGATCCCACCGGCCGTCGTATCGCAAACTACAGGCCGCGAGACCTTCCTGGCGAACATCGCTACCTCTATGTGCTATGGCCTCGATGAGACCGGCGGACGCATCTGGCAGCTACTGGCCGAGGGCCACGCGATGAAGTCGGTTTCGGAGAATATCGCACGTAAATACCGGGCGCCGCGCCGCGACGTCGAGCGCAACGTCCTGGCGCTCGACATACCAACTGGCCCAACGCGATCTGGTTAAGAGTCGTTCACCCGCGACGGCACTGACGCGACCGAGCGATAGTTAATGCCTGGATGCCGGAGTCACTCCGGATCGCCCTCGACGCGGCCGCGTGTCAGATACGCCGATCCCATCGCAGCGAACTTTCGCTCGCGCGACCGGCGCAACTCCGCCGGCTTCAGCTTGACTAACCGCTCCAGATGCCGCGCCAGCGCCGCGCCGATCAGATGCGCTGCTTCGGCCGGCGCCGTATGCGCTCCGCCGACCGGCTCCGGCACGATCTCGTCGATCAATCCCAGCTCGAGCAAGTCGGGCGCCGACAACTTCAGCGCCGACGCTGCCGCCGCGACGTTCTCCTCGCCTCCGGCGCGCCACAGAATCGCTGCGCACCCTTCCGGCGTGATCACCGAGTAGCACGCGTTCTCCTGCATCAGCACCACGTTCGCCACACCAAGCGCCAGCGCGCCGCCCGAGCCGCCCTCGCCAATCACGCACGCGACGATCGGCACCGTCAGCCGCGCCATCAGCTCCAGGTTATGCGCGATCGCTTCGGTCTGCCCGCGCTCCTCGGCGCCAACTCCCGACTCGGCGCCTTGCGTGTCGATCAGCGTGATAATCGGCAGCCCGAACCGCTCCGCCAGTTCGTAAATGCGCGTCGCCTTCCGATAACCCTCGGGATGCGGCTTGCCGAAATTGCGCTTGATTCTTTCGGTGGTCGAGCGGCCCCGCTGATGTCCCACGACGGCGACCGCGCGCCGTCCGAAATAGGCGAGCCCCGCCACGATCGCGCCGTCGTCGGCGAAGCGCCGGTCGCCGTGTAACTCGACAAAGTCGCGCATCAGCAAGTCGATGTAATCAAGCGTCTGCGGCCGATTCGCATGCCGCGCCAGGCGCACGCGCTCGATTGCGCTGAGCGGCTCCGAGCCGGTGCCCTCGACGCTCGCGAGGCCATTGCCGCGGTTCTGTGGCGCCGCGCGCCCTATGTCCATTCGAATTGTTTTTCACTTCTCCGATTTACGCCTGCGCGTCGCAAAAAATTTCTCGAACAGCCCGCAAGCATCCTGAGCGCCGCGCTCGGGGTCAAGCCACACTATTTCCGGCTCGCGGCGAAACCACGTGAGCTGGCGCTTGGCCAGCCGCCGCGATTCCTGCTTGGCCAGCGCTATCGCATCGGCAATCGACATCTCGCCGCGCAGATGCGCTGCGATCTGCTTATATCCAATCGTACTCAGCGGCGGCTTTTCGGGCGAGTACCCGGCCTCGATCAGCGCGCGCACTTCCGCGACCAAGCCGGCCGCGACCATCGCATCGAAGCGCCGGTCGATTGCCTCGTAGAGTTTTTTCCGTTCGACCTCTACGCCGACCGTCAAAATGTCGTAGCCGATGTCGGCGAACCGATGCCGCCGCTGATGCGCCGAAATCGTTTCGCCGGTCAGCTCGAAGACCTCCAACGCCCGCATCACGCGGTAAAGGTCGTTGACGCCGATTCGATTCGCCGCCTCGGGATCGATCTCGCGCAACCGCCGATGCAGCTGCTCGACGCCGTTCTCCGCCGCGACCTTCGCCAATCGGTCTCGAATTTCCCGCGACGCGGCCGGCCCGCCGAAAGATTCCGCCGCGAATAACGCGCAGATACAGCCCGCTGCCGCCGACCACCAGCGGATTTCGCCCCCGCGCCGCGATCTCCTCGATCGCGGCGCGCGCAAGCTGCGCGAATTCCGCCACGTCGAGCGACTCGTCGGGATCGCGCACGTCTATAAGATGATGCGGCACGCGCGCCCGGTCTTTCGCCGACGGTTTCGCCGTGCCGAGATCCATCCCGCGATAAAACTGCCGCGAGTCGGCGTTGATTATTTCGCAGTTCGAGCGCTCCGCCACCGTCATCGCCAGCGCCGACTTGCCCGCTCCAGTCGGCCCGACGATAAAGCCAACCGCAATCCGCGCCGGACGCGTCCGCCCCTCGACTTCCACTTTTGTTGCCGCCAATTCGCTCATCGGCGGAACATTCGTTCGATTTGCCCGCGTCCGAACTGGATGTGCACCGGGCGTCCGTGCGGGCAGTTGGTTTTGAACTCGGTGCGATCCAGTTCTGCCAGCAGCGAGTGGATTTCCGCCGGCTCGAGCACACGCCCGACACGAACCGAGCCGTGACAGGCGAGTTGCTTCAGCCAATTTTCAAACGCGGCCTCGCCGCCGCCGCGAAAGCCGGCATCGCCCATGCTCTCGATCATGTCGCCGAGCAGTTTCGCGCCGCCTTCCGGCCCGAACACCGCCGGCGCGCCCTTGAGCAGCAAAGTCGTCTGCCCGAAGGATTCGACATCGAAGCCCATCGCGCGCAGCTCGCTCAGCGCGCCATGCACCTGCGATGCGCGCGCGGGATTCAGCTCGACCGACACCGGCGCGAGCATCGCCTGCGTGCGAATGCCGCCGTCGCGGAGTTCGCGGCGCAGCTTTTCGAACGTGACGCGCTCGTGCGCCGCGTGCTGATCGATCAGCAGCAGCCCTTCCTCGGTCTCGAGCGCGATATAACCGGCGAAGATTTGTCCGATCACCCTGAGCTGCGAATACATCGGGATTGGCGCTGCGGGAGTCGGCGTCGCAGGATGCGCAAGCGCCTCGCCGCCGGGGCGCGCGTCGCGATCGTAGGCGAGAGTAAGCGGCCGCTGAAACGCTTTTTCAGTTTTTTCACTTCGCGCATCGGGCACCAGCCGCAACGGGGAGTCATTGCGCGAATTCTTAATCGATTGGCCAGTCCTATCGGGCTCGCCCGTCGACGACATTGTGATCAGTCCCATCGCGGCGTCGTCGGTAGATGGCGCCGAAGCATCACCTGGAGTTGCGACGGGCGGATTTTCGGTCTGGTCCGCCAGGCGGTCGCGGATCGCATGATAGACGACGTCGAAAGCCGCGCCGCCGTTGCGAAACCGCACCTCGGTCTTCATCGGATGCACGTTGACGTCGACATCTTCGGGTCGCATATCGACGAACAGCAACGTCGCCGGATGGCGCCCGCGCGGGATCAGAGTCTGGTAGGCCTGCTCGATTGCTCGAATCAACATTCGGTCGCGGACCGAGCGGCCGTTGACGAAGGTGAAGATCATCCTCCCCGTGGCAAAGGATTCCTGGCTGGTTGCGGCCAGCCCTTGCGCGCGAATGCCGGGGCGGTCGAGCTCGAACGCGAGCATCTTCGACGCGATCTTCGGGCCGAACAACTGGCGGAATCGTTCGAGCACGGAGTTGGCGCGCGGCAGATCGAAGAGGACGCGGCCGTCGGCAGACAGACGGAAAGCGATGTGATGATTGGCGAGCGCGAGGCGCTGGAACGCGTCTGCGATAGCGCCCTGCTCGGTCGCGAGCGTCTTGAGGAACTTGAGGCGCGCCGGAGTGTTGAAGAACAGCTGGCGGACCTCGATGCGGGTGCCCGCCGCCATAGCGCACGTGCGCGTATCCTCGACGTTGCCGGCCTCGGCCGCGACCTCGACGCCGTGCTCGTCGGCGGCCCGCCGCGTTTGCATCCGAAGATGCGACACGCTGGCGATCGAGGCGAGCGCCTCGCCGCGAAACCCGAGCGTGCGAATCGCGGTCAGATCGGCAGCGCCGCGGATCTTGGAAGTTGCATGACGCCGCAGCGAAAGGATCGCGTCGGCGCGCGTCATGCCGCAACCGTCGTCGGCAACCGCGATTAGCGCCGAGCCGCCGCCGAGAATCTCGACGCTTACCGAGCGAGCGCCGGCGTCGAGCGAGTTCTCGATCAGCTCCTTGACCGCGGAGGCCGGCCGCTCGACGACTTCACCCGCCGCAATCTGGCTGGCGACTTGCTCGGGCAGGATGTGGACTATGTGCTCGGACATAATTTCCGGCGCGACCTGACTGGACATTGTAGCTTTCGGACTGGTATCACTGCATCACTCAAAGATGAAAAAAATCACTGCAATGCTGCTTGGCGCGGCGATCATTGTAACCGCGGCCGCGGCGGGCGTTTATGCGGCGCCGATCAGGATTGGAGTCGGCGTGATTGGACCTATTTCGCCGCAGACCGAGGCCGATATCGACACTGTCGTCGGCAAACTGCCGAACGTGAAAGCGGTGCCGATTCAGCCGCCGGGCGGGGTCGATAAGTGCGTCCAGCGATTCGTGGCGGGCGAGGCGGACGACCGGCTCGACGCGGTGATGGTCGTCAGCCTGCCGACCGAGTCATTTCAATCGTCGCGCGACTCGAACGAGGCCAAGTTCACCGGCGCTTACGAAATCTGGACGCTGAATCTCTCGACGCTGGCCGAGGACCGCCATCGCTTCACTTTCACCGACAGCGAGCCGGTGATTGGCGGCGCGTCCGCTTTCCTGGCGCTGCCCGCGCAGGTGTTTGCCGAGCGCGCGACCGGCAAGAAACTCATTTCGAGCGATCAATACCAGGCGTTCCAGGCGGTGCAGACGCGGGTCGAGGCGAAGCTGGTCGCGGCAACCAAGCTCTACCTGGCGACCGCGTCGATTCGCGACACCGGTCCGCTGGTTCCGCTCGACACGGCGAAGGCCCTGCTCGATCGCGGCGACGGCGAGGACGCGATGGCGGTCTTCAAATCGGCGGGAATCAACAACCCCGACGTTCAGCGGATGATCGCGAACGCGCAGGGGCAGTTGCGGCGTAGCGCGGCGAATGCGCTGCTGGGACGCACGCTCGGAGCGATGGCGGGCGGGAATGCGAGCGCCGCGCGCCTCATCCTAGCCGACTACGAGAAGACGCCGTCGGCCGAGAGTTCGCGCGCGGATTCGATTCGGCGGGTGCTGGCGTATGTTCCCGACCGTCACACCGAAGCCGGCTATGACGGCGTGATGAAGAGCGACGTGCCCGCGCTCGACCATCAGGCGTTCGTCGCGATGATCAAGCAGCTCTTCAGCGAGCAGACCGGCTCGGTTCCCGAAGACGTGATCGTCGCCGCCAAGGACCTCACCATCCAGGACAAGGACGCGCCGAAGGGGCTCAAGGAACAGCTGGACAGCTATGCGGGCGCGCTGGGGCGCAGCGCGTGGCTGATGAGCCTCAAATGCGGATGCGACGCGAACGCGGTGCTGACCGGAGAAGCGGTGGGCGACGCGCTGCTGAAGGCGAAGGATTCACCCTCTTTCAAGCGGCCGCAGGTCGGGCTACCCTAGCAGGATCATCGAGCATTCGAACGGAAGACCCATGAGACATTGCGCATACTGCAAGAAACATCCGTCAGTCGGCAACAACGTCAGTCACGCCAACAACAAGACCAAGCGGCGCTGGAATCCCAACCTGCAGGAAGTGCGCGCGGAGATAAACGGCAACGTGCGGCGAATCCTGGTCTGCACGCGATGTATCCGCGCGGGCAAGGTCAAGAAGAGCGCCTGACGGATCGACCCGAACCCCGTCCCTTTACAACAACGCTTCGAGCTTTTCCGGCGGACGTGCGATGACCGCGCGCTTGCCGCGAATCACGACCGGGCGCTGCATCAAATCGGGATGCTCCAGTAGCAGCGCGACGACCGCCTTTTTGTCGACGTAGTCGGCGGGATTCAACTTGAGTTCCTTGAAGCGCTTGTCCTTGCGGACCAGGTCGGCGGCGGGGCAGTCGAGCATGTCGATAATTTTGCCGAGCGTCTCGCGCGTCGGATGTTCTTTCAGATAATCGATGATGTCGAACTCGACATCGCGCGCGCGAAGCATCTCGAGCGCGCCGCGCGAGTTCCCTCAGCCAGGATTGTGGTACAGGGTTATGCGTTCCATCGTTTTGGCTCTCCGTTCGCAAAAGCATAGGCCCTGTCGCCGGGCTCTATCAAACGCGACGTTCGCAGGCTTTGATGGAAACGGCGGTAGCGGCTACAATTCAGCCGGCGCGAAACCATTCGCCATGGAGTCGTTGTGAAGCACATTTCCAATCGCAAGTCGGGTAGTTTCGCGGCAGCAGCTCTATCGGTTGCGGTCGCAGCGGGTCTGGCCGCGGGCGCGCGGATAGCAGGCGCGGCGAACGCGAGCGGCACGATGTCATACCGCGACGGCACACCGGCGCAGCGGCGCCAGCTTCACTACGAGAACCGCGTCACCAGCGACATCTACGTCGCGGCGACCAAGCCTGACGGCTCATTCACCGCCGATCTGCCGCCGGGATGGTACGACCTTCGCGCCGAACGCGGCGTCGTTCTCGCCAGCAAGATTCGCGTCGACAAGGACGACGTCAATGTCGGGCATGTCATCGAGCCGGCGCCGCTGGACTTTCGCCGCCCGTTCGAGCATGAGGGCGTGGCGGACACTATCGTCTTCAGCCCAGCGCCCGCGACTGCGAACGTGACGTCGGGGCGTCCGCTCGAGGCGATGAGATACGGGCACGAAGCGATTGCTCCGTTCGGCGCGCCGGTCGGGACACCTGCGCCACAATCCACACCGCTTGGAGAAGCTACTCCCGTCGCGGCGGCGTCGCCGTCGGCGATGGAATCGCCGGCTATGGGCGGATACTGACTAGCTCGCGGAGCGTTCGACGAATTCGAGGCGGTTGCCCCACGGATCGCGGACGAAGAAGCGCTCCTGTCCGGGAAAACGATTGCCCGCGATTATCTTGACGCCGGCGGACTCGAGGCGGCGGCGCACCGCATCGAGATTGGCGACGCGAAAAGCCGGGTGCCGGCGCGATGCCTGGTTGACCGTCGACGCGTCCTTCTCGGTCGTCAGATGCAACTGCTGAAGGCCGCACTGGTACCATGCGCCGGCCCGCCCGCTGTCGGTGTTGGCGGGACGCTCGAGCGGTTCGAGTCCCAGCAGTTCCTGGTAGAATGCGCGCGCCCGCGAGAGCGCGTCGTCACCGGCGTCAATGAGAAGGTTTACGTGATCCAGTCCGGTGATCAGGCTCATCGGCAATCCTCTTCGCGTTGGTTTGACCGATTTCGATTTTTTTCCGGCAACTGAATCGAGTCAATCGAGGCGATTGATGCGAGTCAATCAAGGCCGCGTTACGAATGCGCAGCGGTGATGGTTGGCCTCGGCGCCCGTACACGCTTAAGCTCGATACGACGGGTTCCTAATGCGAGCGCGGTTGCGCAAATTCTTCGAACTGCAGGCGGCCGATCGCAGGCTGCTCGCCGCTGCAATGCTGTCAGTCGTCAAGGCTCGCCTTACGGTGACGTTCGTTCCGATCCGCAAAATTCTACAGCCGGTGACACCCCGGGCCGCGGCGATGAATGGTGACGCCAACGCCGCAAGAATCAGT
The DNA here is from genome assembly GCA_963805315.1 of uncultured delta proteobacterium. GTDB lineage: Bacteria > Desulfobacterota > Binatia > Binatales > Binataceae > Binatus. The sequence continues at coordinate 474,368 of CAWDTQ010000014.1, forward strand.
TGGGCGGTCGAGACGGCCGGAAGAATCGTACCGAGCGGAAAGAATTGCCTGGTGAGAGCGATCGCCGGGCGCGAAATGCTCGCGCGACGCGGCGTCAGCAGCCAGATTCGGTTGGGGGTCGCGAAAAGTTCACCCGAGCGGCTGGACGGTCACGCCTGGCTCGAATCCGGCGACATGATAGTCACCGGCGAGGGCGAGCATCGGAGCTATACTGCAATGCCGGTGGGCCAGAGTGGCGGCGAGAAAATTTGCCAAGCAGCCGGTCATGATGCTTGATCGCCACGAGCAGCGGACGCGCCAAATAGTACAGCGGGTAAAGCGGGCGCGGTAATGGCATCAGCGCGCAGTCGCTCATCTTGGGCGCAAGAACGCGCTGCGCGATATAGGTGGCGCGATCGCGCGTCGCCTCGATAGTTCGGATCGCGGTCGCCCAGTCGTCCAGCTTGACCGCGCGCCTCAAATCGAACATACGCGGTGCAACCCGGCGAATGAGCGATGCGACGCGCGAATCGCGACCCGCGGCGTCGAGCAATTCTGCCGGCACCTCGCAAAGCTCCAGCGAACGCGTCAGCTCCGCGGCGAGCAGCAGCATGCGACGGCTTCGCGCCCGCCGCGCGTCGTCGAGCAGGCTGGACCAGTTGACGTTCCCGGCGATTGCGAGCAGGTGGGCGAAGTCGCAGACCTGCGCGAGCGTCGTCCAGCCGTGCTTGGATCCGTGACAGGCCTGAAACAGAATCGCGTCGGCGGGGGATAGCACGAGGACACGCCTGCCGAGTAACTCGATCTCGGCGGTTCGGTTCCAAACTTGCGCAGCTTCAGGAGCGAACGGGAAATAGCGGGGCGACAGACTCCAATGGAGGTCCACGACGCAGTCCTCGCGCAAAAAGTCGAGGGTAGTGTCAGGAAAAAATCCGCTCTCGACAACGTCGTGTCGGTAAGCGGACGAGTAACCGACTTGCTCGAGCGCCCTGGCAGACTGCGGCAGATCGGAAAGCTGCACCATGAAATCGAGATCTCCGAACACGCGCATCGCGACGTCCCCGTACGCGGCAATTGCGAGAGTTGGACCCTTTATCGCGATCGCGGGGACGGCACTTGCCCCAAACGAATCGACGATTTCCGCGGCGCAGCCCGCCAGATGATTACTTCGCAGTGCGTTGACCTGGTAGCTGAAACGGAGCGCGCGGTCGACATGAGGAGGCGGATTGGCAATTCCTTCGGCGCCGAGCCGCGCGCCGACCATCGGGGTGACGCCGTTGCGATCGGCGAGCTCGATAAATCGATCCCAATCGACGACGCGCCCGGCGCACTCCCGCATCGCGGCTCGATCCGCCAAGGGCCCGGACGCCGCGCAACATCGCAGCAGTAGCTCGCCCTCGGCGTCAGGCGTCGGGAATATTCCGGAATTCATTTTGATCGGGGCGCGCGTCGCGCCGGCGCGTGATGTCCCGGGGACTTTCAACTGACCAGCAGCCACGTTATCCATGCCTCGTATAAATTGCCAACCTGTCGCGTTCCGAAGCCCGATGATTGTCGCGTATCCAGCGATCTTAAGCGCTCGTGGCGCGCGTGATATACCGTTGCGACACTTGTGAATTTTCGTTTGCTGCAAAAGGTCGCGACCGCGGCCTGCGCGATCGCCGCGATTTACCTGTTCTCGATCCTCGTGACGGGCGGTTACGCCGTCAATTTCGTTGTCAGGTTCGACGCGTACAAACTATGGCCGGCGCTGGTCGCGATGCTCGCATTCGCGCTGCTGCGAACGGTCTTTCGACACGGATCGATCGGTGGCGCGCTGAAATCGAGCCCGGGGTTCATAATTTTTTCGCTCAGCCTGATCGTATTTCTTGCCAATGGCCGGGTGATTCCCGGGGGCGACTCGGTGCCGGCGAAAAATCTGCCGCTGAGCATCCTCGGCCACGGCAACTTTTATCTCGATCAACTGGTAACTCCCGGCGAGAAGAAAATTCCTTACTATCTGATTGAGAGCGACGGACATTACTTGTCCGACTACCCGGTCGGCGCGGCGCTTATGGCGTTGCCGTTCTATGTGCCGTCGATCGTATGCGGCGTCAGCCCGAGCAGCCGGATTTTCTCCGAGCTCGAAAAAATCTCGGCGGCGACGCTGGTAGCGCTCTCCGCCCTGCTGCTCTACATGGCCGCAGTGCGCGTGACCGCAAACTGGATGGCGATGCTGCTGACGCTCATCTACGCCTTTGGCACCACCAGTTTCAGTGTGAGTAGCCAGGCGTTATGGCAGCACGGTCCCGCCCAGCTCGCGCTCGCCGCGGCGATCTATTGCATGGTGCGCGCGCGCGACGATCCGCGCTGGGCGGGATACGCGGGGCTGCCGCTCGCATTCGAGGTGATCACGCGGCCGGCAGACGCGCTGATTGCGGCGCCACTTGGCCTGTACGTGATCGTCAGCTATCGCCGGCAGATATGGACCTTCGTCGTAGCCGCGCTCCCGCCGCTGCTTTTTCAATTGTGGTACAGCGCCATCTACTTCGGCTCTCCGTTTCGAATCCAATTTCTCGCACATCCGCAATCTGAGGGTGGCCAGACCGCCGCGTGGACGACACCGCTCGCGAAGGGATTGGCCCTGGTGTTACTCAGTCCCGGCCGCGGACTGTTTTTCTACTCACCTGTATTCCTTCTCTCGATGCTCGGCTTGGTGCTTGCCTGGCGGAGAAATGGCGACTTGCTGTTGCGCTACCTTGGAGTCGGCGCGATTTTGAGCATCCTGGTAGTCGCGAAATGGCGTACGTCTTCCGGTGGCGAGTCATTCGGCCCGCGACTACTCGCCGATCTCGCACCGATATTGGCGTTCGCCCTGTTTCCACTCGCGGATTCGATTCGCAACCGCCGCATGCTTGCGGTCACATTCGGATTGCTCGGAGCGTGGTCGATAGCCGCCAACGCATCCGGCGCGTTCATCAGCTATCGAGGATGGAACCGGTGGGCGCTCAGCGAGGCTGACACGCGACTGTGGTTGTGGAGCGACAATCCGGTCGTCGATCCGGTCCGCTCGACTTTCGACTCGATCAGGATCGCGCTCGGTCATCGTTCGACGAGTCGCAACTCGCCGGACCTGCTCGACGCGCGCTTCGTCATGATCAATCCCCCTTCACTCGAAGCCGCGACCGGAGCGCGCGTTCACATTTCGATCCGCGCGACCAACACCGGCAAGGCCGTGTGGCTAACCGGCCATTCACCGGATGAACGCGGCGTAGTCAGCGTGGGATGGGAATGGAAGCGGGACGGGCAAGTGGTCGCGGAGAGTGAAGCGCGCCGCGAACTTCACCTCAACATTTTTCCGGGCGAGTCGACGGATTTCGAGGCGTCGGTGTCCGCCCCGGATTCTCCCGGCAGCTACGAGCTGGAGATTTGGCTGGCAGCCGAAATCAAGGGTCAGACCGCGCGCCCGATAGGCCAGCCATTGACGGTGCGCGTGATGGTGACCAAGTCTGAGGTCGGAACCGGCAGCTCACTGTAACTGCCGGATCCGTTTACGGATCAGATCAAACTTCTCGCGCGAGGCTCCAATCACCTGCTACCGGAGACCGGCTTGGGCGGTGGGGGCGGGCCATTTCCGCCGCCGCCGTTAAACGCGCCCGTTGCAGCCGCGATACCCACACCGGCGCCGGCCGCGAGGCCTATTCCGAGCGCATAGGGGCCGAAGCCTACTCCGCCCTCCCAGAATGCGCCGCATCTGACCCACGTTCTCTTCCCCTGGTGAATGTCCTTGCACTCTGGCGGACTGGCAGCATTGCAGACCTGCACTGTGCCGTCCTCGACATCGACGCGGGTGGTCTGACGGCAACCCCGGGATTCCTTGTGATCATCTGTGTCGTAATGCGTATCCCAGGTAGTTCCGCGAATCGCTCCGACGGCGTTGGGGGTATGCACTTCAAAAGTCGTTGAGCTGGCCTTCATCGCACCGACGATCACCGAGTGCAAATCGCCGCCGAGCAATCCCACCTTGCTGGGCGCGCCGACTCCGTTCACCATCACGCTTTCATCTATCGTGATCGTGGATGACCCGCCCAATTGCAGCGAACTGTTGTCGACCAGGCCGATCGTCAAGGACGAATTCGGCTGCGTCGCAATCGTATCGTGCAGCATGATCGGCATATTCTGAACAGCCGCGATGGTCGCGCCGTTGCGCTGGACGTTCGCCGCACCCTGAATTTGTATGATCGTCCCGACAGTGCTCTGTGCGCGGGCAGCGGGAACCGCCGTCGCGATCGTCAGCATCGCCAGTACAAATGCCGAAGCGATTTTGAATAATTTCACTCGGTTTAGCCCCTGCATTTTTAATTTAATGCCTCCCCGCAACCCCTTTCTGTCAAGAATGAGCGATATCAATATGGCAGAATGTCCAGATTGACGACAACCGGCGCGTCTGCTGCATATAGATATATCCTACTAGCGTAGCAATGGCTAGAGCCACTACAACGTGAATCTGAAGATTTTTGCAAAGACGGCCCGATCGACAGAGTTTCCGTGTCGTCCGCGTCGGCGCAGAGAACCACAGAGTCGCCCAGAACACTCATTGTTGACTCTGGCACTCATACAGACTCTACCCGCTGTTTGTCGGCGGGCTGTTTCTCGATATCTGACGCGCCGCTCAGCGCATCGTCTGTATGCCAGATAGCCGTAATTTTCGCAATCACGTTGGATAGCGCGTCGGTCTCGTCGGCCACTCAGATGTAGGTAATTCGTAAAAGAGCAGGTCTATGGCGGAAGGCCGAGTCAGATTGGTTGAGAGATTGCATGTTCGTCGTTGGAATGATCGCGCTCGGATGCCGCATCAGTCCGAATGCCGCCGCGATCCTGCCTTGAAACCACGGTCCGGTAGAGCTCGAGCGTTCGCGCCGCCATTTGTCGGGTTCCGAATTCATTGACGACGCGCTCGCGCGCGGCACGGCCCATCTCCATCCGCAGTTCGGGGTTGTCCAGCAGCCGGTTGAGTGCTGTCGCCATTGCTTCGGAATTCCTTGGTTGCACCGTAAAACCGGTGACGCCGTCAAGCGACGCGTAAGGAACGCCCGAATCGATTTGCGTGTTTACCACCGGTCTGCCGCACGCCATCGCCTCCAGTTGAACCAACCCGAACGCCTCGCTGCGCTCGCAGGACGGGAGGGCGAAGACATCGGAGGCATGATAGTAGCTGGTGAGGTTGCCGTCGATCTCGCCGAGAAAAATGACCCGCTCGGAAGTCCCGTTGCTTGCGGCCTCGCGCTCGAGTTCGGCGCGCAGCGGCCCTTCGCCAATGATCACCAGCTTGGCGTCGACCTCGGACATCGCCTGGATTAGGAACTTCAATCCCTTGTAATAGACCAGGCGGCCCACTGCCAGGATCACCCTCGGCCCGAAGCGTTGACGCAGGTTCTCGACCAGGGACTTGTCAACGCGATCGTCGTCGAACAGCCGGGCGTCGATTCCGTAGGGAATCAAATGGCATCGGTCGGCATGCTCGCGAAGAACGGGCGAGCTGGCGACATAAGCCGGCGAGGTTGCGACGATCGCCGAACTTCGCTTGAGCAGGATTCGTTCGAGTGGCTGATAGAGGCGCAACAACCGGCGCTGGCGCACTATGTCGCTGTGCCAGGTGATCACGATCGCACCTGCGGGTCGCGCGAGCAGGCATGCGATCGCGGCGGCCGGGTTCGGCAAATGCAGATGCACGATGTCCGCACGCTCGCGCCGGATGGCATTGACCATGGCCGGGCAGATCGGCGTCGATGCCAGCGTCACCATCCGTCCGAGCCGAACGACCTCGATGCCTTCGACACGTGCACGTTCCTGACGCATGCGATCGTTGGCGACGATCACTTTCAGATCGACCGACTTGCGCAGCTCCGAACATAGGTCGAGCAGGTGCGACTCGATGCCGCCGTGATGAGGGGCAAAGTACTTTCCGATCTGCAATACGCGGAGCCGCCTTCCGTTGGAGGTCATCGACGCAACCCTACCACTCTGACCGCGGGCTATTTGAATTAATCTGTACTGACGCGGAAATGCGCCGCGCCGTCGGATCGTTCGCGCCTAATCATGCCTTCCCCTTGAGCATGACCCGGCGGACGAACCGGGAATCGAAACCAGGAGCGATCTCAGTGGAACGGAGTACTCGGAGCCGGCGCCGGGCGCGAAAGCTATTTACTCGCCGAGACCGGGTGCCCGCCATTGCTATTGCCGAAACAGGTTAGGCCGCAGGCGGCGACCGCGCCCCCGACGAGCAACGCTCCTCCCGCCCACCAGAACGGGCTGCCGAGATAGGCCGCGCCGCAGGTGCCGGGTGGATTTGAAGAAGAAGACGCGACTACGGTGGGTGATAATGACCAGTCTTCCGTCAGACCTTCCGCCGGTACCGAGCTGTTGGTGGCCCCTGGCTGGAACCCTGCGGGCGGATTCACCGTGGTCTTGTAACTGCCCGGGTCGATTCCCGTGATGCAATATCTGCCCGCATCATTGGTCGTCCCTTGGCCAACTACCTTTCCGCTCGCGTCCGTGACGGTAACTTGCGCTCCAGCGACTGGGCCGCTGGGGCCGCCCACTTGACCAGTAAGGTCAGAGCAGAAAGCGACCGGCGTAAAAGACAGGCAAATAGAAACCAGCGAACAAACAGCGATGTATGATTTATTTTTCAAATCGGCGATCTCCCCTCTCGTCAGTATGTTACCAGAAAACGTCTCATAAGGTAACTATCCACCACGCTGGCTGTCAAGCCGCGTCTATTTCACCTGATGCCGCTTTGTGTATCATTAAATCAAAGTAATGGGAAACAGATAAAGTCAGGCGGCGAGGCGTCGGCGATCCGCAAGTTCCCGATAATAGGCGCCGCACTGCCCCGCGACGGCGGCCACCGAATAGGCTTGCACGCGCTCGAGCCCACGCCGCGCCATCTCGGCGCGCAATTCCGCGCTGCCGATCGCTTCGACTATCGCTTTGGCCCAAATCCCGGCGTCGTTCTCGGGCAGGACCTTGCCGGCGTCACCGATGACGTAGGGTATTTCCCCCGAGTCGCTGCCGAGCACGGGTACGCCGCAGGCAAAGGCTTCGATCACCACGCGGCCGAACTGCTCTCGCCATCGAGGCCCGGTCTGACTCGGTGCCAGGAGAAGGTCGGCGGCGCCCAGGTATGCCGGTACGTCGCGATGCGGCACCAGGCGGACCTGCACACGATCGCTCCAGCCGCGAGCTGCGGCCCAATTGCGAAGATTGCTTTCCATCGGACCCGCGCCTAATGCGAGCAAGCTCCAGGGCGTCGAGCCGCCGACGGCGTCCATCGCGCGCATCATCAGATCGGTTCCCTTCCGGGGATCAGTCTGCCGACGTAGGCGATAATCGGTGGATGCAAGCCGAGTTCGCGCGCGACCGCTTGCTTGCGCTCCGGCGTGAAGGGCTTGAAAGCCTCGAGATCGACGCCGGGGACCATGATTCGGCCGCGCTCTTTCGAATATCCGCGCTTGACCATCGACTCGAATACGAGATTGCCGCCGGCAATCCAACCTTGCGACCGTTCGCGAACGGCGCGCTCGAAGCGAGAAAACGGGTACGGGTAGTGCTTGTCTATATTTTGAAAAGTGCGAAAGCAAAGCGCAGCGTCCGACTTGGCCATCGCCCGCACTATTTGATAGCCCGCGTAAATGTACGGCTCCTCCCAGAACGTCAACCACGTCAAACGCGCCCTTTTCGATCAGCGTCGCGAGACCGCGCCGATCGTATGCGAAAATTTGCGGCCACTGCGTAAAGCGCGCGGCGAGAGCTTGCAGCTCGAGGTTGGATTCCGGCGGTTCCGCTTGCAACTCGATCGGGCCGAGTCCGCTGCGAAAGGCGGATGGTGCGGCCACCGTCACGTCAAGTTGAGGGTCGCGTGCGACCTCTCGAATCACAGCGCGGTTTTCCGCGACCACGTAGGAATGGCCGATCGCCAGGACGCGAATACGATGATTCAACGGTTTTCCACCGTCGGCGTCGAGAGGGCCGCGACGCATTCGTTCAAATCCGTGCGTTCCGCGGGGGTTGCGATCACGTAGGAGTCCCACGGCACTTCGAAAATCGTTCCGCCGCTGCCCAGTACGTTTGCGCGATAACCGATCGCTTCGAGCGCCGATGCGATTTCCACATTGGTGCCGTGCAGCTCGATAAACAGCAGCGGCCTGTGGCGCATCAGGGTTTCATGCCCCCCGGCCAGCACGTCGGCCTCGGCGCCTTCGACATCTATTTTCATGACGTCGGGAGCAGGCAGGTGCGCCTCACTCATGAGCGTGTCCAGGCGCCGAATCTGTACCGTTTCGGTGCCGGCAGGTTTGGTGGGAACCCGGCCGACCGTCTCGAGCATGCCGTGAGTGGAGATTTCGGAACGCAGAAAGCTCGCTTCGCCGTCGCGATTGCCGAGCGCGACGCGGATCACGCGAATGGAATCGAAATGGTTCAGCTTGGCGTTGACTTCGATTTGATCGGCGTTCCCCGCCATCGGCTCGAAACTGATCACATGACCTCGCGACGGATCGATCAAGCGACATGCAACCGTGGAATGGAATCCGACATTGGCGCCGACGTCGAAGAACGTCATGCCGGGCTTGAGCAGCGCGAGCATCGCGCGCTGCACTCCCGGTTCGGACGTGCCCAGCAAATAGCCCGCATTGGAACGGCCGGGATTGAAGAGCAATCCTTTGCCGACTCCCTTGCGAATTTTTCCCTCCTGCCCCTGCATGCGCTTGGTGGACCATTCGAACACCCGCCGAACCGCAGGATGCCTCCACGAGGCGTTCGACACCGCCCTGATCCACGAGCGCGGCAACATTCCGACCATTGAAGAGAAAACGCTCATGACTCTACGTGTTCAACTGCGCGACGACGTGTCGTCTAGCAGGCACTTGATTCTGGAGCAGATGAACTCGACGTCCTGGCGGGTGAGTTTGACGCCGCACGGCAGACTGAGGCCGCGGCGCGACAGGTCTTCGGCGATCGGGAACCGGCCGCCGGAATCGTACTTCCGCGTCGGCGGCAGCGTATGCAGCGGCCTGAAGAAAGGACGCGAATCGATTCCGCTCGCGCGCAGGTCTTTCATCATCGAGGCCGGATCGAGACGCGTTGGCAGGATCGCGCAGACCATCCAGAATGAACTGTCGGCCCACGGCATCGACGGGTTGAGTTTCAAATCCTCGCGATCGCCCAGGAATTCCCGATACCACTGCATGATCTGGCGCTTGCGCGCGATCAACTCCGGCGCGCGCCTGAGCTGCGCGAGTCCCAGCGCGGCTTGCAGATTTGTGATCCGATAGTTGTAGCCGATCTCGGAATGGTAGTAGCGCGTCTCGGGACGCATCGCGTGATCGTGCAGAAAGTTGGCGCGCTCGGCCAGCGCGGAATCGTTCGTCACCAGCATCCCGCCTTCCCCGCTGGTGATCAGCTTGTTGCCGTAAAAGGAAAAAATGCCGGCATCGCCGAGACCGCCGGTCATGCGGCCTTTGTACAGCGCGCCGTGGGATTCGGCGGCGTCTTCGATCACAGTCAGCTTGTGACGCGCGGCCGAATCCAGGATCGGATCCATGTCGGCCGGGTGACCATAGAGATGAACCGGAATGATCGCGCGCGTGCGCGGCGTGATGGCGCGTTCGACGGCGGCCGGATCGAGGCACCAGGTATTGGGCTCTGAGTCCACGAACACGGGCACGGCGCCGGCATAGACGACGGCGCTCGCAGTCGCGATAAAGGTCAGGGTCGGCACGATCACTTCGTCACCCGGCCCGATTCCAAGCGCGGCGAGAGTAAGATGCAGCGCGACGGTGCCGTTGGCGGTGCTGACCGCGTGGCGGGTATGGCAGAAATCGGCGAACCCCCGCTCGAACTCCTCGACGTAGCGGCCCAGGGACGAGACCCATCCCGAGCGCACCGCGTCGGTCACATACTCGATCTCGAGTTCACCGATGTCCGGTTCGGCGATTGGGTAGAATTTTCGCGCGTCTGTTTTCTCAGCCAATCTTTTCGACCTCTCGTCCGATGACCTCGTTTCATCAAATCGTCCAGCAAGCGCCCGGTCTTGTTGCGAAAGCCCTCGTAACTGAATTCAGCCTCGATTCGGGCGCGCGCTGCGAGACCCATCCGTCGTCGATTTTCGTCATCGAGCAGGATCGTCGCGATTGCGTCGCGCATCGCGGCCGGATCGCGGGGCGAAATGATTCGGCCGTTTTCGCCGTCAATCACCGCTTCCTGCGAGCCGTCCTCATTGCCGACCACGATCGGTTTGCCGCATGCCGCCGCCTCGAGCGGCGTCAGCGGCACGCCTTCGCCCTTGCCGAGCCCGCGTTCGCTCACGAGCGAGAACATGTCACCGAGATTATACACGTCGGGAAGCGTCGCCTCGGGCACGGAGCCGATGAAGAAAACCTTGCGCTCGAGTCCCATCTCGCGCCCGGCGCTGTAGCCTTTCGCGATCGTCGCCGTCGCCGGCGAAGATGCCGATCACGTTTGGATTTTCCTTGAACGTCGCGAGCGCATCGAGCAACCGGTCATATCCTTTATATCGCGTCGCCTGCTTCCATCCTGCCGAGCGTCAGCACGTAGCGAAAGTCGGGACCACACGGAATTCCAAATTGCTGCAGCAGGTCCGTACGGCGCGGTTGCGGATGGAACCGCGACAAATCGACGCAATCCCAAATGACCCGGACGCGCTCCGGTTTGACTCGATATTCATCGATGACGAAGTCGCGCGAGAAGTGACTGTCTGAAACCACCGCGTCGGCTCCCGACAACAACCGTCGATAAGCCCATTGCCCTCGGCTCCACAGTTCCCGCCCGTAGACATTCGCCACCAATCGCCCGCCAATCGCGGCCATTCGGGCCGCCCACGCCGCCGGCAGCAGACGCACGTGGCTCGACCATACGATCGCCGGACGCATCGCGAAGGCACGATTCGCACCTTGGGCAAGATATGAACCCTCGCTGCTCAAGCCGATCCCGCGTCCATGGTAATCGACTTGAAAGGGCTCCTCGAAGTCGTTCGGCCGTGGTGGAAAGAGGGACATGACAACCACATTTTCGGCGCCCGCCAGTTCGCGCAGCGCCCGAATCTGGTAGCGGCAATATCGCGAGATTCCGCCCTTGTCGAAAACTCCGATGCCGAGAAATAGAATCCTCATCTATGGTTTGTAGCAGTCAGGGGAGAGCTGCCACAGAACCTCGTGGCCCTGGTTGTAAGAAAGCTCTTCGACCGGCTTTGAGCATCGTCGCATCGCGTCCAGTGAATGATATGGCAGGTGGCACCTATCCTCCAGATAAGGCTTCCAAACGGCCTCGGGCATATCGATTATTCCGAGAAAAAAAACGCGTCCTCCAGAGTCCCTGATGGTCGAGACCTGGTTTTCAAGCAGAGGCAGCGCCTTGGGACCGTAAACGGTGGCATTGCCGGCGACATCGAATACTTTTGCGCCATTACCCCAGAACGAAGCGTAGAGCATCGAGACCGGATCCCACTGCGATACCAGCAGGTCTGACGAGCGCAAGGTTCCGGCCAACTGGCGGGCGGCTCCGAGCCAAGGCGTTGGCGACAAACTGGCCCTGAGCGCGCCGGCGAAACCGGAGATAACAATGACTGCGATCAGGAATGCGTCCGGGACAAATGTCATCCGGCCCAGATGAAGCCGGTACCACGCGGCCAATACTATGCTCCATGCGAAGAACACCACAGCGAGGGGTTGCAGCCAGAGTTTGTCGTAGAGCGGGTCCAGGAATATCAGCGCTAAGGCGTCGAATACCAAGGCGACCGCACAGCATCCGAGAATGAGGCGTTGCCTGCGCTCAAAGTTAGCCCAGACCGACGCAAGGCGTCGTGACGTCCAAACGAGCCATCCTACCAGCAGGAAAACGGCGGTTGACGTTAACACGATCCATCGGTCGTGGGAGTGGATTCTCAGCAACGAGCGGATGCCCTGGTAGCCGACCGGCAGGCTTGGCACGATGCCATTTGCGAAGCCGACAGGAAGATTGAGCAGCTTTGAAACGCCGAACCCACCGAACGTTTGCTCGCCCGGGTCAAGGAATCTGCGCCACATAGCCAGCGGCATGGTCGTACCAGATAGGACGTAGGCAGGCACATAGGCGACGATCCCGCCGAAGACGCAGCCCGTCAGAAACATCAGCACCAAAGTGCGGTTATGAGAACTGCGCCGCTCATCCCAATTGTAGATCAGTACCAACTCCGCCGGGCCTATCAGCACCATACTTTCGTAGGTCGCCATCGCGAGCAGGAGTAGTGCTCCACCCACGACCAGCCTGAGCTGTGAGGATGCAGACAAGCCCGACACGACCATCAAGATTGAGGCGAAGCTCCAGAACAGACCCATCATAGGTTCGGCCGTGCTGGTCGCGTGCAGCAGGAACGCATTGGAGAACGCATAAGCACAGGTCGCGGCCAAAGCCGCGAACATGCTTTCGGTCGCGCGGCAGCAAAGGAGCCAGAACATCGAGATCGTTCCGGCCGCCGCAAGCGCGTTCATCCAATGCGTCAGCCGCACGAAGTCGAACGCGTTCGTTGCGTTCACACCTGCGAGCGAGAGTGTTTTCGTCCAAGCGAAGACATTGACGAAATAGAGGAGGTGATTGTTTCCAGCCACCGGCGGGCGCCCCAGCCAATAGACGGACAGACACCGAATGGCGCCGTCGACGGCGAGATACTGTTGCGTCCGCAGCAGAGACGAACAATGAGGCCGACGCGGTGAAGATCCCAATACCGGTGACGAGCTCGGATCGCCGCATCCGATTCAGCGCGCTACTCCGCTCCGTTGAAGGATGCGCGCAGAGCCGAAACGGTGTGCCTGATATCGAAGCGTCGATCGTAAAGCTCGCGCGCCGCCGCTCCCAGGCGCTGTCGTTCATCGCCGTCGTCAATCAACCGACGAACCAGCTCCGCCGTCGCCGGCAGATCATTCACCGGCGCCATCGCCACCGCGCGCGACTCATCCCACAGCGGCTCGGTCAGGTGGCCGGACGTTGTCACCACGGGACGTCCATGCTCCAGCGCTGCCATGCAACTGCCTCGCCGCGTGGTGACACCGTCGGGATAGTACTGGATCATCAGGTCGCAGGCGGCGATCGAGCGCGACAAATCCGCAGGCGCGAGCGCGCCGGTCGCGTGGATTCGATTCGCGAATGAACGATGCCGATCGATCATTCGCGCGCGAAACTCGACTCCGCCGTCTCCAATCAGGAGCACCGAAAGATCCGCGTCATGCGCCAACCCCGCCGCGAGCAATGCCGTTGTCCCTGCCGCATAAGCCGATCCGTAAGCGCCGAAGTGTCCAGCAATCTTGCCGCCCTCCGGTGCGATGCGCCGGCGTATCGCGTTTGCACCGGCTTCGTCTTCGACCACCGGGATGCTGCTGAATATTGGAAGCCATTGGATAGTCCGTCGCGTCTTGGTAATCGACCGCAACAACGGCTCCCACGCCGACGTCGTCACAAAGATGCGTTGCGCCGACCGCGCCAGTATCAGCGCCATCGCACGCGTCACGACGCCGAGAAAGTTGTGCCGCATCGACTGACCACGGGCGATCGGGTAGGCGACTTCATGGAACATCACACCGAGACGCTCGCGTTGCCGCGCCGCAAGCCAGATGCACAGCGGCACATTCATCGCCTTCCATCCGAAGGCGTGCGGCACATATTGGAAGAGGATGCGGGACTTCGACCTTCGGTCGATTCCACGATCCATCGCCGCCATCGATCGCGGCCCGAAATCGTCGGGCAAGCGATGCACCCTGATCGGCCTGGCGTCGATTGCGGGATTGGAATTCCCGGGCGTCCAGACATGAACTTCGTCACCGCATCGGGACAGCGCTTCGCCGACCTGTTGCGTATAGTCGCCCACGCCGCCGATGTCGGGAGGATACTCGCCGGTGATGAGATGCCATATCAAATCGTATTCGTCCTATGACCTTAAGCTACCGTTCCGAGAGAATCGCTTGCAAAGCTGCGATGCGAGCCGCCCGCGGCCTCCCGCAAGATCGGCAGCAGGAGCCGCAGATGCCGCTCGAGCGTGAATCGACCTGCTACTTCGACCGCGCCTTCACGCAGGGACGCATAGTGCGCCGGATCGGAGAGGCACTTGACGATTGCATCGGCGAGACCGGCGGCAGTCGGCGGATCGCCCGGCGCGAGATGACCGTTGACGCCGTCAATCAGCCACTCGGGGTTGCCGCCGACGGCGAACGCCGCCTGTGGCAATCCTTGAAGACCAGCCTCGCGACCTACCAGCGCAGAAGGTTCGGGCCAGAGGCTCGGTACCACTAAGAGATCGGACGTCTCGCACAGCCGTTCGAGGGCGTCGGCGTTGAGCCAGCCCATAAACTCGAAATGGACATTCGGGCTTGCCGCACGGATAGAGTCGGCTCTACGTTGCCATTTGGACCGTTCCGGCCCGTCGCCCGCCAGCGCCAGGTGCAGCGTGCGTCCTAACATAAGCGCCGCACGCGCCGCCGCCTCGACTAACAGCATCCCACCCTTGAGCTTCACCATCCTTCCGATGAAGAGCAGTCGATGCGGTTGCTCTGTAGAGGGTCGATGATTTGGAGCAACACTGGAAAAGTCGTGTCGTGCGAAGGCATAGGGAACGACACGCACCGCTTCGGGCCTGAACCCGTGTCGCAAATACTCGGCACCGATGTATTCGGAGGGCGCCAGTATGGCCGAGTATTTCCGCAGCAGCGTCGAGCGCTCGGATTGAGCGGAGTAATCGCGCCACATCGTGAGCGGATTCAGCCCGCCGCATCGATGCGGGTAATAGTGAAGCAGACATCCCGGCCCGAAGCGCCGCGTGCAGGGACGTACAACCGGAAACTTGAAGCTCTTGGCGCCGCTGATACATGTGCCGTAATAGCCGTGGGCGTAGAACACTGCGGGCGCTACTTGCATCAGGCCGCGCATCAGTTCGGGCTCGAGATGCCCATGAGCGTAAACAACGTCGGGCTTCCATTCGCGAAGTTTTTCCAGCGCTCCGCCGATTCCAAGCTCCTGAACGCTCCACGACGGAACATTCGCGGCAAGTGCGATCGGTATTGCCCCTTGATGGCTCGGACTCAGTCAGGAACGCAACGTCGCATCGATTTTCCGCCAAGGCGGGGATCAGCATCTCGAGATAGGTCTCGACGCCGCCCACGCGGTCACGATTCTGATTGACGATTGCGATGCGCATCATTGAGGACGTGGTCGTAGACCTTTTCGAGCCGATCGATCACACGCTCCCAGTCATAGTTCTCGACGACGAAGCGCCGATTGTGCCGCCCCATCGACTCCGCCAACCCCGTCTCGCGGAGAATCTCGATAAGAGCGGCGGCCAAGGCATCGGCGTCGCCGACCGGCACCTTGCGTCCGCCGCGCGGCGCATCCACAAGGTACGCCAGGCCACCCGCATCAGTCGCCACGACCGCCTTGCCGCACGCCATCGCTTCCAGCGCGGTCAAGCCGAACGGCTCGCCGTGCGAAGGAACGCAAAAGACTGCGCACGAGCGCATCACCTCTGCCACGCGATCGCGTGAAACCGCACCGAGCATCCGGATCCGCGCCCGCGATGGCATCGCCGCGATTTTGCGCCGCACGCCGCCGGCCTCCGGGCCGTCGCCTGCGATGTCGAGCCGGCATTGCGGAATCGCGGCGGCTACCTTCTCGAATGCTTCCAGCAGGGTGTAGATCCCTTTGCGCGCGAGCAGGTTCGCGAGGAACAGGACCGAAGGACCATCCGACAGGGATCCCTCGGGTGCCGGCACAAAGCGCTGGATATCCACGCCGAACGGGACGAGGAACATGCGCGGGCCGCTGCGTTCAGGCTCGCGCAAGGCCGAAGCTCCCGCCTGTGTCGTCAAAATGAGCGCCGCTGCCGCGCGCTCCTGCGCAAGGTTCGCGCGCTCAATGATGCGGTCGAAGGCCCATCGCCATCCGCGACGGATGCTTCCACCGGGAGCGGTCTTGGATCCCGGCCACGCCGGTTCGAACGGGCCGAGCACCAGTGGCACTCCCGTGCGAAGCAATCCGGCACTCAGGCCCGGGTACACGGGATTGAGTTGTTGGATCAAATCGAAGGGTGCACCGCGCGCGATGCGCTTGAAGATTGCGCGAATCTTCACAATAGCTTCAAGCGGCCGCATCGCAGCCAGAGGTGCGCGCAGACGATACGGATGGATCGCCAGGTCGGGCGGAAGATCTCCCTTGATATCGAAGGCAGCCGCGGCAACATGAACTTTGTGACCGCGCCTGGCCAGACGGCTTACAAATTCCCAGGCCGCGAGCCCGTCGCCGTTGCGGCTGGTGGTCCGTCAGGAAAGGCGACGGGTGCGAGATGAAGATGTTCAGCGCGCGCATGCGGGCTTCGCTTCTTGTCTATTAGCGGAGCGGTGCTGCCTGCGGATCGATTTTGGAAGCTCGAATCGGCCGGCCGCTGCAGCACAACGGTCAGGCCGCATCGCGCAACCGGCGTGTAGCCAAACGCCGAGAGATGCTCGACCACGGGCAGGCTCCCGATCTCTTGCATCGCTGCGCAGGGATTCTCGAAAGCCACTATTCGCGCCGGGTAGGTGTCCCAGTCGTGGGAAAGCAGGATCTCCTCGTCGAGTCCTTCAACATCGATGTTAAGCAGATCGATCTGGACACCCGCCGGCAGATGCCGTTCGAGCAATCGCGCAAGCGTAGTGGTCCTCATCGGCCGAGTCGCAACCAGGCGCGCGCCTGCCGCCTTGGCTTTCAGAGCCATTTCAGGGCTTACCGTATTGAAAGCGCCCTGGTCGAACATAAAGTATTCGATGTTTTCTCCATCTTTGGATGAAAGACAGGCTTCGATATTGATGTCGCGCGGGCGCAACAGCTTAAAGAGCTCGATGCTGCCGGGAGAGGCGTCGATATTAATTCCGCGCCAGCCTCTGCGGTAAAAGTGATAGGTGTTTGAGCCGTAAACAGGATGATGAGCGCCTACATCGACATAGAAACCCTTTTTCGTTTCGGCGGTCAGATAGCGCAGCACCATGTCCTCTCCGAATTGAGAGTGCGAAGAATAAAAGCCCGAATGCCGGTTAATCCGCATCGGCGCCCAGATCTTGAAGCGCAACCAAAGCGCAATCTTTTCCCTTGAAGTCACAGATGGCCCGCAGTTTTTCCGGAAGCTTTTTTCCGGAAGTCTTATGAGCGACTATCTGAAACTCGGAGTGCCAGGTAGCGACCGATCCGTTCACGCCACAGATTCCTGTCGCCTGCCCGCAATTCCATCGCGACGGCATAGATCACCGCCGCAATGTTTGCCGCCAGGAATTCGAGCGTGAACGGAACCCAGCCATGCGGGACTTCCACCTCCGATGCGACACCCACCAGATAAGTACCATCCAAGGAAGGGCTATCAGCGTCGCACGTGCCACCTCGCGGGCAACTGCGCGCGTTTCCACCCCGAAGCGTCGGCAATAGACGCGAACGTCGTACCAGGCATCAGTCGCCGAATATGCGGCCACCGTGGCGAGAGTGACTCCATATAACCCCAGCCATTTCCCCAACAGAAAGCTAAGGCCTAGGTTCGTTGCCGAGCCGGTCGTACTCATCCAGACACGGTCCCGCGTGTGACCTTGCATGTCGATCATAAAGGAGAACAGTGCCAGGAAGTTAAAGATGACACCCTGTATCGATGTCAGCAATGCGAGTCGATCTCCACCGTAATGCTCCGCGCCGATCCATAAATCCACGAAACGTGCATCATAGGCGGCCGCGGTTAGACCTACAGTCAGCCCAAAGCCCGCCACGAAGCGGACCAGTTCCAGTGTCCGCTCCTGAAGCAATGCATGTCTTTCGCTCGCGAGAATTTCAGACAGTCCCGCCCAGCTCGCTCCAGCAACAGCACCGAGGCTCTGACAAACGGCAGCGACAAGCCTTTGCGTCACGACGAAAGAGGTCACTGCGGCCGGGGTCGCAACCAGGGCCACGACGATGTAGTCCGTCATCAGGTTGATTTGGTTGCCAGTGCCGGCAAGAGTGAGGGGCCAGCGCAAACTCCTTAGGCGCGCGCTATCTACCTCGACCGCTCGGACCTGGAAAAAACCCGGCATTTGACGCAAGGCGAACCACGACAGCATGGTTGCACAAATTACGCTCGCCGCAACGAATGCAATCGACTGGCCTACCAGTCCGTAGCCTAGCCACGCGAGCCATACCGCAAGCGCCACTCCTACCAGGGATTGCAAAAGGTACGCTACGGTCTGTAAGTAGCTTCGCTGCAAGCACCCTAACACCGCACCGAAGAACTGCGGCGCGGCCAGCGGCACCGCGACCGCACCTAACAGGCTTGCGATTCGAAGCTCAACCCGGAGACCTGACGAAACCGGCACCAATACTGGCATCAACCATGCGAGCAACACAAATGCCGGAAGAACGACTACCAGCGATTGACGCAAAATCAGCTTGAGCGCCGTTCGTGTCAGCGCGGCCAATTGGAGCAGTTGTCCGCGCCCGGCCCTCTCCAGTGCGAGTACGCATAGGGCTGCGTCGAGACCGAAATACAAGTAAACCGCGTAGCCAGCCCATTGCTGCGAAGCTCGGAGTGCGCCGAATCGCTCCGTGCCGAGGTAACGAATAAGTAGCGGTGTCGCGACGAACCCTGCGAGCATCACCGCCACCGTGCGGATCACGGTGGCAAGCATGGCCATCGCGGCCAGCGTCGTGCGACCTGAGCCATGCGACGGCGAAGGCCCTACGTCTTCGTAGGAAGGCGTTTCTATCTTGGTTGGGACTTCCAATAGGTCGGACCTGACGAAGCCATTCTCATGCAGGCTCGCAGCTCAAAGCGAGGATCTCGCGTGCCATGTCATCCCAGGTGTACTGCCGCAACTTACAGGAAAAGGGAATCACCCGCTGCTTCCATAGGTCGAGTTGCGGACGCCACGAAAGCAACTTCTTAACCAACTCTCCTACTTCTTCGGGATCGTCAAGAAGGAGATTCCCGAGCTCGGACGGATAGCGTTCTGCGACCCCGGCGCCGGCGCTCACAATCGCGGGAATTCCGCAGCACAAGGCTTCGTGGACGTTGAGTCCATAGGCCTCGTAGCGCACCGCCGAGACCAGCAGGTCGCAGGCCCGCAACAGGACCGGCACGTCGCTGCGAAAGCCGAGAAAATGAATGCGCCGCTGCATCCCGGACTGCTCGGTCCTTTCCCGCCAGATAGGAGCTTCCGCCCCCGTGCCGATAACGACTAAGTCTGCGTCCCAGCGGAGATCGCCGCAGAGAATCTTCCACGCCTCGAAAAGTGTGTCGAACCCCTTGCGCCGGTCGCTGATAGCTCCGACGAATGCGACTATCGGCGTCCCCTCAGTCCATCCCAGTCCGCGCCGCAGCGCCGCGCGCTCGTCAGGCGACGCGGGCCGGAGCAGTTCGGGATCTGTGCCATAGTAAATCGTGTGTGCTTTGGAGCGAGGGATGCCCAGCCGGCTTGCCAGATCCTCGCGCGTGCGGTTCGAGTTGGTAATCACTATCCGGGCGCGATTCAGCGCGCGGCGTTCTCCGCTGCGCGCCATCCGGCTTGAAAGCGCAAGCTTGATTCGATGCGCCGCTCCGGCGCTCGTTTCGCGTCGATAAGCTGCGTGCACATAGTGGACCCAGTTGATATCGCCCCATAGGCAATTGCCGCCGTTGGCGATAACCCTGCCGCCGCGTTGAGTGATCCGACGCGCCCACATGCGTCCAATTCGATCGAGCAGCGGGGCGGCCAACGCGTACGAACGAGCCGGCTTGGGCACGCGATGCACGATCACGTTGGGGCGCGAAGCGAGTTCCGGATCTACCCGGTAGGCAACCAGATGCGTCTCGGCGCCGCTGTCGGCAAGGTATCGTGCCAGCGCGTAGTTGGCCCGGTCCATCCCTCCCGTCTTGACGAAGTCTCCGGTGACAATCAGGTACGGATTCATTGACCGCGCGTTGGGTCGGGATTCATCTGGCCTCTCGTGGCCGCCGCAAACAGGACCGAATTGATCATCCAGAATTCCATTCCGCCCTGGCTGCCGAAGAAAGGATAGCTGAAGCAAATCGCCAGCGCGCCAACGTCGTATGCGCAGATCACCGCTGCCAGGATGGCCATTTCCGGATCGACGCGTGACAACGACAGCCTGTAGGCGAACAGGACCGTCACCGCGACGGCGTACAGGTAGACGAGGATCAGCGGAACGCCTCCGTCCACCAGCCAGGCGGTGAATTGTTCTTCAGACCAGATCATTGCCGTATTCGGATCGGAATTGTCGCCGAAGTAATTATTCATCATTCCCCAGCGACCCAGTCCTGCTCCGAGCGGATACTTGGGTAGAAGTTCCTCGATCGAGTATTCGATGAAATGGCCGCGATTCTCATGATAAACCGTTCCGGGGTCCGCCGCCGTGAGCGTACCGAATCGTTCGACGATTCCCCTGCCTCCAACCGCGATCGCCCAACTGAAACCGAAAAACGCCACCACCCCGAGCACCGCCAGCAGCCGGGTCAGCGTTCCAGCTTCGTACCTGCGCCATCCTGGAAGGGCTGCCCGAATTCTCGCGCGCCTGACAGTCAGGATTACAGTCATCACAGCTGCACAGATAATCAGCGTCACCACCGACACCCGCATTTCAGAGAGAAAAATGGCGGCTAGACCCACTACCATCGTCCCGATCGCAATCATCCTGGCCAGCCACTTTCTCCACGTAAGCATAAAGGCGGCGCCAAGCAGGGCTGCGTAAAAGCCTGCCGTACCTGCTCCTCCCGGAACGTCCGACAGACCCATGGCGCGGAATACCATGCTCCCATAGGCGTTACGGAACCGCAGTCCTTTTATGTACGATCTGCCCTGATTCAGTATGATGGTGGAAATTGCGGGTTCGAAATGCCCCGGAAAGTACACCTGCAGAATACCGACCACGGCCCCGATCGATTGGAAGATCCAAATCATCAACAGCACGCGGCGCAGATTCGAAGTGTCGATCGGCAGCCGCCGGACCCAGAACAGCGGACCCAATATCGACAGGTACATCGCGGCTTGCGCGGCGCCTGCCAGCAACGTGTTGGTGGTCGGATTGAAAAACGACAGCCCAACGATTGCCAGTATGAACTTTGCCGGCTTGACCGCAGGCGCAGGCGCCCCCCGGCTGCCACGCAACGCGAATAGAAGCGCGATGCTGGTGCCAAATACCGCCATCCGCACGAACACACGGATCTGTCCGATCGAACCCGACAGCAACGCGACCTGACAGACGAATCCGAGCGCGAACATGAGTTCGACCGCATGCATCCGCATGAAGTTCCCCGACACGCGCGGGCGTTCCAGCGCGTATCGGTTCTCGGTAATTGGAGCTGCTCTCAGAGTCATCTCAAAACAGGATTCGCGCTTCGCAGGGTTCTAGCCGGCAAACCCAGCGGTTCTCTCGCCGCTTGGTAAAGCGCACGCCAATCGCATCGGCAGCACCGGCGCGCCTGGAGCTGGTTCTGCTCATCGCCGCACAGCAGCAGCGCCTTGTCGGACGGATTGAGATAAGCATGAGCAGCTATTTCCACTTAATCCAGTAGCACCCAGCCGCATCAATGCGGTGCAACATGAAGGGCTTCGGCAGTTGCGCGGCGAACTCGTCGACAGCAAGCCTGCATCCCTCGAAACTCCGATAATCATCGATCACTACGACTCCTCCGACGCTAACATTTGGATAGAGTTCTTCGAGGCAGACCTTCGTGGATTCGTACCAATCCCCATCGAGTCGCAGAAGGGCAATCGGGCCAATCTTCCGGGCGGCGGCAGGAACAGTCTGCTCGAACCAGCCTGGATGATAGGTCAACATCTCTTTGGGGTAGCCCACCGCAGATTCGATGAGATTACGACTCTGCGCGGTGCTGTAGGAGAGCGCCTCGGCCGTCCAACTGGCGTAGATTGCTTTAGCTTGAGGGCCGTCGCGCGCGGTGGGTTTGGGTGGCTCGCTGAAACTGTCGAACAGATGAAGCTGCCGGAATGGATGGCCAGACGACATATGAGCCAGCGCCATCATCGCGCTCGATCCACCGAGCCGCACTCCGCACTCAACCAGCGCGCCGGGAACTCGATCACGGTCCAGGTGCCGAACTTGCGACCAGAGAGATGCAAGCCGGTCCAGCGTAACGACCGTATAAGGAGCAACTAAGCGGACGGCGTCCTTCAGCGCGGATTCATCCTCATAGCCATAGGTCCAGTCGAGGTCTTCGAGGGTCACTGAACGCATTGAAGAGGGACGCCATCCGCGCCATGCGGCCCACGGATAAATAACGCGTCGCTCAAATGCATGAAGGGCTTTGCGGAGTGCGGTTGGATGGATCGGCATTAACCGGCGTTTCCCTTCCGTACCTCAGATATCCAAATTCAGCACATCGACCCGGTTCCATGCGGGGTTAGCAAACAATTGCATCAATCGACAGCGCGGAAATCTCACAACCGGTATCCCCAAATTAAACCGCTTGCGAGCAACTGGCCATTGCGAGTCGCCGCGGGACTGCCGTTCTCCCGTCCAATCTCGAGCTGCCAGCCGAGCCACCGCAAGCGGTCGACGATTCGATCCTTGGCGCGCGGCGTCTGCGGAGTTTCGTGCCATTCGACCACGAGAGCTCTTACCTTCAGTTCAGCGAATCGCGGATCCATCATCAGGTCGAGCTCCGCGCCCTCGCAATCGAGCTTCAGGAGGTCGATCGGCGCGTTAGCCCAGCGCGAAAAGAAATCAACCACCGGAACTTCTATTGATGCGCCTCCCGCAGAGTCGCGAAGTGCGGACGCAGTTGTGTCGTCAGTCAGGAAGCCCCGGCCATCGCGCGTGCCCGCAGCCACCATATGGATCGTCACGCGATCGCCGAGCCGGTTCAGCTTCACCACTTTGTCCAAGAGCTCAGCGTGTCGCGGATGGGGTTCGATGGCCTCGATGCGAGCCTCGGGATAGTGACGGGCCCAGTAAACGACGCTGTGGCCGACGTTCGCACCGACGTCAACGATCCGCCGGACTCCGCCAAGGTCACGCGGCGAACGATAGTCCTGCGCGACGAACACCTCATAGACGGTCCCAAGATCCAACGACTCGCACGAAGGCAGGATCGTATACTGCCCATTGCTGAACTTCACTGTGATACTGCGCGGCGGCCACGGCATCGCGCGCCAAGCCATGTAGCGCAGTCGGCTTGTCGGTGTGAGCAGATCGCGGAACCACACGCTAGAATTCCTTTAGACAGGCGGGGCGTTCCGCGGAGCCGCGGCTCACAGTCCCGGCGGGGTATCTAAGCCCTTTATTATAGGACGACTTGCGTAAGGGCCCTCAACGCGCGCGACGCGGGTGGCAAGTATGAACAAGGCCTCGCGGGCGCCGTCTTTGCGCTGCAGAAGGACGATTGGAGCGACAAGCGCCGCTCCCGTCAGCGCGATGCATGCCTTGAGCCGCGCCCACGCGCCGTAGGCGCGGACGTAGCGATGCTGCAGCGTTAGTTCGCTGCGCGTGATGCCCATGATCAAGCGGCAGACATAGCCGGTGCCAAGGCGATCGCGGCCGATCAGGTGAATGAGCCGCAGTTGCGGCAGGTATAGTCGGGTCAGACCCGCTTTTCCGATCATGTAGCCGATTTCTATATCTCCGCCGCTGGTCAATTGACCGCCGGTCCGGTCCGCGAGCATGAGCTCGGGGGTCCTCCACGGCACCGACCGCAAAAACGCGTCGCGTTTAACCCACATGCCGGCGCCAATTGTCGGAGCAAGTGTCGCAACCGCGCCCAAATCGATCACAGAGGCCCCCAAACGGTAGGTCGCGGCGAACAGCCATTCCCGTCGCTTCACACTAGGTGGCGGAACAGTTTCAAAGCTTGGCGAAATGCTTGAGACGAGGAGTCCTACGCTGGGACCCGTCAGCGCGTCGATTGCCCTTCTGACGTAATCCCGATCGGGAATTGTATCGTCATCGAGGAAGCATACCGCATCGCCGCGCGCCTCCAGGACGCCCCGGATACGTGCGTAGAGCAGGCCTCGCCGTTCCTCTCGTACCAACCGGCACGTCACTCCGCGCCTGCGTAGCGCCAGGACCGACGGATGACTGTCGGCCAACTCGGCGATTGCGTCGGTCGACGCGTTGTCCACGATGATGACTTCAAATGACCCGTCTGCAGCGTCCTGCCTGGCGAGGGCTTCGAGCACCGCCGGCACTCGCGCGGCGCCGTTGTAGGTGGGGATGACTATCGAGGCTGGCGTTGCCCGGGCCGCGCTGTCCTCGTGCGCTACATCCAGAGTCAACTCCGCACCCCCGGTCTATGCGCATAGCTCGCAACCGGCGGCCGCGCATCGCACAGATTGAGCAGCGTCTTGCGCAGGAGCTCCATCTGTTGGGACGGATCGCATAGCTCGCGCGCCCGCGCCGGGCCTGCATTTCCCAGACGTTGGCGTCGTTCACTGTCCCCGACCAGCCTTCCGAGCGCGGCGGCCAATCCGACCGGATCGTTTGGCGGCACCATGATGCCGCATGAATCGTTCACGATTTCGATTGCGCCGCCCATTTGCGTCGTGACGACCGGGATTCCAGCATAGAGCGCCTCGACGAAGGCAATCCCGAACGGCTCCGGAGAAATATTCGGCTGGCAATGAATGTCCGACGCAGCGAGCAGTCGCTCGACGTCGCCGCGTTGACCGGCAAATCGGATCCGATCCTCAATTCCCAGTTCTGCGGCACTGGCATGGAGTCTGGCAAGGTAGCGTTGCTCCGACTCGCGCTGTGCGCCGCCGACGAACCAGATAATCCACCGGCTACTAGACTTGATAATCGACGCGGCCTGCATCAGCAGTCGTTGGCCCTTCCATTCCTGCATCCGGCCGGTGTGAACAATGACTACTGCATCAGCGGGAGTAGTCAATTCGGAACGCACCGCGTCACGATCGGCCCGCGAATAGCTAATCGACGGCGCCGCGACCGGACAGTACACCACTTCAACCGGAAGCGACGGATAGGACCTGTGAAATTCGCTCGCCGTGAACTGGCTATTGCAGATAACCAGGTCGGGACTCGCCATTCGCGCCAATTGCTCGAGCCAATCGCGCCGGTTCGACGCCATATGCTGCCACATCGCAACCGGCACACGCGCCGCCCGCGCCACCGAACCGAACAGCGCCTGAGTCCACGCCATGTGGCATACGACGGTGTCGTACCCGCCCGCCGAGAGGATTTCGCGCAGCCGCCGGCGCGCGCGCATAAGAGTCAGCGGACGGCGGATGCGGACCTCGCCGAGTATGTGGAGCGGAGCGCCGGCGGCAGCGAGCTCCCGGCTCAGGCGTCCCTCGAAGCAGACGGCGAACTCGGGCTCGACGTCGGGCGTAAGTTCGCGGCTGCGCGCAATCGTCGTCAGGATCGTTTCGACGCCGCCGAACAGTTTGCCGTTGTCGATGTGCAGCACTCGCATCGGTTCAGTTGCGGGCCGCATCGAGCTGTTCGTAAATCGGTATCAGCTCGCGCGCCATGCCGGCGCGATCGAAGCGACTTTCCGCGGTCTTACGCGCGGCCGCGCCAAGTTGCGATCTGAGCGGCGCAGCGCAGGCCAGTTGACGAATCGAATCGGCCAGCGCCGCGGCGTCACCCGGCGCGATCGCGATCGCGTCCAGCCCCGAGGTCACTATTTCCAGCGCGCCGCCCGCCGCCGTTACGATCACAGGCTTCCCGCATGCCATCGATTCCGCGATCACTCGCCCGAACGGTTCGGGACGGGTGCTGGCGTGTACGACGATATCAAGCGAGCGAATCGCCGCGGCCGGATCGTCGACGAAGCCGGTGAAGCCGACGTTGCCGTCGAGCGAAAGTCCGTCGGCCATTCGCCGCAATTCCGCGAGGCTCACTTCGCTCCCGCGGGTGCTGTAAACGCCGCCGCCGATGACGTATCCGCGCACAGCCAAGTCCCGCGGCAGCATCGCGAGCGCGCGCAGAAAAATCTCGTGCCCCTTCCATTGCGCCATCGTCGCGACCAGCCCCACTCGCACGACCGCACTCTCCGGCCGTGCCAGCGCGGCCAGCATGTCGAGATCGGCTGAGGCGCCAACCGGGTTGAACTTCACGAGGTCGATTCCGTTGTACAGCGCCACCGTTCTGGAAATTCCCGGGCAGGCAGTCCGCAAGTCGTCGGCGACGCTGCGAGAATTCGTCAGCGCGAGCGTGCATCGCCGCGAATGCATCGCGAGCAGGCGCGACATTGCCGGCCGCTGTCCCACATAGTCGCGAACGTGCCAGATGACCGGAACCGAGGCGGGCGCCGCCCACGCGGCCAGGATGTGCGCCTTGAAGCCGTTGGAATGCACGAGGTCGGGACGATCCGCGCCAATCGCCGATCGCAGCGCCGGCACATGCGAAAGCGCGGCGATTCCCGCGCGGCCAAGTCCCGCGACCAACCTTGCCGTCTCAATTGCACCGCCGGGCGAATTTGCGGCAGCCGAATCGCCGAAATGCGCCAACCCCGATGGATACTCGATTGCTCTGGCCGCGACGCCGATTTCGCGCGCCGCTTCGAGCAGCGGCCCGTCTTCTCCCGCGATCAGCGACAATTGCCAATCCGGACGAAGCGCGCGCACCTCGGTCATGATGTCGAGCAGGCTGCGCTCGGCGCCGCCCAACTGCGCAGCCGGAT
This sequence comes from uncultured delta proteobacterium, assembly GCA_963805315.1. Lineage (GTDB taxonomy): Bacteria > Desulfobacterota > Binatia > Binatales > Binataceae > Binatus. The sequence goes on from CAWDTQ010000014.1 coordinate 501,009, forward strand.
TGAGGTAGAGTATCTTCACGCACTGATGGCGGGATATGCGCTAAGGCGTTTGCGCTCCGGACTGTGCAGCGCTCGCGTTGGCAAATTTTTTGTGGAAATCGTCGAAGCTCGATTTGTAGGTCTCGTTATCGGGCGCGAGTTGCACCGCACGCGCATAGGCCTTGTCGGCGTCGGCGTAGTTGTAGGCTTGCTCGTCCGCCTGCGCCAATGAGTAGTACGCCACGGCTGAATCCGGGTTTAACTGGATTGCATTGCCCAGCGTGATCACAGCCTGGTTGAAGTCGTGATTGTGAGCGTAGAGGGTGCCCAGCCGGATCATCACGTCGAAGGAGTCCGGGCGCTCAGCGGCAATTTGCTTGGTCGCATCGATCGCCGACGGCAGGTCGCCCATCTTTTCCGCGGCGTCCGCCTGCAGTAACTCCATCTCGTAACGGTCGATTCCGCTGTCGATCGCCTGCGCGATCGTGCGCTTGATCCCTGCCATGTCCTTCTGCGGCGCAAATACGTCCTTTGCCAGCGCGTAATACGCGCTCGGTTCGTCGGGCTCAATTGCGATCGCCTTTTCCAGCAGAGACCGCGCGCGTTTGAAATCGCTCCCTCGCGACGCGGCGGCCGCAGCGCTCATCAGGTACAGGTACTGCGTATGAGAATCGCGCGCGCGTTGCGCACCGTCGGCGTAAAGCGACGCTTCGTCGGAATATTTCCCGACCCCGTCATCGAGGGTGGCCGCGGCCACGAGCGCGCCGGGAACATGCTCCGCGCTCGCGTGCGTTATTCCCCGTTCGATCGCGCTGCGTTCACCCGGCGACAGCCACCCTATGATCCGATCCGACATGTAGGGATGCGTCCGCGGCCACGGCGAGTTGAAGACTGAAAGCTCGATCTGCTTGAGCGCGTCCGCGTTTCTGCCGGCCGCCGCAAGTTCGCGCATGTATGCGTCGCGCGTGTACGGATTCATGGGGTCGAGTGCGACGGCGATCTCCCGCTCGCGGATACGGTCTGAAAGCTGCATGCGATCGCCGAGAAAGTCGGCCGTCGCTACATGCGAAAACGCGTTGGCCGGATAGAGCAGCAGCATCCACTTCGCCTGCGCGATCGAATTCGGCGGCTCCAGATCATACGGATACGCAATCGCGGGTTGCACGAACGTCGCCGCCAGCAGCCCGACCGCCGCTATCGGCACCCAGATTCGCGCAAACACGCCGCGCGGTTCCTCGAATCGGTCGGCATCGTCGTCGACCGTCCACGACCACGAGACCCTGACCGCGAGGCCGAGAAGCATCGCAAAGAAAAAAGCGATCGCCGGAATCTGCAGATCGAAATCGAAAAACTCAACGACGCACATGATCGCGAGCGCCGCCACCAGCGCCGCCTGGACCGGTACGATTTTCGCCGGCAGCTTTGCGAATCTTCGATAGATGAAACTGCCGGCACGCAGCATGAACCACGCCGCGAGCACCAGCCCCACAATTCCGGTCTCCGCGACGAGTTGCAGATAGTCGTTGTGCGCCTCTGAAAGGTACAGTTCCGACCACGGCCGCGCGCGGTATCGCGTGAATAGCTCTGGCCACGTCCGCAGGCCCATGCCCACCGTCGGGAAATCCTCGACAATCTTGAGACCCTGCGCCCACCCACTTGCCCGGTCCGGCAAGGCTTTATCGACCTCGAGAGAATACTGCACGCGCGCACTCACCTGCTCCCGGCCGGTCGGTCCGATGAACGACATCGCCAGCACCAGCATGCACGACGCTCCCACCAGCGCGATTCGGCGCGCACGCAGGGTACGTTCTCTGCCTTCTTCCCGGCCGGAGGTCAGAAACATCACCAGTATCACGCCGAGTGCGAGACCCATCCAGCCGGCCCGCGACTGGCTCATCAGAATCGCGGCCATCAGCACGAACGACGTCACGCCGCATGCAATCCGGTACGCGTTCGACCATCGCGAGGAAACCAGCGGGCTGCCCAAGAACGTTCCTGAAATCGCGAGCGGAAAAATCATCGCGAGGAAGCCGGCGAAATGATCTGGGTCAACGAACGGACCGCTGGCCCGCGGCACGATACCCAGCTGCGGTGCGCCCCAATCGAGCGGCACGAAAAACCACAGAATCCTGCCGTTCCAGGTCGCTTGCTGAACCAGTCCGAGGGTAGCGATCCCCAGCCCCACCGCAAGAAAGACCGTCATCACGGTACCTACAAACCAATCACGCTCGACCGTGGAAGCGATTGCACCAATCGGAACGAACGCCACCAGCATGAACAGCGCCGCGCATGCCGCGAACAAAACCAGTCCCGACCACGACAGCACCGGCGCGATCGAAAGAGGCCGCCACCTCGTCGAGTAGATTTTCGAAAGCCGCTCCAGGTTTCGATCTGAGTAACCGCTGCCCGTCGCGTTGGCGCCGTTGCCCGCATCGTCCTTCGCCGTCTGCGATTTCGGTGCAAATGGAATCGGCGCCCCCGCCTTCACCTCTTCGACCGTGGGCAGCACCACGGTCGGTGCGTTTGCCACCACGGGCTGCGCGGGCGCTGGATTGAGAGAACCTTCCAGCCCGGCGTATGGCACTTGCGCGGGCCATCCGGGAAGTACCTGCTGGTAGAGCCTGTAGGTTGATGGCGAGAGGAAATGAATCGCGGCCGGCGGCAGCGGTATCAACTGCAGCAGAGCAAACGAGAGAAACACTACGATCGGAATCGCGAAAGTTCGAATCTGGACTCGAAGTTCCGCCGGCTGCCCGTCACGCGCCGCGTGGCCAAACGGCCACAGGAGCAGGAGCGCGAACGCCAACGCTTCGCCGATCTTGTAGGCCCACGGATGTACCGCCCCGAACGCCAGCGGCATGAAAATCGCCAGCGCGATGATTCCGGCCATCAGCAGCACCCGGCGCTTGCGGTTATCGTGCATGCGACTCAAATCGGCGGCGGAATTTCGCGTGCGATTCTCGATCCGATCAAGCGACTACGGCTCAACGAACTCTGCTGCTACGCGTTGTCGGGACCACCGGAATCTTTGTAGAGCATTTCGAACGAGGAATCGGAATCAGGTTTCGTGTAATGATTGTAGTAGTGCGAGTAGTGCCCGTAGCCTGGATGCTTCACGTCTATCTCGTTTAGCAGCACGCCGAAGACTTTTGCGCGCGCGTATTCGAGCTTGGCGCACGCCATCTTCACGTGATGCTTCGAGGTCTTGAGGCTGTTTACGACCAGCACCACTCCATCGACGACTGTCGCCAGCAGCAGCGCGTCGCTTACCGGCATCACCGGAGGCGAGTCGATGATCACCACGTCATGCTCATGCGCAACCATACTCAGCACCTGGTTCATCCGCTCCGATCCAAGCAGTTCGGTAGGATTGGGCGGCAGCGAGCCCGCGCTCATGAACGAGAGGCCGTCAACGACGGTCGTTCTGATCACATCCTGCACTTCGCAGGTCCCGGTCAGTACTTCGGTCAGGCCCGACGTGTTTTCGAGCGCCAGAACGCGATGACAGCGCGGCTTTCTGAGATCGGCGTCGATCAGCAGCACGCGCGCACCGGTCTGCGCGAACATCGCTGCCGTGTTGGTGGCTGACACGGTCTTGCCCTCGGCGCTGTGCGCACTCGTGAACAGGATAGTCTTTGGCGGCGCTCCGGCCCGTGACAACATCAGCGCGGTCCTGAAACTGCGATACGCCTCCCCGACCAGCGAATACGGATTTGCCACTCCGAGCAACTCGCGCCCGTAGGCTATCTTCTTGATGCCGTTTTCTTCCGGCAGCAGCATCGCGCCCTTCTCCTTCAGGCGAATCCGGGCGAACGACGGAATCGCTCCGATGTTCGGCACGCGCAGGTATCGTTCCACCTGCTCCGGCGTCTTGAGCGTGGTGTCGAGATATTCCAGCCCAAAGACCAGCCCGATAACGGCGACCAGCGCCAGCGCGGAGTTGCGCACAATCATGCTGAATTTTTTCGGACTGGAGGGTGCGCCCGGCGTTTCCGCCGGATCCACGATTATGATGTTCGAGGTCTGCGACTCCGCCGCCAGCGCGATTCCCTTCATCCGCTGCAGCACGTTTTCATAGAGTTCGCGATTGGTATCGACCTCGCGCTGAAGAATCGCGTATTCAACGGCCGCATCGTTGAGCCCCAGCGCCTGCTGGCGCTCCTTGTTCATCTCGGCCTGAAGCTTTTGTTCCTTGTCGGACGCGGCCTGGTAAGAGCCCTGGATCCCCGCGATGACCCGCGAAATCTCCGCCGCGAGGCGCCGTTCCAGTTCCTGTCTCTTGGCCTCCAACTGCATCATCGGCGGGTAGTCGGGCTTGAATTTTTTCCCCATGCTGGCGTAGTCGGCGTCAAGCGTATTCAACTGCGCTTGTACGGCTTGAACCGCCGTATCGCCCATCACCGCCTGCATCGAATCGTATTTGCGGCTGTTGATCAGTTGCACCTGCGCCTCGAGCCCGATCCGCTCCACCTGCGCAGTCGTCAAGTCCTTGCTCAGTTCCGAAATTCGGTCGAGGACGACTGTCTCCTTGCCGTCGAGCGACATCAGTCCGGGGATGATTCCTTTCGCGCGGCGATAGTCATTCACCGCAACCTCGGATTTCTCCAGGCTGTCCTTCAGTTCACTGAGCCGCTCCTTGAGGAAAGTTTCCGCTTCCTCATTGGCCTGGCTTCGAAGTTTGATTCCCAGCGTGATGTATCCGTGTGCGTGCGCGTTGGCGAGTTTGGCCGCAAGATTACGATCGGTCGAAACGTATCCTATACTCACGAGAGCGGTCTCGGCTTCCGGCGATATCCGCAGACCACCCAGGTAAGCATTGATTAGTCCGGCAGGAACTCCGTTGTGCGCCGTCGCGGAGTCTGCGGGTTGCGGCCGGGGCTTGCGCCCGCTGGTTTGATTGAGCCAATGGCTGACGCGCGACAGCGCCGACGAAATCAAGCCCGGTTGCGGCTTTGGTCCCATGAACGCCTTGTTCTGTTCCAGGTTCTCCGCGCGAATTACATACGCGGCCAGACTTCTGCTGCGCAGAATTTCGTACTGCGTCTTCTGGAAGTTGTCGTACATATCCGTGTCGAACTCGAACTCCTGGTCCTGCTCCGCGTCCTTGCCCTGCATGATCTGCGGAGTTCCGGGCTTCAGCAGTATCTTCGCCTCCGCCGTGTAGAGCGGCGTCTGCATGAATGCGTAGATTGTGGTCAGAACCAACGTCGCGAACACGACCCCGATAACCAACGCCAGGCGTTTGCGGATTACGTGCCAATAGCCAAGCAGGTCGATACGACCTTCTTCTTCCTCGAAGTTCCCGGAGCCAAGTCCGGCCCCGCGCGGAGGTTCCTCGAAGCCGTTGGTCCGGCGAATGAAGTATGGTGACGGTTGGGTCATATTGTTTAGTCGCTCTCTCTAAAAAGCCGGCAGCGGGATCGCCATGCGTGTCAGCACGTTGTACACAACGTACGGGCCAATCCTGGCGTCCGAATATGGAACGTCGATTACGTCGTTCGCCCGGACCGGGATGTCGGGCTCAGCCCCGCTCGCTATAGCATTCAGATTGATCGGTATCGCGATCTTGTTCCCGTTGCCGTCGCTGCGCATCAGCGTCGCCGAAGTGGGGTCCGCCGCATACATCGCGCCGCCGGCCGAACCCACCGCGCCCAACACCGACAGCCCGGAACCGACCTGGAAGAAACCCGGCTTGTAAACCCACCCGGTGACCATGACATTGCCGCCGCCGGGAACCACCACGATATCGCCCGGTTCCACCGGCATGTTCATGTAGTGCGCGCTTCCGGTCATCGCCGTGGCCTTCAATGGAATGACGACCCCGGGTCCGTTGCTGACGCTCTTTTCCAGATCCTCGAGCGTCGGCGCGTTAAGCGGCGGCGGCACCTTGTAAGTGCTGGCAGGATCGCCGGCGCTCGGCTGCTTGTTGGAAGCAACGTTGACGGGACTGCCGGCTTCTCCTGCCGGCGATGCAACGGATTGCGCGATGCGTTGTAGTTGGAGCGGCGTGCCCGTGACCTGCGGCATAATGACGACCTCGTCCGCCGCTTCAGGAGTCGTGCCGCCGGCCTGAGTTATCACGTCGAGAATCGACTCGCCCGCTCCGGACAGCGTGACCAGTCCTGGCACTCTGACCGCGCCAACCACGGCGACCTGCCGGCTCTTGTACTCCTTGACGAACAAATCCACCTGCGGGTCGTACATGTACTTTTCGAGCGCGGTCTTGAGCTGGTCGCGAAGCTCGGACTCCGGCATGCCTGCCGCGTGGATTGAACCGACCAGCGGCAAATCAATATTGCCCTCGCTGCCGACTCTCACCGTCCGGCTCTTGAAGTCGTCAACGCCGGGCACCGAGATCTCGAGTACGTCGCCGGTGCCGATCGGATAGTCGGTCGAAGCGGGTTGCGATCGCACGGCCCAAAGGGCCTGCAGCCGCTCGAGGTTCTTCGGCGAGTTCGCCACGCTCGGAACAAGTTGCTCCGCCGATGGCGCTGCGGCGCCGACCGCTGGAACAGACTCCGGTGAGCCTTCAGGAGCCGGCTTGATCCCGCAAGCGATCAGCGTCACGGCTGCAATTGCGGCAATTCCGTAAAGAGGCCAACGAGTCGCATACTTCATCATTTTTTGCGGCCGGCCGGCGCCCTTTTTACACCGGGCGCTCGTGACTGCCTCACACAATAGCATTTCGTTTTTGTCGATGCCGACCCCAACTAGTCTCATCGACCCTTGTCCAGCCCGGGCGCACCAGTCCGCGATGCTCCCACCTTTCCAACCGCCAACGGCGGCGCGCTTCGCGACAACCCCCAATTTACTGTCAACCCTTCCCTGGGCAAATACGACACTACCGACTGACCCTTCAGCACCAGCGTGTAAGTTCCCGGGTTGAGATCGTGTATCTCGTATGCACCCTCGGTATCGGAAGTCACGGAACCTGCGGAAGCCCCCGATGAATTGAGCACGGAAACCTGAACCCCGGCCGCCGGTTGCCCGGCATCATTCGCGACACGGCCTACGATGTCGGCGCTGGACGCAGTCGTCGGTGCCGCTAGCGCGAACATTCCCGCGATGGTCAGCATCGCGAACGCGTTCCTCGACGCATGCGTCCGCCCTCCCATCGTGCGGGCATTTGTACAAAAGCCGTTAGAACTCATGCCGCCCAGCAGTTAGCTTTCCTCGGAACAAACCTCAACGTCTGCGCACCGTTTGTGCGTCTGCACAGCCGTCACCCGCGATCTGATTGAGACTCACCGATTGATCGCGCAACTCATTTTGATTCTGCTTTTCGAGGATAAATACTGTACCAGAAGTGAAAAGCAAATCTGGACCGTCCCAAGGATGTCCCGACCATAAGGATCGCCTGAAAGGACGAAACCTACCAGACAAATCCCTTCGGACGGGCAGAAATATCCAGCCCAGAACAATCTTAAATACTAGCAACTTTGCTGACGTTAAAGCAAGTAACGAGACTCTAAGAAAAGAGGAGACAAGGTACGAGGCGTGAACGCTCGCAACTCGTCGCGCGCGCAGCGCTTACGCGACCGGCATCGGAGATCGCGGTCCGTCGCGACTGGATTGAGTTCGGCCCGACCGCGTCGGTTCCGATACCGGTAAATGCAGCGCTGCCGTTCGCCGGGCGCGGCCCCGGCTACCGAGGAAGTCTAACTCTTACTGACACGCCACTTGAACAGGATCGGTCCCCGTCCCGGTTATTCCCACGCTGCCTGCGCTCGGAGTTCCCACCGTGCAAGCATGAGTTGCGTTGCACGAGCAAGCTGAATTTGCGTGAACACACGCTGCGGTGAAGGTCCCTGAGCCGGATGCAAGAGTTATCACCCCGATGCATGGACTTAGGACGTAGTTGCCGTCTGAATACGGTGCGACGCTGGTTGTGTCATCGAATATGACCTGCCTTGGTGTTGAATTGCCGGTAGCTGGTCCAGTGGGAGCTACTTGATGAACCTCGACGCTGGGCGAACTTCCTCCCACATTGGCGAAGACGGTGCCTATGAAATGCGGCGCATAAGAGATCCCGAAATAGGGGTCATAGTAGATGGCCGCGTTGTTATTCAGTGAAAGCATCAAGCCGCCGTTGAAAACCACCGGCCCCCACGAATTCTGAATGTAGGCGGACGTGAGATAGTTCGTATTGCCGCTCTCCACGTCAAGCACGTCTTCGTCGATGACGCCCTTAAAAACAGAAAGAAAGAAAGGCAGGACAATATTTCCCCGGTCGGTTACTTCCGGCTCCGTAATGACCGCATTCCAGTTGCCGCCAAATATCCCAATCTGCGGGTCATCAGCGAACGGGCGTATAAGAAGCATGTCGTGAGCAGACTGACCTACATCAAAAGCGACGGACGGCGAGACAGCGTGCAAATGGTCCCAGGTCGTTTGAAAGCAGTTATTGTTGCAGTCAAATGCCTCTTCGCGTGGACCCGCGACTTCTATGCGTGACCACATACAATTCACGCACCAATTGCCGTAGATGCCCCCGCCGTTCAGGTATAGGTCGTGGATGCTTGCCGCGTTCACGGAGTTGGCTTCGTTGCCTCCGTGCACTGGAAGGTAGACATTCTCGCCGATAGTACCGCTGACTCCCTCTACCATATTGTCCGGCGAACAGTTGGCTTGTCCTATGGAGGTACAAGTCGATGGAAAGTTGAGCAGCAAGCTCGCGTTGCCATCGCTTGCAAGGTTGGCGCTTGGCGCGGTCGTCGTATTCGTATAACCGCGCGACGCGTTTGAGAACCGCCAACTCTGGACATAGCCGGTCGGACTTACAGGCTGTTCGTTCAGGAAGGCATGGAAACCATCGTTGATGCCGGGCATCGAGATGTCCTCAAAGGGAGTCATCGTGACAGTGCCGGTCGCGGCTTGCGTGGCAACCGGAGTACCCAGGGCCGCGCCGGGAGTCGTCAACCAGAGCTTGATGTTCGCGCCGTCGTACTGGAGCGCCACGTAGTAGACGGTATTAATTGAAACAGTGGTTGTAGAAGTAAGACGGTAAGTTGTTCCGCCGACCGCTGCAAATCCTCCTATCTGATTGCTTGAAGTCAGTCCTATCCCGAAGGTGCATATGGCGTTCGCACCTGAGCCAATTCCATTGGTAAGCGGAGATAGCGTGCCCTGGAACATGCCACCCTCCGGATGGCCGGCAGCTCCGCCCTGCGCCAAGACAAAGAATGAGTCGAATGGTCCGGCGACGGTTATCTTGAAGAACCCCTCGACAGTGAAAGCTGAAAGTCCATTCCAATTCATCTGCGCCGTGTCGCGCAGATTGAGTTCCGTGCTGCCATTGGAATTTCCACTCATCGAATAGGAATTACCGCTGCTCCCGACTATCGGCGCGGCGAGTGTAATGTTATTTGAGGCCGGCGCTTCCATGATGACGGAGGGGCCGTCATAGGTCTGCGTGAGCGTCGTCGCGGGTTGTCCTGGTAAGCCGCCATTGATGCCCGAGAATGGGGCGCCGCCAATGTCGCCATTCGGACAGTTATAGGAGAGTGGAATGGAGTGCTTATAAATTCCGGGGGGTATTCCGATATTGGGTCCAAGGCAGTTGGAAGCAGCTGTTTGAAGTGCAACAGTGTCGTCGGTCGTCGCGTCGCCCTTCGCGCCGAAAGCCTTGACGTTGAGAGTCCCGTTGATGTTGAACGCGGTGATCGCATCCGAGCCGTCGCCCTTCGCTCCTGCCAGCGTGTTGATCAGCGCTCCCGTCTGCGCGGAATAAATCGGAGTCTTGCCGCCCAGCACCGTGGCCACTGTCGGATTCGGCAGCGACCCGCTTAAGTCTCCGCCGGAGGTCTGCCCGAATGCGAGCGCATCGCCCGCCACTGTCCCGTTGGCCAACGACGTGATCTTGTTGCCATTCGCGCTGAGACTGGCCTCGAGCGCGCCAGTCGAGCACGACCATTGGCCTCGCGTTCCCAGCGCCCATGCGCCGCTGCCGCCGCTGACGCACGGCGTCGCTCGTTTGCAGTCCTTGCAGTACAGCATCGCCCCGTCCTGCTCCGCCGGCAGATTCGCGAAGCTTGGGCTCAACGAGCGTCGGGAAAACCGGCTGCGCCCCGGAGAAGCGATCGTTGATCGACTCGCGGAACTGAAGTCCCGCGCCCACCCCGGTGAAATTTGGAATCGGTTGATACGCGCCGGGCGGCGGCAGATTCTGAGCGCGGACGCTTGAGAGGGAAATCGTCACTAGCGCAAATACAGACACTGAAAAAACCGGCCACCAAGTCCGTTTCGAATGCATTCCTGATACCTTGCCGCGGACTCTCGGGCGGTTATCGTGCGTACTCAAACTCAAGTCGTGATCGCGAATGTCGCGGGCGGTGATCGAAAACATTCGAACATCATCCACAGTCTGCCATCATAATTCGGAAAGCGTAAGGCGGAAAAGTTCAGGGGGTGAAAATGAGACAGCGAAGGACGTGAAAAACAAAAATGAAAAGCGCAGATGCCTGCCGTCAGGGGAATACCGGATTCAGGCGGTCGTGAGCCGCCGATCTGCCATCGCCGGCGCGCCCATGTCGGTTACCCCGAGCATGAAGCGCCGCAGCGTTATCCGATGACTGGTTGTGAACGATTCGAGCGCTGCCAGTTGCGCCGGCGGAGAGCGTCTCCTGGGCGACCACGACTTCCTCGAACGGCGTTCGCGCCATTATCGCTTCCAGATCGTCGAGCGACCCCAGCACCGGATAGCCGTGGAACAGCTTGCCGTGTTTGAAGCTGTCATCATCCAACAACCCCAGCAGTTCCGCGCTCGACCCGATCGTCGAATGCAGATGTTGAACCGCCGCCGCGCCGCGCGCATCCGCGCCCACTATCACCAGGCGCCGGGCCGAATGCGCAAGCAACCGCCCGAGCTGCCTGAAGACATGGAATGACCAGCGCGTGGCGACCAGGAAATTGAACAGCAGGATCACGAACACCACCGCCGTCGCGCGCGTGATCATTATCGGCAACAAACCATGCCGCAATCTTGACTGCGAGCCCCGCCAGAATCGCCGCCAGCACGAAGCGCACGCCCTCCGCCAGTCCGGTGTAGCGCCATATCCCGCGGTAAACGCCCGCCACCAGAAACGCGCCGCAACCGATCGACACAACCCACGGCAGCCCCGACCAGCATCTCGTTCACCTGCGCGGAAGTTGAGCACGAAGTCGAAGCGCAGCATGATCGCGCCAAAGTACGCGGCCGCCACCAGCGCAACGTCCAGGATCAACTCGACGAATCGCCGCTTATACCCAAAGCTCAGGATAACGCGCGCGATCGCCGGCAGATCCTCGATTTGACCGGGAGCCTCGATGTCGAACGACCGATCCATCAGGAACAACGCCACCAGCGCGAAGAACAGCACCATGAACGGCAGCAGCAGCACCGCCTCATGGCCCGGCACCAGGCTCAGCGCGATCGCGCATGCGCCCGCAATCACCTGCAGACCGACTAACATCGCCGCCGCCGTCCTGCTCGAGACGCCAAGCCGCGTCAGCCGATGATGCGAGTGGTCGAGGCCGCGCCTCGAGATCGGATTTCCCGTCGCCAGCCTGGTTACCGTCACCGTTACCGTGTCGAGCAGCGGAACCATCAGCGCCAGCAGCGGCATCGCCAGGCGCGCCGGCAGAGAACCCTCGCCCCAGCGGCTGGCTTGAATCGACAGCACTCCGAGCACCAGCCCGACTGCGAGCGCGCCTTCGTCACCCATGAAAACAGTAGCCGGCGGAAAGTTGAAAACCATGAATCCAGCCAACGCCCCGGCCAGCGCCAGCGCCGCGACCATCGTTACAGTGTGCAGATGCAGTCCAGCGACGACCGCGATACTCAACGCCGCGACAATTCCTACTCCCGCCGCAAGTCCGTCGATCCCGTCGATCAGGTTGTACGCATTGGTCGCAGTGACCAGCCATAAAATCGTAAGGGCGACGTTGAGCGGATGATACGGGAAAAAATCGAGCTGCGGGCCCCATCCCACCAGCACGGAGATCGCAACCAGTTCCAGTATCAGCTTATGCCGCGGCCGAAGATCGACGATATCGTCGAGCAGTCCAACCAGGCACATCGCAAGCGCAAACCCCGCCAGCCACGGCATCGTGTGATGCGGCAGTCCCAGCATTATTCCAACGAATCCGATCGCAGCCACGAAGCCCGCCATGACTGCCAGACCTCCAAGCAAGGCCGTTGGCCGGTCATGTGGGCGCTCGCCCGAAGGGTGTGCGACGATCCCGAAGCGGACCGATAGCGCTCTCGCCACCGGCATCGTCGCCGCCGCGACCAGGAACGCAGAGAACAGCGTGAGCGCTATTTCAAAACCGGTGGTCAAAATGTTTAACTCGGCCACACTGTCTTTGCCCAGCCCCGACAACCGCGGGGCAGCGTATGCGCCGTCAGCACCATACAGCCGCTCGTAGGTTAAGGCCAAGCCGCGACTCTGAGCAAAAGAAAGCCGTGGTCAGGTGACCATGGCAGACGGTTGCAGCTACGTCAAGACGTGCTACGTTGATTTATCGGGTGCGTACGTAGGTTAGAAATCGCCGGAAATCGCCCGTATGTACTTTTAATCGTAAAATACTACTTTCAGACGAGCTTCTATTGCTTCATCACAGTGACGTTCCCGTCCTTGTCAAGCTTCAGGCAATCGACCTGCTGCCCCGAGTAAAATGCCCCGCAAATCGACTTGTCCACGTTCGGACATTTGTACAGGTTCGGCGCCGTCTGCTGGCATTGCGACACGTCGAAATGCATCAGCGTCTGCGCCTTGTCCTCCGACGCCTGCGACGGCGAGAATAGATAGCATCCCGATAGCGCCAGAGTCGCCGCCGCCATCATCGTCGCAGCAACCCTTACCGAGCCCCTGCCCAAAACACTTGTCCGATTCGTTTTCATCGATTTGAACCCCCGTCGTGGCAAGGAAATACAACGATTTGAGGCGCATCACAACCCACCACCTGAGGAATCGTGATTATCTTTACTCTCCAGGAGTAGCCACGATGCGTTCATCTTTGAAACTCGTTTCGGATGGTGCCGCTCTCAACAGCAGCCGTCCATTCTCTCATGATTCGTCCGACGATCATTTGTTCGACGCCTATTCACGCGCCGTAACCAGCGCCGCCGAGTCCGTCAGCCCGGCGGTCGTGAATATCGAGGTCGCCCACGGCGGTGCGGCGCGGGGCAATTCCCGCAATCCTGACGCGACTGCGGGTAGCGGCTCCGGCTTCGTCGTGGCGCCCGACGGCTACATAATTACCAACAGCCACGTCGTGCACCGCGCGTCGCGAATCTCGGTGACGCTTTCCGACGGGCGCAAGTCTGACGCGCAACTAATCGGCGACGATCCCGAAACCGACCTCGCCGTGATTCGAATCAGCGCCGCGAACCTGGCCGCCGTCCCGCTCGGCGACTCGCAGGCGATTCGCGTTGGTCAGCTCGCGATCGCGATTGGAAATCCGTACGGTTTCCAATGCACCGTAACCGCCGGCGTCGTCAGCGCGCTTGGACGCTCGCTGCGCGCGGGATCGGGCCGGCTCATCGACAACGTCATCCAGACCGACGCCGCGCTCAATCCCGGCAACTCCGGCGGCCCGCTGGTCAACTCGCGCGGCGAGGTTATCGGCGTCAACACCGCCATCATCCTGCCCGCGCAGGGAATCTGCTTCGCGATTGCGATCAACAGCGCCAAGCTGGTCGCGGGTCATCTCATCAAGGACGGCAAGATGAGCCGCGGCTATATCGGAATCGCCGGCCACAACGTCGAGATGCCGCGCCGCTTCGTGCGCTTCTATCGATTGCCCGCGGAGACCGCCGTCCGCGTCGCGTCGGTCGAGGCCAATAGTCCGGCCGCGCTCGCCGGAATCAAGGAAGGCGACCTCGTGATTCGTCTCGGCGACTCGCCGATCGCCGGCATCGACGATTTGCAGCGTCATCTCACGATGAGCCAGGTCGGCGTTCGCACGCCGGTCACGATAATTCGCGGCACCGAACAGTTGACGCTCGAAATAGTCCCGGCCGAGGCCGCCCGCAGATAGCGCGCCTTCCCTACCCGTTTCTAACAGGGACAAAGTCCCGCATCTTCTCCTAACATTGGGTGCAGGGGTCACCCCTGCCCAAGGAAGCGTGAAACCCACGGCGGGTTTCACATTAAACTAAGTGATTTTCCCTATCTTTCCGGCCACCCCTCAGCCCATCGGACCTTGGTACACCTCGCCAAAGCGGAGGCCGAGGTCTCCCGGAATCGCAAGGTTCGCGTCGCGATTCGTCTTCAGGCAAATGACCGCCGGCCCGTCCGCCGCCTTCGCACCCATCAGCGCCGCTTCGAGATCTTCCATCCGATCGACATAGAACGACTTGCAGCCCAGGCCCTCTGCCACCTTGTCCCATCGCACCGTCCCCATCTCGGTGCCGAATGTCTTGCCCCACAGCCGCCGCTCATTCGGCTCCTCCATCGTCCATGAACCCTCGGCGAACACGATGATCCTGACCTTCAGGCCCTCGCGCGCCGCCGTTTGCATCTCCATGAAATTGAATCCCGCCGCGCCATCGCCGCTCACGCAGACCACCTCGCGCGACGGATTCCCCAGCTTCGCGCCAATCGCAGACGGAATTCCCGTGCCGAGCATTCCCAGCTCTAGAATGTTCAGATACGAGCGCGGCCTGGTCGATGGCAAAAACCACAGCGACCAGAGCGAAGTGTTGCCGCCGTCGGCAACATAGATACTGTCCGCGCCGAAGTTTTTGCCGATCATCTGGATCGCGTGCGCCGGATGGATTCCCGGTCCGTTCCACGCCGCGACCGACTTGAATCGCTTCTCACGCCATTCGCGCGCGGACTCTCGATAGCGCGCCATGTCCTCGCCGCCTTTCGGCTGCGCGCGCTTGGCCTTGAGCATCCGCACCAATCCCTCCAGCGCGCTTTTAGCGTCGGCGACGATCCCGAGCGCCAGCGGCCGCGTGACGCCCATGTTGCGCTGATCGATATCCACCTGGATGAGCTTCTGATTGGCGGGATCGCCCCAGTACTTGTCGTAAGGAATGTCGAGGTTGCCCATCCTCGAGCCCGCGACGAGGATCACATCGGACTCACGCCGCGCGAGGTCCGCGCCGCCGCCGTATCCGTAGAGGAAGTTCGGATGGTCAAGCGGCACCGACGACCGCCCGGCTATCGTACCGACCACCGGACAGTTGAGCAGCTCGACGAGCGCGAGCACCGCCTCGTTCGCGCCGGCGCGATCGACTCCCGCGCCCGAGATCACGAGCGGGTGTTTGGCGCCAGCCAGCATGACCGCTGCTTCCTCGAGCTGCGCTTCCGACGCACGCGGACCCGCTGCTCGATACTCTTCCGGCTTCAGCACCCGGACCTTCGCCTCGTCACCGGTCGCGTACATCACGGGCGCCGGTATCTCGATTTGAATCGGTCCCGGCCGCCCCGTCCACATCTCGCGAAATGCAATCCGCATCACTTCGGGAATCCGGTCCCACGACAAAATCGGTCCGCTCCATTTCACCACGGGCTTGAAGATTTCGAGTTGATCCTGCCCCTGAAACGTCGAGGGCGGCGACGGATAAACGATCCCCATGCGATGCTGCGCGGTGATAACCACGACCGGCACGCCCTCATGGCGCGCCGTGATCACGCCGGGAAGGAGATTCGCGGACCCGGGACCGGGATTGCCGAGCACCGCCGCCACCTGCCCGGTCGTCTTGTACAGCCCTTCCGCCATATGAACGGCGGCAGCCTCATGACGAACCGGCACGAATCGCACTTCGTACTGCTCCAGCTTGGCCAGCAGCGGATCGACCTCGGGACAAGGAATTCCAAAAACGAAGCGAACGCCCTCGCCAACCAGACATCGCAACAGAAGTTCAGCTCCAGTGATTTCGCTCATAAAAGATCCCTCTAAATTCGGACACTACTCGCAATTAAACTTAGAGCAAGCTGCGAGTCTTAGTACTGGGTGCAGGGGTCACCCCTGCCCAAGGAAGCGTGAAACCCAGGAGGGGTTTCACATTCAATAAGTGATCTACCCTTCCCCAAGTGGCGACCCTGCTATAATCGTCCTGCGATGCCCGCTCTCGACGTAATCCTCGCGCCCGCGATAGCTCCCGACGATCTCCTCGGCCTCGAGCTGCACTTTCTCGACGCGATCGCCACGCGCCAGACGCCGCCGGTCCTGCTCATCTACGCGTCGCCCGGCCGCTGCGATCTCGATCGGCCGCTATCATCTATATTGCGGACCACCCGAGCGCGAGGGAATCAACATATTCGCGGCGTCTGACCGGTGGCCGCGTCGTCGGCGCGGGACAGGGATGGCTCGGGCTCGCGCTAATTCTTCCGACGCGCACCGCACTGCTGAAGGAGAGACCACTCACCTGAAGCCCGAGCAGATCATGAATCGCTACGCTCGCGGCCTCCTCACCGCGATGCGCGCGCTTGGCATCGATTGTTTCTACCCCGGCCGCGACGCGATAACCTTCGAGCATCGCGAGATTGCGATGTGCACGTTCGAGACCGACGCGGCGGGCGCGATGCTGTTCGAGGCGGCGATTGCTCACAATCGCGGGATGGAAGAACTCGTGCACGATTTGGAACGCATCGACCCCGACGGCGCGCTCTCGTGCCGCATGTATGACGCCGCGTCCGCCACCAAGATGGTGCGCGAGCTTGCCCGCGACATTTCTTTCGACGAGCTCGCCGGCGCGATCGCGGCCGGCTACCAAAGCTCGCTCGGTGAGACTCGACGTCGCGAGCTGACCGCGATCGAAACTGCCCAGGCGCATCATCGCGGTCACGCTCTCGCCAACTCGAACTGGCTGGTCGGGCCCGTCGCGGGGCCGCATTGACGCTGAAGAATCGAATCGCATCGCAACTCGGCGCGATCGAGGCTGCGGTCGCGCTCAACGCCGAGCGCACCATCCGGGCCGCATACCTGAGCGGCGACTTCATCGCGAACTCGCCGGCTATCGGCGAACTCGAAAGCGAACTTCGCGGCCGCCCGCTCGACCTGGCGTCAGTCTCGCAAGCAGTGACGAAAACATTCGGACACAACGACAACTATTTTCTCGGCGCGGGCGAACTCTCCAATCTCGTGCGCCTGATCGCGGGTGTGAATTGAAAACTTCCGAACCAGACGCCGCGAAAGTCATCGAGAACCTGATTCGCGAA
Source organism: uncultured delta proteobacterium (assembly GCA_963805315.1). GTDB lineage: Bacteria > Desulfobacterota > Binatia > Binatales > Binataceae > Binatus. The sequence continues at coordinate 518,141 of CAWDTQ010000014.1, forward strand.
CTCGGCGACGCGCACAAAACCGTTCAACGCCGCGCGATCGACGAACTCGTCGCGATTGCCGCGTCCGGCAACTCCTCGTCACTGAAAAACTTCGCGACTCTGTCGCAAGCGCCGATCGCCGCGTGCGATGGGCTGCTGCGTACGCGCTTGGGCAAATCGGTGCGGACGCATTCGCGATGGATTCCGCGGACGCGCTGTGCGAGGCGATGGCTGACGACGACGGCGACATCAGGTGGGCGGCGACCAACCTGATGGTCCGTCTCGGGCGCGAAAATCTGCGCGGAGATTGCCGGGCGCCTGCTCAAGCTCGCCGCGGACGGTGATCGCAACGCGCGCAAGATGGCGCTGTACTGCATTCGCGACCTCGAAATCGCCGGCCCCGAACTGCTCGCCGTCGTCGAGAGCGTCGTGCACGACCCCGATGTTCACGTGCGGCTCGCGGCGCTGGCAGTGCTGTCGCGGATTCGCGACGCGTCGGGTCAGAGCCGTGCGAATCATGCTCGAATGCCTGAAGTCGGATCGCGATGCGGGCGTGCGGCGCGCTGCCGCGTCGGCGCTCGGCAACATTCAAAGTGCCGATGCGGAAGCGATGGCTGCGCTCAAGTCCGCAGCGGCCGACTCCGCCGACGAGTCGCTCGCGCGGGCGGCGCGCGGCGCGCTCGAGCGCTGAGAAATTCCGGCGAGAAACGATGATGCCGCGAAAACGAAACCGATACGCGCTCCGGTCAATGATCCTGCCACTCGATCTTGCCGATCCGCGCGTGCGCGAGTTTGTCGCCGGCGCTCGCGTCGCGCACCTGGCGACCGCCGACGCCGCCGGCACTCCGCACAACGTCCCGCTCTGCTATTGGTTCGACGGCGAGCGCATCTACTTCATGATCGACGAGAAACCCAAACGTCAAAAAGGCCTCGGGCTCAAGCGGATGCGCAATATCGCGGAAAATCCGCGCGTCGCAGTCGTGATCGATCACTATGAAGAAGATTGGGCGCAACTCGCGTACGTGATGATTCGCGGATTCGCGCGCGTGGTCGAAGATCCCGAGGAATACCTCGAGGCGATGCGTCATTTGCGCGACAAGTATCTGCAGTACCGCGGGATGAGCCTGACGCCGGAGCAAAATCCGATCGTGAAAATCGAACCGGTAAGCGTGCACGCGTGGGGCGCGCGCTTCAAAATGGATTCGTGACGGCGCGGCTCGACGAAATCGCGCTCGCGCTCGGCGACGCGCGCCTCGACGGATGGCTGTTCTACGACTTCCGCCTGAGCGACCCGCTCGCATATCGAATCCTCGGGATTGCCGGAGGACGGCATCGCGACCCGGCGATGGTTCTGCTACGTCCCGGCACACGGCAAGCCGCGCGCGATCGTGTCGGCAGTCGAACCGCATCGGCTCGACGCGCTCGCCGTTGAAAAGATCGTCTACCGTTCGCACGACGAGATGCTGGCGGCGTTGCGCGATGCGCTCAGCGGCGCGCGGCGAATCGCGATGGACTATTCGCCCGGCTGCGCAATTCCATACGTCTCGCGCGTCGACGCCGGCACGCTCGAAATCGTCCGCGCGATGGGAGTCGAGGTCGTCACGGCGGCCGATCTGATTCAGCGCTTCGAGGCGACCTTGACGCGCGAGCAGCTCGCGAGCCATCAGCGGGCCGCCCGCGCACTTAGATCGATCGTCGACGAAACCTTCAGCGAGATCGGGCGGTTGATTTCAGCCGAGCGGCCCGTGAGCGAAGTCTCCGTGCAGGAATCCGTGATGGCGCGGTTCGCCGCGCAAGGCCTCGTGACCCACGCGCCGCCGATCGTCGCCGTCAACGAGCATAGCGCCAACCCGCACTACGGCCCGACGCGCGAAACACGACCGTCCGATTCGCCGCGGCGATTTCATCCTGCTCGATTTGTGGGCCAAAGAGGCAGGGCCCGACAGTGTCTATGCCGACTTCACCTGGGTCGCGTTCGCCGGCGACGCGGTTCCCGCCGAACACGCGCGGGTGTTCGCGATTGTCGCACAGGCGCGCGACGCGACCGTCGACCTCGTGCAGCATCGCGTCGCAGCGAGTGATCCTGTCAGCGGGCGCGAAGCCGATCGGACGGCACGCTCGGTAATCGAGGCTGCCGGCTTCGGCGACGCGTTTGTGCATCGCACGGGCCACTCGATCGGCCGCGAAGTGCACGGCGCCGGCGCGAATCTTGACTCGCTCGAAACGCTGGACGACCGCACGCTTGCTCGACAACACGTGTTTTTCGATCGAGCCGGGAATCTATCTGCCGGGAAAATTCGGCGTGCGCAGCGAACTCGACATGACGATTGAGAACGGGCGCGCGATGGTCAGCGGCGAGCCGCGCCAGCGCGAGCATCGTTGCAATTCTCGCCACGCCCACTTCCAGGGCGAAGCCGGGCATGGCAACTTAGCCCGACCATGATTCGCGCCGTCATTTTCGATCTCGACGGTACGCTCGTCGACACCGAGCCTCTCCACTTCGCGGCCTTCAACGAAGTTCTGCGTCCCGACGGAATCGAAATTCCGTTCGGCGAATACTGCGCGCGGTTGATTGGACTGAATGACCGCGATTGCTTCTCGACCGTGCTGCGTGAGAATCGCAAGGATGCCGGCGAGCAACACGTCGCGGGCCTGGTCGCGCGCAAAACCGTCATCTACCAGGCGATGGTTGCGGAGCGCGACGTTCTCTACCCGGGCGCGGAGAAGTTCGTGCGCGCTTGCGCTCAGCGGTTTCCGCTGATGATCGCGACCGGCACGCTGCGCGCCGAGGCCGAGGCGATTCTTCGCCGCGCCGGACTGCGCGAGTTGTTTCTCGACATTATCGCGGCGGAGGATGTCGAGCGCGGCAAGCCCGAGCCCGACGGTTTCATCGCGGCGCTCGGGCGCATCGGATTTTTGCTGCGGCAGCGCGATCCGGTGCTGGCGGACGAGTGCCTGGCGGTCGAGGACAATCGGGTCGGAATCGAGGCGGCGCATCGCGCGGGAATGAAGGTGCTGGCGCTATGCCACATGGCGCCGGCGAGCGAGCTGGCGGCTGCGGACGTCGTGCGCAACTCGATTTCCGATCTGGATCTCGATGACGTACTCCATGCTCTGAGAGGACGATGATGGGATCGAAAGCGAAACTCTATCAATTTCTCGGCAGCCCATTCTGCGCGAAGGTGCGCAAGCTGCTCGCGTTCAAGGGCGTTGAGTTCGAAGTGGTCGAGGTTGACTACCTCGAGCGCAAGGAATTGATCGTCGCGTCGGGGCAGATAATGGTGCCGGCGGTCACGCTGGACAACGGCGAGACGATCGTCGATTCCGCGCGAATCGCGATGCGCCTCGAGGAGCTGTATCCCGAGCCGACGATTTTCCCCGCCGGATGGCGCGGGATGCATCTGGTGCTCGCCGATTATATCGACAACCATCTCGAGGACTCGGTTTATCGTGTCGCGATTGCCGACGAACTCGCATACTACAGCCGCCAGGGGCCGGACCGCGCCGCGCTGTGGCGTCTGATTCGCGAACGCAAGTACGGCGCGGGCTTCGTCGATCGAGTTATCGCCGATCATTCTGCCAACTGGGAGCGTGCGCGTGCAGCGCTGGCGCCGTTCGAGGAGCAACTGGCGAGTATGCCGTTTCTCACCGGCAGGATCGGGCTGGCCGACTTCGCGCTTTACGGCCAGTTGTTCTACCTGGCGTTCACCGGCGAGCTGAAGATTCCCGCTGAGATGAAAAATCTGCGCGCTTTTTTTGGGCGGGTTGAACGGATTAGCTCCGCGATCGATGAAGCCACTTAATTGAATGTGAAACGCGCCGTGGGTTTCACACTTCCTTGGGCAGGGGTGACCCCTGCACCCAGTGTCAGGAAAGAAACTAAACGATTTCGCTTATTGCCGTCGTCAGGAAGTGGCTGAAGAGCGCGCCGGTCGAGTCCAGCGCTACATCATATAGCGACGCGGTGCGGCCGGGCACGAACACCTGATGGCCCTCGTCGGTCAGCGCGTACACGATGCAAAGCATCAGCGCGAGATACGGCCGCTGCGCCATCGGACCGCGGACCAGCAGCCAGAAAAGTATTCCGTACTCGGTGAAGTGCGCGGCCTTGCGCACGAGCATGTGGCAGACGTCGACCGACGCGGAACTGATTCCGGGAATCAACCACCGCAGTATCGGGTCGATAATCCTGCTGGTGTTGGCGGCGGAGAATGCCGAGGTCGAGAGCGTGAAGATCAACGCGCCCCAGATAATTACCGGGATCCATTGGCCGAGCGGAGCGATCTCCGGCACGCCGGCCGATAAGGATTTCGCAGCCGGCATTTAGTTTGCCGCCGTTTTCACGACGGCTGTGCAGTCAATTGCCATTAGGGTTGTGGGTCGAGCCGTTTTTTCATGAAGGTACGAAACGTGCCACACTTATCAGTCATCGACACCAGTTGCCAGCATCGCGCTGCGCGCAGTCATATAACTAAGCCGCAACATGGATAGTCTGCTGTTCGACAAAACAAGCGCGGCAGCCGAAGGTTGATGCGTTCCGAAGAAGCAATCGACGCCGCTTGCACGGCGATCCGCGATGCGCAAATTCGCCGCGCGACAATCGTCGTCGCGATCGACGGCGGCGCCGGTGCTGGAAAATCCACCCTCGCGAAAGGAATCCGCGATCGTCTCGGCCGCGTCAGTATCCTGAGAACTGACCATTTCTATCTTCCACTGAACGAGGACCCTGCCAGCCGGCTCGCGCCCGACGAAGCATACCGGCTGTACTTTCCGTGGAATCGGATGTGCGAGGAGGCGCTAATCCCTCTGCGCCGCAGCCAGGCCGCGCGCTACCAGCGATACGATTGGGAAACAGATCGGCTTGACGATTGGGTGTTCGTCGAGCCGAATGAGATCGTTCTGGTCGAGGGCGTGTATTCGGCCCGTCCCGAAATCCGGCCGCTGATCGATATTGCAATCTTCGTCGAAACTCCGCGCGACGAACGTCGAAAGCGGATGTTGGCGCGCGGGCACCTCGAAAGAGACCTTAACAACGATTGGTTGACACCGTGGATGGCGGCGGAGGATTGGTACTTCGCCAACGTCCGGCCGTCTGAGCATGCCGACCTGGTCGTGGCGGGAATCTGATCTGGAGAGTGTGACTGTGAGTAACTTCGGGGCTGCCGTCTGCGAAACGTCTTTTCAGGAGCGACTCGACAGACTCCGCGCGAGTTATGCGAACCATGACGATTTGGTCCGCGAGCTTGAGAGATTTGTGCGGACGGCGCCGGACGATCAGATCGTGCGCATCAATCCGATCCAGTATGCGGCCGATCACGGACGCGACGAGGCCCAGGTCATCGACCTGTTCCTGAATGCGCGCAAGGCGGGTCTGTTCATCATGGAGTGGCTTTACGTGTGCCGCAGTTGCGCGTCGATCATCGAAAGCTTTCAGGCGCTGAACGCGGCGGGTGAGCACGCTTTCTGTAACACCTGCCTCGTCAACCGCGATGCGGACCTGAGTGATTTCGTCGAGGTCGGATTCACTGTCTCGCAAGCGGTGCGCACGTCGCGGTTCCACGATCCCGAGAGCTTGAGCGCGAAGGAGCGGGCTATCGACTACAACATCTCTCCCAGTGCGCAGGCGAGGGACGGCACGAAAGCGCGCGACTTCTATTGGCGCCACACCGTGTTCGTCAGCTATGTCGAACCCGGCGAAACCAGGAAGTTCCAAATCAACCTGGAGCCTGGATTTTTCGCATTACGGTACGGTCCGGAGCTTACTGTGGATCCCTCATCGGACAATCGCGTTGAGCGCGTCGATATTATACATCGTGATGGCCGGCCGGCCGAGAAGATGCAGACCGTGGCGCCGGGATCGTTGACATACAATCTGACGAACGCCAGCCCCGCTCGCATCATCGCGTCCGCGATCAGCGTCAGTGAGGCAGAACGTACGTCCTTGAACGAGAAACCTCCGGGCTTCAAGCTGGGAGGCTTCCTGTCGGGCTCGCGACTCTTGTCGACGCAGACATTTCTGGATCTCTTCCCGTCGGAAACAGTGATGAGCGCCGGCGGCCTGGCGGTCAAGCGCGTGGCGGTGCTGTTTACCGACATCAAGGGCTCGACCGCACTCTACGATCGTATCGGGGACATGAAGGCGTTCAACCTGGTGCGCCAGCATTTCGGCGTGTTGCGCGATGTGATTGCGGCGAACCACGGCGCGCTAGTCAAGACGATTGGCGATGCGGTCATGGCGAGCTTTCACGAACCGCTGAATGCCATTCGCGCCGCACTGGACATGCTCGCGCAGATCAGGCGCTTCAACGACAGCGCAGGCCAGGAACTGATCACGCTGAAAATTGGCGTGCATGTCGGGGAATGCCTTGCGGTGACGCTGAACGAGCGGCTCGACTATTTCGGGCGGACGGTCAACCTGGCGGCGCGCGTGCAGGGCCTGGCGACGGAGAACGAAATTTACCTGAGCGACGAGATGTACAACTTGCCCGGCGCCGCGGATTTGCTGGCGGCGATGAAATGTGACGCACGGACCGTCCACGTCAAAGGCATCCAGCGCGAGATCGCCGTTCACGCATTGCGCGCCTGACATCAGCGCCCGACTCGACACTGCCGCTGCCGCAGGCTGGAGTCTTCCATGCCGGGAAATGGCCTAGGTGGCGATCGGCGGTCTGCGGCCGAGCGCCGAATAAAGATCCGCGACCGGCTGGGACGCGAGTAGCGCCTTCTTCAGGCCCGGTGTGTGGAGGTTGTTTGCAATCGCCTCGAGCGTCCGAAGCGCGCCCGTGAATTGCTCCTCCGCCTCCCGCTCTCTGCCTAGCTTAAGCAGAATCTGTCCGAGGGAGCATCTCGCCATCCAGACATCAGGCTGCGTTCCGATTCGCGCAGCTAGGGTGACCGACGATTCGAGGATTCTCGCCGCGTCTTCGAGCCGGCCATTGGCTGCCAGCACCATCCCCTGGAGCCGGCGGGCGCGCGCGATGTGCTTGCGGGAGTCGTGGTAGGTCGCCATCTCGAGCGACTCCGCCGCGAACTTGGTTGCGTCATCGAAGCGCCTCTCCGCCAGGGCCAACGCGCCGCGGGCACAGAGCAGCGGGATGTGCCAGCGCCACCGATACCAGGTGTCTTCCTCCAGCAAATTCCAGGCACGCTGCAGAAATTCCTCGGCCTTTCCGTGCTCGCCTTTTTCGAGGTGAGCCAGGCCGACTTTCAGTAACGAATGCCCGCGTGGCTCCGGCCACGGCCACGCCGCTCGCGCGATCTCTTCAGCCTCAAGGTTGCGTTCCGCCGCAACATCCAGGTCGTAGAGTTCCAGATGCACTGCGCCGATCAAGTTGGGCGTGCGGGCGATCCAGAACTTGTCGCCGGCGGCGGAGCCATAGTCTCCCAAGCGCTGGTACCAGCGCAGCGCTTCCTCGTAGTTTCCCTGAGACAAGTGCGCGTTGCCCGTCAGGAAGACGCCGAAGCCATAGTGGAATCCCGAGTGAATCTTCTGGGCCAACTCGAGTCCTTCCTTGAGATGAGCCAGGCCTCGGTCAAACTCGCCGCGCCACTGTAGTGCTCCGCCCAGGTACACCAGCGACCTGGCGAGCAACGGCTGGTTCTTGATCTCCTTGGACAGACGAAGAGCTTCTTCAGCGTCGGGTGTGGTCTCGACGATCTGACCCCACCCGGCTGTCCGGATCGCGACCCGGCTCGCGAGGCAAATTGCCTGATACTCGCGGTCGCCAAGTTCCCGCGCGATCGCGAGTGCCTGCTCGTTGTATTCGATCGGCCGGCTCTCCGCGATGCGAAAGGTCATAGGCCGCGCTGAGCCAGACCAAAGCTTCCATTTCGCGGCGTCGATCGCCCGCGCTGCGCGCCAGCTCCAACGCCTTCAAGTACTCCGCGGCTGCGTCGTCGTACTCGCTCAAGTTCAGCAGAATTTCGGCGTACTTGGAGTGGAGGGTCAGCAGAGCCTCCCAATCCGGAGGTGTGGAGAGCTTCGCCGCCGCGTCGAGCGCGCTGGCATAGTGCTTTTTCGCCTCTGCGTTCGCAAAGACGTGCGCGGCCTGGTCTCCCGCGAGCGTGCCGTACTGCATCGCCTTTGCCCAATCCTCGCCGCGGGCGAAGTGATGCGCGAGTTCCCCGAAGTGCTCGGTCAGACGGTCGCGGTACAGCTCCTCGATTGCCTCGCCCACGGCCCGATGTAGGTCCTTGCGGCTCTGGACTAGCAGGCTGCTGTAGGCAACGTCCTGGATCACCGCATGCTTGAAGATGTACCCCGGCTCGGCGAGCAGTCCCTGCTCGTAGATGATCTCCAGCGCTTTTAGTTCACCTAGCAGCCCCTCGAGCTTGCCGCTAAGTCCGGCGACCCGCTCGAGCAATCTCACGACGAATTGCCGGCCGATCACGGAGGCAAGCTGAACCATTCGCTTTCCATCGCCGCCGAGCCGATCGAGACGCGCCATGATGATGCCCTGCATGGTGTCGGGCACGCTCAGATCTTCAAGGGCCCTGGTCACCCGGTAGTGCCCGTTCTCGCGCTCAAGAAAGCCGAGGTCAACCAGCGACTTGGTCATCTCCTCGACGAACAGCGGCACCCCTTCGGCCTTCTCCTCGAGCGCGATCTTTAATTCCTCGGGAAATTCCGTCGTCCCGAGCACGCGCGTCGCCATCTCCAGTGCTTGTGCTCCGGAAAGATGATGAAGATTTAGCGTGGTGTGAAAGCTTCGACCGGGAAATGGATGCATCTGCCCAAGGCGATGCGTCAATATCACCATCACGCGCGCGCCAGCGACCGAATCCATCGCGAAATCCAGGTATTCCCGCGTGCTGGTGTCGATCCAATGGAGATCCTCGAATACCAGCACCAGCGGCCTGAGCGACGCGCCGCGCAGCATCAGTGCGCGCAACGCATCGAACAACCGTTTTCGGCGCGCTGACGCATCCATGGCGGCCACAGATGCATCGCCCGGGTCGGCGGAGAAAAGGTATCGCACGTATGACGTCTCGGCCTCGAGCCCGCCCATCGTGCGCATTCCCTGCTCGACTTTGGCGATCAGTTCGGGCTCGCCATCGTCCTCGCGAACACCGAAAGTTTCATGCAGCTGATCGATCAGTGGCAGCATCGGGATGCTCTGGCCGAACGAGACGCATCGCCCTTCGAGCCAGGTGATTGGATCGCCGGCGGCCTCGAGCCGGCGGCGAAACTCGAGCAGGAGCCGCGACTTTCCAATCCCGGCCTCGCCCGCGATAAACACGACCTGCCCGCGTCCGCCAAGGACTTCGCGAAAGAGATCCTGGAGGGCCGCAAGTTCCCTCTCCCGGCCGACCAGCGGAGTGAGCCCGCGCTCCGCGGTCACTTCCAGTCGCGTGCGTCGCGAGCGCGCCCCTGTCACTTCGAACGCGCGCACAGGGGCGTGACCTCTGATCTGCAGCTCGCCCAGGTCGACGGTGTCGAAGAACCCCTCGATCGCCCTGTGAGTCGCTTCACTGATTATTACGCTGGTCGGGCGAGCGGCGGACTGGAGCCGTGAGGCAAGATTGATCGTATCTCCAATGGCAGTGTAGTCCATGCGCAAATCGTCGGTGATCCGGCCCACCACGACGATCCCCGTGTTGAGCGCGATTCGCATCTGCACGACCAGCCCGCTACTTTTCTCAAGATCCTTGCCGAATGAACCGAGCGCCCGTTGAATGGCCAGTGCCGCATGTACGGCGCGCCGCGGCGCGTCCTCGTGCGCGATCGGCGCTCCGAACAACGCCATGAACCCGTCGCCGCCGTACTGGTTGATGGTGCCCTCGAAGCGGTGAATTTCGGCGGCGACCAGCTCGAAGCAGCGTTGAACGATACGATGGACTTCTTCGGGATCGAGCTTCTCGCTGAGCGCCGTGAAGTTCGCGATATCCCCGAACAGGACCGTCACCTGCCGCCGCTCGCCTTCCAGCGCCGCGCGCCCGCTCAGAATCTTCTCGGCAAGATGACCGGGTACATCAGGAATGAACGCGCCGGCCGAAGGGCCCCGGGCTCCGCGCGGTTCTGAGTGTGAAGGTTCGGCAGAGGGAGCGGCGGGCGTTACAAGCTGGTTCCCGCACGCGCTGCAGAACCGCGCGCCGGCAGACACGGTCGCGCCGCAGCGCGGACATTTCAGTTCAAGCGGCGTTCCGCATTGCTCGCAAAACCGCGCGGCAGAGGGGTTGTCGAAGTTGCACGACGGGCACGTCATTGGATTACACAGTCCGCCGCTCAGAACCTATCGTCCCAAGTCTCGAAATCATAGTGCCATCCGACCGCGGCGCAATCTGAAATTCAAGACCGCTTCTACGACCGAAACCGCACGCGCCATTTGATTCAAGGATCGAGATTCGCGATCCTGCGTGTGCACGCCGATGGCTACGTAAACCGATGTTGCGCGAAAGCGATACGGGCATATGGGCGACTGAAGCGCCTCAAAGATTTCTCGGCGCGGAGGTCGGCAGCCGCGAAATCCGTGCTGCCGGATGCCTACTCGTTCCTGTAGAATGGACACTACCCGCCGCGCAACCCGACATGGGAGCCGCAACATGGATAATCTGCTGACGATACAACGAACCCAGCCGGCGCCGCCGTGCACGGTTGTGATATTCGGCGCGTCGGGCGATCTCGCCAAGCGCAAGCTGATTCCGGCGCTGTACAACCTGATCGCGTGCGGCAGGGGCGTGATGCCGAAGAAAAGCGCGGTGCTGGGATTTGCGCGGCGCGAAATGTCGCTCGACCAGTTCCGCAAAAGTGCGCACGATTGGACGGCCAGGTTCTCGCGCCTGAAAGTGGACGAGGGCTGCTGGGCAACCTTCGCCGATGGCCTCGACTATCTTTCCGGGCTCGACCATCCCGACGGTTTCGCAAAACTTAAAGCTAAACTTGAAGCTCTGGAAAAGGCCCGCGGCCTCCCGCCCAATCGCGTTTACTACCTGGCGATACCGCCCGAAGCGATTGGCGATTCGGTCGAGCGGCTCAGCAAGGCGGGTCTTATCGCGGCGCCGGGCGCACCAAACTTCACGCGTGTCGTCGTCGAAAAACCTATCGGCCACGACCTGCCGAGCGCGCTCGCGGTGAACAAGTTGCTGGTGAAGTATCTCGACGAGTCGCAGATTTTCCGCATCGATCATTACCTCGGCAAGGAGACCGTGCAGAACCTGCTGGCGCTGCGCTTCTCAAATAATATTTTCGAGCGACTGTGGGGCAGCCGCAACGTCGATCACGTGCAGATCACGGTGGCGGAGGTGGAAGGCGTCGGCACGCGCGCGATGTACTACGATCATTCGGGAGCGCTGCGCGACATGGTGCAGAACCACATCCTGCAAACGCTGTCGATGCTCACGATGGAAGCGCCGGTGTCGCTCGACTCGTCGGCAATTCGCGACGCCAAGCTCAACGTGTTGCGCACGCTGCGCCCGATCACTCCGGCGGACGCGCGCGAGAATACCGTGCGGGCGCGCTACAGCGCGGGCGTCGACGAGAACGGCAAGCCGGCGCCCGCCTACATGGACGAACAGGGCATCGCGGACAACTCGAAAATCGAGACGTTCGTCGCGCTGAAGATGCACCTCGACAACTGGCGATGGTCGGGGGTGCCGTTTTTCATCCGTACCGGCAAGCGGATGAAGGCGCGCGCAAGTTCCATTTACGTGCAGTTCAAGGACGTGCCGCAAATTCTGTTCAATCGCGATTCGAAGGTTCCCGCCAACGCGCTGACGATTCGAATCCAGCCCGACGAAGGTTTTTCATTCGACGTGATGACCAAGCGGCCGGGGCTGGACCTCGTGCTGCAACCGGTGCGGATGAATCTCAGCTACAACGCCGCGTTCGGCGACGGCGCTTCGCCCGAAGGCTACGAGCGGCTGCTGCTCGACGTGATGGATGGCGACCATACGCTGTTCATCAGCGCGCAGTTCGTCGAGAAGTCGTGGGAGTTCGTGCAGGGAATCCTGGATTCGTGGAGCGACGCCGCGCGCGTGCCGATTGTCGAGTATCCGGCCGGGAGCTGGGGGCCGAAGGAAGCCGACGACTTGATTGGCTCGGTGGGCAGGGTGTGGCATGAACCGTAGAGAGGGTTTCTGATGGCAAACGACGGATGCTGCAGTTCCGAAGCGCCGCTGGCGTGCGACCTCGACTCGATCGCCGCCGGCGATCGTCCGCGCTACAACGAATTGCGCCGGATGGTCGGCGCGGCGGTCGTCGGCAAGCGCGAACTGCCCGACGGCGTCGCACTGCAAATCTCGACTGAGCGCATCGCGCTCGCGCAGCTCGCGGAATGGATTTCGTTCGAGCGCAAGTGCTGCCCGTTTTTCGAGTTCAGAATCGACGTCGCGCCGAAGTCCGAGCCTGTGTGGCTGAGCCTGACGGGTCGCGAAGGCGTCAAGGAATTCTTGTCGCAAGCTTTCGCGCGGTAACTTTCGCGCCCAGGCGCGCCCTCGCGCGGCGGGTAAGGGATCGCATCTTCGAGATTTCGGATGTGCGGCGCAACAGACAATCGCCCCGCACAGATGTCTTTCACCCTAACCCTCTCCCGACAAACGGGCGAGGGAACCAGAGGCGAAGTCCCGCGTCCCGCCGGGCAATGCCGATTTTCTTAATACTGGGTGCAGGGGTCACCCCTACCTGACTGTGGCATAGCAAACCGACCTCGGCTAACATCTTTCGGCCCGCGACTGGGAAACCATAATTCCACGAGGATCGGAGAGCTACTTGGCCGACAACAACAAGGTCGTAATTATCGGCGCCAACGGCACGATGGGCGCGGGCGCCGGATGCGTGTTCGCGGGCGCGGGATACCACGTCACGATGCTGGCGCGGTCGCCCGGCAAAGCGGCTGAAGGATTGGTCGATGCGCAGAACGATGCGCGTGCGGAAGCGATCGCCGAGCGCATTTCGCTCGGCGCGTACGACAGCGACCTCGGCCGCGCGGTTGGCGAGGCCGCATTTGTCTTCGAGTCGCTGGCCGAAGACCTGCCGCTGAAAAAACAATTCTTCGAGCTGATCGACAAAAGCCGGCGTCCAGACGCGATTGTTGCGACCGGCTCGTCGGGACTGTCGATCGCGGAGATGGCGCGCGGCCGCAGCGATTCATTCCGCCGCAATTTCCTCGGCGTCCACCTGTTCAATCCGCCGCACGTGATCGTCGGCACCGAAGTCATCCCGGGACCCGACACCGATCCCGCGGTCGTGAAGAACGTCGTGGCGATGCTGACGAAACGGCTCGGCCGCAAGGTGATCGTCACCAGGGACATGCCCGCGTTCGTCGGCAATCGGGTCGGCTTCAAGGTCCTCAACGAGACTGCGCAACTCGCGGCCGAGCACGGCGTCGCGTTCATCGACTATTTGATTGGCCCGCATACCGGGCGCGCGATGGCGCCGCTGGCGACCGTCGATCTCGTCGGCTGGGACGTGCACAAGGCGATCGTCGACAACGTGTACGCGAATTGTAAGGACGAGGCGCACGAATACTTCGCGATGCCCGCGTACATGAGCGCCGCGCTTCGCAACGGATGCCTCGGTGACAAGACGCCTGAGCGCGGCGGCTTCTATCGTCGCGCCGGCAAGGAAGTTTTCGTGCTCGATCCGGAAACGGGCGGGCACGAGAAGTTGCAGAAGCCGGCGCCGATCGAGTTCGTCGAAAAGATGAAACAGTTGCATCGCGTCGGGCGCTACTCGGATGCGTTGAACGTCCTCGCCGACGCGAAGGGCGCGGAGGCCGACCTATGCCGCCGCGTCGTGCTCGGCTACGTCAGCTACGCGCTCAACCGCGTCGGCGAAGTGGCGGCGAGTGCCGCCGACGTGGACACTATAATGTCGTATGGCTTTAATTGGGCGCCGCCAACCGCGATCGTCGATTTGCTCGGCGCGAAGAACACCATCGCGATGCTGCAAAAGCTCAAACTGCCGGTGCCCGCGACGGTCGAGCAAGCCGCGTCGCGCGGTGCTAAAATGTTTGCGCGGCGGCGTCCTCGAATACGGCCGGACTTTTGTTGGATGATGAAATTCCTGCGTTGGATGGTTTAATTCTTCGTGGTATGATTACGTTGGTAATCAATAGGAGGGCGCGATGACGAAACCAGCGCCGGTGTACGTATTGGGCGGAGCGCAAACTGACTTTGCCCGCAATTGGTCGAAGGAAGGAAAGCATTTCGTGGCTATGATGCGCGAGGCGACTTTGGGCGCGCTCGAAGCTACGAAAATCGAGCCGCGCGAAGTTGAAACCGCGCACGTCGGCAACTTCGCCGCCGAGCTGTACGCCAAGCAGGGCCACATCGGCGCGTTTTTCGTCGAGATCGATCCCACTTTTTCCGGGCTGCCGACCAGCCGTCATGAGGCGGCGTGTGCGTCGGGCTCGATCGCGCTGATCGCGGCGTCGGCGGAGATCGAAGCGGCGCGCTACGACCTCGCGTGCGTGGTCGGCGTCGAGCAGATGAAGACCGTCGATTCCACCACCGGCGGCGACTACCTCGGCACCGCGGCGTGGTACGAACGCGAAGCGAAGGGAATCGAGTTCCCGTTTCCGAAACTGTTCGGCCGGCTCGGCGACGAGTACGACAAGCGCTTCGGCCTCAAGGACGAACACCTCGCGCACATTTCGGCGGTGAATTATTCCAACGCCAAGCGCAATCCGAACGCGCAGACCCGCAACTGGTTCATGAGCGAGAGTCACGCGCAGCACGAAAGCAAGTTCAACCAGGTTATCGGCGGCCGCATCAAAGTTAGCGATTGCTCGCAGGTGACCGACGGCTCGGTCGCGATTTTCCTCGCGTCGGAAAAATTTGCGAGCGCGTGGGCCAAGCGCAATGGCAAGTCGCTCGCCGACATCCCGCGCATCCTCGGCTGGGGCCATCACACGGCGCCGCTCGAGTTCGACACCAAGGTGGCGGAGAGCCGCGACAACACTTACGTGCTGCCGCATACGCGACAGGCGATCGTCGACGCGTTCAAGCGCGCGGGCATCGCGGGCGTCGGCGAGTTGTCGGGAATCGAGACGCACGACTGCTTCACCACCTCGGAGTACATGGCGATCGATCATTTCGGAATCACCAAGCCGGGCGAGTCGTGGAAGGCGGTCGAGGAAGGCGTGATCGAGCTCGGCGGCAAGTTGCCGATCAATCCGAGCGGCGGCCTGATTGGCGCGGGCCATCCGGTCGGCGCCACGGGAGTGCGCCAGATGCTCGATTGCCATCGGCAGATAACGCACAGCGCGGGCGAGTACCAGGTCGAGAACGCGAAGAAGTTTGCGATGCTGAACATCGGCGGCAGCGGCACGACCAGCTGCGTGTTTGTCGTCGGCAAGTAATAGCGGCAATTTCGAGTTCTTCAAGCGGCGGTCCTCAAAGAGGGGTCGCCGCTTTTTTTTCTGATTGGCTCGCGCGCGCCGGCGCGGCACAATCGCCGAATGCCAAGGAAAACACCGTTCACCCTCGTCGACGTCTTCACCTCGCGGCCCTTCGGCGGCAACCAGCTCGCAGTTTTCACCGACGCCGCCGCGCTCAGCACGAGCGAGATGCAGGAGCTGGCGCATGAGATGAACTTCAGCGAATCGACGTTCGTGATGCCGCGCGAGTCTTCGGGCGCACGCCGCGTGAGGATTTTCACGCCGCGGCGCGAAATTCCGATGGCCGGGCATCCCACCGTCGGCACCACCTGGGTGCTCGCGAGCCGCGGCGAGATCGTGCTCGAAGCGGCGATCGTCGACGCGACGTTGCAACTCGGAATTGGGCCGGTGACGGTGACGATCGAAAGCAGCCACGGCAAGCCGGATTTTGTCTGGATGGCGCATCGCGAGGCCGAGTTCGGTGCGAAGCGCAACGATCGCGAGCGCGTCGCGGCAGCCCTCGGAATCACGGCGGCGGACATTCGCGACGATCTGCCGATACAAAGCGTCTCGACCGGGTTTCCATTTACTTTCGTACCGCTGAAAACCCTCGCCGCGCTCGCGAAATGCGCGCCCAACGAGCCAGCGCACACCGCTTTGTTGAAGCCGGGCGAGCAGTCGCTTCCTTTATATATGTTTGTTGCGAGCGAGTCGGGCGAGTTCTCCGCGCGCTCGCGGATGTTCTCGCCGCATGACGGAGTTGCCGAGGACCCGGCGACCGGCGGTGCCGCAGCTCCGTTCGGCGCGTATGCCGCCTCATACGGTTTGATCAAACCCGCGCCCAAGACATCATTCTTGATCAATCAAGGTGTCGAGATGGGACGGCCCAGTGAAATATGCGTCGAGGTCGCCCGCAAAGACAGCGGCGCGTTCGCACTCCGAATCGGCGGTCGATGCGCGATCGTCGGCGAAGGCGCGATGTTCCTCTAACGCGCAGGCGCGGCTATTGTTGTGCGGATGGACGAAGGCCAAATCCCGTCGGTCGGTGAAAAGGCTCCCGAGTTCGCGCTCACCGACTCGACCGGCACCATGCGCCGGTTCGACGACCTGATCGCGCGAGGAATTTGCGTTATCGTTTTCTACCGCGGACATTGGTGACCGTTCTGCCTCCGCCAGTTGGCGGACTACTCGAAGCATCTCGAGGATTTTCGCGCAGCCGGCGCCGAGCTGGTTGCGATCTCCGTGGACGACGCGGCCCGCGCGGAGCCGGTCCGCAATGAGCTCGGCATCAAGTTTCCTCTCCTGTGCGACACGCGGCGCGAAGTCGTCACGGCCTACGGCCTGCTCAACACGCGTGAGAATGGCGGCATCGCTTTTCCTGCCTCCTTTGTAATCGACCGCGATCGCGTCGTCCGTTTCCGTGCGCTGGAGGATGTCGCATCGCGCGTGAGCGTGGACCAATTGCTTGGACTGGTGCGCGAGCTTGGCAAAGGCGGCGAAGCGACAACAACGAAAACACAACCGCGCAAGCGCGGCGTGTGGCCCGGTGCGATGTTCGTCCGCGCGACGATGAACGCGCTTCGGCGCGGCGTTCGCGTCCAGTATAAATAACTTTCCATTCCGGAATGGCGAGCCTATGATTTTGCGCTCGGAGCGCATGGATCGTCGATACCTTATCGCGCTATCTCTTTTCTTTGCGGCCGCGCTCAGCGCGTGCGCAGGCGGTGTGCCCCAGGCGCCGCCGGCGTTTGTCACGAGTCCGCAAGGGGTTCGCGTCGAAGCGCTCGCGATGACCACGCCGCGCGCCGACGCGGCTGCGATTCGGCTCCGCGACGGACGCATATTGATCTGCGGCGGCACGGCGACCGGAGAAGTCGGCGGTGTGCTGTCGAGTGCGGAGCTTTACGATCCTGTCGCCCGCACCTTCACTCCTACCGGCGCGATGACGGTGCCGCGAGCTGGACAAACGATCACGATGCTCCGCGACGGACGCGTGCTGCTCACTGGCGGCGTGCGGAACGTCGGCTTCCGCTCGCAGCTAGCCAGCGCGGAGATTTACGATCCGGCCGGCGGCGCTTTCAGCGCAACGGCCTCGATGTCGACGCCGCGGGAGGGTCACACCGCGACGATGCTTCGCGACGGGCGCGTGCTGATTGTCGGCGGCAGCGCCAACGGCGTTCAGACCTTGGGCTCGGCTGAGATTTATGATCCTTCGAGCGGTACTTTCAGCCGCACCGGCCATTTGAATCAACCGCGCGTCGCGCACGTCGCCGCGCTGCTGGGCACCGGCAAGGTTCTGATCGCCGGCGGCGGCCGCGGCGGCATGCCGGGCGGCTACATCTCCTACGACACCGCGGAAATGTACGATCCGGCCACGCGCAGCTTTACCGCGATGCGCGCCCACATGAAGAGCGATCGCGTCGGCGCGGCCGCCGTCAGATTGACCGACGGTCGGGTGCTGATCGTCGGCGGCAAGAGCGGACGAGTAGTGACGAGCCGGCATCCGAGTCTCGGCTCGCTTACGCCGCTCAACACCGCGGAGATTTACGATCCCGAATCCGGCTCCTTCATCCGAACCGGCGACATGAGCGCGCCGCACTACCTTGCGACTGCGACGAAGCTCGTCGATGGCAACGTGCTGGTCGTCGGCGGATGGACCATCAAGGGACCGGTAGTAGTCGGGATGCACGACGCCGAAGTCTACCAGCCCGCAACGAACCGGTTTTCGCGCGTAGGGCAAACCAACGTCGCGCGCCTGACCAACACCGCAACACTGATGAACGATGGCGAGGTGCTGATAGCCGGCGGCGTCGCCGACAAAGCGCTGATAACCGCGTCAGTCGAGTTCTATTCCCCGCTGCAACATCGCTTCCTGATGCTGCCCGAATCCACCCCCGCCACCCAGGCCACGCCGGCCCAGCAATGAAACGACTCGTCAGAAAGGACAGCTTCGCGACCAGCGAAGCCGGCGGTCCTTTGCCGCTGCCGTCGCGCAAGCCTCCGGCATCTTCATCTGTTGCAGACGGCGAGCGAGCGAGCAGGCTGCCCCGCGCTCAGTATCCACCGTTGCTAATAGGCTGTCGATTGCCCGACATCGATTTGTCGTAGTCAGGACTCTGCTCGGCGCACCATCCGCGGCTCCTCACGTATTGCACCTCCAGCATCGTTATCGGTGGTCCGGAAAGCAGGCGCGTTGTGAAACCCTGCGGTTCTGGGTATCAAACTGGCACTCGGCGGTACCGATCAGAATCTGCCATTGGGCATTTTGAACGGCAACTCGACATCCGTGTGGCGGACGCCGTTCTGTTCCAGCAGCTGTGAGTAGTATTCAACTCCGTTGAGTGTGAAAGTGGGTTGATCGATGAATGCCTCGAATTAGCTCGAGGTCAACGGTACTTCCGCTTTGGCTGATGGTACGACCTTTCGGCATTCGGATAGTCCGGCCGCGGCCGAAGTGACTGTTGAGCATTTCGAGACGTCCACTGCCGGTGATAGTTAACAGGAAATCTTCCTCACGGAGATTCCCCCCTCTTCCGTGCTATTCGTGTGACACGAACGCCAAAGCGTGATAGCAAGTACCGGCAGACAGGCGCGAGCGCGGTGGCGTGGCGGAGACTCATCGACATTGAGTTAGCAGACCATCCGCGCGACCGACAAATAACAACGGACTTGCTTCTCGCTCATGGTCGCCGGGTACGCCGTTTGCTACTACTTCATTCGGATTCACGCGAATGGGCAGGCAAAACAGAAATCGAACTCAAACTGAGACATTGCCCGCGTTTGAGCTGCGCGACGGGCGTGGCGCTGCGCGCTCCTTTCCGTCTGCGCGGCCATCGCTGCTTTGTTTCGTTGAGGCCGCGTCAATTTCGCTGACGTTTTCGCGGCGCACGCGTAGCCAGGTTCCAGAATTCGCGCGGGCTTATGATCCGCAGGCCTTCGAGCTTCTTCTTGAGCGCGAACATCTCTCGATCGCCGGTTATCAGGATTTCCGCATTCGCGTTGATCGCCGAACCTACAACAATCAGATCGCCTCGCTCGCTGAGACTTAGCCTCGGCAACTGGCGTGGCTTCGGTTCAACGTGATAGCCGCGAAGGAACCTTTCGACTTCCTTCACCTTGTCCGCTCGTGTATCGAACTTCCTGATCAACACCCGGCGTAGTTCCTCGAGCACCACTTCTCCAGTCACAAGCTCGTGTTCGCCTAGGACGACCTGCAACACATCGGCGCACAGGCCGCGCGTACCGAACGCGCTTACGAGCACGTTGGTGTCGAGGAAGACCCTCACGATACGCTATCGAAAACGTCCTCATCCGTGAGAAAGCCGCGTGCTGCGGCATACGGCATCACGCTTCGGCGCAGTTGTTGGAACCGAAGTTGAGCCAGGTGCCGCTTCAGCGCCGTGCGCATCACTTCGCTTCGCGTGCGTCCCGAGCGGCGGCAGACCTCGTCGAGGATGGGCGCGAGGTCGTCGTCGAGCCGAACCGTTATAGTGTTTCCTTTCATGTGTGACATAGTAACACATCGTCGGCCGTGCTCTCAACCGGCTGTACGCGGATCGGATACCCGCGAATGGGAGGGTTTATTTGACGCCTCTCGCGTGATGAAATCTTGGACGGGATCGAAGAGCCGTTGCGGGAGTCATCGGGGTGGAATCGGAAAACATTCGGCGTCAGGAACCGCTTGATTCGCGCACGCCGTCATTGTCGGCGTCCGCGGCGCCCGTCGTCATGCTCGATCCGCCGCCGAACCGAATCCTGGTCAAGGAAGTCAACTGGCTTGGCGACGTCGTGATGAGCCGGCCGGCGTTGCGGGCGATTCGCCGCGCGTGGCCGCGCGCGCATCTCGCGGTGTTGGTCAAGAAAGAGCTGGCGAGCTTCTTTGACGGCGCCCGGTGGCTCGACGAGGTGATTGCATACTCGGTCGGGCGCGGACTCTCCGGGTTTTTCGATCGGCGCAGAATCGTCGGCGAAATTCGGTCACGGCGATTCGACCTGGGGGTTTTGTTTCCGAACAGTTTCGAGTCGGCACTCTGGCTCGCGATGGCGGGAGTCCGGCGGCGCGCCGGTTTCGTCGCCGATGCGCGCGGCGCGATGCTGACGTTGAAGGCCACGCCTCCGCCCGAAGCGCTTATCGATCACCAGGTGAACTATTGGCTGACGATGGTGCGCGCCACGGGCGTGGCTTACGGCAGCGCCGACGATTTTGCGATCGACGTGCATGGACCCTATCGCGAACGGATGCACGAATGGCTGGCGGCGAATCGCAAGCGCCCCGGCCGTCCGATCTTCGCGATCGCACCTGCGGCGGCGTACGGACCGGCCAAAGAGTGGCCCGCGGACAGCTACGGCGCGCTGATCGATCTGCTCGCGTGTCGCGAAGACGCCGAAGTAGTGCTGGTCGGCGCGCCGTCCGAGCGCGTGAAATGCGAGGAAGTCGCGGCCGCCAGCAAAGCGGGCGCGATGATCGCAGCCGGGCACACGAACATCGGCGAGCTGATCGCGCTCCTGTCGCTGTGCGACGGGTTCATCGGCAACGATTCAGGCTGCATGCATCTGGCGGGCGCGCTCGGAATTCCGACGGTCGCGATTTTCGGATCGACCAATCCGAATCGCACCGGGCCGCTCGGCCCGAACACCCGCGTGATTTACCGCAAGCTCGAATGCAGCCCGTGCCTGGCGCGCACTTGCCGCTTTGGGCATTACAACTGCCTGACGCAGATCGAACCGGCTGAGCTGGCCGACGCGATCGCTTCGATGCGCGCGCCGGTTTGAATCCGGACGCTTGAAAAACTTTCGCGAACGGAAGACCAGGACATCAAGATGAAACTCAAGGAACTCGCATCGAAGCTGGGATTGGAGTTGCGCGGCGACGGCAGCGTGGAAATTTTCGCGCCGGCGCCGATCGAGGCCGCCGCGCCCGGCATGATCGTTTTCGTGGCGAGCGCGAAGTACGCATCCGCGCTGCAGTCCAGAGTATCGGCGGCCATCACGACGGCGGCGCTGGCGGCGGACGCAAAGTGCGCGACGCTTATCAGCGCGAATCCGTACGCGGACTTTGCGCGCGTGCTCGGGATTTTCTTTCCGCCTTACCGCCCTGCGCCGGGAATCGATCCGCGCGCTTCGGTCGCGCCCGACGCGACGATCGGTGAGAACGCGTCGATCGGAGCGGCGGCGGTGATCGGCGCGGGCGTAACGATTGGGCGCGACGCGGTGATTCATCCGAACGTGACGATTTACCCGGGCGTGCGCATCGGCGATCGCTTCACCGCGCACAGCGGCGTGTCGATTCGCGAGGGCACGGTGATTGGAGATCGCGTGACGATTTTGAATGGCGCGGTAATCGGCGCCGATGGTTTCGGCTTCGTCGAGGAGAAGGGCGATTTGATCAAAATTCCGCAAGTCGGCAGCGTCGTAATAGACAGACGATGTGGAGATTGGCGCGAATTCGACGGTCGATCGCGCGATGATGGGAGCGACGGTGCTGCATCGCGGCGTGAAGCTCGACGACCAGGTGCATATCGGGCACAACTGCGAAATCGGCGAGTACTCGCGATTTTCAGGGCACACCGGAATCTCGGGCTCGACGCGAATCGGCAAATGGTGCCTGTTCGGCGGACAAGTGGGATGCGCCGACCACGCGACGATCGGCGATCGAGTCATGGTGGTGGCGAAATCCGGCATCCCCGGCGACGTGAAAGACGACGCGATCGTCGGAGGCATCCCGGCCGTGGACGTGCGCAAGTGGCGTCGCTACTCCGCCGCGCTGACGCGGCTGCCCGAATTGATTCGGCGCGTGCGCGCGCTGGAGAATCGCGCCGGTATCGACAATCGCGAGGCGTAGCGGTCCGGGCCGGCAGTGATGGAATGCGCAAGACGCGCCAATCAGTTGCGACGATCGCGTTGGTCACGGCGGCGGCGTTCTTTTGTTCGGGATGTCTGGCGATGATGGTTCCGGGTCTCGCGTACTCGGGCTACAAGTACGAGCATGACAAGAACAATGGCGCGCAGAGCGCGTCGAATACGCAGAGCAACAAATCGACCAGCTCGACGCCGCAGCAAAAGATTCCTGACAGCGAAATCGAGTAACGGATTCGGCCGCCGCTTGTGCCAGAGCTGACGTTCACACTTGCGCCGCGGCCGCCATTCAGACTCGACCTGACAGTGTGGGCGCTTCGCCGGCGGGCGCATAACGTCGTCGATAGATTCGACGACGGAGTCTGGCGGCGCGTCCTGGTGATTGGCAGGTCGGCGGTGGCGATCGCAGTCGGGCAGACGCGACGCGGTGCGCGTCCGGAAATCGAAGTGCGGATTTCAGCGGCGCGCCCGCATGCCGTTAAGGCTGAAGTCGCCGCGATCGTGACGAAGATGCTCGGGCTCGAGTGCGACCTGTCGGACTTCTACAAGCTCGCGCGCGGCGACGCCCGGCTGCGCGAGCTGGCGGATCGGCTGCGGGGAATGAAACCGGTGCGTTACGCGACGGTGTTCGAGGCGTTCGCCAATGCGGTCGCGTGCCAGCTGGTTTCGCTGAGCGCCGGGATGCATGTGCTGAACCGGATGGCGGAAGCATTCGGAGTGCGCAGCGAGATCGATGGCGCGGCGGCGTCGATGCGATCGTTTCCGCCCGCAACGGCGGTAGCACGATCGAATCGCGACGCGCTGCGCGCGCTCGGGCTGAGCAGGCAAAAGGGTGAATATCTGATCGGGCTGGCGCGGCTGGCGATCGATCCCCACGACCGGGATTTCGCGTCGATCGAGCGGCTCGACGACGCCGACGCAGTCGCGCGCCTTTCGAAGATTCGCGGCGTGGGACGCTGGACGGCCGAGTACGTGATGCTGCGCGGCTTCGGGCGGATCGACATTTTCCCGGGCGACGACGTCGGCGGCCGCAACAAGCTCTTCGAATGGCTCGGCGCGAGCGGCGAGCCGACCTACGACGGCGTCGGCAGGATGCTCGAGCGGTGGCGTCCGTACGCCGGACTCATCTATCTTCATCTGATTGTGAACGCAGTCGTCGACGATGGCCGCGTCAAGCTTGGAACCTGACGGGAGGTTTTTTTCCTGGTGCTCGCGTATTTTCTTGATTGCGATCGGCAGCGCGCTCGGCGGGATGGGACGTTATTTTGTTTCGGGCGTCATCACGACGCTCACCGGCGGCACGTTTCCGTACGGCACGATGCTCGTGAACATCACGGGGTGCCTGGTGATCGGATTTTTCGCGACGCTGACGGGGCCGGACGGGCGCTTGCTGGTCGGCACGCCGGCGCGGCAGTTCGTGATGGTCGGAATTTGCGGCGGCTACACGACGTTCTCGAGTTCTCGCTCGAGACGCTTTACCTGATGCGCGCGGGCGAGTGGATGCCGGCGACATTGAACGCCGTGGGTTCGGTTTTCCTGTGCATGCTGTCAGTGTGGATCGGGTACGTCGCCGCGACGGCGCTCAACCGGGGAGTGTAGCGATGCAAATCCCACGCGATGCGGTGTTGCTCAGAATTTTCATCGGCGAGAGCGAACGCTCGGACCACAAGCCGCTGTACGAAGCGATCGTGTTGAAGGCGCGCGAGCTTCAACTCGGCGGCGCGACGGTGATCCGCGGGCCGATGGGCTTCGGCCGATCGAGCCATCTGCATTCGGCGAAACTTCTGCGGCTGTCGGAAGACCTGCCGATGATCATCGAGATCGTCGACAGCCAGGCAAAGATCGACGCCTTCATCCCGGTACTCGACCGGATGATGGGCTCGGGACTGATCACGGTCGAGAAAGTCCAGGTACTGCAATACGGCGACGACAAACCCAAAACCTAGGAGACGGACGTGGAAAAAAAATATATCAATCCCGACACGTTGATGACGCCGCGCGGCTTTACGCAAGTCGTGACGATTGCGGGACCGGCGAAGCTGGTGTTCATTTCGGGCCAGGTGGCGGTCGACAAGGAAGGCAAGCTGGTGGGGCCGGGCGACCTGAAGACGCAAATTCGCCAGGCGGCAAAGAACCTGAAAGCCGCGCTGACGGCTGCAGGAGCCACGGCGGGCGACATCGTGAAGACCAACACCTACATCGTGAACTACAAGCAGGCGGACTATTCCGCGATGCGCGAGGCGCGCGCCGAGCTGTTTCCGGAGGGCGAAGCGCCGGCGTCGACGATGGTGGGCGTGACGTCGCTCGCGGTTGACGGGCTGATGGTCGAGATGGAAGCGATCGCGGCGGTGAAATGAGGGGCTGCGGCGGCAGGCTGGAGATGAGAATTAACCCTTGGCAGCCTCTGAGTTATAATTTCGTACAATTTGACGCGCTTGCAAAGTCAGTGTAAACCATTATGTGCGTCGGCGTTGTTGCCGGGCTGCGGGAACCTTGACCGCCGCGGCGAGATGCCCGCAAATGATGGAGGAATAAGATGGAAGCAGAAGCGCAGGCGCTGGTTGTACCTCGGCGGGAGATTGGAACGATGAGTATCGAGGATACCTATCGCGCGGCGACCGAAAAATCCGCGCAACTCGCCAAGCGGGCCGAGCGCGTGATGCCCGGCGGGGACACGCGAACCACAACCTACTACCGGCCCTACCCGCTCGCGCTCGAGCGCGGCGAAGGACCTTTCTTGTGGGACATCGACGGCAACCGGTACATCGATCTGCTTGGCAATTACACCAGCCTGGTTCACGGCAACGCGTATCCGCCGATTGTCGAGGCTGTAACCAGGGCGGTGCGCGACGGCAGCTCGTGGCCGGCGCGCTCGGAGGCGCAGACGGAGCTGGCGGAGCTGCTCTGCGAGCGCGTGGCGTCGGTGGAGCGCGTGCGATTCTGCAATTCGGGGACGGAAGCCGGGATGCTGGCGGCGCACGTCGCGCGGCGCCTCACCGGCCGCAAGCTAATCCTGATGGCGCGCTACGGCTATCACGGATCGTACGAAGATTTGGAAGTGGGACTGGCCGGGCAGGACGGTGAGCGCACGATGCTGGCGGACTTCGGCGAGGCGACGGCGTTCGAGGCGCTGCTTTCGGAGCGCGGCTCGGAAATCGCGGCGGTGTTCCTGGAGCCGATTCTCGGCTCGGCGGGCGTGGTGGAGCCGCCGGTGGGTTTTTTCGAGCGGGTGGCCGAAGCGACGCGGCGCGCGGGCGCGATGTTCGTCGTCGATGAGGTAATCACGCTACGGCTGGCCGAAGGCGGCGGGCAGCAGATTTTCGACGTCAAGCCGGATCTGACGATGTTCGGAAAGATCATCGGCGGCGGATTCCCGGTCGGAGCGATTGGCGGCAGCGAAGAAGTGATGTCGGCGTTCGACCCGCGAAATCGTGGCGCGCTTTTTCATTCGGGCACATTCAACGGCAATCCGGTCACCTGCACCGCCGGCGCGGTGTCGATTCGCGAACTGACCCAGGCGCGCATCGACAAGATGGCCAAGCAGGGCGAGCGCCTCGCCGCGGAGCTGGCGCGGGCGGCGCGCCAGGTCGAGCTGCCGTTCTCGGTACGGCACTACGGATCGCTGATGAACGTATTTTTCCTGAAAGAGGCGCCGGCCGCGACGATCGCGCGCGACGACGCTCGCGCGATTGCCAACTTCCATCTGGCGGCGCTCAACCAGGGCTTGTTTCTCGCTCCGCGCGGGATGATCGCGCTCTCAACGGTGATCACCGACGAACTGTTGAGCGAGATTTGCGAGCGCGCCGCCAAGGCGATGGCCGACGTCGCGCAGGCCGGCAAGTAGGCGCAGGAATCGGCACATAGCTTCCGTTAAGCGGCGAGCGCGTGCGCGTTCTCGTTGACGCGGGTCTCCGTTTATAATCGCGACGCCGAATTGACTTGCGCCCGTCACACGAAATTTGTGGCGGTGAAAACTCTCATTCATCGTCCCGTCAACTTCCCCGGTTAGTGTGCGCCTCTCGCGGATCGAGTTGGTCCGCGCGCAAACCACAAATCCAGGGAGGAATACTCAGTATGCGAGGAACCAAGCTACTCGCGCGCGCTATCAGTGCGCTCGCGATCACCGCCATGTGCACCGGGACCGTAAGCGCGGCGACGCCGACTACGCCGATTCAGCACGTCGTCGTGATCTTCCAGGAAAACGTGTCGTTCGATCATTACTTCGGCAGTTACCCGAACGCGGCCGGCTTCGTCGCGCAACCGGGAACCCCGACCGTGAACGGACTGACGGGCTCGCTGCTGAGCAACAACCCAAATGCGGGCAACGCCGCCAACGTACCGCAGATCAATCCATTCCTGCTCGATCGCAGCCAGGCGTCAACTTGCGATCAGGATCATAACTACGGTGACGAGCAGAAGGCCTTCGACATGGGCCTGATGGATCTGTTCCCGGCCAGCGTCGGCGTGGGAGAAAGCGCCTTCTGTCTCGACAATTACTCGTACGGAATGGGCAAAGGGATCGTCGAGGGTTATTTCGACGGTAATACCGTAACCGCGATGTGGAACTACGCGCAGAACTATGCGCTGAACGACAATTTCTACGGGACGACCTTCGGGCCGTCGACGCCCGGCGTATTGAACCTGGTGGCTGGCAACACGAATCCGGCGACGCTAACCGGGTCATCGACCAAAGTCGTGGACGGAACGCTGGTCGGCGACCTCGATCCCACCGGTGACGTGTGCTCGAGTGCGACCAATGTTCAGATCGGCGGGCAGAACATCGGCAATCTGCTTAGCGCGCAGGGGTTGAGTTGGGGCTCGTTCATGGGGGGCTTCGATTTGACCATTACCAATCCCAACGGAACCACCGGGTGCAAACGGTCGAGCCCGGCGACTGCTGCAAACGACACCACAAATTTTCCCCCACAGCCGGGTGATATGAATTTCACCGCCGACTACATTCCGCATCATGCTTTCTTCCAGTATTGGGCCAGCACCGCAAATCCTACTCACGCACGGCCCACAGTTCCCGCTAGCGAGTACGGCATGTTCAGCAGTCCCACTGACGCCGCCAACCACAACTACGACATCAACGATTTCTACGACGCGCTCGGCGCCAACAATCTGCCAGCGGTCAGCTTTCTCAAGGCACCGGCGAACATGGACGGTCATGCCGGCTACTCCGATCCTCTGATGGAACAGGAATTCGTGGTCAACGTCATCAACGCGATCCAGAACTCCGGCTTGTGGAGCAGCACTGCGGTTGTGATCACGTGGGACGATTCAGACGGCTGGTACGACCATCAGATGAGCCCGATCGTCAACTCGTCGGCGGTCCTGCAGACCGGCTCCGCGTCGAACAGCGACCAGCTCAACGGACCCGGCAAATGCGGCAATGGCACGCCGCTCGACGGCATCGAGGGCCGCTGCGGCTACGGGCCGCGAATCCCGATGCTGGTGATCTCGCCGTGGGCGAAGCAGAACTTTGTCGATCACACCTTGACCGACCAGAGCTCGATCATCCACTTCATCGAGGACAACTGGGGCCTCGGGAGGATCGGCGGCGGTTCGTTCGATGCAGAGTCGGGATCGATCGAGAACATGTTGGACTTCTCGCAGAAGGTGAACCCGGGGCATCGCCACCAGGTGTTCCTGAATCCTTCGGACGGAACGATGGCTGGCGGGCACAAGTAAGTCGATCGTTTACGATGTAACAGGGCGGGCGGGTGCGATGGACGCGCCCGCCTTCTCTTTTGCGACAATCGATCCTGGGGTGAGCTACGCCGCCTTCAGTTCCGACGTGCAATGAGGGCATCGCGTGGCGGCGAGCGGGATCGCGGTTGCGCAGTAGGTGCAGTCTTTGGTCGAGGGAGGCGCAGGCTTGTCGGCGCCGGTCAGGTGATTGATCCATTTGACCAGCAGGAAGACTGCGAACGCGATTATCACGAAATCGATGATCGTGTTCAGGAACAGTCCGATGTTCAGCGTCGGCGCACCCGCAGCCTTTGCGGCCGCGATTGTCGGGTAACTCTTCGACGACAGATTGATGAAGAGGTTTGAGAAATCGACTGCGCCGAGCGCCAGCCCAATCGGCGGCATCAGGATGTCGGTGGTGAACGAAGTGACGATTTTCCCGAATGCGGCGCCGACGACGAAGCCCACGGCGAGATCGATCACGTTGCCCTTGATTGCGAACTGCTTGAACTCTGAGAGCATCGACATGAATGCATCCTCCGTTGGACGGTTGGATTGGCAAAGAGCCTCGCCTACAAAAGCATCGCGGCGCGGCAATGTAAATCGACTCGGATTGACTTTGCGGAAACGCTTCTGTTAGCCGATGTAGCGTAGGATTTCGCCGCGGCAGATCTGCTGCAAATACGCGCGATCGGGGAGGACGCCGAATGGGATCAGTTCATATCAAGGATGAAGAGCGGGTCGGCTCGGAAGCGAAATTCAAACTCGAGCCGTCGGTCTATCTGCAGAAGCTCTACGAGTCCGGCACTCCCGACCTCGGCTGGATGAACCAGATGGGCGAATGGGGCGTGCGCGCCAAGCCGGGTAACCTCGGGTTGCGCCTGAAGGACATCCAGATCGGCAGCTATGGAATCATTCCCGAGCACGGCGGAGCGCATCGCTCGATGGCGCCGCGCGGCGCGGTGATTTCCGACGACCTGCCCTCGCTCGGATTCACGATTAACGAGAAAGCCGAGTGCTGGGCCGACAACGTGACCGAGCTGTACGAAGAGGCGGTCGCGCGCCAGTGGAGCTCCGCGCGCGACATCCCGTGGACGGAACTCAAGCCGCTGCCCGACGACCTCGAGCGCGCGATGTGCCAGTTGTGCACGTTCCTGACCGAGGTGGAATTCATCGCCGCCGACGCGCCGACGCGATGGATGGGGCAGATGAATCACGACTTCTTCGAAGTGAAGATGTTTCTCGCGACGCAGGCGATGGACGAGGCGCGTCACATGGACGTGTTTCGAAAGCGCGCGCTCGCCAACGGCGGCGGACTCGGCAAGGCCAGCCCTATAAGCGAGCTGTCGTTGAAACGAATCTTCGATTGCCCGAGTTTCTCCGCGCAGACCGGCCGCCTGCAACTGCTCGGCGAGGGCTTCGTGCTGACGATGTTCCGCCAGGGCGAGTTCCTGGCGCCGAGCCGCGTCGATCAGGAGATCTTCCGGCGCTGCATGCAGGACGAATCGCGGCACGTCGGCTTCGGCACGATGCATATCCGCGCGCAGCTCAAAGCGAATCCCGCGGTCGCGGAAGAGCTCCACGAGCAGCTTGACGACGCGGAGCGGATTCTGCTCGAGACGTTCAGCGTGCCGGAGGCCGTCGAGCCGATGGCGATCCTGATGGGCGGCGGAGTCGATCATTTCGACAAGGGCATGGAACTGCAGGGGCAGTTGTGGCGGCGAATCGTGCACGAGTACCTGCAGCGATGCGACTCGGCGGGACTCGACCGGCGTCCGCGATGCATCCTGCCGACGGACTTCAACAAGCTGTTCGAAGCGGCGGCGTAATGCCGTCGTTTCCCGATTCAGAGTGGTTTCGCACCCTCGGCAAGCTGATGCATGCCGAGGGTGAACTTTTCCGGCGCCTCGGCTACGCGGAGACGCGCTTCGCGGTGCGCGTCGTGCCGAACAATACGGGTAACGGCGGCGATCGAATCGTGGGGCTGGTGATCGACGGCTATCAGCTGACGGAAGCAAAGCCCGTCGTCGATCTGAATGACTACGATCCCGACTTCGTGATTTGCGGCAAGCGCGAGATTTGGGATCGGATGCTCGGCGAGATTGCGGAGCACGGTCGTCCCCAGCTTCGGCATACGCTGAGCTCGCTGGCGCTGGTGGGCGAGGAACTGTGGCTGGAGTCGACCGATCAGTTGCGCGAGGACAAGTTCTACCGCTTCAATCAGACGCTTCAGGAGCTGCTGAATCTCGCCGCGAAAGTTCCCGACTGATCGCGGCGCCTCGACGAAATTATAGCGTCGCTACGGCGGACGAAGCCGCGACCTGGGTCATGCCCGCATTCGCGGCGGCCATCACCGTTCCAAACATAATTACTGCGGAAAGGATCGCGGCGAAAATAAAGCCGGCGGTGTTCATGTGCATTCCTCTGGTAGAGAATACGCACGGCGAGACCGCCGGTTACGTAGACTAAACGCCCCGTAAGGTTTGGTGATTATGCGGCCTTGACGATCAAATCGTCAGATTCGCTCCTGCCGCCCCGGTCCCGACCGTGCGGAGTGCCGTGGCGAACGTCGGTGGCGAGGCCGAGTTTCTCGAGCGCGAGGATCAGCATGTAGCCGGCGTCGGGTTGGCGCCAGCTCCATCCGAGCCGGGCGGAGCCGGGGCGCGCGTGATGGTTGCGATGCCAGTTCTCGCCCTGGAACAGATGCATCAGCGCGAGCCACCTGACGTTGCGGCTGGAATCCTGGCCGACGGTGATGCCCGGTTCGGTGTGGCAAACGCTGTTGACGAAACATTGCGCGTGAAGTCCGAAGCACAAGCGAATCGCGCCCAGCCAGAAAAATGCGGCCGGGCTGAAATACAAACCGCCGAGATATGAAAGCGCGAGGATCGGCGTCTGGAACCATCGCCAGGCTCGATACTCGACGCCGCTGAGATCGGGGCAGTAGCGATCGACCGGCGGCTCGCCGGCCTGCCACAACCATCGCAGATGCGCCCACCAGAAACCGCCCCACACCGGGCTCGAGATGTCTTCCGGGGTGTCAGCCTTGGCGTGATGCAGACGATGGCCGGCGGCCCAGGTGGTCGGCGCGCCGGAGCCGTTGAACATCGCAAAGAAAATCAGCACTCCGCGCGCCCACGGATTCAGCGTGAGCGAGCGATGCGCAATCGCACGATGGTACCCGACCGTGGTGCCGAGTCCGCCGATGAACACGAGCGCTACCGCGCCGAGAAATACCGGCCATCCGGGAATCGGATACAGCACCAGTCCAATCGCGGCGGTAATATGAATGAGGCAAACCCAGAACAGTATCGAAATGTCGCGACCCGCGGCGTGCCACCAAGGCTTCTTCCACGGCTCGTTCTTTAAGGTTTCTGTCGTGCTCAACGTCTTGAAAGCTGCTGCCATTCGTTTCTCCACCTTCTGAATTTTGCCCACACCGCCACCCATGCCTGTCTGCGTTGCACGGATGTTGATGCCTCGGGCTGCCACGCGCGCGTGCTTGCGCGCTCCTGGCTGCCGCCAGCATCAGCACATTTTCACTTTTACCGAGATGCCTTCGATTCCAAGGCGGGGAGCGGAATGTGCTTGCCGTCGCGGCCTAGGACATTACAGCATACAGACGCCGCGCGCTACATCCGGTTGCATAAACATAGCAAGTCGCGCCGGTTAAACTTTTGTCAGATGTCCCCCAGGTAACACGGGAAAATCAGCGCCACGCGCTCATCGCAAGACCGATTAGTCCACCGCCGAGCACCAGCCACGCGGAATTCACGCGATAACGAATCAGGACGAACGCGCTCAAGGCCGCGAGAATCATCGTCGTCACGTCCACGATCGCGGCGCGCGCAAGAAACAACGTCACCGCCGCCATCAGCGCCCACGCGCCGACATTGACGCCGTCGAGAAACGCGCCGGCGAGCGGAGAGCGTCGCAGGTGTGGAATCAGCGGGCCACTGATCGAGACGAAGAAAAACGAAGGCAGGAAAATTCCAAGCGTAGCGACCACCGCGCCGCGAAATCCGCCGAGGAGGTAGCCGATGAAGGTCGCGGTCGTGAACACCGGGCCGGGAGTGATCTGGCCGACGGCGACGGCGTCGAGCAACTGCGCCTGGGTGAGCCATCGCAATCGATCGACGAGATCGGTGCGCAGGAACGCGAGCAATACGTAGCCGCTGCCGAACAGCACCGCGCCGACTTTCAGGAAGAATAGAAATAAAGTGGTGAGGCTGAACGGGACCGCCACCACGGCCGCCGCGAGCGCGGCTCCTTTTATGGCGGGCGCGCGCGTGGCGACCGTCGGGATCGCGGCGAGCGTCGCGCGTGCGGCGCCGCGATCTTCGACTGCGCGAATCGCGAGCATCACGACTCCGCCGCCGAGCAGCACTATCATGTCGTTGACGTCGAGGATGCGACGCGACCAACGCCACGATCGCGATTGCCGCGAGCAGCCGCGACTTGATCGCTGTGCGGCCGAGTCCCCACAACGCCTGCAACACGACCGCGATGATCACCGGCTTGACACCGTAGAGCAGACCTACCGCCTGCGGCATCGTGCCGAATCGCACGTACATCCACGCGATCGCCAGCACAATGGCGGCCGCCGGCAGAATGAAGCACGCGCCCGCGACGACGAGCCCCGCAAATCCCGCCCGCAGTTGCCCGATGTGAATCGCCATCTCGGTCGAGTTGGGGCCGGGAATCAGGTTGCAGACGCCGAGCATGTCGAGGAACCGCTCATGCGTCATCCATCGCCGGCGGCGAACGACCTCGTCTTCCATCATCGCGATGTGCGCGGCGGGACCGCCCATCGCAAGCGTGCCGAGTCGAAGAAACAGCAGGGCCAGCTCCCACAGCGCATCGCGTCGCGTCGGGGGATTCTCGATGCTGTGAGAAATCGGTTCGCCCATCTGGTAGTGTCCTAACTTGCCGGACTGTCCGAAGCGAGAGTCCCCGACACTCAATTCGCGCTACCCTTCTGCTATCATCCGCACATGCCTCTGTCCTGGAATGAAATCCGCCATCGCGCAATTGCTTTTTCGAAGGAATGGACGGGCGCGAAAAGCGAAATAGCGGAAAAACAAACTTTTTGGAACGACTTCTTCAATGTCTTTGGCATCCGCCGTCGAGTTGTAGCGAGTTTTGAAGAACCGGTGAAGAAAATCTCTGGCGAGTACGGCTACATCGATTTGTTCTGGCCCGGGATCCTGCTCGTCGAGCACAAGAGTTTCGGGAAAGACCTCGGCAAGGCGGAGTCGCAGGCGTTCCGTTACATCCAAGACCTCGCGCGCGAAGGACGCACAATTGAGGTTCCGCGCTACGTTATAGTCTCAGATTTTGCACGCATCGCGCTGCACGATCTTGAACCAGAAGCGAAAAACAAGCTGCAGCTGTCTACAGGGCGCCCCGTGGCCTCGCTGGAATTTCCCCTCGCCGACTTCCATCAACAGATACACCAGTTCGCATTCATCGCTGGCTACAAGCAGCACAAGTTTGCGGAACAAGACCCGATCAATATTGAGGCGGTCGAAATCATGGGCCGCCTCCACGACGCGCTTGAAGAGGGCGGCTACTCAGGACATCAACTCGAACGTTTCCTTGTCCGCATCCTCTTTTGCCTCTTCGGCGAAGACACGGGCATCTTCGAACGTGAATCGTTCAAGCTCTACCTGCGGGACCGCACCGCTGAGGACGGCTCCGACCTCGGGTTGCACCTAGCGCGCTTGTTCGAAGTTCTGGATACGCCGCTAGAAAAGCGCCAGAAAAATCTCGACGAATCTCTCGCCGCATTCGCCTATGTCAACGGTGAGCTTTTTGCCGAACATCTCGGCTTCGCCGACTTTAACAGCGACATGCGGAACGCCCTGCTCGCGTGCACTCACTTCGATTGGTCGCGCATCTCACCCGCGATTTTCGGATCGCTCTTTCAAGCTGTCATGGATCCGAAGGAACGGCGCCAAATAGGCGGCCACTACACCAGTGAACGCGACATCCTGAAAGTCATCCGCTCGCTTTTCCTCGACGACTTGCAAGCCGAATTCGAGCGTGTCAAGAGCACCAAAGCCTGATTTAAGGCGCTTCCACAATAAGGTCGCTAAACTTCGCTTCCTCGACCCGGCGTGCGGCTGCGGCAATTTCCTCGTCATCACCTACCGCGAGCTGCGCTCGCTCGAAATCGAAATACTCAGGCTGCTTTATCCCGGCACGCAGCGCGAACTCGACATCCAGCATCTCTCGCTCATTGACGTGGACGCCTTCTACGGAATCGAGATCAGCGAATGGCCGGCGCGCATCGCCGAAGTCGCCATGTGGCTAATGGACCACCAAATGAATATTCGACTCTCCGAGGCTTTCGGCCAATATTTCGTGCGCCTTCCGCTGAAGAAATCTCCCAAGATCGTCTGCGGCAATGCGCTCCGACTCGACTGGAAGAAGATCCTAGCGCCCAGCGCTTGCAGCTACGTGCTAGGCAACCCACCGTTCGTGGGTGCTATGTACATGACTCCAGAGCAACGAGACGACATGCTTGGTGCATCGCACAACTTAAAAGGCGTGGGCGTCTTGGACTACGTGGGAGCGTGGTATTTCATCGCTTCTGAATACATAAAGGGAACGCAAGTCCGTGTTGGCTTCGTTTCTACAAACTCAATTTCGCAGGGCGAGCAAGTTGGCATCCTCTGGTCTGAGCTTCTGTCGCGGCGAGTTAAAATCCTCTTCGCCCATCGAACCTTCACGTGGGAAAACGAAGCTCGCGGGAAGGCCCACGTTCACGTAGTCATCATCGGCTTCGGTGCTTTCGACGCAGGAGGCAAGCTGATTTACGATCACGATTCAAAAAGCGAGAAGGTCTCCGCGACGCTGGCCAGGAATATCAGCCCTTATTTGGTGGAGGGAAGTGACTTCTGTCTCGCGAACCGCAGTATGCCTTTATGTGCAGTCCCCGAAATGCGATTCGGAAGTATGCCTCGGGATGGAGGGCATTTCATACTCACAGATTCAGAGCGAGAGGAACTGCTGAAACTAGAACCAGAAGCCGCCAAATTCCTTCGCCCCTACACAGGGGCACAAGAGTTTATCAATGGTGGCTATAGGTGGTGTCTTTGGTTAGTGAATGCGAATCCGGCGGAACTGAAGAAACTTCCGTTGGTTCTTGACCACGTTGCCAACGTCAAAAAATTCCGTCTTGCAAGCAAAGCCGCTTCGACCAGGAAGTTTGCTGCAACTCCGACGCTGTTCTGCCAGATCGCGCAGCCCGACACCAAATACCTCTTAGTGCCAAGAGTTTCTTCGGAGAAGCGAAAGTACGTTCCGATCGGATTCGCGTCCCCGGACTTAATCGCGAACGATCAAACTTTGCTTATCCCCGATGCTGCGCGCTCTACCACTTCGCAGTCCTCTCTTCGGCAATGCATATGGCATGGGTTCGGCAACTCTGTGGCCGATTGAAGTCGGATTTCCGTTACTCAAAAGACATCGTGTACAACAACTACCCGTGGCCCGACGCGCCAAGTGTCAAGCAACGGGCGGCTGTGGAAGCTGCCGCCCAAGCGGTGCTGGATGCGCGCAAGGAATTTCCCGGCGCCACGCTAGCAGAGCTTTATGACCCGTTGGCGATGCCGCCGACGCTCGTCAAAGCCCATGCCGAGTTGGACCGCGCCGTTGATCTCTGCTACCGCCCGCAACCTTTCGAGAACGACCGCCAACGGGTCGAATACCTCTTGTTCCTCTACGAAAAACTGACCGCGCCTCTAATTGCCCCCTCCAAGAAAGGCCGACGAAAAACGCGCTCAATTTAGGACACTACCGTCTATCCAACTCGGATCAGATGATCACGAATCGTCGTGGATTCCAACCGGCGCTTTGTCATTGGCGCAGGCGTGCGGTATGGATCGAGCCACTATGCCGTCGCAACCGAAGAATCGAGTGGTCCGCGCATCGAACATGAATTTCACGGTACTCGAGATGGGCGAATCAGAAGATCCGCTGGTGCTGTGCCTGCACGGCTTTCCCGACACCGCGCATTCGTTTCGCCATCAGATGCCCGCGCTGGCCGCGGCAGGATACCACTGCGTCGCCCCGTTCATGCGCGGCTACTCGCCAACCGAGCCCGCACCGGACGGCCGCTACGATTCTCCCGCGCTATCGGAGGACGCGCTCGCGCTGATAACCGCGCTGGGCTACAAGGACGCGATCGTGTTCGGGCACGATTGGGGCGCAGTCGCGGCATACGGCGCCGCGGCCGCGGCACCGGATCGCGTGACGAAGCTGGTCACGGCCGCAGTCGGGTACGGCTCGAAATTTTTCGAGGCGCTCGTCACCAGCTACGCGCAGCAGCGCCGCTCCTGGTACATGTTTTTCTTCCAGACAAAAATCGCCGAGGCGGCGGTGAGCCTCAACGACTTCGCGTTGCTGGAAAAGCTCTGGGCCGACTGGTCGCCCGGATGGAAATGGGCGGCCGAGGATATGGAAACGCTCAAGCGATGCTTTCGCGCCAAGGGCACGCTCGAGGCCGCGCTCGGCTACTATCGCGCAACGCTCGGTCCGGTGTTCAACATGCCGGTCGATCTGAAAGCTTTGGCGCCTGCGATGAACATACCGATCAACGTGCCCGCCCTGATGTTTCACGGGCGCGACGACGGATGCATCGGCAGCGAAACGCTCGACGGGATGGAGAAACTATTTCCGAAAGGATTGAAGATCGAGCTGGTACCGGGCGCCGGCCATTTCGTGCATCAGGAACGCCCCGATCACGTCAACGAACTGCTGCTGAAGTTCCTGAAGTCCTGAGCGCGACCCGGATTGAGCAGAGCCGCCGCGCGCAAGACAAGGCTGCGTCTTGTGTTGATATTTTGCACAGCCTTATACTATGAACGCCAGCGCGGCTCATCGCTTGACCCCGGAAATGTGCCGAGCCGGCCGCGCCCTTCTGGGTATCAGCCAAGCTCAGTTGGCGCGGGCGGCAGGCGTATCGAGGCTGACTATCGCTCATTTTGAGCGCGCGGCAAGCAAACCAATTCCGGTGAGTCTCGCGGCAATTCGCTCGGCACTTGAATCGTCCGGCATCGAACTGCTTCCGGGTGGCGCCGTACTACGCGAGCCCACCACCTCAGCGGTCCGGGGTCCCTCTCGGGAGGTTTCCGAGGTTCTACAAATTCTCCGGACTGCGGCGCCGCAGCTTCGGGAACTGGGCGTCAAACACGTCTCGCTTTTCGGCTCAACGGCGCGCGGCACTCAGCGCCCTGACAGTGACATCGATCTGCTACTCGACCTCGACGAGCAACGAAAGATCGACCTGCTCGACTACGCGGGAATTGTTGCCGAGATCCAAAAATTGGTTCCGCAACGCGTGGATGCCGCCCTGCGCAGCACACTCAAACCTCACGTCGCTCGAAACGCTGTTCGAGACGAAATCAGTGTCTTCTAGCGACCCCGAACAACGCTTGCGCGATATCATCGATAACATCACGCGGATTCGATTCCTACGTGCAGGGCATCGCCGCCCCACAACTCGCCGCCGACCACAAGACGCAGGATGCCGTCGAACGATGCCTCGAGAAACGAATTTGCGAAGCTGCGCGAAAACTCGGCGATGCACTCGACGCCAAATATCCGGAAGCGGAATTTCCAAAACTCCGTCAACTCGGAAGCGTACTAAGACACGATTACGACGATATCGACACAGATATGCTCTGGCGCTCCGTGACAGAACGTCTGGATCCTCTCGAACACGCCTGTCGCAAAGAGTTAGGCGAGACTCTGAAATGAGCTCAAACTGTGATCACTGCCTTGAGCGCCGACGATGTAGCCTCGGAACATCGCCTGCGCGTTCATCGCGGGCCGGTATTCCGAAATCGAGCGCGAGCCGAGCTGAAGCCCACCGGCCAGTGGAGCAGTTCAAGTCCCAGCCCCATAGCCAGCAGCATCGCGGGATTGGCGCGGTCCCCGAAAGTTTCGTAGCAGAGCTCGATGCGGTTGGACTTTGCGGTCGGCATTGTCACCTCCATTCTTTTCCGGCCTTTGCCGCTCCTTCGGAGCCGCCCGGCGGGCGGCGTCCCCACACCGCCATGGTGATGGCCGACATGGTGGCGAAGGCGGGGTCATTCAATCGTGCGAGCGCCTCCTCAACTTCCTCCGCCATGATCGCGCCCGACTTGACTGCGAAGCCCGCAGTCTTCTGGATCGCCAGACGCAGAGACGTGCAATGACGCCCGCCGCCCCGCATCATCTCGACCCTGCCCAGCGCTTCGACGTCAAGCAGGTCCTGCGCGCTCACGTCGTCGAAAAGGCGCCGGCCATACTGGGAATGATCGGTCCTAGCAGACGGGCCCAGCACGCGGCGCGCTGCCACCACGAAGGCCGTCAGCACCTTTGTGACGATGTCGGACTGGCACCCGTGATGAAGGGTCACGAAGTCCGACGCTTCCACGAGCAGCCATCCGCCGGGCTTAAGCGCCGAGACCATGCGTGCGAGGGCTTTTCTACGGTCGGGAATCCACTCCAGCACCCAGCGCGCGTGCACGAGATCGAACGGGCCGCCTTCGGGAAGATCGTCGGCAACGATGTCGTGCCGAAGAAGTGCCAGGTTTGGGTACGACAGCCGCTCAAGGAAGGTCATTTCCAGGTCGGTCGCCATGACGTGGCCTTCATCTCCCACACGTTGACACAGCCACGCCGCGATCGACCCCGCGCCAGCGCCAACCTCCCAGCAACGCCATCCCGGGCCAACCCCGAGTGCCTCCAGGTGACGGATCGTTCCCGGGTCGAGCCCCTGCTCCAGGGCGGTCAGCCGCGCCCGCTCTTGGTCCCACGCTTGGTCGAATGGGTAGTTGCTCATCGGCGCTCCTCACGTCAACGAACTGATGCTGAAGTTCCTGAAATCCTGATCACCGACTTGAGCGCTCGACGATGTAGCCTCGGAACATCGCCTGGGCATTCATCGCGGGCCGGTATTCCGAAATCGAGCGCGAGCCGAGGCGGTCGTCGTTCCATACGGCGTGTGGCGTGCCGGGCGGAATGACCATCACACTCCCCCGCTCCAGGACGTACTCCTTTCCCGCCACGCGACATCGCACGGTACCCTCGACGACTTCCAGGCGCTCCTCCTGATGCGTGTGAATGTGATCCCTGGGCGCGGCCGAGACTACGCGCGCGATATATTCGCATCGGAAGAGCTCGCCGGCGGTCTCCTCCGCCGACTTGAGGACGATCACTCGATCTTGTGTCGTTGTCGCGGGACGATCCGAAACCTGAGTCGCCATGATCTTTCTCCTCCGCCGAATGTCGCGTAAGGAGAGAATCTAACACCCCGACACCGATGACCTGATGCGCTACTCCTGACAGCCGTCTGTCAGCAGCGTGCGTCGGGACGCGCGCAATCGGGAAGATCCTGACAGCATACCTTCAGGAGCCTTTGCAGCCGCGGTCAGGACTTGCTGAGAAGGTGGCGGAAGAGGTCTTCCGCCGACTTGCCGTCCTCCTGCTCGAAGGCTTCGCTCAGGAACTCAACGTTGTTCATGCGGTCGACGCGAAAGAACCGGAAATCATCGCGCAGTTCGCACCACGACGCCGCGGTCCAGAACGGCGGATAGAACCAGAGGCTCAACGGACGCACCTTGCGACGCGTCTCGCCGCCTTTCTCGTCGCAGTAGCGGAACCGAACTTTCCGGCCACCGCGAATCGCGGCGCGCAACCGTCCAAGATCGAACGAGACTGGCACCCGGCGCACATCCTTCGGCGCCCATAACGATCGATCATCCAACATCCGCTGCAGATGCGCCGGCAACACATTCTCGATCTTCGACAATGCCGCGTCGGCCGCGCGACCCAGCTCGGCGTCGCTCCAGTTCTGCACCATGCGGGCGCCGAAGACGAGCGCCTCGAGCTCGCTCTCGCTGAACATGAGCGGCGGCAGATCGTATCCCTTGCGCAGCGAGTAACCGATCCCGGCCGCACCCTCGATAGGGACCTTGCTCGCGATCAGGTCGCTGATGTCGCGGTAGATAGTGCGCTCGCTCACGTTGAACTGTTCCGCGAGCGAGCCGGCGGTGACCACGCGCCGTCGGCGCAGCCGCTGAATGATCTCGAACAAGCGATCGGCGCGACGCATGATAATTGAGCTTCTCTCACTGTCACCGCCTAACGGCAACCCCCACTCGGCACTGGGTGCAGGGGTCACCCCTGCCCAAGGAAGTGTGAAACCCAGGCGGGTTTCACATTAGATTAAGTTCCGTCGCGGGGCGACGGCGAGACCATCAATCCATAGGCCGTCACTGCGAAGAAGACGACGAGGTTGACTGAGGCAGCCGCGATCAGCGCCGGGTTCGGATGGTTGGGGAAATATGACGACGTGTCGGCGAGGTGCTTGATATAGATGAGGTTGAACAGGAAGGTGGCGCTAACGACGGCGAAGGTCGAGGTGAGAAAGCCGCTGTCGAGCGCGATCGGAATCAAAAATACCAGCGGGTAGTACAGGTAACGCTCGTGCATCCGCGGCGCGAACATGAAGAAGCCGAATAGCGCGACGAAAATCGCGAGCATCGCGGCGCGCGCCGACCGCGCGCGCCAGATCAGATACGACGCGACCAGGTAAACGGCGCACGTCAGCGACAGGCCGAACGCGCTATACGAAACGCCGCCGAAGATTTTGTCGGTGTCGGGCGTGCCGATCCCGCCGATCAGCCCCATGAAGTTGAAAGCGCCGACCGAGGCTTCGCTGAATCGCGTGCCCAGGTCCTTATATACGTTGATTATCCAGTCCCACGAATGTCCAAGCTGGTACGGAAGGATTCCGATTGCGACCGTGCCCAAAAACGCACCCGCGCACCATCCCCATTCGGCTACGCCCGCGTTGAAGAGCGTCCAGAGTGCCAGCGGCGGCGTGAACGCGAGTGCTTGCGGCTTGGCCAGGATCGCAATCGCGGCCGCACTCCATCCGAGGCGATAGCGGCCGGTGAGGATCAGGACAGCGGCGGCGATCATCGGCAGCGCGACCACCGAATCGCTCTGGCCCCACACCACGGTATCGAAGATGAGCGCGGGGTTGAGCGCGAACAGCATCATTATAATGATTGCGCGGATGCCGCGGCCGTCGCGCCACGCCGCAAAGTAAATCGTGAGGCCGATCAGAAGATCGGCAATCAACGGCGGCGTCTCGACGATCACGCGAAAGCCGTTCGCTGTCGGCTCGATCAACCTGCCGATCCATCCCGACAGCCACAGCAGATACAGCGACCCGGGCGGATAGGCGTCCACCGGCAGGCCGGGATCGTAAATCTTCGAGGGGCCCAGCGTGGCGGCGAGCAAAGCGCGATTGGTCTTCGCCCAGATGTCCCAGTAGAAGCCGGTAAAGTGAAACAGCGCGGCAAACTTGACGGCCGTGATCGCGAGCATCAGGCAGGCCGCGACCGTCCACGCCGATCGCCCTGCCCCAAGCGCCGGCCGCCATATTTCCGCGAGCGCCGCGCCTAGCAGCGCAAGCAGGATCAGGCCCGACACGATCCCCGCGACTCGAATCGAGACCCGGTTATCCGGCTCGAATAGCTGGCTTTTGCGTTGCTGCCGAATCGCGACGAGATCGAAGCTGAGCGCGCCCGTCGGCGGCGGGCCGAAAACTTCGACGACTTTGATATTGCGAAACGACGCGCGACCCGTATCCGGATTTTCCAATGCACCGAGCTGGCAGAGCAACTCAGTGGTATCGCCCCATCGATCCACCGTGAGAAAGAACGAAAGCGGCTGCCAGTCTGCGTTGCGTAGCAGATGGTTCGACGTGATTTGGATGCCGTCGAAGGTGGTGATCGCGACACTCGCGCCGCCGTCGCGCACGGTGGTCCCGATGACGCGCGCTTCGGCGGTGACATGGTAAATCCCGGGCCGCAGCATCAGCGCCTGATGCCAGCTCGAGTAGGTCCGGCTTTGGTTTGAGATTCCAAGCACGCCGCCCTCGGCCTGCGACCAGGTCCACGAAAACCCGGTTAGCTTCTTGTCGGAGGACAGCGCGTACCAGTCGGCCGGCGCGCCGGCGAAGCCATCGGCAAGGTCGCCGTTTTTCACCAAGTTTGTCCCGGCGAAGGCGCAGATCGGCTCGCAGAGCCATGATGCGCACAGCGCGAGCGCCACAACTCGCGATGAATCGCCGCATTGGTTCAGGGAATCCGATGCCGTGACGGGTACCGATCCAAGCGCATCCAATCAAGTGTGGATACGCGTATGCAAGACCTGATGCGTTTGTGGCGCGGCGCGACTAGGATGAGCCGCAATCGGCTCGTAACCCAGGGGAGGGAATCACGATGGCTGAGAAATCACGCGGCCCCGCTCTGACAATCCTCGCGCTACTGTTTGTGCTGCTCGCGATCTCGGATTTTCTGAAACCGTTTCATCTGAACCCCAATGTAGGCTTCGTCTTCGCCGGCACCAAGCTGACGGGCACCGCCAACGCGATCATGGGTCCGCTGTTCGGGTTATTCCTGCTGTACTACGCCTATGCCATCTGGACGATGCGCCGCTATGCGTTGCCGGCGTCATGGGTCTTTGCCGGTTGGGTAGTCGGGAACATGATCATGTTTACGATTAAGAACAGCGGCGCTCCGAAACCTTCGCTCGTCGTTGCGATTGTTTCGACCGCAGTCGGGATTGGCGTGCCACTCGCGACTGCAATCATTCTGTCGCGCCGACGCGCTGAACTCAGCTAACCGGCGAGCGTGCGTTGGTGGCGGAAAAATCGCGCGGCGCGACTCTGACGATTCTCGCGATCCTGCTCGCGCTGATGGCGGTGTCCGATTTCGGCAAGCCGTTCTCGCACAATCCCGGCGTCGGTTTCGTTTTCTTCGGTGCGCGGCTCTCGGGCACGGCCAACATGATTGTCGCGCCGATTTTCGGGATTATGCTTGCCGTGTACGTGTACGGAATCCTGGCGATGCGCAAGTTCGCGCTGCCGCTCGGAATGTTTTACGCCGCGTACGTAATCGTCAACATGCCGCTGTTTGTCCTGCGGTACCACGGCACCCCGGTCATGCAGGAGCATTCGTGGGCCTACCTGGTACCCTACCCGTTCGTCGCGATCGGCGTGTCGTC
Organism: uncultured delta proteobacterium; assembly: GCA_963805315.1. Lineage (GTDB taxonomy): Bacteria > Desulfobacterota > Binatia > Binatales > Binataceae > Binatus. The sequence goes on from CAWDTQ010000014.1 coordinate 561,058, forward strand.
GGGCGCAGCCTGGATGTTGTACCGTCGCAGACGCGATCTCACCTGAGAATTGACTTTCACAGGGTGCAGGGGTCACCCATGCCGGGGTGCGGGCGCGGAGCCACGCATCTAATTTCGGATCGCTTTATGCGCCTCGCGTTCGACAACCGCCTGGCGTTAGAATCGGCTGGAGCCGCGACGCTCCCGACTCGCGGCTTTGCGAGGTGCCAAGATGAAACGATCGCGCGACGGATCGATCATTGGACGACGCGAATTCCTGAAGCGCGGCGTGCTGGCCGGCGTGGGCGTCTCGATCTTGCCGCTGGCGGGCAGTGCGAGCGCGTCGCTCAAGGGCCCGGCGCGCGTCCGCCGCTACTCGACGCTCGGCCGCACCGGACTCAAGATTTCCGACATCTCGTTCGGCGCCAGCCGTCTGACCTCCGGCAACGAAGACCTCGTCCGCCACGCATTCGATTGCGGCGTCAACTACTTCGACTCGGCGGAGACTTACACCGACGGCGAGTCAGAAACCGTCATCGGCAACGCGCTTAAGGGCAAGCGCGACAAGGTCTTCCTGACTTCGAAGACGATCGCGCGCGCGGACGACAGCCGCGCCTCGATGATGACCGCGCTCGAAGGAAGTCTGCGCCGCCTGCAGACCGATCATATCGACGTGTACTTCAACCATGCGGTCAACGATCCGGCGCGCCTGAAGAATCCCGAGTGGCACGAATTCGTCACCCAGGCGCGCGGCCAGGGCAAGATTCGATTCACCGGGATGTCGGGACACGCGGGGAATCTGGCCGAATGCCTCGACTACGCGATCGACAGCGGCAATTGCGACGTAATCCTGTGCGCGCACAACTTCGGCCAGGACCCGCGCTTCTACCAGCGCTTCCTGCGCAACTTCGACATGGTCGCGATTCAGCCCGAGTTGCCGCGCGTGATGGAAAAGGCGAGGCAACACGGCGTCGGCGTGGTGGTGATGAAGACCCTGATGGGCGCGCGGTTGAACGATATGCGGCCGTACGAATCGGGAGGCGCGACCTTCTCGCAGGCGGCGTTTCGATGGGTGCTGTCGAATCCAAACGTCGACGCGCTGATCGTCTCGATGACGAGCCGGCAGATGATCGACGAATACCTCGGCGCGTCGGGCGCGCGCGCGACTGCGGCCGGCGACTTGCCGCTGTTGAATCGCTACGCGAGCCTCAACGGCGATTCGCAGTGCCGTCCCGCGTGCAACGCGTGCGCGAATGCGTGTCCTTACGGCGTGCCGATAGCCGACGTGATGCGCACGCGGATGTACGCGCGCGACTACGGCGACATCCGCTTTGCGCGCAGCGAATACGCGATGCTCTCACAGAACGCGGCGGCGTGTCTCAGTTGCGATGCGAAGCCGTGCGCGGGCGCGTGTCCGCACGGAATCGCAACCGACGTGCTGCTCGCGCCCACGCATCGCATGCTCGCATAGATTCAGAACGGAATGCGCGCGGTCAGGATGAGGTTGTGATTGTAGTTGCGGCGAAAGGTAACCGCGACCTGCTCGCCGACACCGAAGGTCAGACCGACCCGGTCATGAATCGGAATCCTCCCGATCAGGATTCCAGGCGTTAGAAAAAGCATTTGATGCCCGGTGTCGGCGCCGTACGATTGCCAGGTGTAGTTGGTCTCAAACTCCGGCCAGAAATATTTGAAGAGGCGATACTGGAAAGCGGTATTCCAGTTCACCGGCATCCCAAGCCGGTCCAGGCCGCCGCTGGGGAACGCGACACCGACCGTCGACTGCACGTCGAAGTCGCCGAATCCTTTGCCGGCCGCCAGCGTCGGCGTGAAGAGCGAGTGCCCATTGCCGTTGACCGTCGAGCCGGTCGGGACGGTGAAGCCCATGAAGGCGGTGACGATGTAGTTGCCGTGCTCCTCGTTGGCGGAGAGCAGCCGCAGCTTCAGCAGGAACGGCCAGTCGGCGAAACCGTCGGTGTTGCGTGGCGTGTTGCGGTTCAGGAACCCGGGAACTCCGATTATGACTTCGGTACGTTCAAACGGAATCAGCTCGATTCCCTTGCTGCCGCCGAAGTTGTCGGTCGCAAGCCCGTCGCGCGACGACTGGAAGAACTGGTCGTAGCGGACTTCCTCCTCCAAACGCGGCGTGACGGTTACCAGCGGAGTTACCCAATGCGGCTGCTCGCTCTGGATTTGAGTGACGCGCGGAAACCAGTTTATGAAATAATTTTCTATGGCGGACCCAAACTCCGAGACGCTTTGTGCGCGGCACGGCGTCGTCACGGCGAACATAACGGCCAGAACAATCGTAGCGGAGCCAGGGATTTTCATATTAGCGACCGGTATGCCATGTTAAGAGCGGATTGACAAGTATTATGGCATCGATTGGCAAAGCCCTGGCGCAAGCGCGAAGCGCGCGGAATCTCACGCAGACCGAGCTGGCGCGGCGCGCGGGAATCTCGCGGCAGGCGTTGGGCGCGATCGAGTCGGGCGCGTATCATCCGGGCGTGGCGATTGCGATCCGCATCGCGCGCGAGCTCGGCGCAAGCGTCGAATCGCTGTTCGGCGAAATCGACGACGAGACCTCAACCGTCGTCGACGCGAGCTGGCTCGGCGACGAGCGCCGCCGAACTGTCGCCGCGCAAACCCGGGTCGCGCTCGCGCGCGTGCGCGGAAAAATCGTCGCCGTCGCGCAGCCCGCGGCTCATCTCACGCTCTCGGCGGCGGCCGGAGTATTGCAGCGTGCGCGGCGCCGCCGCGCGGAGGTCGCCACCTTTCAACCGCCGGATGAAATCGACTCAACGCTATTGATGTCGGGATGCGACCCTGCCGCCGCGATCCTGGCGGACTGGCTGGCGCGCCGGCGCTCGCCGGTTCACGCGGTCGCCCTCTCCTGCTCGAGTCGGGAAGCGCTGCGCGCGATAGTCGATGGACGCGCGCACGTGGCCGGCGTGCATCTGCGCGATCAGAAGAGCGGCGAGTACAACATTGCGCCAATCAAGCGCGCTTTGGGCAGCCGCCGTTCGATGGTCGTCAACTTTGCGCGGTGGGAACTCGGGCTGGCGACGGCGCATGGCAACCCGCTGGCCGTTCGCGGTTTCGCCGACCTGCAAAGGACCGGTCTCAGAATCGCGAACCGGGAAGATGGGTCGGGAGCGCGCTCGGTCCTCGACGATGCGCTTGGCGAGTTGGCCATCCCGCCCGAGCGCGTCGCAGGATATCAGTTCGAAGTCGGCGGCCATCTTGAGGTCGCTGCCGCAATCGCGGCGGGACTGGCGGATGTCGGCGTCACTATCAGGCTCGGCGCGGATGCCTACGGACTGCATTTTGTTCCGTATCGCGATGAGCGTTACGACCTCGTGATCTTGGAGCAGGAAGCCGATTCGATGCCGATCAAGGCGATGCTCGACGCGCTGAATTCGCGGCGTTTTGCGCGTGAGATCAGCCAGCTATGTGCCTACGATACCGCGCAGATGGGTCAGGTTGTCCGCACCTGAGCTGCGCGCCCGCGTCCCCGACAGGGGCATCGAGCCCACCTCAAACTGTGGATTTCCACTGATCTTCGACGCCTTGCCGCGTAAGAATTCGCGCGTTCGTAACAATCGACTCATCATGTCGTAACGAGCCCTCTTTAGTTTGCCCGTGCCGCGGAGGAACGGCGACGATCCCCTGTGCTTAATGGGGTCTCGCGCGTCCTTCAGGTTCTCGCCGGAAGCGGTTCGGACGACGAGAGTTTTCGCATCGTGGATAGGAGAGTCCAGGGAGGACGATGATGAGACGAACGATACGAATAGTTGCGCTGTCGATGGTTGGCGCGGCGATGACGCTCAGCGCCGTCGTGCTCACGCCAAGGCTTGCGGTGGGCTCGGAGGTGCGGTCGATAACGCTGTACACCGATCCCGCCAGCGGCCAGGTTTTCACGAAGCGGTGCAAGCGTTGCGTCAGGCTCGGCGATTACGTCCCGGCCGGATCGACCGATGAGATCGAGCGCAAGGTCGAGCGGCGGACGCAGCAGCAATTGGATCAGGAACACGCCGCGATGGAGGCCGAAGAAGCGCAGCGGCAGACGCAGCAACAGCAGTGGAACGCCGAGATGGCCAAGCAGGTCGGCGAGATCCAGCCGTACGCGCAAGAGTTCGGCGATCGGTGGTATAAGAAGATCTCGGTCGGCACTCTGATCTACGCAGATTACCGATACTACACTCACACTGGATTTGGCCCGCAGTTCCTGACTCAGCAGGTCTGGCCCGGTCCCGGCAACAACAGTTTCAATTCGTTCGATATCACGCGCACCTACCTGGATTTCAAATTCACACCTACTGAGGACGTTTCGGCACGCGTGACGCCCAACATGTTCCTGATCGTTAACACCGGGTCCAAGTGCACAAATTCATCGGTAACAGTGACGATCGGAGGCGTAAAAACTACGATTCCCGGTCAAAAGTGCACCGCGAGCAGTGGCGACGCGGACGGCCTCAGCACCGGATTCGGCCAGACCACCGATGGGAATCTCGGCTTTCGGGTGAAGTACGCGTATCTCGACTACAACACCTTCTTCAAGAAGATATTGAAAGTCGCTCCGATGAGCGACGATAAGTTCACCTTCGGCCAGCAGCAGAATCCGCTGGTGGATTGGGAAGAGAATCTGTGGGGCTTCCGCTATACCGCGCTGACCCCGTGGAACTTCCTGAGCCTGAGTTCCACACAGGTCGGCTTTGCAATGAAGGGGCCGATCAAATTTCACGAGAAGCAGTATGCCGACTACGACGTTGGCGTGTACGACGACGCCAGCTTCCACGCCACCGAGACGAGCGCATACAAGCAGGTGATGGGCCGCGTGACGGTCAATCCGTTTGGCGCCAACTCACGTTACGACGGCCTTGGCCTCACCGGCTTCTATGACTACGGCTACAAACAGACGTGCACGCCAGACGAGAATGCCTTCAACGCCACCTGCGGACATGTCGCACGCGCCGCGGGGATAGCGCACTATACTGCTGAAAGTTGGGGCGTGATCGGCGAGTGGGACTACGGCCACAACGCGTTCAGCGCCGGCAACCTGTTCTCGGGCAGCGGTCCTTCCGACGCAATCGGAGTCGCCAGTCCGGCCGGAAAGTTCGGCCAGACAGTTTCGCACCCTGGAACACGATGGTCGGCAGGTATTCTGAACAGTCAGGCACGTACAGATGGGCGCGGACTTGATGGGCCACGTCGATATTCCGCACACTCCATTTACGGCCTTCGGCCTGCTCCAGTGGTTCCAGCCCAACACGCGCATACAGAAAGACCCGCTCGACTTTACCCGCTACGACCTGGGCGTGCAGTGGTTGATTAACAAGTATCTGCGCGTGGCCTTCGACTCACAGGCCATCCAGTACTACCACAGCCAGTTCACGTACCCCGCGACGGCGGTGCCGGGGCAGGCGAAAACGTCCGCAGTGCCGTACGCGGTGCCGCGCGACACGCACGGATTCTTCTTCCACCTCGAATTCAGATACTAGTCAGCGATCGGGAGGGCCGGTGCGAGCACACAAATTGCTCGCACCGGCCGGTGTTTCTGGCCGTCGCCCGACCATTCTTGTGACTTCGATGGGTCGCAGCTATCCTTAAAATCGGAGTGTTGAGAAGTCTTCTGAAATCGAGCGAGCGAGCGATCGGCGCGTTTCTCCGTTCGGCCGCATGCATCTTAAGCGTGGCAATGCTGCTCTCCTTCCCTGCTGCGATACCGCATCATTTTGGCCAACATTTTGGCTCTACCGAGATACGACAAAATATCGTACGCCACACTTTCGTTGCGGGACCTGAAGCCGGCGAAGAGAAAATTGCACAAATCGACGCTCAGCCGGCGATTCCTATGCCGGTGACGATCGAGGGCGTCGCGAAGAGGTTCTTGCCGCCGGCAACAATTTCGGACGTTCCGACGTTTCGCATCCTGCTGCATTTCAAGCTCGGGCCTTCGCGCTCGGACGCGTCCGACCCGCTGCTCTAGCCCCACATTCGGCGATCCAGTTCTCGCCGCCACTGTACCTCTGAGTACAACCGGCGGGATTGATCCGGAAACATTGCTGGAGTTCGCTCCAGCCCTGATCGCACGAGGTCACATACAGTGCCAGGTTTTTCATTGCGCAATCCGCATACCGTAATCGTGGGCGCGTTGCTCACGATAATTCTGGGCGTCGCGGCATTTCTGAGCATGCCCGTCGATGTCTTTCCCAATCTCGACATCCCGGTCGCGGTCGTCGCCACGTTCTATCCGGGAATGCCGCCGCTAGATATCGAGGCGGACATCACGACCCGCTTCGAGCGTTTCTTCACGCTCGGCAGCGACATCGATCACATGGAGTCGCGATCGCTGCCGGGCGTCAGCATCATCAAGGTCTTCTTCCAGCCGGGCGTCGATCTGAGCGCCGCGACCGCGACGCTGGGCAACCTCGCGATGGCCGACTTGCGCCACCTTCCGCCCGGCACGCTGCCGCCGCTAATCCTGAAATCCGGGGCGTCGTCGCTGCCGGTGACTCTTGTCACGGTGGCAGGCCAGGGCTTCAGCGAGGCGCAGCTCCGCGACCAGGCGCAGTACAACATTCGCAACTGGATCGCGACCGTGTCCGGCACGTCGGTGCCTCCGCCATTCGGCGGCAAGTACCGGCAAATCATGGCGTACGTCAATCGCGACGCATTGCAGGCGCGCGGTCTGACCCTGATGGACGTCGTCCATTCGCTCGACGACGCCAATCTCATCATTCCCGCCGGTGACGCGAAGATCGGAACCACCGACTACTTCGTTTACAGCAACAGCATGATCGACGACCCAGCCGACATCGACCAGGTGCCGGTGAAAGTCGGCCCCGGCCAGCAACCGGTGCTGCTGGGCGACGTCGGTCACGTCGAGGACGCGGCGCAGATTCAGCAGAACATCGTGCGCATCAACGGCCAGCGCTCGGTGTACATCCCCGTAATGAAGCAGGGCAACGCCAATACGATCGCGGTCGTCGACGGCGTCGGCAGTGCGATCAAGCGAATCGCCGGCCTGCCGAACGGGATGAATGTCAAGGCGATCTTCGGGCAGGACTCGTACGTGCGCGCCGCGATCGAGAGTCTCGAGCATGAAGCGGCCTCGGGCGCGGTGCTGGCCTCGTTGATGATCCTGATTTTCCTCGGCAGCTTCCGTTCGACGGTCGCGATTTTCCTGTCGATCCCGCTTTCGATACTTGCCGGCGCCTTCGGCCTGCGGATGAGCGGCGCCACCATTAACGTGATGACGCTCGGCGGCTTCGCGCTCGCGATCGGCCGTTTGGTTGACGACTCGACGGTCGTGCTCGAAAACATCAACCGCCATCTGGCCCAGGGCAAGGCACCGCCCGACGCGGCGCGCGACGGCGCCAACGAAGTCGCGCTGGCAGTGCTCGCGTCGACGATCACGACCATCATCGTGTTCTCGCCGGTGATGTTTCTGTTCGGCGTTGCGAAGTCGCTGTTCAGCGCGCTGTCGCTGGCAGTGGTGCTCTCGATGCTCGCGTCGTACGTGGTCGCGATGACGGTGATCCCGGTTTTCTGCGCGCATTTTCTGACGGCGGAATCGGCGCACGAGGCTGAAGAAGGCACCGGCCGCGGCCTGCTGGCGGCGTTCATCCGCAGCTACGACCGCTTTGCGGAGCGCTACGAGCACCTGCTGGATCGGGTGCTCAATCATAAAGGCCTCGTGGTCGCGGGCGCATCGATTCTGTTCGTGGTGAGCATGGCCGCGTTTCCCCTGCTGGGAACCGAGCTGTTTCCCAGGACCGATGCCGGCCAGTTTGTCATCCAGTTCCGCGCGCCGCTCGGAACGCGTATCGAACTTACCGAGCAGCTGGCTGAGCGTCTGGAAAATACGATTCGAGAGGTTATACCGCCGGCTGAACTCTCGACGGTGGTTTCGAATCTTGGGTTGGCGCCCGGATTTTCGTCGATCTACTCGTCGAACGCGGCGAGCGACTCCGGCTTCGTGATGGTGGCGCTCAAGCACGATCATCGCGTCTCGACCTGGGACTACGTCGCGAAGCTGAAAGCGACGCTGCCCGCGCGGATCCCTGAAATCCGGACGTTCTTTTCGTCGGGAAGCATCATCGACTCGGTGCTCAATTTCGGATTGGCGGCGCCGATCGACATTCAGTTGAGCGGCCAGCATTACGCCGAACTGTTCGATCTGGCGCGCAAAGTCAAAGCGCGCGTGAAGGGCCTGCCCCAGGTCGCTGACACGTTCATCCCCGAGGAGTCGGACTATCCTACCCTCAGGATCAACGTCGATCGGGTGAAAGCCGGCGCGGCTGGGCCTCAACCAGCGCGACGTCGTGACCAACGTGATCACCGCGCTCACGTCGAATCAGATGATCGCGCCGTCGATCTGGATCGATCCGAAGAGCGGCAATGATTATTTCCTGACCGCGCAATACGCTGAGGACAAGATCGACTCGCTCGACACGCTGCGCGACATTCCGGTGCGAAGCAGCGACGGCGATCACTCGCGCGCCGACGCCCTGCTGCTGCGAAATGTCGCCACGATCACGCGCGAGACAGCATCCGGCCGAAGCGGACCACTACAACATTCAACGCGTCGTCGACATACTGGTTGCGCCGAGCACCGACGACATGGGCGGCACGTTGAAGGCGGTGCAAAAGGCGCTGGCCAATTTCGAGCTGCCGGCGGGAACCGCAATCGCTTATCGCGGGTCGGTCGAATCGATGCAGCGATCGTTTTCCAGTTTCGGTTATGGGCTCATGATGGCGGTGGTGCTGCTCTACCTCGTGATGGTGGCGCAATTCCGATCGTTCCTTGACCCTTTCATCATAATGTTCGCGGTGCCGATGGGTCTGATCGGTGTCGTGTGGACGCTTTATCTCACCGGCACGACGCTCAACATCGAATCGTTCATGGGGATCATCGCGATGGTCGGGATCGTCGTGTCCAACGCGATCCTGCTGGTGGACTTCGCCAATCGGCGCTTCCGCGGCGGCGAGGAACTGCGCATGGCGATCATCGAGTCGGCGAAAATCCGGATGCGCCCGATCCTGATGACGACGCTGGCGACGGTGGTGGGGCTGATGCCGATGGCGCTCAAGCTGGGCGCCGGCTCGGAAGCCTCGGCGCCGCTCGCGCGTGCGGCCGCGGGCGGACTGGCAGTTTCGACGCTGCTTACGCTGTTCCTGGTTCCCGCGCTTTACGAAATCTTCTACAGCCGTGATCAGCAGGTGTCTAAATGAGCAGGTATCTCGCCCGCACAATGGCGGCTCTTTGCATACTGGCGGCGGCCATTGGATGTTCGCATGCGCCTGTCGATGCGCCGGACAATTCGCGACGCACGGTCGTGGTCGTTCGGCCGCAGCGCGGCGACATCGTCCGTTCGATCACGTTGCCGGGGGATTTGGTTGGCCTATACCAATCGACACTCTATGCGAAGGTCACTGGCTATTTGAAAAGTATCTCGGTCGATAAGGGCGACTGGGTAAAAGAAGGACAGGTGCTTGCCGTAATCGAGGTGCCCGAGCTTGAGCAGCGGCTCGCGCGCGCGCGCGCCGACATGGAAGTTCAGCACCTGACCTATCAGCGTCTCGAGCAGGTCTGGAAAAGCGATCCGCGACTGGTCGCGCGCCAGGATGTCGACATCGCGCAAGGCAAGTACCTCGAAGCGAAAGCGCAGACGTGACGAGCTCGAGGCGATGGCCTCGTACACGAGGATCGTCGCGCCGTTCGACGGAGTCATCACCGGCCGGTTCGTCGATCCGGGCGCGCTCATCAAGGCCGGCGGAGAGCAGACGACGTCCACTCCAGACCAGGGCTCGGCGCATCCGAGCGGCGGCTCGTCGCCGGTCGTCAGTCTCGCGATGATCGACACGATGCGCACGTACGTTTACGTGCCGCAGGGCGAAATCGCGTCGATCAGGCGCGGAATGCCCGCGAAGCTGACCCTGCAGGATTTGCCGGGACACTCGTTCGAGGGAGTCGTCGCGCGCTACTCGAACTCTCTTGACCTGGGAACGCGCACCATGCTGACCGAGATCGATCTGAAGAATCCGCGGCACGAGCTCTACCCCGGGATGTACGCGAATGTGACGCTCGAGCTCGAGCGGCATCCCGACGCGCTCAAGCTGCCCGAGTCGGCCATCGGCAATTCGCAAAACGGCAGGTACGTGATGATCGCGCAGGACGGGAAGCTGCGGAGAGCAGAAGCGTAACAGTCGGAATCAACACCGGCAAAAGTGCGGAGATAGTCCGCGGTCTCAGCGGCGGAGAAATGGTAGTGGCTAATCTGGATCCTTCAATAGTCGCCGGCGAAGTAGTCAATGTCGTGCAGCAGAAAGCGCGAGCCCGACGAACGATCGAACATGGTTGCGGAAACCCAGTGAGTATCGGAGCTATACTATGCGGATATCTACTTCCGGAACTGCAGTTGTATTTGCGAGTTACCTACTGACTATAGTCAGTCCAGGAAGCGCCGACGCGCTCGAGACCTTGCAGCCCGGTGAGAGGCTCACGCTGGAGCGAGCAATTGAGCTGACTCTCCGCAACCATCCGCGCGGACTCGAAATGAAGTCCGAGGCCGACGCCGCCCGTGAGCGCACGGGAGAGGCTCGCGCAGCGTTGCTGCCGCAGGTCTATAGCGCGGCAGAGTATTTGCGTTCCACGGACAATCCGATCGGAAACACCACCTATCTGAATCCGGGATTCATTCCGCGCATCACCGGCACGCTGCACGACGCACCGGCAAATGCCGCGCAAAGCTTTTCGACCTCGACCACCAACAATTATGCCGGCGGAGTTGGGATTCAGCAGTACCTGTTCGATTTCGGGCGGGTTCGCGGCCGAATCGAGCAACTCGATGAAGAAGCGCACGCGGCGATATCCCAGTCGCAGGCGACGGAACTCGATCTCGTGTTCGAAGCAGCTCAACGCTATTTCGCATTGTTGGCCGCGGGGCAAAAGGTAAAGGTCTATAAGAAAGCGATCGATCAGCGCTCCGAGCAGCTCCATGCCGCGCAGGTCAAGGCCAGCGCCAACCTGACTCCTCAGATCGATGTACTTACGGCGCAGGCCGCGCTGACACGCGCGCAAACCGACCTGCTGGAGGCGTCGGATCAGCAGGACATCGCCAGAGTGGCTCTCAACAATACGATGGCGATTAGCCGCAACGCGCCGGACTACGAGCTCGCCGACGTGCTCACTTACAAGCAGGTTTCGGGGAGCCTCGAGTCGTTCTTCGCTTCCGCAATCGCACTGCGGCCGGACCTGCGCGCGCTGGAAGCCGAAGCGCGAGCGGCCGGCGCGCAAATCCAGCAGGCCCGCAGCGATTACTATCCTTCGGTGGGAGCAACGGCCGGTTACAGCGCAATCGGGACCGGTCAGCCGGCGGCGAATAATTTCAACGCGGGAATAGTAGTGGTTTGGCCTATATTCAACGGCTTCGCAACCGAGCATCAGGTCGAAGAAGCAAAAGCCACCCAGAACGCCATTCGCTATTCGATCGAGGATCTGGAACTGCGCGTTTGGCTCGACGTGAAGAGTGCTTATCTCGAGTTGCAAACCGCGGTGCAGCGAATCCATCAGGCAGAGGCAACGCTGGCGGCCTCTTCGGGCCAGCTGGAACTGGCAGACAAACGCTACAACGCGGGCCTCGGCAATATCATCGAGCTTACCGACGCCGAGCGTTTCTATATCCAGGATGACGCGGCCTATGTCGACGCGCTTTACGGATACTCAGTGGCGAAGGCGACCCTCGATCGTGTAACGGGCATGTCACTTCAGTCGGTGCCTGACAAGTGAAAGGAACGAAAAGTGGTTCGCGGAAGAATTCTGGTAAGACGCAGAGGCTTCGAACTAGAGGTGAGCCTACTTGCTGTAACAAAAGGGGCTCTTTCAGCAACTTGCGCTATGCGAGGACAGGGACTAAGCATCAGGTTGGCAAAGGGCAGCTTTCGGTTTAAGTCTTCCCCTCGTTGAACTCCTGTCAATCTTCGACTGCGCGGCCTTCTTTAGGCCGTGGCAGGCGTTTTATGGGGAAGAATCGGGTACTCAACTTTAACGTTTTTGGAACACCTAAGGAGATGGCTATGGCATCGGGAAAACCAATCGGCGAATTTTCACTCAAAATGATCAGTCAGACTAACAGTGCCGGGCCGGCCGGCAGCGTTCTCGTCCAGGTGAATTTCGAAGGGACTGGAACGGGGTTTGGCGCGATCTTCGACACGTCGACTTTCGTCGGCGGCGGCAGGGACGGGACTTTCAGCCAGGTCGGGTCGGCATACCTCGACAACGGCGAGGTTCTCAGCGGCATCGGTCAGGGAACCTACGAGAGCAAGGGAAAGCATCGGTGGTCGACGTCGTCCATCATTCAGATCTCGGATGGCCGCCGACTCGCGAGCACGGGTGAGATAGATCTGGCCTCACGTACCTGGAAAGGGACGCTCTCCGAATTGAGCTAAGCTCCTGCAAAGGACTCCTATAGGAGGAAAAAATGGGAACAGTTTCATACATAGTCATGATTAAACCGCGACCCGGTCACCTCGAGGCCTTCATGAAGGACCTGGGAAGGGTTAGCACTGTGGTTAAGCGGGCAGGCGCAAGGATCCGGGCGTGGAACCAGGCTTCTGGGCCGGACGCCGGCGTCGTCGGAGTGGTTATCGAGAATGATGACTGGAAGGCTTACGCCGCGTACCGGTCGAAGCTCGATTCCGATCCTGAATTCCAGAAACTGCGCGCCGAAATAGAGGCGAGGAAGGATCCCGTCGCGGAGACTATATCCACGGGAATGAACGAGGAGCTTGCGAGCTGAGCGGAATCGTTCGCGCATCGGATAATTCCTCAACCAATTTGGAGACAGCAATGGCAATCGCACAAGTATTTTCCTGGCATCCGCGTCCGGGACGCCTCGCGGATTTTATGGCTATCGCGAAGAAGGCCGACAAAATTATCCGGGCCCACGGTGCTACCACCCGAACCCTCAACTCGGTTTCCGGCGGAGTCGCCGGCGGCCTCACTTATGTAATCGAGACTGCGAACTGGAAAGCATTCGGCGACCTCGAGGCGAAGCTCGAAACCGACAAGGCCTGGCAGGCGCTGCTCGCGGAGGTAAACTCGACCGATAAACCTACTGCCGATTTGATTTCGTCGGCGGTCTATTCGGAGATTCCGCTAGGCTGACCTGATTCGCTTTTCCGATCGCTAGAGTGAAGGGAGGGACCAACGAGGGCTCTCCCCTCTTTTCTTTCCCGGCATCTTGGTGGGCCGTTGGAGACTCGAACTCCAGACCCGCTGATTAAGAGTCAGCTGCTCTACCAACTGAGCTAACGGCCCACCGTCGAAGCTTGCTTACGTAGCAAGATGTTTGGGGTGAGTGAAGGGATTTGAACCCTCGACCGCCGGAGCCACAATCCGATGCTCTGCCAACTGAGCTACACTCACCACCTCGATCTTTTCAAGCGACCCGTTTCAATCCACACGATCAATCCAGCCGGCGCGTCGAGCCGCCGCTATCAGAGTTCGCCTCCGTGGCGCGCCAGAAGGGATTCGAACCCCTGACCCACGGCTTAGAAGGCCGTTGCTCTTTCCACCTGAGCTACTGGCGCGTATCGGGGCGAGCCGATTTGAACGGCCGACCCCCTGCTCCCAAGGCAGGTGCGCTACCAAGCTGCGCTACGCCCCGAGCCTTTAGGAAGTAACACACCGACGATCGGCTCTCAACCAATGTTCGTCCGCGCGCGGGTTTTCGTCACAAATTTATTCGTGCAATACGCGCCGAGTCACTATAGATGTTGGGATCGCAAGTTCGAGGCGCGAATTCTCCGAACGAATTCTTGGCGAGCGTGAACCCGCCAAGCTGCATTCGGGTTTGATCGAAGCGGCGATCCTGCTCCTGGAGGGTGCAGTCCGGTTGCTGAGGATGCATCCTTTTGGATGCACCGTTCCAGATGCGCATGCAGTCAGATGCGAACATCATGGATCGCATGTAGCGGTTCGGTCGCAACTTGCAAAACCGCGATTTTCAATGGAAAGTGCTCGAATTCGGGACTTTCAGCGGTTCGCCGTCGCAGAAAGAGAAAAAAATTGGGTGGGGACGCCTTGGATTCGCCTCGATTTTCTTGAGGCACAATGTTTGCTTCAGATAGACACCAGCGCTGACAATCTCCTCCCCCGAGACCAACAGCGTCTGTCCCCAAGCCAAGGCCGGGCTACTTGAACCGTGGCTCCCCACTGCGGTTCCCCCAAATGTAGCCCGGCCGTTCTTTTTTCTCGAAACCCACTGTGACTCGGCCGCGCGATTTGCCACGGCCCGGCATCCTCCACGTTAAAATCCACGGCGAGCTTTCGCCCAGGCATTTATGTTTCGCAAATTCTGCTAGGCTGATGCAGTCTGGGCTGACGCGTCCTCACCTGAAAATTTTCGTTGGGGTACGCAGAGGGTCCGGTGGTGGGGGTTGATCTGCGGCAAGAGAAACAGATTTGCGCGCCGCTGGTGGTAATATTCGCGGCCGCGCTCGCTGTCGGGACCAGCGGATGCTGGATGGCAGCTGCTCAGCTCGCACCCATCGCCGCCAACGTCGCCGAGAGCGTCGGTGCCGGAGCCGTTCAGTTGGCGTCGGGGATCGGCGCGTCTGCCCATCATCAGAGCGATCTCGAAAAGAAAGCAGAGGAAGCGCGCGCGAGCGCGATGGACAGCGACGACAGCTGCAACCAACTGGAGGTCGAAGTTCCGGGTGTGATCGAGTTGCGAAGGAGTGCTGCGGGCGCGGCCGAATATCGCGAGCTGCAGATCAGTCGATTCCTTGGATCAGCGACAATGGGCGCCGAACGACAGACGGTTGGCAGCCGGCGGTTAATTTTCTCCAGATGAATTTCTCGCCGCCGCTCGGCGCGGTAATTCCCGAGAACACGAGCAACTTCCTGGCCTACGCGCCGTCGAAATTCGTCTCGCAGGCCGACAGCGATCGCCTGACCGCGATGACTTCGAATTTCGGCAAACCGGCAGGGACGTTTATCTGGAAGGGACAATTCTACCACTACGTGGTGACGAGCACGCTGCCATGTTTTCCGCCTCCACCCGAACGGATTGCGCAGGACAGTCACTGAAATACTCTGTCGACTCTCCCACCTGAAGGCCCGGCAATATTCGCGCATGGCGCCGGGATGCCTGAAGGTTGTTCATGCTCGCCCAGGAATCGTGAAGAAATTACTGCCGGAGATTCGAAAAAATCCTTGTAAGGCTAGGACTTACGTGCATGGCCCTACACTTGCTCCCCCTTGGTTGCATTGGGAATGACGATCATTCCTGATACTGAGGAGGTTAGATCATGAAGATTTCCACAAAGATTGCAGTTTCGATTCTGAGTCTCGCCGTTATACCTTTCATCGGCGGGTGCGGCTCGTCCACCGAACAGGTCAAAGAGTCGACCGTCTCGACGAGGTACGTTCCCTTGCCGCCACAGCAGGTTGTCGTTCAGCCGGCCCCGGTCGTAACCTTGCCGCCGACCACTGTCACAACCACTGAGGAGAAGAGCGCATCGAATTCCTCTGACACTGGAAACAATGCGACCGATGAAAGCTCGAACTCCTATCACAGTGAGTCTTCGACAGTAACGCCGATGGCTGCGGTTCCGGTGGCTCCACCGCAGACCGAGACCACGACGACCTATCAGAAGAAGACCTACCAGGAAACCAACTAACTGCTGCCTGTGGGCACGGACAGACGCCGCCGTTTGTCCGTGCCCATGCGACTTTATTTCCATGACTCACTTAAAAACCAAATTCATCCGGGCGATACTGGTATGCGGTCTCGCGGCCACATCGCTGTTTGCTCCGAGCGCGCACGCACAGCAGACGACATCCGATCCGGCCGCCCCGGCGGCGAACGCTCCCGCCGTAACTACGGATCGCTCGCAGACGGTCGAACATGACAAGGTGCGAACCTCGGCTGAGCACATTTACAATTCTCCCGCCGAACGCGCAAACGACGACCTGCTGATCACCGAAGTAAAAAGTTCGCTCGCCGAACGGGGCATCTCCGATAAATACCCGGTGGAAGTCGATTGCGATCACGGAACCATACAACTGACCGGAGTGGTGGCGTCGGCCGATGACGCCCGCGATGCGGCGAAGATCGCGTTGAACACCAGGGGCGTAGTCGGCGTCAAGAACAGGCTGACCTGGCGGTAGCCGCGCGGGATTTCAGCGTCGCAGCAGCGGGATTACTTCCCTGGCGAACTGCTCGTGCTGCGAGTCGCGGTCGGCCGGCGCGCAAACGACATCTATGTTGACGTCGCGAATCCCAGCCTTGACGAACTCGTCGATACGCGCAGCTACGTCGGACGGCCGCCCGATGGCGGCGTAGCGTTTGGCGGGTTCGCGGAAATCCATCGCATAGCGCTTGCCCAAGTGCGTGGCCGCGACGTCGAGCGCGGCTTCGTAGCTCGTCCCAAGCGTCGCGAACAAATGGATCGCCGTGCCGAAGTGCTCGAACCTGCGGCCGGCTTTTTCCGCCTCGCGCGCGATGAACTCCAGTCCGTCGCCGACCCGCTTGGGCGTCACGACGTACGGCATCCAGCCGTCGCCCAGCCGCGCCGCACGCCTGAGGGCACCTTCGGCGCGTCCGCCGACCCATACTGGAGGACCGCCCGGAGTGCGCGGTTTCGGCAGCATCGTAATTTTTTCGAAGCTGAAATACTTGCCGTGATACTCGACGGGTTCCCCGGTCCACAGCCTTTTGATTATTTCGATGGCCTCGTTCGCGCGCCCGCCCCGTTGTTTGAGTGGAACGCCGCACGCCTCGTACTCGCGCGGAAA
The DNA here is from genome assembly GCA_963805315.1 of uncultured delta proteobacterium. Taxonomy (GTDB): domain Bacteria; phylum Desulfobacterota; class Binatia; order Binatales; family Binataceae; genus Binatus. The sequence goes on from CAWDTQ010000014.1 coordinate 577,844, forward strand.
TTCGCCGCCGACGCCGACGCCGAAAATGAAATGTCCCGCGCCCATGAGGCGGTCCACCGTCGCGACCATCTTCGCCACCGTCGTCGGATGGCGCAGCGGCAGCAGGAAAATGCTGGTGCCGAAAATCAGGCTCGGGTTCAGCGCCGACAAGTACGTCAGCTGGCTCAGGGCGTCGTCGATCGGTCCGGTGAATGCAACGTGATCCCCCGTCCAGATACTGTCGTAACCCCACTCCGACAGCGCTTTGACGGTCTTCAGCGCATGCTCGCGATCGGCCGCCGTCGCCATCGCGCCAAACCGGATCTTCGAATTCAGCGGTAGCGCGTTGTTCATGTTTTGAACTCTTCCTGCCGCCTCAGACCGATCGAATTGCGCCGCCGTCGACGCGAATCAACGAGCCTGTCACGTAAGCCGCCAGCGGACTGGCAATGAATGCGGCGACCGCCCCGAACTCCGCGGGCGTGCCGAGTCGTCCGATGGGAATTGATTGCGCACTGCGCTGGATTGCTTCCTCGACGGAAATTTTCTGGCGCTCCGCGGCCGCGCGGCTGAGCTGTACAGTACGATCCGTCGCAATCGCGCCCGGCAGCAGCGTGTTGACCGTAATTCCATCGCGCGCGGTTTCCGTCGCGAGCGTCTTGGCCCATCCGACGATCGCGGCGCGCAGAGTATTGGACACTCCGATCGTGGCGATCGGCTCGACCACGCTCATCGAGGCCACGTTCAGGATTCGGCCCCACCTGCGCGCGCGCATGTCGCCGATCAACAAATCGGTTATTCGAAACAGCGGCAGGACCATCGCGTGATACTGATCTTCCCACACTTTGGCCGACACGCCGACCACGCCGGACGGCGGCGGACCGCCGGAATTGTTGAGCAGGATGTCGATCGCCCCGAGCTGTTTGCGCGTCGCGATGACGGCAGCCTCGACGCTCGGCCAATTCGCCAGGTCCGCCGCGAATCCGATCGCGCTGGCGCCCCGCGAGTTGATTTCGGTAACCGCGCGATCGAGCGCCTCCTGTCCGCGCGCAATCAGCGCGACCGCGACGCCCTCAGCCGCGAGCGCGTCGGCGACGCCGCGTCCAAGACCCTTGCTACCGCCGAGAATCAGCGCCGTTTTTCCTTTGAGTTGAAGATCCATCTTTCGCCTGCGCGATCTCGCTCATGCGTTCTGCTTCTGTGCGCCCGGCAGGTAGTCGTCGAGCGGCACGCCGAAGCTGTTAAGCGCCCACGAGACCAGGTTGTACTGCCCGATCGTAAAAACCGCGTCCATCATCTGCTCGATGCTGTAGCGCTCGGAGAGCTGCTTCCAGGTCTCGTCCGAAACCACGGATCTCTCGCGCAAATCGTCGGCCGCCTGCAGCAGCGCGGCGTCATGTTTGTCCCAGCCCGCCTTCGGACCCTTGCTGACTCGATCGATTTCGTCGTCGGTAAGGCCGGCGCTCTTGCTGATTCGCACGTGCTGCTCCCATTCGTACGGGGCCTGGTTGAGCCAGCCGATCCGCAGAATCAAAAGCTCGCGATCGCGAACCGGCAGCGATAGACGACCCATGATGTAACCGGCGAAGCGCGCCCAGCTTCGCGTCAGTTTTGGATTCTGCATCAACACTTTGAAGATGTTGATTACTTCGCCGTTGACCTTGTTGCGCTCGGCCATTTCGCGATCCTCGGCGCTCAGGGTCGAAAGGTCGCGAAAAGGGATTCGTTGCTTTCTCGCAGTCACTGGTATTCCTCCGTCATCGTTGTTGCGCGCGGGACGAACTTGCTTCGCGCGATCAGCTTTAATCCACAATCGGAATTTTCTCCAGCCGGTCGGCCTTGCGCGGCGGTGTCGTGTCGCGCGTAATTACCTCGGCGATGGAATCGTTTGACGTAGTGATCGTGGGCGCCGGAGCGGCCGGGCTGATGTGTGCGATGACAGCCGGGAATCGCGGCCGGCGCGTGCTGCTGCTCGAACACAACGATCAGCCGGGCGCCAAGATACTCATCTCGGGCGGCGGCCGCTGCAATTTCACCAATCTTGAAATAACACCGGAGCGCTTTCTTTCAGACAACCCGCATTTCTCCAAGTCCGCGCTCAGCCGCTACACGCAGCAGGACTTCATCGCGCTGGTCGAACGCCATCGAATTCGCTATCACGAGAAAACTCTCGGCCAACTTTTTTGTGACGGCTCGGCGCGCGAGATTCTCGCAATGCTGTTGGCAGAGTGCGCGGCGGCGCGCGTCGATTTGCGCACCGGACACAGCGTAGCCGGCATAACCCGCGCCGATCGCTTTCGCGTCGAGACCAACCAGGGCAGCTTCGTCTCATCGGCTTTGGTGCTCGCGACCGGCGGCCTCTCAATTCCAAAGATGGGAGCGACCGGCTTCGCCTACGAGGTCGCGCGCCAATTTGATCTCAAAGTCATCGAGCCGCGGCCAGGGCTGGTGCCGCTGAAAGTCACGGGCGAGACCCTCGCTCTGTGCCAAAATCTCGCCGGTGTTTCGGTGGGTGCGATCGCTTCATGCGGCCGCGACAGTTTTCGCGAGAACATATTATTCACGCATCGCGGTCTGTCAGGTCCTGCGATTTTGCAGATTTCGTCTTACTGGCGCGAAGGCGGCACGCTGTCGCTCAACCTCGTCCCTTCATTTGATATCGAAAGCTTCCTCGCGGACCGAAAGCGCGCGCGGCCCAAGGCCGAACTGAAGACCGTGCTCGCTGAAGTGATACCCACTCGCCTCGCACTATCAATGGTCGATGCCGCGGCGTCCGACATCCCAATCGCGAATGTTCCCGACCGCGATCTTTCGGCGCTGGCAACTCGGCTCCAGCGATGGCAGCTACAACCAAGCGGCTCCGAAGGATGGGCCAAAGCCGAGGTGACAGTTTGCGGAATCGACACCGCGGGATTCTCGTCGAAGACGATGGAATCGCGCGCCGTGCCCGGTCTGTTTGCGATCGGCGAAGCGGTGGACGTAACGGGATGGCTGGGCGGCTACAATTTCCAATGGGCGTGGTCGAGCGGATGGTGCGCGGGTCAGGCTGTCTGACTTGGTCGATTGCGTCACGCTTCGTGATGAGAGATCAGCAGGCGGCATGCGGTCTCCATATTTTCGTAGAGGCGACTGACCAGGATTCGGCCGCTGACCCATAGCAGCAAGTTCGCGTACCAGACCTGGCCGAGGATGTCACGGATTCCCTCGCGGTCGATGGGCCGCAGACTCGCCAGCTCTTCCTCGACGACTCGCCCCATAACGGCGCCGACTTCTTTGCGCGGCTCCTCGGCGCTCAAGTCCGGCGACAGCATCGACTTGACGAGGGCGCTGGCGAGCTTGGGCTCGCGCTCGAGCGCGCGCGTAACCCGGCGCACGAAGTCCATGATGCGATCCGCTCGATTCGCGCCGCGCAGCGGATGACGCCACAGGTGCTCCTGGAGCTCCTGCGACCAATCGGTCCAGGTGAATGCGAGCAACTGATCCTTCGACGAGAAATAGCGGTACAGAGTTCCGAGCGCGACTTTCGCGCGCGCCGCCACGTCGCGCATCTGAACGGCGTCGTATCCCCCTTGCGCCGCGAGATCCATCGCGGCAGCAACGATACGCTTGCGGCGCGCGAGCTGCGTCGCCCGCAGCGCGTCAGCCTGCGGGATTCCATTGACGAACGATTCTGTCGGTCTCTTCAACTGCGCGCGCCTGCAGACTCTTCGAGCACGCCTTCGGCGACCAGTTGGGACACTTCCGCGTCGTCCATCGCGAGGATCGTGCGGCAGATTTCGCGCGTGTGCTCGCCGAGCGCGGGCGCCGGCGCGACGATTGGATCGGGAATCGAGGTGGCGTGAAAGGCCGGCCCTTCGAACATCATCGCACCCACGCCGGGCTGCTCAATTTGTTGCGGGTAGCCGCGCGCAATCAGATGCGGATCGGCCGGCATGTCGCTCGCATACATCATGAACCCGGCGGGCACGCTGGCACGCTGCAGGATGTCGGTCACTTCGCGATCGCTGCGTGCGGAGGTCCACTCGGTCACGCGTCGATCGAGTTCCGCGCGCGCTTCGATTCTTCCGCCGGCAGTTTCGTAGTCGCGTGAGCGCGCCCAGTCAGGATCGCCGATAGCGGCGCGGAAGCGGCGCCAATCGTCCTCGTTGCGAACTGTGATTGCGCACCATCGCTCGTTGCCGGCGCATGGATAAACGCCCCACGGCGCGCAGCGAGCGTTGTGATTGCCTTGCGGCTGGACGGACCCAGGTTCGAGCGACGCCTTGAGCATCAGATCGGCCAGCAGGCCGATGATCGTTTCGACTTGCGCCACTTCCATGTGGCCGCCGACGCCACGGCGCTCGCGCGCGAGAAGCGTCGCGACAGCTCCCAGAGCTAACATGCGGCCGGCGAGGTGATCGGGATGAATCGCGCCTGACCCGGGCGGCATCCCACCTTCCGGAAAGTTCCACAGCCAGGTCATCGCGCCGGCGGTGCGGCTGTTGGGGCCAAACCCGATCCAATCTTTCCACGGACCGCTCGCGCCCATGAGCTGGCTCGAAGCAAATACGATGCGCGGATTGATTTCGCGCATCTGCGGATATCCCAGGCCCATTTTTTCCATCGTTCCGGTGGAACTGTTCTCGATGACTACGTCGGAAACTGCGACGAGCCGTCTGATGATGTCGAGTCCCTGCTGGCTGCGCAGGTTGATGCCGAAGCTGCGCTTGCATCGGCTCGACGAGGCGAACGACGGATTCATTTCCGTGCCGAATATCGCGCGGATGAAGTCGGGGTGCGCTCGCGTTTCGATCTTGATTACATCGGCGCCGTACTCGGCGAGTAATCGCCCTACTTCGACACCCACGCCGCCGATTCCGAAGTCCAGCACGCGCAGCCCGGTGAAAGGATGTCCGCGTTGCGCAGAGGTCGCGGCCGGCGCCGACTTTGCGACAGGTGTCGGCGTGTCGCGATTGTGCTCTCCGATGGCGGGAGCACGGCCCGTGAAGCCGAGGCGGCTTCCGTCGAGGATGAAGAAGCCGTCGGCCACGTCTCCATGCACGCCGACCGCCGCTTCGGTTTCGCGAAAAGTCTTGCGAGCCGCGAAATGATCCGCCTCGAGCACTTCGTCGGGGCTCAGCACCGGCGTCATCGCGAGGCCGCGCCGCTGCGCCTCGACCGACAGTTCGATCCTGGTCTTGTCCTTGAAAAAATTCGCAAACATCGGATCGAGAATGTCCGTCTGAATCGACATCCGCGCCAGCAGATGGTCGAAGTGGTCGGCCTGGAGGACTGGCGGTTCGCCGAGCCACGCGCGCATCGCGCGCCACTGCCGCGGACTCACGATGATCAGGCGGACGTAGCCGTCGGCGCATCGGTACATCGTGTAGAGCGGCGCGTTGCCGCTGCGGAGTTCGAAGTATGCACCGCCTTTTGCAGCGCTGAAATTCGGCAGCGCCCAATCGGTAGTCTGCGCCGCCGCCTCCATCACGGATACGTCGAGATGCTGCCCGCGTCCCGTCTTCGCGCGATCCCACAGCGCCGCGACCGTGGCGAACGCGGCAGTCGTGCCCGCGATGTCGGATGCGAGCGCGCCCGGCGGCAACAGCGGAGGCTTGCCCGGGACGCCTGAGCGGAAGAGCAATCCAGACATCGCAACCAGGACCGCGTCGGTCGCGTCGTAGTCGCGATACGGCCCCGTAAGTCCGAAGGGGGTTATCGATGTGATGATCAGTGAGGGATGACGCTCGAGTACCTCGCGACGATTGAGATCGCCGGCACGATGCGATTCGACCCATACGTCAGCTGCGTCGAGCAGACCGTCGAGTCGCCGACGCCCTTCGGCGGCTTCGAGGTCGAGCGTGATGCTCTTCTTGCCGAGGTTGCGGACCGCGAAATACAGGCTGGTGTCGCTTTCGTTGTGAAACGGTGGGATTCCTCGAGACGCGGCGCCGCGCGGCGGCTCGACGCGGATCACTTCGGCGCCAAGGTCGGCGAGCAGCCGCCCGCATAGCTCGCCGTGGTCCGCGTGATCGATCACGCGGATGCCAGCCAGCGGACGGTCGGAAGCAGACGCCATTTGACCCCTTCGCGGGCGCTGCTCAGGCGGCTTTGCGCGCGGCCGGCGTCAGGCGCACCGGCAGATGCTTGAGTCCGTTGATGAAGTTGGATCGCAGCCGCTTGACCGGGCCCGTGCGCTCGACCGACCCGACCCGCTTGACGAGCTCTTCGAACAGGATGCTCATTTCCATCCGCGCCAGGCTGGCGCCGAGGCAGAAGTGCGGGCCGCCACCGCCGAACGCCACATGCTGGTTGGGCGTGCGCCTGATGTCGAAGGTGAACGGATAGGGAAATATTTCTTCGTCGCGATTTGCCGAGATGTACCAGATGCTGACCTTGTCGCCCGCCTTGAATTTTTGTCCGCGCAGCTCCGTGTCGCGCGTGACGTTGCGGCGAAAGAACATCACCGGCGACGCCCAGCGCAGGATTTCCTCGGTGGCCGACGGCGCCAGGGCGGGATCCTTCGCCAGCATCGCAAACTGCTGCGGGTAGTCGAGCAGCGCGTTCATCCCGTGCGACATTGCGTTGCGAGTCGTCTCGTTGCCGGCGACCGCGAGCAGCAGAAAAAATACGTTGAAGTCCATCTCCGAGAGCTTGTCGCCGTCGAGGTCCGCCTTGAGCAGGGCCGTTACGATGTCGTCGCGCGGCTCTTCGCGCCGCTTTTTCGCGAGCTCGTTCGAGTACATGTACATCTCGATCGCGGCATTCTGCGCCATCTGCTGGCTGACCGAGTACTCGGGATCCTTGCTGCCGATCATGCGGTTGCTCCATTCGAAGAGCTTGTGCCGATCCTCGTACGGCACGCCCAGCATCTGCGCGATTACCTGGAGCGGAAGTTCGGCGGCGACGTCGGTCACGAAATCGCAATCGCGCTTTTCGAGCGCCGGCTCGAGGATTTCAACTACCATCTTGCGGATGTGAGGGCCGAGCGCGTTGATCATGCGCGGCGTGAATCCGCGATTTACCAGCGAGCGGTAGCGGGTGTGATCGGGCGCGTCCATCGACAGCATCATGCGGCCCTGCGCCGACAGGTCGGCCGCGGCGTCGGCGTCCTCGAGCGCGACCACGCCTCCGCGCGACTGCTCGGAGGAGTAGGTGACGCCGTCGCGACCGACTTCGACAACGTCGTCGTAACGCGTGATCACCCAGAAGCCGGGACCGCCGGGCTCGTGATGCTTGTAAACGGGCGCGTTGTGCCGCAGGTAGGTGAACCACTCGTGCGGAACATTATCTTCGAAGATGAGTGGGTCGAGCAGATTGATCTCGCGAGCGTCCACGGCAGTGCCTCCTCGAAGCAAATCACCAAAATAGAATGCGTTCCAATGTACCAAGAATTCCGCCGCGTGCGTCAATGGAGATGAGGAACTTAATTTGATGTGAAACCCGCGGTGGGTTTCACGCTTCCTTCAGCAGGGTGACCCCTGCACCCAATGTTAAGTATTCGTGGCTGGACTTTTGGGGTGCGCGATTTTAGTGTTCGGAGTTAGAACACGTTCTCTCCACGAGGATTCTCACGATGCATACCGAGCTTTGCGACCGACTTGGGATTGAGTTTCCGATCTTTGCTTTCAGCCATTGCCGCGACGTGGTTGCCGCCGTTACCAAGGCCGGCGGATTTGGAGTGCTTGGGGCGCTCGCCTATCCAGCGGCTCAGCTCGAGTACGAACTGAAGTGGATCGATGCGCAGGTGGGGGACAAGCCCTACGGCGTCGATATCGTCATCCCGGGAAAATACGAGGGCATGGGCGAAGTCGATCCGGTTAGACTCGAGCAGCAGCTGATCGCGGCGATCCCACAGCAGCATCGCGCGTTCGTCGACAAGATCCTCGAGCAGCACGGTATCCCCGAGCTGCCGGTGGAGGAGAGAGGCGGCAGCGACCTGCTCGGATGGACGGCGGCCACGGCTGCGCCGCAAATTGACGTCGCGCTGCGGCATCCGAAGGTAAAACTCGTCGCCAACGCGCTCGGCACGCCGCCCGCCGACGTGATCGAACGAATCCACGATTCGGGCCGGCTGATGGCGGCGCTGTGCGGCGCGACCAAGCATGCGCTCGCGCAGAAAAAGGCCGGCGTCGATATCTTGATCGCGCAAGGACACGAAGGCGGCGGGCACTGCGGCGAAATCGGCAGCATGGTGCTCTGGCCGGAAGTGATCGACGCCGTCGCGCCGATCCCGGTTCTCGCCGCGGGCGGAATCGGAACGGGCAGGCAGATCGCCGCGGCGCTCGCGATGGGCGCGCAGGGCGTGTGGACGGGATCGATCTGGCTCACGGTGCAGGAGGCGGAGTCGACTCCCGCGCAGCGCGAGGCGTACTTCCGCGCGACGAGCTCCGACACGGTGCGCTCGCGCTCGTTCACCGGCAAGCCCGCGCGCATGTTGCGCAACGATTGGACGCAGGCGTGGGAATCGCCAGACGCGCCCAAGCCGCTCCCGATGCCGATGCAATATCTCGTTGCGGCGCCAGCCGCGGCACGCGCGCGCCGCTACGGGGAGAAGGGAACCGCGCTGGGCTTCAATCCGGTCGGGCAAATCGTCGGTCGCATGAACGAGATTCGGTCGGTCAAGGAAGTCGTGTACCAGATGGTCGAGGACTATCTCGCGGCGGTCGAGCGGCTCGACAAATTGACGTCGGCGCAAACGACTTAAGTACCTCGACCGCAACAACTGGAGAATTACCGATGAGCGAGCAGCCGCATGCGATCGTCGAGCGCCACGGGCACGTTCTGACGATCACGTTGAACCGGCCCGAGGCGCGCAACGCGCTCTCGCCCGAAATGATGGAGATCATGTCGAGCACCTGGGACGAGGTGAACTCGAATCCTGACATCCGGGTCGCGATCATCACCGGCGCCGGCGGCGCGTTTTGCGCGGGCGCGGATCTGAAGGCGATGACTCGCATACATCCCGGCGACAACTTTCGCCAGGGCAACGCCGGCGGTCTCAGCGCGGGCGTGATCAAGCCGCTGCTGAAAGGATTTCGATTGACGAAACCGCTTGTCGCCGCGGTCGAGGGTGCAGCGATTGCCGGCGGTACGGAAATTTTGCAGGCCACCGACATCCGCGTCGCCGGCGAGAGCGCGCGCTTCGGCGTCTCCGAAGTCCGATGGGGACTTTTTCCGCTCGCGGGCTCGACGGTGAGATTGCGCCGCCAGGTTCCGTACACCGTCGCGGCCGACATCCTGCTGACCGCGCGACATCTGAAAGCCGCCGAGGCAAAAGAGATCGGTCTTATCGGCTACGTCGTGCCCGACGGACAGGCGCTGGCGAAGGCGAAGGAATTGGCCGAGATGATCGCGTCCAACGGCCCGCTCGCTGTGCAAGCCGTCCTGCGCTCGCTGCGAGAAACCGAGTGCGTGCCGGAAGACGAAGCCATGCGTATCGAGAGCAAGATCGGGATGGAGGTCTTCCTCAGCGACGACGCCAAGGAAGGGCCGCTGGCGTTCATGCAGAAGCGCAAGCCTGAGTTCAAGGGCCGCTGAGCCAGTCGACGCCCCATGCAGCGTATCGGCTGCATTCTGTCGTTCCCATTGCGCCGCTAAGTAATCTAACATGACACGTGGACACGCGGTTCGAAGCGCGCGAGCGGTCCGGAGGTCTTGATGGATTCAGCGGATGCGAAAATTGCAGGCGGAGGCTCGTCCACCGCCGCGCACACTGCCGAGCCATTGACGCTCAGGACCAAGCTGCTCTACGGCGCCCCCAGTTTCGCCGGCGCCGCGATGATCATCCCGATCTTAATTCACATGCCGAAGTTCTATGCGGACGTGGTGCTGGTGCCGCTCGGATTCCTGGCGATGGCAATTGCGATCGCGCGCTCGCTCGACGCGTTGAGCGATCCTCTGATGGGCTGGATCTCCGATCACACGCGCACGCGGCTTGGCCGTCGTCGTCCTTATATGTTGATCGGCGCTCCGCTTTGCGGCGTGGCTTTTTTCTGCCTGCTGAATCCGCCGGCGTCGTTCACGGGCGGCCGCGCGGCGATTTGGTTCGGCGTAACCTTCATCCTTTACTTTATATTTCACACAGTCTATGTCCTGCCGCACTACGCGCTCGGCCCCGAGTTGACGCAGAACTATCACGACCGCTCGACGCTGTTTGCGTGGCGCGAGTCGTTCACAATCCTCGGAACGATCGTGGCCGCCGCGGCGCCCGGCGTCTTGATGCAAGCGTTCCACATGACCCCGCGCCAGGTGTTCTTCCGGATCGGAATTTTCTTCGGCGTCCTGCTCACCGTGCTCTACACCTTGCTGGTGGTGACGGTGAAAGAGCGCCCCGATTTCATCGCGCGCGAGAGCAATCCGCTGGTGCCGGGCGTGCGACGCGCGTTGCGCAACCGCCCGTTCGGGATTCTGCTCGGCCAGCTACGTCGTCGCGAGCATCGCCGGCGCCATTCCGGCCACGATAATGCCGTTCTTCAACGCCTACGTGATCCATCCGCCGCACCCCGACGTATGGCTCTCGAAGCTGCTGGTCGGTTACTTCGGATTCGGATTTCTCTCGCTGCCAGGGTGGGTTTGGATTGCGCGCAGAATCGGAAAGCTCAACGCGTGGCTCGCCAGTTTTATTCTCCCAATCAGCGGCGGCGCTGCGATGTTCCTGCTGCGGCCGGGCGACATCCACTGGCTGATGGTCCTGATTTGCTGGGCGGGTATCGGATTCGGCGCGGGCCTGTTCCTGACACCGTCGATGCAAGCCGACGTGATCGACTACGACGAGCTCTACACCGGCAAGCGGCGCGAGGCGCAGTACACGGCGTTCTGGTCGATGCTGCCGAAGTTCGTCGCGATTCCCAGCGCCGCCATTCCGATCGCGGTGCTCGCTTCGCTCGGCTACATACCGAACGCGATCCAGGTGCCGCGCGTCGTCTTCGCGATTCGTGCGATCTTTGCGCTAGGCCCCGCGACTTGCTCTGCTCTTTCGTTTCTGATCGCGCGGCGCTTCCCGATCACGCAGACGATTCACAACGCGATCCTCGATGGCATCGAGCGTCACAAACGCGGCGAAACTGCCATCGATCCGATGACTGGCGCGATCGTGCCACCGCCAACGCCCGGCCACGACGAGGACGTCGGCTGGTTCCTCGACTATTTCTCCAGCGGCGAGTTGAAGCGCTACCTGGCGCGGGGCGCGTCGCAACCGGTGCGCGACGTGCTCACCGTTGCCGCGATGGCGATTGGCGTGTCGATCATTTCGATCATCTACGTGCTGCATCGTGTCAGCTCGCTCAGCACCGATCCGGGCGCGACGATTTCGCTGATTGTGGTGGCAGCCGGGCTCGCGCTCGCAATCTTCGTGTTCCACCTGATGCGGCTTGGACCCGCACGCCGGCTGGCCGCGGGTGAAGTGCCGGCCGACGTCGTCCGAGCCCATCTCGGACAGGTAGTTGAAGCTCGTCGCGAGGGAATTCCGGCGCCCACCGTCGCCGCCAGTGTCGCCGATCACGGCTAGTTGATAAGAAATATTGTGGGACGCGGTGATCTCGCGCCGCCGCTCGCAAGCCAAGACCGGAGGACTTGTCGATGCCGTCGATTCCTGTAGTAGCTGCCGCCGATTCTCCCACCAGGGTCGTCGCATCCCTCGAGCGCGACGGCGCCGTCGTCGTCAGCGGCGTGATCGATCGAGCCGCGCGCGATTCGATTTTGCGCGAACTGGCACCGCATCTTGAAATCGTCGATCCCGACGCCAGCATCAACAAGAAATACGAAGCCGACGGCGGAACTGCGAATTTCTATCCAGGCAAAACCAAGCGGATCACCGCGCTGGTCGCCAGGTCGGAGACATTCCGCACTTTCGTGACGCATCCGCTGATGCTGTCGGCGTGCGACGCGATCCTTAAACCCAACTGTACGCATTACCAGGTGCATGCGACCGCCGCGCTCAAGATTGGTCCCGGCGCGCGCGAGCAGGTGCTCCATCGCGAGGAAGACCCATATCAATTTTTCAAAGTGCCGCGCCCCCGGATGATCCTCGCCAGCATGTGGGCGATTACCGATTTCACTGAGGCCAACGGCGGAACTCATATTGTTCCCGGCAGCCATCTCTGGCCCGCAGATCGCGCTGCGCGTCCCGATGAAGTCGTCGCGGCCGCGATGCCGGCGGGATCCGTCCTGCTATGGATGGGCGGCACGCTGCATGGCGCCGGCGCGAATCGCACCGACGATTGGCGCTACGGCGTCTTCCTCTCGTATTCGCTCGGATGGCTGCGGCAGGAAGAGAACCAGTACATCGACGTGCCCGGCGAGATCGCGCGAACCCTCGACAAACAGGTGCGCGACCTTGTCGGCTACAGGATGCACCTCGGAATCGGCTATGCCGACGTATCGGTGAGAGACAGTCTCGGCGAGAAGCGCTGATGGCCAAGGTTCCTTATCGCGTGCGGCCGGAGACCGCGGTACTGACCCGCGGCTTCGACCCCAAGCTGTCGGTCGGCGCGGCCAGGCCGCCGGTCTATCGCAGTTCGACGTTCGTCTTTCCGAGTCCGGAAGCGGCCGAGCGCGCGTTTGGAATCGTGCTCGGAAAAATCCATTCGCTCGGCGACGATCGTCCCGACCTGATTTACGCGCGGCTAAATCATCCCAACGCCGAAATCCTCGAGGAGCAGCTCGTTCCGCTCGAGCGCGGCGCCAACTCCGCCGCCGTCTTCAACTCGGGCATGGCCGCGATCTTCACCGTGATGCTCGCGTTCCTCGAGCGTGGCAGCTCGCTCATCTATACGCAGCCTCTGTACGGCGGTAGCCAACACCTCATCCACCAGGTGATCGAGCCGCTCGGCTTCGACGCGCGCCCGGTTCCGGCGGGCAATACCAGGGCGCTGACTGACGCGATTGAGCAGGCAGACAATCTAAGCCTGGTGCTGATCGAGACGCCTGCCAATCCCACGCTCGTGATGACCGATATCGCGCAAGCGGCCGCCGCAATCAGCCGCAAGCAGAAGCGCGCCCTGCTCGCAATCGACAACACTCTGCTCGGTCCCACCTTTCAGCATCCGCTGATTCATGGCGCGGACCTCGCGATATACTCGGCGACAAAGTTCCTCGGCGGATTCAGCGACTTGCTGGCCGGCGCCGTGCTCGCGACGGATCCAGAATTGATCCAGACGCTGACCGGGGTGCGCGCGCTGTTGGGCAACATCCTGCAGGCCGATGAATGCTGGATTCTCGACTCGCGCCTCTCGACCGTCGCACTGCGAATGAATCGTCAGAGCAAGAACGCGCAGCGAATCGCCGAGCAGCTGGCCAAGCATCCGCGCGTCAAACGCGTCATCTACCCTTCGCTGTTCACCGACGCGTCGCAGATCAGGATTCGCGACGCACAAACCGACTATCCCGGCTCGCTGTTGTCGTTGGAAGTTGAAGGCGGAAAGACCGGCGCGTTCGAATTCCTGCGCCGTTTGAAGATCGCCAAGAACGCCGTCAGCCTCGGCGGCGTCGAGAGTCTCGTCTGCCATCCGATGACGACCACTCACAGCGAACTGTCGCCCGAGGAATTGGCGGCGGCGGGAATCAGCGATGCCCTGGTCCGCATCTCGGTCGGCACTGAGCATTGGCGCGACCTGCTCGACGAATTCACCCGCGCCCTGGCCTGAACTACCGGCGGCGGTGTGCCGCCCGTGACGTTAAACCCCGATCGTTCGAAACGAAGGCCGGCTTCCTCTCGTCAGCCGCATCATTCGCACGATATCGCGCCTAGAATCGGTGGTAGGCACTATCGAACGAGGCACGCCAAATGGAACCAATCGAAATTCTGAACCATCTGATTGAAGTCTGCGTCGACAGCGAAAATCGTTATCGGAGCGCCGCCAGCGATGTCGGCAAAGCGAACCTCGAACAGTTCTTCAACCAGCAGGCCGCGGCCCGCAAGCGCAACGCGGATGACCTGGGCCTGGAGCGCGAGCGGTTAGGCGGAGGCGGAGACGAATCAGGCACGTTTTCCGGATTTGTCGATCGAGCCGCGATGGACTTCAATGTGATCATGAGCATGGGCGACACCGGCGTCGTCGAATGGTGTCGCAAAGACGCTCAATCCGCGATCGACGAATACGAAAAGGCCCTCGCGCAGCAGTTGCCGCTATCAGCGCGCGCGGCGGTCACCTTGCAACTGACTCAGAATCGCGACACGCTCGCATCGCTCGAAAAGGTATTGCGAACGTATGGCGGTCCCAGATCGTAGTCGTTTCGGGTCAGATCAATTTTAGTCCGGTGGCGGCTTCGAGCTCGGCGATCGCTTGCGGCCCGCTTTCCACTTTGATGGTCGTCATGCCCATCGCGCGCGCGGGCTTCAGGTTGCCGCCGAGGTCGTCGAGATAGACGCACGCGTCCGGCTTCACGCCAAGCTTTTCGCACATCATCAGATAGATTCGCGGGTCGGGTTTGCGGATACCGAGCTTTGACGATTCGATCAGCTCGTCGAACAGCTCCATGATCTCGCGCGAATAGATCGAGCGGCTCGTTTGGACCGCAGCAGACGCATCCGCCGGCATGTTGTTGGTGATGCAGCCGGTCTTGAACCTGGACTTTACGCGGCGCAGCGCCTCGATCATCTCGGGCCGGAAGTCGCCCGCCAGCAGCGCGACGACATCGCGGCCGGGAATTTCATAGCCGAGCATCCTGGCTTCCGCCGCGAAGGCAGCGTCGAAGCCGGCAAAGTCGATGGCCGAGCGCTCGAACATCGCCCACGCATTGTTCTCGTGATTGGTGGAATTGATCTTGCGGATCACGCCGACCGGGATGCCTCGTTCGCGCTCGTAGCGCGCGAAAGCCTCGAACGGCGAGGTCGTAAAGACTCCGCCGAAATCCCATATCACTGCTTCGATCACTTCAACCTCCGATCAACTCTCCATCATTGGTAATGAATTTAGCTGTTGCAAGCGAGTTTTTCGGCAAGGCTGAATCCCGCTGGATGTGAAAAATGGACCTATCGTCCAATTGACGCGATTGCTCGTGACGACCAATATCCGACTGCAGGTGAAATCCCTGCCACCAAAGAAGGAGATCAACGATGAAGACTCGTATCCGCATAGTGCCGTTATTTTTTGTCCTGGCGCTGCTGGCGGGCTGCGCTTCAACGCAAGTTACCCAGTCAACACCGCCGGTTGCGGCAGGGATCGCACGGCCGAATCAGATTTGGGTGTACAACTTCGCGGCCACATCCGCCGACATGCCGTCCGACTCTTCAATCGGTAGCAAGTCAGTGCGCCGAGCACGCCGCCGACAGCCGACCAAATCGCACAGGGTCATCAGCTCGGCGCCCTTATCGCTCAGAATTTGGTTGCGGATATCCAGGCGATGGGCCTCAATGCCGCGCAGGCTGGACCCGGAACGTCGCCACAAGTCGGAGATGGCGTCATCCGCGGTTACATTGTCTCTGTTCAAGGGGGCGGCGCGAGCGGGATGGTCCAGCGCTTCGTCATCGGATTCGGCGCGGGATCTTCGGAGATGGATACGGTGGTCGAAGGCTACATAATGACGCCCCAGGGCTTGCGCAAACTTGGATCCGGTACTCTTAGCTCCTCCGGAAACAAAACGCCCGGGATGGTCGTGCCGGCGGCGGTCACTATCGCCAGCGGCAATCCAATCGGCCTGATAGTGGTCGGCGGGCTGAAAGTTTACGGCGAGGCGAGTGGCAGAAATGGACCCGAGGGGAGAGCAAAGGCCACTGCCGACGCAATTTCAGATGAGCTCAGGATCAGATTCCAGGATCGGGGCTGGATAAGCTGACGGACGCAGCTAAGCGACAGACGAAGGCATCAACTGAGTCGTCGCGCTGCTGACATCGTTGCTTGAGCGGGGTCGGAGATTGGTGCTTTAATTTTCTCACTGCCTCCTCGGACGTCCTGCGAGGAAATCGCCAGCCAACAGAGGTACTGCCATGGCTTATGCTCCCGACAACCGGCCGATTTACGACGCCGACAGCCATATCATGGAGCTTCCGGACTTCCTGCAGAAGTACGCGGACCCCGACCTGCGCAACGACATCCCGGCGGTAAGTTACAGCGCGTCGCTCGTCACTGACGAGGAAGTCGCGGAGATCATGGCGCGCGGCGGGCGGCATACGGAGGATCACGTCGCCGAGATGCTCGCGTGGGGCGACAATTTGATCGAGCGCTCGAAGGAGATCCAGGCGTTGGGCGCGTTTGACGGCAGCGAACGCTCTATGGCGATGAACATGCTTGGCTTCAAGAAGCAGCTGGTGTTCGCGACGCATAGCGTTACGATGCCGTTTTCACCGAGCTCGAAGATCGCGCCCAAGCTGCGCTATGGCGCGGCGCGCGCGCACAATCGGCATATGGCGGATTTCTGCGCGCATGACTCGCGCCTGATGGGCGTGGCGATCGCACCGCTCGACGAGCCGGAACTCGCGCTCGAGGAACTCGAGTTCGCGCTGAAGAGCGGCGCGAAAGCCATCTGGGTCGCGCATCGGCCTGCTGGCGGCCGGTCTCCCGGCCACGTCGAGTACGATCCTTTCTGGGCGCGATTGGTCGAGGCGAATACTCCGTTCGTGATGCATGTCGGCGGTTCTCCTTTGCAGCTCGACAAGGCGTGGGCCAACAACGGCCGCGCGCCGACCAAGGACTGGATGGGCGGCGGCGAGAATCTTCGCACCAAGGATGTCGCGGTGCTGCACCAGGGGCCCGAGACCTTTCTTTCGATGATGTTGATCGACGGCGTGTTCGAGCGATTCCCGAAATTGCGCGGCGGATGTATCGAGCTCGGCGCAGGATGGGTGCCGTCGATGCTCGTGCGGCTGGACTGGGTGGCGAAGATTTGGGGCAGGACCGACGCGAACCTGGCGCGGTTCACCCGCAAGCCGTCGGAGCAGCTGACGCAGCAGATGGCGTTCACGCCGTTCGTGTTCGAGGACGTCGGCGCTCTGATCGATCAGTCGAACCCGGACCTGTACCTGTTCTCGACGGACTATCCGCACACCGAGGGCGGACGCAACCCGATCGCGCGCTTCGAAGCGGCGCTCGGCGATCGCTCCGCGACAATCCGCGACCGGTTCTACTCGGAGAATTTCCTCCGGATCTTTTCAGAGGCTCGTGCGTAGCAACACCGGCAGGAAAGATCGTATCCACTCTGCGGCGGCGGACTTGAGAGTCCGCCGCCGCTTTCACATCGGAACGCATTTGCCTCAGCCCTCGATCAAGCCTCAGCGCGGCTCGGGCGCATGCGAAAAATTTGCCTCAGCCTTGACGCTGAAGTGTGTGAGTTGCGGACGCACTCGCGGAGCACTCCGAGATAGCTGCGCGTCACATGCACGGACTCCTTGAACTCGGACTTCGACATGAGGACGCGATGGAGTTCCGGCAACCGATAGAACGGCACGCTCGGGTAGAAATGATGCTCGATGTGATAGTTCACGTTCTTCGGCGCAACGAACACGTGCTCGAGTGCGGTCGCTCGCGTGGACCGGGTCTGTGCGTAGGCGTTGGACCTGCCCGCGATAGCTGAATGCTCGGCGATACTGCGCACGCGGAAGATCACGATGAGCCAGGTGAAGAGCGGAACCATCCAGTACATCACGAGCAGATGAAGCGCGCCGAGCCACGCGAAGATTGCGATGACCGCGGCGTAGTATCCGTAGCGCGCAGCCACAAACCCCCGACTCACACCCGCGTCTTTGGACAGAAGCGCTCGCGCCAGCATGAGATAGAAGATTGCGCCGAGCCCGGATAGGTCGCGAAGCATCAGCCAAGTGAGCCTGCCACGGTGCATCGGAAAGACCCAGCTCAGGTCGCCCTGGCGGCGGGCCCAGTCCGGATCCTGCGCGGTGTTCAGATAACGATGATGCGCGAAATGGTTCTTGCGATACGCGCGCGCCGAGATGAGGTTCGGCCATGCCAGGACAATCTCGGCCGTCCAATCATTGAGGCGCCGGTCGCGAAACAGACGATAGTGAACGCCGTCGTGCATCAGGATGAGAAGCGCATGTTGGCGCGCGCCAATAAATGCAACGGTCAGCAGATAGACCGCCAGGTTGAAGTGATGCTGGCAGAGATAGATGGCAGTCACGATCAGCGTCCATTCGGCGACAATATGTATGCTGCTTCTCAGCGGCGACAGATCCGACAGATCGCGCAGCTCCTCCTTGGTGAGCTTGATCGGAATGTTGCCGTCGTAGTCATCTCGCGGGCGTTCCTGTGCCGCCCGATCCTTAGTTAGGTCGATGTTCATTGATTTTTCCTCGCGTGGGTGAATCCGCATCGTTGGCGCGGACTCGAAAAGAATGTTTTGGTCAATCGCCCGGATCGATGAGGGACGAATTCAGAGCTGGGCTTGCGCGACCGCGATTTCCTCGATTCTGATCGGAAGGCGAGTCTCCACCGGCCGCAGCCGATCGGAATTGTCGAACCGGATCGTGCGATAGCTGTCCGTGGTTTCGATCTTCAACCGATGAACGTTTGAGGTCAGCTTCGCGAGCGCTTCTCCTTCGAGGATCATCGGCTGAACCCACGGCAGGCCCTGGCCGGGAACCTCGAGATACGGATACTCAACCGGATCGCCCACGTTGACGAAGCCCATCGCCGTGTAGAATCCGCAGTGACTTCCGACGGCAAGATAGACGAGCACCGCGCGCGGGCTTCGCTGCACGACCTGAACTGCGATTCCGCGCCACGCACGCATCCCGGCGCCGCGCGACAGCGACCAATGATCGCTGCATTCCAATACAGACCGAGGCGCATAGCGCGAGAGATCAGGCCGGCGGCAGCTTTGCGGAAAGGCCTCGAGATCGTGCAGCACGACGCCCGCCGTCATGTGTTCTGCCCGGTCGCCCTCCCCTTCGAACAATGCATAGAGGTCTGCGGACTGCAGACGGACCATATTACTCGCCTGCGTGGCACCGCCGTCTCTGAAACTCGCTCCCGCTCGGGCTCGCGCGTCAGCGAGGCGCTGGACGAAAACGCTTCGTTCGCCTTCTGTGGTTAAGAGGCGCATTTCCATTGGATGTCTCCTATTTTGCTGAGTGATTAAGGAATCGACAGGTGGGCGCGGCAATTCCGTCGCGGAGGCGGCGCGCGCGGAATTGGGATGTCGCATTGGAAGGATCGGGCGTCGATGGTGAATGGCGGAAAGCTGGGTTTTCTGAGGTCCGAATTTCGAGCTCGCAATCATCGAAGGCCCTGACGTCCGGTTACTTTTTTACTCGCTTCGCTGACATTTTGTCAGCTATTTTACATCGGGAAATCCGTGCATTGCATCCGCGGCAATTCCGCGTTTTCCTTTTGGCTAGCGCTATGCTAAGTCACATTGCGTTAAGCAGCGTTTAGGACAAGCTGTCTGGGTCGACAGACTTCTGGTCATCTTTAGGAAGAGCGTGACAAAAAATGATTAATTCGGTTTTCGAAAAGTTGGCGGCCGAGATCCTGAAGGCAGGCAGTTATCCGGCGCCCTTGTCGGCGGCCTTCGGCAGATTCCCTGAGGAAATCTGGTCCCTGGAGCACGAAGATTACGGACACCAGCTGCGCCGATTGTTTGCTCGCTCCGAAGTTCGTGAGATAGTTGCGGAAGCCAGGAGTACTGTTTGGCCGCATCTGAACGATGAACCCGTCAGACTGGTTTCGCCCGGTGAATTCACGCGATTCTGGTCGGAGTTGGGAGTTCAGTTCCGGATGGCAAAGCTCGATGGCGCGGAGGGGATGGCTATCCTGGGGTTTTACGTTCGAAAAATGGGCAGATCGCAATTGCCGTTGATTTGCGTGAACACCGCGCATCATCCGGCTGCGATCGGTGCGGCATTTTCACACGAAATGGGCCATCATCTGATGGGACAGCTGTTTGGTTCGCGCAAGGAACACACTCAGTTTATGGCGTACGCAGCGTACCGGGAGCATCTGAACGATCCGGAGGAATTGGCGGCCGACATTCTCGTGAGTCTTGGCGTGTATCCCGAAGCGACTGCCCGAAAAATTTTCATGAGACCAGAGAAGAGAGTCTGTCGAAGTCTGCCGCTGACGAACTTCCGGATTCGGTTTCCAGCGGCGGTGCTCGAATATATGGAGCATCGATATGGCCTGGGTTTCGGCGAGCAGCCCGCGCAGAAGCCTGAGTACCTTGCCGGCGTGATTCACTTTGCAAAATTGAGACATGCGCTGCTTGCTGAGTACGACATATGAGTCGCCGCAACGCCCTCGGGCAATTGATAAAACAGAAACGCAAGGAACTCGCGCTGACGCAGCGGGAGTTGGCGAAAAAGCTCGGCGTCGAAGCGAGTCACGTGGCATACCTCGAAGGCGGGAAGCGAAAACCCTCGCTCGCGCTGATGGCTCGGCTCGAACAGGCGCTCGGAATCAGCCGACAGCAGATTTTTCTTCTTTCGCATCCCGAGGCGGCGAGCGTCGTGAACGCGAGTGACCGAGCCCCGACGCGAGCCGCGCGCCGACGATTGGCGCAAGTTCGTCACCGATCGCGCTTTCGTCAAGCGCCACCGAATCACGCCTCGTGAACTTCGCGCGTTCAAGGAATTGAGCCTGCTCGGCTACATCCTTTCGCGGCATCAATTGCTGGCGATCCTGACCATGATTCGCGAGCCTCAGGATGATTAGCGCCGAAGTTTGATCGTCGCTCACCTCTCCCGATCCGAACCGCTACACACTTCCGCAATTGCCCGTCGCGGCGCTTAAATCGACGCGCGACAAATGCGCTGCATTCGTACTAGATCATCATCGAGGCGCCGGTGATGACATCTCCCCAAATCCCCGACAATCCCGCGGGACGCCAGCTCGCCTGGTATCTCGAGCGCATCGCATCGGCCGGCGAAGGCGCATCCGAGGCTGAGCTCGACGCTCGATGCGCGCTGGATATCGTCGTGCGCGCGCCGTTTCCTTATCGGTACGAAGTGCTTACCGGCGGATGGCGCGCCTGTCGCGAGAGCCTACGGCGAGTTCGAGGTGACGTCGGTCGAGGAAATATCCGACTTTCATGTCGCGGTCATGCTGAAAACCGCGAGCGACAAAAAATTTCGGCTGTCCTGCGAGGTCGAAGACCACGAGCCGCATCGGATGACCGCGCTCACTCGCGATCGCGTGCTCGATTTCGAAGTGGTGTCGCGCGAGGCGACGCTGGCCGACGCTGCCGTGCTCGCCGACATCGAGCGGCGATGCCCGATCGTGCTGAGTGACGGCGTGACGATGACCATCGAGCGCGGCGACGACTACTTTGCGTTCACCCGGCTGATGGATGACTTCGTGGTCGCGCTGGGGTTCGTGGACGGAAAACCGGCCGGCGTCAACGTCGCCGCAGCTGCATACCGTGCGGGTCGGCGGGCAGGACTATCGCATTCACGCGTTCGCGCACCTGCGCATTCTTCCCGAGCATCAGAAGAAAGGTTTGTGGGGCGCGATAAATCGCGTATTCGACGAGAAGTACCCGAAGGAATTCGAACAGCACCGCGTATCCTTCGGTGGACAATGCCGCAATGCTGCGCGGCTTTGCGCGGGCGCCGCGATGGAGCAAGCATCAGATTCGCGCACAACTTCCGTGTGCGACGCTCGCGGGTCCGCAAATCGGACGACCGGCCACGCCGCGCGATGCGGCGCGAGTCGTCGAAATTCTCAACGCGACGCACGAACGCGACGAGTGGTACCTGCCCTACACCGTCGAGTCGTTCACGGCGCGCGTCGAGCGCTCGCCGCGCGACTACTGCTGGGAACGGGTGCGGATGACGGATCGCGCGGTGCTCGGAGTATGGCCGGCCGGCGACACGGTGCGGTTTATAATCGAGTCGAAGGGAACGCGCGTCGAGTCGCGGCGCGGTCTCGCACTGGACTGGGGATTTTTACCCGGCGCAGAGGACGAGTTCGAAGCGCTCATCCGCGCGCAATGCGGATGGCTCCACGGCCGCGGCCTGGACCGGCTGTCGCTCTTTACCTCGGAGGCGTCGGCCGGGTTCGATCGCGTGCGCGCGCTCGCGAGCGAATTGGAACGGTACGTCGTGATTTCATTCGGCATCCCGGAGCCGCCCGGCGCCGCCGGCCGCGGCTTGTACGTCGATCCGATTTACTTTTAGGATCAAGCGGAACGCAACTTAGGAGAAGCTACATGGAACTGGCACCCAAGCGGGCCGGATTCGCGCCCGAAAGAATCAATCGAATCACCGAACACCTCGACAAGAATTATATCGAGCCCGGCAAGATCGCCGGATGCCAGACTTTGGTCGCGAGGCACGGGCACGTCGCCTATTTCAAGTCGCTGGGCCTGATGGATCGCGAGCGCCGCAAGCCGATGGCCGACGACACGATCTTCCGGCTCTATTCGATGACCAAGCCGATCGCGTCGGTGGCGCTTATGACTCTCTACGAGCAGGGTCACTTCCAGCTCAACGATCCGGTGTCGCGTTTTATCCCGGCGTGGCGCGATCACAAGGTGTGGGTGTCGGGCGAAGGCGTAAGCATGGAGACCATGGCGCCGGCTCGGCCGATGACGATGCGTCACGTGCTGAGTCATACCGGCGGACTCACTTACGGCGCCACCAACCATCCTGTCGACCGCGTCTATCGCGAACTAGGAGTGGGACGCGGCGCCGGCGAGACACTTAGCGGCTTCGGGGACAAGCTCGCCAAGGTGCCACTGCGCTATCAGCCCGGCGAGAGTTGGATGTATTCGCTTTCGACCGACGTATGCGGCTACCTGGTCGAGGCGATTTCGGGAAAGCGCTTCGACCAATATTTGCAGGAGACGATTTTCGATCCGCTCGACATGAAAGATACGTCGTTCATGGTAGCGGCGCGCAAAGCCGCTCGCTTTGCGGCAAACTATGAGCGCAAGGCCGACAAGACGCTGAAGCTGATCGACGATCCCGAGCGCAGCACCTATCTCAAGCAGCCCACCTTCTTTTCGGGCGGCGGAGGACTAACCGGCACGACCGCCGACTATCTACGTTTCTGCGAGATGCTGCGACGCGGAGGCGAATTGGACGGCGCACGCATCCTGGGACCACGCACGATCGAGTTGATGCATCGCAACCATCTGGCCGGCGGCAAAGATCTCAGCCGGATGGCTATTGGCGCATTCTCGGAAACCGCGTACGAAGGTGTCGGGTTCGGCCTCGGCTTCGCGATGACACTTGGCCAGGTTGAGGCAGGCGGTCTCGGCGGCGGCGAGTACTACTGGGGCGGCGCGGCCTCGACTATCTTCTGGGTGGACCCGAAGGAGGACTTAGTGGTTGTCTTCATGACACAACTAATGCCTTCGGCCACCTTCAACTTCCGCGGACAACTCAGGAACATTATCTATTCGGCTATCGTCGAGTAAGTTGGCCAGGAGACATTGAATGAAAGCTGCGGTCTACTATCAGAACGGCGGACCTGAGGTTCTCAAGTATGAGGAGGTCCCAGATCCCGAATGCCATCCGAAAGGAGTCGTGATTCGCGTCGAGGCCGTCAGTATCGAGGGCGGCGACACGCTCAATCGATGGCATGGTGCGCTGTTGAGCAAGCCTCATGTCGTTGGCTACCAGGCCGGCGGCGAGATAGTCCAAGTCGGTTCTGACGTTACAGACCTTAAGGTAGGACAGAAGGTCACCACGGTTAATGCTATGGGCTCGCACGCGGCACTGCGCTCGGTTCCGGCGCGCAACGCTTGGCCGGTGCCCAAAGGATTCGACATCAAGCTGGCTGCGGCCATTCCCGTACCGTTCGGCACCGCGGACGATTGCCTGTTCGAGTTCGGCAAGCTCAAAGCAGGAGAAACAGTCTTAGTGCAGGCCGGCGCGAGCGGTGTAGGTGTTGCCGCGATCCAGTTAGCCAAGCGTGCAGGCGCGACAGTGTTAGCTACCGCGTCGAGCAACGCGCGGCTGGAACGGCTGAAGCCGCTAGGTCTCGATCATGGGATCAACTATAAGACTGACGACGTCGTACAGTCGGTCATGAAGATCACTCATGGCAGAGGCGTCGATCTCGTGGTTGACCCTGTAGGTGGCGCGACCTTGCAAGGCAGCCTGCTATCGCTCGCCTATCGCGGCCGCATCTCGATGGTGGGCTCGGCGGGACGTGAAGCTATGACAGTGGATGTGTCGTCGCTGATGGCAGGCAACCGATCCTTGACGGGAGTGTTCCTTGGCGCCGAGATAGGCACCGACCGGGCGCATAACATGATTCAGCGTCTGATCGATGAAGCCGCGCGAGGCGAGTTGAAGGTCGTGATCGACAGAACCTTCCCTCTGTCTGAAGCCGCCGCCGCCCACGCTTATATCGAAAGCCGACAGGCGGTCGGAAGAGTCCTACTAATTCCCTAGGAGCCTGGTCTATGGCAGATCCCGATTTCAGTCAGTTCAAGCTGGTGCCAAAGGGCCATTCGTTCGAGGAGTTCCACCAGGGCCAGGTCTTCGAGCATCACTGGGGGCGCACGATAAACGCCGGCGACAATTCGCTCTTCACGACCGCGACGCTCGCCCATTGTCCGCTGTACTTCAACGCCGAGTATGCGCGCGCGCACGGTCATCCCGACGTGGTCGTTAATCCGATGCTGGTCGCGTGTACGGTGGTCGGCATTTCGGTCGAGGATTTGAGCGAAGCCGGCGGACCGTTTCTCGGCATCAACGGTTTGGAATTTCACCGGCCGGTTTATCCCGGCGACACGCTGACCGCGCGTAGCACGGTTGTCTCGACGCGCGAATCGGCCAGCCGCGGCAACTTCGGAATCGTCACGTGGCGCACCGAAGCGCGCAATCAACGCGACGAACTCGTCATCAGCTACGAGCGGACCAACCTCGTCGCCAAACGAAGAGGAGCACCGTTGTGAGTTACATGACCGACGAGCGGCGGATGATTCAGCAGGCCGCGCGCGACTTCGCGATGAACGAAGTTCTGCCGATCGCGAACAAGCTCGACCCCGAGCAGGGCGACATCCCGATGTCGTTGCGGGACAAGCTCGCCGAGATGGGCTACTTCGGCGTCGTCATCCCGGAAGAATACGGCGGGCTTGGCCTCGGCGCGTTCGAGTATGCGTTGATCACCGAGGAGCTCGCGCGCGCGTGGATGAGCGTCGCGAGCATAATCGCGCGCGGCAACGGACTCGGCGGCGGATTCACGGCGGCGCAGCGGCGCGAATATCTGCCGCGGATGGCGCGCGGAGAATTTCTCGGCGCGGCTGCGCTGTCGGAGCCGGATGCGGGCTCCGATCTCGCCAACGTCTCGTGCAAAGCCACGCGCGACGGCGACGGCTGGATGCTCAACGGCACCAAGACCTGGTGCACGTTCGCCGACGGCGCGGATTTCATCTCGGTGCTCGCCCGCACCAAGCAACCGTCCGATCCTCGCCGCCGCCACGAAGGCATCAGCCAGTTCCTGGTGCTGAAGGAGCGCGGAAAGTTTCCGCCGGGGCTGACCGGCTCGCCGATTCGCAAGATCGGTTACTTCGGCTGGAAGACCTGGGAGCTGCACTTCGACAACTTCAAGCTGCCGGCGGATGCGTTGCTCGGTCGCGAGCGCGAAGACCGCGGCGAGGGCAAAGGATTTTACGGCGCGGTCAGCGGCCTCGAGATAGCTCGCGTGCATACTGCGGCGCGCGCGATTGGCCTTGCGCGTGGCGGACTCGAGGACGCGCTGTCATACGCGCAGAAGCGGGTCGCCTTCGGCCAGCCGATCGGAGAATTCCAGGCGATTCGATTCAAGCTGGCCGAGATGGCGACCGAGATCGAAGCCGCGCGCCAGCTAACGTACTTCGTCGCCACCGAAGTC
Organism: uncultured delta proteobacterium; assembly: GCA_963805315.1. Classification (GTDB taxonomy): domain Bacteria; phylum Desulfobacterota; class Binatia; order Binatales; family Binataceae; genus Binatus. Next base: position 603,538 of record CAWDTQ010000014.1, read on the forward strand.
GACAGCAAGCGGCGATGCGACAAGGAAGCGTCGATGGCGAAACTGTTCGCCTCCGAAATGGCCGAGCGCGTCACCAGCCAGGCGCTCCAGATTCACGGCGGCTACGGCTACACCAAGGATTTTCCGCTCGAGCGCTACTGGCGCGACGCGCGTCTGACAAAAATTTTCGAGGGTACTTCCGAAATCCAGTTGCGGATCATCTCCGATCGTTTGCTGCCGAGGGCCAGAAAGTGAGCACGACAATTTCGAAGCTGACCGGCGCCGGAAATTACTTCGAAGACTTCGAAGTCGGCGCAAAAATGCGTCACGCGCGCGGCACTACGATCGGCGAGATCGAAAACCAGATGCTCACGAAGCTGGTGCTGAACACCGCCGACGGCCACTACAACGAGCATCGCATGCGCTCGACGCAATTCGGCCAGCGTCTCGTCTTCGGGCTGATCACCGGCTCGGTATGCATCGGGCTGGCGACGCAGGACACCGGCGAAAACGCGCTCGCCGAGCTCGGCCTGACGGGAATCCGCTTCACCTCGCCGGTCTTTCACGGCGACACGCTCTACGCCTACAGCGAAGTGCTCGAAAAGCGCGACGCCGCTCGCGACGACGCAGGCGTCGTGCGCTTCAAGCATTGGGGCACCAAGCATGACGGGACGATCGTCTTCGAAGGCGAGCGCACGGTGCTGATCAAGCGCCGCTCGCATTGGGGCAATCGATGAGCGCGCGGACGGGACCGCTGTCGGACGTTCGCGTCCTCGATCTGACGCAGGCGCTGGCGGGTCCGTACTGCACGATGCTGCTGGCAGACCTCGGCGCCGACGTTATCAAGGTCGAGCCGCCAGCCGGCGACATGAGCAGGACCTTGGGACCGTTTCCGGCGGATCGAAAGGGCTGCGACTACGGCGGATACTTCGCCAGCGTCAATCGCAACAAGCGCAGCATCGTGCTCGACCTCAAGACTGACGCGGGCCGCGAAACGTTTCTCAGACTCGTGAAGACGGCGGACGCGGCCGTCGAGAATGCCAGGACCGGCGTGATGGATCGTACGGGAGTCGGCTACGAGCGGCTGCGCGAAATTAATCCCGCGCTCGTCTATGCGGCGATTCGCGGCTTCGGCGATCCGCGCACCGGCGCGAGTCCGTATGCCGATTGGCCCGCGTTCGACATCGTCGCGCAGAGCATGGGCGGGTTGGTCGCAACCACCGGTCCGCAAGGCGGCGGTGGCTACCGAGCCGGTCCGGGAGTCGGCGACATCTATCCCGGCACGCTCGCCGCACTGGGCGTGGTGTCCGCAGTTCATGCGGCGCGGCGAACCGGCCAGGGACAGTTCCTCGACGTCGCGATGTATGACGCGATTCTCGCGCTGTGCGAGATGATCGTCTACACCTACGCAGGCAGCGGCGTCATCAGGGAGCCGGGCGGGAATGGGACGCCGGTGCTTTGTCCGTTCGATATTTTTCCGACGCGTGACGGCGCGGTGGCTATCGCAGCGCCCGGCGAGAATCACTGGAAGATTCTGTGCGAGGCGATCGGCCGGCCCGGGCTCGCGACCGACGACCGCACTCGAAATCTCAGTCGGCGAGTCGCAAATGCCGACTTCGTGCGCGGGTTGATCACGGAATGGACGAAGTCGCACGCGACTCGCGAAATCGTGCGACGCGATCGGTGGCAAGGTGCCGGTCGGCCCGGTCAACACCGCCAGAGATATTTTCGAGGATCCGCATCCGAGGGCGCGCGACATGCTGGTCGAGGTCGAACAGCCCGGCGACAATCCGCCGCTGATAATAGCGGGATGTCCGATCAAGCTGACGGGTACGCCGTCGGGAATTTATGCGCGCGCGCCGCGCCTCGGCGAGCATACCGCGCAGGTTCTCGCCGACGCGGGAATATCAAACGCGCGCAAGGAGCAGTCATGACGCTTCGACTAAGACGTTCCGAACTTTCGACGCCGGCTTCGAGTCCGAAAATGATCGAGAAGGCGATGGCGACCGCGGCCGACATGGTGTTTCTCGATCTTGAAGATGCGGTCGCGCCCGCGCAGAAAGAAGGTGCGCGCAAGAACGCGGTCGATGCGCTGCGCAATCTCGATTGGGGCAAAAAAGTGCGCGCCGTGCGCGTCAACGGCGCGGACACGCACTGGGCGCACGACGATGTGATCGAAGTCGTCGAGGGCGCGGGCGACAAGCTCGACGTCATCATCGTGCCGAAGCCAAAGGCGCCGCGCGACATCTGGTTCTTCGACACACTGCTGACGCAGCTCGAGACCAAGCTTCATCTGAAGAACAAGATCGGCCTCGAGGCGCTGATCGAGGAAAGCGCGGCGCTGGCGTGCGTCGAGGAAATTGCCGCGTCGTCGCCGCGCCTCGAAGCGCTCATTCTCGGCTTCGGCGATCTGTCGGCGAGCCAGGGCATGCGCTTCGGCGTCGCAAGCGATCCGGCGAATCGATATCCCGGCGACATCTGGCATCATGCGCGCGTGCGGATGATCACCGCGTGCCGCGCCAACGGCATCGACGCAATCGATGGGCCGTTCGGCAATTTCAGGGATGCCGACGGGTACCGGCGCGAGGCGACGTGGGCGGCGACGCTCGGCGCCGTCGGCAAGTGGGCGATTCACCCGAGCCAGATCGAAATCGCCAACGACGTGTTCGCGCCGACGCCGCACGAAATCGAAAACGCGCGCAAAATGTCCGAGGCCTACCAGGCCGCGACGCGCGACGGCGCTGGCGCGGCAGGCGCGGGCGGGATGCTGGTGGACGCAGTCGCGGTGCGAATTTTCGAAGGCGTGCTCGAGCGCGCGCGTCTGACCGGCCGCGCATAGACGGCTCGCGCAATGGCAATCGAATTCGGGCGAGATCGCCGAAATCGGTCCTGAATCGTTGGAGTTTTAACAAAAATGTTTCACGTGAAACGTTTTTAGTTCAGGAGAACGAAACGCGAAGAGTTCTTAGCGCCTGGAGTTATTCAGCTCTTCGAGCAGCGCCTTCGCGTCTTTCAAGTCGGCGGTGTCGAAGCCTTCGGTGAACCAGTTGTAGACGTCGGCGAGCATCGCGCATGCCTCGGCGCGCTTGCCTTGCCTGCCGAGCAGCCGCGCGAGGCTCGTCGTCGCGCGCAGTTCCCACGACTTGGCCGATTGCGCCCGCGCGACGTCAATGGCGGTGCGGTAAGATTGCCCGGCTTGTGCGATATTCGATGATGCGTCTTGCATCAGTAGCAGGTCGCCCTGCAGGCGATGCAGCTCCGACTCGTACATCCGCTCGCCGGTCGGCTCGACGCGGGAGAACGCTTCCTCAAGAGCTTGCAGCCCCGCCGCAGGTTGCTTCATTTCGAGGTGAGCCTCGACCAGCATCGCCAGCACTGAAGGGCGGGAGCCAATTCCCAACTTCTTGCGGCTTTGCACCCAGCGACCGTCCATCCAGCGGTGAATTTCCTCGAGACCTGCGTTGGCCCGGTCCTCGTGCACAAGACCCCAGGCTCGATGGCCCATAGCAGCTAATTCAAGCGGCCGAATTCCATACTCGGATCCGATAGCGATCGCAGCTTCGGCGTGTTCCCTCGTTCTGACGGCGTCCCGCAGGAACCGGTTCAGGTCCCAACTCTGAGTGAGGCTGATGATCGCGGCCAGAGGGTTCTTGAGCGACTGCGCGCTTGAAATCAATTCGTCGGCGGCCTTACGCGCGCGGTCAGGAAACCCCAGCAACCACAGGCTGCACGCTAGTGCGGGATATGCGTCTGCTAAGCGGGGAAAGGTTGGGCCGAACTGATCTTCCGGACCTGGGACCGCCAGGCTTTCTTCGCCATGCGCTCGTGCCGCTTCAGGCTGGCCAAGCAACCACAGAGCAGCCGCCACGCGAGCGTGAGCGATACCAACCATCGCCGAATCGCCTAGTCGCACCGCCAAGGCCAGCAACTGCCCGCTGAGCTCTCGTTCTCGGCGCGTGTCAGACGTGATCTGGTAGTGCAAACACAACCCGCCAAGTGCTGCGAAAAGCTGGCGCTCGTCTTCGGTTCGTCTGCAAAGCTCGATCACCCGTGTATAGGTTCGCCCTACTTCGGCAAAGCCCGGCGAAAAGACGGGCGAAAGCGATTGCGCCAATATTAGCTGCAGCCCGATTTCAGCGCGGTCGCGTTGCGGACCTTCTGCGGTGCCGGCGAGAATCGCGATGCCGCATCGCGCGAGTTCCGTTGCTTGCGTGTAAGCTGAACGCCCCTGTGCTTGGGTGGCGGAAAGGATCAGATAGTGGGCAGCCTTCATAGGATCGTCGCTGTGACCGTAGTGGCGCGCCAACTCGGCGACATGATCATCGATGCGATCCGCGAACAGCGATTCAATTATCTGCGCAGTTCGCTGGTGCAGTAATTTCCGCTTCTCGATCAGCACGGATTGGTACGCGACCTGCTGCGTCAGAGCGTGCTTGAAGGTGTATTCGAAATCTCCGGCGGACGGCCGCTCGTAGACGAACTCCGCGACTTGAAGATCATCGATCATCGCCTGGAGCCGATCATCGGGGCTGCCGGTCACCGCTCGTACCAGGCCTAGCTGAAAGTCTTTGCCGATAACCGAGAGCGTTTGCAGCAGCTCCTTTTCCGCCGGCGGCAATCTGTCGATGCGAGCGGCGAGGATTCCCTGGACCGTCGCCGGAATCTTGAGATCGCTGAGTGGGCTGGTGAGACTTACAGTCCCGTTGCGCGCGAGCGCCCCGTCTTCAAACAAAGTCTGCACCATCTCCTCGATGAAGAACGGATTGCCCTCGGTCTTTTCGACGATCATACGTTTGAGGGGGTCGAGCTCCGCGCTGTCTCCGAGCAAGGACTGAAGCATCTCGGCAGCGTTCTTTTTTCCGAGCGGGTCGAGCCGCAACTGCGTGTAGTAGGTCTTGTTCCCCCATTCGTGGCGATACTCGGGGCGGTAGTTCACCAGCAGCAGGATTCTCGCGGTGCCGATCGAGTCGGCGAGGAGATTGAGCAGCGCCTGGGTCTCGTCATCGATCCAGTGCAGGTCCTCGAAGATCACCATGAGCGGCTGGTTGAGCGACTCGCGAATCAGGATGCGCTTGATCGCGTCGAGCGTGCGCCGCTTTTTGATTTGCGCATCCATTTGCGCGAGCGGGTCCTTGTTTTGCAATTCGTGCAGATATTCGTCGAGACGATCCAGGCTCTGCTCCCAATGGTGCCGGTTGTACTCGTCGCCCTCGATAATCCCCAACAGCGAGAACAGGTACGGGCGCGTACCTTCCAGCGACGGATCGAGGATTGCGAGCCGCCCGGCGACCTTCTCGCGCCGCTTGCGAGCGTCGTCGTCAGATGAAATCTCAAAGTAAGAGTGCAGCAGGCCGATCACGGGTAAGTATGCCGACGCCTTGCCATAGGAAACTGAGAACGTCTCCAACACCATCCAGCCGGATTGCGAAGTCGCCTTGAATTCGTGGAGCAGGCGTGACTTGCCGACCCCGGCCTCGGCCATCGCGGCTACGATCTGTCCGTGCCCAGCCTTTGCTCGTTCCGCCGCAGCTTTCATTGCCTCCATCTCGTGATTCCGGCCGACGAATTTGGTGTAGCCCCGCCCGGCAGAGCGTTGCAGCCGCGTGCGCAGCGGACCCAGCCCGGTCACCTCGTAGACGTTGACGGGTTCGCTGACACCTTTGACCTTGGTTGGGCCGAGTGGCTTGAGCGCGAAATATCCTTCGACCAGTTTGCGCGTCTGCTCACTGATCGCTGTCGAGCCGGTTGGCGCGAGCGCCTGCATTCGCGACGCAAGATTCGTGGTGTGCCCAATCGGCGTGTATTCGGTCTGTCCATCCCCGGTGGCTATCGAACGGATTACAACTTCGCCGGTGTTCACGCCGACGCGCACTTCGAGCGGGAGGTTCCCGGTCTCGCGCAGCCTGGCTGAATAGCGTCGCAACTCTTCCTGCATCCGCAGCGCAGCATAGAGTGCGCGCTGCGGATGGTCCTCGTGCGCGAGCGGCGCGCCGAACAGCGCGAAGATTCCGTCGCCGGTGCTCTGCACGACGTAGCCGTCGTAGCGGCGCACCGCGTCGATCATCAGCTTGAGGGCCGGATCGACGATCGCGCGCGCTTCTTCGGGATCCAGGTCCTGCTCCAGCTCGGTCGAGCCCTTGATATCCGCGAACAGCGCCGTGACCGTCTTGCGCTCGCCGTCGAGATTCTCTGATGCGGGCGAATCGGCTACTCGGATCGGTGAATCGTTCGATTTCCTGATCGAGGCAGCGGCGGTAGCGCCTAGCGCCGCGCCGCACTCTCCGCAGAAGCGCTTGCCCGCCGGATTCTCGGCCACGCATTTCGGACAAAGATTCGCAAGCGCCGCGCCGCAATCGCCGCAGAATTTCTTGTCGGGCGGATTTTCAGTTTTACAATTCGAGCATCGCATCGGCGTTAGCCCGAATGATAAGTGACATGCCCTCGTATATCACCATGCGCCGCGCTAGGACTATGTACGAAGGCACTACAAGCTGAAAGCCGGGAGGGAACCGCGTGATTAAACTCGTGTATATCGTCCGCAAGCGCGACGACATTACGTTCAAGGATTTTAGTGCGTACTGGCTCGAGAAACATGGGCCTCTGGTGCGGGGCTTCGCCAAGGCGATTCGCGCCCGCAAGTACGTCCAAAGCCACACCGTCGCGCCCGAAACAGGCGACGCGATCGCTCAATCGCGGGGAATGCCTGCGGGCTACGATGGCATCACGGAAGTATGGTGGGACAGTCTCGACGAGGTGAACGCCGGCTTCAGCACGCCGGAAGGCCGGGAAGCCAGCCGCGCGCTGGCCGAGGATGAGGCGAGGTTCGTCGATCTGAAACGCTCTTACATTTTTCTCACTGAGGAGCACACCATCTTCGACTTCACGGGTAAGCCGTTGTAGTTGCGATCCTCGCTCATGGCGACGGCGCCGGCGTCGGCTCCGCAACCAGGCGGAATTCTGGAGTCAGCTTTTCCAGCGCCACTCATCGGGGTCGGGATTTGGATTTCTAGGATCGTAGCCGGGAGGCCTGAAAGCCTGCGGGCCGATCCACCAAAAGGTAGCGGCCAGACTTGCAAGACCAGCGATCAGATAAACGGACGTACAAACCGGATCTATCGAGCTCAGGACAAACACTGAACGAGCCCGATGGTACCATTTTAGGAAGAATAGGAATGACCATGACGCCAGAAAAGCGCCTGTCATTAAAAGCAACGGCATCAGCGTTGCGAGCTGTCCGAGATTGCTGCCTTTCGCTTGACTTGCGGCCTTGGTCCGCATCGCTGTAACCAATCGCGGATATATCTTCCGCGCGAACCCAATCGCTATCGGAGGTATTAGAAGACCGCTAACTAGCGCAGCGAAAACGCAATGCGCCATCATTGGCGCAAAGAATTCCCGTAGGTCCGAATCACCCATTCTTCTAAGCCGTTGTCGTTGTGATCCTAGCTCAGGGCGACGGTGCCAGCGCCGGCTCCGCAACCAGGCGCCCCGTCATAGGATGCGACTCGTGCCGAATCAGGATATCCATGAAGTACTTATCCGCCATCGCGGCTGCGACCTTGTCCGTCATCTCAGGCGCGGGATCCAGACGGACCCTGTCGAACTCATTGTCGCCCACTTTCACCTTGAGGTAAGGGTTAGTCGTGTTTTTCTGAACTCTTCCGTACGAGCGGTCGCCGAGTCGAACGTAAACCTGTCCGTCGATTACGACCAACCAAAGCTTCGACCAGTGCTCGCCCTCTTCGGGAGCCGTCGTCATTATCTGGAGCGTGCTCAGGTCGCGGAAAGCGTTGGGATCCCATCCGGGCACGGCGCTGTCTGCAGCGCCGACCACCGTCGCAGCAAACGCCATCGAAAGTGCGATCAAAACTGCCGCTGCGGTTTTCATGTGGACCTCGCGATGGCGCCGCATTTGCGCAGCGTCTCTAAATCGGAGTTGGCAAAGCCCCAGTCGCGCAATGCTTCTTCGGTATGCTCGCCGGGCCGCGCGGGCGGGCGCTGAATCTTGCTCGGCGTACGCGAGAATCGTGGGGCCGGGCCCGGTTGCGTCACCCCGCCCTGCTCGACGAACGTTCCGCGATGCTTCATGTGCGGATGCTTCGGCGCTTCCTCCATGCTTAGCACCGGCGCGAAGCAAACGTCGCTGCCTTCCATGATCTTGCACCACTCGTCGCGCGTCTTCGTGCGGAACAGCGTCTTCAGCCGCTCCTTCATCGCGGGCCACGACTTGCGATCCTGCTGATGCGGCAGCTCTTCACCCTGAAGCCCGGACAGCCGCAGCAATTCCGCGTAGAACTTCGCCTCGATCGATCCGATCGAGACGTACTTCCGTCCTTGGTTTCGTAAACTTCGTAGTAGTGAGCGCCGGTGTCGAGGATGTTCTCGCCGCGATCGTCGTTCCAGAAGCCCGAACCGTGCAGTCCCGTAGATCGCGGTCATCAGCGACGCGGCTCCATCCACCATCGCCGCGTCGACCACCTGACCCTTGCCGGATTTACCGCTTCGAGCAGGCCCGCGACCACTCCCAGAGCCAGGTAGAGCGCGCCACCGCCGAAATCTCCAACCAGGTTCAGTGGCGGAACCGGGGCGTCGCCCTTGCGCGCCGATGCTGTGCAGCGCGCCCGACAGCGCGATGTAATTGATGTCGTGGCCGGCCGCATGCGCGAGCGGTCCTTCCTGTCCCCATCCGGTCATGCGACCGTAGACGAGGCGCGGGTTGCGCTTGAGACAATCGTCGGGGCCGAGACCGAGTCGCTCGGTCACGCCGGGACGGAAGCCTTCGATCAACGCGTCGGCTTTCTCGACCAGCTTAAGGACCGCCTCGATCGCTTCGGGCTTTTTGAGATCAACGCGACCGAGCGCCGGCCGCGATTGAGCAGGCTGTATTTCGGATCCATCGCGATGCCCAAGCCGCCCGCGTCGGCCGCGCGATCGATTCGCAGCACGTCGGCGCCCATGTCCGAGAGCAACATCGCACACATTGGTCCGGGGCCAATCCCGGCCAGCTCGATGACGCGATAACCTGACAACACTCCCATAAGTCTTACCTCACCGTCGATGCGATTCGGCGCTCAATCTTAACTCAAAGCTGTTTCGATCGGTGCGCGACCTATTTGAGCGCGCGGACCTTCTTGTTGGCTTCCCGCCCGAGACATCTTTGCAGCCACGCTTGCACTTTGGGCGTCGACGACATGTCGAGCTTCATCATCGGTATCCAGCTCATGACGGCGGCCACGTTCAGATCCGCGATCGTGAAGTTCTTGCCGAGCAGGTACTCCCTGCCCTTGAGCGATTCCTCGAGCGCGTTCATCGGCGCCTTCAACGCTTCGACGGCAGCCAGCGCCGCTTTCTCGTCGCGATTCTCCGGCGGATTCATCACGCGGTTGCGCAAAATCGTAAGGAGATGCGGCTCGACTTCGGTCATCGCCCAGAAGCTCCACTTATAGATTTCTGCGTGCGCGGCGGTATCCGCGGGCCACAGCGAATTCTTGCCGTACTTTTCGGCCAGGTAGAGGTTGATCGCCATCGATTCCCAGACCACGACACCGTCGTCTTCGAGCACCGGCACGTGCCCGTTGGGATTGAGTTTGAGATGCGCGAACGACTTGGCTTCGGTCGTCGGCATCGGAAGATGCTCGTACTTGACGCCGAGCTCTTCGAGCGCCCACAAGGAGCGCGCGCTGCGAGATCTTGAAGTGCCGTGAAGTTTTGTCATGTTGATTCCTCCGATGTCCCAATCTTACTACCAGCGATCAGGCTCGTTACAAGCGGCACGAGTGGCCCGCGCGCTCGCGACGGCGGCGTCTGTAGCGCCACCAACCGGCAGGATTCTCACTCGGCGCAGGGCTTTAACCCGAACGCATAAATGTGAGAGACATCAGTCATGGAAAAGCGAAAACTCGGCAGGCAGGGACTCGAAGTATCGGAACTGGGACTCGGATGCATGGGGATGTCGCAGTTCTACGGTCCGCGCGACGACAACGAATCCACCGCGACGCTCGAGCGCGCGATCGAGCTCGGAATCAACTTCTTCGACACCGCCGACGTCTACGGCGTCGGCCACAACGAAGAGCTGGTCGGCAAGGCGCTGCGGAAATATCGCGACCGCGTCATCATCGCGACCAAGTTCGGCAACCAGGTGCTGCCCGACGGCAAGCGCGCGATCAACGGCCGTCCCGAGTACGTGCGCTCCGCCTGCGAGGCGTCGCTCAAGCGCCTCGGCGTCGACCACATCGATCTCTACTATCAGCATCGCGTGGACAAGAAGGTGCCGATCGAGGAGACCGTCGGCGCGATGGCGGAGTTGGTGCGCAGGGCAAAGTTCGCTACCTCGGACTGTCGGAGGCCGGCGCCAAGACGATTCGCCGCGCGCACGCGACGCATCCGATCAGCGCGCTGCAATCGGAATACTCGCTATGGACGCCGCGACTACGAGGACGAAGTGATTCCGACGCTGCGCGAACTCGGCATCGGCTTCGTCCCGTTCAGCCCGCTGGGCCGCGGCTTCCTGAGCGGCAACATTCGCGAGCTGCCCGACGACGACATGCGGCGCAAAATCTCGCCGCGCTTCGCCGCCGACAACATGAAGCGGAATCTGAAGGTCGTCGATCGCGTCAAGGAAATCGCGAGGGAGAAGGGAATCACGCCGAGTCAGCTCGCGCTCGCGTGGGTGCTGGCGCAGGGCGACGACATGGTGCCGATTCCCGGCACCAAGCGCCGCACCTATCTCGAAGAGAATGTCGGCGCGACCAAGGTGCGGCTATCGAAAAGCGATCTCGCGCGCATCGAGGAGGTCGCGCCCAAGGGCTTCGCCGCCGGCGGCCGCTATCACGACATGAGCACCGTCAACGTCTAGGAACAGCCGACAACGAGGACAGATTCAGGCGATAAACCTCCGCCGCGGTGCGATGAAACAACTGCGCTTTTTCATCCGCCGTGAAACCTGCCGCGATCTTCTTGAACGCGTTCCACAGCACGGCGTACGAGCACGAAACCCGATCGACCGGGAAGTTGCTCTCGAACATGCATCGTCGCGGCCCGAAGTTCTCGATCGTGTGCAGATAGTAGTCGCGCGTCGCCGCGGCCAGTTCGTCCGAGGTCGGCGGCGTGGGCCGGTGATGCCACCCGAATCCGTTCACCGGCATATTGATGCCACCGAGCTTAGCCACGACGTTGGGGCATCGCGCGAGTTCCGCGATGTTCTTCTTCCATTCGCCGAAAATCTCCGCGCGCCGGCCTTCGTAGGGACCGATTCCCAGCGGTCCGCCGAAATGATCGAGCACGATTGTCGTATCCGGGAAACGCCTTCGCCAGCTCGATCACCGCCGGCATCTGCGGATGGTACTGCCACGCTTCGAAGCTGAGATCCAACTCGCTCAACCGCGCGAAGCCTTCGCGAAAACTTCGCCGATTCGTACAGATCCGCCGGCGGGTTGGTGTGCGAATTCCTCACCTCCGGACTCGCGTCGAAGCCGCCCGCATGCCGGATTCCACGAAAGCGCACGGGCGCAGCCGCGATATGCGCCTCGAGGACAGGCACGACCGCTTCTCCCAGCGTCAAGTCGGCGAAGCCCACGATTCCCGCCGCGACGCGAGTCTCGCCGTATTGCCCGCTCGCGCTTTGCGCGGCGATACCGTTGACGAACTCGGTCTCGCCCACCGGCCGCATCGACTCGGCGCCGTCCGCGCGATACATCGACATGCATTCGACGAACACCGTCGCGAGCACGCGATGCCCCGACGACGTGTCGCGGATAATCTCGTCGAGCATGTAGCGGCTGCCCGGATGGTCCCACAGGTGGTGATGCGGATCGACGATCGGCAGTTGCGGTTCGAGCGCCGCCTCAGTGACTTGCGCGAGCCACGCGTCGCGTTCTTGTTCGGTCTTCGCCATGGTTCTCTCCCCGCGGTCGTAACGGTCACTCTGCTTCGCTACCCCAAATAACATCGGGTGTGATAGCTCGACAATCGGAACAGCTACTGCGATTTGGAGAATGGAATGGAACCAGTGAAGAAAGTGAAAAGGCTTGATCGCTCGGTGAAGGGACGCGCCGTGCTAATCACTGGCGCTGCCAGCGGGATGGGCCGTGCGACCGCGCATCTGTTTGCGGATGAAGGCGCGCTGGTCGCGGTCACCGACATCGACGAGGCCGGCGTCGCGCGCGTCGTCGAGGAGATTGCGGCGGCAGGCGGAACTGCGCACGGCTGGCGGCTCGACGTCCTCGACAGCGTCGAGATCAAGCGCGTCGTCGGCGAGGTCGCAGCGCGCTTCGGTCGCCTCGACATCCTCATCAACAACGCCGGCTTCGGCGGCTTCTCTCCGCTCGACAACAGCGACTACGACCGCATCTGGGACCGCTCCATCGCCGGCCTGCTGACCGCGCAACAGCGGATGGTCCGCGCCGCGCTCGTGCATCTGCGCAAGTCCGACGCCGCACGCATCGTCAACATCGCATCGACCGAAGGCCTCGGCGCGACTCCCGGCGACAGTCCCTACGCCGTCGCCAAGACGGGAGTCATCGGACTCACGCGCGCGCTGGCCGTCGATCTCGGCCCCGAGGGCATCACGGTGAACTGCATTTGCCCCGGGCCGATTCGCACCGCACTGACCGACGCGATCCCGGAAGAGCACAAGACGATTTTCGCCAAGCGCCGCACCGCGTTGAAGCGATACGGCTATCCCGAAGAAGTCGCGCACATCACTTTCAGCCTCTGTCTTCCGGCCGCTTCGTACATCACCGGCGCGATCATTCCGGTCGACGGAGGCCTGATGATCCGCAACGCATAACTGTCACAACATCACCGCGGAGGGTTTTCCAATGGCCGATGATTCTGCAAAAAAAGGAATGGAAGTGCGCACGAAGTTGTTTGGCGAGAAAGCAGCGCAGGCCGGCGACACGTTCCTCCGGAACTTCGACGAAGGTTTCGCCACCTTTCTCAACGAGCAACTGTTCGGCACGATCTGGAGTCGTCCCGGATCGCCGCTCAAGTTGCGATCGCTGATCACGATGACCGCCCTGATGGCGTTGGGGCGCGGCCCCGAGTTGCGGCTTCACATGCGCGGAGCGCTGAACCTCGGCATCCCGCCCGAGGAAATCAAGGAGCTGATCGTCCACGTCTCGCAGTACAGCGGAGTGCCGACCGCGGTCGAAGCGATTCGCGCATTTAACGAGGTGACCGCGCCGCCGAAGTCTTAGCGATCGATTCATCCCGATGCGGGGCTTGAACATCAGAGCGTTCGCCGGGCTGCTGCAATTGGTGGTTGCGCTGGCAGTGTTGATCTTCCTTCCGGCATGGACGCTCCACTACTGGCAGGCATGGATCCTGGTGGCCGTGTTCGTGGCATGCACGCTCGCGATCACCATTTACCTGATGAGGAACGACCCGGCGCTGCTCGAGCGGCGGCTCAAGGCGGGGCCCGGCGCGGAGCAGGAGAATAGCCAGAAGATCATACAGGCACTTGCGATAGTCGCATTCATTTCAATCTTCGTTGTCTCCGCACTCGATCATCGGTTTGGATGGTCTTCGGTGCCGCCGTACGTCGTCGCACTCGGCGACATTCTTATCGCACTCGGATTCTACTTCGTATTTCTCGTTTTCAAAGAAAATACATTTTCATCGGGAATTATCGAGGTCGGCAGCGAGCAGAAGGTCATCACTACCGGGCCATACGCACTCGTACGCCATCCTATGTACATCGGCGCTCTCGTCATGTTGATCGGAGTACCGGTCGCGCTTGGCTCGTGGTGGGGACTGTCCACGATCATTCTGATGGTGGTTGTGCTCGTGTGGAGACTTCTTGATGAGGAAACCTTCCTGGCAAAACGCCTGGCCGGCTATTCCGAATATCAAAGCCGGGTGAGATATCGACTGCTGCCGTTCATTTGGTAGCTGTCGGAGCGACTCTCAGGCCGGCTCCCGGAGCGGCTCGCGGCGGTGCTGTTCAGAATCGCTTCGAGATGCGGCAGCGCTGTCCTCGAGGCTGGCATGTTTTTCAATCGCGTCGAGGAATGGGTCGCGTTTCATCTTCGACATCCTCGCCGGCATCGTCTTGATGTTGAAGACCGACGGATCGAGTGACGGCTTCAGGTCCTTCCACGTCATCGGCGCGGACACGGGCGCGCCCGGCACCGGCCGCACCGAGAACGGCGCCGCGATAGTCTTGCCGTGGCCGAGCTGCAGGTAGTCGATGTACACGCGGCCGTTGCGCGAGCGGGGATTGCGATTGATCGTCGCAATTTTCGGGACCCGATTAACTACTACTTGCGATACTAACTCGGAGAACATCTTCGCTTGATCGTAAGTATATTTCGGCGCGAGGCCCACTACTACGTGAAGACCCATTTGCCCTGAAGTCTTGAGACACGGCTCGAGTCCGACCTCGCGCAATACCGCGGCTACCTCGCGCGCAACTTCGACTGCGTGCCGCGTGGTGCTGCCTTTGGGATCGATGTCGAACAGCAGCCAGTCCGGACGTTCGAGGTGTGGAATGCGCGACGACCAGATGTGAATTGTGATCGCGGCGAGATTCGCCACGTAGGCGAGCGCTTCTTCGCTGTCCAGGATGAAATACGAGATCTCACGCTGCGAGTCCTCGGAATAAATCTTCTCGGTGCGAATCCACGGCGGTGCAAACGCGGGCGCGTCTTTCTGGTAGAACATCTTGCCTTCGATTCCGTCGGGAAACCGCGTGAGCATCACCGGCCGGTCTTTCAGATACGGCAGCATCCATTTCGAAATCGCGCGATAGTACGCGACCATATCGCCCTTGGTGTAGCCCTCTTTCGGCCAGAACACCTTTTCGGGATTGGTCACTGACGCCTTGGGCGCAATGGCCTCGGGCGTCGCGGACTTGCCGCGGCCTTTGCGTCCTTTCATGTTGGCGCCTCCATTCTGATCGGAATCGGCAGCGTCGCCATCCTCGGTTTCGGCAAGGGCCTCCGGTAGCGCGCCGGGTCCGTCGTAAAGACAGTCGCGAGGATCGACGTCCTTCGCCAGGCCCAGAAAGCTTGGTTGGCGGATACCGCCGCCGTCTGTCCATTCGGTGAAACGAACGTTGCAAACCAACTCCGGCCGCACGAAATGCGCGTTTCTTTCCGGAGAGGGTTGTCCGGGAGCCGGCTTGCGAAAGGGAGATTCCGGTTGCGCGCGCTCCTCGAGCATCGCGAAGATCTTGCGCAATGTCTCCTGGCTGAAACCGGTGCCGACCTTGTCGGTGTAGCGGAGCGCACCGTCGCCGTCGTATTGACCCAGCAGCAGCGCGCCGAAATGCGTTCGCGTTCCGTCGGGGTTACTGTAACCGCCGATCACGAATTGTTTGGTCAGCGGACGTTTGATCTTCAGCCAATCGCCGGTGCGCGTTCCGCGATACGGCGCGTCGCGCAGCTTGGCGACGATTCCCTCCAGATCATGTTCGGCTATCGCCGCGTAGAAATCCTTGCCGCGGCCGATCACGTGATCGCAGTAGCGCACCGGTCCCTCGCTGTGGATCAGTTCGCTCAGGAGACGCTTGCGTTCTTCGAGCGGCAGCGTCCGCGTGTCGAAGCGATCGAAGCCCAGCAGATCGAAAACGTAGTAGCTGACCGGAACCGCGACGCCAAGGCGCGCGATCTGCCGCGCGTCGTTGACGTGCATTCTTCTTTGCAGCAACTGAAAGCTCGGGCGCCCGCGCTCGTCCTGCGCGACGATCTCGCCGTCGAGCACGAAGCGATCGAGCGCGATCGAGTTCAGCGCGAGCACGACTTCGGGATATCGATTAGTAATGTCGGTGCCGCTGCGCGCATACAAATGAGTATTCTCGCCTTCGCGAATAGCCAGTACGCGCACGCCGTCGTATTTGATTTCGAATAGCCACTTGTCATTGTCGAAAGGCTCGTCAACAGTCTTGGCGAGGGTCAGAGGGAAATTCGAATGCTTGAGGTTCTTGCCGAGTTCCGGCAGATGCTTGTGCGCGAGCTGGTCGGCGATGCGGCGCTCCGCCGCGGGCGCGTCGGCCAATTCCTCGATCGTCAAGCCCGACAGAACAGAGCGCGGATGCGCTTCGAAGACGTTTTCGGTGGTCGCGTACTGGTCGCGCTTTTTGATCAGCAGCCAGTTCTGTTTGTCCTTGGGGTCGGCATTGCGGCGGCCGCCCGTGCGCACGAGTGTGAACGCGCCGTTGAGCTTGAACCCGTGCAAGTTGAGATCGATTTTCCCGTTGCGGACCGCCTCGGCCGCGTCGCCGGGCGGATCGAGGACGTCATACACACCGCGGTCCCAGACGATTACGGAGCCTGCGCCGTAGTTGCCCGGCGGAATCACGCCTTCGAAGTCGCCGTACTCGAGCGGATGGTCCTCGACGGCGACCGCAAGATGCTTGTCGGCGGGATTCATCGAGGGGCCTTTCGGGACAGCCCATGATCGGAGGACGCCTTCCATCTCGAGTCGAAAGTCGTAGTGGAGGCGCCGGGCCGCGTGCTTCTGAACTACGAAGATGCCGCCGGTTGTGGAATTGGCGCCGGGAACTTCGCGGCCGAAGGGTTCCGGCGTGCGTTCCGCACTGCGTTTGTGGCGGTACTTAGTCAGCGGCATGGGTCGTGGCCGCGGAGGGAGGTCAATTCATCCCATATGTAGTGGTATTGGGACGGCACCCCTACCATCGGTGGGTTCGTTCCGTCAAAAATTGTTTTGGAGTTTTTGGAGTTTTCGTGGCGTTTAAGGAACCTAACCCCTAACCCCTTCCCCCGCGGGAAGGGGGACCGAATGGGAAAGACCCTTGCCGAACGGGAACGGGAACGAGATGGGAAGAGTGCGGAGTGCGGAGTGTCGGGGCGGTGGTCCATGCAGTAGGCATAGCACGGAAAATCCGGCGGGGTCAGGCTGAAAAGGACATCCCCGAAGCGGCTTCGGGAACTCAGTGGGCGCGGCGGCTGCTGGACGCTCTGCGCGTTCCCTTGGCGACCTTGCGACTCTCTTCTTCCGATGATGCTGCGGCTTCTTCGCGATCCTCGTTGACTGCTACGCCGCGCTTTTTGAGCGATTCTTTGAGCGCGCTCATCAGATCGATCACTTTGCCGTGGTGCGCTTCGGGCGTCGGCTCGGTCAACTCGTGGCCCGCCATCTTTTGCTCGGCCGCCTCGATCACCCGCTCGCGATAGTTGTCCTTGAACTCGGACGGATCGAATTTCTTCTGCGTCAGGTCGTCGAGCAGACGCTGTGCGAGCGCCAATTCCGATTCCTTGACGGGAGCGTCGGCGCCGTGGTCGATCTCGCCGAACGCCCGGATCTCATCATTGTAATACATCGTGTGCAGCATCAGGCCGCCCTGGTAGGGACGGATCAGGACGACGCGCTCTTTCCCGCGCATGGTGAATTTCGCGACGCCGACCCGCGCCGCCTTGGTCATCGCTTCTTCCAGCAGATGGTACGCCTTGGCCGAAGTCGGCTCGCATCCGAGCAGATATGAATTTTCGAAATACACCGGGTCGACTTCCGACGCGGGGATGAAGCCGGTTATCTCGACCGCGCGGTCGGCCTGCGCTTCGAGTTTTTTCAGTTCCTCGTCGGTGAAGGTGACGTAACGATCCTTCTCGATTTCGTAGCCCCGCACCAGTTCGCTTCGGTCCACGATCTTGTCTTCCTTGGGACAATAGATCTTCTGCTGGATGCGGCTCATGTCCGTGGCGTGCAGGAGATGGAAGGCGACCGATTTGGAACTCGTTGCGGGGAACAATCGCACGGGAATCGAAACGAGTCCGAACGTCAGGCTGGCGGAAGATATCGAACGAGCCGGCATGATTTGAAACCTCCCAGTCGGTCTTGGCGCAAATCCTACAGCAATACGTTTTCTCGGGCGGCTAGCTTTCAGCGTTTCCCGGACCTGCCTTCTTATATTTCGCGGCGAGCGAAATCCAGTGGGGGCAAGCGTTATGTCGAGTGCAGAATATCGTGAACGATGGCGGGAGTCACCTGAAGGAAAAAAATATGCAGATAAGACAAGGACTTTTACATTTTGCGACCTGCCGATTCAGGCGCTATACCCGGCCACCGGCTCCTGCAACTCGTCCGTCAGCTTGTTGTGCCTGCAGGAATGATCGCAGGACGTGCTCGAACCGCTCCACCGACAGGGGCTTCGAAACGTAGTAGTGAGCGCCGTTGGCGCGCGCCCGTTTCTCGTTGGCGTCGCTTTGGCTTGCTGCGACATAGAGCAGAGAGACGCCGGAGTGGTGTTTGCGAATCTGCGCAAGCACCAGGTCGCGATCGTTTTCGTCGACCGCCTGATCGTCGAATATCACGAGCCGCACATTTGCCTGCGAAAATGCCTCGCGACGCTCACGTTGGCCGGTCCCATGGCGGACCAACGTCCAAGGCTCCTCGACTATTCCACTTACGAGGTTCGCCAGCGATGCGTCGTCAGAAAGGAGCAGCACAATGGGCGCAAGACGAATTTCTTTCAAATCCGCTTTCACGTTTAACCGACCGGCGTTTTGGGCCCTGTTTTGGCTGCGTGGCATCGATGAAAAAACCTGATACTGTCGCGTTGTTCCGCCTGATCTGAAAGAGGAGCAGCAAGTGTGCCAAGCCGGTTGCCCTCTTTAGGCAACACTCGGAGAACGAAAGGAAGCAATTTCGCCGGTATGTCTCCATCGGAAACACCAAAAAAGAGTCAATTGAACCGGACCGAACCTTCGGGAGCAGGCGCGCGTCACTACCACCTTCTGTGGGACGAGGAGCTGGAGGCGCTGCGGCCGGTACTGAGACTGGTACTCGAGCACCTGTCGGAAGTGATCGCTCATTGGTATCAGCTCTACGTTGTTCATTTTGGCGATGCGCGGAGTATGTCCGAGGCCGAATTTCACGAGGTCTTCCACAGCTCGCTCGCGCGCAACACGAACCACCTGCTCGAAGGAAACATGGATCGCTATTCGATCGACACGATCCGAACGGGCGAACTGTTATGCGAGCGCAACGTGCCGTTTGCGGAAATCGTCGCGTCGCTACATCTATATGAGGAGAGTGCATACACGGTCTTCCCGAAGGATCCGGCGCCGCCGCTCGAAATCTACACGTCCTTCGACAAGCTGAGCCACGTCCGCATGATCCTGCTGGCCGACGCCTATTTCCGGTCGGCGTCTGCCAGCGCGGGCGCGCGCATCCAGGCGCTGGAACGGCAGGCGACCCTGGTCGCGCGGGAAAAGCGCACGGTGTTTCACGGCCTGGTCGGTTCGAGCGCCGTGATGCGTCGTCTCTACGATCGGATAGAGGCGGCAGCGGAGACGCGCGGCACGATCCTTATCGTGGGCGAAAGCGGGACCGGGAAGGAGCTGGTCGCGCGCGCGATTCACGACTGCAGCGGAGCGCCGATGTCGCCGTTTGTCGCATTGAATTGTGCGGCAATTCCGAAGGACCTTATCGAGAGCGAGCTGTTCGGATACAAGAAGGGCGCGTTCAGCGGAGCAAATGCGGACTACCTGGGACTGTTCAGGGCGGCTGAGGGCGGCACGCTGTTTCTCGACGAGGTTACCGAGATGGCGGCGGAGACGCAGAGCAAGCTGCTGCGCGCCGTGCAGGAACGGACGGTGCGGCCGGTGGGATCGACGCGGGAGACGCCGATCGACGTGCGCCTGGTCGCGTCGACGAACCGCGATCCCGAAGAAGCGGTCCGCAGCGGAAGCCTGCGTCAGGATCTCTACTATCGATTGCAGGCGGGAGTACTCAGCGTGCCGCCGCTGCGCGAGCATCCCGAGGACGTCCCGCTCCTGGTCGAGCATTTCATCGAGTTCTTCAACGAGAAACTCCAGCCGCGATTTCCGGTGCGTGGTACCGAGGAAGACGCGCTCGAGGCGATGACGAAATATCCGTGGCCCGGAAATGTCCGCGAACTGTCCAACGCGATCGAGAGCGCCTTCACCTTCGGCCGCTCACCGATGATCCGGCTGCAGGACCTCCCGGCCGGCATCGCCGGAATGCGGTCGTCCGGTGCTTCGCAGCAATTGGAGCGGGATGCGCCGACATCAGTGCTGTCGGTCGGCACTTTTGCCGACGCTGAGCGCGACCTGATCTCGCGCGCCTTGAAGGCCACCGAGGGCAACAAGGTGCAGGCCGCCGCTCTGCTTCGAATCTCGCGCAAGAAACTTTACGCCAAAATCGAGAAATACGGCCTCTAGCACCGCCGCGGGACTCACGGATGGCGGCGCCCCGGCGACAGACCCGGTCGTCGGCCTAAGTGGCGACGAGGCGGCTCGGCGGCTGAAGATTTACGGGCCGAACCTCCTCGTGCGCAAATCGCGCGGCGCGGCAATCCGGGAATTCATCCGAACGGCGGCGGACCCGATGGCGATCATGCTGGCGGCGGCCGCCGCGGTTTACTACGCGCTGGGCGAGCGGACCGACGCCTACGTGCTGTTCGCGGCGATCGTTCCGGTGCTCGCCGTGGACGTAATCCTGGAAGCGCGGTCGCGCACTGCGCTTAGGAAGCTTGCAGGCGTGGTCGCGCCGCGCGCGCGCGTGATTCGCGACGGGATCGAGATTGAGATTCCGACTGCGAACCTTGTCCCCGGCGACGTGCTGCTCATGAAAGAAGGCGACATCGCACACGCCGACGGATTGGTGCGGTCGAGTTCCAATCTCGCGCTCGACGAATCGCAACTCACCGGCGAAGCGGAGCCGGTTTCAAAGCGCGCGCTCGAAATCCCCGGGGCAATCGCGGATGCACCCGAGGACAGCCGTGTGTATGCCGGTTCGCGCGTGCTCGAAGGCCACGGGGCCGTCGAGGTAACCGCGACGGGGGAGCGCACTCGCTACGGCGATTTGGCGCGACTGGTGGCAGAAGTGGGTCCGCGTCCGACACCGCTGGAACGCAAGACGGCGCGGATGGTGCGCTGGATGGTCGGCGCGGCGATTACCATTTCGGCGCTACTGTTCATCTTGCGCGTGGTCAACGGTGCGTCGGCGGGGAATGCGTTTCTGTATGCGATCAGTCTCGCGATGTCCGCCGTCGGCGAAGAATTCCTGCTCGTGCTGACGATGTTCCTGAGCCTTGGCGCATACCGCCTGAGCCGGCACGGAGTTCTGGTGCGCCGGTTGGCGAGCGTCGAGACGCTCGGTTCAACTACGGTCATCTGCCTCGACAAGACCGGCACGCTGACCGCCGGCGAGTTCGTGCTCGTGGCGCATGTGCCGCTGGGCGCTGGAATTTCAGAAGACGCGCTGCTCGAAGCGGCTGCGCTCGCGTGCGAGCCCCAGGCGGCCGACATGATGGAGAGAAAAATCCTGGCGCGATGCGCGGAGCATGGGATCGACGTCGACGCGATTCACTCGCGATGGCGCCTGGTGCATGACTACGCGTTCGACCCGGTCGGCAAACACATGTCGCATGTCTGGAGCGGCGCGGAAGGCGTCCAGCGAATCGTAGCGAAGGGCGCGCTCGAGGGAGTAGTCGAGCATTGCGATCTGTCGCCGGCGGATTTGGAGCGCGCCGAGAGAGCGAACGTCGAGATGGCCGGGCGCGGGATGCGCGTGCTTGCGGTGGCGGGGCGCGAGGTGGAGCGCGGCGGAATCACCGGAGTGCGCGCCTCGGATGAACGCGGGTTTCGTCTGTTCGGGCTGCTCGGATTTCGCGATCCGTTGAGACCCGCGGTTCCGGACGCGGTTGCGCAATGCCAGCGCGCAGGCGTGAAGCTCAAGCTGATTACCGGCGACCATGCGCTCACCGCGCATGCAATCGCCGAGGCCGCCGGAATCGAGCACAGCGACGACGGAATCGTGACCGGCGCCGAACTCGATCGGGCCGACAAGGAATCGTTCGACCGGCTGGTCGGCCGCTGCAGCATCTTCGCGCGAATCCGGCCGGAGCAGAAGTTTGCGATCGTCGAGGCTCTGAGGCGCGCCGGCGAAGTGGTCGCGATGACGGGCGACGGGATCAACGATGCACCGGCGTTGCGGCGGGCGGATATCGGCGTCGCGATGGGTCGGCGCGGAACGGAGGTCGCGCGCGCGGCGGCGGATATCGTGCTGCTCGACGACGATTTTTCCGCGATGGTCGCGACGATTCGCGAAGGCCGCATTCTGCTCGACAACATTCAGCGCGCGTTCCTCTACCTGGTCGGCTTCAAGGTGATGCTGGTATCGCTCGCGCTGCTGGCTCCCGTCTTTGGCCTTCCGCTGCTGCTGCTACCGGTCAACCTGGTATGGCTCGAGATGATCGTGCATCCCATGTCCGCGCTGGCGTTCGAAGGCGAGCCGGCACTCGATGACGTGATGCAACGGCCGCCGCGTCCGCCGTCGGCGCCGATCGTCGAGCGACCCGCGGTCATGCGCGCGGCGGTATCCGGTGGGCTGCTGACTGCGGTGGCGCTCGCGCTGTACGCAATCCGCCTCGGCGACGGCGAGAACTATGCGCGCAGTGTCGCGATGGTCGTCGCGGTCGTTGGCAGCCTGTTCCTGGTATGGGCGGAGTACGCGGGGACGCGTCGATGGTGGCGGGTGCGCGCGCCGGACCAGCGGCGATTCTGGTTTGTGATCCTTGCAGTAGCCGTCAGCCTGCCGATCTTCATGCTCACGCCGCCGATAGCCAGGCTGCTGATGATAAGTCCAATTGCGCCGGCAGATTGGGGGATCGCAATTCTTGGCGCCGCGGTTGCGGTATCGTGGCGCGCGTTCGGGCGCCGCTCAGGCGCGTAACATCTCGCGCAGGCGGTCGGCGATAATGCTCTCCGCTTCTGCGACCATGCGCTGAATCACCTCTGCCGCAGGCACTATCGAGTCAATCAGGCCGGCATCCTGGCCGATCAGAAGCGTGGCATGGTCGGCATCGCCGGCGAGTCGCGCCGCTTGAACTGCCGCGCCCGCCGCGCGCGCATTTTGTCGCAGCGCCCACTCTCTTCCAGCCCATTGCTCAACGAAACGATTGCGCAGCGTCCGCGCCATCGCACCCGGCCAGACAATTCCCGCGGCGATGTCAGGAATCTCAGTGAGCATCGTGTCGTGGCCATCGCTGCGAACGATCGCCTGCTTGAAATTCGAATGCAGCGGCGACTCCGCAGTCGCGAGAAAGCGCGTGCCCACCAGCACGCCTTCGGCGCCAAGCGCCAGCGCCGCAGCCAGCCCGCGTCCATCGGCAAATCCGCCTGCCGCCAGAATTGGGAGCGGAGCGACGGCCCGCGCGACCATCGGCACCAGCGCGATCGAGGCCATCCAGCCGACGTGTCCGCCGCCTTCGGTCCCTTGCGCCACGACTACATCGACGCTGGCCTCCGCCGCACGCATCGCCTCGGGCACCTCGGCAGCCATATAGACCGCGAGCGAGCCGGCGTCGTGCACACGTTGCACATAAGGTCGCAAATCCTGGTCCGGCCGGGCCCAAGCGAATGACACGACTGGCGGGCGCGTCTCCAGCGCGGCCGTCAAGCTCGCTTCCTGGACGATGAAGAGGAGAAAATTTACGCCGAAGGGCTTGTCGGTGGACGCGCGAATCGCACCAATCTGCTGCTGCACGCTTGCGGCGTTCAGGCCGCTCAATCCGACGATGCCCAAGCCCCCGGCATTGGACACGGCCGCGACCAACGGCGCCGCAGTCGCGCCTCCGCCCATGCCGCCGAGAACGATAGGATGGGCGATGCCCAACAGGTCACAAATTCGCGTGTGCAGCATGACTTACTCCTCTACACGAAGTTGGATCGCCAGTCCGACTTCCCTTAAGCCTCATATAACCGGTTGATCGCAAGAGGAAGGCATGACGAGTTCGAATACGGTTTTCACTGCGCGCGAGTTCTTTATCGTTCTTTTGATGTTCGCGACGCTCGTTGTTGCGGCGCCTGCCGGCGCGGAAGATCCGTGGCTGCGCATCCCGCCGACTCCCACGCTGCCCACGCCCGAAGCCAGCGGCCTCGCGCCGGTCAACGGCATCCGCTTGTGGTACGCGGAGTTTGGTCACGGCGCGCCGGTCATCCTGGTCCATGGCGGCCTGGCGAATTCGGATTACTGGGGATTGCAGGTGCCGGTGCTCGCCGCGCACTACCATGTGATCGTACTGGACAGCCGCGGCCACGGACGCAGCTCACGAACCGATGCGCCGATCGGTTACGACCTGATGTCGTCGGACGTTCTGGCGCTGATGGATTATTTGCACATCCGCCGCGCCGCGCTGATCGGATGGAGCGACGGGGCAATTATCGGTCTCGATATCGCGATCCATCACCCGGACCGTCTGACGCGACTGTTCGCGTTTGCCGCGAATTCCGATCCGTCGGGAGTCAAGGATGTGAGCAAGAGCCCCGTCTTCACCGCCTATGAACGACGCGCGGCGAACGAGTACGCGCGACTTTCGCCGACTCCGACGCAGTTCAAAGCATTCGTCGCGAACATCGAGCAGATGTGGGCGAGCGAGCCACATTTTTCCGACGATCAACTCAACCACATCACGGTGCCGACGTGGATTGTCGACGGCGACCACGACGAGGCGATCAAGCGCGAGAATACCGACCACATGGCGGCGATGATTCCCAAATCCGGCGAGCTGATACTTCCTGAAGTGAGTCACTTCGCCTTCATTCAAGACCCGGCCATGTTCAACGAGTCGATCCTGCACTTCCTGGCGGAGTCGCAGTGATCGCGGCTCAAGCGGACGCGAGGCGTTTCAGGCTGTCCGACTCACCGATCACGACCAGCAAGTCATTGGCCTCGATCTGGGTGTCGGGCGCGGGAATCATCTCGAGTTTCTGGTCGTTGCGTTTCATCGCCACGATCCGAAGCCGCGGATTTTCCCGTTCCACCGCCGCGATCGTCTTTCCCGCCGCAGGGCTTGCGCGCGAGACCCTAATCTCCTCCAGATCGACTTCGGACTCACGGCCCGGCACCGAGAGCTGCAGAAAATCCACGACCGACGGCCGCAGGATGCTCGCCGCGATTCTCAGCCCGGCCCATTGATAGGCCGCGACGACCTGGTCCGCGCCCGCCAGCTTGAGCCGCCGCAGTCCGGCGTCGGAGTCGCCGCGAGCGTAGATTAGAATCCCGGAATTCTTCTCGCGCGCCGAAAGCGTGACGTACACGTTGTCGGCGTCGGAACCGGTTGCGACGATTATCGCGCGGGCCGAACCGATGCCGGCATCCGCGAGCACCGAATCTTCCAGCGCCGATCCCGCAACGTGCAGCGCGCCAGCGGCGTCCAGTTCCGCCTGCCGGGCGGGATCCGACTCGATCACCACCATCGGCACCGAGTTGCGCGACAATTCCTCGACCACCGCGCGGCCGAAACGCCCGTAGCCGCATACGATGACGTGTTGCTCGAGACCGTGAATTTTGCGATTCATTGCGCTCTTCCCGAGAACCTCTCTAAGACGTCCCTCAACGACAAATTCCCCGATCACCGTGAACAGGTAAATCGCGCTGCCGACGCCGGTGACTATCAGTCCAATCGTGAAAACACGACCGGCCGGGCTCAGCGGCTTCACCTCCTGGAACCCGACCGTCGAGATGGTGATGACGGACATGTAGATTGAGTCGAGAATCGACATGTGCTCGATCAGCCGGTAACCGGCGGCGCCGACTGCCGTCATCAGCGCGACCAGGGAGACTGCGAGCGCGAATCTGCGAGTTGGGGTCATCGTGATGAAGTGAGCGCAACCTTGCGAAGGAGCGATGAGCCGGAAGTTACGCCAGGAATCGCATGCGCGCAAAGTGCCAATCGCGTCCTGCAAAGGCTAAGCTGTAGGAATGGCACGGAAGCTGCGTGAAATGATCTCGGAGAAATTGAAATGAAAGAACTGAAAGTTCGCGATGTGATGACGGCTGATCCCACCACGCTCAAACGCAACGACAAGCTCACGCTGGCCGACGACATTATGCGGCTGGGGCGGGTTCGCCATTTGCCGGTTGTCGATGACGATGGTGAGACCCTGGTCGGTATCGTGACTCAGCGCGACCTGTTTCGCGACGCGCTCGCGCAGGCGCTCGGCTATGGCAAGCACGCGCAGCGGAAGATCCTCGATACGCTCGCGGTCAAAGACGTGATGGCCACCGATGTCGTCACCACCGGTCCCGAAACCTCGCTAATCGCGGCCGCAGGAATCTTGACCGAGCGGAAGATCGGCTGTCTGCCGGTAGTCGAGAATGGCCGCCTGGTCGGCAT
Organism: uncultured delta proteobacterium; assembly: GCA_963805315.1. Taxonomy (GTDB): domain Bacteria; phylum Desulfobacterota; class Binatia; order Binatales; family Binataceae; genus Binatus. The sequence goes on from CAWDTQ010000014.1 coordinate 629,621, forward strand.
CCTGACCGAGGGAGACTTCGTCGCGCTGGTCGCGCGCAAAGAATCCTAGCTAGGTTCTCACCCATTCCGGCAGCGGCCGCGGCTCTGGGAAATACAGGTTGCTCGCCGTAATAATGCCGACCAGCTTGCCGTGATCGACCACCGGCAGCGCGCCAATCTCGCTTCGCTTGAGCAAGGCCACTGCGTGCTCGACCGTGTCCGTGGGCGAAGCCGTAACCGGATCAGGCGTCATCGCTTCGACAACCACAGTCGATTTGAGCGAGTCTTCCGGATAGCGTCGCAGGTCGTACTCGCTGAGGATGCCGATCAGCTTGCCCTCGTGCAGGACCGGCAATCGGCGAAATCCTCCGGCGCGAAACTTGGCCTCGGCGCCGGCCAAGGTGTCGCCGGGCGCCACAGTAACCGGCTTTTTCGTCATGCATTCCCGGACTTCCATATCTTTACCCTCCGGCAAGATTCACATCGAGCTACCTCGAACTTCAGGCTTTCGACCGGCGCGTTTCATTCTGCCAGACAGCCGTGAGCGCGCCGTCTTCGTCAGACCATGTGTAAACCGCGCGGCCGCCGAACGCTTTCTGCAGCTCGCGGGCAATCCGATGCGCGAGCTTTTGCGACGTGGTCAGGACCTCAAGTCCCAAGCCGTCCCACTTGCAGGAGATAATTCTCCGCTCCGGCTGCGTGAACTCGGCGCGCCGCTCGACGTTGGCGATCCGCGCGCGGATAGCGTCCAAGTTTGAGATGGCGTTCGCGCCGCGCACCAGCACTCGACCGAAGAACTTGCCGCTCTTCGCCTGCTTGCAGGCTGGACATATCGTCCACCCCGCTGCGTCGAGCAGTTTTGCCGGCAGCGGCCGATCGCGCCGCCAGGTCTTGGCCGTGTAAACGCTGCCGCAGATGTCGCAAACCGACGGGTCTTCGGGTGGACGCTCCTTCTGCGCGACTGGCGGGCTCATGTCTGAGCGCGCGCCGCGACGGTCGCGGCTCCGGATAAGTCCCCTGCGCGTGTTAGCGGTGCTCTGTGGCATTTGAGGTTCTCCTCGCAATCTCAATAGGGACTCATGATCTGGTTGGTGTCAGCGACGACGATCAGGAACGCCCTGAGCAGGTCGGTCGTGGTGATGATGCCGACCAGCTTTCCGCTCGCCACTACCGGCAGGCCGCCGATTTTGTGCGTCAGCATCAGGCGCGCCGCGTCTTCGACGGTGTTATCCGGCGTGACGGTGATGAGCGCGGTGCGCATCGCAGCGTTGACCCGCGTCGATTCCAGGAAGCCGGTGTATTTGTGCAGGTCGCGCTCCGTCAGGATTCCTATCAGTCGCCCCGCATCGACCACGGGCACGCGCCGGAAGTGACCGGCGTCCATGATGCGTTTAACCTTCGACAGTTTTTCGTCCGGGCCGATCGTCACGGGATCTGAAGTCATCAGGTTGACTAGCTGCATCGTTTTTTCCTCCAAGGCAGTCACTGCTAATCGTGCAATTCGCTTGCCATAACTAATCGAGTCTCCACCGTGCCCGTTGGCTGCATCTGCATTTGCCAGTGGCGCGATCGGATACAGATCGGCGGAACAGATGACGAAAAACACCCACCCACGCTGTGGCACGGCATTCGCTTAATATTGTGAACAACGCGAGACGTCCAACTACGATGGAGGACATTCTCATGACGCAGCAATTCCGCAATATTCTTTGCCCGGTGGATTTCGACGACAACTCGATGGAGGCGCTCGATACGGCCGCCAATCTCGCGCGCGAGAGCAATGGCACGGTGTTCGTGCTGCACGTCGTGCCGATGATCCTCGCGCCGACCGGGATGCCGGTCTATGTGGACCTGTACAAGGGGCAGGAAGAGGCCGCGCGCGCGAAGTTGCTGGAGATCGCGCACAAGCGGCTGGCGGGGCTCAAGTATGAACTCCTGATCCATACCGGCGAGCCGGCAGGCACCATCTTGAACGCGGAAAAGAAGCTCGACGCCGACCTCGTCGTGATGGCGACGCACGGGCGTCGTGGCTTCAAGCGTTTTTTCCTCGGCAGCATCGCCGAGCTCGTGCTGCGCGAGTCGATCTGCCCGGTCCTGACCGTGCGATGCACGCCGACTCAGAACGATCTGGTCGGCACCTGGATGACGAAAAATCCGGTCACGGCGACTCCGCACGAGAAGCTCGCGTCGATCGCGGCGAAGATGCACGCGGGAGGATTCCGCAGCGTGCCGATCGTCAATGAGGGCACAGCCGTCGGAATCGTCACCGACCGCGACATCCGCCAGCATATGGGCTTCCTCGATCAAACCGAGGCGTTCAAGGCGATGAGCGAGACGCTGATAACGGTCACGCCGTCCACCGAAATTCGCGAGGCGGCGCGTTTGCTGCGCGAGCGAAAGATCGGCGGGCTGCCGGTCCTCGACGATGGTAAGCTCGCCGGCCTGATAACGACCTGCGACGTGCTCCAGGCGCTGACCCAGCAGAACGGGCACACGCACACCGAGTAGCCGGTCTGTCCGAGGCTCTTGCGACAACGTGGAACCCGCAACCGAAACGATCGAAATACCCGCTACGCCCAGTCGTAACGAACAATCGGCTGGCCTTCCGGCGCTGGTCGAAGCAATGATGCGGCCGCGGTTCTACCCGGATTCGCCGGCGCGTGTCGAGCTCAAGCAGACCCACATTTCGTACGTCTTCGTCGCCGGCGACAGCGTTTACAAAGTTAAGAAGCCGGTCCATTTCGCGTTTCTCGATTGCTCGAAGCTTGCGGAGCGATTCCACTACTGCTGCGAGGAGGTGCGCCTCAACGCGCGTCTTTCGCCGCGCGTGTATCTCGGAGTGTTCGCAATTCTCAAACGTGGAGATTCTTTCATGCTCGGACCCGAGGTCCGCGCCGAGCATCCCGAGGCCGTCGAGTATGCGGTCAAGATGCGCAGGCTGCCCGAAGACCGGATGCTCGACGTGATGCTGGCGGCGGGCAAGGTGGACCGCGACACGATTCGCGCAATTGCGGCGCGTATCGCGCAATTCCACGCCGGCGCCCCATCGAATCATGCGTGGGTCCACGGTTCGGCGGCGGCGATTTGGCGTGGCGTCGTCGAGGACATCGCGCAGAACGAGGCGTTCATCGGTCACACTCTGCGCCAATTCCAATTCGACGCCATCGACTCTTTCTGCCGCGCGTTCATCACCGCTCACTGGCGGCCCTTGAATGACCGCGCGCTCGCGGGCCGCGTCCGCGAAGGCCACGGCGATCTGCGAGCGGAGCACATCTGCCTTCTCGATACTGAGAAGAACGAAATTGACGTGATCGATTGCGTCGAATTCAGCGAGCGACTGCGCTACGGCGATGTCGCGTCGGAGATTGCGTTCCTCGCGATGGACCTCGACAGGCTCGGCGCGCCCGGACTCGCCGATGAGCTGGTCGAGGCCTACGCGGAGACCGCCGGCGACGAAGACCTCGCAGTGTTCATCCCGTTCTACAAGTGCTATCGCGCCAGCGTGCGCGGCAAGGTCGAGAGTCTGCGGAGCCTCGAGCGTGAGGTCGGAGATTCCGAGCGCGAGCGCGCCCGGAAGCTCGCCAGCACCTACTTCGCGCTGGCGTGGCGCTATGCGCGCGGCGCGTCGCCCGCGCTGATCGTGGTGTGCGGACTCTCGGGGACGGGCAAATCCACGGTCGCGCGCATGCTGCAGCATCGCAAAGGCTTCAGAGCGATCAACTCGGACCGCGTGCGCAAAGGCCTGGCGTCCGTTTCACCGCACGAACACATCCGGACGGACTACGGCGCCAATATATATTCCGATCGGTTTTCGAAAATCACCTACGACGCGATGCTGGCCGAAGCCGAGCACCTGCTGGGCGAGGGGCGCGGCGCAATCCTCGACGCGACGTTCAAAACCTCTGCCGACCGTCAACTGGCACTCGCGCTGGCGACCAGGCGCGGCGTGCCGGTGCTGTTCATCGAATGCGTCGTCAGCCAGGACGAAGCGATCCGCCGGCTGAATCAGCGCGCGTCGAAAGAGGGCGAAGTGTCGGACGCCACGCCGAAGGTCTACAAGAAGCAGCGCGCCGAGTACGAGCCGATTAGCGAGCTACCGCCGCAATGCCACCTGCGCCTCGACACCACGCGCCAGCCCGAAGACCTAGCCGCCGAAATCGAAGACGCAATCGAGCGCCTGACCGCGTAGCCAACAGACTTGCGGCGCCCCGCTCGCGACCGTTCTCCTTGCAACGATCAGGAAGTGTGCGCTGTGAGTCGGGTTTATACCCATGGCTCGGGGCGCGGTCTTTCTCCTGAGTCATCCTGACTGAAGGGTGCAACGCGAGCGTAAGGTAGGATCTCGGATAGCTTCGCGCCAGCGAAGCCGGTACCGGTTCCGAGATCGCGCAGCGGTCCTTGTCGCGCTGTCGCCGCACAAGCCTCCGGATTCTCATTGGATGCAGCGACTCAAAACCGGAACCGGCGGCGTTCGCGCGCCGCTGTCCGAGATCCTACCCTTCGGTCAGGTTGACCCAAGAGAAAGACCCCACCGCTGCCGAGGTTCTATCGCATCGCGGTGCGGCGGTCCTGGATGGTGTTTAGGTACGCGATTATTTTGCCGATCACTTCGCCGATCCCGTACTCACCACGTTCTCCCTGACCCAGCTCGTAAAGCTTCTCTCCCCACACCGGCATCTCGTGACTCCCATGCGCGCGCGCCGTATCGCGACCGTCGATCAGCTCGGCGATTCGATGCGCCGGCAGCGGCATGCCGTATTTGTCGCCGAGCTTGCGCAGATTTGCCGGTGGCGTGGCCAGGCTCTTCGCGACCGGACCGTCGCCGAGAGCGTCCGTGCCGTGGCATGACGCGCAGTAGCGGACGAAATAGCGATGCCCGTCGGCGACATCATCGCCGGCCGACAGCGCAGGCTGCGCAACGCTCAGCGCAGCGCCCAGACCAAAGATCAATCCGAACATTTTCGGCTTCATGGATTCACCTTAGCTTGAAATGCTCAACGCGCGACAGGCGTTGCGCTCGCGGTCGGTGTCGGAGTCGCGGTTGGCGTGGGCGACGGTTGCATCGCCGCCGCTGCCACATCGGGATCCGGGATGTATTCCGGCGGATACGTCAGCCGCCGCCAGCTCATCAGCATGAGCGTCAACGCCCGCGCTTCCTCGGGCTTGAAGTTGAAATCGGGCATCTGCGTGTTCGGTGACACCGCGCTCGCCTTGATGAGATGCTGCACGTTCCAGTCGAACATCGTGTGATCGCCGCTCACGTGTGCGAAATTCAGCAGTTCGGGATTGCGGTCGCCCTCGTAAGTCAGCTCGGGTCCGGTAGCGCCGCCGCGCGCTTCGACGACGTGGCACAGCAGGCATTTTTTCTTCTTGAACAGCACCTTGGCGAGATTGATCTCGTCCATCCCCGGTGTGGCCGCATCATGGCGATGACAAAAATTGCATCGCATCTGGACCATCTCGCCCATCGTGAGCCCGTTTCGTCCCGCCAGCGCGCGCGAGAGCATCGGATCGTCCCATCCCTGTCCGCCCTGATGCGCCCCTGCGACCGTCGTCGCCGCGCCGTCGCCGCCGTGACACGGCGTGCATCCGAACTTCGCGAACTCATGCTTCGCGATCCAGTCGTTCATCGGATGCGGCTTGAGCGGCTCGGCGATCGTGGCGGGAAGCACCGAAGACCATTCGTAGCCGAGATGGCACGTGATGCACCGATCAGTCACACCGATTTTAGGAATCCAGATTTGTTGAATCCCCGGGCGGAAGTCGCGCGCCTCCTCGCCCTTGCCGTAATGCCCGAGCAGTTGCGGAAACTGCCGCTGATAGACTCCGTATTCGGTGCTGTACTCTAGCCAGAAGCAGACCGCGACCAGCACCAGGAACAGGATGGACATCGCGACCATCCAGCCGAAGTCTTTCGCTTCGATCGATTCGTTCTTGTCGGCCATGTCAGTAGAGACGCGGCGTCTCGGGGCGCGGTTGGCCGGGCCAGTAGATCCGCCAGTAGGGACCGCGCAAGTAAACGCCAAGCATGATCAGCATGATGATCGCGAGGGTCACGACGGCGAACGTTACGTTCTGCCGCTTGCGCTCGGGCGCTAGCCATCGCCCTTCGGCCCGCGGCGGCGAGCGATCGAGCCACGGCCACAGCGTCAGCACGCCGAGCAGGAATCCGGGCAGCAGTATTCCGCCCAGCAGAGCGCCGCTGACCGTATAACCGCCGAAGCGAACCGTGGTTGAAGCGACCAACTCCTGCAGCCAGACGAAGTACCACGGCGCCTTCGCCGGATTGGGCGTGACGGAAGGATTGGCGAGACCCTCGAGCGGCGCGTTGAAGAGCAACGCGGCGATCAGCGTGAGGTTGAACACGACCAGGAACACCAGCACGATTCGCCGCGACATGTTAGGCGAAGAAAAGACCTGGTCGGACTCTTCGAGCCCGGTCGAGCTCATCACTTGCACCGAGGTGCCCGGCGTGATTCCAAACAGCGAGTAACTCTTGGTCTTCGGAGTCGCCTTCGGGATCATAACGCGGTCATTGCGAACCCGCTCGATCGCCGCCAGGCCGCCGTCCTTGCGCACGCGCCACATGTGATAGGCGAACAGGACAAATGCGAGGACCGGCAGGAAGAAAACATGCAGCACGTAAAAGCGCAGCAAGGTCTGCTGTCCGATTTCATGGCCGCCGAGCAGAATGAACTGAATCGTCGGTCCGACCACCGGCGCCTGTTTCGCGATGCTGGTCCCCACCGTGATTGCCCAGAATGCGAGCTGATCCCACGGCAGCAGGTACCCGGTAAACGACAACAGCAGTGTCGCAAGTAAGAGAACAATCCCGACCACCCAGTTGACCGCCCGGGTGCCACGGTATGCGCCGGTGAAGAACACTCGCGCCATGTGTATGTAGACGACCGCGACCATCCCTTCCGCTGCCCATCGATGTTGATTTCTGAGCAGACGGCCGAAGCTGACGGCGTATTGCAGATCCTTGATGCTCCCATACGCGCGCTCGGTCGACGGCACGTAAAAGAACATCAGCATCACGCCCGTGATAGTCAGGATGAGCAGCAGCGATGCGGACGCGGTGCCGAGCCAGAACGAGTAGTTCCAGTCCATGCTGGCTTGCGCGACCTTGGCCGGGAACCAGTGGAGCCAGAAATTCTTGACGATCGCTTCCGACGACTCGCGCTCGCTCTCGGGCGACCACGCCCACGAAGTCTTGCGCCACAGCGCTTTGAGCTTGTCGCCCACCGCTCAGGCCTTGCCTTTTGCGCCGACGATCAGGCGGAAGTCGCGCGCCACGTCTTTTGAGCTATCGACTTCGAGGAACCCGTCGGGCGAAACCGACGTGGCAAACCAATTGAGCGGACTGGGCGCGGGTCCGCCGATCACGGTGCCGTCGGGACGAAAGCGGCTGCCGTGGCATGGGCAGTCGAACTCGGTATCGCGCCACTGCACGTTGCATCCGAGATGGGTGCAGATGGCGGAGATCACGTGGAAGGCGTCCTTCTGACGAATCACGAACAGGCGATGCGCCTGGTCGAGCGTGTAGCCGTCGGGGTAGTCGTCGGGGCGCTTGAGCTTGAAGCGGCTCGGCGGCTCGTAGAGCACGTTCGGGAAGAATGCGCGGCCGGCGGCGCCGATCTGTGCAACGAAGGCGGCCAACACTGAGCCCTTGCCGATGAAGCGCAGAATCTTTCGCCGATCTCCGTCCATCAGCCGGCAGTCTCTTCGAACTGAAAGCGCTCCATCGTAATCGCCGAGGTCGGACAGCGGATCGCGCACAAGCCGCAGCGGATGCATTTGGCCTCGTCGTAGAGAAACGCGCTGCGGACATCCGCCTCCGCCATCACGCCCGCCACCCGTTCCTGATCGGCGATTTCACCCGAGAGCGTGAAATGCAGGCAATGCTCCGGGCAGATGTCGACGCATCGATTGCACAGGATGCATTTCGCGCCGTCGTAGATCGGATGGACATGGCAGTAGAGGCATCGCTCGGCCTGCTCGCGCGCCTCGTCGGGGTTGAAGGCGGACTCGACCTCAGTGATTCCAGTGCGGCGCGAGAGCGGCACCAGCTCGATGTCGCGATGCTTCTGCTCGTAGCGGTCGGCCATCGTGTAAGTGTCGGTCGGCAGCTCCTCGATCGTGACATGCATGCGCGGCTCGCCGAGCGGCTGGCCGCGGAGGTACGCGTCGATGCCGCGGGCGGCGACCTTGCCATGCTGTGCGCAGGTGATCAGCAGCGACGGCGGAAAGGCCGCGTCGCCGCCGGCGAATACACCCGCAATGCCGGTCTCGAGCGTGACCGGATCGATCTTAAGCGTTCCCGCAGGCGTCACCGTGACTCCATCTTCGGGCGTGACGAATGACAAATCCGGCGCCTGCCCAATCGCGAGTATTACTGTGTCCGCGTTAACGGTACGTTTATCGTTCTCGTCGAATTGCGGCCGGAAGCGGCCCGCGTCGTCGAACACCTTGACGCATTTCACAAGTTCGATTCCGGTGGCGTGGCCGTCGCGCACAATGATCCGCTTGGGTCCCCATCCCGGCAGAAAAGTGACGCCTTCGTCGCGGGCGATATCGAGTTCCTCGCGCCCCTGCGCCGATTTCATCGCCGGCATTTCGGCCCCCGACTCGAGACTCGCGACCGTAACCTCCAGCGCACCGCGCCGCGCCGCTTCGCGCGCCACGTCCAGCGCCACGCGCATCGTGCCGGCAGCGACGCCCTGCTCTTCCTCCTGGGACATCACGAGGCCGGGCAACAGCGCGCGAACCGCGGTCCGGGCCGCATCGATCGCGACGAGGCCGCCGCCGATAACGACCACCTTGCCGCCCAGCGGAACGCGATAGCCCCGATTTATATTGAGCAGATAGTCGATCGCCTTGATCACGCCGTCGGCATCGGTTCCTTCGATCGGAACTGCGCGGCCGCGCGACGCGCCGACGGCCAGGAAAATTGCTTCGTAGCCCTGCTGCTTGAGCTCGCGAACTCCAAAGCCGGGTCGTAGCGGCGTCGAGTAGCGAAACTCGACGCCGAGCGTTTCGATCTCGCGGACCTGGCAGTCGATCACCTCGCGCGGCAGCCGGTAGGCGGGAATTCCGTATCGAAGCATTCCGCCCGCGCTCGGCATCGCCTCGAAAACCGTCACGCGGTAGCCCATGACGGCGAGATCGTTCGCGCACGCGAGGCCGGCCGGGCCCGCGCCGACGACCGCGACTTTGCGCTTCGACCCACCAGCCTCGGGCCGCGCGCCGGAAAGGTCGATATGACCGGGAGTGGTGCTGCCGCCGCCGGTCGGTCCTGCGAGCATCTCGCGGAGCCCTTTAGATGATAGCGCTTCGGGGCCGAACTGCTCGGTGAGGAACCGTTTGAGTGCGCGAATCGTCACGGGCGCGTCGATTTTGCCGCGGCGGCACGCGTCCTCGCACGGCGCGCCGCAAGCGCGCCCGCAAATCGAAGCGATCGGGTTGGGCGCTCGCGCGACGCGGTACGCTTCCGCCAGGCGTCCTTCCGCGATCAGCTGAACGTAGCGGCCCGCGTCGGTCTTGACCGGGCAGGCGTCAAGGCACGGCACATTTTTGCGAAACCACCACAGGTCGCGCGGAATCGCGTCGATCGGACTGCCGTCGCTCATCGCGGTCGCGCTACTTCTTGCAGAAAGTTCTGACGTAGGCGACCAGGTCGTGTATCTCGCCGTCCTCGAATCCCGAACTCCACGCCTGCATGTCTTTGCTGAGACCGGCAGCCGCGCCGCCGTTCTTGATGACGTTGAACATAGTGTCGTCGGAAATCTTGGCCATCGCAGCGCAATCGGTGAAATTGCGCGGGCTGGTGGAAAGCGTCGCCGCGCCGGGGCCGTCGCCCTTGCCGCCGGGGCCGTGGCACTTCACGCAAAACGTATCGTAATTCTGCTTGGCGGCAGCCATGTCGGCCGCACGCGCCGGAATATACGCGGATACGACAATTGCGAAAGCACCAAGAATTGAGATGAATCGGTTCACATCGCCCTCCGTTTCACTTTTTCACTTTCACTTTTCACTTTTTCACTTTCGTACGATTCAACGGGTCTTAAGGTATTCCAATATCGCGTTAGCGTCGTCCGGAGGTAAGTTCCCGAGCGTACGCATATGCATCATTATCTGGTCCCATTCGTAGGGCGCCTTCTCGGATCCCGGCCGCGCATTGTGACAGGTATTGCAGTAAACCGGCCACAGCTTGGCGCCCTCGCGGAACAAACGTTTGTGCTCAGCCGGGGAAATCTCCTGCTGCTGCGCTGAAACGCGTGCGCCGGTCGATCCGATTGCGAGTCCGGCGAGAACGATAGCCACGAATATTTTTTTCATCGTCGTGACCCCGCTCAGAATCCGATCGTGAACTGGCTGAGGAACGCATGATCGTTCGGGATGGAACCCGCGGGCGTCTCCGCGCCGGTCGATGAAACGAACAATCCTCCTGCGCGCGGCAACTCGATGTCGAATTCGTTCTGCCAGACGATCGACGGCGCGATCCAGTAGTCGAGCCCAAGCGCCACTTCGCGCGCATGGGGCGCGTACAAGGCGGGCGATCCGTTGATGCCGAAATCCGGCACCAGTCCAACTTGCACGCCGCTCACGCCGGTTATGCCGCTGCCGGTTGCGCCCATGATGTCGTCGGTCGAAACGCCGCGCTGGTTGACTCCCGAGTAACGCACCAGCGGCTCGAATCGCCGCAGATAATTGTTGATCACGTCGGGCAGGCCGGGGACTTTGATCCCGGTCAGGAAGTAGCCGGCTTGCACGTACCATCCCTGGCGATGGTCGGTGTTCTGGCCGTTGGGCATCTGGCGGTACGACTCGAGCCATTCGCCGCGAGTCTGCAGGTTGCCGACGAAGTAATTGAAATCGATGCCCCACGAGTTGAACCAATTTCCATTCGCCCACTTGCCGTTGTAGGTGGAGGCGCCGAGCTCGAGCCGTCCCCAATGCGAATCAACCGGCAGCGGGTAGATGCGGAAGCGCGCGGCGATCGACTTGCCGTTGCTCTGGCTCGACGCGATCGAAGTTGGACCGCCGACCGCGGCCCCAAGAACGTCGGAGCTGAAGTTCGGGCCGTTTCCGCCCCAGATCGTGTAGTCGAAATCCTGGCCGAGTGCGCCGACTTGCATGCCGCCTCGAAGCTGGATTCCAAGCTCGCCTCCCGGAACCACGGCCTCGACTCCGTACGGCAGTGGCGCGGTGACGAACCGGTTCACCCACATCGGACTCTGGTCTTCGTACCAGTCGCCGAACGGGTTATCGAAAAGCCCGGCCACGACCGTCATGTACTTGTTAAGGAAGATCTGGAAGTCGGCGGTGGACAGGTCGGTGCCCGTCCCATTGGCGCCGAAGCCAGCGCTGAACACGCCCTGGAAGAGCATCCAGTCGTTGGGGCGGTACAGGATCATCGGCTCCCAGTCGAAGAAGAACGAATTCTGCGACGCGGCATGAAAGCCGTCGATCGAGCTGTTCTGTCCGTCATAAATGAATTGACCGGCGGCCGCGCCGGTGACGGTGAAGCTGTGCGATCCGAGATATTGCTCGACGGCGCTGCCAAACTCGCGCGACTCAAGCGGCGCGTCGACCTTGGTCTGCAGATTCTTCACCTGCTCGTTGGTCTGCTGAAGCTCGAGGGTGGTCTCCTTCAGCTTCTGATCGGTGCTCTGCAGTTGCTGCGTGGTGGTCTCGACCTTCTGGTCCTTCGACTCGAGGTGCTGAACCTTTATCTCAAGTGAGCGAATCACTTGGCGGTCACGATTGCGCTCGGCCCGCATCTGGCGCATCTCGCTCTGGATTTGCTTGAGCGCGGCGGTTTCAGTGGCGTCGCTGTCCGCGGCCCGCGCCAGTCCTGTTATTGCCAGCACCGCAACGCCGAAGGCCAACAGAAATGTCGTGAAAATTTGTCCGGCTCGCATAGTCTCCTCCCCGCGCCATCGCTCGGCGCATCCGTCTGGTTGCCAGCGCCTGTGCCCTGCCGTCCGAGAGCAACGTCTGTGCCTTGCCAACCCCGGCCCCTGCTAATGCCCGCGAACCCTCGCCGAACATCACGGGGATTGGCCAACACTTCGGGAACTTCTGCCAGAACAATTTCTTTTCTGCAAGCCAAAGGCGTTACTGCGGTTCATATGTTTCAAGGAATTGTGTTGCCAAGGGGCGCAGGCTGATGTGTCCGAAGGATACAAAACGGCCGGGCTGCCGCACGAAATCCGGCGGATTTCCTACCTCGCATCGCCATCGGCACTCGGCACGAAGAATGGATCAGAAATTGTGAAAGCGTCGAGGAGATTCGGAGGGCGCAAAATGCAGCTTCAGATCAATTCAGGCGAGATGGCTATGACGGAAGCGATCAAGGCGCAAATCCGCGCGCGCGTCAAAGCGCTCGAGGACTACGTCAACGGCCTGACCGGATGCACGAGGTGTCTCGAGCACTTGCGGTTTATCGTCATCGCCAAGACGGGCCGAGTTCGAGTTCATCTCGACGTGCCGGGCAAGGAGTTGACGATTGACAGGCAAAACAGCGCCGACCTGTCGGCGGCGATAGACGAGGCCTTCGCCGCGACGCGGATCAAGCTCGAGGAATACGTCCACCAGCTGCGCCATGATATGGCAACCCAGGGGCGTGCTCCCGACGTTCGCGTCACCACTATCTTTCCGCCCGACGGCTATGGCGTGCTGGAGACGCTGGACGGGCGTGAAGTTCATTTTCGTTCTCGTGGTGAACGCGTTGTCGACGCACGCCTCAACGCGTGAAGCGTGGTATGGTTGGGCAAACCAATGGGGCCGACGAATATGCCTACCTCGAGAAAGCCGTCAGCAGACCGGACCGAAAAACGCGCCGACACGCGCAAAATCAGAAACCTCACCGAAGAACTGAGCCGTGAACAATACCGACTCGGGATGCCGCTGCTTGACGCCGCAGTGGCCGGTGCAATTCTCGGCTTCAAGCCGTCCGATCGTGAGATGCGCGCGCAGGCGCAGCAATGCTGGGAAATCCTGAAGCCGCAACTCAATCAGCATCTGCTGAGCGAGGATGAAACCGTGCTGCCCTGGGCAGAAGGCGCCGGCGGCATTGCGCCCGCGGTCATGGATCGAATCAAGAAGAGCCACCTCGAGATGCGCTCTCTGATTGCCAAGCTGGTAGGAGTATCGTTCGAAGAAGACCCGGACAAAGTCGTCGCGACGGCAGGCAAGGCTCTATGCGTGCTCGCGGTGAAGCTCGACGATTTGATCGACAGCGAGGAAATGCGGCTGCTGCCGGCGCTAAGAAGGATGTTGTTCGCTTAGCTCACGACCCGGTTGTGCGATATGTCCGGGAGGATTCCGTGGCAGGACGTCTGCAAGTTCCTTGCGGGCGCTTTTTTCGTGAACGCGGGAATCCTTTTCTATCTCTACCTGGCCCGCGTTTCTGTGCCGATCCTTGGTACGAGCTTCACCGAAACGCCTGAGCTAAGCGGCGGGCGCGCGATAGTCCATGCTGTTCTCTTCGTGATTTTCTTCTACCTCGGTTTCATTCGAAAATGGAAAAGCCGTTTGGTCAACTGAACGGCAACCAGCGTCCTTCGGATCTTACGGCAACGTCAGCGGCAAGTCGGGAGAGGGCGGAATGCCGGAGTGCACCGCAGCCGTGGCGGCGCCGGCGAGCTGGAGATACCAGTCGCTCGGCAGCGGGCAGCCGTCGGCGTCCAGCGTGACGAACGAATATCCCGGCGGGAACCCCGTCACGGGAGCCTCTGACGCCTCGGGCAGCATCTTGAACATGGCGGTGCCCTCGTTGACCTCGTCGAACATCGCGCCGTAGAGCATCGTCGCTCCCGCTCCCATTGCGTTATACACTTGACGCCAATAGAAGAGGCCGCACTCGCGCGGAATCTGGTTGCTGATCGGATTGGGCTGGCCAAAGGCACGATTGGCATTGGCGAACGAATAGCCGGGGAACACCACCGGCATATAGTCCACATGGAGGCGGCGCGTGGCCGCCAGATCCGGCTGCAGCACGTTGGTGCGATAAGAATCAGCCGTCGCATCGTTATAGTAACGGCCGACCGACCACGGGCTCAGCACGCCGAGCTTGCGCCAGACACGCTGCCACTTGGGGTCAGGCGACGCATCGAACGTCCCCGTCCGCCAATAGGAGGGCACACCACCCATCACGGTCACGCCGCCGTACTTCGCGCTCGCTTTGTGGAGCGCATTGAGCATGCTCTGGGCCTCGGCTGGAGTCAGCGACCTGCCCGCGAAGCCGAGTCCCCAGACCCCCAGCAGCGGATGGCCGCGATGGTGCAGATAGGCCGGGCTGCTCGTGATTCCCTGGCTCTCCAACTGCTTCCAGTCTTTCGCCACGCTGGACAGCTGAACGGACGTCAGGCCGGTGAGATCGTACATGACAAAGAACACCCGGCCGTTGTCCTCCGCCGCCCGTCGGACATTGGCAAGGACGAGGTTGCGAGCATACGCCGTAGCCGGGTCTAGCAGGTCGACCGCGAACCGCTGCAGGGCGACGCCGTCCAATCCGTATTGCTGCATCCAGGCGAATTGCGTCTCCACCGTCGCCGGGTTCGCGTCGGTGAACAGGTTCACCGGATTTCCGCCGGCATCGAGCCAACTGGTGATGCACTGCTCGGACGGCGGATAGTCGGCGGCATTCGGCAGCATGTCGATGGTCGGGTCGAGTCCCGTCGTCCAGTGCCACCAGCCGACCGTGGTGCCGTCGCCCGGGCAGTTGAACCATCCTTGATAGCCCATGATCAACTTGCCGCTGAGCGTGCTGGAATCGACGGAAGCAGCGACGTTGGCGGATTGCGCGTGAGCCAGGCCGGATGAGATCGCCAGACACCCGCAGGCGGCGATAGCAAGCATCCGAAGCCGGTTTCCTGTCCGGGACATCACGATCTCGCTGAATTTAGAAAGTGCGTACTTGACGCCATCGCGCGAATCGGTTTTCACTTTAGTCCAAGCATGATACGAACGCGACTGGCGCAGGCTGAACGGCCGGACGCTCAACCTCGAAAGGAGATCGATGCGATGAAGACATCAACATTAGCAGGAGCGATGATCGCGACGGCGGTCGCGTTGGCATTCACCGCGAGCGGACTGAATGCTGCGGATGCAAGTCCGTCCACGCAGCCGCAGCAAATCAAGTGCCTGGGTGCGAATTCCTGCAAAGGGTCAAAGCGCGTGCAAGACCGCGACGAGCGATTGCCAAGGCAAGAACTCGTGCGCGGGCAAAGGCTACATAATCACGGCTGACGCCAAGTCCTGCGAAGCGAAGGGCGGTCACGTCGGCAAGAAAGCGCCGATGCCGATGTAGCGCGACGGGAACTGACGAGTCCGGAACGTCGAGCGTCCCGGACCATTGCTCCAAGCCCCACTTCGGCCGTCAGACTGCGGTGCCGCTCTGCGGGTTTGCGGCGGCGGATGCTGACCATTGCTCGAAAAGGCTATAGCCCAATGCGACGAGCGTCGGGCCGAGGAACATTCCGATAACGCCGAAGGCGAGCGCTCCGCCGAACACTCCGAGCATCACGAGAATCATCGGCGTCGAGCCGCCGCGGCTGATGAGCAGCGGCTTCACGACATTGTCGAGCGTGCCAACCATCAATCCCCACGCCATTATGAAGACCGCCCACGCGGTCCAGCCTTGTCGATACAGCCAGAACGCAGCCGGCGCCGCGACGATGGGCGGTCCGCCCGGGACCAGGGACAGTAGAAATGTGACGAATCCCAGCGACGCAGCTCCGGGGACTCCGGCGATAGCGAAGCCAATCGCCGCGACTACACCCTGGAGTAGCGAAGTTCCAAGAATGCCGTAGACGACTGCGCGGATCGTCGCGCCGGCGAGATCGAGCAGACGATCGCCTCGTTCGCCTGCGATACGGTGAAGCGCAGCTTGCAGTTGGTCGGCAGCGGTGTGTCCGTCGCGATAGAAAAAGAACGCAATCAGCAGACTCAGCCCGATCTGAAGGATTCCCTCGCCAAGCGCCCGCCCGCCCCACAAGACGATGGTCTTCGCGGCGGGCAACAGTCGCGTCAATTCCTGTAGCCTCACGGCACTGCTCTGGTTCAGGTAATTCCAGTAGTCGGCAACATGCCTGCCGATGAGCGGAACGCCTGCGACCCAGTCGGGCGGACCGGGTGGGCCCTCGCGGATGAGCTTCTGACTTGCCGAGATCAGGGCCGAGACATTGTCGGCCAGCGTGGCTCCCAGGATCGCAACCGGCACGACAATGACCGCGGCGAGGAACAAGGTGGCAATCAGCGCCGACAGCGTCCGTCGTCCGCCGAGCAGATCTTCCAGCCGCAAGAACATCGGCCAGGTTGTGAAACATAGAACTGCGGCCCACAGCGCCGCAGAAATGAATGGACGCAGGACAAGCAGGCACAATAGCCCCAGGACCACGACGGCAGTGCCGCCAATCCATAGCTCGACCGGGCTTCGCCCCGTGCGATCGACCGAGTTCAACTGAAGCCGACTCCTGGTGCGAACTCTGAAGACTCGAACAAACCGAACTTGTAGCGCCTGGCACTTCAGATGAACAGTGAGAGGAGGCCGGCGGCGATCAGAGCACTTGCCCAAATCAGGTCGAGGTTGATCCATGCCGTCCGCAGTATCGCGAGGCCGACCTTCTCGTAGATCACAATCGCGACAGTGCCCATCACCGCCAGCATCGCCGAGGTGTGGACGATGGCGACCATCGCGCCGGTCACGAAGCTCGTGCCCATCGGCGGCATCGCGTGATGGTGATGCATCATCGCGTGACCCGCGGGCATCACGGTCATCAGGATCGGAAACAACATCAGTCCCGCGCCATGTGCCGAGGCCATCAGAAAAGACCACAGCGCCAGCTCAGCCGAGTTGACGCGCATCGCAACCCAGCGTGGATGCGCGCGCGGCCAGATGAGACGGAACACTCCGAATGCGATCAGCGCGGCGGCGCCGCCGTAACGGATGTAGTTGGGGTCGAAGGAAGTCATCCGCAGACCGCCGATTAGCGCGACGACGACCGCAATCGAGACGAGGTGTCCGATCGCGATCGGAACCAGCGCCCACCAGACACGCGCACGGCTTTTATCCTGCAGGCCGAGCGCGATCGCGAACAGCCAACCCATCGAGGGATCGACGCCGTGATACGCGCCCAGCGCCGCGACTGCGATCCACGGCCATGCGCCGGTCAGGGATAGCAATACGAGTCAGACGATGAGTCGCCGCCGTCGAGGCGAATCTGATGCGGCCGCTCGCCCTCGAAGGTCAGGAAGAATTTCGGATCGAGCGCGAGCCCGCCCGACGGCTTCGCATCGAGCTTCGTGACCCATCCGCGCAATCCTTCGGGATAGAACTGCTCGTCCCACGCGCCGTAGAGCGAATTGCTGATGTAGACGCGCTTGCCGTCGCGGCTCAGCTCGACCATCTGCGCGCCGCCGTTGAGCGCACCGGACTTGGGATGCGCCGCGTGCGAGGTAATGCCGCCCATACGGACGCATCCGGTGAGCTTGGGATGAAACGGATCGCTGACGTCGTACTGGCGCAGGTCGCCGGTTCCGTAACACGAAACGTAGAGAAATTTGTCGTCGAGAGTCAGGTTGATGTCGGAGATTAGCGGCGGCACCGCCTTGAAGGGCTTCAGCGCGGGCGGCAACTGGGCGGGATCTGCGGGTTCGGCTGGGACGTCGAGCACCTTTTGAATCGCCCAATTGCCGTTGTTGCCGGCGCGATGCCACAGCCACACCGACGCCGACAGATCCTTGGTTGAGATCACGACGCCGCAGAAGCCGTACTGCCGCGTCGGATCGTGCGCGGGACGCAGTTCGAGCGCCATCTGATTTTCGGCGCCGAGATCGAGCGTGTGCAGATGACGCCGCTTGCGCAAGTCCCAGATGTGAATGCAATGACCGTATTTGCCGCCGAGCAGCAAGTCGGGATTCAAACCGTTCTCGATCATGTTGGGGGTGCCCCACTCGCTCGTCACCGCGACGTCCCATCCGAGATGCCACCAGAAATCGTACGCGAATCGCTGCGGACCTCGATCGACTTCCCATCGCCCCAGCACGTCGAAGCTCTCATGATCGAGCAGAAAGATTCCGCCCGGTCCGTCACCGTTGGGAGCGCCGAGCGCGCTGACATAGATCGCATCGGGTCCGCAATGGATCGTATGCGGCCGGCTGTAGCCGGTCTTCGACGCGATCTCCTCGGGCTCGATGACGCGCACGATGCGCGGATTTCGCGCGTCGGGTTTGGTGTCGATGACATAGATGCGCGAGGAGCGCAGGCCGGGCACGATGAGGTAACGGCGCTCGATGTGCGGATGCGGCGCGTAGGGGCATAGCGCGGCGCTGCATGCGTTCCATCCGAAGTGATGCAGTTCGTCGCCGATTTTCGGCATCTCGACGCGGCCGACGACTTTTCCGTAACTGCTCTTCGTGGGATCGAGATCGATTGCGCAAAGTGCGTCCGGCTTTTTGCGTTTGGGATCGAAAGTGACGACGTAGGCCAGGGTTTCAGGCGGCGCGGACATCGCCATTCGCGGCGAAGGATAGAAAGTCGGATCAGGCTTCCATAATGCCATGACGAAATGCTCCTGCTGCTTGACGATCGCCGAGATTACTACACGCTGGACTTAGCACAAGAAGGATGGCCGGGGCGTCCTGGCGACGATCCTTTGGCGGGTTTGCATCTTCGACACGTCGGGTTTAGGTTTCGAGCGAGCGCAACCCGATCAACACCAGTTCCATGCTAGGAGGGACGCGATGGCCAGGTACGAACGGCTAAGCCCCCTGGATCGGACATTCCTCGATCTCGAATATCCCGAGGCGCACATGCACGTTGCGGGCGTCACCATTTTCGATGCCCATCCGATCCGGACGGCAGGCGGCGGAATCGATATCGAGAAGATCCGCAAATACGTCGCGTCGCGATTGCATCTCATCCCGCGTTATCGGCAACGGATCGCGCGGATACCACTGGAGAATCATCCGGTGTGGGTGGACGACGATCGCTTCAACCTTGAATATCACGTGCGCCACACTGCGCTGCCGCGGCCGGGCGGCGACGAGCAGCTCAAGCGCTTGACGGGAAGAATCGTCTCGCAGCAACTCGATCGCGGCAAACCGCTATGGGAATTATGGATAGTCGAGGGACTCGACAACGATCGCTTCGCGATGATCAGCAAGACCCATCACTGCATGATCGACGGAATATCCGCCGTCGATCTCGCATCGGTGCTGCTGAGTCCGTCGCCGGACGGGGCGATTCCCGAGGCGCAGCCGTGGCAGCCCGAAGCTGTACCGTCGCGCGGCCAGCTGGTGATGGAGGAAGCGCGGCGGCGATTCACGGCGCCATTCGAATTCGGCAAAGCGGTCGTCGACGCGATGCAAAATCCGACCGAGACCGCGCAGAATATCGGCGAGCAGATTTCCGCAGTGACCGAGACGCTCGGCGCCGGACTGTTTCCCGCGTCGGAGTCGCCGTTCAATCAGCCGATCGGGCCCCATCGACGATTCGAATGGATGGCGATCGAGCTGGCGGACGTCAAGCGCGTCAAGAACGCGCTGGGCGGGACGGTGAACGATGTCGTGCTGGCGACGGTGGCGGGTGCGGTCGGATCGTTTTTGCGAGGGCGGGGATTTGGCCCCGAGAAACTCGCGGAGCTGGATTTCCGCGCGCTGGTTCCGGTGAGCCTGCGCACGTCGTCGCAGCACGGCACGCTGGGAAATCAAATCGCGTCATGGGCGGCGCGCCTCCCGATCGCGGAAACCGATCCGCGCCGGCGGCTGGAGCAGGTCCGCGCAGTCACCGCCGAGCTCAAACAGTCGCGCCAGGCGATGGGCGCGGAGGTGCTCGCGCGAGTCAGCGAATGGACGGTGCCCACGCTGTTGTCGCTCGCGATGCGTCTGGCGTCGCGCGCCCGCTCGTTCAACTTGACCGTAACCAACGTGCCGGGCCCGCAGATTCCGCTCTATATGATCGGCTCGCGGATGACGGCCGCATATCCACTGGGGCCGCTGTTCCTGGATCAAGCGCTCAACATCGCGCTGCTCAGCTACGATGGCAAATTGCATTGGGGATTGAATGCGGACTGGGATGTGCTCCCCGATCTTCTCGATCTCGTTACGGCAATTCGCGCGTCGTTCGAGGAGTTGCTCGAAGCGTCCGGGGCGGCGCACGATCAAACGCGGAGGAGTAGCCAACCGCGCGCGCGAGACTCCGCGGAGGGACGCAAACGCTGAAGCCGCGAAGATTGCCGGCTGCTACCAACCCCTCAGATCGATCGGCCACGTTTCCAGGACCTGCTCGCCGCGCACCAGGTGAACCTTCTCGTGATAGGCGAATGTCGGATCGATGTGCGCCGGCATGACGCGAATCCTGTCTCCCGGCTTCACCGGTGAAGCCGGCCCGAACGTGATGTGCTCGTCGGAGACAAACCAGACTTGATGATCGCCTTCGATCGACGGGTTGCCGTGATCCATTCCAAGGGCCTTCAACCCGCAGTCGCCGACGCGCATGGGATGACGTGGCCGAGATGACCGTGGCCAGCACAGTGAGCCCCTGACGGAAGGGAAGATTCAGTTTGGCGTACGCGGTGTCCATCAGTACGTAAGATCCGGCCTGGATTTCATTCGCCCAGACGTTGATGTCGAACGTGCCGGTGCCGCCGGCAGAAATAATGTCGCCGCCAGTCGCGCTGTGGGCATGGGTCAGCAATTCCATCGATTGCGCAGTCAGCTTCTCGCGAGTCGCTCGATCGTCGAGGCCGACGGCGTGCCCTTCGTAGCCCATGACACCGCGCACTTCGAGCCCCCTGCTACGCGCCATGTCCGCGAGCCGCCCCGCATCGTGAGGCGCGCAACCGCATCGCGGCAGTCCGACGTTCACGTCGATTAGAACTTCCTTTATTCCGGCTTTCGCGGCGGCGAGAACGGTGGGAACGGAATCGACGGCAACAGTGACGCGTGCCTTGACGGCCCCCAGGCGGCGCGCGTCGAGCACTTCGTTGGCGAGCAGAAGATCGTCGCCCAGGCCGGCGGCCGCCATCCCTTCGATCTCGCGGATCGTGGCGCAGGTGAAATTCTTGTGGCCGGCGCCTGCCTGCATTTTGGCGAGCGCCGTACACTTGTGAGCCTTGACGTGCGGGCGCAGGCGCGGCCCCGGCAGCGCAGCGGCCATGGTCTTGAGGTTATATTCGAGCGCGTCGGCGTCGGCGAGCAGCGCCGGGGTCGGAAGGTCGTTGATGTTCATATTACTTCACCGTCGAAGAGCAGCCCGACTGGCTTCAGCTCATCTCCTGCCGCCTTTGGTCGAAGGCTGCCACAGCTTCGCCAGGTTTTTGAGACCGTCGTCGAAGGCCTTGCGCAATTCCCGGGTCTGCTTGAGCGCCTCCTCGCCCAGTCCGCTGTCGCGAATCGACTGGATGAAGGACTCGTTCGCGTCGCGCCACTCCGCGAGCCACGATTCGATTTGGCTGGCTGGGGCCTTCGATGCCTGCGCGGGAGCGATTGTCTGGCGGATCCGCCGCTCCCAAATGGCGAAGCCCTGATCGATTGCCGCTACGTAGCCGTCCTTGGCGGCGCGGGCAATTCCGATCCAGCGTTCCATCTGTCGTTCGCTGTCGGGTATGCGGCGCTTGGACAGATCGGCGATCGCGCCGCCGATGGTCGAGAGGCCATCAACATATGCCTGCGTTACGTCGCGTAGCAGTTTGCCAATTCCGATCGAGTCAGCCATCGATCAACTCCTCGGATCGCAAGTAAAGCAAACGGCGAACGGCGATTCGATAGCTCGCATCCGCGCGCCAGATTTTGACTTTTCCAATTCGCCGGCTTTGTGAGAGGATGCGTCGGATTGATCGCACGGGGGATTCTTGATGCGCACCGCTGCCGTTGTTTTGATCTGCATTCTCTCGGTCGCCGCTCTGCCTCAAACGCTGACCTCAGCCGCGGACGGCAATCCGTGTAACAGCTCGATCAGCGGTCCCAACGATCCAGACTATGCTCCGGCTGAGCGCAATCCGCTGAGCGGGCTCACGTTCAACGCCGAGCAGTGGGGTCTCTACGACTGCATTCCGCAGAGCGCGCCGGTCGCGACGGATCCCGAGGGCGCATCGGGCATGAGCGTGAACAGGGCGTGGGCTTCATTCGGAATGGGTCGCAGCGACGTTATCGTCACGTACATCGAAGGCGGCGTTAACTGGCGCATCAACTCGAGCACCGACATTCGCCGCAAGGCATATCTCAACTGCGGCGAACTTCCCGCTCCCGAAAAGGCCGACGGCTCTACCGTGGCCGGCCATTCGCCGGGCTGCATGCAATCGAACAAGAGCTACGACCTCGACGGCGACGGCGCGCTCACGGTCGACGACTACGCCAACGATCCGCGCGTCACGCGGCCACTGCTCCATCCCGCAGCCGGTGGAATCACCGCAGAGGATTTGATCGTCGCGTTCAGCGACGGCAAGGACAACGATCACAACGGCTTCGTTGACGATATTTCCGGCTGGAATTTTCATCGCGATACCAACGATCCCCAGACCGACCAGAGCACCTACGGGCATTCAGACGGCGAGTCGGCGCAGGCGGTTGCCGAAGCCAACAACAATTTCGCCGGCGCCGGAATTTGTCCGAACTGCCGCCTGCTGATGGTAAAGGCGGGCGACGAAGCGATCGATCGGCCCGATCGGGTCGCCGAGGCGATCGCATTCGCAGTGGACTCGGGCGCAAAGGTGATCGACGTCACCGTCTCTGCCCTAGGGCAATCGCCGGCGCTGGTAGGCGCGGTCGAATACGCATACGAGCATGGAGCCGTGGTGGTGTGGGCGAGCAACGATTTCGAATCTGCCGATCACACCGAGGGCATGACGCTGCCCCACGTATGGCCGGGCAATTCGCTGGTATCGGATCAGTCCAATCGCTCGGGGGTTTCATCGCCCAACGACCTGGCCGCGACCACGTTCCGCTCGCGCTCATCGCTAACCTCGTACGGCCCGCACTCGCTGTTCAGCGTACCCAACGGGGACGGCTCCACCTCCACCGGCACGCCCACGGTGGCGGGCGTCGCGGCAATGGTCGTGAGCGCGGGACTCGACGCGGTGGATGCGCACGAGATAAAGGACCCGCTCAGCGCCAACGAGGTCGAGCAAGTCGTGCGCGCGACCGCGTCGCCGATCAATTTCACGCCGTGCACCGGATGTTTCCCAGGCCTGCCCGGCGCGGAGTTCAACATTCAATACGGATACGGCAGGCCCAACCTGTTCCTCGCGATGCAGGCGGTGCACGACGGCAAGATTCCTCCGTCCGCGGACATCGATTCGCCGAACTGGTACCAGGAGATCGATCCGACGGTCACGACCTCGATCCCGGTGAAAGTCACGGTCGGTGCAAGGCGCGCGCGTTCGTTCACATGGCAACTCCAATTTGGATTGGGGCCGCAGCCGCTGGATAACGCGTTCACCACGATCGCGAGCGGCAGCGGAACGAAGATGCGGACGTTGAGCAAAAAATTCGACCTGACACAGATTCCGTCATCGTTCTGGTCCGGCGACTACATCGCGCCGACCGCGGATCGCCTCTCAATCGAACAGTACGACGTGACGATTCGGGTGGTGGTCACGGACAACAACGGACTGGTGGGCGAAGACCGGCGCGTCTTTCACCTGCGCCATAGCGACGCTGAACTCGCCGGCTTTCCGATGAGCTTCGGGACTTCGCTTGAGGCCGGTGCGTCGATGGCGGATATCGAGGGGCGCGGCGTGCTCGACACTATAGTCGCGGGCTCTGACGGCAGCGTGCACGCGATACGTCCGGATGGCAGCGAGGCGCCCGGCTTTCCGGTCATGACCAATCTTGCGCGCGGCGTCGATCCGTCTTATCCGTTCAACTATCTGAAGTCGCCCGCGTGGAAGTCGAAACAGATCCCCCTTCCGCACGATCCGATCGAGAGCCCGCTCGCGATCGGCGACCTCGACCATGACGGCGCGCTCGACATCGTCGCTACAACCGACGACGGATTCGTGTACGCGTGGGACGGCGGCGGAAACCTGCGCCCCGGTTTTCCGGCCTTCACCGACCGCAGCGTCGAACGGCAAACAGTGCCACCGCCTGACACGCCGAATTCGTACAACCCGATGACTGGATCGTTCGGCGGCGCCGCACTTGGCGACCTGGAGGGTACCGGGCAGCTTGATATCGTCATGGGCGGATGGGACGGCAAAATCTATGCGTGGCGTCCTGACGGATCGCTGGTGCCGGGATGGCCCGTCGACGCGGCCGATATTCCACCCGCCGACATCCCTTCCTTTGGAACTCCAACGCACGATCCGAAGCTCGTTACGACGCCGACGCTGGTCGATATCGACGGCGACGGGCATCCGGATGTGTTCATGGGCCTGCAGGACACCGTGCAAGGCGGGACGGTAGTTAACTATGTCACCGCGTTTTCGTCGAGCGGCCAGTTGATGCCGAATTTCCCGCTCCAGCTCACCGCCATCTCGCAGGGCTACGGCACCGCAACCGACTTCGTAACTATCGGAGTAACAACTCCCGCCGCACTAACACTACCCGGCGGCCCGATGGCAATAGCCAGTCCGGAATTCTTTCTCAACTACATAATCCCACTTTCGAATCCGAGCTCGGCTTTTCCGGAAAACCCGGCAGCCTTTCCCGAGGACGGCGCGCCGATGATTCGCTTCACCGGCTCGCCGTCGATCGGAAACATTCTGGGCACCGCAACGCCGCAGATCGTCGAAGCGGGCATCTCGGTGTTCGACATTCTCGCGGGCATTCAGTCGACGCCGGGTCAGGGCGTTCGGTTGCGTTCGGCGGTGTCTGTGACGGACTCCGCTACTGGCGAAAATTTCCCCTCATACACCCAGGAAATCCAGGGGCTCGCGTTTTTCAGCACGCCGGCGATTGCGGACATCACGGGCGATGGAACCCCTGACATCGTGCTCAGCACCGACTCCGCAGCATTGCATGGATTCGACAGTGTGACCGGCGCAGCCGCGGCTGGATGGCCGCAATGGACGGGAGGATGGTCGTTGGGCACTCCGGCGGTGGGCGATTTGACCGGTGATGGAACCGTCGACGTTGCGGTAACGACACGCGAAGGTTATCTCCACATCTTTACGACGCCGGGGCTGACTGCGGCCAATCACGAGGCGTGGCACTTTCATCAGAACGATCGCAACACCGGGCATTACGGCGATGACACGCGGCCGCCGTCGGCAATTTCCGATTTGGTGGTTTCATTCGGTGGTGCGACCGACTCGTTAAGCTTCACCGCGGTGGGCGACGATTGGAAATCCGGAACTGCCGCCTCATACCAGGTGTTCGCGTCACCCAAACCGATTGCTCAGTCGAATATCAACTCGGCGAAGGAAATAACTATCAGCGCTATACCACAGCCGTCCGGCTCGCACGAAATGATATCGGTTACTCACATGAAGGGCATGAAGCATTACGCAGTTCGTGCGATCGATCACGCGGGGAATATTGGCCCGCTTCCGCTGTAGTTAGGGAGCACAGCCGGAAGCTGCAATCGGAGACTCCAGACGAAGCTCCTAGGCAAAAGGACACTTAGCAGCGGTCCCGCAGTTGTAGCCTATATCAGCGTTCTGGAACTGGTTCTGCATCTTCCCAATCCAGGCGGCTACGGTCTGTTCACTGACGAACTCTACTTTCTGGCCTGCGGCGAGCACCTGAGCTGGGGATACGTTGACCTGCCACCACTCACCGCCTTGCAGGCGTGGACGGTGCGAGCACTTTTCGGCGATTCGATGCTGGCTATCCGACTTATCCCGGCGCTCGCCGGCGTAGGACTTGTCCTTCTCACCGGCGCAATCGTCAGGCAACTCGAGGGCGGACGATTTGCGCAGATCCTCGCCGCCGTGGCCGTCCTGGTGGCGCCATTCTACCTGGCCGTCGACAGCTATCTCTCGATGAACTCGATCGAGCCGCTGTTGTGGATGGGTTGTGTGCTGATACTTATCCGCATGATCAAGGCCGGCGACACCAGACTTTGGATCTGGTTCGGGATGGTGGCCGGTATAGGTCTTGAGAACAAGGACACGATGCTCATGTTCGGTTTCGCGCTCGTAGCCGGTCTGCTGATGACTCCGCAGCGCCGGTTGATGGCGAGCGGATGGTTCTTCATCGGCGGGATGACAGCCTTAGTAATGTTTCTGCCGAATTTGCTTTGGATGATTCAGCATCACTTCCCGCACCTTGAGATGCTTGCCAACATCAGGCGCGACCGGCGCAATGTCGCTTTGAGCCCGCTAGGGTTCATGGGTCAGCAAGTCCTTGGCATGCAGCCGGTGGCGCTTCCAATCTGGATTTGCGGCTTGTGGGCCTTTCTCTTTAGCGATCAAGGCAGACCCTACAAGGCGCTGGGGATAGCATATCTTGTGACATTGCTGATTCTGTTTCTTACCGATGGGAGGTTCTACTACCTGGCGCCCGCGTATCCTATGCTGCTGGCTGGCGGCGCCGTCACGTTCGAGCGCTGGCTCACGTCGCCCCGATGGCGCTGGATGCGCACCGCCTATCTTGGCTTGCTGGCAGTGACCGGAGGGCTGACTGCGCTGGTCATTCTGCCGCTGTTGCCGCCGCAAGCGTATATCCGCTACACGCATTTCATACATATCTCACAGCCGAAGTTCGAAAACCGCAAGGCAAGCGAACTGCCGCAGCTATTAGCGGACAGGATGGGTTGGCCAGAGATGGCAGCGGCCGTCGCCAAGGTTTATAACAGTCTGCCCGCGGATGAGCGCGCGCGGACGGCTATTTTCGCACAGAACTACGGCGAGGCAGGAGCGATCGACTTCTATGGACCGAAGCTGGGTCTGCCCAAAGCGATCAGCGGCCATGTCAGCTATTGGCTTTGGGGTCCGCGCGAGTACACGGGTGAGAGCATGATTGTCATCGGTGATGTGCCACGAGAGCGACTCGAGCAAAACTATGCTCGAGTCGAAGCGCGGGGCTCTGTAGGTGATAGATACGCTATGGCGTCGGAGCATTTTACTATCTATCTATGCAGCGGGCCGAAGGGTGGTTGGACCCTTGAGCAGCAGTGGCCGAAGGTGAAGAACTGGAACTAGGACAGATATCAAGCCCGCGCCAGGACGAGATCGCGTGCCTGCAAAAGTCTGGATAGGTGTCGATATCGGAGGCACGAAAACGGCGATCGTCCTATCGGAACGGTTGCCGGAGGTTATCGAGCGCCTTCAGTTTCCTACACAGCCGGCCAAAGGTCCCGACCGCGCGCTCAACCTTATATGTAAGCGGATCGTCGCCATTCTCAGGAAGCGCCGCCTTTCCAAGTCGGCAATCCGCGGCATAGGTGTTAGTTGCGGCGGTCCGCTCGATCGAGTGAGCGGGACTATTCAATCGCCGCCCAATCTTGCTACGTGGGTCGATGTTTCGATCAAAACAATTCTCGAGCGGCAATTCGGCGTTCGGTGCAACCTCGAGAACGACGCCAACGCGGGAGCGGTCGCGGAGCACAGGTACGGAGCGGGGCATGGATGCGACAACATGGTTTTCCTGACGATGGGCACCGGACTTGGCGCGGGAATCATCGTTGACGGACGACTCTACCGAGGGATTGACGATCTTGCGGGAGAGATTGGACATGTGCGGCTCACGCGCGGGGGTCCGATCGGGTATCGCAAGCGCGGCTCGGTCGAGGGATGGGCGAGTGGCGGCGGGATGGCGCAGGTCGCCGCGCGAGTCGTGACGGATGAGCGTAAGCGTGGTCGCAGCACCGTGCTGACGGCGCATCGCGGGACGCCGACGGCTCGCGAGGTTTGCGCGGCTGCCAAGCGCGGCGACGCGGTCGCGATGCGAATCGTCCGCCAGACGGGCGAGCGGCTCGGCCAGGTGCTGGCGATGCTGGTGGACATCCTCAATCCTGAGCGGATTGTGATCGGCGGGATCGCGATGCGCACCGGCGACATGATTCTGGGACCGGCGCGCGAGGTGATTGCGCGTGAAGCGCTGCCCGCATCCGCCCGCTCCTGCCGGGTGGTGCCGGCGGCGCTGGGCGAGAGGATCGGCGATGTTGCGGCGCTGTGCGTCGCGGTGGGACTCTAGCCGGAGAGAAGCGAGGCGCGTTCATGGAGCATCTTTATTTCGTCGTTCACACTCACTGGGATCGCGAGTGGTATCAGCCGTTCCAGCGGATGCGTGCGCGGCTGCTCACGATGATGGACAAGATGTTGGCGCTGCTCGAAAGCGGCGCCCTGCCCTGCTTTCACTTCGACGGCCAGACGATAGTGCTCGAGGATTACCTCGAAGTGCGGCCCGAAAGTGCGCGCCGAATTGCGAAGCTGGTGAAAGCCGGCAAGCTCCAAATCGGTCCATGGTACCTGCTCGCCGACAGCTTCCTTGCCAGCGGCGAGTCGCTGATTCGCAATCTCGAGATCGGCAGCCGGATCGCGCGGCGATTCGGAAAGTCCGCACAGACCGGCTATCTGCCCGATCAATTCGGTCACGCCGCGCAGCTTCCGCAGATTCTCACGGAATTCGGGCTCAAGGCAGGCGCGACATTCCGCGGCGTGGGACGCGAGGTGAATCGCAATCGATTCATCTGGGAAGCGCTCGACGGTAGCTCGCTGTTTACAATATTTTTGCCGTTCGGCTATTCCAACGGCGCCAGCATTCCGACAGATTCCGCTGAAGCATTGATCGCGCGAGCAAACGAGATCGCCGCGCGGGAACGCGAGTTCTCTGCCGGCGCTCCGATACTCGTGATGAACGGCAACGATCACGCGGAACCCGATCCGATCGTGTTCGAGCGGCTGAAGGAAGCGGCCGCGCGCGCGCCGTTCACGGCCGAAGTCGGCACGCTCGACGAGTATGCGAAGCGGCTGTGCGAGCTTCCGCTCGACGGCGCGACGCGCGTCCGCGGAGAATTAAGGTCGCCCGCGCGCTCGAATCTCACGCCTGGCGTCAGCTCGTCGCGAGCGTGGATAAAGCAGCGCGACTTCCAGAACTCATACCTGCTCGAGCGTATCGCCGATCCGCTCGCGGCGCTCGCCGCTCGCTTGAGTCAGGCCGACGACCTGACCGCGCTGCTAGAGGTCGCCTGGCGCACGCATATCCAGAACCATCCGCACGACTCGATCTGCGGATGCTCGATCGACCAGGTCCACCAGGACATGCGCTATCGCTTCGATCAGGCCGCAATGATCGGCGAGATCGTCGCGCGCCGCGCCGGCAATGTAGTGCTCTCGGCGCGAAACGGCGGCGAGCCGGCGATCGCGGTGTTCAATCCCACGTTCGCTCGCCGCGCGCTCATCGCGGGTGAGACCGAAGTCGAGGATCCGCACGCGAGTTACGTCGCGATGGACAGCGGCGGGCGGCGGATTCCCGTTGCGATCGATGTCGCGCGGCCGGCGCGGCCGTTCGAGATCGAGCTCAAGGGCGCGGATTTCAAAGGGATGATCACCGGCGCGCAGGTGATGGGCCAATACGTGAACCGGTTCGAGCTCGAGCACGCCGGCGACAACCGATTCGATCTCCGCATGTTTGTCAGCCGCAGCCCGGCGGCCGACCTGGATCCGGCTATCTTTCGGCGGCGAATTCTCGAGGTGCCTGACGACGCAATCATTCGGATTCGCGCTACTGCCGCGGCGCGGGCGCAAATTGCTCTCGTCGACGACGCGCTCGCGCAGGCCGGCTTCAGCCTTTATCGGCTGGTCCACTCGGATGAACTCGCAGCGGGTGCGCCGAACAATACGGCCGGCGGCGAATCGATCGAGAACGAATACTTCAGGATCAGTCCGTCGCCGCGCGGTCTCGAAATCGACGATCTGAAAAATCACAAGGCGCTTGAAGTTCATTTCGAAGACGACGGCGATCGCGGCGACGAATACAACTTCGACCCGGTGGCCGATTCGGCGCCAATCGCGACGCCGGTGTCGATCCAGTCTCGCGTGATTGAGCGCGGCCGCGTGCGCAGTCGCATCTCGCTCTCGCTGGTTTACCGTCTCCCGAGCGCGCTCACCAAAGATCGCTCAGCGCGCGGGACGGAGACGGTCGAGGTCCCGGTACAACTGACAGTTAGCATCTACGCGGGACTTGAGCGTGTGGATTTTGACGCAGAGATAGACAATCGCGCGCGCGACCATCGCCTGCGCGTCGCGCTGTCGACGCCGATGGCGGCCACGGAATCGCTCTCCGACACGAATTTCGGAATCGTCCGTCGCTCGATCGCTCCAACCGAACCCGCGGGAGTCACCGAGGACATTTATCCAACAGCGCCGCATCGGACGTTCACCGCGGTGCAATCCGCGGAGTTTTCTGCCGCGATGATAAGCCGCGGAATTTACGAGACCGAGGCCAGGCGCGACGGCGGCGGCACGACAATCCTCTTGACCCTGTTGCGATGCGTGGGGTGGCTGTCTCGCGGGGATCTGAAGATGCGCCGGGGCGATGCGGGTCCTGAGTTTGAAACGCCCGACGCGCAGGAAATCGGCCGGCATCGGTTTCAGTTTGCCGTAACCACCTGGCGCGGTGAGTATGCCGACTCCGGCGCGGTTCAGCTGAGCCAGGCGTATGCGTATCCACCGCGCGTCTTCCAGGCTCAGCTCCGCGATCGATGTGCAGGGGAATCGACTCTGCGCCTGTGACAATCCGCGACTGGTGTTTTCCACGGCGCGCGCCGCGGATCGCGCCGGTATGTACGTCGTTCGCGCGTTCAGCGCTTCGGAGTCGCCCGAGACCGCGCGCTTCAACTTCGGCGGCGGCCGCAAAGTTCGATTGATCGATCTCGCGGGACGGCCTTTGAGGGACGTTCAAGCTCAAGCGGCGCCGCGACGGTTCCGTCGAGTTAGGACTGCGCCGCTTTCAGATCGTGACGTTCGAAGTTCGTTGGCCTTTGGCGCGGGCATAGACGTTCATTTGTGCACTGAATCCCAATCTGATGTTCATTTGCACATTGCAGACGCTTGACCCTCCTCGCGAAATATGAGCAAATAGCGACTGAAAAATTTTGCACGTCGGCTCTAGACAGGGGTTCTACAGCCAAACCGAGGGAGGGAAGCGATGGATCTGACTGGATCAGTTCACAAAATCTTGAGGGTGGCCGCAGCTACGGGCGGATTGCTTGTGCTTGCGTGCCTGCAAGTGGGGCCGGCAAACAGCGCCAGTAATCAGCTGTTTACTGAGAAATGGCAGCAGAAACAACAGTGTAAAAATCCCGGTGGCGGTCAACAGTGCCGAGATTTCGCCAGCGGGAACTTCAGCATCAAGACCACGTTTCCCGGGACTTGCCTTGTTCCCAGCGACCTGCAGCCGGGCTCGACCAACGATTTCTTTATCGGTGTGGGTGAGGCCAGCGGATCCGGGAGCGGTAGCGGCTCCGGCAGCGGCACCTTCACCGGCGGTTTCTTTTTCTCGCAGTATGATGTTAACGACAATTTCGGAATAAAGGTATACGGCAGCAAGACCGTCGCTACCGGGAACCTGATGAGGCAAGTGTGCAACCCTCCGAACACCAATTGCAAGATTGTCAACTACGGGAAGGTTAAACTGACGATCAACAGTTCGGGAGATTTCACCGTCCAGGTGAACGCGGACACCGGATACAATTTCAACGGGGATCATTTCGCGGATTCGATTGATGCGGCGAATTTCGTCGGTCAGAGCGGTTCTGTTTCAAGCACAGGCCTGGTCTTCTTCGATGTCGAAATGGAACCCTGCTTCGACGCTGATTCCGGGGGGGCCATCCCTGTGGCTGTGAGTGGAAAGGCGAAAACTTCGGCGCCAACGAGTACGAAGCCCGCGTTGTCCACGGTCAATATAAAGGGAACGCTTTAGGACGAGTACCGCAGGATCTAGTTCGACGAACCCGATGACACCGGACCAAGCGCGCGGCTTGGTCAGCAGAGTCAGCATCGCAACTGTAGATAGAGCCGACCGCCGAAATGGCGGTCGGCTTTCCCTTGCCGGAAGCTCTCAACCGGTATCCCCACAACCTTCGGCCCGGCCCGCGCCGGGGTCCGAAGTGTTGATTTTTGTGCATCTGTACAAAACCGGCGGCACGACCCTGAACCGGATCATCGAATGGGAATACAAGCTGCCTCGGATCGCCAGCGTCGAGCCGACCTGGTGGCAATGGTCCTATCAGAGAATTATGCGATGGTCGCCGGCACGGCTGGCCAGGATGGACGTATTCAAGGGTCACATGCCCTTCGGCTTGCACCGCCTGCTCGCCCGCCCCGCCAACTACATAACGTTTCTTCGCGAGCCGATTGAGCGCGCCATCTCAGACTACTACTTCGCGCGCCGATTCAAGCCTCACCAGAATCATCGCGCCTCTCTCGAGTTGACTCTCGAGGAATACTTCCTGCAGAAGCATGAACATAACATGCAGTCCAGAATTCTTGCCGGTCCGAACGCAACTGAACTTTTCCCCAGCGTATGCGATGCCGCAACTTTGGCGACAGCCAAGGAGAACCTTGCCCGCCATTTCGTCGTGGTCGGACTGACTGAGCGCTTCGATGAGACTCTAGCGCTGGCGAAGGTCGTGCTTGGTTGGAGAGTCAAGCACTACAGGGCCTTTCGCGTGTCCCATAACCGCATCCCGCAGCAATCGGTTGCGCCGAAGACGCTGGAGCTTATCCGGGAGTGGGAAAAGTACGACCTCGAATTGTATGACTACGCATCGGCGCTATTCGAAGAAGCGCTCGCCTCGCACCGTGAAGCTATCGAGCAGACCTTGCTGACGATTCGCGATGCAAAGGCAATGACACCGCTGGAATTTCGATTCTACTCGGTGTGTTCCGTAGCTCGAATGGTCTTCTGTCGCGCTCACTCGCTGCTGTAAGTACGCGCCGACGGCACCAGTACAAACGCGATCACTCCCGGCAGCGCGCCGAGCGCTGTGCTGACGAACCACAGCAGCCCCAGGGCTATTGCGTTGCTCCTATCCATGCCGGCCATGCCGAAAAGGACCAGATAAGCGCCCTCGCGAACTCCCAGGCCATTGACGGTCAGCGGCAGACTCGCGAATACGCCGGCGACCGGCACGCAGAAAAGAAACAAGCTCAGAGACACATTCACCCCAATCCCGCGGGCCAGCAGGTATTGGCAGACCGCGAGCTCACTCTGCACTATCATCGAGATAGCCAGCGCGGCCGACAGCGCGCCCGGATGATCGAGATAGGTGACGATGGGGCTCGCGTAGCGGCTGAATCTGGCAGGCAGCAGATGAACGAAGCGGATGGCGAGCGGACTGGCAATAAAACCCGCCAGGGTGACTACACCGATAACAATAGGAGGGGCGGTCACGGCGGCAGACAGCCCAGCGTCATTCATGAAAATCGCCGCAAACGCCGCCAGCCAGAGCAGACCGATCAACCCTACGATGCGATCCGCCACCACCGAGGCCACGGTCTCGCCCAGGCGACCGATCCGGCGCTCGAGATAAAAGGCCCGCAGCGCGTCGCCGCCGATCACGCCCGGGATTAGAGTGTTCGCGAAGGTTGCGATGAAACGAAGAGCGAGAAAATCGGTGAAGGACGCGTCGAGGCGCAGCACCGCGGCCAGCAGTTGCCATCGGTACGCCGATATCACCTGGGTTGTCAGGTAGACACCTATCGCGGCTGCGAAGTAACTGGGCTGCTCGCGCCCCAACAGCCGAAGAACCGACCTGGCATCGTAGTGCCAGACCAGAAAGGTCACGATCGCGAGGCCAACGCCTGCGCGCAGCGCGACCCCACGATAGGTGCGGCGTGCAGGAGCATTGTCACTGGCAGTAGGGATCCGATCGCCGGCCATGCATCTACTCGATTTCAGAGTCGCATGCTCCAGCACTTGCCGCCACGACCGCTTTCCCGCTCTGCATTTTTGAGGTGACGCCTGGAGCTATTCGGTGGGCGGGCCTTGCTCAAGCAACCGCCAGCATACGCCAATGATCGCCATGAGAATGAAAACAACCACCCCCAGCCCGCGATAGCTGGGATGTCGTGTATTCGGCGGAAGCCCCAATCGCGCTATTTCCACCGCTTCAAGGTCGAACTTAGGCGCCATCGGCGGTGGTTCTCCAGCAATCTTAACGAGGCGGACGTCCCGAAGGAATGCTCGTCCAGTGCTCTTGCCGCCAGGACCAAAGAATCGGCACGCTATTTGCGCATCAGGGATGGCATCAGACGGCCGGAAGTAAACATCAAACTTCTTCCGTCTATCTACCGGCAGAGAGTCAGACTTCGTAGCGAACCTCCAGCGGCCGGATTTCACGTCGAGCTCTGCCCATATTCCCTTGGCATCGTCGGTCTCCGCTTGAAACTCTCCAGCGAACTCATACCAGCCAGGGGAGAGGTAACCGAGCACATAGCGAACACTTGTATTCATACGTGAGCGCCATGGAGCGTCGGTGAGAACATCGATCTCAACGACGCCATTGTCATCCCGCTTGAAATGAACTTCGGTTCCGGACAGCGCGCGGTCGGCCGCCCAATGGTCGGCCAGGTCCCCTTTCAGCAGGTCGATTTGACCAATCGAAGCAAGTGATTCCGTGTACGATAGGTCTGCGAAATATGACAACGCGCAGATAATAGCTGCAACCAGCGTGGCGGCGGCTATAACGGCCGGTCCAACCCATCGGCGTTGATTATTTTCACTCATCGCCAATTCGCCAGTCCCTGGTAACTCAGCCACATCCGCGAGCTATATGCGGTTTCCGAAAGCGGAAGGCCCATCCACAACGGAAAGAAGTAGGCGTATGTAGCGAGGGTGGCAGAAGCGAATATCAGACAAACATACTTTCCGTCCCAGCCGCCAGGATATCGCATTACGAGTGCATAACCTATCGAGATTGAACAAGCTACGACAATGCCCCAGGCAACTCCCAGGCCTAAGATCAGGCACGGCAGAAGCGGGACCAGCAGTACTAAATGTTCCCAGCGCCGTGCGGATCCCTTCCAGCAGTCGTCGAGCGCACCCGCCACAGCGAGAAAGCCAAAATACAACGCCGCCATGTAGCTGTAGATGAACACATAGCGGCGTATAGGAATCCACATCGCGACATTCGCCAGATATCCGGCGGCTACGAACATCCAGGCCAGACTCTTGTTCTTATATCCGCGAACCAGGGCAATGACGATCGCGGGAAGGACTGCCCACCAGAGCAAAGGATTTCCTCCGCACCATATGACCTCGACTGTGCCATTGAGCGTGTCCCGCCGCCAATACGCGTAGGGATGGAGAAGAAGCGGCCAGCTCCAGAATGACGAGGCGTCGCGGAAGTGGGGAGGAAAGCGTAAATTCTGGTCGAGCGCGTGTTGGTGATAGGCCACGAACCCGTCGAGTCCGCGCCATTCGGCCCAGTAGTATGTCAGGAAGACTCCGAGATAGACCAACGTAACGATTGCGCCGATAAGTCCGCACGCACCGATGACTCTTCCGCCGATCGCATAGGCGCGTTTTGCCGAAGGTTGCTCGGGAACCTGCAAGAATAAGACTACTGCGACAACCGCGAGCGCGAGGAGCACGCCCACTTCAGAGATCAGCACCTTTGAGCTGACGAAGAGTCCCAGCAGTAGGCTCATAGCCACCAGCTGGAGCCGCTGCGTCCGAGGGCCCGGGTTCTGGACGAAGCACCACAGCACAAGGTAGGCCCAGGCTCCCAGCGTGATGTACACGATGTTGATCATCGCCAATCTCGACGCCACCAGAAACATGCCGTCGCAAAGAAGCAATGACGCAGCAATCGAGGCAGCCAGCCTTGAACGAAACAATCTGCGGGCCAGCAGATAGGTTATCGGCACCAGGGCACTTCCCAGCAATGCGTTTCCCGCGCGCCAACCCCAGGGAAAATCGCCGAAGAGCCAAACGCTGAGCGCTACTACCAGTTTGCCGAGGGGCGGATGGGTGGAATAAGGCGGGATCCAGCCGTGCAGGAACGACTGGGCCTGGGTCAGAACCTTGTTTTCGTCATAGACGCTACCCGAGGGGAATCCCAGTCGCCAGAACCGCAGCGCGGTCGCGATGACTATCGACACTGAAATCGCTGCGCTGTCGAACCATGACCACGATGGCGGGCGGCCCGTCGCGTCGACGGCGAAAGCGTCGAGAGATTTTTCCGCTGTCGTAATAACCGGTTTCTACTACTTTTGCAGCTTCAGGGAATTAGTCAGATCGCGGCGGCGGGCGAGCGGAACGGTCCTCGTCGACACGATTCCGCCTCCCGGTTTTTCGCTGGCAGAAAATCTCAAAGCGAGAAAAAAGTCCAGACCACTCCCTGGCTTCCGGCGTTATATCATCTGCCAGGCCCGCTCACTAGGGCACCTTAATCGTCGAGAGCACAATCGGGAATCCTCCTACCGTGAGCGGGGTTCCTCCCGTATTGGTCGCAGCTACGTGCATCGCCGTCTGAGTCGAGGTCGGAACGTTACTGCCGCCGCCTCCGCCGCCGCCGGACCCGGACCCCGATAGACTCCCCACCGAGCCGTTGTCGCATCCGACCTGGCTCGTCACCGCGAGCAGCACGATCACCAGCGCGAAGAACATTCGGCGCGGCCGCGACTTCGCCATCAGCGTCGTCCCCATGCTCAGCAGCAGCATCGAGGCAAGGAAGCCACCCGAGCCGCCGAACCCGTCGCCGGGAATCATCGCCGCGTACTTCATGCGCGACTGTCGCTTCGTGATGCTGGTGTTGGTCGTGACCGTGGTCACCAGGTTATAGGTCGCCATGCCTCCGGTCGGGATCATCAGCGGAGGCGTGAAGGTGAAGACCGTGCTGTTAGGTTGCTCGGGCGAATTACCGAACGAGCTTGGCACTACCGTGGACGCCACCGACCCACCGTCGGCGACACTGGCGGTCATGGTCGCCGACGAGAACAGGTCGGCGTTGTCGAACACCACTGTCACTTGCGAGGTAAACATCGGAGCGCCGCTGATGTTCGTCACCGTCATCGTCCCTGCGGCTACTGTCGCGCCGGGGGCGGCGGTCTGAGTGGCCACCGGCGACGATGTCGCCAGCGCCGACGGGGTCGGCGTCGGTGTGATGGTCCTGCCGCTGGTGGCGGTCGCAGTTGCAGTTCTCGTTATGGTGGCTGTGGCGGTCGCGGTCGGCGTTGCCGCATTGCTCGAGGTCGAGGTTGCTGTCGCGGTCAGCGTTGCCGTCGCTGTCGGCGTCGCGGTGCGGGTCGCAGTCGCTGTGGCTGTCGCAGTCGCGGTGCGGGTCGCAGTCGCTGTGGCTGTGGCCGTCGCGGTACGAGTCGCGGTCGCTGTCGGAGTGGCAGTGGCTGTCGCGGTTGGCGTGGCGGTACCAGACCCTGTCGAAGTTGCGGTCGCCGTGGCAGTCGCGGTCGCAGTGGCCGTAGCAGTCGATGTCGGCGTGGCGGTCACCGACCCGGTCGACGTTGCGGTTGCCGTGGCTGTTCGGGTCACGGTGGCTGTCGCCGTGGCAGTCGGAGTGGCCGTGGCAGTCGCGGTAGCGGTGCGAGTCGCCGTGGCCGTGGCTGTAGCCGTCGCGGTGCGAGTCGCGGTGGCGGTGGCAGAAGGAGTGGGCGATATAGTGGGACCGGCTGCCGTTGGCGCAATCTTCGCGATGAATCCGTTGGCGAAGCCATCGTAAAACGGGTTGACGGGAGTAGCGCCGGCAGTGGGGACGATGGTGAAATTGTTCGAATATGTTGTCCCTGCGAGATAAAGGTTGCCGCCGGTCGGATCAACCGCGACGCCTCCCGGCGAATCCCAGCTCTTGCCCGCGATATAGGTGGAAAACAAGATAGCTGTTCCGGTCGGATTCAGCTTCGCCAGCACCGGATGAAACTGAAGGAACGTTGCGGCAAGGTTGCCATTCAAGCCGATCAGGATAGCCGGCTGGCCGGTCAGATTGGTCGGCGTGAATGCCGTGTTATAACCGGTGGAGTTCTGATAAACAGCCGCCTGCTGAAGACTTGAGGTGCCGGCATAGATGGTGGCCGGATTGGTGCTGTTGTCGGCATGAAGCGTGAACACGGACAAGCCCAACAGTGGAACATTGGCTACAATAAAGGTATTGAACCCGTCCTCACTCGCGAGAAGTCCTTGACCATAAGTACCAGCGTAGTCGACCGGCGGGTTGGACTGGTTGTCGGTCACCATCGATGACACAGCCGGGTACGTGAGATTAGTCAAGCTCCAGGTGCCAGGGAAATTGCTGAAGAAGTCCGTGCTGGCAAACACGCCACGGCTGGTTCCCAGGAAGCCTTTCGTTGGAGTGAGCGCCGGTCCCTCTGCGGTACTCGAGAATACCGTAGCCGTCGCCGGGATAGTCGGTACTTGTGCGAAATGAGCCCCGCCGTCGGTACTGGCCCAGGCGCCGTTGCGAGTGCCAACAAGAATCTTCGTGGTGCTCAACGATGCACCTGGAAAGTCCCCGATCGCGAAGACCCCTTGATTGCCCAAGCCGGTGGACGAAAAGGTATTACCGAGGTCGGTCGAAATGAATAAACCGCTCGGCGTGCCCGCGAACAATAGTGGCTGTCCGCCGATACTCGGCTCAACCTGTAGTGCCGTGACCGAACCCGCCGGCAGCCCGGTGGCGGGCGCCTTGGTGAAGTTTAGGTCGTCGACACTTGTGAAGAGTCCAGTAGAGGAACCGACGTACGCGGAATTGGCGGTGCCGCTACCGTCCTTGATTACCCAAGCAGAGCCGTTGGCTGCCGCCCAGTTCGTGAGGGGCGCAGGAGTGGGGGTCGGTGAGGCGCCCACTTCCGCGTACTGATAAATCGCCCCATTTGGAGCTGGTGCGGCTTCGAATGGGTTCTTGAGCGGGAAGATCGACGAGGCGGTCCCCTCGCTAAGGTAAGTGTTCCCCGCGCTGTCGACCGCGAACGATTGTGAGTTGGGGAACGCCCCAAGATCCGGCGACCCAAGAAATGTGGAATAGACCGCACTGCTAGCGTCAGTCGATAGCTCCGTGACGAAGGCTGCGGGCACGCTTTTGAGTGACGTCTGAACCACACCGGCGGTGATCGGCGCAAAATCCTGCGACCAGGTAATTCCCAGAAGGTAGGGATTGCAGGGTGCCGCGCACGCCGGCTTGAGCGCGACGCTAAATCCATCGTCGAGGTCGCCGCCGCCGAGGTAGCGAAGGATTGTGGTGGCTCCGTTGGAATTCAGTTTTGCGAAGAACGCATCGGCCCCCCCAGCGAAAGTCGGACCGACGGTCTTCGGAAGATCGGTTACATCGGTGGTGCCGGTTACGTACGCGGCACCGGTGGAATCGACCGCGACGCCGTTTGCACCGGCATAGGCGCTGCCGGCTCCGGACGGACTGGCGCTTCCGCCCAGAAACACGGAATACAGGGTGCCGCTGCCGTCGGCCGTCATCTCGGTCACGAACCCGTCAAGAACTCCGACAAAATCGCTTGGATTCGCACCATAAAAGTTGGATGAATACGTGTCTCCGGCCACGACTGGAGTGCAATTGCTCGCGCACCCTTGCGCGATCGCGAGCGCACTTGGTGCATCGAGGTTGCTGCCGCCAAGATATGTGGCCCATGTCACAGCCCCGTTGGTAGCAAATTTGGCGACCCAACCATCGCCATTCCCGGGCGCGGTTGCGGGTCCGGTCGTACGAGGAAAATCTGTCGATAGAGTGAGGCCTGTCGCGTATGCGGCCCCGGCACCGTCGACTGCGATTGACGCGCCCTCGTCGAACTGGGTTCCGCCAATCAAAGTCGAGTACAAGAGCGTCTTTCCGTTACTGCTGACCTCTGAGACGAACGCGTCGCTGTTGCCCATGGTACGCCTGGCCAATCGTCGTCGGGAACTCCACGCATCCGGTGCAATCGAATGCGAAACCTGTCACGTAGACGTTGCCGCTCGAATCGATCGCGGCGCCATTGATTTCCGTGACAGTGCCGCCGAAGTAGGTCGAGAAGACCAGCAGCGGATCGATTGTCAGCGGCTTCGAGCGATCGTAGTTGCCGAGCGCGATCGCAACCTCGGTCTTCTTCGCGTTTGAAGTCTTGCGGATTGTGTAGTTGGCTGCGACCTCACGCCGGACGCCGCCGATCTGTTGAAAGGCAAATGGACGTTTCAGATTGATTTCGCCGTCTGCGGTCTTGAGCTTGGCGCTTCCGTCGGGGAGCACATCCACATTCGAGCTGGAATCGAACGCGAGCGCGATTCGCTTGGGGTCGGCGCCGGGAGCTACGTCGAAGTCAAACTCAAAACTGCCGCGGTCGCCGTGGTAAGCGAGATCGATCCCCGGATACACGCCGCTGTACTTTACCTGCCGGTAAGTCGGGACGTTGGTTTGCCATTTGGTTGGATCTTTTCCCTGGTAGTAGTTGACGACGCCGGGGAGACGCTCTTGTGCTTGTCCGCGTGACGCGCTTGACGCGCCTGCCAGATTCATCCTGAGTTCTGAGAATTTTGCGCGCGGAATTGCCATCGGCGACGACTTGGCATTTTTCGCAGGCAACGGCGCGCCAGCAGGGCCGGCCATCAGGAACGTTGCGCCGGCGGGATCGAGCATCACCTGGAAGTTTCCGCCCCGCGTTACGAAATCAGCCGCTGCGCTCGACTGGCCGCGGTTTTCTTCGAAAGCGAGCGGAAGCTTGCCGAAATTTTCGAGGACGTGTGCGCGAGGTGAAAGGCCGGGCGGCACGTTCGCGTGACCCGGTTTGGACTCCCGGATCAAGCTGACGACGAGCATCAGCAGGATCGCCGCAATGGCAACCAGACGCCCGCCTATGCGTAAACGCCCGATTTCAGATGCGCTCATCTGATCGGTTCCCCCCGCGCCCGGATCTTTTAGAACAATCCGGACTCCACGAAATCGAACTGCTTGATGAAGCTCAGTTGGCCGAACCCGCCGGCGGTTCCATAGCCGCCCTGAAGGTCGAGCCCGAATCCCCACTTGCGAAAGTACACGCCCAGATCCGGTCCGCCCTGTCCGCCGGCACTGGTGATTTGTCCGCCCTGGTAGATGGCGCCGCCGCCACCGGCGGTGAAGAGGTAGTTGGCCGTCGAGAGGGTCACCACCCGCAAATCGATCTCGGCGCTGGTCACATGGTTCTCATAGTTGTGGCTCGCGCTGAACGAGAAGTTCAGCGGATGATGGGTGTGGGTGAAAAGCCAGCTCGAGAAGTCGCCCTCGATTGTAGCGGCGTGGCTGTCGCCGACATCGCCGCCGCCCAGCAGGTACAGTGTTGTGCCGGGATAGAGGGCGAACTCGGCGCCGCCTTGCAGACGTGCGAAGTTGAGGCGGGCCTGATGAGTAAAGGTCGCCGGTGCAAGCGGGTTGTTGAAGTGATCGCCAATCCACAATTGATAGCCGGTGATCCGTCCCACAAGTCCGACGTAAGGAGTGACGGTCTGCTGGAGTTGAAAGCCCTCTTGTATGGACCCGTAGTCCTGGCTGCCGAACCCGCCGCCGAAAAGAATCGCATCGAGAACCTGCGGATTGGCCAGTTGAAAAAACCCGGGATAGAGATCCTGCAGTTGCGCGCGAGCGTTGCCTGTCCAGCCAAGCGTGCAGGCAAAAACCATGAGTGCAAAAATCTTTAAAGTCCGCATTGTTCCGGTTTTGCTCGTCATCATTGTGGCGGCACCTTCACAGGAGGAGGCGGAGGGGGCGGCGGCGGCGGAGCTGAAGTGCCGGTCCCGGGCGGAGGAGCCGAGAACCCGATAGCGGCTGCGGCTGCGCCTCCGGCTGCACCGCCACCTCCGCCACTTCTGCCGCCCGCGGCGCCTCCCGGTCCGGCCGCGCCCGCGATTCCCAAAGGTCCGGCGTTGAGCGGCGGCAACAAGCATGGAACGGTCGTTTCATATCCCGCGTCGACATCGACCTCTGCGGTTGGATTGGAGAGATTGCTCACCGCAACCACTCCTTCACGAACCCTGAGGTCGGTGTAGCGCTGGCATCCTCCGAAGCCGGGGCGAGCGGCGCCGTCAGAGTAGGTAGTATCGAAGTCGGTTCCGCGCACGGCGGCGACGGCGTTGGGCGTGTGAATCTCGAAAGTCTCAGTCCGCAGCATGGCCGGTACGATCGACCTCAAGCCACCTTCGAACAGGTTGAGTTGAGTATTCCGGCCCGCAGCGCCCCCGGTCACACTTTGGTCGAACACGAGATTGGTGTTTTCGGCAAGTGACAGGGTAGCTCCGCTGGTGAGCGTGACTGTCGCGCTTGAATTTGCGGAAGTGACGAACCGGTCGTGGAGTTGGACTGGAATCCCTTGGGCGACTGCTACGGTCGCGCCCGCCCGCTGGATTTGCGCAGATCCTTTTAATTCTGTAACTGTTCCGACTTGTTGCGCGCGCGCAATTGACGGCGCAAAACACACCAT
Source organism: uncultured delta proteobacterium (assembly GCA_963805315.1). Taxonomy (GTDB): domain Bacteria; phylum Desulfobacterota; class Binatia; order Binatales; family Binataceae; genus Binatus. Next base: position 671,887 of record CAWDTQ010000014.1, read on the forward strand.
CAACAAGGCGAGGGCCAAATAGAGACATGCAGCCCTCTGGTTCGTGCGTCTCCCCATCTGTCGACCCCCCATCGCCTAAAAGGAATTACTGAATTAGCGATTAGCCTCTCTTAGTCAAATTACGTTCGCAGAGCAAGCCTAAAAGGTCAATTTATTGTTGATTGGAAACTCCGATTCCGACTCGCTGTCGTGCAACCGTCATAGAGGCCGCCAGCCGAGCGGTAGGACCGTCCGCGCGCTATTGAACTGTCGAGGTCTCGATAACTTTCGAGTCCGCCGGCAACGTCAGCAGCATCCCGTCGTATCCCAGCTCGACACCGCGCGGCCTGATCGCATCGACGCCGCGCAGGAACGCCAGCCGTGCGAGCAAGTTGGGCGTCGGCGGACCTATATGGCTCAGCACGAGCAACTGGACTCCCGCCTCGTTCGCCGATTCCGCAGCTTCGGTCGGCGTCGTGTGATAGCGGCGGATGTCGGACATGATCTTCGCGACGCGCGCGTTGCCGACATTCTCCGCCGCCTCCTGGATCATCTTCACCAGATGCGCCGACTGCGCTTCGTGAATCAGCACGTCTGCGCCCTTGGCCACCGCGACGAGATTCGCGCACTTCACGGTGTCGCCGCTGATCACGACCGACCGTCCCTTGTAGTCGAATCGATAGCCGTAGGCGGGCGCCACCGGCGCGTGATCGACGGTGAACGCCGTAACCTTGAGCCCGTTCTCCTCGAGCACTGTCGCGGTACCGCCTGCGCACGGCGACACGCCGGGTGGTGTATCGATCTTCACCGTGTGCGGTTCCATCTGCCAGTTCGCGGGCGACATCAGCGCGGCGCCGTGATGCGCGATGCGGTAGCCCTCATCCAGCCCGTAGGCCTGCGCGAATCCTGCTACAACCTGCTCGACGCCCGGCGGCCCGTAAACGCGCAGCGGATGGTCGCGCCCCTGCCCCCACGTCTGCATATTGACGTCGCCGAGCTCGCCGATGTGATCGGAATGAAAATGGGTGAACATCACCGCGGCAAGGCGCGCCGGAGGAATGTGCCACAGCCCAAGGTTCTTCCACGCGCCGGCTCCCGTGTCCACCAGGTAAAAGTTGCCGCCGGCGAAGACCGCCGTGCACGCATCCGCACGCTCGCGATCGGGCAACGGGTTGCCGGTTCCGCACAACAGAACCCGCATCGAATTGTGCTCGAGCAGGTCGTTGCGCGCGGCGGCGAAATTGCGCGCGATCACACGCCGCAGCACCGCGTCCTGCACCGCGGGGATATGAATCGTCCACCATGCAGCCGCCGCAAGCGCCGGCAACAACGGCGGCGACAATTGTAGTTCTTCGCCAGAGTTTCGACATAGTTAGATAAGACATCTATCAATTCCGCCGAAGAAGCCAACCCTCGCGGGTCAGCGGGTACTGTCTGAATTAAGACACTGAGCGCGGGAAATTAAGACAAGGTCACTCCAATTCAAAAGCAGGTCGTCGGGGCCATCAGCGAACGGATCGTCTATAAGCCGGGACAGGATATTTCTGTGGGGTTCAGCACAGAACCCGATGTGGCGATGTATGAATTTTTGAAGGACTATCTCGACTTCCGAATCACTCAAATGAAAAAGCAATCGAAGTCGGAATGAAGCCCCGCCACGCTGCCGCGCTCACGCTTGCGACGATTCCACTACCCGCCAAGCTCAGGTGGCACCGCTGCCGTAGGGGCGCGTGATCACTTCCAGGCCGTGACCATCGGGGTCGGGAAAGTAGACCCCGCGCCCGCCATCGTTATGATTGATCTCGCCAGGGCGGCGGCGCTGCGGATCGGCCCAATGCTGGAGACCCCGGGCGCGTATGCGGTCGAGGACAGCGTCAAAATCCGCCTCGCTAATCAGGAAGGCGTAGTGTTGTGGTCGGATCGGGCCGTCGGTATTGGCGAAGTCGAGCGAGACGCCATTGTCGAGTTCCACAACGTCGAAATGGCCGAAGCGGACCGGTGCCGGTCGCCCCAACATTTCGGCCAAGAACAAAGCGGACTTCGTCTGGTCCGATGACCAGACGATCGTATGGTTGAGCTGCGCAGCCACGCTTTCACCTCCATCGATTGGATTCAATCGATCACAAGGTTGGTAGAGCCGTTCCCTACTTGGCGGCGGCTCTGGGACCTTCTACCTTCAGTATAAGGGAGATCGTCGATTTAAGACAGTTTAGTCCTGAAATTCAGACCCTGCGCTCCGAATTAAGACAGTACCTGTCAGCGTGGGTGGTGCTGCGGCCAACGAAGTCTTCGCGGGCCGTTAGTGCTGTCGGCGTTTTCCGCGCGCTGACGTGGATGAGCGGCGTGGACTCTCCAAACGTTCCAACACTCTCGTCATCCAGCGGCGGAAACGTCGCGCGCCTTCGCCGTTCGCGGCCAGCCCCATTGCCATCCGCGCTGCCGGTCCGAATAACGAATCGCCAAGTACCACGATAAGGAGGAAAGTCGCCGCGAACAGCGAATCTTCCAATTCCGGCGGACGCCGGCCTTCCTCATGCGCTCTGCGCACTCTGCCCGGCATGCATCCGCTCCGCAGCCGGACGAAAAATGCCGGGCATCGTCGTTCCGAAGCTCGCTCCGGACAGGACCAGCCACGCAAGCATCCGCGCGACTCCGCGATTCGACGCGACTTCGTAAAAGCGCTCGAGGACTCCCTCGATGTCCGGTTCCTTCGCGCTTGGCCATCCTTTGAGGAATTGCTCCTGCAGTCCGGCCAGGCCATGCACGACCATCGCCTCGACCAAACCCTTGCGGCTTCCGAAGTGATGCAGAATGGCGGGATGCGAGATGCCCACATCGGCGGCGATATCCTGCAGCCGGATCGCTTCCGGTCCGCCGCCGATCAGACGGCGTGCTGCTACATCGAGAATCTCTTTGCGCGTATCCGCCGCGGTTCGACGGCCCCGGCGGGCAACTGCAACTCGTTTCCGCTTGCGCGCGATTCCGAGGCTGCCCCGGATGCTACCGCCGCTCAACAGCCGCAGCCTCCGGCGCATTCACGGCCGCACGGGAATTGGCGATCGGCGAGCGAAGTCTCGGCCGACTCGCCCCGATGCTGCCGATACGTCCTGAGCGTCCATTGAAACGCAGGATGCGACGAGAGCGAGTCGCGGATTTCAGCCATCGGCTTGGGGATTGCCATGCTGGTTCGATACGGAAACTCCGGCGGTCTCACTAGCGGAGAAAGCAGCGCCGCCGCCGTGAGATCCGCCACCGTGAAGCGATCCGCCGCCAGGTAACCCGACGGCCGCAGCTCCTTTTCCAGTCGGTCCATCGCCGCAATCGTCTTGCCGCGCGCTACCTCGGCAGTGGCAGGACTTATGTTCATTTGCCGTCTCATTACTGTGCCGATAAGCGGAGTCATCGCGCGATGCGCGAGCTGTGTCGCCCGGCTTGCGTGAGACACAAACAAAGCCCGGATGAATTCGGGGTACGGCAGCATCAAATGAAATAACCATCGGCGGATGTATGGGCCAAGCTCCTCGTCGAAGAATTCCTCGAGTTCCAGCGCCCTGCGCCGTTCGTCGGCGTCGGCGGGATAAAGGGCAGGCTCCGGGAAACGCACGCTCGAGCTCTTCGATAATTCGCGACGAGTCCGAAATGGTCTTGCCGTTAAGCTGCAGCACCGGGACGTGCGTCTTGCCGGTCATCCGCTTGATGGTAAAGACGTGAAAGCCCGGCACCAGCGAGCGGCGGATATGCCGGACGCGTTTGTAATCAAGCGCCCAGCGCGCCTTTTCGTTGAAGTGAGAGCTGGTGAATTGCCAAAGAACGGGAGTATCCATCGAGTTCCGCGCCTCCTGAACCGCCCGAACCGGACCCGGACCGCTTACTTACAATCTTGTAAGTACATCCAAGTTACAACGCTGTCAACACTCGAATCGCGGGCGGCAAAGGCGCGGCGCGCTATTTTCCTTTGAAGCAGTCAGCAGCGTGGGACTCGCATGTTTAGCCGTTCGACTTGCGCTTCAAGGTCGCTGAGTGAGAACTTCATTCTGCCGGCGCGTTTATTCGTTGGCCTAAGAATCATCTCGCCAACAGCGGAAACTTTGTGGTCGACGACCTTCATCGTCCTTTCCGTGAGCAAATCCACCTCCGCGCTTTGGATGGAGTTGTGAGATTTCGCGACGGCGGTCTTGCACCTGATTTTGAACACTGCTCGATTTTTGATCGGAGGATGCTCGTCTTTGAGCCTCATTTCGTCGGTCGGTTTCGAGTCGTCATAGTCGGTGTCTGCGAAGAGTACTCCATCGCGTTCAGCAGCAAGCCGGGGTGCGTCTCGGAATAGATGAGCAAGCCCGGTATTGCAGTCGACTACAGACGATCCCCGTTGGCGATTGGTCTTGTGGCAGTGGTCATGAAGCCAAGGGCCTATGCGGATGCCTCCCAGCTTCGTTTTGTATGGTCAAGCTCACCGCAAATGTCACAGCGGACGCTATCCGCCCTTTTAATCGTCGATCTGCCCGACTTGTGAGACGATGTGTACAACTACTGATTCTCTCCGGCTGTCGTGAATCAGCTGGTCGAGGTCTTGTCGGCGTGGAGCAGCCGTTCAATTCAATTGTCCGACCGCGGAAGTCGCGCAAGCCTCGTAGCGATCAACTTCCAAAATCGAAGAATGAGGGAAGCCGTGAAAAGGAAGCTCAACAAGTCCGACGACTGCACCCTCAGGGCGTAACTAGTCATCCATGACACCTCGAAACTTTCCGCAAGTGCGCAGGTCGCACTTCATTGTCGGCGGTCCAATACTCTCTCGGAAGGATTTCCGCGCGACGCGGCGGACAGCGCTTTCAATTGCGGTGCAGGGAGACTCGTCGACAATTTCTTGAACAGGATGTCCACAGCAGACTGCGCGAAGTCGCTTGATTTTGAATCGAGACGGCTAGTCGAACTTTTCAGGAAACCAAGGCTAGGGATGGAGGGCGCGGTAGTGGCTAGGAAACGTCGGTCGACGCCGCATTGGGCAGGAACGAAGCTCGCGGGCCAAGCGAAGGAGATTTGGCAGGCGGGTAAATACAAATCGAAGAAAGTGCGCTCGCCTGCCGCTCTACAACGAATACATGCTCGAGCAAGATGTTTCCAGACAACAAGAAATAGAACGTGTATCTGCCGCGCTCTGGCCCGAGGACGCGCCTGGATTCGTCGCGACTGGTTCAAAGCCGCGCACAGCACGTTTTTCTCGATCAATCAGTTCTGAGGCGCCTTGAACTTCGCCGCCAGCCGGTCTGCGCCCTGGGACAGCACTAGGGTATCCGCGCCCACCGCGATGAACGTGCATCCTAGTTCGAGGTAGCGCTGGACGAGCTTTTCATCGCCCATCAGGATGCCTGCCGCCTTGTTGGCGGCGCGGATTTCTCCGATGCATCGCTCGATCGTGGCCAGCACCTCAGGATGAGTCATGTTTCCGATGTGTCCCATCGACGCCGAAAGGTCCGCGGGTCCGATAAAGACGCCGTCAACTCCCGGCACTCGCGCGATCGCCTTGAGGTTCTCGAGTCCGCGCATGAGTCTCGATCTGCACCAGCAGGCACATCTCATCGCCCGCCTGTTTCAGGTAAGTCGGCATTCTGTTCCATCGCGACGAGCGTCCGAGCACCGCGCCGACGCCGCGCACTCCGTGCGGTGGATATTGCATGGCGGCAACCATGCTCGCGGCCTGCTCCGACGTCTCGACCATCGGAATCAGCAGCGTCTGGGCGCCGATTTCGAGTATCTGTTTTATGAGATGGGTGTCTCCCACCCGTGGCCGCACTATCGGATGAGTGTCATAAGGAGCTACCGCCTGAAGCTGTGCGAGCAGGCTGCGAAGATCGTTCGGGCCATGCTCGGCGTCCAGCAATAGCCAGTCGAACCCGGCGCCCGCGCACAACTCGGCGGAGGTCGCATCTCCCAGCGCGACCCACAAGCCGATCTGCCGCTTGCCCTCCTTGATCGCGCGCTTGAAGCGATTGGCCGGGACATCCATAGCTATCGCCCTCCAACGAAGCGGCATGAGATCGATCCAAGCGGAGCCGTAGTCGACGTGGAACGTGTCGCCCGCGCGTGCCAGCACGGTCCGGGTGAAGGAGCCCGACAACACGAGCTCGCCGGCTTCGAGTCCCTGGTCATGGATCGCGAGCTTGTTGGCGAGCCATGCGATGCCGTTGGCGGGATGATCGAGCACGGCGGCGGCGAGGCCTGACTCCTCGATCACGCCGTTGCGATAGCAAAGCGCTCCCACCCATCGCAGATCGACGTCGAGCGGACGGACCGGCCGACCGCCCACGACCAACGCGGCGTTGGCCGCGTTGTCCGCGATCGTGTCGACGACACCGCGCCGCGCCTTGGTCTCGGGATCGTCCATGCGCGTGCGCAGATCGACTATCTCCAACGCCGGCGTCACGAAGTCGGTGGCGTTGAGCACATCGAAGATCGAGCAGTCGGGACCTCGCAAAGGCTTGCTCAGGATAAACGCGAGTTCGTTCTCGAGCATCGGCGCGATGAAGCGATTTATCGGGATCTCCGCGCCGGAATGGTACAGCATGTCGTCGAGCAGCACGCCGTAGTCGGGCTCGTTGATATTGAACATCGATTGCATCGCGCGCGACGTGAGCCCGATCTTGTGGCCGATGATCTTGCGCCCTTCGGCCAGCTTTATGTCGACCCATGCCTTCTGGATCGCGTACGAGTCCGCGATTGTCATCTCGGGATGCTGCGCTGAAAGGAACCGGATCACTTTCCGGCTCTTTTCGGCTTCGTGAAGCTGCTCGGCCAATCGCGAGATAATTGAACTATCCATTTTGCGCTGCTCCAATTGACCCGTCGTCAAAGTTCTCCACTCACCATTTACCACCGAATAGTTTTGCGCTCTACTTACACAACGAATAACGAACGACGATAGAGATCGGAGAAGAACGATGGCAAAGACATTCGGAGCGGAATCGACGGCCGACGAAGTTCTTGCGGGCATCGACCTTAAAGGCAAGCGAGTGCTTGTCACCGGCGTCTCGGCCGGCCTGGGCGTTGAGACCGCCCGCTCACTCGTCGCGCACGGCGCAACCGTGGTCGGAACGGCGCGCGATCTGACGAAGGCGCGGCGCGCGCTCGCGGAAGCCGGCAATACAACCGTGGATCTGGTCGAAATGGATCTCGCCTCGCTCAGCAGCGTGCGCAAGGCGGCGAGCGATTTGCTGGCACGCGCCAAACCGTTCGACGTGATTATCGCGAACGCCGGCGTGATGGCGTGTCCGCAAGGCAAGACGCAGGACGGCTTCGAAACCCAATTCGGAACCAATCATCTCGGCCATTTCGTGTTCGTCAATCGACTCGTGTCGCTGCTGAAGCCCGGCGCTCGAATCGTCAACCTCTCTTCGGCGGGTCATCAAATCAGCGACGTGGACCTTGAGGATCCGAACTTCGAGCGGACTCCTTACCAGGCATTTACTGCGTACGGCCGTTCCAAGACGGCAAATATTCTCTACGCGGTAGCTCTCGACAGCAGGCTCAAGGGACGCGGCGTGCGCGCGACCGCGGTGCATCCGGGCGGAATCCAGACCGAGCTCGGCCGCCATCTCACGCCCGAGCTGATCGAGCAGATGATGGCCCGCATCAGTCGCGCCGCGACCAAGGACGCGCCGCAGTTTCGGTTCAAGTCGGTGCCGCAAGGCTCGGCGACTTCCGTGTGGAGCGGTTTCGTTGCGTCAGCCGACGCAGTTGGTGGACGCTATTGCGAGGATTGCCACGTCTGCGAAGTGAATGATGATACAACCTCGCGCGTCGGCGTGCGCTCATACGCGCTCAACCCGGCCCGCGCGAACGACTTGTGGCGTAAGAGCGAAGAGATGGTCGGCGAGCGATTCTCTCTTTAATCGCTGACCAGGGCCGAGGCTCAGGCAAACTGCGCGCGCCGGTACATCGTCACGACCGCGGCGCCGCCGAGTCCGAGATTGTGCTGCAGCGCGACCTTCGCGCCCGCCACCTGCCGCTTGTCCGCCTCGCCACGCAACTGCCAGTTCAGCTCCGCGCACTGCGCCAGCCCGGTCGCGCCGAGCGGATGGCCCTTCGAGATCAGCCCGCCCGACGGATTCACCACCACCTTGCCGCCGTAGGTGTTGGCGCCCGAGTCGACGAACTCGCCGCCCTTGCCCTCCGCGCACAGTCCGAGCGCCTCGTAGGTGATCAACTCGTTGCACGAGAAGCAGTCGTGCAGCTCGACGACGTCCACGTTCTCGGGTCCCAGTCCGCTTTGCGCGTAGACCTTGTGCGCGGCGGCCTTCGACAGGTCCGAGCCGACCAGCTTGATGCAGCTGTTCTCGGTCAAGGTGCTCGGGAAATCGGTCGCCATCGCCATCCCGAGGATCTCGACGGCCTTGTTCTCCAGCCCATGCTTCTTCACGAAGTCCTCGCTCGCCAGGATAGCCGCGCCCGCACCGTCGGAGGTCGGGCAGCACTGCAGCTTGGTGAGCGGCTCGTACACCACCGGCGCGCCCTGGATCTCTCCAGCGAGTACTCGTCCTGGAACTGCGAGTACGGGTTGTTCACCGAGTGCTTGTGGTTCTTCCAGCCGATCTTGGCGAACTGAAGCGCGGTGGTGCCGTAGCGCTCCATGTGCTCGCGGCCGGCATTGCCGAACAACTGCGCCGCCGGCGGCGCCGGCGCGAAACCGCGCAGCTCCACCATCAGCTCGAACTGCTTGTCCATCGGGTTGGTGCGGTCGGTGAACTTCGCGCCGAGCGAGCCCTTCTCCATCTTCTCGAAGCCGAGCGCCATGACGCAGTCGGCGATGCCGCCTTCGACGAACTGCTTCGCCATGAACAGCGCCGTCGAGCCGGTCGAGCAGTTGTTGTTCACGTTGTAGATCGGAATGCCGGTCATGCCCAAGCCGTACACCGCGCGCTCGCCGCAAGTGGAGTCGCCGTAGCAGTAGCCGACCACTGCCTGCTCGATCGCTTCGTACGCGATTCCGGCGTCGGCCAGCGCCTTGGTGCCGGCTTCCTTGGCCATGTCCGGGTAGTCCCAGGCGCGCGAGCCGGGCTTCTCGAACTTGGTCATTCCGACACCGATGACGTACACCTTCCGTCCCATCTTGACTCCCTGAATAGTTGCACTTGCTAAACGATTCGTCGCAAACTTCCCGCGTCACGACTACTATATAATGATACGAGTAATTCCTTCCACGGCCGTAATAAATGACCCGCCGTTTACGGCACCTTTATCATCGACAATACAATAGGAAGTCCGCCTACTATGACCGGGGCATCTGCCAAATTGTTCGCCTCGACGCCTTCGACCGTCTGAGTCGATGCCGGGACACTGCGGCCACCGCCACCGCCAGACCCGCCGCCACCGGACCCGCTCGAGCCGTTGTCGCATCCGACCTGGCTCGTCACCGCGAGCATCACGATTACCAGCGCAAAGAACATTCGGCGCGGCCGCGACTTGGCTACCAGTGTAGTCCCAAGACTCAGCAGCAGCATCGCGGCGAGGAAACCGCCCGAGCCGCCAAAGCCTTCGCCCGGGATCATCGCCGCGTACTTCACCGGCGATCGACGCATGGTGACCTTTGGGTTGTTCGAGACGGTGACCGTCAAGGTATAGGTCGCCGTTTCTCCGTTCGGGATGTCCAGCGGAGGCGTGAGGTTGAAGTCGGTGCTGTTTGCTTGTTCGGGCGAATTTCCACCCGTGACCGGTACTACCGTCGCGGTCGACTGGGACTCGCCTACAACGCCGGTCAAGGTCGCCGATGAGAACAGGTCGGCGTTGTCAAAGGAGATCGTCACTTTTGGCGTAACCATCGTGGCGCCGCTGTTGTTCATGACCGTCAGCGTCCCTGCTGTTACCGTCGCGCCGGGAGCGCTGGTGATATTGGCCGGCGGTGCCGCCGAGGCCATCGCCGCGGGTGTCGGGGTCGGCGTTGCCCCGCCGGTGGCGGTGGCCGTCGGAGTCGGTAGCGCAGCCGTAATCTGACCCTTCACCGAGAGCCCTAAAATCTCTCCCGCATCCGGGCTCAAAGTCGTCAAAATTGTGCCCGTGGCTATATCAACCCGGTATACCACTCCGGTAAAGGCGTCGGCGGTCCAGTAAGAAGTCCCGTCCGGGTCGAGATTCAGCGCGAAAAGGGCACCTCCCGGCGTGCCGACCGACGTATCATGCCTCACCTGGACGCCGGTATTGTTGAGGACTGTGACCTCGCTGGTATCGGCCACCAGTTCGCTGCCTGCGGGAAGGGAACCAACGGCAAAGGGCAGGATGCGATGCCCATAGGCTCTACCGCCGGGTAGTGTTGCAACGTTGAAGTTTGCGTTCTGGGTGCTGGTGCAGACGTTGTAGCTGAGAACATCCGGACCTTCGGAAGTGTAGTGCATCGTGCACTGATCGGCTGCCAGGTCGATCCAGTCGGTACCCCTGTCTTCGGTGTTGACGGTGAACGCGTTGAGTTGAGTGCTGGCGTTCGAGCTCAATTCCAGAATCTGCCTTGTACCATCAGCCTGGCCAAGCCAGATGTGCCCCGCTCCGTCGAAAAGGATCGACTCCGGCGTCGACGGCGCCGTGGCGTCGCCGATCAGCGCACCCGTCGGGTCGAACTCCGTCAGACCGGTATCGAAGATGGTCACCCAAAAGTTTCCGCTCGAATCGAAGGCGGATCCGGTGGTGCTAGCACCGGCGTGCCCGGTATTGAGGGTCTGTACCAAAGCGCCGGCAGGAGTGAACTCGTCAACCTCGCCGCTGGGAATCGAAACCATCACGTCGCCGATAGGAATTACTGGGTTCGCCCCACCCACCTGGCTGGAATATGCAATCAGCCAGGCGACCGCTGCCAGCGACATCAGCCCAGGAATTAACGCCCTAACAATGATTCTCTTCATGAATTTTGCCGTCAGCGGCCGGCGAGATCATGTGAATCACTCGCGCTATCCGCCCCCAGGGTCACAAGCACGATTTCGTAGCTTCTGAACGCAGAATCCTCCGGCGTTAGCTACTGTCACGCCACTGTAATGTCAACTGCTCTAAGAAAGATAAAATGAACCCGTTGTACCCAATCGTGGCTAGCAGCATCGCTGGCACTGTTGAGTGGGGCGCGGGGCGGGCTATGATGCGCCGATGAATCAAGCCACTGCGCCCTGTAGAAACCAGCTCAGGAGCATCGCGCGGCGAGCGATGCTTGAACGAGGCCTGCTGCCGGACTTTTCCGCCGCAGTCGTGACGCAGACCGGCTCCATCGCGAGCGCGGCCGCCGCGACGGATTCATCGCTGAGAGACCTTCGGCAACTGCTGTGGGCGTCAATCGACAACGATGATTCGCTCGACCTCGATCAGCTCTCGGTCGCGGAGCAACTACCGGGCGGCGCGGTGAAGGTTCTCGTCGCGGTCGCGGATGTCGACGCGATCGTAAAAAAAGGCTCGGCTATCGATGACCACGCGCGGACCAACACCACTTCGGTTTATACCGCCGCCGAAATCTTTCCGATGCTTCCGGAGAAGCTTTCGACCGACCTCACGTCGCTGGCCGACAGGAAGGAACGGCTGGCCATCGTGATCGAGATGGAGGTTGGCGCCGACGGCGCAGTGGGCAAATCGGGCATCTATCGGGCCGTGGTGGTGAATCGCGCGAAGCTCGCCTACAACGGGGTCGCCGCGTGGCTGGATGGAACCGCGCCCGCGCCGGCGCCGATATCCGCCGTGCCGGGCCTTGACCAGAATCTCCGCCTCCAGGATCGGATCGCGAAGGCGATGAAAACGCGGCGGCATCAGCAGGGCGCGTTGACGCTGGAGACTATCGAGCCGCGCCCCGTGTTCGATGGCGATTCGCTGACCGATCTGCAGGCAGACCGCAAGAATCGCGCTACCGAGCTAATCGAAGACTTCATGATCGGGGCGAACGGCGTGACGGCGAGATACCTCGAGAGAAAAGACTTTCCGGCGCTGCGACGGGTTCTGCGCTCGCCCGAGCGCTGGGAGCGGATCGTAGAGCTGGCAAAGGACCTGGGCGGAACGTCTGCCGCCGCGTCCCGATTGCCAGGCACTCCAGGAGTTCCTCGAGAAGCGCCGCCAAGCGGACCCCGAGCGCTTTCCGGACCTTTCGCTTTCAGTGGTCAAGCTCTTGGGCCGGGGCGAATACGTGCTCGAGTTTCCCGGCCGGCCGGTGGCGGGACACTTTGGGCTCGCCGTGAAGGATTACACTCATTCGACGGCGCCGAATCGGCGCTTTCCGGATCTGCTCACGCAGCGCCTGCTGAAGGCTGCGCTGTCAGGAGCGCCGACGCCGTACCGCAACGACGAGCTTGGCGACTTGGCGCGGCACTGCACCGAGCAGGAGGACAACGCGACCAAGGTGGAGCGGCAGGTGCGAAAGTCGGCGGCCGCGCTGCTGCTCGAATCGCGCGTCGGCGAGCGCTTCGACGCGATCGTGACGGGCGCTTCGTCGAAGGGGACCTGGGTGCGAATCGACCATCCCGCCGCGGAGGGAAAAGTCGTGCGAGGGTACAAGGGCCTTGATGTTGGCGATCGGGTCGTCGTCGAGCTGGTGGACACCGACGTCGAGCGCGGCTTCGTCGATTTTGCGCGGGCGCGAAAATCATGAAATCGCGCAAGCTCGATCCGCCGACGACCAATCCACCGCTCGCATACAAAGACGAGAAGTTTCTCGATAGCGATGAGGCTCGTCCAATCCGGATTCTTGCGGAGTATCTCGAGCCGCTGCGAATCCTTTGCCGCGAGCAGGTGCACGAGACAATCGTTTTCTTCGGCTCGGCGAGGATCGCTCCCGACGGTCCTCTCGGACGCTACTACCAGGAGGCCCGCGAGCTTGCGCGACTGATCACGACATGGTCGAAGAGCCTGCGGTCGCATTGCCACCGATACATGATCTGCTCGGGCGGCGGCCCCGGCATCATGGAGGCGGCCAACCGCGGCGCCTCCGAAGCCGGTGGGAGAAGTATCGGGCTCAACATCGGGTTGCCGCATGAGCAGCGGCCCAATCCTTACATCACGCGCGGACTGTCCTTCGAGTTTCACTACTTCTTCATGCGCAAGCTGTGGTTCGCGCATCTTGCGCGCGCGCTGGTGGTTTTCCCCGGAGGCTTCGGCACCCTCGACGAGATGACGGAGATACTGACGCTGAAGCAAACGCAAAAGCTGGATCGCCCGATCACCGTGCTGCTCTACGGCTCGCAATACTGGAAAGAGATCATCAACTTCGACGCGCTGGTGCGGCACGGCATGATCAGCCCCGAAGATCTCAAACTGTTCAGCTTCGTCGACGATCCGGCTGCGGCGCTTGGCCTGCTGCAGAAGGGGCTGAAGGAACAGCCAGAGGAAACGCCGCCGGCCTTCGCACATTCATGCAGACCTTAACCCCAACGCCGAAGCGGATGAACATGTCGCGGAAACTGCGGGGTCAGGCGATGCCGGTGCGGATGCCGAGCAGGCGGTTGAAGAAGCGGACCATCCAGGGGTTCACGAAGATGAAGCGGCGCGGCCACAGCGGTGAATGGCATTGCTCGGGCGGAAGCTTGCCGTCGAGAATTTCGGCGACGACCGGCGCGGAATGCGCGGCGAGGGTGTCGAGGAACTGCTCGCCGAGTTCCGGCGAGGCGCCGCCGGGTGCGCCGGAGTAAGTCTCCTCGCGGAAGAAGTTGAGGTCATTGCGAATCTCGCGGATCATCGCGAGCACGCCCTTCTGATGGTCCGGCTTGCGGGCTCCGGCCGCCCCGCTGCGCTCGGCGAGCCAGAGGTCGACGGTGCGGCGCGGCAGGCGCGCATAGTCGCGCTCGATCCATTCGGGATGCAGCGCGAGCAACTGCGAGGTCTCGACCAGGCCGCCGTGCGTGTCGCCCACGAGATCCTCGCGGTTGACGCCCGCGATTGCGCCGAAAACATCGTCGAGCTCGGAGCTGCCGTTGGTGAGCCGCGAGAGCATCACGGAGAACACGCTGACCATCCGGACGCCGCGCTCGCGGCTGACGCGATCGCAAGCGGTCTCGATCGCGAGGAAATGGCGCGGGCTGCCATGGAAGTTCGAGACCAGGATGTCGCGGAAGCCTTGCGCGGCAAGCGAGCGGCCGAGATCCTCGAGCACCGAGATGGTGGTCGAGGGGCGGAAAAAGAGCGAGCCCGGCTGCGGGACCGTGTCGGTGGCGGTATAGATGAAGGGAAGCTTCAGGAAGGTGCGCGCGCGGTGACGCTCGGGCAGCTTGGGGAGGATGCGTTCGACGAGGCCCTCGCCCTCGAGCGCGTCGGCGCCGAGCGGGAGGTGCGGGCCGTGGACCTCGAGCGGGGAGCAGGTGACGATGACGACGGTTTGTGCGCGGTCGAGTTGGTCGAAGCGCCGTTTGGATAGCGTTTCCCAGCGCAGCAGGTTGATGTGGTCATTTGCTTGCTCCATGCGCTGCACCTCGAGGGCGATCGAAATGACCTTAGTGCGGGAGGTGCATCTGCGCAATTCGGCTGTCGGCTTTCGAGCATTGCGCTATAATTGCTGCCGCGGCCGCCGCTGGCCGGAGGTAGCTCCGAATGGGCGATTCGCCCCGACTTGGCCGAGACAGTCCTTTCGCCTACACATGCAATAAGTGCATGAGCTGCTGTCGCGATTCGCACATCGCGCTGGATCCATACGAGATCGCGCGGCTCGCGCGCAATCAGCATCTGACTACTACGGAATTCATCGCGCGCTTTCTGACCGAAGGCGGAATCGTTCTGCGCAATCGAGAGGACACTTCCTGCGTAATGCTCGGCGCGGACGGTTGCACGGTGTATGCCGACCGGCCGCAGATTTGCCGAACGTATCCGCTGAAACGGCTGCGCGGCAACGACGGCGAGGTTTTGTTGCAATTCACGGGCTTGCCAGCGTCGACGGGAGTGTACGGCAAGCAGGGGACGATTTCCGATTTCCTCAAGGGCCATGACGTTGACGACTTTTTTGCCGCCAAAGATCGGTACTTCGATTTGGCGCTCCGGATTGCGGCCGTGCTGGCCGAGGCGGTGAAACGCAAGCCTGACCGGTTCGCAACAATACGCTCAATCATCGGGACGCGTTGCGAGTGCCACGGAGTAAATCTGCGACAATCACCCACCTGCAGGCAGCCTGGGACTATCCCCTCGCTGATCGACGTCGACCGCGTGGTCGCAAACTATTGCCGCAAACGCAAGCTCGAGCTGCCCGCAACGGTCGCCGAGAAGATTGCGATCCACATGCAAGCGATCGAGGAAAAGATCGCGGCCATTTCCGCGCGGCAACAAGTTGAGCAAGCTAACGACGCCGATGCAGATCGCGATTTGATGGAGATGGCGGCATTCGCGGGCGCACTGGGTGCCGCGACCGAGACCCGCGTGCTGCTGGCGTTCGTCGACGGTGTCTTCGGCGGCCGGTAATCGAAGACCACGTGAATGCGCGAGGGCTCAGCGCTCGAGCTTGCCGGAACCGAACACGACGCGATGCCAAATCTCAGTCGCGAGCGCCATCCAGACCGGGAACCCGTAGTCACCCTCCCCGTTCCGATATGAGCCCATCAGAGCTTCGAATCCGGACTTTAGTTTCGCCGCGTCGACCCATCCGCGCTGGGCGATTTCCAACCGATCGAACGAGATGAGCGCCGCGTTGTGCTTGACGGATTCGAGCACCGGAACTATTGAAGCCGGCCTTGGTGATTCGCGTGCGGACGACCTCCGGCAAAATCCCTGTCATCGCGTTGCGAACGATGTATCGTTCGAATCCGCCGCGGCGCAATTGATCGTTCGGCAAGGCGAACGCGAATTCGATAAGCCGCCGATCGTTAAACGGCCGCCGCGTCTCCTGGCCAATCCTTGCGATGGCCTGCTCCACCATCGCGGCAGTCACCGGAAGCTCGCCGTGACGAAACAGTTCGTAAATCTGGCGGTGCGCGATTCCCCGCACGCGGAGACCCTCGCTGTTCCGCGATCAGCCGCGCGTAGAGATCGGTACGGCGCGCAAAGTCGGGCGTGACCCAATCGGGGTAGGGCAAACGCCCAGGGCGCAATCTCCATAGCACGAATTCCCGAACGGCCGGCGGCAACAGCGGCACCACTGCAGTTCTGATAAACACGCGCAGCGCGCCAAGCTGCGTCATCAACCTGGTTTCCGATTGATCGGCATCGATCCGGACCTGCCGGATCAGAGCGGCTATCTGCAAAGAGCGCAGCAGGTCGGCGTTATCGTCGATGCAACCGCCGAACCATTCGTCGCCGCCTTCGCCGGTCAGGGACACGCGGGCGCCCTTGCGCATTGCGAGCCGGCGGAATCCGAAGCTGGAGCTGAGATTCGGATAATTCGGAAAATCCTTGAACTGCTGGACCTGGGCGGCGAGGTCCACCTCGCTCGGGGGCGTCGACAGCTCAAGATTAAGCGCGACGCCGCACTTCGCCGCCACCGCCTTAATGTATTCGCTCTCGTCGCACGAGAGTCCCGGGAACACCTGCGAGAAAGATTCAAACCGATCGCATCCGGCCTCTCCCTGCTCATGAAGAATTCGCGCGACGGATACGATCGACGACGAATCGAGGCCGCCGCTCAGGTCCGCCGCGACCATGCCTGCGGCGCGCAGTCTGCACCGTACGGCTTCCTTGAAGATGGAGAGGAAGTGGTTCGCATACTCGTCGTCACTTCGATGACGGATTTCGCGCGCGGGATCGAGGTCGTAGTAGCGTCGGGTTACGAGCCGGTCGCGGCCGACGATCAGCAGATGCGCCGGCAGGAGCTGGTGGATGGAACGATAGAGAGTCGGTTCGGCGCTGTAGGTCCGGTTGGCGAGGTATTCGCCAACCATCTCTTCATTCGGCTCGCACGGGATGTCGCAGTGGAAGAGTTGATGCAGCTCCGAGCCGCAGACGAATTTTTTGCGGTCCGCATAGTAGTAGAACGGCTTCATTCCGGTCGGGTCGCGCGCGCAGATGAGCGTTGTGGTCTGCGAATCCCAAATGACGATCGCAAAGTCGCCGATCAGTTTGACCGCAAATTCTTCGCCCCAGCATTGGTAGCTGCGCAGCACGAGTTCCGCGTCGGTGTTGTTGCGGGGTTCAGTCCGGCGGCGACCAGCTCCGGCCGCAAGTCGGCGCCATTGTCGATTCGGCCGTCGAAGACGAGGCGGTAACGCGCCGCTTCGTCCGACCACGGCTGTTGCTCATCGATCGCTTCGGGCGTCGCATGCAACATCCGCTGGCCGAGCGCGACCGGGCCCTCGGCCCACATTCCTCCGCCGTCCGGCCCTCGATGGTTGACCGCGTCGAGCATCGCCGTGATCGTACGGACTTCAACCGGCCGGCCGTCGCGATTGAATATCGCGCCGATTCCGCTCAACGCGGCGCTCTGGAAAGTGTGCAGGTAACCGGAAGGTCAGTCGCCACGCGAAACCCGCAACATCCCCTTCGCGGCCAGTTCGTCCACGAGCTTTTCGAAATCGGCCTTGAGGTTGGCGGGCTCAACGTCATATTTGGCGAGCAGAGAATCGATTACGCGGTCGGATAAACCGTGCTCCGCGATCAGTCGCCACATTTCACTGCCGGTACCGGTGAGACCAAAATAATGTTGGCTGGCGAGATCGAGCATCAGAACCTCGCCGCCAAATTCGCGCCAGACCACGTCTTCAGAAATCTCGATCTTCATGCGTGCCACCTTTTATTTTTTCGTGAGACCCGCGCCGCAGCGCCGGTCAGCCCGGCGTGCCGTACGGGACCATTACCTCGTGGACGAAAGCCGACGCCTCGCCGGGCGAAGCGAACAGGTCTCGATGGAGCGCATAAACCTCGCGCTCGATCTCCGCGACAGTTCGCTTGCCGTCGCACAGGTTCACGACCGAACGCCGCGCCTTTCCCCACGAGGTCAGCTGGGGCACATAGTCCGGCCGCGATTTAGCGAGATCCTCAGGACATATCAGCATCCCGCCGAACGTCGAGTGCGAAAATTTCCTGCGCACCGCGCCTGCTCGATCGGCCAATTCGACGCGCCAATTGACCAGGGTATCGGCCGGCGAGATCGACATCTTCACGCGGACCGAGTCGCCCACATTCACCGCGCTCGGCGGATCGACCGGAAAGAATACCGCGCGGCGATTGATTACGTCCTCGCGCAGCGGCGAATTTGACATCGTCACCGAGGGCGACAATGTCGCCTCAAACCATCCTGCGATCCCGTGCATCGTGCCGGAGCGACGCACGATGCTCGTCGCCTCGCCTTGCAGAACCTGATTGCCATCGCTCGTAACGTCGATCGCAGCAATCACCTCCGGCTTGCCAAGAATCTGGTCGGGCCGGTACTTCACCGGATGGCCGGTATTCACCGCGATGTTATACGCACGATCGAAGTTGAATCCTGCGGGCGAGGTTTTCCAGAAGTCGACTTCGCCCCAGGTCTGCGGCGCTTCGACCGGGGCCACAAGCAGATCGACCCTCGATGGAACCGTGCGGACGTCAGGCTGCGCCATCCGATGGCGCGCGTCGGCGAAATACTCCACCAGTCCGCCGTCAATCCCGAACCGCCCGATCAAGTCGCCGACGATGACGCCAACTTTCTCCGGCAGCTCGACGCGGGTCGACAACCCCTTGATGCAAATCGCGCGATCGGCAAAGCCGTTGGCCGCAAAGATTTCGCGCGCGAGCTGGGTGAGTCCGCTGCGCGTCGATTGCGTAGACGCGTGACGCGCCCGCTTTCAGAGCAAACAGCCCCAGTATCCCGGTCCCCGATCCCAGGTCGAGGACCACGTCGCCCGGCCGGACTACTTCCGAAATCGCCCGCTCGAATGCCGAAACTCGCGGACGGTCGATAAGGTATTCGCGATGCTCGTCAAGGATAAGCGACAAGATTATGCACCTTCTGCCAGAGTCTAAATTACGCGACACTGCGCGATACAACGGGCCCCGAACGCGCGCGCTGTCGCTTTGACTCCGTTTCCGCAACCGCAACTGGCATTGTCGCTCGCGCGCGTCTAAGCTCGCGTCGAGGATTCGGGATGCAAGGCAGAGTTCGGCAGCCGGTACAAAAAAAGGCGCAGCAACTCCTGTCCGGACTGTCACTCTCGAAAGACGAAATTCGTACACGACTCGAGCAAGCGTCGAACCCTGAGTATTGGCGGGCTCTCTATCCTCCATTTTCTGTTTTGGAAAAGTCCCCGCCGGTTCCCGACCTTCCGGCCTTCGACGCGTCGACGCTCGCTCGCTACGCCCGCGGCCTGGATGAGTGGGGTTACTTCTGCTCGGACGCGCGGATCGTGCAGAACCTTACGGCCTCGATCCTGGAATGTGTCGAGACGGTTCGCAGAGCCGGATGGCCGCCGGCGTTCGCCTACGTGTACGACCAGCTGTGGACGCTTTGGCGGATTGCGCCGATCGCGCAGATTCTCACCGCGGCTCTGGGCCCGGGTTACAGGTATATTCCGCACGGCTGGTGCCATTACGTGCAGCCTGTGCGAGGCGCCAGCGGATGGCCGCCGCACATCGACGGCAATCTGCCGAACCGAATGTCGATTTGGATTCCGCTTACCGACGCGACCATCGACAATGGCTGCATTTACCTGGTGCCGAAGGACTTGAACACATCGGCGATCGGACAGCGGCGCGAATTGCGCAACGCCAGCAATCTCCAGATGCGCGAACTGCTCCAGCGCGGTCGGGCGATTCCGGCGCCCGCGGGATCGATTCTCGGTTGGCAGTTCCGGATTCTCCATTGGGGTTCGACGGCGCAGGGCCCGGGAAATCCGCGGGTCAGCCTGGTGTTCGAATTCATCGCGGCGAACGAAGCGCCCATCAGGAACGAAATGCCGCTCTACGATCCTGCGGGTCCGCTCCCGGACTTGTCGCTCAGACTGAATTCCATCGGGCGCGCTATTCGCCAGTACATGCGCTACGAGCTGAGAATGCGGCGCTACGCGGGGCTTGCGGCAGAGCTAATGGCTCTTCAGGACTTGAACCGCCGAACGAGCAGGCACTCAGTTCGAGGCCAGGTCGGCGGCTATGGCGTCGTGGACCAGGCGCAGCTTGGAAAGATCGTTCGGCAGCGAGAGCAGCGCAGCAGGCACTGAATCCACAATACGTCGAGTGAACTGAAACTCGCCTTCCAGCATCGCGCGATCCGTGCTGTCCAGCCGGATGCTGTGCTTGACCAGCTTCATGAAGGCGGCGTGCAGCGGCAAACGCTCAATCAGCGGCCTGCTGGTGGCGGCAGCGTCGTCATCGCCGCGCGTCAGAAAATAAAGCCGCGCGACCGCAACCGGCTCGAGCGGAGAAGCGGTGCCGAAACTCGACGCCGGCACGCGACGCTTGGCGGTGTATTCCGCGACCGGCTCGCTATCGCCTCCCGGCTTCAGGAACTGTATCGCATCGTCGCGAAGCTTGATGCTCGGATGCGACGCCCACGCCACCACGGCGCCGCCTTGTTCATCGATCACCAGGCAGTCGTCGGTAAGGAACTCGCCGCCTGCAGCCGCGAGCTGCGCCGCAATAGTCGATTTGCCCGCCCCCGAGTCTCCTGCGAACACGCAAACACCGGCGGCGCTGGTTCGAACGGCGGCGGCATGCAGCACGTAGCGTCCGCGCAGTGCGATTACCGGCGGAATAACGTGATCGAGCAGGAGCGCGCGAACCATGAGATCCGACGCGGCGGGTCGCCGCCCGACGCACCTGATGTGGCGGCCGCCGCAATCAACCGTAAAATCCGCGAATTCGGGGAAGTGGAGAAAATATCCGTCGCGCGTCCGCGCCCGCGATGTCCAAGGCACGCCGTCAGGCAGGTTCTGGCGCATGAACCATTCCGATGGACGCGGGGCGTCACACCTGACCTCGCCGAGGTGAATAGTTATCAACTGATCGAGATCGGTGCTGTCGCTGCGGGTTTCGCGGAGCTCGGGAATCGGCGTGTCGCTAACCAGAACGAATCCACAGGTCGAATAGCTGTGATTCATCCCGATGAGGCAATCACGCTGGATGAGCGCAACCGAACTACTAACCTGCTGCCGTGTTCGACTTTTCGAGTCCTGCGATAAGAATCCACGGGACGAGGATCCGGAACTTTACTCGAAGCGGGACTGGAATGATGCCTTTAGAGGCAGCTCCCCTTATGTGGGCCCTGGCTATCTGGACCGCTTATCGACTTGGGAGTAGCCGTAATTTTTGTGACGTTGCCGTAATCCACCAACGTGGGCGGAACGTATTTCGCCAACTTCTGTTTTTTCTTGGCGTCGGCTGAGCGATTCTTTTTCACTAGATGACTCCTCTCGTCGGAACCAGCTTGTAGAAGACCCAGCTCCGTTCATGGGGGCTCTCCCCCGCCCTTGCAGAACCCTACCTGTTGCAGCCATGCCATGTCAAACGCTTGACTGTGCCGGATGCAACCAATGACTACAGCGCCGCTTGATGCGCCTACGCCAGCCTAGGAATCGCATGTCGCTTGCAGGCATTTCGTGCTTGCGGGACCTTTTGAATCAGCGTTCAGAAAATAAGATTTTAGTGATCGCCGTCAGGCGTCCTTCAGCCGGATAACGGCCAGAGTGTCGAGCAGCCGGTCCAGGATCTCGCGGCGCGGCGCGGACCACTCATCCGAAATCAGCTTGCGGTGCTCCACCGAAAAACGCGCATCGTTTTCGAAAACGTCGACGTGAACGCAGTTGTAGTAGAAAATCCGGACCTTGTCCCGGCGCGCTGATTGCAGGACCCGTTCCTTGAAGCGGTTCGCGACCGACTGCGCGAACGGATTAAACAGAAAAAACAAGGTGCCGTCCGCTGGAAGATTTTCGATTCCATCGCCGGCGATGATAGTCACGTTGCGATAACCTCGCAGCCGCTCGCGCGTATGAGCCGCAACCTCAGGGTCCAGCTCCAGACCTATGATCCGATTCGGCAGTCGCCTGCTCAGCCACCAATTGATCACTCGGCCCTTGCCGCAGCCCACGTCCACCAGTACGTCGTCCGCCGCGATCGCGTCATTTTTGAAAATCAGCGACAAGGCCAGGTAGGAAACGTTGGCGGTTCTCTCGGCGCCAAGTTCGGAAAATCGGGTCGGGATGTCTCCGCGCAGGATTTCTCCGAATCGCAGATCGTAGGCGGCATTCCAAGTCAGCCGCATCGCCTGGTAGAGCCGGAGCCGGAGCTTGCTCAGCATGCGCGACGTGGTGCCAACTGTTGGCGTGCTATTCGATCTGGCCCAATACCCAGGCCGCGGTATCCTCGGGCAGGTCGGGAATCCATTGCATGAACTCCTCGACGCTGTTCCCTACTACCTGGCTGCCGAGATTTTCCTGTAGCGCCTCGTGAAAGCGGCCAGCGACTCTCCGGCTCAGCAACCCGCAGCGGCGCAGCGTCGGGAGCACGAACCCCGACACCGGTCCGCGCCGGCGCCCGGGCGAACGCGACTCGCGGATCACCTGGTCGCGCTCGCGTTGCGCGCATGCCAGCAGCTCGACGGTGTCTATCCCCGCCTCGGCCCAGCTTTGCAGCAGCGCGGCCATGAATCCGGCCTGATTGCGGCCGCCGATAATCGCGATAGCAGCGTCGAAGGCGAAGTCTTCGAGCTCCTCGCGCGCGGACGCCGAAAGGCACGGCACACACCGTTCGACGTACTGCACTCCATACGCATGATGGCGCGCCTCGTCGCGTCCGACGTAGGTGAGAATCTCCTTCAGCAGCGGCTCGGCGGTGAGATTGCGCATCTCGCGGAAGCTGTATAGCGCCAGGCCCTCGACCACGATTTGCATGCCGACCAGCTTCTTGGCCCAGTCGCCGGTCTCCAGCGTCGTGTCGAGCAGACCTTTGAGGTTGGGCGCGATCGGGCGAACCATGTCGAGCTTCTCGATATAGCGCGCGAACACCTCGACATGCCGCGCCTCATCCATCGTCTGGGTCGCGGCGTAGAACTTGGCGTCGGTATGCGGCACCGCATTCACCAGTTGTGCGGCGACCATCAGCGCCCCCTGCTCGCCGTGCAGAAAGTTGCTCAGGCGAAAACTCGCCATCCGTTTCTTCAGCTCCCACACCGTCTCCGCGCTGAGCGAGCGCCAGTACGAGGTCTGTTCGATCGGAAAGCCGATTCCGAGCGGCGTGGCAGCCAGCGCAACGGGATCGATTGGCCGCTCCCAATCGAGGTCGCGTTCGGCAATCCACTGCGCCTCGAGAGCTTTGACGTACAGACTGCGCAGCTCCTCGACCTCGGAGCCGTAGTTCCACTGGTAGACGACCTTCATCGCGGTCGACAGGTCAGGTTCCTGGGTGCTCGATACAATGTCGAATTGACTCATCGGTGTGCAGGTTTCTCCGGCTGCGATAGGGCTATCAGACGTTAGCGCCAAGACCTATACGGGACAAGCGCGCCCGTAGCGCCGGTCACTTCGCTCGTTGGGGAGAAATTCGTCCTGTTCGGTGTATCGTTCGGAACCAGTCGCCACTGTCGATGGCTCTTTTCATCACAAGCTCATGTTGTTCGATATTGATTTCTCAACAGATCACTCATTTTGCTTTTCTGGCACGGCTGATGCTGTTTCCATTAGATCGCAATCTTCAAAGAAAATCTCCCCAGGAGGTACAAAAGAATGGGTTTTCTAGAGAAATGGAGTCCGTCAACAGACCTTGATCGGCTGCGTCACGAATTCGACGATTTGCTCGAAAGATTCGGCTTCGACCGTGGCGAGTTTAAGTCTTGGCCGACCGCCTCGAACCGCCCCGCGATTGAATCGTCCGTCGACGGGGATAAGTTTGTCGTGCGCGTCGATCTGCCCGGCGTCGATCCCAAGAACATCGACGTCAAAGTCGTCAACGGCATTCTGACGGTCAAGGGAACGCGAGAGGAAAAGCGCGAATCGGACAAAGCGTCGGTGTTCCGCCGTGAAATTCGCTACGGTTCATTCGAGCGAGCGATCAGCCTGCCGGAAGGAATCAAGGCGGAGAATCTGAAGGCGACCCATCACGAAGGCGTGCTGGAACTCAGCGCCCCGATGCCCAAGGAGGCTGCCCCCGCTTCCGTCAAGATTCAGGTCGAAGAAAAGAAGCCGGAGGGCGCAAAAAAGGCGGCTTAGTTCGGACCCCGTAGCGGAGCCTGCTGTAGCCGGGACAATGGATTCAGCGCAAATCAAGGAAGATGCCTGGGTCTTCTCGAGAATACTGTGCCCGATCGATTTCGAGCGCGACTCGATGGAGGCGCTCGAACTCGCGTGCCGGTTGGCAAAGCAGAACTCCGCTACGGTTTACCTGGTGACGGTGATCGCTGTTCCACCGGTCGCCGCCACCGAACTGCCTCCGGTCCCGATCTTCCCTAATCCTGAATTCGAGGCCGAGAGCCGGCGCCGGTTGGAAGCAATCGCGCGGCAAAGTCTGGCTGGGATTTCACATAAGGTCTTCGTCGCAAGCGGGAATGCGGCGCCGGAGATTCTCAAGCTCGTCAGCGACCAGCACATCGACCTCATCGTGATGGGCACGCACGGCCGCAAGGGCGTGAAGCATTTCCTGCTTGGCAGCGTTGCGGAGCGTGTCGTGCGCGAATCGTCGGTCCCGGTGCTGACCATCCACCCCAAGCAGTAGATTACGCCGCCTTTCGAACGCTCTCCTTTGAGTGAGCTGTCAGTACCGGAGTCTGCGATTCTCGCACGACCCGCTCGGCAACACTGCCCAGGACCAGGTGGCTGAATCCCTTGCGCCCATGTGTGCCCATCACGATCAGGTCCGCATCCAGAGCGCGCGCGGTGCTGAGCACCTGCTCGGCCGGATCGCCGCTTACCACCAGCGTCTCGTAGCGCACCGCAGCGGGTAACAGCTCGTGGCCAAGCTTCGCCAGCTGCGCCTGTCTTTCCTTGCCGACGTGTGGGTAGGGATCCATCGGCACCGGCTGAAAACCGGCCTCGCCCGCCGGCAAAGGCGCGACGTTCAGCAAGTACAGCTTCGCATCATTCTGTAGCGCTACCTTTCGCGCGACGCCGAGAGCCGCGAGCGAGTGCTCAGAAAAATCAATCGGGCACAGAACCTTCCGAAATAGCTGAATCACTGCCGCCTCCTGACGAGTCAGGCCGAGTTATTCCTCCACCGACTCCTTCAGTTCCTCGGGCGGGGTCCAAACGTTGCGCGATGGCTCGTCGATTTCCCCTTCGCCGGGACGTCTCCGTTCGTTTCGCTGCTTCTGGCAGTCGATGCAATACGCGGCAAACGGTACGGCCCTCAGCCGCTCGATCGGGATCTCCCGCTTGCATTTTTCGCAGATTCCGTAACGACCGCGCTCGAGGCGGCTGAACGCGGCATCGATCGCTTTCAACTTTTCTTCGCATCGTTCGATAAGACCGGCCTCGACCTCCACGTCTTCGAGCGAGCGCGCTATCTCCAACCCGTCGGCGGGCAATTCCGCCGCATCGCCCTCCTCTTCTTTGCGGAGCACGCGTATTCGAGCGAATGCCGCATCGCGCGCCTGCGCCAGCAGCTTGCGCCAGATCGGTTCGTCGCGAATCGTTTGTGACGCGCCGCGGCGCCCTGGTATTTCCGCCAATCCTGGATTTCATAAAAAACTCCGAAGCCGCTTGCTAATCATCGTCCGGAAAGATCAAGCAATTCGCGGACCAGAGGTTGAAATAGACAAAATCGAAGCGGGAAAACGGGTCAGGCATCGATGACATGGCGCGATCGGATACATACCCAAAATCTCAGCGTCACCTAATGCAACATTCGATGTTTCTTGTCCGGCGCGAGATCCCAATCGCGCCCTCCAGAAGCTAAGCTGCCGTCATGGCACGGAAGCTGCCTTAGCTGGCAGAGGATCCAACTTATGCCAGTTGGCGTAGTCAAAACCCAGGAAGATGAAATCGCGTGGGAACGTGCCAAGGAGCGCGCTCGCGAGCAATACCCGGATGCGCGCGGCGAGCAGTTCTACCGAATCGTGATGGCCATCTACAAAAAAATGACCCACTACACTCCTGCTGCGCGACGGCGCAAAAGGCCTGCCTGGTAACGAACCGCGCATGTACGAAGCCGAATACAAATCCAAGTTGATGTCGCCGGCGCAAGCGGTCGAGTTGATTCCCTCGCGCGGCACGTTCTCGATGGGCATGGCGGTCAGCGAACCGCCCGCTTTGTTGATGGCACTCGAGAATCGCGTGAAGGCCGGCAAGATCGAGGAGCTCCGTGTCTACTATTCGCACTCGATCACCGCCGCCGCCTTCACGATTCTCAAGTACGAGTACATGAACGTCATCAAGCCGCATCCGTTCTTCCCGACTATCGTTGAACGGCGACTCTTCGAGCTGGGTCAGCAGGACAATCGGCGCGTCGTTTTCTACATGCCGGGAAATTTCAGCGCGATGCCGCGTACGTTGCGCGAAATCGGAATCGACGCATTCGTCATGATGGTCGCGCCGATGGACAAGGGCGGATTCTTCAGTTGCGGCACCAACGCCGACTACACGATCCCCACTGCGCGAATCGCAAAGAAGCTGATCGTCGAAGTCAATCCCAGGATGCCGCGGGTGTTCGGCGATTCGTCGGTGCACATATCGGAAGTCGCGGCGATCGCGGAAAACGAAAGTCCGCTGTTCTCGATGCCTTCGCGGCCGCTGACGCCGCTGGACCAGGTGATCAGCAAGCACATCGTCGAGATGGTCCCCGACCGCGCTACGCTCCAGGTCGGAATCGGCGGCGTGCCCAATGCAGTATGCGCAGCCCTGCACGGCCACAAGGACTTGGGCATACACACCGAACTCATGATGCCGTCAGTGGCGGCGCTGATCCAGTGCGGCGCCGTCACCAACAAGTACAAGAAATTGAATCGGTACAAGAACGTGTACACCCTCGCGGCCGGCGACGAGCCTTTCTACGAATTCCTGAACGACAACTCCAGCATGGAGGCTCGCCCCGTCGATTACGTGAATGACCCAGGCATTATCGGACAGAACGATCTGGTGATCTCGATCAGCGCGTTTCTCGAGGTCGGCCTTGACGGCGAGGTAAATTCCGAAGCGATCATGGGCAAGCAGTACAGCGCGCCGGGCGGCCAGCTGGACTTCGTGCGCGGCGCCCAGCTGTCAAAGGGCGGCAAATCGATTCTCGCCGCCTACTCAACCGCAAGCAAAGGCGCTGTGTCGCGCATCGTTCCGAAGATCGAAGGACCTACTACCGATCCAAGAACCGATACCCAGTATATCGTTACCGAATATGGAGTGGCTTGTCTTACCGGAAAATCGACGGCTCAAAGGGCTGAGGCGCTGATTGCGATCGCCCATCCGGAATTTCGCGAAGGGCTTCGTCTCGGCGCGCGGCAATTGGGTTACCTGTGAACTACGGGGAGGTCTGTAACCGATGCTCACTGGATTTCGCTCCAGCATAACCGCATTCCTGGTGCTGATCGTGGTGTCTGGTCTTACCGCCTGGGCTGCTGCAGCCCAGTCCGGAAAGCAGGACTACGACGCTTACTGCGCTGAATGCCATGGCCCTGACGGCAAGGGCAACGGCCCCTCGACCTTGACTATTCCGATGAGCCCGCCTCCGTCCGACCTCACCCTGCTGTCCAAAAAAAATAACGGAAAGTTTCCTTTCGATGAGGTCGTGGACACGATCGACGGGCGCAAGAACATACCGTCGCACGAGCGAATCCAGATGCCGTTCCTGGGAACAACTCTACAAAAGCCGGGCCAGGAGTTCACGCCGGAAAGCAATGCCGACGTGAAACGGAGAATCGATGCGATGGCGCGATACGTCGAGAGCCTACAGCAGAGATGACGCGAAGCCGGCTACCTTTTCTCGCATTGCGGCAACAGCCGCGCATCCCGGCGCATCACTTCTTGCCGGAACCCTTCACAGCCGGAACCTCTTCTCGAATCGTTAACACCGGACAGGTCGCCTTGCGCACAACCGCTTCGGCAACGCTCCCAAGAAACATGCGCGAGAGTCCTCGGCGGCCATGAGTCGCCATCACGAGTAGATCGGGCCGATGCTTGGCCTGCGCCTCCAATATCGACGCGATAACGTCGCCCGTATACACGTGCGCTTCATGCGGTAACCGGCCAAGTTTCTGCTTCACTATATCCGCCAGCTTGGCTTCGGCGTCTCTCTTCTGATCCTCATAGAGCGCAACCGGCGGCGGGACCTCCCCGAGTGCAAGAATCAGCGGCAGTATGTGGACTAGTATGATCTTGCTTCCAAGATGCTTGGCGATCTCGATCGCCTTCTCGAGCGCTCCGAGAGAATTTTCGTCAAAGTCGACCGGACAAAGGATTGTCTTGTATGGGTAAGCCATATTTAACCACCTCGCTTCAAGTCGGGACCGCGTCCTCGCAGATTGAATCCTACGACTAAGCCTTGATAAGTGACAGCCCCGCGACTGGCGGCGGCATCCCCTATATAATCTTGAACTTGAGAAGCGAGGGAAGCGGGCTTGCTCTCCAGACCGTTATGACCATCGAACGCTGGATCGATCTCAGTTGCCATCCGTCGACGCGCTCAGCGACGGTGCGCGCCATTCGGGTACTCGCATCCCGATCGGCAAGCGCGGAACTCCAACTGACGTTCCGCCTCGACGGAGATATTCGCCGGATCTCGGTCCCTTCGCCGGCCGCGCCGCGCATCGCTAGACAGCTCTGGCAGCACACCTGCTTCGAAGCCTTCATCGCGATGGACGGGCAAGCGGCGTACCACGAGTTCAACTTCGCCCCGTCGGGGGAGTGGGCCGTCTACGCCTTCTCCGGCTATCGCAACGGCAGTCTTCTCGCGAACGAAGCGATGCGGCCCAACATTGCGGTGCGCTGCACTGACAGTCGGCTCGAGCTCGACAGCCTTGTCCGGCTCGATAGCCTGTCCGCCATCCACCCGCTCGCTTCGGTCCGCGTCGGGCTCTCGGCGGTCATCGAGGCAAGCGACGGGCTCTCGTATTGGGCGCTTCGCCATCCAGCGGACAAACCGGATTTTCATCACGCCGACGGATTCGCGCTGATGCTTGAGCCGCTAAGCCCCGAGTAGGTCTTGATTCCGAATCAACAGAGCTGTGAGATTCCCCTCCGCGCGCGACATCGGAGCGCGCTCTTGACACTGCGCCGCCGTCGCAACGGCCTCAGCCGGCGGCGCGTGGAGCAGCTTCTATCGGAAGCGAAGCACGACCGTTCCTTCGGCAGCCGAATCGACGTTCTATCCCGTCACTTCCTTGGATATCCCTATAAGCCAAATCCGTTGATTGGATCGGCCGACACAGCCGAAGTGTTCACGGCTTCGCTCGATGGATTCGACTGTGTCACCTACATCGAGACAGTTGTGGCGCTCGCCCGCGCTTCCAGCGTCGATGACTTCATCGAGTGGCTGCGAAAGATTCGGTATGAACGAGGCCGCATTCAATGGGATCGGCGAAATCACTACATGACGCACTGGATTCGTAACAATGTACGCAATGGGATAGTAAGACCGGTTTCAATGCCGGCTGTCCCGACTCTCACCACGGCGCGCGTTCTTAATGTCGTACCAGGACTCGATCCACAACGAACTCGCATGAAGTGTGTACCCAAACGGGCAGTGCCTCGGCTCGAACGATACTTGAAGAGCGGCGATCTGATTTTCTTTGCGTCGACGCGCAAGCACCTCGATGTGTTCCACGCAGGAATCATCGTGCGAGATAGCAAAAAAATTTTGATGCGTCACGCGTCGCGCAGCCAGGGCATGGTCGTCGAACAGGCATTACGCGAGTTTCTCAAGGCGAATCGGATGACCGGCGTCATCGTCGCGCGCCCGCGGTGACGCAACCGATCTAAGCGATGAACTTTTCAGCCTGATGCCGATGCATCTGACGTGCTACCTTTGAACGCTATGGTTAGCTGCCACGATGTCCGAAACTCGCGCGCCCGCCCGCATTCGGCCGGCACCTGCTTCGTGCCGAAAATGGCTTTTTTGACGGAACGAACCCACCGGTGGTGGTGGGCCCGTCTGACAACCACTACTAATGGTATAGAGTAGCCTCTTCGTGAACATCGTCTATCCAAACGACTACTCGTCCACGAGTATTCAACAACTCCTCGACGGCGCCGATTCCGATGTCCTGTTTCTCGGGGATCCGCGGGTGAACATCGAGCCCGGACCGCGCATGTTCGATCGAATGGTGCAGGTTATTCGTGAAACCGGCGCCGGCTGGGTCTATGCGGACGGATTGGGCCATCCTCGGATCGACTATCAAGGCGGTAGCATCCGGGACGGTTTCGACTTTGGCCCCGTAATAGGCGTGTCGGTTAAGGCGGCGCGCCAATCAATAATCGACAGCAGTTGGAAATGGGGAGCACTGTACGACCTGCGGTTAAGAATTTCGGAAAAACACGCCATCGTGAGGATTCCCGAACCGTTATACAGCGCGTCGATGATTGATGCGTCGACAGGTCAAAAGCAATTCGACTATGTGGATCCGCGCAACCGCGACTACCAAATCGAAATGGAGCGCATCGCAACCGCGCATCTGAAACGCATCGGCGCGTGCCTGCAGCCGCAGTTTGAAGAGGTTCCAGCTGCTGAAAAACTTCCGGTAAACGCCAGCGTCGTCATCCCGGTTCGGAATCGCGAGCGGACAATTCTCGACGCCGTTCAAAGCGCCCTCGCCCAGCGCGCTGATTTCGAATTCAATGTGATCGTCGTCGATAACCATTCGACGGATCGAACGACCGAAATCCTGCGCGGGATTGGCGACTCGCGGGTTAAGCACCTGGTTCCCAAACGCCGTGATCTTGGAATCGGCGGATGCTGGAACGAGGCGATCTACTCCAGCGACTGCGGACAATACGCCATTCAACTTGACTCCGACGACCTATACATCAATGACAGCGTCCTTCGCCGCATCGTTGCAGAGCTAACAGCGGGACCTTATGCGATGGTCATAGGCTCCTATACGATGGTCGATTTCTCGTTGAAGGAGATCCCCCCCGGTCTTATCGATCATCGCGAATGGACTCGCGAGAACGGAAGAAACAATGCGCTCCGTGTCAATGGTCTTGGCGCGCCGCGCGCATTCAATACGTCGGTTCTGCGCCGTATCGGATTTCCGAACGTCAGCTATGGCGAGGACTACGCCGTAGCGCTGCGCATCAGCCGCGACTATGAGATAGGACGGATCTACGACTCGGTTTATCTTTGCCGCCGATGGGAAGGCAATAGCGACAGCGCACTGCCGCTCGAGGTCGCGAACCGATACGATCAGTACAAGGACTGGCTCCGAACTATCGAGATTCGGGCTCGAACGCGCCGATGATCGACGAACTCGAAGAACTGTTCAAACGACAAGCGCGCGCATGGCCGCAACTCGCAAAAGGCATTGAAGGTCTCGCGCGAGCGCAAACAAGGCCGGTGCGCATCGACTGGTTCGACATCTTCGTCCGTCACATTCCCCATCGCGTGGCCAGTACCACGGCGCCTGTCGACCGCGAGTCGGTTGCGAAACGCCCCTGCTTCCTATGTGCGCAGAACCTACCTTCGGAGGAAGAAGGTCTGTTGTTCGATAAGGACTTCACGATCTACTGCAATCCATTTCCAATCGTCGATCGTCACCTCACGATCGCTCACAGAGAGCATGGCTTGCAGCGCATCGCAAACCAGTTCGGAAATATGCTGAACCTTGCCGCAGCCCTGCCTGGATATTTCGTCGTCTATAACGGTCCGGAATGCGGAGCGTCCGCACCCGACCACATGCATTTTCAGGCAGGCTCGCGAGGATTATTTCCGATAGCTAAGGACACCGCCGGGCTGACTGCCGTTACCGTGCCGAACTACGCAAGAAATGTGTTCCTGTTTCGTGGACGTGATCGATCTGCTTTGATCGATCGAATGGATCGCGCTATCAACCTGCTCGCGTCAGCGACCGGCAAACGACCAGAACCGTTGGTCAACATAGCGGTCTTTCATGAGAACGATGAATGGGTCGCGTATTTATTCCCGCGAGGAAAACATCGGCCAGAGGTCTTTTACACGGGCGAACTCACCGTGAGTCCGGCATCGATTGATTTGTGCGGGATATTTGTCGTACCGCTGGCGAATGATTTCGAAAGGATCACGGCTAAGGCCATCGCCGCAATCTTTCGAGAGGTCACGTTGCCTGACGATCAGTTTCGGGAAGTAGCCGAGAAGCTGGAGAGTAAGCGGTGAATGTCTCAGTAGGGCTGATCGAGGGACAATCCGCGGTCGAGGTAGAATTGACGGGCGCGTTTACCGACACTTCGGGCAAGTCCTACGCTACGGGGCGCTACAGTTTTACCTCCGAAGTTAAACTTACTCCGTCGGACCCGGCATCGTGCGCCTTTGCGCTGGACAACGTCACGATCGGAATCGGATTTCATTGGGAACGCAAAGAGCGCCAGGTTTTTCGCGGAGCTTTTCGCCTCGTGAAGCGAGCATCCGGTCTAACGGTGATTAATGATGTCTCGCTCGAAGACTACGTCACCAGCGTGATTTCCTCTGAGATGAGCGCGTCCTGTCCTTTGGAGCTGCTGAAAGCTCACGCGGTGATTTCGCGCAGCTGGCTGTGGTTTCCAAAAGCAAATCCCGTTCCCACTGTCAGAGCACCGAGCGCGAGTCTCGATTCTCACGAAGTCCTTCGCTGGTACGGCCGCGAAGCGCATCCGGATTTCGACGTGTGCGCCGACGACCACTGCCAGCGCTACCAGGGCATCACGAAAGCGTTCTCTCCGGCTGCAAGCGAAGCGGTGCGCGCCACAGCCGGCGAGTTTCTCCGCTACAACGGTGCCATCTGCGACGCACGCTTTTCCAAGTGCTGCGGCGGAATAACAGAGCGCTACGCGACCGCCTGGGAAGATGAAAATATTCCCTATCTTGAGTCTGTATCCGACGGTCCGTCGCAATCCCGCGGTGACAGTTTTGATAAATGGATACGCTCCAACCCGCCGGCTTACTGTAACACGGACGATTCGGAGCTGCTCTCACGCGTTCTTCCGGGATTCGATCAGGAGACTCGCGATTTCTATCGCTGGCGCATCGCGTACACCGCCGAAGAACTCGCCGATCTGATCCGGTCCGGGCTCGGCACGGACCTTGGTCCCATTCGCGACCTGGATGCGCTCGCTCGCGGACCTTCAGGCCGAATATATCGGCTGAAGGTCATCGGAGAACGCGACTACATCATTATAGGTAAAGAACTGGAAATTCGGCGCGCCTTATCGCGCACGCACCTTTACAGCTCTGCGTTCGTCGTTGACAAAGAGCCCGACCGCTTTGTCTTGACGGGAGCCGGATGGGGACATGGTGTAGGACTATGCCAGATAGGCGCGGCGGCCATGGCAAATGAAGGCAAGAGTTACAGAGAAATCCTGCAGCACTACTATCGTGGCACTACCGTCAGCGATTGACGGTGTTGTTCGCTGTGCGCAGAAAGCACCTCCAGGTTCAAGCGTCGAGCTTCAGTACCTTGCGAGCGTTGTCGCGCAGGAACTTCGGCCAGACATTCTCATTGAAGGGCACGGACTTCATGTCGGTCATGATTCGCTCAAGCGAAAGGCCCATGGGGAAGTAGCCGGCATAGATGATTCGGTCCGCGCCTCTGGTATTGGCATAGCGAATGATGGCTTCGGGGTAGTGCTTGGGCGCGAACGCGGAAGTCGAATAGTAAAGGTTGGGCCATTTCAGCATCAGCTTGACGGCCAGGTCTTCCCAAGGCTCGCAACCGTGACGGGTCACGAACACAAGTTCGGGGAAGTCGTACATTACCTGATCGATCAAGCGCACTTCCTGTGGCCACATCGGAAACCTCGGCCCCGGGACGCCGGCGCAAGCGAAGATCGGGACGCCCAGCTCAACGCACTTGGCGTAGATCGGGTACATCAACGCGTCGCCGATGCCTACTTGCGGATTGTAGCCGGCGTTGAACGCGCCGAAAGCGCGCACACCATATTTTTCATACTGCCGCAACATGTCACGGACGCCGTCCATGCCGCGGTTCGGGTCCACGCCGCCTATGGGAATGAACCTGTCAGGATGGTCCTTCAGCGCCTTGGTCGCGACTTCGCCGCTGGCGCCGATAAGACCTATCTCGATGCCGAACCGATCCATCTCGTGCAGGGTCACCGAAATCGGATCTTTCGACGTCCCGTACAACTCCTTGGGCACGTTCTTGAACATGTACTCGACAGGGAAATCGAACTTCGCCGAAGGGTCTTTGAGTTGCGCGCGGATAAAGTCGTACATTTTGAAATCTTCGGCGGGAAACCCGATCATCGTATCGACGATCCCGATGTCGGTGGGCATCGCCATGGCCTAGGATGCCTCCTGAAGGGCGTCCCGGAAGAGATAGCAAGCACTGTCACGGGGAATTTCCTCGCGCGGCAGAGGAGTCTCCACTTGCGCCGGCGTCGGGCCAACTTTCGCCGCGCGCAGCCTTCAACTTCTCCAGATCGAAGTTGTAGAGCGCCGCAGCATTCAGCCCCAGCACCTTTCGCCGGCGCGCGTCCGGCATGTCACCGAACGTCAGGCGCAAGGATTGTAGGTTGTAGGGGAAGGTGCCCTCATAGTGAGGATAGTCGTTGCCCCATAGGACGTG
Source organism: uncultured delta proteobacterium (assembly GCA_963805315.1). GTDB lineage: Bacteria > Desulfobacterota > Binatia > Binatales > Binataceae > Binatus. The sequence goes on from CAWDTQ010000014.1 coordinate 706,355, forward strand.
ATCCTCACCGATCTCATCGATGCCGGCGAGATCGGCTTTGCTGGGGAAGCTCGCGCCGTAGTAGCAGTGATGCTTGGCATAGGCGCTGGGCCGCTCCTTCAGCGGCATTTCCATTCCAGCATAGTTCATCTCGCCCAACGCGCCTGCCTTGATAGCGTGATAGGCGCGGTCGAGCTGTTTGAGAACCTCTGGAACCCAGTAGCAACCGGACTCAGTCAGTATGTGCTTGAGCTTCGGGAACTTCTCGTACACGCCGGCCATCAGGAGGTGCCGGTAGCCGGCTTGACCGTAGTAGGCCACGTCCTGGATCCAGATCGATTGGCCCACCACGTCGTCACCGTAGTCCGGTAAGCCCTGGCCCGTATGCTGATTCATAACGAGGCCATGGTCCTGGATGGCAGCGAACACCCGGTCCCACGCCGGATGGTAGAGGGGCTTCAACCAGTAGGCGTCCGGCGGGATGAGCGGGAGGAGAACGCCGCCGCGTAGCCCCGACTTGGCGATGAACTCGATATCCTTGATAGCTTCGTCGAAGTCGTTCGGTAGAATCAATCCAATCCCGGCGCGGCGCACTGGATCCTCGGCGCAGAAGTCTTTCAGCCAGCGGTTGTGAGCACGGATGCCGGCCAGGCACTGCTGATAGTTTTCAGGTTTCGGCGGATGGGCCGTAACGATGCTTTTGCGATAGAACGGCGGCACGGTGTTAGGGAACACCACTTCGCCGACGACTCCCTGGCTGTCCTGATCTTTGTTGCGGATGCCGTAGTCCCAGTTGCGCATCTTCTTGGAGCCGTAGTGCTCCTGCGACGGGTTCTTGTATCCGCCACGCCATTCGTCAAATGCCTCGCGCCACTGGGGGTCGAGGTATTCGCGGTACTGAGCATGGCTGCCGCCGCCGTGGGTGTCCGCGGTGATAAGTATGTAGGGTTCTTGAGTCATGTGGACCTCCCCTGAGGCCATTTTTGCATCGTTATACTTTGCGCATCAGGCACTCGCCAACGACTAGCACTTCAGAGTCGCGAGTTCTATCACACCTTCAGTCTCCCCCTCACATAACTGGCCGCGAAGCCCAGCGCCAGAAACGCCACGATCGTCGGCCCGGTAGGAAGATCGAACCAGTACGAAGCGAATATACCGAGCAAGCTGCACGTCAGTCCGAGGCTGGTCGCGACTACAAACGCGACGCTCAAACTTCCCGCGACACACAATGCCGCCGCGCCCGGCGCCACCAGCATCGTAAACGTCAGCAGCGCGCCCACGCCGCGAATCGCGATCGCCACCGCGACGCCCGCCGTCACGTAAAAGATCGTGTTCCACAGATCGACCCGGATTCCGAGCGCGCGCGCCATGTCCGGATCGTACGCGACGATCAGGAATTCCTTGTACGCGAAATATTGAATCGCGATCACCAGCGCGAACGCCACCAGCATCGTCCACAGCAGCGGCACCGGCACGGTCAGAATATTTCCGAACAGGACGTTTACGATATCGGCCTCGCCGCGCGGCGCTTTGACGATCAGCAACACCGCCGCCGCCGACCCGCCCGCATAGAGCATCCCGATCAGCGCTTCCAGCGGCAGCCGCGGCGAATCCGCGACTCGCGATAGAACCAGAAACGTCAACACCGTCAACACCAGCGCGACTGCGAACGGCTCGTATTGCAGCAGGACGGCCAGCGCCACTCTCACCGACGAGATCTCCGCGACGGCAGCCCCCGACAAATACGATTCTCCGCAGCACCACGTACACGCTGAGCGGCGCCAGGCCGAGCGCCACCAGCACGCCCGCGAACAGCACGTGGCGCATGAAGGGAATCGCCAGCAGATCCATCTATTCCCCTCCCGCGTACGCGCGCGCCAACATCTCGGGCGACAACATCGTCTGCTTGTCGCCGATCAGCATCCCGCCTCCGCGCGTGATCAACGCCACCCGCCGCGCAAAGTGCTCGATCGCGCTCTGCAAATGCGTCACGAAGACGATCGTCGTCGATCGTTCGCGCTGCAAGTCGAGCAGCAGCTCCATGATCGCGCGCTCCGCCTGCACGTCCATTCCGTTGGTCGGCTCGTCGAGCAGCAGCGCCTCCGGCTCTCCCGCGAGCGCGCGCGATCAGCACGCGCTGTTGCTGTCCGCCCGAAAGTTGCCGATAGGGCACGTCGACGCGATCGGCCATCCTGACCCGCGCCAGGCACGAGCGCGCCATCTCGAAATCGTGGGCGCTCGCCGCGCGCATCGTGGGAATCAATCCGTAACGACCCATCACTGCCACTTCCAGCGACGACAGCGGAAAGTGCGGGTCAAGCCGCTCGCGCTGCGGGACGTAGCCGAAGCGCGGTGCGTCGCCGTTCATCCCCGGAAATTCGATCGCGCCTTTAAGCGGTGGCAGCAGACCCAGGATCGCCTTGATTAGCGTGGTCTTGCCCGACCCGTTGGGACCCATCACGCCGAGAAAATCACCGCGCTCGATCGTAAAGTCGAGCCGATCGAGTACCACCCGCCCGCGGTAGCCGAGCGTAAGGTCGCGGCCGCGCACCAGATCAATTGCCATGGCTGTTGAACGCCTTTACGAACTGGCTCACGACGTAGTCGATCATCGAGATGTAATCCTTCTGCTCGGATGTTCCGCCCACGTCGATGGTCAGATTCAGGCACGGCACGCCGGCCTCAGTCGCGATCAGTTGCGCGATCGAAACGTCGTAGTAAGGCTCGGTGACTATCGCGCGCACCTTTTCCTTCTTGGCGATCTCGATCACTTCCTGCACGGGCGAGGGCAACGGCGCGAAACCCGGCTTGTTCTCGATCGTGGTCGGAATCGTGAGCTTGAAGGCGCGCGCGAAGTAGCTCAATCGAGTGGCGCGAAAGTTTAGGCCTGCAGAGGCCGGTCGCCGGCCGGCCGCCGCGCGTGACAACCTTCGCGAACGCGGAGGCAAAGCTATTGTAGTCGGCAACCGAATACGAACCCGCCTAGGTGAAAGTCGCTCGAGCTACCTTTCGCCAAGCAAGGCCTTTCCGAATTCATCGATCTTCGCGAGGGTGACTTGTGCAAGACTCTGAAAGGGCTGAAGGGTCCTGCGGACTTCTTCCTGATAGATATCTGGATGGAGATGGCGCGCCCGGCTCTCGAACTCCTGGCGCTCCACAACTGCAATCGTTTATTTGAGGCCGAATTTGATCTTCTCACCTCTTAAGAAGCTCCTGCGTGATGCTGACGTGACGCGGCATCCCGATTTGCAAATAACCCTCGATTGCTTCGCTGAGCATGGCGCGGGCCTTGTCGCGATCTCCCATCCCGTTCCGCTCGATCAGCATCTGCCCATAAAACCTTCGGATCTCCGCCTGTTCCAGCCGATGAGGAAACGTCGCCGCCTGTCTCATCGCGGTCTGGAAGTGCTCCTCTGCTTTGTACCATTGCTTGCCTGCGGCGGCCGCGAGCCCGGCAACCGTCGTCGGGAAGCGATAGATCACCTCGAGGCATATGACGCCAGTCGCGCCAGCTTGCCGAGCGAGCGGATAGAGCTCAGCAGCTCGTTCTCGTTCGCCAAGGACAAAGAGTCCTTCGATGGTCAGCAACAGCAGACCCCACCCGCCGATCGGGCTCAGCTGGTCGACATGGGGGAGTCTGTCTTTCTTTTGAGCGAGCAGGGAAAGCGCCCCAACCCGGTCACCTGCATAGGCCCTATGCCTTAGCAGCATCCCGGCGCCCCATCCATCGAATGCGTTAGGAAATTCGACTGCGCTTGATTGCTCAGATAGCTGGAGAGCGGCTTCCCAATCACCACGAAGGAACTTTACAAGTGCGAGTTGTGCCAGGGAGCTGTTGATCCACGGTAGATTCGCAGTCCGGGTGATTTCCAGGTCACGTTTGAAGCAATCTTCGAGCTTGCTCAAATCGCAATCTTTCGAGAACTCGATCCAGGCCTTAACTCTCCCGCTGACCATCTGCGCAGCGTTATGTCCGAGTTTCTTTGCCAGCGGTTCCACTTCTTCCACAATTCTCGTCGCGTCGGCCAACCTGCCCAACTGGTATGCAGCAGTGCTGGTGAAACCAAGCAATTGGGCCAGCGGCCAGAGCGAGCCACTACGACGTAAGGCCTCAGCACTCGTGAATCCGTCAGCGATGGCTTGGTCGGGGCGCAAGAAAACGAAATTGTGAAAAGACCTGTAAGAGAGAACGACACCGAGCGTCTTGGAATCATCGAGCTGTTCAGCCACGCTGACCGCTTCGATCAACGCGTCCTCTGCAGGTTGATACGCACCAGCGCTGGTGTGAATCACGGCGACTGCTGCGAGCAAACGGGCGCGATCAACCGTGACGTCGTTCTGCGAGCCTGCCAACCCCCGAAATGCGAACTCGGCGCCCTCAAAATAACGGCCTGCCCAACTCAGCGCCTCGACGATCGCGATATACACGTTACCGGCCGCCGCACGGTTGCCGAGAGCGGTATACTGCTCAAGCGCCTCCCGCCAATGGCCGAGTGCATCTTCCCAATTTCCCAGACTTCTCTCGGTTCTCGCCAAATCGGCGAGCAACCCGGCGCGTATTGCGCGATCCGAAATGTCGTGGTGAGAAACCGCCGCGGTAAGATGACGGAGCGCGTCCTTATAGGCGGCTGCTTCGAGAGCTCGCTTGCCCGCGACCCCAAGATAGTGAACTAGCCTGGTGCCATCAGCCGTGGCTCCGGCTTGGGTCAGATGGTCCGCGAGTTCGGCAGCATGATCCTCCAGATTCGCTCCGTAAGCTTTTTCGATGGCGCGCGCTACCAGCACATGCAGGCGTTGGCGCCGGGGAGTGGAGATTTCCGTCAGCAGGCTCTGGCGTACCAGCTCATGGGAGAAGCTAAACGGCGCCTCGGGGCCAAGCGTGCTCGAGAGAATCAATCCCGCCCGCAGTCCTTCGTCGATCGCCTTCAGCAACGTGTCTTCGTTGAAAGACTCAAACGACTCGAGCAGCTTAAAACTAAAGCTGCGGCCAATCACGGCCGCTGCAGTCAACACCGGTCTGACTTCCTCGGGCAGTCGATCTACCCTTCTTCTCACAACCAGACGGACGTTCTCGGGAACGTCGAGTTCGCTGATTTTGAGATCGGGCAAGAAATTTCCCTCCGAGTCAAAGGCAGTGCCTTGTTCGACCAGGTGCTTGTATAGCTCCTCGACGAAAAAAGGATTTCCTTGAGTCTCTTCGCAAATGACATCGATCAGACCCGCTGGCGGCTCACGGCCGCTCATCGCGCTCAACATCGCCGCGACTCCGTTTCGATCGAGTCCTCTCAGCCGCAGCGGACGAAAACCGCTCCGCAGCAGGTCCTCCAGAGATTTGACGAGATTTGCCCGCAGGTTAGGTGTGCCATCGCGATAGGTTGCGACGACCGCGACCGGCATGCCTGCAATTCGATGCGAGAGGTGAACGAGCAACGAAAGCGTTGACTCATCAGCCCAATGCAGGTCGTCGATCATCAGGAAAACCGGTCGTGTAGTAGCCGAACGAGCGAGAAAGTCGCATAGACTCTCGAACAGATAACGTCGTGCCTGTTCCGCCGGCAACTCAAGAGGAGGAGAGATGTCGGGGTACAGGCGCCTTAGACCAGGCATCAGCTGGGCTAGTTCTGGCGCGTTCTCTCCGAGTGCGTTGCGAAAGGTTTCCCGACTCTGTGCTTGCTCGAGCGCCGCTTCGAGCATCTCGACAAAGGGCAAATATGGATGCGGTTCCTCGGACTCGTAGCAATGGCCTATTAACACCAAGGCGCCTCTTAAGGCGGCATCTCGAGCACATTCGAGAGCGAGCCTCGTCTTGCCAATTCCGGCTCCGCCGCCGAGCAATGTTACGGCGCCGTTACCGCGGAACGCGTGATCGACGGCAGCACTTATTGCGCCTCGCTCCCGTGCGCGTCCGACAAATGCGGTACGTTCAACCATCAGCGAAGGAGGCAGCCCGGTACCGCGGTCGCCGATCGCGATGTCGTCACGCTGCTCTTTCTCGATCGGACCTGCGCTTTTGCGCGGCAACGCGAGAGCGATGCTTGGGGCCCCGAATTCCCATTCAAGGGCAGGTGCGGGGCTTGGATTGTATGAGCAAAAAGTTCCAGTCTTGATCGTGCACCCGAGCAGCTCGCCGATAACAGCCTCCTTTTCAGTGATTCTCTCGATTGCGCTTCGAATCGCGCGTGTTACGGCAATCCGGGCTCGTTCCGAAACGGAACCTGCGCGTCGATCGCGGCCGCCCAGACCTACGGCGCGTGCCAGCTCACGGGTCAATGCGTCGATCTCATCTTCCAACTCTGCAGCGCGCTCGATGTTGCCGATCTCGCGCGCATCGCCGAGCAGCTCTCGCAGTTCGACCAGCCTGCGTCTGTAGGAAGCCTTCGCTTCGTCGTCGAGCATCTCTCCGGCATCTTCCGGGATGCCGCGTCGCAAGCGAGCGCGCTCCACCTCCTCTTCTCCCGAATCCAAAGAAGAGGATCGGCGGCGTTCCTCATCGACCGACAAATTGGCGGCCCCTATTCCGGCAAACAGATCGAGCGCGTGAAACTCTACATTCGGGTGACGTAACAAATAAGCAATATAGCCAAGACCCTTTGTCTCTCGGAGGTGGACGATGTGGCCCCCGTACGCGACCGTCCAAAATTCCCCCTCATGCCGATAAATTCCGTGAACGATTGGGCGGACCGTGGAGGGCTTCGATGAAGCACCGGAATCGACACCCGACTTGGTATCGCTCTGCATTCGCCGAAGCCCCGTACGCCACGAGATAAGCTTCTTTCGCAGGTATACTATCGGTGATGTCGGAAGTCGCTGCAAGCCTAGAAGCACGCGTCTCCTTGGCCCAGGTTCGTAACCGAGTTCAGATAAGGTTCTTGATGTCCCTCTCTTACTCCTCGCTTTAGTTTCAGGCTACCAGGATCCAAGTTCGCGTCCACGCCGAGTCCCGAACGATCGTCGCGGCAGGCGGTCCGCGCTCGTTGCTCAGTAAATTGATTGTGAGTCATGGTTATGGGGAACCCGGTTTTCCGGGTTCCCCCCGGACGGCGGACTACGCAGACGTCAGGGCGCGAGGCCAGCCAGCGACAGGACGATGTAAGCCACCGTCATAACGCCGAAGATCAGACCTGGCAGCTCCTCGAGCGCGCAGTAGCGAGCGATTCGCGTCGCATCGGAGACCTCGGTCTCCTCAACCGCCATGGGCGGTACTGCGTCAATAGCCCGGGTTTGGTTGATGGTTGCAGCCATAGTTTTCTCCTCCTCGTGTAGGTTCCACTCACCTAGAAGGCGTTAAATGGGAGGGAACAAAGTGTGAAGCTGGATGGAACGAACTGAAGAAATCGAGTCGATCGGGTGAACAGATCAATTCAAACTACGAGGCGACCATCTGGCCACGGGGAGAGCCATAAGTGAGAAGATCAGGAGATCAAAGGTGTTTTCGCCGGGCTCGGATTTCCAGAATCGGCAAGAGCCGCTTGAGTGCATAAGTAACGCCGCAGGATTGCTTTCGTGCGCGACTCACGAAATATCGATGCTCAAACGCCGACAGTCCTTTTTGCGGCACGTCGCTGCCAAAGCACTACGGAATCGGTTTGATTGTTCCCACCGCATTGATCATGAGGTTAGTGCCATAGACTCCGGGTACGTCGTCCCGAATTGTGGTCGCACCGGCGAGAAGGATCTTGCCGGACTTCGGATCGAGTCGCTTACCCTTCGGCTGAAAATCTCCGACCCTTCTTCCCTTCTCGGTGGAGATTCCCAACGGCGGATCAAACGTGAACGAGAAATCCTTAACTGGAGTGCGCGTCACCAGGAAGCGGGCCGGAAAATCGAGCTCTCCGGTAGCGGGATCGAATCGCCCAAGTATCGGATAGCTGGGGTCGGATTCGAGCTTGCCTTGTTTCCCGACGATCGTGATGTCTGGAATCGACACTTGTAGTCGGTCGGAGCTGAAGATCAATTCGAAATCTACCGGCGTGGAATATTGCGGAAGCAAAGGATTGTCCGATATGACGGTCACCTGGCCGCTGAACTTGGCATGAAGCTCACCGTCGACCGCGGACGTTTTGGCCCGTCTAGCCGGTTGCGATCGCGTCCGTGGAGTTTGCGCGCTTCGGAGCAGTCCTTCGAGGCTCTCCTGCTGCAACGTGAGCCGCTCGCGATCGGCGCGCGAGCGTCTTTTGAGTTCGCGTTTGACCGTGATGATTTCGCCTTTGAGTCGGGCTATCAAGTCTTCGGTGAAGACGCGCTTTCGAGTCATCCGAGTGCTCCTCTCGGCTTCAGAATGGGCCCCTCGGCCGGTGGGAATCATCACAATCCGGTCTTCGGATACCTCGCTGCGAAATCCCTCGAAAAGATGGGGGTTTGTTTCGGCCGCTGACCATATCCAGTTGACCAGCTCGCCGGCCGTGTCGATCGGCAGCGCGGCGAGTAGTGAGATCTCCTGGATCACGGATGCGCTCGGAATACTTCCGCCGCGGAAAGAGAGCGTTCCGTCCCGAAGAAAGTAGATCGTCGCTTCGCTCCGCGGCGCGCTCGATTCGAGCCGCCAGACGGTTCGCGCGGCCAGCATCGTAACCGCCTGGATAGCCTGGAAATGCGCGAGCGAGGTTACCTCCGGGTCGGTCGGCAGTGGGCTGGCCACTGCCGTAGGCTTGAGCATGTCGTCGATCGTCTGCGCGGCTTTTTCCTCGTCCTCAAGTGCCGCCTTGCGCATCTGCTCAATCTGGTTGAGCTCGTCGGTGGTGAGCACGCGATCGAGCCCGATGAACTCGGCGATATGAGTCAGGTTGCGCCCGCCGCTTATTCTGACTCGCGAGCAGATGTCACAATCGTAGATATGCGCGAGGAGCTCATCGCGCCTCTGCTGAGCGATTTCCCTGGCGCGCGGATTTTCCGGCTTTCGCGCAAAGGCTTCCCAAATCTCGCACAATTCCGTTCGCTGGGGATTAGTCATCTTCGCACCCGTTACCAACTGCCTGGGCGGCGCGGGAGGCGGCCTCCATGGAGGACGAGGCCATACGGCGACGGGCCCCGCTCCCAGCGGAGCAGGTTGCTTAACGAACCCCGCTCCACTTCGCAGATACCAATCGGTCCTCCATTCGATTCCGGTACTTCCCCGGGCCGTTGTAACCTCATACAACCGATGAACCAGGAAAGTATCATGCGGAAGTTTGTAGGTAGGGCTGCGAGGGCTTTTCCATCCCGGCGGCACTTCATCACGGACCATGGTCGTGCCAGATCGCGCCTCGAGTACATTTCCTGTCTTCCCGGGGTTAAGGGGTTTGAGATTATAACCATAGAGATGGATATGGCCGGTCAAGATGACCGCGATGTCGTATTCGCGGACGAATTTCCAGAGCGCTTCGCTGCTTTGTTCAGTAATTTGAAGGTCCTTGTAAACGTTTGGGCTGCAGAACATCGGCGAATGATGCATCAGCAGTACGCGAATCTGCGAGCCGTCAGGTTTGCCGAGCTTGTCCAACTGGCTCTGCAACGCGCGAAGCTGAGAGACGAAGTCGCCACGCGCGAGCAGGCGATAGTAGTCTGAGGTATCGGCGTCGCTGTCGATTCCCATCACCAGCAGCCAGCAGTCTTTGCGCAAACTGATGGGCGTGCATATAAATGGAGTTGGCTTGAAGCCGCCATAGAATCCGAGCGTCGGTCCGCCGAATATTGTCGCCGGCAAGGTCGACCACAGTCTGTTGCCGCCCCAATGGTCGTGATTTCCGGGAATTCGGAACTCGGCCGCTTCCTGCTGGCCGAGCCGGAGACCGACGGCCGGAAGTGATCCAATTTTCCATTCGCCCGCCAGATATTCGTTCGCGACTCGGAATTGGTTGCACGAAGGTATCCGGTCGTACTTCGCGCACGCCGTCATATCGCCGGTCACGATCAGGCGCGCCTGTTCCTTGTGGCGGAGCTTGCCGAATGCGTATTCGAACTGTCTGAGCGCGGCATAGTGATGGCCGAGGAAGCCGTCGAACAGATGCCAATGGTCCCAGTTGGGCGGCTGATTCAGCAGTTCGCTATCCCCGGTGTAGGGATCGGCCTCGGCGAAATGCAGGTCCGAGACATGCACGAAGGTACCCAGACGCTTTTCGCCATTCATCGCTTTGTTCTCACCGGTTGCAGCGCTGAAATCGCTCCTGGGCTATCAGTTCACTCTGCGAGCGCGTCGCGATACGCGGGGTAGCAGTCATCAGATGAGTTAGCCCCGGCAAACACGTCCCAATGACCATAATCCTTGAAGAGTGCCCGGTCGTAGTCACCTCCGGGATTGTTTTTTCTGAGCCATTGCGTCGTAGCCTCGATGGAAAGAGGAAGGAACAATTGATTGTACTCACCAGAAAAGAATCTTATCTTCACGTCCTTGAATTTGGATGCGTCATCGACGCAAGTTGGCGGAACCTCAGTACCATATTTTCGCAGATTGCCGGCGATGCCATAGTCATAGGCCGCCATATGGCCAAGGTTGATGCACTGTTCGACGTGCATCAGGGTCATCAGGTTTAACGGGCCGTATTGCTCGACCAATCCCTCGTGCGTCTCCAGGTTCAAAGCCTTATGCAGGTACGGATGACCGTACATGAAGGTCAACTTGTGGCAAAGCGTGCTTGTGCACTCGTGGTGTACGGTGTTCACCATTGCCCGGATGCCCACTGAGTACAGCGGGTACATCGGGTCCGGGAGCGGTGACACCTCCGTCATCCGCCTGCGGAGCAGGGCGGCCAGATGGATGCCGGTCTTCGCTCTCTCCACTGTTCCGACTATCGGATGAAGCCCGACCGATGAGGCCGCTATGGTCCGCACTCCTTTTGTCCACCCTCGCTGCATCGACATGAAAAACGCGAGCGAGCCAATACAGTGGACGACCGCCTGGATCGAATCGGCTTTTGTTTCATTCAGAATGAATTTCACGGCTTTCGGAAAATCAAATTCGGCCGTATCGGCCAGCGTAGAAAGCCGCATCGGCAGGTTGATGCTCGAGCGCCAATCGATAAGCCAGAGGTCATAGCCCTCCTTGTGGAAAAACTGTGCAAAGTTCGTGTCCACGGTCGGAATTGTGAACATCTTGCTGCCGACGCTGCCACCGTGCACAAGCAAGAGGGGACCTTTAGGCTTGGGGTTCCTGATTTGCCGGTAGTGGGTTAGAAGAATCCGGAAGCCATCAGAGGTTGTCAGCGGAGAGACTTCAGGTGCCGGGAGTGTCATCTTGTGGCCTCGCGAGGTCATCGGGGACTTACTCGGGCAAGGTGCGCTTCTTTAGACCGGTCGGATATCGAGAGCGGACGTATACGTCGAATATCGTGTCAATGAAGAACTTGCCAAAGCGAGCCTCCTGCCAGGTCTTCTGAAGCCGGCCTTTTGCGTGGGGCACGTCGAGGGTCAGGAGTTGATCGAGCACTCCGCCCGCCGAGATTTGCAGCATACCGCTTCCTGCGGTATCGCCAGAATCATCCGTCAGAATGAAATTGAGCGTGGTAAGTGAGACCCAAATGTCACCGAGATACAGCTGATATCGGGGCTTCGGTATGGTCGATTGGTCGGCACCGTGGTCTCTGACATCCTTGGTGCCCCTGAAAAAGTACGTCCTATGGTCCGCTCCCTTGAAGGCAAATTCGTAGACCATCTGTCTGGCGAAATAGCCTTTGGGACTGCCGACAAAGAGTTGGAACTTGCCATCCGAAATTTCCGCCCCGTCCGGATCGGTAAGTCCCGCGGCCCGAAACACGCCGTCCTTGATAGGGCTCAGGTGGTCCTTGTCGAGTAGAAATTCATCCAGCAGCGGCGTTTCGATGGAGACTGTCAAATCGGCAAACGGTTCATCCTTGCCAGCAGTTCTACGCGCGCCCGAGAATGTATCCAACGGGTGCCAGGTGCCTGTGAGTGTCTCGCGGAACGCGATAGTTACTCCTTTGGTTTTTGGCGGAAGAGTGTTACCCGTCCGGACCGGCATCGGTTCGGGCACCGGATTTGCGTTGGCGTCGGCCCATTGCGGCGCATGCCAGTTGGGCTTGGCCGTCCAGTTGGCGTCGCGGTCGCTCGGACGTTTACGGATGGCGTCCTCGACATTGCGCTCCGCGACCGCCGCGATGGTGTGAGACGGATTCACGCCGGTTGACGCGGGTAGGATCGAGCCATCGAGCACATATAGATTTTTATATCCCCAGACCTCGCCGAATTTGTTCACCACGCCGTCGCCTTCGTTTTCCGACATCGCACACCCACCCAGGTTGTGCACCGATATCGGCAGGCGCAAGCGCTTCCAGAGCGGACTGACGGCGACCGTGCCGTGAAATGCGTTCTTATCCTCGGCGAAATCGGTCGACAAAAGCTGCTCCTCATCGTAGAGGGGAAGGTTGGATCGCACGTCCCAATCGACCCACGCCTGCGGCGCGTCTTTTCCCCAGCGGATCGTTCCATTGGCCCGGTCCCGACCCATCGCGAGCAGAACCGCGACGTGATCTTCCCGATGCTTGGGGGTCGGAGTGCCAGACTCGCGCGCCTTCGGGATGCCAAAAGCTCCAGGCGCCAAAGTCCGCAAGGTCGACAAGAGCTGCTGGCCGTCGATTATTTTTTGCCTGATCCCTTTCGGGGGCCGCAGAGGGTTCAAGCGCTGGACGAGTTCGGCGATTTGGGGTGGGTAGCCGCCATCTTCCAGCAAAAACCAGATCGGCTCTTTCATGATCGGATTATTGTAAACGACCGCGCTGGTTATGGTTGGACCTCTGCCGGGTCTGACGGAACGTTCGGTGTCAAAGGCAAATGCGATGAAATCGCCATTGCCGGAATAGCCGCGGCCGAGACGAGGACTCAAATTGGGCAACGTGCCGTATTCATCGCGGCAGCGCAGTAGCAGTTCAGTCGAGTTAAGCGCCCCGGCACAAAGGAACACATACGGCGCCACCGCGGATACCGCTGAGTTATCTACGAGATTCACAAAGTTCACGACATAGCGCTCATCGTCGAGGCGCCGAATCGATTTGACCTCGCAATCCGTCCGTACCTCTGCCTTGCCTGAGTCCTCGGCAAGTTTAAGGTAGTTCAGGTCCAGGGTATTCTTCGCCTGCTCGTTACATCCGATCACACACTCGCCGCAGTAGTCGCATTTGTTCGGTGCGCCAATCGTATTCTGGAAAGAAGTGCGTGGTTGCCCGAAGTTTATTGCAAGATTCGGAAAGAAGAACTGCGCGCCGCGGTTAAGGTTTTTTGCCGACTTCTTCATCAGCGAGCTCTTGGGCGGCAAGCCGTGGGCACTCTGCGTGATTGGAGCGAGATTGAGCATATAGGCGGCGAGGTTGTAGTAGGGCTGCAGCGCATGGAGTTTGTATCCGCTGGGCCACCCCTGTTCGAAAACCTCGGCCGGTGGCTGAATGTGCACGTTGGCATAGACCAGCGAGCCTCCACCGTAGCCGGCGGCCTGCACCGTGACGATTCGATCTTGCACCCGCGCGTCGAACAGTCCGCGGTCCTTGCCCCAAAGCCAACCCTTTGTTGCCGGGCTGAAGTCGCGAGGGAATTTGGTCGCTCCCTGATAACGGCGCCCGCGCTCGAGGATGAGCACCTTGAAACCCGCTTGGGCCAGACGGCATGCCGTCACCGCACCGCCGAATCCCGTGCCGATCACGATCGCGTCGGGCTGCGGATTGTCCGCCACGACTTTCCTGCTGGTCGTGCCGGCGGCGGAGGTCGGACGGGCTTTCCCACGTCCCCGCGCGCCCTTTTTCTGCTTAGCCATTCGTGTTCGACTCTCGCAGTGGTTGGCGCGAGCTTGCTGAATTGTTCTTTAGTGATTCAGCCAGCGCTGCGTGCCGAGACATTCCGAATTCCTGGTACCTTTTGGTCGCCAGAGTAAGCAGAACGTGCGCTCTCTCGCGGTCGGCCGGGCGGCCGCGCTCAAGCAATATCTGGCCGTGGAAGCGCAGGATCTCGGCCTCCTCTAATTGGTAGTTGAATTCCTGCGCCTGGCGCGTGGCAATCTGAAAGTGTTCCTCAGCAAGGTCCCATTTGCGCGCGGCTCCGGCAGCAATCCCCGCCACCGTTTGAGGGAACCGCGCAATCTCCGGCATGAAGCGAAATCCATTCTCAAGAGCTTGTTGTACCAGAGGATATAGCGCGCCAGCCTCGTCGCGATTCCCAAGCACGTACAGCCCCTCCACCACGAGTAGCAGCAGCAGCCACGAGCCGTGCCTGTTAGGTGAGCAGTCCAGGCGCGGCAACCGCGGGCGGTTATGCTCGAGCAGCTCCAGCGCTCCGGCGCGATCGCCCAGATAAGCTCGCTGCCGAAAGAGTATTCCGGCACCCGCCCCGTCGAAGGCGGAGAGCACTGCGGCGGCGCAGGCCTGTTCGGCGAAGGCGAGAGCCGTGTCCCATTTGCCGCGCAGGAAATTTACCGCCGAGAGTCGCCCATAGTCGGTCTCGACCCACGGCAGCTTCGCCGCCTGCGTGACTTCCAGATCGCGCCTGAACGACTCCTCGAGCTTCGCCAGGTCGTGGTGAGTACAGAATTCGCACCAGGTCTGGATGCGGACGCTCAGCATCCGGGCCGCGCTGTAGCCCAGCTTGAGCGATAGCGGCTCGAGCTCAGCGCCTGCTGCACGCGCACGATCAAGTTGACCGGCTTCAAACGTTTCGGTCTGCAGCCATGCCAGAGTCTGCGCCAGCGACCAGCGTGCGCCCTCGGCGCGTAGCAAGTCGACCGCTCGCTGTGCGTCGGCAATCGCATCGTCCAGGCGCGCGAAGCTGCGGTAGTAAAATGATCGATAGGAAATGACCTCGCCCAGAATCTTCCGCTCGCCCAATTCCTCTGCAATCTGCACCGCTTCGACGACTGCGTCGTGAGCACGCTGGTGATCGCCGGCTGCCGCGTGGATCCCCGACAGCACTCCCAGGAGCCACGCGCGGTCCGCCTTGGCCGAATCCTCGAGCTGGCCCAGCGCCCGGTACGCCATCTGCGCGCCGTCAAAATGGCGGCCCGCCCAGTTAAGCGCCTCGACGATCGCGATTGAGAGCCTGCCTGCCGCGCGCCGGTCACCTAGCGCGGTAAAGGCGTCGAGCGCGGCTCGCCAGTCGGCAAGTGCCTCTTCCCAACGATCGAGACTCCGCTTGGCCATTCCGAGTTCGGATCGCAATTCTGCGCGGCCTCTCGAATCAGTCGCTTCGGTCCGCGCTAGCGCAGCCTCGAAATGGTGCAGAGCATCTTCGTAAGCCGCCGCCTGCATTGCGCGTTTGCCCGCCACAGTCAGGTAGTGCACGACCTTGTTCCGGTCCGCATCTGCGCCCGCCTGGATTAGATGGTGCGCGACCTCGGCAGCGTGACTCTCGAGATCTGAGGCATAGGCCCTTTCGATCGCATTGGCGACTCGCTCATGAAGCCGCTGACGGCGCGGGGGCGACAGCCCAGCCAGCAAGGTCTGTCGCACGAGTTCGTGCGCGAAGTTAAGCGGCGCCTCGGGGCCCTCCGCGCTCGACACGACGAGCCCCATTCCGAGTGCCTCCTCGATTGCCTCGAGCAGCGGGTCTGATTCGAATTGGCCGAGCGACTCGAGCAACTTGAAGCTGAAGCTGCGTCCGATGACGGCCGCCGCGGCCAATGCTTGGCGGCTTTCCTCGCGCAGCCGGTCGAGCCTTCTTCCGACAACCAGCCGCACGTTCTCGGGGACGCCGAGTTCGCCGAGTTTCAGATCGCTCAGGAACTGCCCGGAGGCATCGAGGATCTTCCCTTCCTCAAGCAGATGCTTGAACAGTTCCTCGACGAAGAAAGGATTACCCTCGGTCTCCCGGCAGATTGCATCGACAAGGTGCGATGGAGGCTCACGTCCGCATAGCGACGCGAGTATGCGCCCGACCGCAGCCGGGGGCAGACCCTTCAGCCGAATAGGCCGGAATCCGCCTCGAACCAGTCGCTCGAGCGCCTTGGTCAACGCGCCGGTCAGGCTGGGCTCGTTGTCGCGATAGGTTCCGGCAATGACGACTGGCATGCCGGTAATTCGAAGCGATAGATGAGCGAGTAGGGACAGCGTCGACTCGTCCGCCCAATGCAGATCTTCCAGTATTAGGAAGATAGGTTGGACGCGCGCGGAGCGAGCTAGGAACTCGCAGACGCTGTCGAACACGTAGCGGCGCGCCTCCTGCGGAGGAAGTTCGAGCGGCGGTGGAATGTCGCCGAAGACCTGCCGCAAACGCGGCGCCAATTGCGCCAGTTCGGCCGCATTTTCCCCGAGCGCGCGGCGGAACCCCTCCTTGCTCGGAGCTTGGCCAAGCGCCATCTCCAGCATCTCGACAAATGGCAAGTACGGATGCGGCTCCTCCGACTCAACACAGCGTCCTAGAAGTATAAACGCTCCCTTCTTCGCCGCGTCGCGTGCGCTCTCGACTGCGAGCCTGGACTTGCCCACTCCGGCGCCCCCGGCGAGCATCACGAGCGCGCCGTGGCCGGCGAACGCTTCCTCGACCGCTGCTCCGATCTTTGCGCGCTCGGCTTCGCGGCCGACGAAGGCGGTCCGGTCCGCGAACGAGAGCGCAAGAAACGGCGTCTCCTGGTCCGATCCACCGCCGTCGGTGAGTGGCCGCGCGACAATTGACTCAGTAGCAGGTGTGCCGGAACCTACGGCCGCAATCCCGGCGGAAGGCGCGCCGAACTCCCACTTGGTGGGGATAGTCGAGCCTGGTTCGTAAATGCAAAAGGTTCCGGTCTTGATGGTCCGGGCGAGCATTTCGCCCATCTCGTCATGATTCTCGGCGATCTTCTCTATTACAGACCTAATCGCTCGAGTCACACTCAGTCGCGCCCGCTCGGACGCCGAGCCAGCACGCCGTTCTCGACCGCCCAGGCCGACCGCGCGCGAGAGCTCGCGCATGAGCGCGTCGATCTCGTCTTCGGCCTTTGCTGCCGATCCCGAGTCTCCGCGCTGAGTCGCCTCCTCCAGTTCCTCTCGAAGCTCCGCTAAGCGACGGCGGTACTCACGTTTGCTCTGTGCGTCGAGCATCGCGCCGGAGTCGCCGAGTCCTCCGATCCGCACCTCTGCCATGTCCACGGCGGTCCCG
Source organism: uncultured delta proteobacterium (assembly GCA_963805315.1). Taxonomy (GTDB): domain Bacteria; phylum Desulfobacterota; class Binatia; order Binatales; family Binataceae; genus Binatus. The sequence continues at coordinate 723,377 of CAWDTQ010000014.1, forward strand.
TCAGGAGCGATAATCGCTGACTCTGGATATTCAGCTCTCGAGTCCTCTTCCGCGGGGGCGACGGTACCGCTGATCAGGTCGAGCGCGTGGAACTCGATTCCGGGGTTGCGGAGCAAATGAACGATGTATCCAAGACCCTTGGCATCCTTGAGACGGATAAGTTTGCCGAGGTAAGCGAGCGTCCAGAAATCGCCCTCCTTGCGAAATACTCCGACCAGATTCTGGCGATTAGATTCCTGCAATTTTAAGCCACTTCAGGGCTACGTCCGAGAGCGCGAACCGCGATTGATGTCGTGACCCTCGCTCTCGAAACAAAGCGGATGGTGCGAAATCAGATTGCGATCCCGAACAGACTGCATACCGTGCGTCGAACCTGGCTGACAGCCGGTCGTAAAATTGCATTCCGACAGCAGGTTAGGATAACGACTGCACATTTCAATTGATAGTGACCTCGCGATGACTGACGCTCGGTTTTGGGCGCCCTCTCCGGGGCTCTCGGCAAGCCTCATTTTATCCAGGCGCCATCCGAACCCGTCCGTTCCGTCGAATTTCAACAAACTGTTACGCCCGACTCAGCGCCTCCTCCTGTGAATGGATCTGTGTGGATTGTTCGTCGAAGAGAAGTCACGAACTGAAGATGCCGGTTCGATAGAGATCGCGACCGACTTCGACGCCGGCGTATTGCTGATTTCCGCAACACAGCCCAGCGCGACCAGCGGCGGAAGCTGAAGGTGCCGGCGACCATACGGCGGCCAATCCCAAAACTCTAGACTTTTCGGCGCGTTCAAAGTTTTTGGTAGCCACGGGTGCGAAATGGTCGCACACGCGCAGCTTCGGACCGCTTCTGGCCGGAACGGAAACGGAGAAGGACTCGGTGGCGGATGACGCAGTCTGATGCGAACTGCTCTCCGCGTCAAATTCCCTGATCATCAGGGAAAATACAGGGAATATTCGCGATTTTGGCCAGCTTGGGGTCGAATTGAGACCAAATAAGCCTTGTTTTCTCTCGGTTTTTGTCGAAATTCCCTACTCAACCGAACAGGGAATTACTTTAGCCTAACAGGGAATTTAATCGACGTATCAGGGAATTTTCTTCGGGAACAGGGAACCGCTTTTTCGGCATCGTACATGCAGTTGGCCGATCTCACATCCTATCTGGACGCCGACCGCAGGCTCGTCGAACTATACGCGAGCCCGGAGGAATGGACGCGCAAAGCCATCCTGAATGTCGCCGGCTCCGGAAAATTTTCGACCGACCGCACCATAGCACAGTCATGCTCGAGAAGTCTGGGACGCGAAGCCCTGCCCGTTGGTTAATGGAGAGTGCACGCTTTTGGGAGCGCTAGCTATGGAAATAAACCCTGTCCCTTGTCAAGACTTAATCCGGACCAATTCTTTGGCGCTTTTGAGCGCTCGCGATAGCCCGCCGTCATGGCGACGCCACAAGCCGGGGAGGCGAGCCAGGAGATGATGGCCAAGATGAATGCGAGCATGGCGGCGATATTACGGCTGGCCGAGATGAATCGCTAGACTTTTCAACGCTTTCGGAGTTTTTAGTAGGGACAGGGATGATGCGGCGCTATTTCGAGGTTCGCATGCAATCGTGCTGACGTGAAGATGTCTGGCAATGGCTGAAACAGCGATCAACGATGACGGCGATTTTTTTCGGGTGCCCGCCAACGAGGCGTGGACTCTTCTGCAGTTCACCACGGTGCTGTACTACCTGCACGAAACCAATCCAGACAACCTACTGGTCCGCGACAAGACTGACCCGAAGGCCCCGGTAAGTATTGCGGCCGTCGGAATGGCATTGGCCACGATCCCGGTGATTGTCGAGCGCGGCGTCTTCATCCGCGAATTCGCGGCCAAGCACACCTTGAAACAACTGCGATACCTGCTGCAATGCCCGCAGGGTCCCGAGCCCGAGGCCTCCGGCTACAACGGCTTCTTCTATCATTTTCTGGACATCGAAACAGGCCGGCGCGTTTGGCAGTGCGAGCTGTCGACCATCGATTCGGCCTTTCTGTTCGCGGGCGCGTTGACGGTCGCCACCTATTTTGACCGCGACACCGCCGACGAGGCCGAGATCCGCAGCCTCGCCGATGCGCTCTACCAGCGCGCCGATTGGAACTGGGCTCGCGATGGCGCAGCCACACTCACGCACGGCTGGCGGCCGGAGAGCGGATTCATCCCACACCGGTGGCAAGGCTACGACGAAGGCCTGCTGCTCTACATCTTGGGGCTGGGCTCGCCCACACATCCATTGCCGCCGGAGAGTTATCGCGCCTACTGCGCAACCTACCAATGGAAAAGCATCTACGCCCGCGAGTTACTCTACTCGGGCCCGCTATTTACCCATCAACTGTCACACATGTGGATCGACTTTCGCGACATTCGTGACGAATTCATGAGACAGCATAGCAGCGACTACTTCGAGAACAGCCGTCAGGCGACCTTTGTGCAGCAAGAGTACGCAGTTCGCAACCCCATGAACTTCGCCGGCTACGGGAAAGACTGCTGGGGATTCACGGCATGCGATGGACCGGGATGGATCAAACGAGTCGTCAACGGTGTTGAGCGCCAGTTCTTCGACTACACCGCTCGCGGCGCCCCCTTCGGTCCCGATGACGGCACCGTCGCACCCTGGGTGGTCGTCGCCTCCCTGCCTTTCGCTCCGGAGATTGTCATACCGGCTGTGCGCAATTTTGCCCAACTGGATTTGGGCATGATGAGAAAATACGGATTCTTGCCTTCGTTCAATCAATCGTTCGCCGTAAAAGGCAGTCCGACCGGCTGGTGGGTTTCGCCGTATCACTTCGGCGTCGATCAAGGTCCGGTGGTGCTGATGATCGAGAATCATCGCACCGGGTTGTTGTGGGAGATCATGCGCCGTTGCTCGCCAATCTTGACCGGTTTGCGGCGGGCAGGCTTTACCGGAGGCTGGTTGTAGTTCGGTGATCCGGGCGCCTACAGTCAGAGGAGAGTCCTAATATCTTTATCTTTAGTGCACCTCGTGGCGTTCGGTCCCATAGCGTCCGCGCGATCGCGCGTATGCTTTTGCCCTGCCGTCTCAGGACCCGAATCTCCACTGCTTCTTCCGCCACCAACATAAGGCCCTCCGCTGCCGAGTACCCACGCCGGGCTGGGTCAGTTTTCTATCGGCGACCCAAGGACGGAATCGAGGTCAGGCACGGGCTCACCGGCGGCGAGATCGTCATCGCGGTGCCGACACCGATTCTCAAGGAAGCCCAGAAAATCACGCCCGTCGCGTCCTAGCTACACTCATTCTTCCCGCAACAGCGAAGGCAGAATGGCAGAGACATTCGCGCTGCTACTACTCACCTCGTGGACTAGGGGAATATGACTCAAGTTTTGCGATTGGCGGTGGAGGTACACCACTCCGTTGGGCCGGCATAGCTCCGGCCAGCCCGCTGTGAGACCGGTGTTGTTTGTAATAGGCTTTGTAAGTCTCGAGCTTCCTCTCCAGATCGCTTCACCTAGCGCACAAGTGGCTTCGAGGGATTCCGGCAGCACGGGACCGAATCAAGCCCTTCTGGTTGCTTTATTGATTGCCGCTGTGCCGTTGCCGTTCCCATAACGCGCTGCGCTGGATTCATCGGCTTAGTGTTCGATGCCGCGATGGCACGATCGAGGTAAGCACCTTCAGAGGATAAATTCGGGCTGCGATGTACCCAACAGATATCCACCCACCGCCTTTGCGAGTGGATCCGGAGACAGGTACGCGTGTGCCATCGCCGCCTGGATATCTTGAAAGCGCTGTTGTAGCGGGTGATCAACGAACACCGCGCGTCCAGTTGACGCCCGAAACAGATCGTTGATCGCCTGCGCGACCAACTCGCATCCGCGGTTCATGTTCCAGCGCACCTGCGCCTTGAGTTGCATCGGAACCGGCGCGCGGTCCTGCGCCATCTGCCACAATTCCGCGATGTCGGTTCGCAGTCGCGTGATCGTGATGTCGATAAGCCAGATGGCCTCGGCGAGCCGACGCTGCATGAGAGCATCGTCGGCCGCCCTTCCGCCCAAGCTTAACTTGCGCTCGCGCGTCTGCGAAATCCAGGCATCGACGAACCCGCGCGAAGCACCCAGCACCGAAGCAACCAGCGCCGTGTTGAAGACTACCGACCAAGGTAATCGATAAAGCGGACCGCTGTTGCGCTCTTGCCCCGGCAGCGGCGCATTCATCGCGTAGTCAATGAGTGACTGAGATCGATACTCAGGTACGAAAGCGCTCTCGACAATGATGTCCTTGCTGCCGGTGCCCTTGAGTCCGGCAACATACCAGTTGTCGTCGATGCGATATTGATCGCCCAACAAGAGAAAAGACCTGAAGTCCGGTACTGGTCTGCCCAGCACCTCGCGCGTGCCGCAAATCGCTCCCAGCATAACGCCGCGACAATGATCGCATCCGGACGAGAACGACCATCGCCCCGAAAGCTTGTAGCCGCCGGCCACCTTCTCGGCCTTGCCGGTAGGGTTGTAAGACGAGGAGTGCATCAGGGCGGGGTCCTTACCCCACATCTCCTGCTGCGCTCTTTCATCAAAGAGAGCGAGTTGCCACGGATGTAACCCGATCACGCCGGCAATCCATGCGGCGGAAGGCGAAACGCGCGCGAGCTCGATCGTGGCGTCGACAAATTCCATCAGCGGTACTTCGCCGCCGCCCCATCGCGCTGGCTGTAGCGATCGCAAAAAGCCGTTGTCCATCAGGATATTCCAGGTGCGATCGCTGAGCCTCCGGAGCGCGTTGTCCTCGGTGGCGGTCTCGCCAAGCTCCGGCGCGATCCGTCTTGCGGTCTCCACGAGTTCGTTCGTCATTGACTATTACCTCCAGGATGAAGCGGCTTGGCTTGCACGCTCAGGCTGCATTTCAGCCTCGATGGATCCGATGCGGTCGATTTCGACACGCACTTTGTCGCCTGCCTTGAGCCACTGCGGCGGCTGCATCGCAAGCCCGACGCCACCTGGAGTTCCCGTAAAGATTATGTCGCCGGGTTCCAGCGTCATGGCGCGGCTCAAGTGCGCGATCTGGTCGTACACGTTGAACACGAGGTTCTGGGTATTGGAATTCTGGCGCCGCTCGCCATTGACGAAACATCGGATGCCCATCGTGTGCGGATCGCCAATCTCGTCCGCGGTAACAATCCAGGGGCCGATGGGCGCGTGCGTATCGAACGATTTGCCGAGCACCCATTGCGCGGTCTGCATCTGCCAGTCGCGCACCGACACGTCGTTGCCCGCGCGAATAGCCGAATACAACATCGGCAGCGCTCTCCTTCGGAACGTGCTTGCAGCGCTTGCCGATAATCACCACCAGCTCCGCCTCGTAATCAACCTGCGCGGAAGCGATCGGAAGCTCGATGGAATCAAACGGTCCGTTGATCGAGGTCACCGCCTTGGTGAACCAGATTTGATGAGGCGGCATCTTTTGACCTGTCTCCTTGATGTGGTCCGCGTAGTTGAGACCGATCGCCATGATCTTGCCGGGTCGCGCTACCGGGGCGAGCAGCCGCACATTTGCCAAAGCTGCATCTGGCGCACTGTCTGATACGATCTTCTCCAGTTGGGGCTTAGCTTCGCTCCACATTTGGATGAGCTCGATTGATTTGTCGGACAGGGAAGGGAATCGGCGGGTTAGATCGATGACGCCGTCGCCTTTAACTGCTCCGAGTTTGACGCCGGTTTCATCCTTGTATCTGACTATCTTCATGATAGCTCCTTAAGATCCCATAGTGCTGGGAGCCATCGGCCCCCATTGGGTGCCGACCACTTCCTGAATTGAGGAAATTCGCGAGCCCCACGCCGCGTCGAGCAGATCGCCATCGGTCCAATGCTCCACCGTGTGTCCCCAAGGGTCACGCCAATAGTCGAAGATTTGGCTCCCAAGCAGATGGCGCCCGACGCCCCATTCGTGACGGCGACCTTTCTCTATGAGCCAGTCATGACCGCACATCAGATCGTCGAAATCCGCTACTTCAAAAGCGGCATGATTGAATCCGGGCTTGCCGGTTCCCAGCAGAAACAGTGTGTGATGGTCGCTCGGGATCGGGCCGCGATCGCATCGTAGGAATGCGCCGAGCGCCTGCTCGGGAGATCCAAGATTGATTTCGTCGGAAGTAATCAGCCCCAAGCGCGATTTGTACCAGGCTTCCGACTCGCGGAAGTTCTTCACATTAAGCACGCAATGGCCGAGACGCTTCACATGCGAAGGCCCTTTTGCGAGGCGCTTGAGCGCGTTGAGCCGTGGCGTTGCATAGGCGTCGTTTAGGGGAGCTCGCGCAGGTGGCTCGATTCGCGCAGCCGGTGCACGTGCCGCGACTACTTCTATTTGGAAGCCGTTGGGATCCGTTAGCTTTAGTAGAGAGCCGCCGCCGGGACCATCCAGACGATCGAGCGACGCTTTTTCTTCTCGAGCGAGCGCTTCGAGGTCTTGCATTGATGCGGCTTCGAATCCAGCTGCGACAAATCGCGGCTCGCCCTTGTGCGTCACATGAAGAAACGCATCTCCGTCGAGGCCGCGCATGTAAAGCGCGTCGCCAGTCCGGTCTGCACGGACCATCCCGAACTCGGTCAAAAACGTTTCCATCTGGTCCAGGTCCGGTGCGCTGAATCTTACGTAGGCAACATCCTGAATCTTGATTCCCATGAGGTACTCCTTACTGCCGTGGGAGAATTGCTTCGATCGCGTCACGCATGATGCGCTCCGCCTCCGCGCTTTTGAGGCCAAGCCCATGAAGCAGAATTGTGCCAAGTCCCTGTGCGAATTCGCGTACACGGCCCGCCGGTAGGTCGAGCGCGCGGTTCACTCCGGCCGTGAAAACACCCATTACGCACGCGACCACTGCATCCTCGGAGGTCGCGACGATCCGGCCTTGAGTCATGCCTTGCACGGCATCGCGACGTACCCCGGCGTTGCTGGGCGCCGCAGGATCGGTCGCGCGCGGGAAGAGCCTCATCATCGTGGTAGCCTGCTGCGGCGCGCTGATGCCGAGGTGTAGCACGCTCAGGAATGCGCGTGCGATTCGCTCCGCCGGATCGATGACTCCCTCGTTCACGCGCGCGATCTCACCTTCGATCCGCGCACGCGACTGCGACGCGAGTTCGCGTTCGAGCGCATCCTTGTCAACGAAGTAATTGTAGAACGTGCCTCTGGCGACGTCCGCACGCTCTACGATGTCGTCGACGCTCAGCGAATCGAAACTTCGCTTGGCGAGCAGAGCCTGAGTCGCGTCCAGTAGCGCCTGGCGAGTTGCCAGCTTGCGCCGCTCGCGGCGGTTGGATAGCGCCCGCGATCTTGGTTTTGAGTTGCGAACTTTCCCTTCCCTTCTCACAGTGTCACTGACTATCTTGTTCATAATTGACATTAACGTCATATTTGGACGCGGTTGTCAAGCGGGTGTTCGGAGCAACATCGAAGTGTCTTCTCTCATGGAGCTTCATTGACGATTCTGTTCATACTTGACAAGAACGTCAAATTTAGACATAGTTGTCAGAGTGAGAGCCCGGAGTGAGCGTTGCTAACTACCAGCCGGTCGGAGGTCGAATTCGATGGGAAGCCGATTGATCATCGTAAGGGTGTCTATCATTCGTGGCAGCGATTGCCGTTGTTCCGTCGGGCTGCAAAAGAGCAGCGGCGCCTGTCGCACCGCCTCTTCCGGAAGTTGTGGTCACCGACGTTGTCCAGAGGAACGTTCCCGTCTATTCGGAGTCGGTGGGGACCACTGAAGGATTCGTAAACGCGGATATCTATCCGAAGATAACCGGCTACCTGCTGAAGCAGAACTACAGTGACGGTGACCGAGTGCGCGCCGGCCAATTGCTGTTCCAGATAGACGATCGCGAGTACAAGGCGGCCCTTGACCAGGCGCTCGGTGACCTTGGCCAGAAACAGGCCGACTACAAGAAGAATCGGCAGGACCTCGACAAATACACGCCGCTCTACGAGCAACAGGTGATCAGCAAGCAGGAATTCGATCACATCACCCAGACGACTCGCGCCAGTGCGGCGGCGGTCGCGTCGGCTGAAGCTGCCGTCGAGACCGCGAAACTCAACGAGCAGTGGACGCAGGTGACTTCGCCGATTGACGGCATCGCCGGGATCGCAAAGGCGCAGGTTGGCGATCTCGTTTCACCGACTATGCTGCTTGCGACCGTCTCCCAACTCGATCCGATCAAAGTCGAATTCCCGGTCAGCGAGAAGACCTATCTTCACTTCGCCGATCAAATTAACCAGGACCCGCGCGGAAAGAACGCGCCAAAGCTCGAAATGATCCTTTCCGATGGGAGCACCTACAAGTATCCGGGTCATATTTCCAATGTGAATCGGCAGGTCGAGATCCAGACCGGCACGATCGAAGTTCAAGGCATCTTTCCGAATCCCGGCCATGTTTTGCGCCCCGGCATGTATGCAAAAGTCCGCGCCGCCGCCGAGGTCCGGCAAAATGCGCTGCTCGTTCCGCAGGAGGCCGTGCTCGAGACCCAAGGGCAATACCAAGTCGCCATCGTGGGCTCGGACGACAAAGTGACGATGCGCACCGTCGTGGTCGGCCAGCAGGCGGGTGGCCTTCAAATCATCGAGAAGGGAGTCTCCCCCGGCGAACGCGTCATCACCGAGGGACTGCAGAAGGTCTCCGACGGGATGGAAGTCAATCCGCAGTCGGTGCGTCCGGAGCCTGCCCTCGCCGAATCTCCGGCGTCGGCCGACCAAGCGCCCTCGGACGCCGCGACGCCCGGCAGCAGGAGCTAGCACGATGTCTAGATTTTTCATCAACCGGCCTATCGTCGCGATGGTTGTCGCGATCTTTTTCGTGATCACCGGCGCCGTGATGATCTTTCGGCTCCCGGTCGCCCAGTTTCCGAATATCGTTCCGCCGCAAATTCAGACGACGGCTACATATCCCGGCGCGGACGCACTCACCGTCGAACAATCGGTCGCCACTCCGATCGAGGAGCAGGTGAACGGCGCGAAGAACATGCTCTACATGCAGTCGATCAACAACAACGACGGCACCATGACCTTGCAAGTCAGCTTCGCAGTCGGCACCGACGTTGACCTCGATCAGGTGCAGGTGCAGAACCGGCTCTCGCAAGCGACCTCGAGCCTGCCGAGCGCGGTGAGCAACTACGGCCTCACGACCCAGCAGACCGTCGGAATTCCGCTGCTGGTGTTCTCGATCAGTTCGCCGAACCGGACCTGGGACCAGACTTTTCTCGCGAACTACGTCGCGATCAATATCCAGGACGAGCTCGCCCGTATTCCCGGCATCGGCCAGGTCAAGCTTTTCGGCGCATCGAGTTATGCGATGCGGATTTGGGTCGCGCCGGATATCCTCTCCAAGCTTCAATTGACGGTGGCAGACCTCGAGAAGGCGATCGCGGCCCAAAACGTGGTCAATCCCGCGGGTCAAATTGGGGGCGCGCCGGCGCCGCCGGGCCAGCGACTCACCTACACCGTGCGCGCGCAGGGCCGCCTGCTGAACGCGGACGAGTTCGGAAACATTATCGTTCGCGCCAACCCTGACGGATCGCTGGTACGGCTGAAGGATGTCGCGCGGATTCAGCTCGGTGCGGAAACCTACACTCAGCAGGCGAATACCAACGGAGCGCCCTCAGCGATCGTCGGCCTGTATCAGAACCCGGGTTCCAACGCGCTCGAGGCCGCCAAGCTGGCGAAGGCCAAGATGGCCGAGCTCGCGCGTCATTTTCCTTCGGATATGAACGTAGCTCTGACCTTGGACACGACCGTGCCCGTGACTGAGGGTGCCCGGGAGATCGTGAAGACGCTTCTCGAAGCAATCGGCCTCGTAATCCTGGTCGTATTCATCTTTTTGCAAAACTGGCGGGCGACGTTGATCCCGATGCTCACTATCCCGGTCTCGCTGGTGGGAGCCTTCATGTTCTTCCCGGCGGTCGGGTTCTCGATCAACACGCTTGCGCTGTTGGGGTTGGTGCTGGCAGTAGGCCTGGTGGTCGACGACGCAATCGTCGTGGTGGAGGCGATCGAGGCTAAAATCGAGCAAGGGCGGTCACCGAAAGACGCGGCGCTGGAAGCGATGGACGAGGTCGGCGGAGCGCTGGTCGGGATCGCACTCGTGCTGTCCGCAGTCTTCATCCCGGCCGGATTCATGGCGGGAATAACGGGATCGCTTTATCGCCAGTTCGCGCTGACGATCGCCTTTTCAGTCCTACTCTCGGCCTTCAACGCTCTCACGCTGAGCCCGGCGCTCGGCGCGCTGCTGCTACGTCCGAGAAGCACCGCACCCGGTCGCGGGCCGCTCGCGCGCGTCTTCGCGCTGTTCAACGCGGGTTTCGCGCGGGCGCAAAATGGCTACGTCCGGACCTGCGATCTGCTCATCCGCAAGGTCGCGATCGCGATCCTTTTGCTGGTGGGCTTTGCCGTGCTGGCCGGCGGGCTTGGAAGAATTCTGCCGCAATCATTCCTGCCCGACGAAGATCAAGGCTACTTTTTTATGAACGTGGAGCTCCCGCCCGCCGCTTCGCTTGAGCGCACCAACGCTGTGATGAGGCAGGTCGACGCTATCCTGAAGAACGAGCCCGGTATCCGCTATTACAACGCAATCTCCGGCTACAGCATGCTCTCGCAGACGAGCAGCAGCCGGAACGGAGTATATTTCTGTCAACTCCGGCCCTACGCCGATCGCACCTCTGCTGCGCTGCAATCCGAGGCGATCGTGGCCGATGTAAACCGCAAGATGGCGGCGCTGCCCGATGCCCAGGTCTTTGCGTTCTTGCCGCCCGCTATTCCCGGAGTCGGCCAGGCCAGCGGCATCGATTTCTTCGTTCAAGACCACGCTGGCAAAACTGTCGACTACCTTTGGCAGAATACTCAGAAGTTCCTCGCCGCGGCTAAAAAACGCCCCGAGCTGGGGCCTATGGCCCTCCTGTTCGACCCGGCGACTCCGCAGATGTTCGCCGCCGTCGACAAGGACAAAGTATACAAGCTCGGCATCCCTATCGAAGACGTTTACAGCGCCTTGCAGACGCTGCTTGGCGGCTACTACGTCGATCAGTTCAACCGCTTCGGGCGCGTATGGAAGGTGTTCGTCGAAGCAGAGCCGCAGTATCGCGCCAAGACTACTGACGTCGGCCAGTTCTACGTCCGCAACGAGCAGGGCTCGATGGTGCCGCTGTCGACGCTGGTCGACATGCACCGCGTGTTCGGTCCCGAATTTACCACGCGCTTCAACGAGTACCGCGGTGTCGAGATATTCGCACTCCCTGCACCCGGCTACAGCACAGGCCAGGCGATGAATGCGGTGACCCAAGTCGCAAATGAGGTTCTCCCCAACGACATGGGCTACGCCTGGAACGGCATCTCGTACCAACAATCGGTTGCGGGTGGTGGGACCGCCGTCTTCGTGCTATCGCTAGTGCTGGTATTTCTGATACTGGCCGCTCTCTATGAAAGCTGGTCGCTGCCCTTCAGCGTGCTGCTTAGCGTCCCGGTCGCCATTTGTGGCGCGTTCTTTGGCCTGTGGTCGCGCAATCTCGACAACGATATCTACGCCCAGATCGGTCTCATTATGCTGATCGGACTCTCCGCCAAAAATGCGATCTTGATTGTCGAGTTCGCCAAAGCCGAGCTCGAGAAGGGCGCCTCGGTAGTCGATGCGGCGCTCAACGGTGCGCGTGTGCGTCTGCGGCCGATTCTCATGACGTCGTTCGCGTTCATCATCGGCCTGTTTCCGTTGTGGTATGCGCTTGGCGCCGGCGGAAAGTCGCGCCAGCTCATCGGGACGGTCACGATAACCGGCATGATTTTCTCAACTACTTTCGCTATCTTCCTGGTGCCGGTGCTCTTTGTAGTTGTCGAGTGGATGTCGCATCGCGCTAAACGCAACCCGCTTGAGCCATCGGCAACCCAGCCGCGGGCTTCCGCGCAGGTGGTTCTGCTTCGCGATCCGGATAAAGGGCCGCTGCGCGGGCCGAGCGCTTAAACATGGCAGGCTACTAGCCAGGTTTACATTTCGCGCGGCAGGTCTGGGAAGGCTCGCGTAGTGCCCGTTCACCGATTTCGCTATCGTCGATTGTTAAAATGAGAACTTTGTATAATGTTGCAATTCAGTTTTGGAGGATGCCACATGGCAAGTAACAAGACCTACCTGGAGTTATTGGACGTTTCCACAAAGACGCAAGTAGGCAAAGCGCCCCTTGCCTCGATTAAATTTATGCCGCGAGTGGGTGAGCGTATTTTCCTTCCGCGCGACGAACCGAAACATTGGAATTCCTACACCGTGGTGGCGGTTGAGTACTTTCTCGGAGGCCGGTCTCCGTCAGAAAGTATGGACCGGGTGACTCTCTACGTCGAGGAGTCAAAATAGAACTGTGGATCTGAGGTCGATAGCGGCAGTCGGGCTCCTCTTCTTCGGCGTAGCTTTGATGCATTTCTGGCGGCTGCTCGTTCAGAACCAGGCGTAACGGTTATGGCTGCTCCTTCCGCCCAGGACGTCGCGATTGGTTTGCCACTGATGGTCTCCGTAATAACGATCTTGGTCACGATCTTGATTCACGCACTAGCGCTGCTGGGCATCTTCCATTTCGTTCGCCGTCAGCACCTACTCCGGCGCTCCGGCGTCCGATTCTGGAGAGACCTAGCAATTGTATCCGGCGCGACCATGCTGGCGGGTGTGGCCCACCTTGTCGAAGTGATCATCTGGGCGTTCGTGTTTTTCTTTTGCGGGAAATTCGGCCGATTCGGCGGCGCCTTTACCACTCCGCTATGAATTACACTACGCTAGGGTACGGTGATGTGATCATGAGTCCGTCTTGGAAGCTGTTCGGACCGCTAGAGGCTGCCGATGGCATGCTCATGTTCGGAGTCTCGACCGCCATGGTTATTTCGGTAATACAGTTGATATTTCGGACCAAGTTCCGAAATCTTCCTGACTTATAGGCGCAATGGACATCCTGCGCTTCGGCACGAAACGTGTCCTACGGTGCTTTTCGGCTGGTCCGCTAACTGAGTAACGAATCTCAAGGGAGATGTAAGGGCCATGAAAACATTCGCACGAAAGTCGGCGGAGGTCTTTTACGACGAAAAGACGTTAGTGATATCAGCATACGGTCCGGCCCGTTCGACGATCAAAGGGACGCCGCTGACCTCGGACGAGTTGCGCAAGATCGACGCCTACTGGCGCGCCAGCCTTTACCTGTGCCTCGGGATGCTTTACCTCAAGGAGAACCCGCTTCTGCGCGAGCCTCTTGGGGCGGAACAGACGAAGCCCCGACTCCTCGGGCATTGGGGCTCGGACGCCGGCCAGAGCTTCACTTACATTCACCTCAACCGTCTGATCAACAAATACGCTCTAAACGCAATTTTCATCTCCGGTCCCGGACACGGCGCGCCTGCCGTCCTTTCTAATGCGTACCTCGAAGGAACCTACTCTGAGGTTTACCCGGACAAGAGCCAAGATGTCGCGGGGATGCAACGCTTTTTCAAACAGTTTAGCTTCCCTGGCGGGATCGGCAGCCACGCAACTCCGGAAACACCCGGGAGTATCCACGAGGGCGGTGAGCTCGGCTACAGCGTCTCGCACGCTTACGGGACGGTCTACGACCATCCGGATCTAATAACTGTCGTGATGGTAGGAGACGGAGAGTCCGAGACCGGCCCGCTCGCGACAAGCTGGCATAGCAACAAGTTCCTCAATCCAATCACTGATGGAGCCGTGCTGCCCGTGCTGCATTTGAACGGCTACAAGATCAACAACCCAACCGTTTTGGCGCGCATTAGCCACGAGGAACTAGAGGCTCTGTTCGTTGGATACGGGTACACACCTTACTTTGTCGAAGGCAGCGATCCGGAGAGTATGCACCAGGCGATGGCTGCGACTACGGAGCACTGCGTTCTCGAGATCCGCAAAATCCAGGATGAGGCGCGGCAGACTGGTAAAGCGATCCGCCCGCGATGGCCCATGATCATCTTGCGCAGTCCCAAGGGATGGACCGCGCCGCGGCAAGTCGACGACCACTACCTGGAGGGATTCTGGCGAGCGCACCAGATTCCGATTGCTGACATCGCTACGAACCCAAAGCATCTGAAAGTCCTTGAAAGCTGGATGCGTAGTTACAAGCCCGAGGAGCTTTTCGATAGTGAAGGTCGCTTGCTCCCCGAGTTGAAAGCTTTGGCTCCTAAGGGAAGTCTGCGGATGAGCGCAAACCCGATCGCTAATGGCGGTCTGGTGCGTAAGCCGCTCGATATGCCCGATTTTCGGAACTCAGCGGTCGAAGTCAAAAAACCCGGCGCAACTTCGGCTGGGAATGTCCCGACACTCGGCAATTTCCTGCGAGACGTGATGCGGCGAAACATGGACCGCTTTCGCGTATTCGGACCTGATGAAACGCAATCCAACCGGCTTGAAGCAATTTATGAGGTCGCGAAGAAAGTCTGGCTAGGAGAGTACTTCCCTGAGGACGCTGACGGGGGTGAGCTTGCTCCAAATGGACGCGTGATGGAGATACTCAGTGAGCATACCGTCGAGGGATGGCTGGAGGGTTATATACTGAGCGGCCGGCACGGTTTACTTAACAGCTATGAGCCATTCATTCACGTGATCGACTCGATGTTTAACCAGCACGCCAAGTGGCTGGAAAAATGTAACGAACTGCCGTGGCGTGCCAAGGTATCGTCATTGAACCTGCTGATCACCGCTCTAGTCTGGCGGCAGGATCACAACGGCTTCACGCATCAGGATCCCGGCTTTCTCGACGTGGTCGCTAACAAAAGCCCCAGCATCGTCCGCATCTACTTGCCGCCCGACGCTAATTGCCTGCTGTCGGTCGCAGATCACTGCCTGCAAAGCGTTAACTACGTCAACGTCATAGTTGCGGACAAACAAGTACATCTTCAGTACCTGGACATGGAAGCGGCGATCGAGCACTGCACGAAAGGCGTCGGTATTTGGAATTGGGCCAGCAACGACCGGGGCGCGGAGCCCGATGTGGTCATGGCGAGTTGCGGCGATTGCCCGACAATGGAGTCGTTGGCCGCCACCGCTCTGCTTCGGCAGCAATTACCCGACGTGAAAGTGCGATTCGTAAATGTGGTCGATCTCTTCCGGCTGGTTCCGAGCACAGAACATCCTCACGGCCTGACGGATAGAGAGTTCGAGGCTATCTTCACACCGGACAAGCCGGTCATCTTCAACTTCCATTCCTACCCATGGCTGATTCACCGGCTCACATATCGTCGGGCATGCCAGCACAACATCCACGTGCGTGGCTACAAGGAAATGGGAAACATCAACACCCCGTTGGAGCTGGCGATCCAGAACCAGACGGATCGCTTCAGCCTGGCGATCGACGCAATCGACCGGATCCCGCGATTCCAGGTCAAGGGAGCCGGCGTGCGCGAGGCGCTGCTCAACCATCAGATCGACGCCAAGAGCCATGCTCACGAGTTTGGTATCGATCCGCAGGACATCACAAATTGGCAGTGGCCGTTCTGACGATCGAGGGTACTCAAGTCATGAATGAACCGCTGCCCGTCGTTTACCTCGCAAGACACGGCGAGACGGCGTGGAGTCTCTCGGGGCAACACACAGGACTTACCGATCTGCCATTGACTGATCGAGGAGAACGAAACGCACGCCGGCTTGGTGAACGTTTTAGAGGAATGAGTTTCAGCAAGGTGCTTAGCAGTCCGTTGCAGCGCGCGAGAAAGACTTGTGAGCTAGCCGGCTTTGGCGCCCAAGCCGAAATCGATTGGGACCTGCTCGAATGGAATTACGGCGAATATGAAGGCCGTCGAACAGAAGAAATCCATGCAGAGCGCCCGGACTGGCAACTGTTTCGCGACGGCTGTCCTGGGGGCGAATCGCCGCAGCAGGCCGGAGCGCGCGCTGACAGAGTGGTGAAGCGAACTCGTGAGATTCACGGCAATTTTCTGATTTTCTCGAGCGGACACATACTGCGAGTACTAAGTGCGCGTTGGCTGGGGCTGGAACCTGCCGGCGGCAAGTACCTTTTGCTGAGCACAGCGAGCTTGAGTGCGCTTGGCTACGAACACAAGTTGTCTCAGCCGGTAATTCAACTGTGGAACGATACGAATCATGTTGGCTTTTGACCGATAGCAGGAAAAAACAGTGCCAGTATCTCTAAAGACGGCAACCTCCGACCTCATTTCTAAACTCACCGCACAATATGGATGCGGCCCGATTAAATTCAGTGGCACCGACGAGGCCTTTTACGAGCGCCATCTTCTCTTCGACAACATTGTCGATGCAAGCCATGTCACCATGCGCGAGCGCTTTGAAGCCGTCGCACTGTCGGTCCGCGACGTTCTATCCCAGCGATGGATACAAACTGAGCGAACCTACGAGCGCGAAAACCCTAAACGCGTTTATTACCTGTCTATAGAGTTTCTGCTGGGTCGCTCGCTGGCCAACAACATCAGCAATCTCCTGCTCGATCCTATCGCGGCGCACCTTATCAAGGAAAAGAACCTCGATTGGCTGGATCTGCTAGAGCAGGAACCTGACCCTGGCTTGGGCAACGGTGGGCTTGGGCGTTTGGCGGCCTGCCTCCTTGATTCGATGGCGACGATGCAGCTGCCCGCAACCGGTTACGGGCTGCGTTACGAATACGGGATGTTCAAGCAGTCCATCAAGGATGGCTGGCAAGAGGAGCGGCCGGACCATTGGCTGCGCCGCCAAGATCCCTGGCAGATCATGCGGCCTCAGGAAAGGATTGAGGTTAAGGTGAACTGCTCTTTCGAAATGACTGGCGGGAGCTTGCGCGCCGAGGTGGGAAAGTCATCCACGCTGTTCGGGATCCCGCGCGATCTCCCGATAGTCGGATACGGCGGCCGAACCATCAATTCACTTCGGCTGTGGGCCGCCGCGGCGCCGGACTACTTTGACTTTCAGGAATTCAGTCACGGCGATTTCGTCGGCGCGCTTGCGGAGAAGCTGGCGGCCGAAACGCTGACGAGAGTGCTATATCCCGACGATTCGACAAGCCTGGGGCAGGGGCTGCGGTTCGTGCAGGAATATTTTCTCGTTGCCTGTTCGCTTGCCGATATCATACGACGATTTCGACGTAGCAACACCGATTGGAGCACTCTTCCCGACAAAGTTGCGATTCAGCTCAATGACACGCATCCGACCATGGCGGTGCCGGAGTTGATGCGGATTCTACTCGACGAGGCAAAGCTCGGATGGGACGAAGCGTGGGAGCTGACGCGAAGGACGCTGGCTTATACCAATCATACCTTGTTGCCTGAAGCACTCGAGAAATGGCCGATTCAGTGGTTCGAAATGCTGGTGCCTCGTCACCTCGAGATCATCTTTGAAATCAATCGCCGGTTGCTCGACGAAGGTCGCAACCGGTTCCCAAGCGACGAGGGGCGCTTGGCGCGCATAAGTCTGATTGAAGAAGGCCCGACCAAACACGTGCGCATGGCCAACCTGGCCATCGTCGGATCGCACAGTACCAACGGCGTGGCCGCGATTCACTCTGAGTTGCTGCGCACGACCACCGTCAAAGATCTTGCCGAGATGTTTCCCGAGCGCTTCAACAACAAGACCAACGGCGTCACGCCACGGCGTTGGTTGCTCCTGGCTAATCCGACACTCGCTCGCGCAATCAGCGACGCGATCGGTGAAGGATGGATCACCGACCTGAGCCAACTGAGCAAACTGAAGCCGCTTGCCGATGACAAAAGCTTTCGCGACAACTTTCGCAAAGCAACTCGCGAGACGAAAGCGCAGTTTGCCAACTGGCTTAAATCGAAGACCGGAGAAACGGCCGATCCGGACACAATCTTTGATTGCCAGATCAAGCGCATCCACGAATACAAGCGGCAATTGCTCAACGCACTCCGGATCGTCGTTCTTTACAATCGCGTGAGGGAGAACCCCAACCTTGAGATGACTCCGCGTACGTTCCTGTTCTCAGGTAAGGCGGCGCCTGCCTACCACCTAGCCAAGCTCATCATAAAGTTCATCAACAACCTAGCAAGTACGATCGACAATGATCCGACGACGCGGGGGCAACTGAAAGTCCTGTTCATTCCCGAGTACGACGTAACGCTCGCAGAGCACCTGATCCCCGCCAGTGACGTATCCAACCAGATTTCCACCGCGGGCTATGAGGCGAGCGGCACGAGCAATATGAAGTTCATGATGAACGGGGCTTTGACGATCGGTACACGCGACGGCGCAACCATCGAGATGGCACAGGAGGCGGGCGAGGAAAATTTCTTTCTGTTCGGGTTGACCGCGCAGCAGGTCGCGGATAGCCGCGGCTGGTACAATCCACACTGGCACTATGAGCACGAGCCTGAGACACGAGCGGCATTGGACCTGATCTCTTCGGACCACTTCAACCGCCACGAACCCGGCATCTTCGAACCGCTAGGCGACACGCTTCTGACACATGGTGACTACTACATGCATCTGGCGGATCTCACATCGTATCTGGATGCCGACCGCAGGCTCGTAGAACTATACACGAACTCCGACAAATGGGCGCGTAAGGCGATTCTAAATGTGGCCGGCTCTGGGAAATTCTCGAGTGATCGCACCATTGGCCAGTATGCGGGCGAGATCTGGAACGCAAAGCCGTGCCCCGTGGATTAGTTCAGGTTGACTGTCCTCGCGAGTGCCAATATGGAAGTCAGTCTCACGATCGCCCGCCACACTTACGGTCTAATACTTTCTCCCAATATGAAAGCGGCCATGCCCAGCTGGTCACAACTCGAGGGTTCTCCCCGACCACTTGGCGCCTCCTGGCGGGAGAAGTAGCAATGTTATTTAGCCCTGTTTTCCAGACACGCGACGAGCGTCAGCCCTCTTATTATTCATCGCAGACGACCTGATCCAGCGCAGCGTATCGCTCTTGATCATCTGCGCCACAAATCAGGACGCATATCAGCCAGGGTACGAGCGGCATTCATCATCGCGATCAGTTCCCTTTCCAGACGCTGGCTATACCCGTCCCGACGATGAGCTTTGGTCATCGTGAGAATGTACGTGTGCTTTTCCACGTTGCGCGCAAAGGTGATTAGCTGGCGAGCCGTCATCAAGTCGGTGAGGGCAAAAACGCCCGGGCGTACCAATTTCCATGGCTGTCTTTCCGTGCTGCTTCTATTGCTGGCAGATCGCGCGATTTCTTGGGCGCGAGCCTTCAGGTTCGGCGCGCCGAGGCCGGAGCGGTGGCTTGGCTCCGCATCTCTCCGACGCGCCGGCCTCTTCTGATCAGTTTGGCATCTGGACGTCGCAAGTGGTGCCGTCCTCCATCGACTCGAGCACACGCACGTCGTCCCAGACAGGTATATAGGCGTTCTTGTAGAGCTCGCGCGTCCGATCGGTCACGGCACCCACACGAACCAGAGCGGGCATCATCAGGTCGCGGAAGGCGTGGATATGCCCCGGCGGCAGCGATCAGCAGCCGGGCCACAACTTGACGCTGAGTTCTGTGGTGAGCTAAGCGTCGGGTGCTCGGAGAGTCAAAAACGGAATTCCGGACTATAGTAAGAGGAACCTCGATGCCATACGCGCAAGGCCGCACTTTCTATGACGCCGACAGTCACCTGATGGAACTGAGCGAATGGCTCCCGAAGTACGCCGACCCCGGCGTTCGCGAGCGGATTCGCCCGCTCTACCTGGGCGGAGCGGGAGCCAAAGCCATCGAGCTTATCGCGCAGGCCAAGGCGCGCGCCGCCGACCCGGGCGCGACGGTCAAACTCGAAGAGAATGTGATGACGGCCAAGGGATGGCTCGCGCTGGGCGCGTTTGACGCGGCTGAGCGCAGTCGTGCGCTCGATCTGATCGGGGTGGATCGGCAGCTCGTCTTCCCGACCTTTGCATTTTCCCAGTTTCTCGGTGGCGACGCCGAACTTCTGTGGGGCGGCACGCGCGCGCTGAACCGCGCGATAGCGGATTTCTGCTCCGCTGACCGCCGCCTGATCGCGGTCGGCTCGGTACCGTGGGGCGATCGCACCTGCGCCGAGGCCGAAGCCGCGCTTGACGCCGGATGCGGCGCGATTCTGGTGAACTCGATGCCGGGCGTGAAGTCGCCCACGCATCCTGATTTCCATCCGCTGTGGGCGATGCTCCAGGAGCGGGGCATCCCGTTCATGCTGCATATCGGCGGAGGCGGCCGCGCACTGCGCCGCGCGTTCAACGAAAATGGACTCAGGCCGACTACCGACTGGCTCGGCGGCGGCGAGAATGTCCGCTCGAAAGATTACATGGTGATCCATCAGACGCCGGAGCAATTCCTGGCCTGCATGGTGCTCGACGGAATCTTCGAAAAGTTTCCCAAGCTGCGAGGCGGCGTGATCGAGCAGGGCGCGATGTATCTACCGGCGCTGCTGCGCCGCCTGGATATCTGCCAGCAGAGTTTTCGCAAGACAGAGCCGGCACTGAATCTGCCGCTCAAAGCGTCCGACTATCTGCGCCGCCAGGTGAAGTTCACGCCCTTCCCGAACGAGCCGGTCGGATGGATCATCGAGAATTCGGGGACTGAGATGCTGCTGTTCTCGACCGACTATCCTCATCCCGAAGGGACCAAGGATCCGATCGGACGCTTCGAGGCGACGATGGGCCAAGTCAGCGAGCAAGCGAAGGAGCGATTCTACAGCCGCAACTTCGCCGAGATGATGGGTGACGCCGCGTGACTTGAGATCAGGGCGACTATGCATTGTCAGATCGCGGGCGCGGGTGTACCCGGCGCCGACGAGAAGCTCGCCGGAAGATGTTTGACCGGTGTGATTGTCAGACTTGGTTCCTCCCGTGTTCGTGATTCCAGGAAATCACGACCGGCGCGATGTCCTGTTGAAGTCATTTGCCAGCGAGGAATACATGCCGCCGCCCGAAGCGCCGTTCGTGAACTACGCGATCAATAAGTATCCTGTGTGTGGCGAATTGCTGATTCTCGGGAAATCAGTAATTCGCCACGCACAGGTGCACCGGAATTGCTGGCCATGAAGCCCTCGACATTGGCGTCGCGCATCTCTTCCCTGGGCATCAATCGCAAAGTGCAGGACGGATGATCTCTCGTGTCGGCGCGCCAAACTGATTGAATGCTTCGTCTCATGGAGAGAATCATATGAAAATTCCGCAATCGGTGTGCGACGAGATCGCAAGAGGACCGCTCGCTCATTTGACCACACTCAACAATGACAGCAGCCCGCAGGTCACCGTGATATGGGTCGGAATTGAGGACGAGGAGTTCGTGATCGGGCACCTGGCGCTGCATCAGAAGATCAAGAACATCCGGCGCGACCCACGCGTCGCGCTATCTTTCATTGGACAGAACACCAGCAAGGAAGGAATGCGCGAATACGTCGTCGCGTACGGACGCGCGCGAATTACCGAGGGCGGCGCGGTACCGCTATTGCAGCGCCTGACTCCGCTCTACCTTGGACCGAGGGCCGAATTTCCGCCGGCCTCGATGCGCAACATCCCCGGCTACATCACCCGAATCGCGCCGGATCGATTCTCGGGAATCGGCCCGTGGGCCGCAAAATCGGGTAAGTAGCTTCCACGTCGTCGACGTTGACAGGCAGGGGATGATTGCATATACAAGAGATATGAACCCTGTTGCCAAAGATCTGGATACCAAGAGCGTCGAAGGCGTATGCGTCGGTGGTTGCGTGCGCAAGCTGAATCGCATGGTCACGGCGATTTATGACGGCGTGCTGGCAAACGCCGGATTGAAGACCAGCCAGTTCAGCGTGCTCGTTTCGGTCGCCAATCGAAAACAGGCTCGGCCAGCGGAATTGATAAAGCATCTCCAGTTGGATGAATCGACGCTGAGCCGCAACGTCGAGCGGATGTGCGCCAGAGGCTGGTTGCGGCTCGTGCCGGACGCAGATCGCCGTAGCCATCTGATCGAAGTAACCGACAAGGGTCAGGCGTTGATTCGCAAATGCCTTCCAGCCTGGCAGAAGGCTCAAGCAGAAGTCAGTCGGCGCCTCGGCACAGATACTGTCGCCGAGTTGAGGTCCGCCCTTCGCAAACTAAGCGCCCGAAATTAGTCGCGTCTGACGAGATGAGATTCGCCCGCGCGGATGGTTTCTTCCGCCATGCGATAGCGGGAATGCTATTTGGGGAACAGCGCGCGGAGTATCGAGGGCAGGACCTCACAGTCGTAGCGCTCGACGTGTGAGTCGAGCGTCCGCGCCAACGCCAGCAGCGTTTGCGCGAAGGCGCTGCGGACTCCTCCTGTTAGCTCGCGATCCAGGCTCAAAGACTGCTCGTGCAGTGTTGCGATCAGCTTGCGCATTTCCTGACGTTCGTTCTTCAGCGTGTCGAGCAGTGCGCCCGAAATCGCGTGATGTGCCTCGCCCCAAGAGACCAGCCCGTCTTCGATCTGCAGGTGCGACCATAGATCTTGCCGGATCTCGTCCCACACCCGCAGAACCTTTTGATTCACTTCAATCGCGCCGGAATCGCTGGCGAGCCTTGTGGCACCGTAAGCCAACTGCATATTAAGGCCGTTCAACTTTCTGTGTTCGACTCCCAGACACGCCACCATCGTGTTGATCATTGGAACCTCGAGCTCAGGCAGCGGACTGCTGCATGGCGTCTTCTGAATCATAAAATCGTTCGCTTCCATGTTTGTGGCCTCACCTACTTGAGCAATCCGGATGCCACCCAGCGGAATGGTCGGAATGAAGAATTTTCTTTGGTCCGAACCTTGTATATACAAGCATGGGAGCGGGAAAATGGACAAATTCATTGAAAATAATGGCGAAGTGCAATTCGCGAACAGCCAAAACAGTCGCGATTTGCGAGTCAGCTCGCGAGATCTGAATGAGAGCACCGATTCGAGCGACGGGTTGGAGGCCCTGCGCAGAGATTCCGACGAAGTTCTCGAGCGCCGGATCGAATTGCCTGATGGGCCCGGACGAAAGTCCGGCACTTCGGGTGGCAGTCCATGGTACCGTCGCATTTCCAAACGCGTTGTATTGCTAGCGCTGCTCATTCTTGCGCTGGGTGCGATATCGCCATTCGCGTGGAACTACATTCAGTCGTACGAGTCCACGGACGACGCGCAGATCGACGGGCATATCGATCCACTGAGCTCACGCATCGACGGTACCGTAATCGCCGTGCATGCGGAGGACGACGACCGCGTGACCAAAGGCGAGTTGCTCGTCGAGATCGATCCGCGCGACTACGAAGTCGCGGTCGAGCAAGCCAAGGCGCGACTTGAACTGGCGCTCGCGCAGGTTGCTTCCGCCAGGCAGGATTATGACGCCGCGCTCGCAAATGTTCGCGAGGCAGACGCGACCAACTACAAAGCGCAGAGAGACGCCCAGCGATACATCTCGCTTTTCAAGCAAGAGGTTGTCGCTCAGGAGCAGTACGATCAGTACACATCGATCGCGCACGTCGATGCGGCCAAGGTTGATTCAGCACGCGAAGCCGCCGAGTCGAACCTGAAGACAATCGCCGCGCGCCAGGCGGACGCCGACGCGGCGAAGGCCGCTCTCGATCAGGCGCTGCTTAACCTGAGCTATACGAAAATCTATGCGCCGGCGAATGGAATCGTCGGCAAGCGCGCCGTCCAGCTCGGCTCGCGCATCCAGCCCGGAGAGACCCTGATGTTCGTGACCGAAACCGACAACATCTGGGTGACAGCGAATTTCAAGGAAACGCAACTGGCCCGAATGCATCATGGCGAACGGGTCACCATCCACGTCGATACCTTCGGCCGAAACTACCGCGGTTACGTCGAACACATGCCCGGCGCGAGCGGCGATCGTTTCAGCCTTCTGCCTCCCGAGAATGCTACCGGCAATTACGTGAAAGTCGTGCAGCGGTTGCCGGTCAGAATCCTGCTCGAAACCGGACAGGATCCACATCATCTTCTGCATCCCGGAATGTCAGTAGAGCCGACGGTATGGCTGCAATAGCTTCAGCCCGAGCGATCGCCAGGTCTGACGCCCCGACCACTTCGCCCGCAGCGCGCAATCTGTGGGCGATCGCGCTGACCGTGACGATGGCGACCTTCATGGAACTGCTCGACACGAGCATCTCCAACGTCTCGCTGCCGCACATCGCGGGCGGACTCGGCACCAGCTACGACGAAAGCACCTGGATACTGACGAGCTATCTCGTTGCCAACGCGGTCATCCTGCCGATGAGTGCGTGGCTCAGCCGCGTGTTCGGCCGCAAGCGCTACTACATGATGAGCGTCGCGCTGTTCACCATTACGTCCTTTCTATGTGGAATCGCGCCCAGCCTTTCAGCGCTGATCGTGTTTCGGGTGCTGCAGGGCGTTGGCGGTGGCGGTCTCGCGCCGGTGGAACAGGCGATCCTCGTGGATACCTTCCCCAAGGAGAAGCTCGGTGGAGCTTTCGCGCTCTACAGCATGGCGATCGTAACGGCGCCGGCGGTCGGCCCTCCGCTCGGCGGCTGGATCACCGACAATTTCTCGTGGCGCTGGGTTTTCTTTATCAACGTCCCCATCGGGGTGATCTCGCTGCTGCTGTCGAGCCGGCTGATTCAGGACCCGCCGGAGTTCACCGAGGAACGCCGTCAGGCGTGGCGCGGCGGCCAGCTGCGGATCGACCGTATCGGTATTGCTCTCATCGCGATTGGTTTCGCATGCCTCGAAGTCGTGCTCGATCGCGGCGAGCGTGACGACTGGCTCGGTAGCCATCTCATCACGAGTTTTCTCATTATCGCGGTCGTCGCGATCACGATCGCGATCTGGTGGGAGTGGCGTCAGAACGATCCGGTCGTCGAACTTACTCTGCTGCGTGACAGGAACTTCTCGATCGCATGTATCTACTATTTCATTTTCGCGTTCGGGTTGTTCGGCAGCACCGTGCTGATACCTGAAATTCTGCAGACGCTGTTCGGATATACGGCGACCGACGCAGGATTGGTGCTGGGGCCGGGCGCCGCGGTGATCGTATTGCTGGCGCCCTTCGTGGCGCGAATCCTTCCCAGGATCGGCGCGAAACGTCTGTTGGCTGCGAGCTTTACGATCGCGGCGCTCTCGATGTTTTACTACAGCGGATTTACCAGCCAGACCGACTACTTCCACTTCGCCGTCGCGCGCGCGTACCAGGGTTTCGGCTATGCCTTCATGTTTGTGCCCGTAACTCAGCTCGCATATTCCTACCTGCCGAAGAACAAGAACAACAAAGGCTCGAGCTTGATGAACCTGTGCCGTAACTGGGGCGCCAGCTTCGGGATAGCATTCGTCACCACGATGCTGGAACGGCGCACGCAATTTCATCAGAGCGTGCTCGTGAGCCATCTGACCTCGGCCGACGGGGCCGTCCAGCAATTCGTCAACGGGACCAGCCGTTATTTGCTGACGCGCGGAACCAGTGGCCCCGACGCGATTCATCAGGCATACGGCCTCGCGTCGAGCTTGATGACGCAGCAGGCGACCATGCTCGCCGCGATGGACTGCTTTCACTTGTTGGGTGTGGTGGTGCTCCTGGGCCTGCCGCTGGCTTTTGCGATCCGACGCTTCGAAATCGGCAAAGCGGCGGGCCCCGCACACTGAAACCACGAGAGCTTCGAAAAACCATCGAAACAATGATCGACAAACGCGGACGGTCACCATGGACAACGGAATAAGCAAGTTGCTGTTGCTCGCAATTTTCTGCGTCGTGGCAATTCTCGTCGCGGATTGGGCGATGCGGCCAAGAGATCGCGACGATGGCGATGGCTCGCATCAGGCGTGAACGTTTTTTGGTCCGAGTCTTGTATATACAACCACTGATGGCTGAAAACATGAACGATTTCATTGAGCATTGCGGACGAAGACCAGTTCGCGAAGGGCCAAAGCTGTCGCGATTTGCGATTCAGCGCGAACGGAACCAGCCATTTCAATCCATTGGAGGCCATTTCAAAAATGGAAGCCAGCATCCAGCAACAAGCGGACGCGGATATCAACGTCGTCAGTGCGCGACTCAATTATCTTGCCGAGGCCACACCGAAGCCGGTCAACTATGCGTACGATCCGCCGGCAGGAGTCCCGCGCCGGTCCGGAAAGTATCTCGCGCAAACCGTGGCGATCCACGACGGCCGCGAACAGCTTAGTAAATTCTCGCTAGACACCAACGGCTTCGTGCTCACGGAACACGAAACAGCGGTTAAGGATTTCTACGATGCCGATGAGGTCAAGGCGGTCTACTACCCCGAAGTCGAGCGTCTGATAAAGCGGCTGGCTGGCGCCGAGCGCGTGGTGGTATTCGATCACATCGTGCGTAATCCGGTTCTCGCGGAACGCGGCGAAAAGGGTGCGCGTCCGCCCGCGAAGATCGTCCACAACGACTACAGCTTCAAATCAGCGCCGCGCCGCGTCCGCGACCATCTGCCGGAAGAAGCCGACCGTCTGCTCAGAAATCGCTTCGCCGAAATCAACGTCTGGCGCGCGATTCGCGGTCCGATCGAAAGCTCGCCGCTCGCGCTCTGCGACGCCCGCAGCCTGGGAGCGGAGGAGATCGTGCCGATCGATCTGGTCTATCGCGACCGTGTCGGCGAAATCTATGGCTTCCTCTACAACCCGAAGCATCGCTGGTTCTACTTTCCTCGAATGACGCGGAACGAGGCGATCTTGCTGAAGTGTTACGACTCCGTGGACGACGGCCGCGCACGCTTCACCGCGCATACCTCGTTTGAGGATCCGAATAGCCCGCCCAATGCCGCGCCGCGCGAGAGTATCGAGGTTCGAGCGCTGGTTTTCTGGGCGCCCGAAACTATTTGAGCGGCTGCCGCGAATAACAACGACAAAACCAGGTAAGGAGCAATGACAATGAGCGGAAAACTCGAAGGCAAGGTGGCACTTGTCACCGGCGGCAATAGCGGCATCGGACTGGCTACGGCGAAGCGATTCGTTGCCGAAGGCGCGCATGTGTTTATCACCGGACGCCGTCCAGCAGAACTCGATGCGGCGGAGAAAGAGATCGGCAGCAACGTTACCGGCGTTCAGGGCGACGTCGCCAAGCTCGCCGACCTCGATCGTCTGTTCGCGCAGATCAAGCGGGAGAAAGGCAAGCTCGACATCGTGTTTGCAAATGCTGGCGTTGCGGAGCTTGCGCCTCTGGGAGAAATCACGGAAGAGCAGTTCGATCGGATCTTCGACATCAACGTCAAAGGACTGCTGTTCACCGTCCAGAAAGCTCTGCCTCTTATTCCCGACGGCGGATCGATCATCCTGAATGCCTCGATCGTGGCGTCCAAAGGCAATCCTGCGTCGAGCGTGTATAGCGCGACCAAGGCCGCGGTGCGATCGT
The DNA here is from genome assembly GCA_963805315.1 of uncultured delta proteobacterium. Lineage (GTDB taxonomy): Bacteria > Desulfobacterota > Binatia > Binatales > Binataceae > Binatus. The sequence goes on from CAWDTQ010000014.1 coordinate 750,627, forward strand.
TCGCGCGCACGTGGACGATGGATTTGAAGGAACGGAAAATCCGCGTCAACGCGCTTAGTCCTGGTCCGATCAAAACTCCCGCCTATGACCGCATTGCGCAGTCCGGGCCTGAAGGCCGGCAGATGTTGGAGAGTATCGTTGACAGGGTGCCGATGGCTCGCTTCGGCATTCCGGACGAAATCGCCAAGGCCGCAGTTTTCCTCGCCTCCGACGACAGCAGTTTCGTGACCGGCACGGAGTTGTTCGTGGACGGCGGCGCCGCGCAAATCTGAGCCCCGATCAAGGTAGTTTCGTTTCGCTCTCGGAAGGAGGTCTATGAAACCTGTGGCTGCTCAAAACCTTATCCGCAGGAGATCCCTCCGTCCTCGATGTGTCCGGCGCAAATGATACTGGTCTGGAGCGAAGAAATACACGAACATGATCCGCGTCGTCGGCCGACGCCGCGAGCCGACCTGGCCAACCCTTGGGGGGCTCAGTTCGTGCGGACCAAGTTTTGAGGAGCCACAGGAAGCACCTGCTTTGGAAATAGGAATCCTCAGCTGAGCTTCCTACGATTGATGCCCAACGAAGAGATGCGCGACGCCAAGGTCGAGGGTTTCATGCCCAGCAATTCCGCTGCACCGCCTGGTCCAGAGACCTTTCCGTTCGCCTGCTTTAGAGCGTTTATGATCATCTCGCGCTCCTGCCGTTTTAATTCGTCGCGGGTAAGGAGTGCGGCGTCCGCGGCTGGTTTGGGCTGCTGCTCGGTATTTTGGCGTGCCGGCGAGACGGCTAGGTCGAAGGTGAGCGGACCCTCGCGCCACAGGATGATGGCGCGCTCGACCGTGTTTTGAAGTTCACGCACATTACCAGGCCAGTCGTACGAGGTGAGTCGATCTAGTGCCGCCTTAGTGAGCTGGGGCTCAGGACGATTCATCCGGCGCGCGCTATGGAGGATGAAATTAGCGACAAGGGGAGCTATGTCCTCGCGGCGCTCTCTGAGCGGCGGGACCTCGATCGGGAAAACGCTGAGCCGGTAGAAGAGGTCCTGGCGAAAGCGACCCTCATCGACCTCCTTCTTTAAGTTCCGATTGGATGCGGCGATGACCCGTACATTAACCTTGCGCGTTCGCGTGTCGCCGACCCGTTCAAGCTCCTGTTCCTGTAAAACGCGGAGCAGCTTGGCTTGCATCGCGAGCGGCACTTCGCCGATTTCATCGAGGAATAACGTACCGCCATCGGCCAGTTCGAAACGGCCCGGCTTGTCCTTGAGTGCGCCGGTAAACGCACCTTTTACGTGCCCGAAGAACTCGCTCTCGAAAAGACCCTCAGGCACCGCGCTGCAATTCAGTTTGATCAGAGGGCGTTCGCGTCGCGCGCTGTGCTCGTGGATGGCCCGCGCGACGAGCTCCTTTCCCGTACCGCTTTCCCCGGTGATCAGGACGGTAGCATCGGTCGGCGCAACGAGCTGAACCTGCTGCATCACCTTTCTCAGGCCGTAACTTCCCCCGATGATATCGCCGAAATTCTGTTCGGTGCGGATTTCGTCGAGCAGGTACGCGTTCTGGGCCTCGAGGCGTGCCTTCTCCTGCTCGATCAGGACTTGCTCGGTGATGTCGATGAACATGATTCGCGAGTAGTTGCCCGCCTCGCTCTTCGACCACCACCGAACTGCCAGCGGGCGACCGTCTTCCTTTCGACGCAACTCGAGCTCTTCCCCGCGTGCTTCGTTCCCGCTTTGAACCAGCTTCAGGACTTCGCGAAGACGGCGTTGGGCGTCCGGATTGTCGTGGAACAGGGATCGCCAATCAAAGCCTGCGATTTCCTCCGGCTTGACCCCGAGGATTTCCGCCGCGGTGCGATTCGCACGGATAATCCCGCTTTTACTACTCACAACGTAAGCGATCGGTGCCTCCTCAAAATAATCGCGGAATCGTTCCTCGCTCTGGCGTAGCCGCTCGTTCGCTTCACGGAGTTGCTCGCCGATCGTTCGTTCAGCGCGTTCCAGCCGGGCGACCTTATCTGCGTATAGTCGCAGTTCCATCTGATTCATGGCGAGCGCCGCCAACGCCCGGAGCATTTCTGCCTCGCTCGACGCGAGCTCGCGCGGCTTCTGGTCGAGGACCCACACGGTTCCAAGATTGAAGCCCTCGTGGTTGCGCAGCGGAGCAGCCGCGTAGAAGCGGATGCCGAGATCTGCAACGAACGAATGGCGGAGTGCGCGCTGGTCATGGGCAGCGTCGCTCAGGTGGTAGACTCCTTGCGAGAGCATCGCCGAAGAACATAACCCGGCGTCGCGCGCGGTCTGATGGAAGTCAATGCCGACGCGAGACTTGAACCAGACGCGATCCTCGTCGACCAGACTCACGCCAGCCATCGGCACATGAAAGAAATTCGCCGCCATCTCAGCGATACGGTCGAAGGCAGGTTCCGGGGGCGTGTCGAGGATTTGGTACTGCCGGAGCGCGTTCAGGCGCTCAGCTTCGTTCTCTGGGAGCACAGTTTTCGTGCCTCAACGGTCGACCGGCTGCAAGCTGTCTCGGAGCGCCGTCGACGAATCGTTTACGATCCTTGGTAGCCAGGTTGTCCGCTAGCTGTCCGCGAAAAATCTTCGCCCTTTTCCACCGCCTTGAGCAACCTCCGGGTTTGGCACGTTCGTCCTGTGGCACATTCTCGCAAAGCCAAGCGTTCATCGCGTCGACGCCTGAACAGTCACGCGTTCTCACCGATGCAGTCGTTAGCGATGAATCGTAATTTTGCGATTCTTCGTAAGCTAGGCTTCAGCAGACAGAATCCGAAAACGGCCTCCTCGCGCCCTTTTCAGCAACTCGCCGACTGGCACGGAAGTTGTTCTGCCTCAAGCAATGGAAACTGGCGCTATGGGGCCAAACGAAGCAAGGTTTGTCCGCCCCGAGACGGCGGCCGTTGCGCCTCCCCCCAGCGGCCGCCGTCAGAGCCGGCAAAGACAAGCTCGAACTACACTTGCTGGTGCAGGGGTTGTGCGATGAGCACCCTACCGAAGATGAGTTTCAAGCACGGTTCGAAGGTCTGGGTGTGGGACTCGATGTGGTTGCCTGCGGTCGTCGTCCACCGAGCGCCGATGGGTCGCTTACTGGTCAGGGTCGAGCATGGACTGACGTTCGCTGCAACCTCGGTAAACCTTCTGCCGCGTGACCCCGCTCGCGAACAGTCTCGGCCGCCGTCCTCACGACCAGGCACGCACCCGAACGAGGCGCTTGCACTTTTCGAAGGTGAACCAACGGCCGCACGCGATTTAACACGGAAACGATAAACTACGTCCCTCAAGCAATCGCCAGGGAGTTAAGAATGGGCGAGCCTAAGAACCAAAACCGCATCCAACCCGTTGATCCGCAGCAGGTCACCGGCAAAACCAGGCGCTTGCTCGGGCAGGTACGGGCGAAACTCGGCATTGTGCCGAATCTCTTCCGCGCGCTTGCTAACGCGCCCGTGGCGCTGGAGGGTTACGTGAATTTCAGTGCGGCGCTGGCTGGTGGAACCCTTAATGACAGAATCCGCGAGCAGATAGCCCTTGCGGTAGCGGAAAGCAACCTTTGCGGTTACTGCTTGAGCGCACACGCGTTTCTAAGCAAAAGATCCGGCCTGACCCCCGACGAAATTGCAAACGCGATCCGCGCCAGCGCCGACGATCCCAAGACCGACGCTATTCTGAAACTGGCGCGAGCGATCGTCGTTCAGCGCGGTGAAGTCAGCGACTCGGACCTCCAGCACGCCCGTGTCGCCGGCTTGACGGATGGCGAAGTGGTGGAGACGGTCGCCAATGTCGCGCTGAACATCTTCGAGAATTACATGAGCCATGTCGCGCGCGTCGCGATCGACTTTCCGAACAAGGAATCTCGCGAGACATCCGGCCAGGGAGGCGAATAAAATGGCCAACGTTGAGAAATATGACGACCTGATTATCGGCAGCGGAATCGCCGGCAAATTTGCCGCATGGACCCGTGATAGCCGTCGTCGAACGGCAATTGTAGAGCGCGGGCTGCTCGGTGGCGCCTGTCCCAACGTCGCCTGCCTGCCAAGCAAGAACCTGATCTGGTCCGCCAAGGTACTCTCCCTGGCCCGGCGCGGCATCGAGTTCGGGCTCAAGACTGATTCCTTGAGCGTTGACATGGCCGCCGTCCAGCGTCGCAAGCGCACGATGGTCCGAGAGCTGCGCAAGGCACACGAGGACCACACCGAAGCCAGTGGCGCGGAATTGATCTATGGCGTTGCGCGATTCGTCGCTCCCCGCACCGCGGAGATCGAGCTGCGCGATGCCGGTACGAGAACCATCCAGGGAGACCGCGTGTTTCTCGACCTCGGTTCGCGTGCCGCAATCCCCGAAGTGCCCGGCCTGGCTGGTGCTACGCCAATGACGCATGTCGAAGCGCTGGAGCTCGATCGCTTGCCCAGGCATTTGATCGTACTCGGCGGCGGGTACGTCGGCCTCGAACTGTCGCAGGCGTTTCGTCGATTCGGTTCCGATGTGACCGTGATCGAACATAGTCCGCAGCTCGCCAGCCACGAGGATCCTGATGTCGGCGCCGCGCTCAAGGATTTGTTCGTCGATGAGGGAATCGAGGTCGTGCTGGATTCCACGACTCGCCGCGTCGAAGGACATTCAGGCGATCGCGTTCGAGTGTACGTCAATGACTCGCGCGGCGATCGCGCTATCGAGGGCACCGATCTTCTCGTCGCGACCGGCCGCAAGGCAAACAGCGACGGAATCGGTCTGGAAAAGGCCGGCGTTCAGCTCGACGAGCGCGGTTACATCAAAACAAATGAGCGGCTGGAAACCACCGCGGAAAACATCTGGGCGATGGGCGATTGCGCGGGTAGTCCACAATTCACACACGTCGGCCTCGATGACTACAGCATCGTGCACGCGAACCTGAGCGGCGGCAGTCGCACCAACCGCAATCGCCTCATCCCCTTCTGCATGTTTACCGATCCGGAACTGGCGCGCGTCGGTAAGAACGAAGTCGAAGCGCGTCGCGACGGCGTCGAATATCGACTCGCGAAGATGCCGATGGCCGAAGTGCTTCGTACGAAAACGATCTCCGAGCCGCGCGGCTTCATGAAGGCGCTGGTCGCCAAAGACAGCGACGAGATTCTGGGCTTCACCGCATTCGGATTCGAAGCGAGCGAGCTGATGGTCGCGATGCAGACCGCGATGCTGGGTCACCTGCCTTACACGGTGTTCCGCGACGCGGTCCTGACACATCCGACGATGTCTGAGGGATTGAACCAGCTATTGGCTGCAGTTCCGTCGAAGAGAAGAGGAACGCCAGAAGGAGGAAACCGATGAGCTATATTGTCAAGATTTTGAATAGGTACAGGACTCTCGAAAGCGATATCGATTACCATCTTTTGCGGGCGTCGATGGTGCTCATATTCTTCTTCTTTGGGTATCAAAAATGGTGGAATTACGAAGCGCAGGCGCTGATTCCGTATATCAGCAACGGCCCTCTGATTTTCTGGATGTACCCCGTTTTCGGCATCCGGGGAGCCACTTGGTTCCTTGGGGTCTCGGAGTGGTTGTTCGGCGCACTCCTATTCTGGGGATTCTGGAATAAGACGGCGGGAGTCCTTGGCGCGCTCGGCGGGATTGCTTCATTCGTGTCGACCACAACCATCATCCCGTTTTTCCCGGATGGCTGGGCAGCGTCAGCCGGTGGATTTCCAGCAATGAAGGAGAACGTGGCATTCCTCATGAAGGACCTGGTTCTACTGGCCGTGTCATTCTATTTGCTGAAGCAGGACTTACTGAGGCTGTCACTCCCGTTAGCCTGACCAGTTCCGACAGAAGCAGGCGTGTCGAGTTCTTTGGACACGCTAAGGCGGACCGCATAGCAATTTCCTACAGCCAATAGAGCAGAAATGTTGAAACCTGAACTTGCCGATTTCATCGGCGCCATCGAAAGGAGATCGGGATGAATAAGTTGACCGGCAAAGTGGCAATCGTTACTGGCGCTTCCAAAGGAATAGGAGCGGCTGTCGCGAAAGCATTGGCGGAAGCGGGTTCAGCAGTCGCGGTGAACTATTCCTCAGACAAAGCAGGAGCGGATCGCGTTGTCTCGGAAATCACCAGCAGTGGCGGCAAGGCGATCGCAATTCGCGGAGACGTCACCAAGGCTGGCGATGTGAAACGGCTGTTCGAGGAAACGCAAAAAAGCTTCGGTTCCGTCGACGTGTTGGTGAACAACGCCGGAGTCTTTCAGTTTCTGCCTTTCGAGGAGATTACCGAGAAAGAGTTCCATCGCCACTTCGACATCAACGTGCTCGGGACAATCCTGGCCACTCAGGAAGCGCTCAAGCATTTTCCGCGCAGCGGCGGAAGCATTATCAACATCAGCTCGATCGCCAGCGCAAATCCAGTGCCGAAGTCCGCGCTCTACTCCGGCACCAAGGGCGCGATTGATTCAATCTCGATGGCGTTAGCGAAAGAACTGGGGCCGCGGAACATCCGGGTTAATATCGTGGCGCCGGGGCTGGTCGATACCGAGGGCAACCGGGACAGCGGCTTTGTCGGCAGTGCAGCGGGAAATGCGGGAGCTGCAGCTACCCCACTCGCGGCAAGATTCGGGAAGCCTGAGGAAATCGCGCCGCTTATTGTTTTTCTCGCATCAGATGACTCCGCTTGGCTGACCGGGGAAAGAATCAGCGCGTCCGGCGGTTTGCACTGAGAGTCGCATCCTGCCAAGTCAAGCTCCCTAATATCCGCTCGCCGCGTGCCCGATCTCACTGTGGCGGCGCTTATTCTCATGTGACGCGGTGACCTCAAGCCGAGACCGTTTGAAGAATGGATTCTAGAGGCGCATCGTTGGGATACCGAAGTCTCTCGTTATAGAACTGGGCTTGCGATTGAGCTTTATGGCGGTCGGAATTCGAGTTAACTCAATTCGAAGGCAATTTCGAGATGGAGGAAGACATGCCAAAAAACAATGGTCTTGCAAAGCGGAGTGAGAAAGGACTGCTGACCCCTGACAACTGCGTTGTCGCACTCATCGATCATCAACCTCAGATGCTCTTTGGTGTTTCCAACTTCGACCGCCAATCGATCATCAACAACACCGTCGCGCTAGCGAAAGCGGCAAGGGTGTTCTCTCTCCCAGTTGTCCTCAGCACGGTGGAGAGCAAGAGTTTCAGCGGAAATCTTTGGCCGCAGATCAAGGCTGTCTTTCCGAACCAGGTCCCAATCGAGCGTACCTCGATGGATGCCTGGGATGACAAGAACTTCGTTGCGGCGATCGAAAAAAGCGGCCGAAAAAAGATCGTTCTGGCCGGTCTGTGGACAGAGACCTGCGTCGCGCTGCCAACCATCCAGGCCATTCATGACGGCTACGAAATCTATGTGGTCGAGGACTGCTGCGGCGACGTGAGCCAACTTGCTCACGACAATGCGATGAAGCGCGTGATTCAGGCCGGCGCCAAACCCGTTACCGCACTAACCGTAATGCTCGAATTGCAGCGCGATTGGGCGCAGCTAGATACATACAACGCGGTGATGGACATCGTGAAGACTCACTGTGGCGCGTACGGCGTCGGCGTCGAGTATGCATACACAATGATACACGGAGCTCCCGCGACGGAGTTGGCCGCATACGTCGTTCCGCAAGCTCCGGCGAAGCAAAAGTAACAACACGGCCGGTGTTCGCGTTCTCATTTACGAGCTAGGTCATAAGAGGAGCACCGCATGCAGCCCGACAGCATTGTCCATCATGCCAAGATCGCAACGAACGGCGTCCAATCGTTTGTCGAGGCGATCGCCATCAGCGATGGCAAGATCACCGATCTCGGTACGGACGAAGAGATTATGCGGCACCGTAGACCCGCGACGCAGGTGATCGACTGCGGCGGCCGAACAGTAATCCCCGGCCTGAATGATTCGCACATGCATCCGATCCGCGGCGGGCTCAACTACAACATGGAGCTGCGTTGGGATGGCGTGCCGTCACTCGCCGACGCGCTTCGCATGCTGAAGCAGCAAGCTGCGCGGACACCGGCCCCGCAGTGGGTGCGAGTGGTGGGAGGATGGACGGAGTTCCAGTTCGCAGAACGGCGGATGCCCACGCTGGATGAGATCAACGCGGTTTCACCGGACACCCCGGTCTTCGTGCTCCACTTGTACGATCGCGCGCTTCTGAATGGGGCGGCGCTACGCGCCGTCGGGTATACCAAAGATGCGCCCGCGCCGCCTGCCGGCGAGATCCAACGCGATCGTCACGGCAATCCCACAGGGATGCTCATCGCCAAGCCCAGTGCGATGATTCTCTACGCCACGCTGGCCAAGGGACCCAAACTCTCGCGCGAAGATCAGATGAATTCGACGCGCCTGTTCATGCGCGAGCTCAACCGCTTCGGTATCACGAGCGTCGTCGATGCTGGAGGCGGCTTTCAGAATTATCCAGACGACTATGAAGTCGTGCGCGAGCTCCACGACCGCGGCGAGATGACCATCCGCCTGGCGTACAACCTGTTTACTCAGAAGCCCAAGCAGGAGTTGGGCGACTTTCAATCGTGGACGCGGATGACGAAACCCGGCGCAGGCGATGATTTCTACCGGGTGAACGGCGGGGGCGAGATGTTGGTTTACTCTGCGGCGGATTTCGAGGATTTTCTCGAGCCGCGCCCCGAAATGCCGGACTCGATGGAAGCGGAACTAAAGTCAGTGGTTCGGCACCTCGCCGAGAATCGCTGGCCGTTCCGGCTGCACACGACCTACGAGGAGACCATCACGCGCGCCCTGAACGTGTACGAAGAAGTGAATCGCGAGGTACCATTCGACGGCCTCCACTGGTTCTTTGACCACTGCGAGACGATCTCGGATCGCAACATCGAACGCGTGAAAGCACTCGGCGGCGGTATCGCGGTGCAGGACAGGATGGCGTTTCAGGGCGAGTACTTTGTCGATCGCTACGGCGCGAAACAAGCTCGACGCACTCCGCCCATCCGGAAGATGCTTGAGTTGGCCGTACCCGTTGGCGCGGGCACAGACGCGACTCGCGTCTCAAGCTACAACCCATTCGTTTCGTTGTACTGGCTCATCACCGGCAAGACCATCGGCGGAACCACGCTATACCAAGAAGACAACCGCCTCGATCGGATGGAGGCGCTGCGTCTTTATACGGCAGGCAGCAGTTGGTTCTCTTCAGAGGACGGCAAGAAAGGTTCGATTCTGCCGGGCCAACTAGCCGACCTCAGTGTGCTCTCCGCCGACTATTTTTCGATCCCCGACGATGAGATCAAACGTCTGGAGTCCGTGCTGACGATAGTGGGCGGCAAAATAGTGTATGCCAATGGACCGTTCGCAAAGCTCGCACCTCCCGCATTGCCGGTGAGCCCCGACTGGTCACCGGTCAAGCAATACGGCGGTTATTGCCGAGCACCATCTACACACGCCGGAGCGAATCTCCATTCGGTAAGGCGCGTCAGCCAATCCCTTTCGCACATTTGGAATCCGCGCCACTTATGGGATTTCGGTTGCGACTGCTTCGCGTTCTAAGGAGCAGAATAATGGACGCCGCGATAATCGGACTAGTCCTCGGCCTCGTAATCGGCGCCGGATGCCGGTTCTTTGATATTCCATCGCCAGCACCTCCGCGCTTGATCGGAGCGTGCCTCTTGCTCGCGATGACGGTGGGCTTCGTTACTGCCGACCATGTCCTGCCGCCAGGAAAAACCCTGCTGCAACTCAATACTCCATGAAATCGATGATCGGCATTGTACTGGCCTTCGCGCTGGGTTTCGCCTGCCGAGCATTTGGAATACCGTCTCCGGCGCCGCCACTGATCCTTGGCGCACTTCTGGTGATGACGATGACGATTGGTTACATCGCAGTCGATCGTTGGATGCCCTCGCCAGCTCGGCACGCTCGTGATTGCGGCGGACCGAGCGGGATGTCGGCGCTCTGACATACAATTCGGTGCAATCGATTTACACCCAACGGGATCGACGTCCTTCTCGATCGTGGCATTCGGTCGTCGCTGCCGCTGTTACTGTTCTAGTGCTAGCAAGTGTCGCTCGGAGCGCGGCTGCTTCGTCGTGTCCGTCAGGGCCACAGTATTCAAATGTCCGATACGATGACGATTTCAGTTACCTGCACGATCCCGCATGTCGTAAAGATTTCTGGGATCCGCTCAAATACATACCACTCAACTCGCGACGGGACTGGTATCTTTCTCTCGGCGGTGAAATCCGCGAACGCTATGAGCGCTTTAACAATCCTCTTTGGGGACAGCAACCCCAGAGTCGCGGCGGATACCTGTTGCAACGCTATTTGCTCTTTGGCGATCTGCACTTGGGAGAGGACGTACGGATTTTCTCTGAATTGATGAGTGATTGGGAAAACGACAGGGTCGGCGGACCGCGTCCTATGATCGATCAGGATCAGCTCGATTTCACCCAGTTTTTTGTCGATCTAAAGCTGCACCCGTTCGGTTCCGACACTTCGTTAACACTTCGTGTCGGTCGGCAGTGGTTGATCTATGGATCTCAGCGTTTGATATCGAATCGCTACGGCCCCAACGTGCCCCTGCCGTTTGATGGAGTGAAAGCTATTTTGAATGCGGCGCCTTGGCGCGTCGATGCCTTCGCGACCAAGCCAGTCGAAACCAATCCGGGGGTTTTCGACGACCAGACACATCTGCCCACTTGGTTCTGGGGGATTTACGCCGTGCGACCGCTTTCGTTCATCGATGGTGCCAACATCGACCTCTACTATTTAGGGATTCACAATAAGACTGCTACCTACGCGAATGAGTCGGGCAAAGAGAGTCGGCAAACCGTTGGCACCCGCCTGTGGGGCATTCAAGGGGCCTGGGACTCCAACTCAGAATTCGTCGGTCAGACCGGAACATTTGCCGACGGTTACATCCTGGCCTGGAGCGCATCTACGGATACCGGCTATACGCTAGAGCCCGTTCTGCTCCAGCCTCGAATTGGGCTGCGGGCGGGTGTCGCAAGCGGCGATCATGACAAACATGGTCCAAACCTTCAGACTTTCAGTCCATTATTTCCCACAGGTTTCTATTTCAACCAGGCGATTCTTAACGGTCCGTTAAATGAAATGGGTGTTCATCCAAACCTAACACTGCACATGGGCGAAAGCATTGCGCTCAACGGCGAATGGGGCTGGTTCTGGCGCCAAAGCACTACTGATGGGATCTATGGACTCGGTTCAAATCTGCTACGCCCGGTTGGGAAGACAAAGGACGCCTACGAAGGCAGCCAGGCTCAGGTAACATTCGATTGGCAGCTCGATGCTCACATGCATTTTCAGATTAACTACTTGCACTTTTTCGTAGGCGGTTATCTCGAAAACACCTCACCGGTCGGAAAGGATGTGGACTTCGTGACAACGTCAATTCAATACCTCTTCTAGAAGGAACGCCCCTATGCGAATAGCCAGAGCCTTTATAGCTGCTGTCACTGTTTTTCTTGTTATCGGATATGTTGGTCCTTTATCGTTTCCCACGCCAGCATTTGCCGAGACCGCGAAAGCTACTTCAAACGTGGCTGTAGGTGCTCAGTATGACACGACCCACGTTTATGTCGCGCCAACCGACTTCGACACTTTTGTCGCTAGCGTTGTTGCCACTTTCGGCGGCACGACTTCAAAGAAAGGCGTCTTCACTGTAACCCCAACTTCGAGCAAGACGATGTCCCAATTGGTACTCACGCCAGTGGGAACCATATCCGTTTTTGGTTTCGAGACGCCGATCCCATTTCCATTTGGCTCAGAGCGGACGGGTTATCTTGTGATCGACATGGATTCGGCCATCCGCGTTGCTCGTGCGACTGGTGCGGATATACTCGTCAGTCGGTTCAATGATCCGATCGGGCTAGACGCGATTATCCAATGGCCGGGCGGTGTGAACACACAGCTCTACTGGCACACGGTCGCTCCGTCCTATGCGCCTCTCCAGAGCATCCCAGAAAACCGTGTTTACGTGTCCGCATCTGCAGTGAGAGCTTTCATTAGGAGCTTTCTGGCGTTCTCTCACGGAGAAATCGTGTCCGATACTGCACACGCCCCTGGCGTCGAAATCGGGCGTCCGACTGATACCTATCGGCGAGTCCGGCTGCAGTCGAAATTTGGAAAAGTGACCGTGCTCGTCACGGATGGCCATCTGCCGTATCCCTATGGACGAGAGATAACCGGATATGAGGTCGCTAACCTCTCGGATACCCTCTCCAAAGCTAAAGCTGCTGGCGTAGTGGTCCTTGTCGATCCCTACAAAGCCGACGATCGGAATGCGGCCATGTTGCAGTTTCCCGGCGGCTACGTAGCTGAAGTCCATTCACTCGTCAGCAGATAGAATGCGAAAGCAACAGTCTTTTACTCCAGGTACTGTCTCGCGCCCAAGAGGTTAGGCTAGCTTGGCGCCTCGCGACGAAAATGCCGATCCAGCGACGCCTTCGAGCCAACGGCCGAACTCTGCCTGGAGCCCGTTTCGGCATAAGACGTTCGCCGTTATTTGGACCGCGACCGTTATCTCAAACATCGGCGGCTGGATGTACAGCGCAGCGTCGGGCTGGCTGATGACCAGCCTCAACCCTTCGCCGCTTATCGTTTCGTTGGTCCAGGTTGCAACGAGTCTACCCTACTGCCTCTTTGCCCTTCCTGCCGGCGCACTTGCCGATATCGTGGACCGGCGCAAACTTCTGATCTTCGGCGAGGTCGTCACGATCGTTTTCTCATCAGCGCTTGCCGCGCTCGTACTACTTCATCGGGTAACTCCACTGAACTTGCTGCTTCTTACATTCCTGATAGAGGCGGGCTCTGCCGTCGTCGCGCCCGCCTGGCAAGCAGTCGTTCCACAGCTCGTTCCGAAATCGGATTTGGATGCAGCGGTGTCCGCCAACAGCGCCGGCATCAACGTCAGCCGGGCCGTCGGTCCCGCGCTCAGTGGTGCAGTAATTGGCGCATATGGAATTGCGGCTCCCTTTTGGATCAACGCCGTTAGCACCCTGGCTGTTGTTGGCGCGCTCGTATGGTGGCGCCAATCCAGTAGCGGCGATCGACGTCTGCCTCCAGAGCACTTTCTCAATGCCACTCGCACGGGTTTGCGATATGCGCGATATAACGGACCTCTTAGTGCAACCCTGATTCGCGCAACAGCCTTCTTCGTGTTCGCCAGCGCTTACTGGGCCTTATTGCCACTTGTTGCGCGCAGACAAATCGCCGGGGGACCGGAAGTCTACGGCGTCCTGCTGGGTGCGATTGGCGCCGGAGCGGTAGGCGGTGCATTTGCCTTGCCTCGATTAAAAGCGACGCTCAATCCCGACTGGCTCGTAGCTGTAGGGACGTTTGGTACCGCGGGTGCGATGGCGTTATTCGGGCTGGCTCACGAGGTCTTCCTGGGTTTGGCCGCAAGTCTGATCGCTGGCGTTTCGTGGATCACGGTGCTGTCCAGTCTCAATATTTCAGCGCAGGTCGCGTTGCCGGAATGGGTTCGCGGACGGGGACTTTCGATGTTCGTAACAGTCCTTTCCGCCGGTTTGACGATTGGCAGTGCGATATGGGGACAGGTTGCGACGATTGCTGGCCTTCCACTCGCCCACTTCATCGCCGCGGGCGGAGCGTTGATAGCGATACCGCTGACGTGGAGATGGAAGCTGCAAACTGGCGCTGACCTCGACCTGACGCCCTCGATGAAGTGGCCTGCACCGATCACCACTCGTGAAATCGAACGCGATCGCGGACCGGTACTTGTCACGACGGAGTACGACATCGATCCGGCGCAGCGCGAAGCGTTCCTGAAGGCGATCTTCGAATTGGCACGCGAGCGCCGCCGCGACGGCGCCTACGACTGGGGAATATTCGAGGATCCGGCGAACGACGCTCGATTTGTTGAGACCTTTCTCGTCGATTCCTGGTTGGAGCATCTGCGGCAGCATGAGCGTGTGACCAAAGCCGATTGTGCGCTACAGATAGCCGTCGATCGCTTTCAGAGGAACGGCGCACCGAAAGTCACACATCTGATCGCCGCCGATCTTGTTCGGGGCACCTCGAACGGTTAGCTAGACTTCCGCTCGCATCCACTCAGTGACGCGTTCACCAATCATGATGCAGGTCAGGTTGGTGTTCGCGCGCACGATGTTCGGCATCACCGAAGCATCGACCACGCGCAGGCCCTCGACGCCGCGACCTTCGTCGCGTAACCCCGCTCAAACTTGATCCGCGTTGATCCGTTGGTTGGTCGTCGTCTACAAAGCTCGCTCCCTGTCGTTTTGATGTCACCTGGCGCCAGTACAGGGATGGCCAGACAAATTCATCGTCAGGATCACTAGATCGCGGGCGCGGGGGTCCCCGGCGCCGACGAGAAGTCTGCCGGCAGGTGTTTGACCGGCGTGATCTGAATCGCGATCCGGTCTCCGCTCTCGAAGCTCCCGCGGCTCGGCCCGAGCAAGGCGTCCATTGTGTATTTTTTTGGATAGTCGGTCAGGATCTTGTCCATTACAGCGGCATCTTTGGTGATCTCCGCCTTGCCAACGAAGGAGGGGCCGTTGAGGCTTCCGATCCACACGATTACTGGGCTACCGCGACTGATGCGCTTGTCCTTCCACGAGCCTCTGTGTGCCTGGATCAAAAGCTGCGCGCGGTCGGCGCTCATCGTGAACCACACGGGCGCGGGCGTGCTCTGATTGCCGTCTTTGCGCACGGTCGCGACATAAACGGTCGACGCCTGGTCGAAGGCCTTGAGCTCGGGACCGGAAAACCCGGCGCAGCTCGCAGGTCCGGCGGCGAGAATCGAGATTGTGAGCGTCATGGCGACGGCGAGAATTGAAAGTGCCGCGAATTTTTTCATTGAATGCCTCCGTTCCGAGCGCTGTTCACGTTCCAAAATCGTCAGTCGCGGGCTGTTCGCCGATATCGTGGCTGGCTCTCGCCGTAAAGGCCAGTCCTGAAGTCGGTGTGGTTTTCGGCAACGATATCGCCGTGATAGTAGGTACATGATAGCAACCCGTTAAATCCCCAATTCAGCGAGGACAGCAACAATGAAGATCGGAGTTTCGCTGCCTCTGACGGCGGCCTCGGGCGATCCAGGCGCCATCGCGCGTGAGGCGGAGAACCTTGGTTTCGAATCCATCTGGAGCGTCGAACATTCCTGCGTGCCTTCGGGCTACACCACTCGTTATCCCCGCTCGGCCGACGGTAAGGTTCCGCCGATGTACGCCCAGCTGGCCGAGACGTGGGTGATGCTCGCAATCGCGGCCGCGGCAACGAAGCAAATCAAGCTCGGCACCGGCATCCTGCTACTTGCTCAGCACAACGTGATCGAGACGGCGCGCGCGACAGCAACCCTCGACCTCTATTCAGGCGGGCGGCTGATCTTGGGCGTCGGAGCCGGTTGGTTCCGTGAGGAAGCCGAGGTTATGGGCGTACGGTTTGAACAGCGCTGGAGGCATTTGCGTGAGTCGGTGGAGGCGCTGCGCATCCTCTGGACGCAGGAAGAGGCGAGCTACGCAGGCGAAATAATCAAGTTTCCTGCGCTGCGCGTCGGTCCCAAGCCGGTGCAGAAGCCATGCCCGCCGATCATGCTCGGCGCGCACGATCCGAAGTATGCGCTCAGGCGGGTTGCGCGCTATGCCGACGGCTGGATGCCGGGCGGACTCTCAACGGACAAAGCAATGGAATTCATTCCGCAGATCAAGCGGATGGCGCGCGAGTACGGTCGCGATCCAGAGCATCTGCAGTTCTCGGTGGCGCTCGCAGCGCGCGGGGACGAGCCGACTGCTGACACTCTCAAGCGTTACCAATCGGCTGGGGTGAGCCGCATAATCGTAATGGCCACAGCGGCGGCGTCCAGTGACGGAGTTAAGGCGATCCGTGCGATCGCGCCATTGGTCGAGCGCGCAGCGAAGGTTTGAAATTCTGCGCCGGCGCCGTTCACCTCAAGAATGGTGCGCCGTGCTCGCTTCAAAGATCATGAGCCGCCCGCCAGCGATTGCCACTTCCGTAACAGCCCTCGGGCTCGACCAATTGAGCACGTGAGCGATCGGAGCGAGGAGTAACCAATGCAGCACATCAAGTTGGTCAAGGATCAGGGGATCGCTTTGGTGACGATCGGTACGCCTGAGATGATTTATCTCACGGCGCAGACCGGGGAAGAACTCGACGCGGTCACGCGCGAGATCGAATCTGACCAAAGCGTCCGCGCCGTGGTCTTCACCGGCGGGTCGCCTGGGGTTTTCATCCAGCACTATTCGGTTCAGGAACTGGTATCGATCGCGGAGCAACTGCGAGCCAGTGGAGCCAGGTTCGACGAACGCAGCGAGCCACAGAGCTTTTCACTCGACAGCGCCTACAGCCGCGTCGAGACGATGCCCAAGCCGACCATTGCCGCGATCAACGGCAATTGCATGGGTGGCGGGTTCGAATTCGCGCTCTGCTGCGATATTCGCATCGTCGAAGATGGCCCATATCAGCTGGGGCTCCCGGAAGTGACCGTTGGTATCTTGCCGGGCGGGGGAGGCACGCAGCGCTTGCCGCGATTAATCGGTACCGCGCGCGCTCTCGAGTTCATGCTGATGGGCCGACGATGCACACCACGCGAAGCGGCCGCGGTTGGTCTCGTGAATGAGCTGGCGCCGGGCAAGGCCGTGGAACGGGCGATGGAAGTGGCGAGACAGCTCGCAACCCAGTCTCCGCGCGCGATGGCCCACATCAAGCGTCTGGCACGTTCGGCGGTGCAGACGCCGCCGGCCGAGGGCCTCAAGCTCGAGCGCAACCTCTTCATGGATCTGATGACGACCGACTGGGCGATCGACGCTCTCGACCAGAGTTGGATACTTCCGGAGAGTCCCCGGTCTTCTAGAGCACGTGTTTGGAGCACACTATGACTTTTCTCGGGATGAGCTGGGTCACCCAGCGTTCCACGGTCAAATGAGAAGCTTCTCGACCTTCTCGACGCACGTACATGAACAATATGGTATTGCAGGTGGTGTATCGGATCGCCTCGCGGGAGTCCTAAAGACGGTTCGTCTGCCAACCGCTCAGATGGACATGTTTTCTCTCTTCCTTCAGCTCCGCGCAGACCATCTTCTCTACAGCGGTTCGGGCAGGGAGGAGAGAGATGCATTCGACATGCTCTTGCAGAGAAGCACGTTTCTGCAAGGAGCCGCGTATCAATTTCATCGGTTAGGAACAGAGGCCGCTCGCCTCTGCTACCGGGCAGGCCATTGGTATCCTAGATAAGGTCTCAATCCGCAGCGAACGCCCTCTGCGATTGGGTACTAACATATCGCGCGCCGCGACGGCCCTCGGTGGAGCTCCGTTTTGCAATGCGATCGATCACGCCTAAATCGGGCAAAGCCCGTCTTTGGGAGGCATTTCTCGCGGCACCAGCGAAATTTGAAACAGAGATGAAATGCCGAAATCCTCGCGGCGTGGCTCAATCTCGCCTGTCTCTGGTGCCGCGAGAGATGCAGATTGGGGCCGAAATCCGGCTGTCTTCAGCGAATTTCGCGGAGTATATCCGAAAGCGAAGACTCGGTGGCGGATGATGCAGTCTGATGCGAACTGCTCTCCGCGTCGGATTCCCTGATCATCAGGGAAAATACAGGGAATTTCTTCGATCTTGGCCTCTTCTGGACCATCCGAGAGCCGAAAAAGCCTCGCGCTGCCTGATGAATTTGATCAAATTCCCTACTCGACGGAACAGGGAATTATTTTCGCGTAACAGGGAATTTAATCGAGATATCAGGGAATTTTCAGCAGGCAGGGAAAATCATCTGGCGGTCAGCGTGCGCGAAACTCCTGTGTTTTCGGCGTGAACGGAGTTTGAAGAGGGCCAGCTAGTTCATTCTCGTTTGCCGGAGATTATTATCGGTCGCGACAGTGACGACGCTCAGATGAGACGCCGAGTGAGAAAAACCGAAACCCAAAATGACGTCGCGGCTCTGGCGCGCGTCCGCTTTCGTCCTTGCCGGGTCAAGGACGTTGCGGAGGTGATCAGGTTCTGGAACCAGTTCGGCGCCGCCCACAGCCTCAAGGACGAGCCTGCGGCGGTGCGCCGCAGATTGAAACGCTACCGGCGCCTGTTTGTGCTTGCGTGGGATGGCGGTCGGCTGGTCGGAACAATCATGGCCGGCTGGGACGGCTGGCGCGCCAGCATGGCGCGACTCGCGGTCGATCCGCAGTATCGGCGAATCGGGCTCGCGAGGTCGCTGGTCGAGCGCGTCGAGCGGGAGCTTCGCAGTCTCGGTGCGAGACGAATCGGCGCGATCGTGCTGAAGAACAATCGCGGTGGACGCGCGTTCTGGAGCAACGCGGGCTATGAGCTCGATCGCGAGGACGTCCGCTACGTCAAAGGCCTTCCGCGAGTCTGAAGAGGGAGCAGCGTCGCTCTAGTCATCCGGCGTCGTCGGCCTGCCATCGGCGCTCCAGCCAGCGCTCGAACATGGGTAGCCGGTCGCTGCCCCAGAACGGCTCGCGGAGATTGTTGCGGTTGCAGGCTGCCCGGTCTTGATGCGAGGTTGGATGCCGAGTCGACATGTTCCCACCTTCTCGAAACGAAACTGACGCGACGAAGCCGGCGATGCGTGCGATCGTTATTGCGCTGGCCCTGGTCGGAGCGACGACGGCCGGATGTCTACAGGTGCAGCCTCAACCGCCCTTGCCCCCAACGACGATGAGTTCCTGGGGACCGACCGGAGGCTTCACGCTTTCGTCCGGTTCGACATGCGCGGGTCACGCGACGCTGAACGTCGGACACGCTTCGGTTAGCGACCCGTGCTTCACTGGCATCGATAACGTCGTGATGTGCACGGACACTACGGCGGCCAACGCCGTCCAGTGCAGCCCCGGACCCGGTTATCTGACGATCTCCGGGGCCGGCAGCGACACGATTTCCTACGCCCGGATGAAGTAGCAGACGGGCGAGGAGATTGTTTCTTCGTTAGTTGAAGAGGTGAATATGATCATCGCGCAAATCACGGATCTCCACGTGGTGGCAAAAGATCGCCTGTGTTATCGCAAGCTGCCGACCAACGAGCAGCTCGCAGAGTCGATCGCCCACATCAATAGTCTCGATCCCCTGCCCAATGCGGTGATCGCATCCGGCGACCTGACGGACCACGGGCGCCCGGAAGAATACGATTTGCTGCGTGAGATCTTGTCAGACTTGATTCCTCCCGTGTTCGTGATTCCGGGAAATCACGACCGGCGCGATGTCCTGTTGAAGTCATTTGCCAGCGAGGAATACATGCCGCCGCCTGAAGCGTCGTTCGTGAACTACGCGATCGATAGGTATCCGGTCCGGTTGGTTGGACTCGATACCTCCGTACCGGGACACCATCATGGGATGATCTGCGAACAACGGCTTCGATGGCTCGACGATACGCTTAGGGCGCGGCCCGATTGTCCGACACTGATCTTCATGCATCACCCACCGTTCCGCACCGGCGTGCAATGGATGGATGCGTCAGGACTGCACGGTGGCCGGATGATGGAGGAAATTGTGCGGCGGCATCGACAGGTCGTACGAGTCGCGTGCGGTCATATTCATCGGCCAATCCACGTCGCCTGGGGCGGCACCATCGCGTCCACCTCACCGAGCACCTGTCATCAGGTCCCGCTGAATCTGGCGGGACAAGACGGGTTCGAATTCACGATGGAGCCGCGAGCGGTGCAGCTTCATGTCTGGGACGATGGTTACGGACTGATTTCGCATCTGAGCTACGTCCCTGCAAACTACGAAGAAATAGCGATGCTCAGCGGTTTGACAGATGACACCCGAGCGAAACTGCTCGCGCAGAACCGGCGAGACTACCAGGAGCTTTGCGAGAGCGAGTACGACAGATAACGCACCGGCGATAATGTGACTCCTTTTGGGCGTTTCATACCGCTGGTTCTATTGTGTGCATGCGGCGTAGGGCTGGTCTGGCGGGCGCGTCGAAGCAGCAAAAGATATGGGCGCTCGCCCATTCGCCTGTTTCGTTCGGGCCGAACGGTTCAGAACATCCGAGAGATTCGGGTAGTTGGGTTGGGGCTGGTTCTCGTGTTCCAGGCCTTCGCCGCGGGGTTCGGATTCTACATTCCTCTCGCAAGCCTGCTCTTCGCGCCATGGCGCAAATTAGGCGTGGCGGTGTTCGCTGCAGGCATAGCGCTGATCGCTACCGCGATCGCAGACATGGGACCGTCATGGCAGATGGGCTTCGACCAAACCGTTCCCGAACATGGCTTGGTCAGGACCGGAGTCTTCAGGTTGTCGCGAAATCCCATCTATTTGGGCCTGATTGTGCTGTTTGTTGGCTGGTTGTTGGTGCTCCCGACTCTGCTATCGCTGATCATCGTGGTCGGGGTGGCGCTGGGCGTCCGAGGTCAGGCTATCGACGAAGAGGAATACCTCCAACGAACCTATGGTTGTGAATTTCGCGTCTGGGCCAGGGAAGTCGGCCGGTTCGTTCCGTGGCTCGGGCGTTTGCGGTAACTCATTTTCCTAGAGGAAATGTCGGCACCGCGTCGGTTAAAGCGATCGAACTACACGCGCCGCGCGGCGTGGCGACTATCTATTCCCGCGCACCGGTCCCCAGCTGATCGCGTTGCGCAGCAGCATCTCGAACTCTGCGGTCTTCCATGAACCGCGGAACACCTGGGGAGTCTTGCCTGAAGGCTCGACGCTCGAGTCCACAAACGGCTGGACGTTACTTATCGGCGAAATGGCAGTCCAACCGCGCGGCGCAGGTCGAGAATTGCTTGAAAGGCGGGGCGGCTCAGTGCAAGAGGCCCCATAGCGGCGATTGCCGTGCTTGTGTTTGCGGTCCGAACCGCCGAGGGATAGCCTCTTATCGATGCACATCCCGCGCTTCATGCGGCACGTAAACCGAGTCTTTACCAACCCCATCATGGGGTCGCTGGCCCGGGTGATGCCGCCATTGGCCGTGGTACACCACGTCGGCCGAACGAGCGGGCGCAACTACAGCACCCCGGTGGTCGCTTTCCGCAGCAGGGAGAGGTTCGTGATCCCCATGACCTATGGTCGCGATGTCGATTGGGCGCGCAATATCGTCAAGGCGCACGGCTGTCAAATGGAGCAGATGGGCCGGCGCTTCACCACCTCGAATCCCCGCGTGGTGGACTTTGACGCCGCCGAGCCAGAGCTGCCAGGCGCGGTGCGCGAGGCGTTTCGTATCGCGGACCTGCCGGGCTACGTGTTACTCGATCTTCAGTCCGAGCGGACGGGCAGCAGCCCAAGCTAGCGACTTTCGGAGATCCCTTAAGGCGGCACCCTTTTTCGCCCTGTACCCAGTTTGTCGAATGGATGCGCACGTGCTCCCCTGCAGCGCCGTCTCTGAGCAAGAAAGACTATTGCGAATCGGGGAACTGCCTGTGATGGCGGTGCAACTGGTTGTGCCTACCAAAAACTCTGAAAGCATCGAGAAGTCGAGGGTTTTGAGATTCACCTCGTGACGTCGCTGCCATAGGTAGTTCCTGCTGCCAGCCAGACAAGTCGGGCGAATCTTTGGTGAATCGAGCCGACATGCCGCCCCTCAAAATTTGGTTTTGCGTTCGCGGCCGCCGTTAGGCGGAACTAGAGTTCACCACGCACCTCAGGCTGTGCGAGGCAAATAGATTCGCGAAGAAATTCGGGCCGGACCAAGTTTTGAGAAGCGACAGGGCGGAACTGCCCACTACCACAAACGCGCGGGAGAGGCGATTCCCATCGTCGTGCATCCGTTCGAGCTCCCGAAAAGGGCTCCATGCTGAAAGTGCTCCCATTTTGCTGTTCTCCCATCTTGATTTTGCGAGAATTTTTCGTCACTGCTTTGTTAGAGCAAGCAACGCACCATCCAAATTTCAGGCTATTATTCAAACCTAATCAGACGATGTAGCCGATCGCATCATATTCCTCTTTGATTTTGGTCTCTGGCGCTTAGGGACTCAGTGACTGTCAAAGATGGCAGTGACATAGTAGGCGATGACCGTTCTAATAGGGACGGTGAATTAGAGCCTTCGTCCCAACGACGAGCAAACGCTGCAGAAGCCCATCTCGTTAGTGATCAGCTCGGCTTGGCACGACCGTAGCTTAAGAGACTCTCGAGGATGCAGAAGATGCCTGCAAATGTCGTCAGAACCCCTGAGGAGGAGATCGCGTGGGAGCGCGCGAAGGTTCGCGCTCGCGAAGAGTATCCCGAGGTTACGGGTGAACGTTTCTATCGAATCGTCATGGCCATCTACAAGAAGATGGCACACTACCAGCGGCGTTCGCGCCCCACGACCGCGAGGAGAATTCGATGAACAAGGGACTCGTACGCAGCAAGGATCGACGTGGGTCGCGGTCGGACAAAAGTCCACCAGTCGCCAGAAAGCAAAAGTTCAGCGATCCGTCGATATGCGATCGCTGTGGAGCGGTGTATACGGGGAAAAGCTGGCGGAGCGGCCGCCGATTGGCGCGCGAGGTCATTGACAAGGCGCGGTGGGTGAAATGCCCCGGGTGCGCGCAGGCGGTTGCGGGCGAGTATCACGGCCAGGTGCTGATCGCGGTGGGCGATAGCGCGAATCTGAAGGTTATTTCGGCTCGCATCGCCAATGTCGAGCAACGCGCGCGGTTTACGCAGCCCGAGCGGCGGATCGTCGCGACCAACTGGAACGGAAAGACTCTCGAAGTCCTGACGACCTCGCAGAAACTCGCGCATCGGATTGCGCGCGAAATCGAGAAGGCATTCGGTGGACGCGCACATTTTTGGTGGTCTGATGACGACGGCAGTTTGTTGGCTAAAGTGGAAATCGCACCAACCCACGAGAAAGCGAGAAAAGGAAAATAAGGCGGGAATATGCCCGAAGGCGCGCGCTACATCGTCTGGTTCTCCGATTCGGAATCTTCGGACGTGGCTCAACTAGGAGGGAAGAACGCTTCTCTCGGCGAGATGACTCGAAACATGCGGCATGCGGGGATCGCGGTGCCTGAAGGCTTTGCGCTCACGGCCGCGGCTTACTGGGCTTTCCTGGAGGCAAACGATCTCAGGCAGAAGATTGCCTCCCTCCTTCAGCGGCTAAGGAAAAACGAGATTACACTGGCGCGCGCCGGCAGCTCGATACGTCGGATGATTGCAACGGCCAAGTTTCCCGCGGAGATGGAAGCCGCGATCGCAGAGGCGTACCGCCTGCTATGTGAAAGGGGCGGCCGAAAAAATCTCGATGTCGCCGTCAGGAGTAGCGCGACCGCCGAGGACCTGCCCGATGCGAGTTTCGCGGGCCAGCATGAAACCTACCTCAATGTGCGCGGCGAACGAGATCTGCTCAATGCCTGCAGACGCTGTTTCGCCTCGCTCTTCAAGGATCGGGCGATCGTATATAGGGACAATCACCATTTCGAGCACATGAAGGTCGCGCTGTCGGTCGGAGTTCAGAGAATGGTTCGCTCCGACCTGGGAAGTGCGGGCGTCATGTTTTCGATCGACACTGACAGCGGTTTTCCGAGGACGGTACTGATCAATGCCGCATGGGGATTGGGCGAGGCGGTGGTTCAGGGTGAGGTCGATCCTGATGAGTACATGATTTTCAAACCCCTACTGGCGGAGCCGAAGCTGTCTCCGATTATCGAAAAGAGTCTGGGCGCCAAGGAAGTGAAGATCGTCTATGCGAGGCGCAGCGGCAATTATACGCGCACGGTCCGTACTTCGTCGAAGGAGCGATCATCCTTCGTTCTGAAGGACGACGATATCCTGAAGCTTGCGCGGTCGGCAGTGGCGATTGAGGAACACTACCATCGCGCAATGGATATTGAATGGGCGAAGGACGGAAAGACCGGCGAGCTTTTCATCGTGCAAGCGCGGCCGGAGACCGTCCAATCACGCAGAGAAGCGGCAGCGACCAAGACTTATGCCCTCAAGGGCAAGGGCCGGCGATTGGTCGCCGGCCTGAGCATCGGTGAGGCGATCGCTTCGGGGAAAGTTTGCAAGCTCAAGGGCCCTTCAGAGATCGCCCAATTCGAGAAGGGAGCAATCCTGGTAACGGCAACTACCGATCCCGACTGGATGCCAATCATGAAGCGCGCCACGGCGATAATCACGGACCACGGTGGGCGCACCTCGCACGCAGCGATTGTCAGCCGTGAGCTCGGCTTGCCGGCGATTGTCGGCACGGGCAACGCGACCTCGACTCTTAAGAGCGGCCAAACCGTCACAGTATCGTGCGCCGAGGGTGAAAAGGGTTTCGTTTACGACGGTGCAGTTCCGTTCGAGGTTCGTGACCTCGCCTTCGACAATACGGCCAAGACGCATACGAAGGTCATGCTGAATATGGCCAATCCGGCGGCGGCACTGCGATGGTGGCGGCTGCCGGCCGACGGGATCGGTCTTGCGCGAATGGAATTCATCATCGGCAACCTCATCAAGATTCATCCGATGGCGCTGGTTTCATTTGCAAAACTCAAGGATGCGAAAGCGCGCCGGCAGATTGCCGAACTGACGCGTGGTTATCGGAACAAGTCGGACTATTTTATCGACAAGCTGGTTTTCGGTATCGCGCAAATTGCTGCCTCACGCTATCCCGATCCGGTGATCGTTCGCATGAGCGATTTCAAGACCAACGAGTACGCGCGCCTCATCGGCGGTGCGCAGTTCGAACCGAGCGAAGAGAACCCGATGCTGGGATGGCGCGGCGCGAGCAGATACTACAGCGACGGGTATCGCGAGGGGTTTGCCCTGGAATGTCGCGCCATCCGGAAAGTTCGTGACGAGATCGGGCTGCGCAACGTCATCGTAATGATTCCGTTTTGCCGCACTCTCGACGAGGCGGACAAAACGCTTGAGACAATGGCCGACTACGGTCTGAAGCGCGGGCACAACGAGCTCGAGGTCTACGTGATGTGCGAGATTCCGTCGAACGTGATCCTGGCCGAGAAATTCGCAGAGAGGTTCGACGGCTTCTCGATCGGCAGCAATGATCTGACGCAGCTTACCCTTGGTGTCGATCGCGATTCCGAGCGGCTTGCGCCGCTTTTCGACGAACAGAACGAAGCCGTAACCACGTTGATTAGCAGTGTGATACGATCTGCGCACAAGCTTCGGCGCAAGGTCGGTCTGTGCGGAGAGGCGCCAAGTAACCATCCGGATTTCGCGCGTTTCCTCGTGTGTGCGGGGATCGATTCAATCTCCGTGAGTCCGGACAGCTTTGGCCGCGTGAAGCAAACAGTCGCTTCGGCGGAGTCCGAGGACACGGCCACGACCGCGGCAAAATGATGTCGAGCGTGTGATCGCAGACAGCAGCCGGCGCCGCCCGGCCCGCGTCTTGTGAGCGTTGCAAGGGCCGAAGGATGCGGCAGATGGCACAGCAGGAAGAGAAACCACAAAAGACCATGACGGGAAAGCGTCCGCCGCCGCTCCCGCGCGGCGCCATGTTTTGGTGGCTGATGTCTCTGACGGTGCTGATCTGGTACATCGCCGGCTTGTGGCCACGGTCGCAGCCCAAGGCTCCTATCCCCTATTCATTGTTTGTCGCGCAGGTGCGGGAGAACAACGTTTCCCGCATTCACATCGCCGCAGACGTGATCGAGGGGAAATTTGTAAAACAGCTCGTTTGGCCACAGGCCGAGTCTCCGATGGAGCAATCGTCGAAACCCACGCAGCCGCCTTCCGTTTCGCCAAAGAACCTGGCCTGCGGCACAGCCCCCGACTGTATACAGCGAATTCACTACGACGTTTCCCGCGACTGTCGGCGACCCCGGTTTGATGCCTCTGCTCATAGCACACCATGTCGTCGTCGACGTGTCTTCGTCTTCAATTCCATGGTTCATCGAGCTGCTGTTTACGTGGGGGCCGCTGGTACTTCTGTTTGGGTTCTTCTGGTGGATGAGCAACCGAGCCGCACGTAGTCAATCGGGGGTGTTCGGGTTCGGGCGCATGAGAGCGCAGCGTTACAGCAGCGAGCAACCAAAGGTTACCTTCAATGACGTGGCGGGGGCAGACGAGGCCAAGTCCGAGCTTCAGGAGGAAGTCGATTTCCTGAGGCATCCCAAGAAGTACCACGACTTGGGGGCACGAATTCCGAGAGGTGTGCTGCTGGTCGGAGCGCCGGGAACCGGCAAGACTCTTATGGCGCGCGCGGTGGCGGGAGAGGCAGGAGTCCCGTTTTTCAGCCTCAATGCATCTGAGTTCGTCGAGATGTTCGTCGGCGTAGGAGCGAGCCGGGTTCGAGACTTGTTCCGGCAAGCCAAGGAGGCGGCGCCGGCGATCGTGTTCATCGACGAGTTGGATGCGGTCGGACGGCGACGCGGCGCCGGCATTGGCACCGTGAACGACGAGCGCGAACAGACGCTCAACCAGCTATTGGGCGAGCTCGACGGTTTTGACGAGCGGATCGAGGTCATCATTCTCGCGGCGACCAATCGACCAGACGTTCTCGATCCAGCGCTGCTGCGCCCGGGACGTTTCGATCGTCAGGTGGTGATTAGTCTTCCAGACAAAATAGGGCGCGAAGGTATCCTGCGCATCCACACGGCTAAGCTCCGCCTCTCCGGCGATGTTGATCTGCCCACGCTCGCGCGCAGCACGATAGGCATGAGCGGAGCGGACTTGGCCAACCTTTGCAACGAGGCTGCGCTTACCGCGGCGAGACATGACCACCCCGCTGTGACCATGGCGGATTTTGAAGAGAGTCAGGACAAGGTCCGGATGGGTGCAGCTCACCCGCAACTGGTGAATCCCGGCGAGCGGCGCGTGATTGCCTATCACGAGTGTGGACACGCTGTCGTTGCATGGCTAACTCCGGCCGCTGATCCAGTGCACAAGGTAACAATCGTGCCGCATGGACAGGCTCTCGGGATGACGCAGCAGGTGCCCGGCGAAGAGCGTCACAACCTGAGCCTCTCCTATCTAAAGGCGCGGCTGGCGGTGATGCTCGGCGGACGCACTGCCGAGGAGATCGTCTTCGACGAGGTGACCACTGGCGCAGAGAATGATCTCGTGGAAGCTACGCGCTTGGCTCGCCGCATGGTGACCCGCTGGGGGATGAGCAAACTCGGATTGGTGGCTTTCAAGACCGACGAGCAGCAACCTTTCCTGGGATACGAGATCTCGCAGGGCCGCGATTACAGCGAAGCAACTGCGGCCCGAATAGACCAGGAGGTCTCGCGTCTGCTTCAGGAGACCCACGATAGCGTGCGCCGTTGCTTGACCGAATCGAGAGAGCGGCTGGATCGGCTCGTCGATGCTCTTCTGCGAGAGGAAACAGTTAGTTCAGACGAATTGCATCGTATCCTAGGTCCGCGTCTCGATTCAGGACCGGAACAGATGGGGAAGATTGTCGCGGGTTCCCGAAAATAAATACCGCAATACTCAAATCTAACTATGCAAGGAGCGCGGTTATGCTTGACCTAACTAAGGAACGTCTTCGGATGGTTCGCGATCAGATTGCTGCGCGCGGAGTGCGCAACCCGGCAGTGCTCGAGGCGATGCGACGTGTCCCGCGCGAGGCTTTCCTCCCTGATCAACTCGCCGAGTTCGCGTATCAGGATACTCCCTTGCCAATCGAGGCCGACCAGACTATTTCGCAGCCCTACATCGTCGCCCTCATGATCGAGAGCGTCGAACCGCGGCCTGCAGACCGTGCGCTGGAGATCGGAACCGGCTCCGGATACGCGGCCGCCGTGCTCTCGAAAGTGGTGAGCGAGGTCTACACCATCGAGCGGCACGAGCAACTCGCCAAGCTCGCGACGAGACGTTTGGGCAGCTTGGGATATTCGAACGTCAAGGTTCTTCATGGCGACGGCACTCTGGGTTGGCAGGAGCATGCTCCCTACGACGTGATCATAGTGACCGCCGGCGGTCCGCAGGTGCCCAAGGCGTTGCTGCAACAACTGGCGATTGGCGGTCGGCTCATCATACCGGTAGGCGAGACCTCGCGACTGCAACGCTTGGTTCGAGTTATCCGGACCAGCCAGGACCGGTTCGATGATGAGGATCTTGGCGAGGTTCAATTCGTCCCACTGATTGGCGCAGAGGGTTGGGATGCTGGCGTCGCAAAAGGTGTGCGCCCTTCAACCCAGCGAAGCCGTCCCGCGACAATCGCCAAGTTGATCCACGAGACAGCGGCGCCAATCGCGGACATCGAGCAGGCTGACGTGAGTTCCTTACTGGAGCGGATCGGCGATGCGCGAGTCGTGCTCCTGGGCGAGGCGACCCACGGAACTTCCGAGTTCTATCGGATGCGTGCCCGAATCACCAAAGAACTGATTCTGCGGCACGGATTTAATTTCGTCGCGGTCGAGGCCGATTGGCCCGATGCCGCGCGAATCAATCAATACGTACGCCATGCTCCGGCACGGCAGGAACAATGGAAGGCCTTCGCCAGATTCCCGACCTGGATGTGGCGAAATCACGAGGCGTTGGATCTGGTGGAATGGTTGCGCGCCTGGAATGCGGAGGTGTCAGAACCGGAACGTCGTGCGAGCTTCTACGGCCTTGATCTGTACAGCCTCTTCACCTCCATCAATGCGGTTATCACATATTTAAACACTGTCGATCCGGCGATGGCCGCGGTCGCGCGAAGCCGGTACGGATGCCTGAGCCCCTGGGAGCAAGATCCCGCGGTATATGGCCGGGCCGTGCTGAGCGGGCGTTATCGGGACTGCGAAGCCGCGGTGGTCGCGATGTTGCGCGACATGCTGAACCGCCGAATCGAGTACTCCCAGCGCGACGGCGATCGCTTCTTCGATGCGGCGCAGAATGCTCGGCTCGTTGCGGCAGCGGAGCGCTACTACCGCATGATGTACTACGGGTCCGTCGAATCATGGAATTTACGTGATCAGCACATGTTCGACGCACTCGAGCGGCTGTTAGAATTCCACGGGCCAGGCAGCAAGGGCATCGTCTGGGAGCACAACTCACACGTCGGCGACGCTGCGGCAACGGAGATGGGCACACGCGGCGAGCATAACGTTGGGCAACTGTCACGCGCGCGATTTGCCGAGTCGGCATTCCTGGTTGGCTTTGGTACCGATCATGGAACCGTCGCAGCCGCATCGGACTGGGACGGGCCGATGGAGGTTAAGCGGGTACGGCCATCTCACGAGGCCAGCTATGAACGGTTATGCCACGATTCCGAGATCAGGGCTTTCATGCTGCATCTTAGAGACCCCGTGCGGCAGGCAGTTCGGGACGAACTTGAAGCCGCTCGCCTCGAGCGCGCGATTGGCGTCATCTATCGACCCGAATCCGAACTCCAAAGTCACTATTTCCAAGCTTGCTTGCCCCGGCAATTCGACGAGTACATCTGGTTCGATGAAACGCGCGCAGTTTCACCGCTTCCATCGGTCGCGGCACGAGGCGTCCCGGAGACATATCCGTTCGGCGTCTGAGTCTTGGCGAGCCGCGCCAAGAAGAACGACATGACCGCGAATGTAAAAAGGGCATTGACCAAACTCGACTGGATGCGCGAACAACGCATCTGGCCCAATGGCAAGCGATATCTGTGGACCGACGCTTTTGGCGTCGTTCTGCTGGTCTCGCTCTACCACGAACTTAGGCAGGAGAAGTTCCTCGACGAAGCTCATCGGGTTGTCGCGGACGTCGAGCGGGTGCTTGGACGCCGGCGTGGTTTTCGGATTGGTGAAGCCTCAGAACGCGATGGCCAGTACTTTCATTACCTTGCGATGTGGATTTTCGCGCTAACGCGCCTCGGCAAGATAGTTCCCGAATACCGCGCGAAGGCGGTTCAACTAGTGAAGGACACCCATCCAGCCTTCATAATTCCCGGCCGAGGCGTGCACTGGAAGATGCTCGAGGATTTAAGCGCACCTTACCCTGGCTTCGGACTCGGCGCGCTCGATCCGTTCCACGGATACGTTGTCTACCGGCTGCTCGATGAAGATGCGCTCGCGGGCGAAATCCAACAGATGAAAACCATCGTCGAGCGAAGTTACCGAGACCTTGTCATCACGCAGGACCTCGGTCTGGGAATGATGCTGTGGATGACGAGCTTCTCCCCCGAAGAAGCTTGGGCACGCGTTCACCAGGAGCGAAGTCTCGCCATTCTTGACCGCATGTGGATCGATCCGCCCGGATATTTCTGCCGCGAGCTGGGAGTGCCTTCGGTCAAGTTTGCGTTCACCAACTTCGGCGTGTCCCTCGGCCTCCAGGCGATTGACGCATGGCCGGAGCGCGTCGCGCGATTGAACTCATTTTTCGAAACTTACCGCTCAGGAGACGAATACGACACTGATGCGATCACGCACGTGATGGCGTGCGTGTCGTCGTTTCCGGCTGAGTTCATACCAAGGCGTATCGGGGCCTAGCCTCAATGACTCCCGCGGGCAGTGCGACAGTTCACAATCACACGCTGTTGAATTCGCTCCGCCTACTTTTGACGCGAAGATTCGGCTCATTCTGGACGGGAAGCCTTCTTTCCAATCTCGGGACGTGGATGCAGCAGGTAGCCGAGCCGTGGCTGATCTTGAGCTTGAGTGGCTCTTCCTTCCTGCTGGGCCTCGACGCATTCGCAATGGATGCTCCGGTCTGGATTCTCACCCTTTTGGGAGGATTCCTGGCGGACCGACGCGACCGACGAAAGGTCATCTTTTTTTTTCAAGCGATCCAGATGTTCTGCCCTATCTTTCTGGTCCTGTTGCTTCTTACAGGAACGATTCATGTCTGGATGATTATTGGCTTGTCGCTTGTCGTTGGCATCACTGATGCCTTATCGATGCCCGCCTTCCAATCAATCGTGCCGTCGATCGTCGCCACCAACCAGATCGGGACTGCAATCGCTCTGAATTCCACCCAGTTCAATTTGTCCAGGGTGCTGGGTCCGGCCATTGCCGGCGTAGTGATGGCCCGGTACGGGCCTGCATGGTGCTTTGGGGCGAATGCGCTCTCCTACATTCCATTGCTCTTCACGGTCTATTGGATTCAAGTGCCACGCAAGGTCAACCGCCGATTTGCTATGAGCAGCGGGCAACCGTGGTTCGCAGAGATCCGCAGGATCGGACGGCAACCAAGACTCCTGGGCGCGCTCAGTACGGTCCTCGTCACGAGCGTTCTATGTGGTCCTCTAATCGCCTTCAGCCCTGTTTTAATTAAACAGGTGTTTCACTCCGACGCCCTCCATTTTGGGCAAGCAATCGCTGCATTCGGAATGGGCGGTCTGATTGGCGCAACAGGGATTCTAGCCGTCGAAGGCCACGTCGATCGCGTGAAGCTATGTTCCGGGGCTGCTGTTCTGTACGGCGTTCTTCTTTCGCTGGTCGCGATGAACCGTTCGCTTCCGCTGTTGAGCGGCCTCCTGGTGCTGTGCGGAGCAGCGATGACAGCAAGCAACATTTCCGCGAACTCGATCCTGCAATACACAGCTCACGACCACATTCGCGGACGAACTTCGAGCCTCTATATGCTCGCGATGCGTGGAGGGTTGTCACTCGGGAATCTCATTGCAGGTATGTCGATAACCTATCTTGGCGTAAGTCATGTGTTCTTGATCAACGGGATTGCAGCAATGTTGATCCAGGCTTGGATCTACAGAAAATGGGCTGATGCTTCCGCGGTTGCCGCGCGACAAATTCCGTCTAGCTCCGAGCACGCCCTAGGTCTCAGACGTGAAGCAAGGTCACAAACAGAACCTGCCCTCACGACCAACAAAGGGAATCTTTCTTGAGCGGGGAGAAGGAAAACTATGAAAGTTGAACAGATCATGAATCGTGACGTTAAAATCTGCGGCCCACAAGACTCGCTCAATAAGGCGGCGCAAATAATGTGGGACGAGTCCTTGCGGGGCAGTTCCGGTAGTCGATGACCAAGGCAGACCGGTCGGCTTTCTGACCGACCGGGACGTCTGTATGGCCGCTTATACCCAGGGCAAGCCGCTGACGGATTTGCTGGTCGAAGGAGCCATGGCCCGAACGCCCGTGTGTTGCGGAGCTGAAGACGATCTCGATTCAGCGGCTCAGCTGATGCGGCAGCACCGACACGCGGCGCGTTCCGGTAGTTGACCGGAACGGCATCCTGGTTGGTCTGCTCACGCTCGACGATCTTGCCTGCGAGGCGGCGAGACCGCTGCGCGGTGGAAAGAATGACAAGCTGAGAGAGTTGGTGCTTGAAGTGCACTTGTCGATCAATCGCGGACGCGTCCGCCTCCATCCCGGCTGTTTAAGGTAAAGGATCTATCGCAATGAAAGCATTCGTTATGAAGAAGTTGGATGCTGTCGGCTTCATGGACAAGCCGATCCCGAAGCCGGGACCCAACGGCGCCGTAATCAGGACGACGAGAGGGCTGATTTGCACGTCGGACTCGCACACCGTTCATGGAGCTATTGGCCCTCGCCAGAATTTAACTTTGGGTCACGAGGCTGTCGGTGTGGTCCATGAGGTCGGTTCAGAAGTCAGGCTGTTCGAACTGGGTGACCGAGTGGTAGTTGGCGCGATCACTCCCGACCGGGGCGACCTAGCATCGCAAGCTGGTCACTCCTCGCAGTCTGGCGGTGCTCTTGCCGGTTGGAAATTCGCCAACGTCAAGGATGGCGTATTCGCCGAGTATTTTCGTCAATGAGGCCGACGCGAAAATGGCACTGATTCCGCCGGATGTCTCAGACGAGAAGGCAGTGTACTGCTGCGACATGATGTCCACCGGATTCATGGCAGCTGAGAATGCCGAGATTCCGATCGGTGGAACCGTTGTGGTGTTTGCGCTGGGTCCGGTCGGCCTGATGGCAGTCGCGGGTGCGAGGCTGCGTGGCGCAGGCCTTGTGATCGGAGTCGATTCTGTTCCTAAACGCCAGGAGCTGGCCCGCATCTATGCGCCGACGCTATTGTCGATCAGACTAAGCAAGACGTAGTTGATCGAATCATGGAACTCACGAATGGAGAAGGTGTGGATTCCGCTATCGAGGCTCTGGGGAGCGAGCAGACTCTCCAGAACGCCATCAAGGTGACTAAACCCGGCGGCACGATTTCAAACGCTGGGTATCACGGCAAGGGCGAGTACGTCAGCAATTCCGCGTCTGGATTGGGGCGTCGGCATGGCGGAGAAAACTATCCGTACCGGTCTTTGTCCGGGCGGCCGGTTACGAATGGAGCGTCTTATCCGGTTGCTTCAGACGGGGCGCATAGATCCCACCTCATGACGACCCATACATTTGAATTTGATGCGCTCGATAAAGCATTCGAGGTGATGGACAAGAAACTCGACGGCGTCATGAAGCCATTGATTGTTTTCTAATCTTGAAATGTCCTAACGGAACCACACAATGTGGCAGTCTTCTAAGGGAACGCGCGCGGAGGAATGCCAAGCTACGACTCGGGGCGTGTAGTCGTCAGGTGAGCGCGATGACGGAACTTCCGCCCTATACGTGAAAGCCTTTGCCGAGCCGGGCAGTGGACCTCCACGCGTCATTTCCTGCCGCATCGGCAGAGTGCCATCTTGAGATTCCGCGTAGAGTTCGACTCGTACTTGCTCCGGGGTCAAATCGCCGAGGTAGATCTGGACCTGAAAGTGATGCGTTCCGTCGGACGTCGTGACCTGAAGTCTCCAAATCGCACATCCGCCCAATGCTGTAAGAGAGCCGTCTTCCAGGCGAGTAGCGACTGCGCTGATGCCCCGTGGTCACAAGCACGCTCGCGGTACGCCATCGCTGCAGTCACATAGTAGTTGTCTGTGTATTCACGGACAGCGCGATTGGCTGAGAACTGTGGCGTCAGGCGTACCATGCTCTCGCGCATCGTCGACACCCACTGAGTTGGAATCCCGCTATGGTCGCGAGTGTAGAAAGCAGGAACGACATGCTGCTCGACAATTTCGTACAACGCGACCGCCTCCGCTGCATCCCGTGCCGGATCTTCTCCGTGCTCATTCCCATCTCCGAGTGCCCATCCGACTTCCGGCGAGTATGCTTCAGCCCACCAACCGTCTAGTTCGGAAAGGTTGAGACCGCCGTTGACGAGCACCTTCATCCCGCTGGTTCCGCAGGCTTCCCATGGACGGCGCGGAGTGTTGAGCCACAGGTCCGCACCTTGAACTAGCCGCTCCGCAAGCAAGAGATCATAGTCGCTTAGGAAAACTGCGTGACGGCGCACGTCAGGACGTCGAACGAATCGCACCCAAGCCTGCACTATTGCTTGGGCCAATTTGTCGTCAGGATGAGCCTTGCCAGCAATTACCAATTGAACAGGCCGATCCGGATTGGTGAGAATGCGGACAAGACGGTCCGGATCATGAAGGAGCTGGTTGGGCCGCTTGTACGAAGTGAACCGGCGTGCAAAGCCGAGCGTCAGTGTATTCGGGTCAAAGACGGACTGCGCGATCGCAGGGTCTTCACCGCGCGCGGACAGTTCGGTGGCAAGGCGATCACGTACGTAGCCTACCAGCCCAAAGCGGTTGGTTGCGCGAAGCTCCCACAGCTCAGCGTCGGAGACCCTACGTATGTCGTTTCCAACATTTTCCATTGTGCTCCGCCAGCGTTCGTGACCACAGGCTTTTGTCCAAAGAGAATCTGCAGCCGCTGAGTCCCAGGTCGGCGTGTGCACGCCGTTGGTGACGTGGCCAATCGGCACCTCGGGCCGCGGCCAGCGCGGAAACAGGCACTGGAAGATGCGACGGCTCACGTCCGCGTGCAGACGGCTGACTCCGTTGATCGCGCCGCAGCCGCGGACCGCGAGATAAGCCATGCTGAACGGTTCGCTCGGGTCCTCGGGATGTTCGCGGCCGAGTGCGAGCAGACGGGAGAGATCGATCTGAAGCAGCTCACGCGCGTATGGAGAGAGATATCCGCTGATCAGGCTCGGAGCGAAGCGATCGAAGCCGGCCGCGACTGACGTGTGTGTCGTAAACAGGTTGCCAACTCGCGTCACCTCGAGGCCAACGTCGAACGCCACGCCGTTCTCCGCCATGTAGCTGCGGGCGCGTTCGAGCACGACGAACGCAGCATGTCCCTCATTGAGATGGCAGACCTCTGGTTTGATGCCGAGGCTCTCAAGCAGGCGCCAACCGCCGATTCCAAGCACCAGTTCCTGCACCAGGCGCAACTCCGGGCCGCCGCCGTAGAGTTCACTGGTGATACCGCGATAGGCCGGCTCGTTCGCAGGGTCATTGCTGTCGAGTAGATACAGCCTCAGCCGGCCGACCTGGACCTCCCAGGCGCGCAGCCAGAGCCTGTGCCCCGGCAAGTTGATGTTGAGACGCAGCCATTCACCGTCGGCGTTGCGGACGGGTGTTACCGGTAGTTGTCCCGGATCATTGTAAGGATTCAAGGCACGCTGCGCGCCGTCCGGCTCGATGATTTGCCGGAAGTACCCTTGCTGATACAGCAGACCCACTCCCACGAGCGGGACCGCTAGGTCACTGGCCGCCTTCAGGTAATCGCCGGCGACGTTGCCCAAGCCGCCCGAATAGATCGGAAGCGCCTCGCTCAGCGCGTACTCCATGCTGAAGAACGCGACGCAGCTGAGCGGGGACTTGGGGTAAGTTTTTTGGAACCATGCTGGACGTTTCAAATACTCGCGCTGATCGCGTGCAAGCTCGTGGACCTGGGCGCGGAATTCTGGATCGGTACTAAGCGCCTCAATTCTCTTTCGCGACGCCGTCTGCAGAACGAGCCAGGGGTTATGAGTGAGTGCCCAAAGCTCTGGGTCGATCCTGCTCCAGACTGAATGGGTCGTGTGACTCCAACAGTTCCGGAGGTCTAACGCCAACTCCGCCAAGGGCTCTGGGGGTTCGGGGTACGGCCCCGCACTCTGACTTCCAGCTGGCAACTTCCTGTTCCTTTTGAATACCAGTGAGGAAGAAAATCAGATCCGAGCGCGCCCCGTTCTTAGAAAAGTGCGCGATCAACTCTTCCTATTAAAGGTCCAGGCTCATGGTGACTTCTCGGTCGAGTCGCGATTCTCTCACAAACCATCTCCCCAGCCAATGTATCGGCCGCGTCGGCAGACCTTGGTTCCGGGCTGAGCGTCCGATTTCAAATCGCGAATGTCTTAACTTGTCGGGATGTGGCCGGACGGCCCGATCACTATCCTAAATGCTGGCTTTGAGTATCCTAACTGTTGAGGCACGGAGGCCCCACCGCGACAGGCAAATCAGATGTTGGGAACAAACTCGTCGTTGCCACGTTCGCCGATGCACGCTTAAGGTAGACGAGGTTGCCTTAAGTGGCGCCGCAAGCGTGCTTGCGGCGGGGACACCAAAGACCAGCGTTGCCGAGGGTTTAGGCGCGCCACTACGCGCATTTCGACTGGGCGGAGCGACGCTGGAATCTCTTGACGGACGCGCGGCCTGGAGCGATGGGTCTCGGGAGAAACAGTTCCATGACGATCAGGGCTAATCCGCGCAGGGGGTTCGTTCTTGGCAATTGGAAGATGAATGTGACTGTGCATGAAGGGCGGGTTCTTGCCGCAACGCTTCGCACCACGATGAATAGCGATCCCGCCATCGTGGAGCAGTGCGATGCTGTGATCGCACCGCCACTGTTGGCGATACCAGCCGTCGCTCAGGAGATTGCCGGGTCGAGCATCGGCCTCGCCGGACAGAACATGTACTGCGAAGATAAGGGGGCGTTCACGGGGGAGGTGTCCGGACCAATGCTCCGAGAACTTGGAGTCTCTTACGTGCTCGTCGGTCATTCCGAGCGCCGCGATTTGTTCCATGAGGATGATGAGCTGATAAACCGCAAACTCAGAGCTGCTCTGCGTCTTGGGCTGACGCCAGTCCTCTGCGTGGGTGAGCATGCGGTCGAACGCGACGCCGGCCACGCGCTTGAGGTGGTGCTTGGTCAGCTCCAGCGCGCGCTGGACGAGATCGATGGAAGTGCCCTCGCGCGGATGGTGGTTGCATATGAACCGGTATGGGCGGTAGGAACAGGGCGGACTGCGCAGCCGCAAGCGACCGAGTTGGTTCACGGTTCGATTAGGAGCGCTCTTGGTGACCGACTCGGCCGTAGAGCTGCGCGGGCAGTCAGGATCGTTTACGGTGGCAGCGTTACTCCCGCAAACGCGGTGGCGTTCCTGTCGCAGCCAGAAATCGACGGGTTGTTGGTCGGAGCGGCGAGCCTTGACCCTCATTCATTCATTCAAGTTGTGAAGTTCGCAGCCGCGCGCGCTTGAGTTCGGAGGATCTCAGAAGGAGAGTGACAACAGTGGGATGCTGTGAGATGCGTATCGACCGATTTTCCTTTGGTCGATTCGGATCGATGTACCCTTCTCGACTTACGCACGGGGCGCAGCGATAGGGAATTACTCGAGGCGCTCGCGGCTCGGTACTTAATAGGTACTTAAACCGATGTTATCCAGCAAAACGCCACCACGCATCGTTACCCTAACTCTCAATCCAGCAATCGATCTAGCCTGCAAAGCGCGTACGGTCGTGCCAGTTCATAAGATACGGACAACGGCAGAGCAATTCGACGCGGGTGGTGGCGGTGTCAATATTGCCCGAGTGTTGCGCACACTGGGTACGGATGCACTCGCCATACTAATGGCCGGGGGTACTACGGGCCAATTCTTGCGAGAGTTGCTTGACGAGAAGGGCATAGAATACCTCGTTATTCCGATCCTGGGCCGAACTCGGATTAGTCTCAACGTCCGTGAGTCTTCCACAGGGCGCGAATTTCGCTTTGTTCCAGCAGGGCCGCTGGTTGCAGAAGCAGAGTGGCATGCACTGCTGGAGGCACTGGAAAAGCTCGAAAGCCAATGGCTCGTCGCAAGTGGTAGCTTGCCGGAAGGCGTGCCGGAGGACTTCTATGGGAGGTTGGCCAGGCTTGCAGCCAGGCGTGGTATGCACTTCGTCTTAGACACTACCGGTGTTGCGCTGAAGCATGCGCTCGGCCAAGGGATAACACTCATCAAGCCGAGTCTAGGCGAACTGGAAAGCCTGCTGGGACGTACGATTAGAGATCGGCGCAAGCAAGAGGCAGCGGCGCTGGAGCTGGTTCGCGCTGGCGCAGCACAGTTTGTGGTTTTGTCACTCGGCGCCGAGGGTGCGATACTAGCTCGGGACAAAGGTGTGCTGAGACTTCCTGCTCCCAATGTTGTTGTGCGAAGTTCAGTTGGAGCCGGTGACAGCTTCACAGCGGGTATGATCCTTGGCTTGTCGCGCGGTGATACACCCGAGGACGCCTTCGCACGCGGGATCGCGGCTGGAGCCGCAGCAGTCATGAATTATGGAACGGCCCACCTTCTACCAGCGGATGTCGAAGCGCTTTACCGACAAATTGTTCCGCCGCCCACTCCCTGACGCATCCTGGCTGCAAGCCACGCGATTCTCTTAAGGTCTTCTTAGGTTCAAGGACTGAGAGGAAGTGCATTCTCGTCGGCTTTCCAAACGAGATAATGGTTCAGACGCTTCACCGATACTATCAACTCATTCTGTTCAACTATGGAG
Source organism: uncultured delta proteobacterium (assembly GCA_963805315.1). Lineage (GTDB taxonomy): Bacteria > Desulfobacterota > Binatia > Binatales > Binataceae > Binatus. The sequence goes on from CAWDTQ010000014.1 coordinate 788,932, forward strand.
CACAACCGCTGGAATCGCTTCACATAGCGATCGTACTCGCGATCCGCAGCTCCAGGCGCGTTGAACACGTTGAGTGCGTCGTCCCATGGCACCAGAGCCTTCAAGCTCCGTTCAGCATAGCTGTCATAGATGGGGACCGCCGTATTGTGAAAGTGCAGGTACTGTGAGACGAAAGAACGAGGCGATCTCAATTTTCGAGCAGTCGGTTTTAGTAAGTTCAGTATGCGCCCATGCACATCAACAATCGCACGTAGGTCTGCAGAATCGATTTCACCCGAGAGAGACCCAATCCACTTGTCCAATCTTTTTCCATGTCTAAGAAGACATTCCGCTACTTGAGATATCGAGCTTCCTTGGGTACCCCGAGTCTTTACCTGGCGCTCAATTCCAGTCTCGTAAGACCGCCCAATGATAAAAACCTTGGCGAACACAGAAAGACGTGATGAATTGTCGGGATTCTCTCGACAAAGTCGATAAACCGTCTCGTCTAGTAAGCTCCACTCGGCATCGTATCGTAAACCTGCAGAGAGGTATTCGTTCTTATCGAAGAAGATCTCTGGCCTTCTGTCCAATTGACTTCCTCCCGTCAGATCAGAAAACTTAGAGCGCGGCGCGCGGGTTTTCAAGCGCCTCGGCCAGCTCACGTTGTCGAGCGACATCTGGCTTCCGTGCTCGCGTATATTCTGCTCTTCGGTTTTCTTGAGCTTCTCACTTGGCTTGATATGGCCAGCGATCGGACGAACTTCAGCCTTTATCACTGAAAGCGTAGTTTTCATCCGGCATTTCCTCGGCGTTTTGCACAGCTGGCATCTTGTCCGCGGCTTGCACGTCCAGCTTCTACCGTGCCAGCTTTTGATTTTTAGGAGCGCGACCAATCTTGAGCTCCCAGCCCGTTTCCCGACGATCCGAGCTGAGATCGCAGCTGACGCCGATCGCGTCACTATCCTGACTTCGATGGTTCTATTCCGCACAGCACTTCACGAAGTTGCGTTGGCGGAACGTCCTGTCGGATATCCGACGATACGAATGGTAGCGCCGGACGGAACTGAAAGAAATGCGCAGCAGGCAATCGATGTTGGCACGTCCGATGCTGGAAAATGTGGCGCCGGCCTCACGAATGCGCCGACGAAGAGAGGTGAACATGCCAAGAAAGTTGATCCAGCGGGTCCTTTCTTCCGCCGCACTAGCTTGTTTTACTGTGATACTCGGTACCGTAACAAAAGCCGTCGGCCAGTCCGGCAGACATGACTTCGAACAGCTTTGTGCTCCCTGTCATGGAATTGATGGCACCGGGAAGGGAAGGGATCTTACCGAGGCGAATCCACCGGACCTCACTGCCATCAGCTTGAAGAACGGTGGCAAATTCCCCTTCGAGAAGGTGTATCGGATAGTCGACGGCCGCGAGATGATGGATTTGCATAAGCGCTTCGCGATGCCGTTCTGGGGCACCTATCTCAAGAACCAAAGCCCCCAATCCAGTGCTGAGAGCGACGCCGCAGTAAAGCAGCGAATCACCGATATCGTTCGTTATGTCGAGACGATGCAGAAAAAGTAGCTACGAACGAAAAAGAGGTCATTTTGATGATCCAGTGTGTCACAGTTTATGAGCGAGATGGCAAATATCACAGAATTCCTGACGCTGAGGTCGAAGATTGGGAAGAACTCCTCGACGTAATCGAGGGAGAGCCCGAACTAATCGAACGGATCGAAGGTTGGCCTCCCTACACTCACGTGTATCGCCTGCCCGACGGTTCGGTCTATCTGGTCGCTTCTGGAACTGAAGACTGACTGTAGTTCGAGAGGTGCAAAACGGGTTCCATCTCAGTCTCAAACATCGAAAATTATGCGTGAACGCCATCCCTCCGTTGAGTTTTCAACCATGAGTTGATGGTAGGTAACGGCTTTGATTTCACCTCGAAACGCGTGGCGAGTTGTGTCGAAGGGCTCGCCGCGAAGAGTTCACGTGGAGAGATCGGTCTGCCTCCTCGACCGAAGCGTCGCGCCAGATGAACCCCTCCACAGTGAAAAGAGCGAGCAGCTCCGTAAGCAAGTCATGCATGAGATCGAGATCGGATTCGGCCTGAACCGCGATTTTGCGCTGCTCGATCTCCGCGACGCTTGCCCTCTCGACCAACAATGCAGCCAGCGCAATGGCGGCGCGGCGGAACAACTCGCTGCGAGTTGGGGCCGTCAATTCGATACCAACGTCGCCGGTGTGCTCGAATTTCGCGATACAAAGCGGCATCTTCGGTCTGTGTGGTAGTCAGTTTTGTCGGCATCAGCCTTTGATAACGGCGAACGGCTTCAGTCTGGCGACCCGTCGAGTTATGTGTGCGGCTTCCATGACCTCAACCACTTCGGCGACGTCTTTGTAGGCGTGCGGCATCTCCTCGGCGATGCCGGCGCGAGTGTGAGCTCTGACCGTAACACCAAGCGCCATTAATTCAGCGCGCAAATCGCGACCGCCCGCCTCTCTTTTTGCTTTCACTCTGCTCATCAACCGCCCGGCGCCATGGCATGATGAGCCGAAGGTTTCGCGCATCGCCGTTTCGAGTCCCACCAAGACGAACGAATAGCGGCCCATATCGCCCGGTATCAGAACCGGCTGTCCCATTGGACGCAGTGCCTCAGGCAGCGCGGAATGGCCGGGGCCGAAACGCGCGAGTGGCGCCCTTGCGATGCACGCAGACCAGTTGCTTGTGGCGACCCACGCCGTGCTCTTCGAATTTGGCGATGTTGTGTCAGACGTCATACACAAGCTCGAAGGTCAATTCCCTCGGCGTAATCGAGAGCGCTTCCAAGAACGCTTGCTCCGCGAGATGCATCATTACCTGTCGGTTGCACTAGGCAAAGTTCGCAGCGGCGGCTATCGCAGCGAGATGCGCTTGCCCCTCCGGCGAGCTGATTGGAAAGGCGGCAAGCTGGCGATCGGGCAGGCGGATTTCGTAACGGGCCATCGCACCGCGTATTCAGTTTGAGATAGTCATCGCAAGTTTGATGACCCAGGCCGCGCGAGCCCGAGTGTATCAGAACCGTGACCTGACCGAGCTCGAGTCCCAGCGCGTCGGCAACCTTCGAGTCATAGATCTCATCGACCCGGCTGACTTCGAGAGAGTGATTGCCCGAACCGAGCGTGCCCAGCTGCTTCGAACCGCGCTGGTACGCGCGTTCGCTTATGCGGTCGGGGTCCGCACCCGCGAGCATTCCGCCTTCCTCCGTATGTTCGATGTCTCGCTCGTTAGCGTATCCGTTGCGAAGGGCCCTATTGGCACCTTTACGGACCACGTCCTTGAGTTGCCCGATGGACAATCCCGGTATCGCGCCCTCAGAGCCAACGCCAGCCGGAATCCGGTTGAAGAGCGCGTCGGCCAGCCGGTCTATTTTCGGTTCGACTGAATTGAACTGGAGGTTCGTAACGCGCCAGGCGCACGCCGCAATTGATATCGTAGCCGACCCCTCCTGGCGATATGACACCTTCGCGGGCATCGACAGCCGCAACGCCGCCGATGGGAAACCCGTAGCCCCAATGAATGTCGGGCATCGCGAGCGAGTAGCCGACGATTCCCGCAGACAGGCAACGTTGGCAACCTGCGTGAGGGCCGGTCCCGCAGCCCGTCGATCATCTTCGCGCTGGCGTAGACTCGCCCGGGCACACGCATTGCGCCGGTTCTCGGAATCTCCCAGAGATGATCGTTGAGTTTGATCAGGTCCATACTTCTGCCTGAGGCAAATCATCGCTTCACGATTTGTTCGGTCGCTTGAAGTACCCGGAGAAACGCCGCCAGGAGATCGCTCGTCGTGACAATTCCGACCAGCGTTCCATCAGCCGCCACGATTGGGAGTCCGCCGATCTTGTGCCTCAGCATCAGGCGCGCCGCCTCTTCAACCGTATCCTCGGGCGCGATTGTTACGAGCGCGGTCCGCATCACCGCGTTCGCGCGCGTATTTTCCAGATGGCCGGCATGCTCGCGTAGGTCGCGCTCAGTGAGGATACCCACCAGCTGACCATCATCGACAACGGGCAGACGCCTGAATCCATAGGATTTCATGAGAGATTTCGCCTTCGCTAGCTCATCGCCCGAACGGATCGTGACGGGGTTCCGAGTCATCGCATTGGTTATCTGCATTTTCGTGCCTCCGGACACGCACGCTCAAGGTGCAATCAGCTTGCCACCAACGACGAAACTAACCTTGTTCGATGGCCAAAGAATTTCGAGCTGAAGATGCCATGGGCTGGGACTGATCGGAGACACGTCCTTCATGAAATGGTGCGATCGGATACAACTTGGATGAATCACAACGGTCCAAGGTCGGACGATTGAGTGTGCCCGGGCCTGGAAAATCCGACTGAAAGTCTTGGCATGTGTCTCGCTAGACTGAAGGATTCTTCAGATTTTGGAGGAAGCGATTATGGCATTCCCATTTCGCAATATTCTTTGCCCCGTGGATTTCGACGACAGCTCGCTTGATGGGCTTGACACTGCGGCCGACCTTGCTCGTCAAAACGACGGTACAGTGTTCGTTCTGCACGTAGTGCCGATGATGGTCCCGCCCGCGGGGTTGCCAACATACGTTGATCTGTATAAGGGACAGGAAGAATTCGCACGTTGCAAGCTCCAAAGGATCGCTCGGAAACGGCTCTCGGGCCTCAAATATGAGTTGTTTACGCATATCGGCGACCCTGCAGGGACCATAATCGAAGTGGAGAGAAAAATTGGCGCCGATCTGGTTGTGATGGCCACGCATGGTCGCCGAGGCTTTTCGCGGGTTTTTATCGGCAGCGTCGCGGAACTTGTCTTACGCGAGTCCATCTGCCCGGTGCTGACGGTGCGGCACATGGCTCCGCAGAAGTACATGATCGGTCCTTGGATGACCCGAAATCCGGTCACGGCCACGCCCGAAGAAAAGCTCTCCTCAGTTCACACCAAGATGCTTGAAGGCGGGTTCCGCTGCGTTCCGATCCTCAAGGACGGCGTCCCGGTCGGAATCGTTACCGATCGAGATATCCGCAATCACGTTGGCTATCTGGAGCACACTGAGGCATTCAAAGCGATGAGCGAAGCACTTATAACTGTGACCCCCTCGACCACGGTCCGGGAAGCAGCGCGTCTATTGCGCGAGCGCAAGATTGGAGCACTTCCGGTCGTCGAAGACGGCAAACTGGCCGGCATAATCACCACCACCGACCTGCTCAACGCGCTGACTGCAGAGGACTGAGTCCGAAGAAATCAAAACAGATCAGTTCGCTTATGACTCACCACCTGCACCGGAAGCGAACCGTGCTCCGGGGTTGGCAGAGTGTCAGTCACCACGATTCGTTTCAGTGGCAAGGCTGAAAGCCGGCGGACCGCGGAGCCCACCAGCAATGCATGGCTGGCGACGACCGTGATTTCGGGAATGCGACCGGCGGCGAGCATGGCCGCCGGCGGCTCCCGTGCTGGCTCCGAAGTATCAGAGAGATAAACCTTTGATCTCGCGCCTACCCCTCAGCCAGCGCGTCGCGTCTGACAGACGGTGCGCGAGGAAATCGATGTCGAAGACATTGTCACGGTAGAGGCCTCTTCTTCCGTGAGAAGGTCGAATAGCAGCGTACCGATCCCTGATTTCTGCATCGCCTCGGCAACGAATTGATTGCGTGGGCTCAGTCGGTTGCTACCGCTGCCGTGGGCGAAGAGGACCACTCCGACGGCGTTCGTTGCTGTTTCCGAAGGACACAAACGCGGTTTAGCGCCGGGGCCGTAGATTTTTCAGCGGCCTTGTGTTTACCACGTCGTCCTTTTCGATCCAGCCTCGCCGCGCCTGATTGATCCCATAACTGAGCAACTCGAAATCCCGGGTCGAATGAGCGTCGCTGGAGATGACGACCTTTACACCGACCCGTTTTGCGGCAAGGCAGGCGGCATCGCTTAGATCCAACCTGTCGGGCTGAGAGTCGATTTCTAACGCGCAGCCCTCCTCGCGGGCGACCCGGAGGATTTCGCCGAGGTCGAACTTGCTGGGCTCACGGTGCCCGAGCAAACGGCCACTGGGATGGCCAATCACGTCAACGTTGGGATTGCGAATCGCCTTGATTAGTCTACGAGTCATCTGGGCGGAATCTTGTTCGAGCTTGTAATGGACCGAAGCGACCACCCAGTCGAGCTCGGCCAGCGCGTCAGGAGGCAAGTCCAATTTCCCATCGTCGAGGATATCGACCTCGATGCCTTGAAGCAGTGAGATGCCAGAAAGCTTTTTTCTGATTCGCTCGATCTCCTGCCTCTGCTCGTGCAAGCGCTCAGGGTCCAGCCCGTGGGCCATCGCTATTCGGCGAGAGTGATCGGTGATTGCAACATATTCGAGACCACTCTCGCGAGCCTGACGCGCCATGTCCTCGATCGAGGCGTGTCCGTCCGTGTACAGCGAATGGGTGTGAAGGTCACCGCAAAGGTTTTTGCGCTCTATCAATTTTGGCAGCTTACCTGAAGCGGCCGCTTCTATTTCGCCGCGATCCTCACGCAACTCCGGTGGCACCCACGAAAGCCCCAAGGCGCGGTAAATCTCGTCTTCCGTCCTGCCTGCTATGGCCGCATCATCGCGAAAGAGACCATATTCATTGAGCAAAAGTCCGCGCCCTTGGGCGATGCGCCGCAGATGCACGTTGTGGGACTTGGATCCGGTGAAGTAGGCGAGTGCTGCGCCGAAACTCTTGGCGGGTACGACGCGCAGGTCCACTTGCAGACCACCTTTGAGGACCACGCTCGTCTTGGTCTCGCCCGATCCGACTACCTTGGTGATACCGGGGAAAGCTGTGAAATGCTTCATGACCGTGGCGGAATGAGCAGCAGCGGCGACCACATCGAGATCGCCGATAGTCTCTTGACGCCGCCGAAAACTGCCCGCGACCTCGAACTCCCGAATAGCCGCGCATTTTCGCAGATGTCCTTCGATTTGGGCCGCGATCCGCGTCGCCTCCGCGTACAGCATTCGCTTGCCTTGACCGGTTTCCCGCCGCTGCAGTGATTCCCGGATTCGTTCCTCTATCTTCGGTCCAAAGCCGCGGATTTTCTGCAGCGCCTCGGACTTGACCGCCCCTTCGAGATCGCCACGGTCCCGAATGTGCAGCAGGTCCATCAGAAGCTTCAACCGCTTCGGACCAAGGCCTGGAATATCTTTCAATTCGAGGAGCTGGGGTGGAAACTTTGATGCCAACTCGTGGTGCACCGACATGTCCCCGGTCTTGGTGATCGCCGTAATCTTTTTTGCCAGATCGGCTCCGATGCCGGGAATCTCATCGATTTGCTCTTCGCTGAGATCGGCAACCTGCGCCGTTTGATCGCGAATCGACCGGGCAGCGTTGCGGTAGGCACGCACGCGAAAGAAATTCTCACCCGCCACCTCCAACATATCGGCGGTCTCGTCGAGAACTGTCGCGACTTCGTAGTTATCCATCGCTACCGTATCTTGCCGCGACGGCCAAGCTGCCGCGCGTTCATGATCTGGACACCACGTCCGGACAATTCACGGCTCAGCACGTCGTCGCGCTGCGGCTCGATCGACCGACAGAGATCCCAGACCACATTGACCCTAAAGCCTTCCTGCAGAGCGTCTTCGGCTGTCCACCTGACACAAAAGTCGCGCGCGAGACCGCAAATGAAAATCTCCTCGACGGCGCGATCCCTCAAATACCCCGCCAGGCCAGTCGGCATTCGATGGCCTCTTGGATCCCAGTTGTTGCGAAAGGCGCTGTAGGAATCGACCGCTGGGTTCGTCGCTTTTCTGATGATCGCACCCGCCCTTGCGCATGGAAGCCCGGGGTGCAGGTTCGCGCGGTCGGTCCCCTGCAGGCAGTGATCAGGCCATAGGATTTGTTCATGGCCATAGAGTTTGATCTTATCGAAGGTTTTCCTGCCCCGGTGAGCGCTCGAAAACGAGACGTGTTCGGGAGGGTGCCAATCCTGTTCGCGACGATTAGTCCGAAGAAGTCGGCTTCCATCAAGTTCGCAATTGGCGACAGGATGTCGTTCCCACCGCCAACGGGTAACGCACCGCCCGGCAGGAAGTCCGGCTGAACGTCGACTACCAATAGAGCCGATCGGTCCTTGTCCAATGATATCGCCCCCCTCAGAAATGCACGGCAAGGACCTTAAAGCCATACTCCGCCAACGCATGTGCCGCGCGTTGCGCACTTGTCGAAGGAACCAGCACGTACAGAATCTCACGTTCCGAGTGATTTCGTCGGTACGTCCCGACACCGAGAATAGGACAAATCGACCGGACAAGGTTGGTTGCGGCTGCTATTTCTCCGGAGCCGTCCAGATCGAGATCAATTCTGGAACTGTCATCGGAAGTTGCTCCGAGTAAGGCTTCCAGCGCCCCCAGCATATCGGTGGCCGTTATGATGCCGACCAGCTTGTTATGCTCGACCACTGGTAGACTGCCGATCTTGTTTGTCGTCAGCAAGTGAGCGGCCTTCTCGATTGGTGTCAAAGGTTGGACCGAAAATGGATGGGCGCTCATGACCTCATCGACTCGTGTGCGCGGTTGTTGCCTGAGGTACCGCCGCACATCGCGATCGGTCAGAATGCCGACCAACCTTTGCTGATCCACCACCGGAACCTGCCGGATTCGGCCGCCTTCCATCTTTTTGTTTGCTGCTTCCAGCGTGTCATTCGGCTCGACGGTCACTGGGTTTGCAGTCATCAGCTCGGCAACTATCATTTTTGGTCCTCCTCTAAGGGAGTCACTCATTTACGGACGCGCTATCGGTGGAGCGATATGTGCGAGGATCGGGATTGGATGCTAGCCTTGGCTCCTTCTCTTTGCTCGCTTATTCGCACGGTGCTGTGTTTAAAGAGACAGCATTGATCATGCCATCGCGTTAAAGGTCGAATCGCAGCAACTCGCCATATGGGGCCGCCTAATCTGTGGTGCGTTTGGATACACAGTCCGAATTTCGCGCTTTTTCCCATCATTTCTGAAGGGCCAAATTCTCCGAGCCGGAGTGGCACATTCCTAGCTTAGCCTTTTGAATGATCTACAGGACCATCGAAAAGCCGAAAGGCGAATGGGCGGTTGCCCCGAATCTGCTCGACTACGAGAAGGTCTGCACAAGATTTTCGTGGGATGCGGCCCGGCGCGAGCTCGATGGCTTGCCCGGCAGACGGGGGCTGAACATCGCACACGAGGCGATCGATCGCCACGCGGCCGGTGCGCTGCGCAACCAGCTTGCATTGCGATGGATCGGCAAGGGCGGCGACACGCGCGACTTCACCTTTTCCGACCTGCGGTTGGTCACCAACCGTTTTGCGAACGTTCTGCGACGTCTCGGTCTCAGCAAGGGCGAGCGGGTATTTCTTCTCGCCGGGCGTATTCCCGAACTGTACATCAGCGCGCTCGGGACGCTGAAAAACCTCAACGTCTTCTGCCCGCTCTTCTCTGCCTTCGGCCCTGAACCGATTCGTCAACGGATCGGCATCGGCGATGGCCGAGTGCTGGTTACCACCGTCGCGCTGTACAAACGCAAAGTCGTCGACTTGCGCACCTCGCTACCCGGGCTCAAGCATGTGCTGTTGATCGGTAACCCCGAAGAGATTCGCAAGATTCCAAACACCGAGAACTTCCATCAGTTGATGGACGCCGCGAGCGACGATTTCGAGATCTCGCCGACCGATCCGGAGGATCTCGCGCTGCTTCATTTCACCAGCGGCACCACCGGCAAGCCCAAGGGCGCGATGCATGTGCATCAGGCCGTCGTCGCGCATCACGTAACCGGCCGCTTCGCGCTCGACTTTCACCCCAACGATATTTTCTGGTGCACGGCGGATCCCGGATGGATCACCGGTACGTCATACGGAATTATCGCGCCGCTCACCAATGGCATCACCAGCATCATCGATGAGGCGGAGTTCGATGCGGAGCGATGGTACGCGCTACTGCAGACGCAGAAGGTCACGAACTGGTACACCGCGCCAACCGCAGTGCGCATGATGATGAAGATCGGGACCGGGGTGATCCGCAAATACGATCTTCGCCACTTGCGCTTCATCGCCAGCGTCGGCGAGCCGCTCAATCCTGAAGCGGTGATATGGGGACAGGAAGCGTTCGGCCTTCCGATTCACGACAATTGGTGGCAGACGGAGACCGGCGGCATTATGATTTCAAACTTCGCCGCGATGGACATACGCCCGGGTTCGATGGGGCGGCCACTTCCAGGTATCGAGGCCGGCATCGTGCGCCGCGCGAAGGATGACGCCGTCGAGGAACTTCGCGAAGCCGGAGTCGAAGGAGAACTTGCGTTGCGGCCCGGTTGGCCGTCGATGTTTCGCGGCTACCTGAATGAAGAAGAGCGCTATCGAAAATGCTTTGTGGGCGGATGGTACCTTACCGGGGACCTCGCGCGGCGCGACGGCGACGGCTATTTCTGGTTCGTCGGTCGTGCCGACGACGTGATCAAATCGTCAGGTCATCTGATCGGGCCATTCGAAGTTGAGAGCACCCTGATGGAGCATCCTGCGGTCGCCGAGGCTGGCGTCATCGGCAAACCGGACCCGATGGCCGGCGAAATCGTCAAGGCATTTGTCTCACTCAAGCCGTCGTTCACATGGAACGACGAGCTTCGCAGCGAGCTTCTCGGCTTTGCGCGCAAGCGGTTGGGCGCCGTGGTCGCGCCGAAAGAAATCGACTTCATAGCCAACGTGCCGAAGACCCGCAGCGGAAAAATCATGCGCAGGCTGCTCAAGGCCCGCGAGCTCGGCCTTCCCGAAGGCGACATCTCGACGCTGGAGAGTGCGTAGAACGTGGCGCTACGACCAACCATCGCAACACCAAATGTCGACGCCGAGCACGCGCTGGGTTTGCTGCGCGACATGGTCCGCATCCGCCGCTTCGAAGAAAAGGCCGCCGAGCTGTACAGCGCCAGCAAAATCCGCGGATTTCTCCATCTGTACATAGGCGAGGAAGCCGTCGCGGTCGGCGCGATGCGCGCGCTGACGCCGGAAGACACTGTCGTCGCGACCTATCGCGAGCATGGACATGCGCTGCTGCGCGGCGTTTCGGCCAACGCGATCATGGCCGAGATGTATGGCAAGCGGGAAGGATGCAGCCGCGGGCGTGGCGGCTCGATGCATCTGTTTGACGCGGCGGCGCGATTCTATGGTGGCAATGCAATAGTCGGTGCCGGGCTGCCGCTCGCGATCGGTATCGCGCTCGCCGACAAGCTGCAGCATCGCAATCGCGTGACCGCATGCTTTTTCGGCGACGGCGCTGTGGCCGAGGGCGAGTTTCACGAATGCATGAACCTGGCGGCGTTGTGGAAACTCCCGGTCCTGCTGTGCTGCGAGAACAATCTCTACGCGATGGGTACGGCGCTCAAGCGCGCGCAGTCGCAAACTGATCTCAGCCTGAAAGCCGCGGCATACGAAATGGCGTCGTGGCCGGTTGATGGGATGGACGTCGTCGCGTGCGAGGGCGCCGCGAATCGGGCCGCGCTCGCAGTGCGCTCGGGCGAAGGGCCGTGCTTTCTCGAATTCCGCACTTATCGCTTCCGCGCGCACTCGATGTACGACCCGCAGCTCTATCGCGACAAGCGCGAAGTCGAGGAATGGAAGAAGCGTGACCCGATCGCGACCTTTCAAAATCGCCTGACAGCACAGGGCGTTTTGGATCAGGCCAACATGAAGCGCATCGAAGATGACGCCGCATCAGAGATCGAGAATGCGGTTGCCTTCGCCGAGGCCGGCACTTGGGAGCAGGTCGAAGACCTTACGCGTTTCTCGTACTCGGAGAAGAAGCCGACGTGAGCCCCGACGCGCAGAAAGTGAAGATCACTTATCGCGAAGCGATGCGCCAGGCGATCCGCGACGCGCTCCTCCGCGATCCGCGCGTCTTTCTGATGGGCGAAGATGTCGGCGCTTACGGCGGATGCTACGCGGTGAGCAAAGGGTTGCTTGAGGAGTTCGGCCCCGACCGCATCCGCGACACTCCTCTTTCCGAATCGGCGTTTGTCGGTGCGGGAATCGGCGCAGCTTTGAACGGTCTGCGGCCTATCGTAGAAATCATGACGGTCAACTTCAGCTTGCTGGCGCTCGACCAAATCGTGAACAACGCAGCGACGATCCTTCATATGTCGGGCGGGCAGTTCAACGTTCCGCTTGTTATCAGGATGACTACCGGCGCCGGGCGACAGCTCGCGGCGCAGCATTCGCACAGCCTCGAAGGATGGTACGCGCACATTCCCGGCATCAAGGTGCTCGCGCCGGCCACCCTGGAGGACGCCCGCGGGATGCTATGGACGGCGCTCGAAGATCCCGACCCGGTGCTCATCTTCGAGCACGGAACGCTGTACAACATGGAGGGCGAGATAGCCGCCAATGCGGGCGCGGTCGAGATCTCGAAAGCAACGATAAGGCGCGCGGGAAGCGACGTGAGTCTGATTACGTACGGCGGCACCCTGGGCAGAACGGTTCAGGCTGCCGAACAACTTGCGGCATCGGGGATCGATGCAGAGGTCGTCGATCTTCGCACGCTGCGGCCGCTCGACACCGAGACGATCCTCGATTCAGTTGTGCGCACGCATCGCGCGGTGATCATCGACGAAGGATGGCGCAGCGGAAGCATTTCGGCGGAGATCAGCGCGCGCATCATGGAAGGAGCGTTCTACGAACTCGACCTGCCGGTTGAACGCATCTGCAGCGCCGAAGTTCCGATGCCCTATGCCAAGCATCTTGAGGACGCCGCGCTGCCGCAAGCAGCGACGATCGTCGCGACGGTGACGCGGATGATGGAAGGTCATGGCTGATTTCCTGATGCCTTCGCTTGGCGCCGATATGGAAGTCGGCACCGTCTTGCAATGGCTGGTGAAGCCGGGCGATGCGGTCAAGCGCGGCGATATTGTTGCAGTGGTGGATACCGAGAAAGCCACGATCGAGGTGGAAATCTTCCAGACCGGCGTCATCCAGAAGATTGTCGTCCCCGAAGGAGAAAAGGTCCCCGTCGGTACGCTGCTGGCTGTCATTATCACGAACGGAGAGGGCGTCGCTGTCGTTCCTGAGGCGAAGCCGAAGCCCGCCGAGCGTGCGCCGGAAGTGCTCGCGCCCGCTCCGCCGACTCAGCCCGCGCCTGCGCGAGTCGTCACTAAGCCCGCGCCGAAACCTGCGGCGCCCCATCGCGCGCGCATCTCGCCGCTCGCAATGCGCGTTGCAATGGAACTCAAGGTCGATCTCGCGACGGTCAAAGGAACCGGTCCCGAGGGTGCTGTTACCAAAGCCAACGTCGAGCGCGCCGCGAAGGCGCCGCCGACGCCAACGGCTGCGCCACCGGGTGCCGCACCGCTTGAAGCGGCGGCACCGGCGGTCGCACTTAAGCCCGCCGCCGCACCGATCGATCGTAGTGTGACGATGCGCAAAGTGATTGCGGCGGCGATGGCGCGCTCGAAGCGCGAGATACCGCATTACTACCTGGGCACTCACATCGACATGAGTAAGGCGATGGGCTGGCTGCAGGCGGAGAACCTCAAGCGGCCCGTGACTGAGAGGCTGCTCTATTCCGTGCTGCTGCTTAAGGCGGTGGCGCTGGCCGTTCATGAGATACCCGAGATGAACGGCTTCTGGATCGATGGCGCGTTCAAGCCAAGCGAAGCGGCTCACGTCGGCGTCGCGATATCGATCCGGCAGGGCGGCCTTATCGCGCCCGCGATCCACGACGTCGGCAAGAAGAGCCTCAGCGAGATCATGGCGAGTCTGCGCGATCTGGTTAAGCGCGTGCGCGCCGGCGTGCTGCGCAGTTCTGAAATCGCCGATGCCACAATCACCGTTACCAGCCTCGGCGACGAGGGCGTCGAGACCGTCTTCGGCGTGATCTATCCGCCACAAGTTGCGCTGGTCGGTTTCGGCAAGATCGTCGAGCGTCCATGGGCAAGTGGTGGAATGATGGGCGCGAGGCCGGTTGCGATGGCGAGCCTGTCGGGCGACCATCGCGCGAGCGACGGTCATCGAGGCGCATTGTTCCTCGCCGCCATCGAACGTCTGTTGCAGGAGCCGGAGAAGCTGTGACCGACGACGAGATTAAGGCCCTGTATCTGCGCGAGTTGCACAAGATCGCGCCAGAGATCGAGCTGAGCGAAATCGATCCGGCTGTCGATCTGCGCGAGCAAGTCGACCTCGACTCGATGGACATCCTGAACCTCGCGATCGCCATTCACGAAGCAACTGGTGTCGATATTCCGGAAGCGGACTACCCGCAAATGACCAGCCTGAACGGGTGCGTCGCCTATTTGCATTCGCGCACCGGCTAGAGGGGAAGGGGAAGACGGAGCCACCGCCGATGTAGAGGGGCCGCGGAAAGCTTCGAGTTGGCACATCCGATGCACCTTTCACCGGGTAAAACCCTGATCCCGAGATGGTGAATTAAAATGCAACGTCCCCTTCAAATTACTTCACGTGATTTTCAATTGACGCCGGCCATGGAAGCGCAGATCCGCGAACGCGCCGAAGACCTTCAGTTGTACTACCCGAGGCTCACCGGATGCCACGTGGTGGTCGACGCGCCGGTTCATCACCACCGCAAAGGAGGTCCGTTCAACGTGCGGATCGATCTCCGTGTGCCCGGTGCAGACGTCTCGGTCAACCGGCAGGAGGCCGATGATTTGGCCATTGCGATCAGAGATGCGTTCGATGCCGCCCGGCGTCGCATCGAGGACCATCTTCGCGAACTCAGACGTGACGTGAAGGCACACGAGCTACCGTCTGTCGGTCGCGTCGCTCGCATTTTCCCAAAGGAAGGTTACGGTTTCCTCGAGACAGCTGATAGCCGCGAGATCTATTTCCATCGCCACAGCGTCCTCGGTGAGCATTTCGACGATCTGACGCCGGGAACTGCGGTGCGCTTTGCCGAGGAGGAGGGTGATGAGGGTCCGCAGGCGAGCACCCTCGCGATCGTCGGAGGCAAACGAGCCTCGTAGCATCTTCGAATTCGAATCTGGTTCCGATCGCGCCAGTTGCTCCGCCATTTCGAGACAGCCGAGCCCGCTAATTTGATCTCAGAGCTGAACCTGCATGGCTTTCCAACAAGTTCAGGGTTCTGTGGCTGGCATGTGCCGTGCTCTACCGATCCAAAGGAGAGATTCATCATGCAAGATCAAGAATTCTTCAAGGATGTGATGGCGTGCATCGGATGTGACCTGCGTCGCGCGGAGGGGCTGACCTGCGCGGTCTTCCAGGAACTGCGTGATCGGATCACTCCGCGGGAGGCGCTGCATGTTGCCGCACAACTGCCCAAGCGCCTCAAAATGATGTGGATGTCCCTGGAAAGCCCCGATCGTAAGGTGCATCGCGTCAAAGGCGAGCAGTTTATATGGGAAGTGCGCCGGATGGCCGGACTCACCGATGATGAAGAGGCGGAACGCGCCGTATCGGCGATTTTCGCGGCGTTGCAGAAGTTGCTCGGCAGCCCCACCGGCCAGGAAGGCGAGGCGTGGGACGTGATGAGCCAGCTTCCCAAGGATTTGAAAAAGCTGTGGACCGACGCGCAGAGGCAGCATGAAAGGGTCAATCCCGCAGGAGTTTAGCGCCTCAGATGCATGACTCAGCGGAAATCGTACGCGAGGTGCATGCGGCTCTCGGACGCGATCAGCGCATAGACCTTCGCCGCCACCCTATTGTTGTCCAGTACGAACCGGACGGAAGCCTCGTTCTGCATGGGCGAAACCAAAAGCCTGGCCGCCAAGAAGATCGCGCTTGAACTGGCGGCTTCGGTTGGTGGCTTGACCGGGATCGTGGACCGGATTCGCGTCGCTCCGAGACAACCGATGGGTGACGGTGTGATTCGGGATCACATACGCGCTGCGATGTTGCAGGAAGGAGCTTTCACTCGCTGCGAGATTCAAGCCGCCGAAGAGGGCAGCGCCAGAACGGCCGCCGAGGTCGCGGCTGACCGAGGTAGCTATATCGAAATCGCAGTCGCAGACGGAGTCGTGACGCTCGATGGTCAGGTAGAGAGTCTGTCGCACAAGCGTCTGGCCGAACTGCTTGCATGGTGGGTCCCGGGCACTCGCGACGTCGTAAACGGAATCGAGGTCCAGCCCTACGAGGACGACAGCGACGGCGAGGTCACCGACGCCGTCACGATGGCGTTGGAAAAGGATCGCCTCGTCACGCATGACTCGATCAGGGTCATCACGCGAAACTCGGTGGTGACTCTCGAGGGCGTAGTGCCCAACCGCTTCCAAGCGGAGATGGCCGAAGCTGACGCCTGGTACATCTTCGGTGTCGATGGCGTCATCAACCATCTGCGCAGCGCTCAAGAGTAACTGGACGAAAGAGCGACTGCGCCCCAGGCATGCAGAACATGAAATCGAGAAGATTCCATTCCGCAGCAAATTAAGGAGTGAGCAAATGTTGGCAAGTCAATTTACAGAAGTCTTCCGCGAGGAGCACCGCCAGATGCGCGACATGCTCCTCGGCCTGATGGACGCCATCGAGTCCAATGACGTCGAATCGGTTCGACAGGGAATCGTCGAGATGGCGGCGCATGCCGGTCCGCACTTTCATTACGAAGAGCTGGTTCTCTATCCAGCTCTCGCCGAGATCTATGGGGACGACTACGTCGAGAGGCTTGGTGCAGAGCACAACGCCGCACTCGAGGCCGTTCAGGAGCTGGCCGAATTAGCGGAAGCTGAAGAAATTACTCCGCAGCGGGCGGAATATGGCCTTGAACTCATCCGCCGGCTCCTTCCGCATGTCAGCGATCGCGACGGGCTTGCGATGATCGTGGAGGTGCTGCCCAAAGATACTGTTCAAGAGATCGTGCGCGGACGTGAGAAATCTAAGCGTTCGGGTAAGACTCTGCTCGAGCTCGCCAAGGGCAAGAAGAAGGGCCAACCGGTTGCGCGCAGGGCTCGCGGAAAGGCGCGCAAGGCCGCTGCGCCGTCGAAATCCAAAGCAGTCCCTCGCAAATCTAAGGCGAAGGCCAAGCCGGCGCAAAAGAAGAAGTGATGAGGACCGACCAATGTTGCGTTCGGAAGCATAGTGCCCTTTCCCCTGATCAGGATTAACGACGATGTCCGACGATGCCGCTCGACCTCTGCCGGCGATCCGCATGGCGGATGAACTAGCTAAGCCTTCATCGAATGCGGGCAGTAGCACACTGCTCGACCTGTTCAATAATTTCGCCGGCATTCACTCCGAATACGTCGTCTACTGCGACGGATACCGGAGCTGGAGCTATCGCTACGACGAGATTGCGGGCGCGAGCCGTGCCTTCGCAGAGAGGCTGCGGCGCGAGTCCATCGGCAAAGGCGACAAAGTTATCATCTGGTCCGAGGCCCGCCCCGAATGGATCGCCGCATTCTGGGGCTGCATTCTCAACAGAAGCATCGTAGTTCCGATCGACTACCGTTCCTCCGCCGAGGTGATGTGCAACACACAGCAGGTGGTGCACGCGCGGCTAGTGTTGATTGGCGATGAGGTCCATCCGCCGGCAAACGGATTGGAAGCTCCCTGCTGGCGCCTGTGCGAAGTAGATCTGCATGCAGACTCGCCCCCGCCCGCGGCCGAGATTTTTTCCAACGATACTGCAGAGCTGGTCTTCACCTCGGGTTCGACCGCGGCTCCCAAGGGCGTGGTGATAACCCATCGCAACCTCACGGCCGACCTCGAACCGATTCAGCGCGAGGTGGTGAAGTATCGCGGCTATGTGCGCCCGCTGTTTCCGTTGCGCTTCTTGAACCTGCTTCCGCTGAGCCACATGTTCGGGCAGTTACTGGCGATGTTTTTCCCGCCGATGCTGCCCGGAGTGCTGGTTCTGATGCGCGGCTACAGTCCGCAGGAGGTCGTGCGACAGATTCACCGCCGCCGCGTCTCGTTCCTGATCTGCGTTCCCAAGATGCTCGAAGTGATGCGCCGGTACGTAGTGCGCAGGTATCCGGAAACTGCCGCGCCTCCTTCAACCAGTTCTCATTGGCTGGTGCGATGGTGGCGCTATCGGCGTGTGCATCGCATGTTCGGTCTCAAGTTCTGGGGCTTCGTAGTCGGCGGCGCCCCACTCGAACCCTGCCCTCGAGGAGTTCTGGTCGCGTCTCGGCTTGCTTGTCGTGCAGGGATACGGTCTCACCGAAACCGCACCTGTTATCAGCTTCAGCCATCCGTTTCGCGGGCATCCTTTCGGGAGCGCAGGGCAACCGCTGCCCGGCGTTGAAGTCAAAATCGCTCCGGACGGAGAAATCCTGGTGCGCGGCGACATCGTCACTCCCGGCTACTTCAACGCGCCTTCCGAAAGCATGAAAGCGTTCGAGAACGGATGGTTCCACACCGGAGACATCGGCATGCTCGACGCTGGCCATCTGTTCGTCCGCGGACGCAAGAAGGAAATGATCGTCACGCCCGCCGGGTTGAAGATTTTTCCCGAGGACGTGGAACTCGTTATCAATGCGGTTGCAGGAGTGCGCGATTGCGCGGTGGTCGGCAAGGATCGTGTTCACGCGGTGATGGTGCTTGAACCCGGCACGGACAAGGAACAGGTGGTCGCTCTCGCCAACGCGCGACTCGAAGCGCATCAGAGGATCCGAGCCGCTACGATCTGGACCGCCGGTGACCTTCCACGCACCGAGGGAACCGGAAAACTCAAGCGCGGCGCGATCCAGAAATGGGTCGACACCGGCGCGCCGGCGGTCGCCGCCAAACCAGCCGACGAGTTGGGCGAACTGATCGCGAGATATGCGCCCGGTCGCGCAATCACACGTGATACTACTCTCGATCAGCTGGGGCTAAGCTCGCTCGATCGCGTCGAGCTGCTCGTCGAAATCGAGCAGCAATTCAACGCCACCATCGATGAGGCCGTATTCACAGGCGCAAACAAAGTCGCGGATCTCGCGAAGATGATCCACGCGCCGGCGGCCGTTCCCGAGGACTCCTTCGAACCGAGCACCTGGAACCGCAGCATGGCCGCACGCGCGATCCGGCGGGCCGGGCTGTCCGGATTCGCGATTCCGATGACGCGGCTCGCAATCAAGCTCGCGGTCACAGGGCTGAAACACCTGGAATCGATCGAGGCGCCGGTGATCTTCGCCGCCAATCACCTGAGCTATCTCGATGCTCCAGCAATCTTCGCAGCGATGCCTGCGCGCTGGCGCTACCGCGTCGCGCCCGCGATGCTCAAGGAATTCTTCGACGCGCATTTCCATCCCGAGCGCTATTCGAGATGGCGCCGATTCGTCTCCAGCACGAGCTACTTCGTCGCCGCGATGTTCTTCAACGGATTTCCGCTTTCGCAGCAGGAGGCGGACACCCGTCAAACGCTGCGTCATATCGGTGACCTGGTGAGCGACAATTGGTCCATCCTGATTTTCCCGGAAGGCGGGCTCTCGGTGACCGGCGAGATCGGGGCGTTCCAGCCGGGAGCGGCGATGTTGGCAGCGCGGCTGCGCCTGCCGGTAATTCCGGTGCGGCTGCGCGGCCTCGACCGCATCCTCCCTCGCGGCGCCTCGATGATCCATCCTGGCCCTGCATCGGTTGCATTCGGCTCACCGCTCCATCTGGAGGGCGAGGATTACGCCGCCCTCACGAAACGAATCGAAGAGGCCGTCCGCGTGCTGTGAAAGCGGGACATCAAACTTGGAACCGAAAGCAACGGCTCATCGTCGCGAGCCTATTCCTAACGCTATTCCTGGTCTTCGGTTCTGGTTTCAACACGGCCGGCGTGTTCTTCGAACCACTATTGCGTCAATTCGGATGGACACGCGCGCGGCTTTCCTCCCTGCAAACGGTGCTCGGACTTTCCGCCGGCGTGAGCGCACCCTTCTTCGGCTGGCTGCTCGACCGGGTGGAGGCCAGCGCGGTGATTGCGTCTGGTGTATGCGTGAGCGGTGCCGCGCTCCTGCTCGCCAGCCGCGCAAATTCATATGACACCTTCGTGGTCGCATACGTGATGCTCGGGGTGGGGCTCGCCGCCGCCACGCTCTTGCCGTGCTCGCAGGTATTGGCGAACTGGTTTGGCGAACGGCGCGGCACCGCGCTCGGACTTACTATGTCTGGAGCATCACTGGGCGGAATGCTGATGACGTTGGTTGCGGCTGACGTGATCGGACGCGCGGGATGGCGCGCAGGTTACGTTGCTCTGGCACTTCCGATGTTTGTCATCAACGTGCCGCTGGTGCTGGCGGTCGTTAGGACGAGGCCGGAGGCCGGCGCTTTGGCTGAGGCTCCATCGTCAGGCTCGGGGCTCGAAGTAGGCGAGGCGTTGCGCGGCCGTTCGTTCTGGATGATTGCGGCGGTGCAATTCGCCTTTGCTTTCGCGATAGCCGGCGGTTCCCTTCACATGGTCCCGTACCTGATCGGAATCGGGTACGCCCCGACAAATGCAGCGCTGGTGCTGAGCTTGACGTTCGGCTTTGCTGCGCTCGGTAAGCCGCTGAGTGGAGCTGTCGCGGACCGGATAAGCGGACGTTTCGCCCTCGCAATCTCGATGGCGATTGCGGCGGCAGGACAAATTATCCTGCTCGGCGCGGGCAACGTCATCATTCTCGCCATCTTCACCGCTGTTTACGGCCTCGCCTCCGGAGCGCCGCTGGCGCTGGTCCCGGATTTGACAGCGGATTCGCTCGGGCTCAAGCGGTTCGGCACGCTCCTTGGCCTGAGCGGAGTGTTCACAACGATCGGGGCCGCCGCGGGACCGCTCGCGGCGGGATCGCTCTACGACGTAGCGCACAATTACTTCGCAGCGTTCGTGATTTTTGCAGCAGTGCTTGTTGCGGGAGGCCTGGCCGCACTCGAATGCGTCCCGCTAAATCATAGTGCACAGGGCGGTCCGAAACCTGCGTAATCAGTTGGCGGCTCTGCATTGCATAGGGCCCGGGTAATCAATCGCTAATCCTGAGATTATGGTTCGCATATGCGACGCTCCGATCCAGCCACCGAAGCCATCTTTTGGCTGTCACGTTTCGGATACAGAATGCGTCTCGCCAATCTTCGCAACACAGATGTTCGCAAGGGTTTGCGAGCCGATCGCATACGGACGTGAGGAGGTGGCCCGCGATGGATTTTGGCAAATTCACTTTTGGCTCAATTGAAATCGACGGCGAAGCATACGAACATGACGTGGTAATCGACCGTGGAAGGATTCGCAAACGCAAGAAAAAAGTCTCGCGGAAATTCCGCGAGCAGTTCGGGCATACTCCGCTTTCGCTGGAAGAGGAAATACCCTGGAAATGTCGGCGGCTGATAGTCGGCTCGGGAAAATACGGCGCGCTCCCGGTGATGGACGAAGTGAAACTCGAGGCACGCCGGCGCGACGTGGATATTACGATTCTCCCGACGGACGCGGCCATTAAGGAGCTCGGCAAGAATCCAGCGAAAACGAATGCGATCCTCCACGTGACATGCTGAATGGTCGACCCTTTGAAGGAGGTTTCTCGAAATGGCACTGAAGCTGACCTCTCCTGCCTTTAAGAATCAGGGCGAGATACCTCCCGTTTACACGTGCGACGGAAAGGATCTTTCTCCCGCGCTGGCCTGGTCGAATCTTCCTGAGGGAACGCAAAGCCTCGCTTTAATCGTTGATGACCCGGACGCCCCCGATCCCGCTGCGCCAAAAATGACTTGGGTGCATTGGGTACTTTACAATCTTCCGCCCACGCTCGATGGCCTGCCCGAGGCCGCCGGTTCCGCCAAATTGCCACGCGGTACGCTGGCTGGTGTGAATGACTGGAAGCGCACCGGTTACGGCGGGCCATGTCCTCCAATCGGTCGTCACCGGTATTTTTTCAAGCTCTATGCGTTGGACAGAGTACTGCCTGACCTCAATCGGCCAAGCAAAGCAAAACTTGAAGCGGCAATGAAAGGTCATATCCTGGCCCAGGCAACGCTGATCGGAACCTATCAGCGCATGCGTTGAGGTTTGTCGAGTCAGGCTGGCCGGCGACTTCGCTGTGAAGGCGAATCGCTTCCGAGTAGTCTTCGATGCAGGCGTAGTAGAAAATGTCTGGCATGTTGTCAGGTCCGGAAGTGTTAGAATTCGATCGGTCTGCCACTCTTCGCATACTGCCGACGCGGGAGACCAAGGAATAAAGTGCAAAGCGATGAGGACCTAGGCAAGAAGGTACCGCAGGTAAAATAAGTCGAGGGTCAGATCGCTACATCTCGGGGACGGTTCATGCGCGATGGCGCAATCATGGCGACGGTTTCGGCTCGCGAGCAGGAGGTCGTTACTGAAACGCTAAGTCGCCGCTTTGGGGATCTCATCGCGGTGGCGGACGTCTCGATGGCCGTGTTGCATGGCGAGATCTTCGGGCTTATCGGCCCAAACGGTGCGGGTAAGACCACGCTAATTAAGATGCTGACCACCCTTCTTCCGCCTTCGTCCGGAACTGCGCGGGTCGCGGGCTTTGACATCGTCGTGCAGGCCGCCGAAGTGCGCAGGCGGATCGGCTACGTCCCGCAGCTCCTCTCCGCCGACCGATCACTCACGGGCTACGAGAACATGCTCCTTTCCGCGCGGCTATACTCGATTCCGCGGCGCGAGCGCGCGCAGCGAATCGCGGAGGCGCTCTCCGCTATGAATCTGACGGAGGCGGCGGGCCGCCTGGTGCATAACTACTCGGGCGGCATGATACGTGCGCTCGAGATTGCTCAGAGCATGCTGCATCGTCCAAAAGTGTTGATGATGGACGAGCCCACGGTCGGGCTCGATCCGATGGCTCGGCGCGTCGTGCGCGACCAAGTCCGCGCATTGCGCGCGACGCTCGGCATGACGATGCTGATAACCACTCATGACATGGCAGAAGCGGACGAACTGTGCGACCGCATCGCGCTGATGCACAGCGGGCGCATCGAAGTAACCGGATCGCCTGCTGAGCTCAAGG
Source organism: uncultured delta proteobacterium (assembly GCA_963805315.1). Lineage (GTDB taxonomy): Bacteria > Desulfobacterota > Binatia > Binatales > Binataceae > Binatus. Next base: position 811,760 of record CAWDTQ010000014.1, read on the forward strand.
CGCAGGTTGAGCCCGGAGCGACACTTGACGACGTCTTCGCGCACTTTGTCGGGGTCGAGATCCAGCCCGGAGGCGGATATAGAGAAGCGCAGCTCGCGCGCCAGAGCATCCGCGAGCATCGCTGAGAAGGCCCGATGTCTGCGCTCTCCGACTATGGTTGGCAAGTCTTCGCTGTCTCCGATGCCGAGGTGCGCAAGCTGCGCCACGACTCAATAGAGCTCGTGACTCGGGCCGTGCAGCCTGCGCTGTGGCTTCTTTTGTTCGGTCAGGTGATGGCGCAGGTCCGAGGAATCACCGCCCAGGGAACGAACTACCTCGACTTCCTGGTACCCGGCATTCTCGGCCAAAGCGTGTTATTCGTGGCGATCTTTTACGGCATCAACACCATCTGGGAGCGCGATTTAGGAGTGCTGCACCGTTATTTGGTGAGTCCCGCACCACGCAGCGCGCTCGTGCTCGGCAAGGCCTTGTCGTCTACTGTGCGCGGATTCTCGCAAGCGATGGTCGTCTACGTGCTGGCGCTGATCCTGGGCATTCAGCTCAGCTACCAACCTCGAAACATCGTTGGCGTGATCTTCTTCATCGCGCTAGCGGCCGGCCTCTTCTCCACGTTTTCGGTGATCGTGGCCTGTATCGTGCGGACCCGCGAGCGTTTCCTGGGTATCGGGCAGGTGCTAACGATGCCGATCTTTTTTGCCAGCAACGCGATCTATCCGATCCGCCTGATGCCGCGCTGGCTCCAGATTGTCTCGCGCCTGAATCCGCTGACCTACGTAGTGGACGCGCTGCGCGGCCTGATGCTTCCCACCACAGTGAGCCGAATCGGAATCCCGACGGACTGCGCCGTGTTGGTGGCCTCATTCGTCGTTCTTGTCGCGATCGCGGCGCGCCTCTATCCCAGAATGGGTGAATGAGCGCGAGCGATCAGGAGGCGACAGCCTAGGTTCACGACGAAGGAGATGGAGAACGTCGGCTTCACTACACATGCCGGAAAAACCAGCGAGTTCACGAGGAAATCGACGCTCGAAGCAAACATCGTCGACGCATGTTTTTTCCGCTAGGGCGGGTGGATTGCACTAAGGCTTCGATTGGAGGACTGCCTGCCCGGTTGTCAGATCAACCGGCACAGACACATGTTCGTGCGCGATTAGCCACTCGCCTCCGAAATTCGCGTAGCCATCAGTGACCCGAAGGATCAGGTCGAGCTTCTTGCCCTGCTGATTGGTGCAACTGAAATGCTGGATGCTGTGGCTATAGGCGTAGCGTGCGCCTCCGTAGGTCTCGAGTTCACTGATCTCGAAAGTCGGCGAATCCTTGCATCCGGCAAGAAACTGTCGCCAATCCTCCTTGTACGCTTTCCAGCCAGTGTATTGGCGGGGCGGGACGAGATCGAACACGACCAAATTCTCGCTGACCGTATAGTGCGCCATAATCCGGTCGAGGTCTTTGGCTCTGACCGCAGCGGCAAAACTGGTTTCTAACGATCTGATAGCGCCTTCTGTGTCAGTGGCTGATGCTTCCGTGCCGCAAGCAATCACTAGGAGTACTGCCACGATCGGGGATGCGATTCTCCTCCACGTAACTTTCGACATTTCAACTCCTCCTTGATTGAACACCTATACTAAAGAAATGGTGGAAACCGTCTCTCGGAATGGACAGCAAAGACCTGATATGCTCCTGTCGATACCCAATTTGAAATTGAGGCCGCTACTTGCGAGTGCGACACTCATAATCAGCACTTAGGACGTTCGGTTTGCGTCTAAGGATCGCACGACGGCTTGTCCGACACCGGCCAGACAAGCATCCTATGGTATTTCATCCGGAGTGGTCATTGCGTCGTTGATTTCGAACCACGAGACGGATTCTCCGGTTTCAAGTTTTTTGATGACTCGCGTCGCTCGCCTTGCCTGAATATCGCATAAGAGGGTAAGCCAGTTTTCATCTTCGCTTCCCAGGTTATTGCGCCACTTCTCATCGTCGAGCGCCTTTGCTTGCTCCAACCTCTGCACTAGCTGGACCCTCAGCTCAGGCGAAATATGCTTTGGCGGAACGAATAGCGCCTCTGTTATCTCCGCTCGGCCGACATCCGAGTGTTCGTTCAAATCTCTGATCGCCGAATCCGCCTTCTCGGCTTGCGCAAGATAGTCGCTTTCCGCGATGAAACCCAAGGAAATATCCTTCGCTTCATCTAGATCGGTTTGCCTCGCCTGTTGTAACTGCTCAATCGCTTGGCTTCGCTCTTGAGATGTCACGACGTCGTTTGTGCACGATAAAAGTCCGTCGAATAACGAAAATGCGACTATCGATGCGGGAATAAAGTCGAAGCCGCGCTTTTTCATATTGTGAATTTAATCATTGTGTGTCGTCTCGCCAGCCCTGCGCTTGTGCCTGCCGAAACCTCAATGGCTGCTCGCTCCTCGGCTACTTCCCGCGCACAATCGAGCTTGGGTTACGTTCGAGATAGTCAGTCAGCTCGCGCATCGAGCGCGCAGATTTGGACACCTCGATTAGAGTTTGGTTGAGCTGATAGGCGAGCGGCGCCTGCGGATCGAAGGTCGCTTTGAGATTGGCGAGGGTAGCCTGCGCTTGCGCCAAAGTCGCGTCTGCCTTGTCAGCCGTCTCGCGCAAGCTCTTAGCCAGCGGGCCGGTTTGCGCGTTCATATTGTCGGCGAGGCGGCGAATACTCGACGCCGTTGCGGCCAACTCCGCCGAAGCCTTCGCGAGATTAGCCACGGCATCCTGCAACTGCTGCGAGGTTGTAAACTTGTTCAGCGCCTCCAGCGTCGCGCTCAGGTCCGACAACGCCTTGTCGAAATTGGCTTTCTGAAGGTGCTCAAGAATCTGCGTTACCGTAACTTGAGCCTGCTCGAGTGCGGTCGGAATCGTCGGAATTTCAACGTACTCGTCGTTCTGAGACTGCACGAAGTTGGCGGGGGTGTCCGGCAGCATCTCCAGATCTACGTACAGGATCCCTGTGAGGAGACTTTCCATCGCGAGCACACCGCGCAATCCGTGCTGCACGGCGCGCTCAATATGCTCTGGGTCGGCCAAATCGGTATTGCGGACGCCGCGCGCGCGCAGCATTGTCTCGTCGAGTTCGACAATCACCGCGATTTTTACCTTTGTCGGAAATTCCTCGACCGGCTCGCCGCGCGGATTGAAGCCGAGCCGAATTTCTTTGACAGCGCCGACAGGCACACCTTCCATCTTCACAGACGCGCCGACCAGAAGGCCGTTCACGCTGCCCGAAAAGTACATCACGTATTGGCGGGTCTTGCGGAACAGGCGGCCTGAACCAAGCGCGACGATCGCGATGACGATGATCGCGATGGCGCCGATCGCGAACCCTCCGATCAGTGCCGGACTTACGCGCCTACCCATCGGTCGAAGTTTCCGCGCGACTTTCGAAGTTAGGGCGGAGAAATCTTTGTACCGCAGGAATATCGCAATGGTCGCGCAGTTCCCGCGGATCTCCCTGCGCGATCATCCGGCGCGATATCCCGTCGAGGAACACGGAGTTGTTTGCGATCATGAAGATGCTCGCGAGGTCGTGCGTGACGACCATAATCGTGGCGCCCAGACTGTCGCGGAGCTCGATGATCAATTCATTGAGGAGTCGGGTGCTTATCGGATCAAGTCCCGCAGAAGGCTCGTCAAAGAAGAGCACGTCCGGATCCAGCGCCATCGCGCGTGCTAGTGCGGCTCGCTTCTGCATGCCGCCGCTGATCTGGCTCGGATAGTAGTCTTCGAAACCCTTGAGTCCGACCAATCCGAGCTTGAGCCTCGCGATTGCTCGAATTTCCCACTCGCTCAGATCGGTGAACTCGGCGAGCGGCAATGCGACATTCTCCGCAAGCGTCATCGAACTCCACAGCGCGCCGGACTGATAGGTTACGCCGAAGCGCCGAAGCATAAGCTGGCGTTCCTCCGTCGATGCCCGGGTGAAGCTCACGCCTTCGTACAGGATTTCGCCGCGTGAGGGCTCGAGCAGCCCGATCATGTGACGCAGGAGCGTAGACTTTCCACAACCGCTGCCACCCATCACAACGAAGATATCGCCGCGGCGCACGATGAAGTTCAGATCGCGCATCACTACGAAGTCACCGAACGCCATCGTGAGGTCGCGTACTTCGATTCGCGCCTCGGAGGTGTCGGTGCCCGCGGGCCTCGCGTCTGCTTCGCTCGATTTCGTCATCCGCTACCTGGGTTCATATACCAAGCGCGTGGTAGACGAACGCGAAGATACCGCATGCAACGACTATCAGCACGATTCCGGTCGCGACCGCCGAGGTGGTCGCCTCTCCGACCGCCGAGGAACTGTTGCCACATTGAAATCCGCGCATGCATCCGGAGAGCGCCACCAGCGCGCCGTACACGGTGGCCTTGACGAGTCCGCCAATAATGTAACCCGCAGTTATTGACCGGGCGGTCTCATGCAAATAGACAGTCAACGAAATACCGAGCATGACCGACCCGATCGTCGCACCGCCAAAGATGGCGATTAGATCCGAGTATAGGCAAAGCAGGGGCATCATCAATATCAGCGCGATCATGCGGGGCAGCACGAGAAACTCGAGCGGCGAAATCCCCATCGTCGAGAGCGCATCGATTTCCTCGGTCACCTTCATCGTGCCGAGCGCTGCAGCGAACGCGGCGCCGGTGCGGCCGGCCATGATGATCGCCGTCATCATCGCACCCATCTCGCGCGTGACACCGATTCCGACCAGGTCGGCGACGTAGATTTGAGCGCCGAACTGACTGAGTTGGATCGCGCCCATGAAGGCCAGGATGATTCCGACCAGGTAGCTGATTAGCGCTACGATTCCGAGCGCGTCCGCCCCACACTGCTGAATCGCGAGCATCAAGTCCGACCTGCGAAAGCGAGCCCGCCCTCGCATCATGCGGCCGAATGCCAGGATCACTTCTCCAATGAAATCCAGAGAGTCGACAACCGATCGCTCGTAACCGATGCTGACCGTACCGACGCGCTCGAGAATGTCCAGGTGTTGAACCTCGCGGCGCGCGCCTTCAGTTTCAGGCACCGCTCGCGCCAAATCGAGCAGGCGTCGCACGCCCTCGGGCAGGCCGCCGCGATCGACGGCGATCGAGCGCACATCGCATGCTTCGATCAGTAGTTCTATATAGGCCACGAGCCCGCTTCCCCACGCGCGTAGAGCGCTGGCATCGAAGCTGACTCGCGCTGGAGGTGGCGCAGTGTCGAGTATTCTTTCGATCGGCATATCGGACACGCCGGCGAGGTGAAGACGCCACTCGCCTGCGAGCCGAACCATTACGGTATCGTCCGTCGTCCGCGAAAACGAAACGCGAGCCGAAGCGGCGGGGATTGGCGAAGAAACCATCGGCTTCAGGTGTGCTTAGTCAAAATCTAAACCCCGGACATATTGGTGATAATGCTCGCCGAGGATGGGTTATCGCCGTGACGCTAACAAACTCCTGCATCCGCTGAAATATCCGCAGATCTTCATCTGAACAGAGATGCGACCGGACCCCCTTGTAATTCAAAGGGTGAGACTTGAACATGCCGCGCAGCTTCGCTTTGCCGAACACCACGAGATCGTCGAGTGAATCGCAACGAATCAATCCGATGGGTCAATCAATGCACCCGTTCTGCCGCGGCGGCCGCAGCGCGATAGGATGATCTCGAACGAGCCGGCGCCTTGAACCGATGTCCAGGTTCGCGTCTATGAATTTGCCCGTCCAATCGCGATACTTGACCATCCGCCCTCGGGAAGGTCGTCGCAATGTCCTGCACGAAGAGCGGACCGAAAGCACGACCTGTAGGAAGCTCTGAGTTGAATGCAAGATTTGCGGAGCCGGAGCTATGAACAGAAAGAACTCACTTGAAGTGCATATAATTCTGCTGCTCGGATGTTTGCTCCTGACCAGACCGGCGATTGTCTGGGGCAACGATATAAGCGAAGGTCGAGAATTGTATCTACAACATTGTGCGGCTTGCCATGGAATTAAAGGCGATGGGCACGGACCGTTGGAACATGAGCTTACGGCACCCCCAACGGACCTCCGTCTGCTCTCCCATAAATACGGAAATCCGCTTCCCGAGGACCAGATAGCGCGGTTCATGGATGGCCGAGCCGACGTAAAGGCGCACGGCCCTCGTGACATGCCGGTATGGGGAGAGGAGATGTGGCAGTATCCTGAGGGGAGTGGAAACCCGAATCAGGTGAGCGATAGCGTCGCCCATATCATCCACTATCTCCAGTCAATTCAAATTGTCGGTTCCCACGCCTCGCGTGAAGAAACGCATTCGAACGTGCAATTTTCAACTGGCAATAAATGACCTAGCATACGGGCAGTCTCAATTTGAAATCTCGCAGATTTACGCGGCTGACAAATGCCTCATTGGTGCATGACGCGCCATGTAAATCGCCTCCGCGCCGACGACGATCGCACCCCGAATTCGTCCAGCGGCGAGCTCGCGCGAAAAATAATTCACGAGATACTGCGGCGTGTTGCCATCGAAGGTCGTCGTGATCTTTCGCCGCGCACTGATACCCAGCCGCGATGCGAGTGCGTCGGGTGCGTTTTGATAGCGAGCGGACAGGGCACTGACAACAGCGACCGCATCGATCGACTTCAGGACATCCGGCGCGTCTGAATTTTCGGCGGCGGCACGTGCTACTCGTTCCATCATCGCGAGCGGCTCGGACACCTCGGCCATGCCGACGGCTCGCGGATTGAATTGCGCGACTCCTGCGATAACGGGATGTGTTCCGGGCATCAGTCCCTCCACGTCAATCCGGCTCTGGTCAGCGGATTCTAGGACGCCTTCGCGGCGTCTGCCAAATGTTAGAGGCGGGGCGACCTTGCAATGCCGATCTCGTCAACGTGCGCCGACGCGATACGTTCCGCCCATTCGCCGCGTCCAGTTTTGCGCAGCCGTTCGAAGTATTCTCGCGACTGCGCGCGCATGTGCCACGGGCCGCCCTCGCACAACACTTTCCACAGTGGGTCAATACCTGTGGTAGAGCGCATCACCTGGCGGCCATGCCACTCTTCGATCATCGCGAGCGCCCTATAGAGTAGTCGCGATTGGAGGTCTATCCCGCGATCCGTCGTCCCTCGAAATAACCTTGGATGACTTCCGATTGTAGTCGATGCGCCAGCAGCAATCATGCAGCGCAAAGCAGTGCAAAGATTTTGGCAACGCCGTTCCAAGCTGTTAGGCTGGCTGCGCGTGAGATGAAATACACCGCCACTTTGGAGTCGATCCGGCAGCATCGAGCGCCGGATTGGTATCACGACTGCAAGCTCGGCATTTTCATCACTTGGGGGCTATTTTCCGTGCCGGGATGGGCCGCGAGCCGTGAGGAACCCCCGCGATTAGTTCTCGCGCGTGGTTTCGACGCTTACTTCCGCGAGAACCCATACGCAGAGTGGTATCTCAACACGCTGAAGTTCGAGGACGGACCGACGCGTGCGTACCACGACCGGACTTTTGGCGCGGGCTTCGCCTACGAAGACTTCCAACCTATCTTCGAAGCCGAGAGCCGCAAATGGAACCCCGCCGAGTGGAGCGATCTATTCCGCAAAGCTGGAGCTGGCTACGTAGTGCTCACCGCCAAGCATGCCGATGGCTACCTGCTGTGGCCAAGCACAGTCGGTAACCTCAAGCGGCCCGGATATTTTTCGAAGCGGGATCTGGTCGGAGAGCTCGCCGCGGCCGTGCGGGCGCAAAACATTCGCATGGGGATCTATTATAGCGGCGGCATGGATTGGTCGTTGAACCCGGACCGAATCGACGCCTTTCACAAGATCTATTCCACGATCGTGCAGGCGCCGGAGCACGTCGCTTATGCCAACGCGCACTGGCGCGAATTGATCGATCGCTACCGTCCGTCGGTGATGTGGGGCGACATCATGTACCCGGCAGCCGCCAACATTCCAGAGCTGTTCGCCTATTACTACAACAGCGTGCCTGACGGCGCGATCAACGACCGCTTCGGAACAGAGTTCAGCATCCCGCTTCGTCCCGGTATGAACCCGCCGGGAATCCACTACGATTTTCTCACGCCAGAGTATTCGTCGTTCGATGACATCCAGGAGGAAAAGTGGGAGACCTGTCGCGGGATCGGCGCCTCCTTCGGCTACAACCGCGACGATGACGAGACGAGCTACATGTCCGCAGCCGCCGTCATCCGGATGTTTGTCGACATCGTCAGCAAGAATGGCAACCTGTTGCTGAACGTCGGCCCGCGAGCCGACGGCAGCATCCACCAGCTCCAGCAAGACTGCCTCTTGGGTCTCGGCGCCTGGCTCGAAATCAGCGGCGAAGCGATTCGTGGAACGCGCCCATGGATCCACGCGGCAACCACGACCGCCGACGGGATCGCAGTGCGCTTCACGCAGAAGCGCGACACGCTTTACGCTATCCTGCTTGACCGCCCGAAGGTTCCGGAGGTCCGCATCAGCAAGATTACGGCTGTGCCGGGCAGTCCCGTGCGCCTCCTGGGTGTCGAGGGGAATCTTGAGTGGTCGCAGAACGGTGAAAACTTGGAGGTTCGCCTGCCCTCGATCCTACCCGAGCAAGCGGCTTACGCAATCCGGCTCATACCCACCATCACCCGCCAAACCTCCACCGCGTAGTTCAACCTTAGAACGGCAATCTGGGGCGCACGCGCTTTTCGGGATATTCTCCGAAATATCCGAACCCGACGACTGGATGGTCGCGGTGTTTTCGAATTCCCCGGCGACTTTCTTGAGGGTTGGGGGGAACGGACAGGCACCGGCGGAGAGGTCAGAGGAGGAGAGGGACCGAGCGTTTGAGAGCCCGATCCCCTGTAGCGACTCCTCGAACTACTTCTTGATTCTTACCTTCTTCCCGCGTGCCGCGGACCGATAGCGTTCGCTGAAACACTTCCGACACCGGCGATCGCGGCGCTTGACGAAGCTCGGGGCCAGATCATCACTCCCGCAGTAACGGCATACGAGCTTCTCTGCTTTCGGCTTATGCCCCTTCGTTTTCAGTGGCGCTCGTGCCGACTTGGTGTTTACCGGATCAGTCCTCTTGGTGTTCGCCAATTTCGCCCGTTCCATTTTTTTAAAGTCTCCTTCAGCCGTATCGGCTGGCGTCGGATGTTTGCTCTGTTGCGTCCCCGAAGCGAGCGATCGCAGGCGATGAGAAGGCGAACGGGCGCGAACACCGTGACTGGCTTCCGAGGCGAACCAGAGCAATGTGTGTGTCTGTCTGAGAGGAGGAATGGCAACGCATGCAAGACCAGAGATTTCCCAAATCGCCGCAGACGATCTCGCGGAAACTCGCTTCGCTAGAGTCGTCTCCGATCAAGGTTCTGAAACAACAATGGCGAACGCTTTACGGCTCCGAGCCGCCGCATCGCATCAGCCGCGAACTGCTGACCCGTGCCGTGGCATATCAAATCCAGGAGCAAGCTCGCGGGGGCCTCAAACCATCCACTCGGAGACTCCTGGTACGTCTTGGCAATGATGCACGAGGCGGACAAACGCTGAAATTTGAGCCGACGGCAACGGCCTCTGCGGGAACAGTTTTGGTGCGCGACTGGCACGGCACTGCGCACGAGGTCAGGGTGTTGGATCGGGGCGTGCTCTACAAACGAAAGCGCTCCCGCTCACTTACCGAGGTTGCCAAGTTGATCACCGGCGCGCACTGGAACGGTCCACGGTTCTTTGGCATGCGCAACAAGCGAGGTCAGGAGGCGAGTCATGGCTCAAACTGACGGCGGCCCCAAACGGTGTGCGATCTATACCCGCAAATCTTCCGAGGAAGGGCTCGAGCAGAATTTCAATTCACTGCATGCTCAGCGCCAAGCCTGCGAAGCATACGTCAAGAGTCAGGCCGGCGAGAGATGGCGACTAGTCAAAACCGCATTTGACGATGGCGGGTTTTCCGGCGCTACGATGGATCGCCCTGCCCTTAAAGCGTTACTCGATCATGTCAAAGAAAAACACATCGATGTCGTCGTCGTCTACAAAGTCGATCGACTGACTCGTTCCTTGGCCGATTTCGCGAAGATAGTAGAAATCTTCGATGCCGAGGGAGTGTCCTTTGTTGCGGTCACCCAGCAGTTCAACACCACCACGTCGATGGGCCGATTGACCCTGAACGTGCTGCTTTCGTTTGCTCAGTTCGAACGCGAGGTGACCGGCGAACGCATCCGCGACAAAATTGCGGCTTCCAAACAGAAAGGAATGTGGATGGGAGGCACAGTGCCTCTCGGCTATGACCTAGAGGATCATCATCTAGTCTTAAACGTGGCCGAAGCTAGGACGGTGCGATTGATATTCCAGCTCTATCTTGAACTGAAGACCCTCCGTCGGGTCAGAGATGAACTAGACCGCAGGTCGATCGTCTCGAAGCAATGGCTATCGAAAGGGAGCGTACGGCACGGCGGATTCCGGTTCCGACGGGGTGCACTTTATCACCTTCTGGCGAACCCGATTTATGTCGGTGAGATCCGTCACAAGAAAGTGGCCTATCCGGGTCAACATGAACCGATAATCGAGCGAGCTATATGGCAGCGAGTCCAGGAAATGCTCAATGAAAAAGCGGCTCACCCGCGCGGAAGTTTAATCAATAAAACCACAGGTTTGCTCATGGGCAAACTATTCGATGAGAGCGGCGAGCCACTCTATTCTTGCTGGGCAAAAAAAGGAGAGCTCCGTTACCGCTACTTCGTCTCACGGAAGCTCGTCAGAGGATCCAGCAAGCTAAAAGACCGCGGGTGGCGCCTTCCAGCCGGACGAACCGAAGAAGCCGTGACCGCCGCCGCGCTGCAGATTCTCTCGGATCGCGGCGCGCTGGCCTCTACTCTCAAAGCCTGCGGACTTTCCGCATCGGAGTTGAAGCAGGTGATCGAAGCAGTCGACAGCAAAGCAAAATCCTGTCGACAGCTCGGGACATTGGAAGAGTCCGAAACTATGGTCGAGCGAGTTGAGCTGAAGCGGGATGGCATGGAGATCACCCTGAACCTTGGTGCAATGCTGCGGCCTGATCAATTGCCGCATGGAGGAGCAACCCTACGAATGACCCGCTTGGTCCCTATGCAACTGCGGCGGCGTGGCGTCGAGACCCGCCTGGTGCTCCCGGGAGAAGCGGTCACAGCTTCCCGGACGGACCCTGCTCTGCTTCGAGCATTGGCGCGCGGTTACAACTGGTTTTGTGAGCTGGCGTCCGGAAGAGCCATATCAACCAAACAGATCGCAGACAGAGAAGGCCTGAGCGATAGCTACGTACGCCATGTGGTCCCGCTCGGACTCCTGGCGCCGGCGATAGTTGAATCGATCTGCTTCGGGCGACAATCCGTCAGCTTGTCTGCCGAGCGTCTGAAGGACCACGCCAGCTTCCCAATCGAATGGGACGCACAGCAGCAGCTTCTTTCAGACTAGGCAATTCGACACGATCAACGATTTGACTGCAACTTCCTCGTGGCACCGAATTCTATAGCTACAGAGACAAATCGTGGGAAATCGGCGTCGTGCGCGGCCGTGGGCGGTCTCCGCTTCCACGGCCGCGCGTTATTCGCGCCCCACGCGCCGATTTCGTCGCTTCTCCATAATGTAGGGAAACATGCCAAGCTGTGTGGCGGAGAGGGAGGGATTCGAACCCCCGGAGCCGTTAGGCTCACCTGATTTCGAGTCAGGCCGGTTAAACCAGACTCCCGAACCTCTCCGCGACAGACGAGCATCGATGTTTGCCCCCGCGCAGTCAAGCTGACGCGCGTCTCGTCGATTTTCCGATCAGTCCGGAATTTGCTAGCGTGGATTCGAGTTCCAGACGAGACCAGGAGCGCTTCTTTTATGTCATCGAATTCGATCGCCGACCGAATCCCGACCTCCTTCGACACCACCTTCCAGCGCTACTACGCGGTCGAGGCGCCCGACTTGCGCCGCCTCTACGAAAATGCCAAGCGCGACCAGTGGAACGCCGCGAGCGACATCGACTGGAAGACCAACGTCGACCCGCGCGCGGCATCTTTGCCGACGAACTGATCGACGGTCACGGCACCCCGACGCTCGACCGCCTCGAGCCGCGCGAGTTCCAGCGCCTCAACGTCGAGTTCTCATGCTGGCGGCTGTCGCAGCTGCTCCACGGTGAAGAGGGCGCGATGCTCGCGTGCAGCCAACTGGTCGACATGGTGCCCGGCAACGACGCGAAGTTCTTCCAGGCGACGCAAGTGGTCGACGAAGCACGCCACGCCGAGGTGCTCAGCCGCTACCTGCTCGAGAAATGCGACGGCAAAATTTATCCAATTACGGGAAATATCAAAACGCTCTTCGACTACATCCTCGGCCAAGGCAAATGGTTCATCAAAACGGTCGGCCTGCAATTGCTCGCCGAGACGTTTGCCGTGTCGCTGTTCCGGATGCTGATGGAAACGGCGAAGGACCCGCTGCTGCGCGAAATTTGCCGGCGAATCCTGGCCGACGAATCGAGGCATATGGGATTCTCGATCTTAAGCCTGCCCGACGAGATTCGCGGACTTAGCGCCGGCGACCTGCATGAGCTCGAAGACTTCACGCGTGAGGCGCTGGCGCTGGTCTTGACCGGACAGTTCCCGCGCGAAGCCTACGAAACGTTCGGCATGAACGCGTCCGATATCGAAGCTGTCCGCCAGGCGCGCAAGGAAATCGCGCTCGGCAGCGAGTACGCGCTGTTCCGCAAACTGTTCCGCCGCGAGATGCATCAGACGGTCGTCAGCAACATGCAGAAGGTCGGACTGTTGAACGAGCGCACGTCGGCGTTCATGCGCGAGATGGGAATCAACACCGACCTCGCCGCTGCCGCCTGAGATGGCCACCGCTCCGAGTCAGAATCGCGGCAGGATCAACGGTCACGATTGGCGCGCGCAACTCGGCGCGAAGCTGGTCGCCGCGGACGAGGCTGTCTCGCATATCAAGTCGGGCGACCGCGTCTGTCTTTCGATCGCGCAGCAGACGCCGTTCGAGCTGTGCCCCGCGCTCGCAGGGCGCCTGATGGAAATAGAAAACGTCGTCGTCAATCACGGCGCCGCCGTCATGAACTGGGATTTGCCGGGGCTGGGCGAACGCTTTCGCCTCGAGTCGATGTATTTGTCGCCGTACGATCGCGCGATTTACCATCGCGGCGCCGCGGACTTCACGCCGATTGTGTACTACCGCGCCGGGCATCTGCCGCCCGCGCTCGACAACTTCAACGTGTACCTGATGACCGTGTCGCCGCCCGACGAGCATGGCTACTGCAACTTCGGCGAAGCGCAGATCATGTCGAAGCTGCTGGCGCGCAACGCCAAGCTGGTGATTGCCGAGATCGACACGAATTCGATTCGCGTCGGCGGCGACAACTCGATTCATATTTCGGAGATAGATTACTTCGTCGAGCGCACGATCGAGCTGCCGGTAATCAACCTGCCCGTGCCCGGCGAAGAGGAAGCGCGGAATATCGCGACGGTCTGCTCGATGGTCGCCAAGGAACTCATCCCGGACCGCGCGACGCTGCAAATCGGCGTCGGCTCGATGTCCGGGATGCTGTGCAAGCATCTTCACAATCATCACGAACTTGGGATGCAGACCGAGATCATTCCGCTGCACACCGCGCCGCTGGTGGAGGCGAGCGTGCTGACCGGCAAGCACAAGAAACTGTTTCCGGGACTGGTGGTCGGCTCCGGGATTCGCGCCGCTGACTCCGCGCGAAGAGTTGGATTTCGTCGACGGCAATCCCGCCTTCGCGCTCTACGATTTCAACACCACCGATGACATCCGATTCGTCGCGCAGGAGGAAGGACTCATCTCGGTCAACAACGCGATGGCGGTTGACCTGACCGGGCAAACCAATGGCGAGTCGATCGGGCCGCTGATGTACACCGGCACCGGCGGACAGACGGCGTTCGTCGTCGCGGCATGCCTGGCGGGCGGCAAGACCGTGATCGTGGTGCCGTCGAGCTCGATGGTCCAGGGCAAGCGCGTATCGCGAATCGTGCCGGTGCTCGACGCGGGCAGCGTGGTAACGTCGCCGCGCGGCTTCGTCCATCACGTGGTGACCGAATACGGCATCGCAAATCTGAAGGGCAAGTCAATTCGTCAGCGGATCGAAGAGCTGGTGGCGATCGCCCATCCGGACTTCAGATCGGACCTCCGCGCTGAAGCCAAACGCCTGTACAAAGTCTGAGCGGTCGAACTAGAGGCTTAGGCGTTTAGACTAGTTCTACCCAAAGCCGCGACGGTGTGTTTTCCTCATCGATAAGAGATCTGATAGAGTCGTTGAGAGCTGTATGGGGTATACGCAGTCGATGCTTCATACACCGCTCAGTGCCCGCATCGTTTGCACGAGAGTATGGAGCACCGCAGCTCGAAAGCGAAGTTGTAGAGCTGTGGCGGGGTTACTGCTACCGACTCAAGTTTCGTAGACCACAGCGTCCATGCCCGAGATTGCTGAAAGACGTGGATGGTCGGCGTACAGCACTGTGGGTCGGCGCTGATCGTCGCGGCGGTTGCCGGCAGAGCGACTATCGAACAGGGGACGGTATCCTGTCTCGCTCGAGCGGTTGCCGGGAGAACGAATCGGTGGCTCCGGTCTCGAGGATTGTGTCGGAGGGTCCTCGAAACGAACAGCGACAGTGCTCTTCGTAGAGAAAATCGCCCCTCGTTTGTCGGCTTGCAGAATCGTGAGATAGGTCGCCATCGGCGGGAACTGGGACGCCTCCTTGTACTGGAGGATCTCTAGAGGTCGCCTCGTTCACTACCCGGACGCCATGTGTATCCTGCGTCTCGTAAGAAAGTGAGTGTTCGGACGCCAAGATGTTTGGCGTAGTTGCGCATACCAGAAGTTCAGGTCTCGGAGTTGAGAAAATTGTCATAGGCGAGCTCCCGGACACTCACCGAGAGGCAAGGAGCTTCCGGCAGTGCCAATGCAATTTGAGAGCGACGATCCTGTGTGCGGCGTCGCGATGAACACGATTGCGAGCGTTTGCTTCGACACCGGTCCTCCAGCGATATTTGTCTGGACAGGCTATCCGCGAGTCGAAGTCTTCTGTGCCGATCGAGCCACCGAGACTGTCGCAATAAAGACCAATGGCTGACTCGGTGGACAGCTTCAATTCGAGAAGGCGCGAAGTTGAGTGGCACGATCGGCAAGAGGCATTCGATGTCGGACCAAGCCATTGCGATCGGACTTGATGATCGGGCCGATGGAGAAGCACGGCAATATCTGATGAATGTCTTCGGCCAGCCATGCTCGGCCAGAACGAGGATAGGTCGTGATTCCGTCTTGCCAGGTACTCCAATTGTCACCACCTAGGCCTTGCATAAACCGCACGTTTGCACGAGACCTGGATATTTTCACGCGGAAACGCGGAGGAGAGATCATAGTCGTCCCTCTAGAAAACCGAGCTCGCGATATCAGATCCACTGCTCACGGAGCCAGTTCAAGCTTCACTCCTTTGACGCAGCTACTCGCGGCGGAACGCGAGCATTCCGACGAAGCCCGGTGGACGCCATCCGCCGTTCGCGCATGCGTTGCACACGACGTACTGCTTGTGATGCCCGTCCTCGATGCCCGTCAGCGCGACCGCGCTTTCTGTAGAAACCGGCTTGTTGCACGCGACGCAGGTCGCGACCAGCGCCTTATTTTCTTTAGCCTTGTTACTGGGCATCGAGGCCGCACCGCTTTCCTGGAGGTGTCATTTGCATTTGTAGATTAACGGAGAACTATGCCGGGAACACGATCCGCGCGTTCTCGCCGAGCAGTTTGCGCTGCCGCGCCGGGCTCAGATTCGTGATCGAATTTCGAATCAGATGCGGCGCTTCGAGGTTGGAATCGACGTGCGGAAAATCCGATCCCCACAGCACGCGATCCTCGCCCAGCAGATCCATCACCGCGCCTATCGTCCGCTCCTCAGGCTCCGCAACCACCCACAGGTTGCGCCTGAAATAATCCGAAGGCTTCAACTTTGTCGGATAGGTCCATCCGAGCAGCTCATACTTCTGATCCATCCGGTCCATGATGTAGGGCGCCCAACCGCATCCCGCCTCGACGCACAGAACCTTGAGGCGCGGAAAGCGATCGAACAAACCGTCCGCCACCATCGTCATCGCGGCCGGCACCACCTGCGCGAATCCGCCGAGCGCGAATCCGAACACGGTGCGAAACTCGCCGGGCTGGTAGAACTGCCCGATGATTCCCGGCGCGCGATTGAAGCGCACGATCACGTGCAGGCAGGCGGGGATGTCCGCGTCCTCGCACTCGCGCCAAATCGGATCGAAATCAGGATGCGAGAAGCGTCGTCCACCGACATTCTCCGGCGCGAGGAAGATTCCCTTGAAGCCCAGCTTGACGCATCGCTTGAGCTCGACCAGCGCCGATTCCACGTTCTGCAACGCGATATGCGCAATCGGAATTACGCGGCTGCGCACCGAGCTTGCGAAGTCGTTGATCCAGTTGTTGTAGGCCCGCGCGTAGGCCGCCGCGAGTTCGTGGTCCTCGACGTCCCAAAGAATTCCGACGGTCGGAAAAAGCACGCCGGCGTTCACGCCCCACTCGTCGAGCAGCTTGACCCTTGCTGCCGGGAGATAACTCGCGGGCGGGCATCCGTCGAGATAGCCGAGCCGGCCCGGGACGAAGAGTTCCTGGCGTGGCTGATTGGCGCCGCCAAGTCCGGCCAGCATCCCCTTCAGGAGCGGCTGATTGTCAACCATCAGGACTTCGAGACCGTCGCCGGGATCCTTGACGATCCGAATGGCGCGATCGCGGAACTTCGGCTCGAGGTATTTCTCCCACAGGTCAGGCGGCTCCATCACGTGCGAGTCGCAATCGATGACGATCGAATCCGCAGCACTCATCGCTCAATATCTAACATGCCGAGAGACGGCGAACGAATCGCATCGCGCAAGCGTCGTGGAAGACGATCACTTGCCTCCCGCGACCGAGCCGACAATCGCGATCAAGAGCGCGGCGCCGCCGATTATGCACATCAGCATGATCACCTGCGCGATCCCGTGCGCCGTCGTCTGCTGACTTTCGGAAATCGGCTGCTCGACGTGTGCCGAATGCGCCCCCGAATGGTATCCGGTGTGCGAGGTGTAGTAGATGCCGGTGCCCGGAATGCCGACCGTCTTGCGAATTCCCTTGCTGCCGACCGTGACGTGCGCGCCGCGCATCCCAAACGTCAGGCTCGGCCCCGACTTCGAAACGTTGACCGACAATCCCGGGAAAATGGAAACGCGCCGATAAAATCTGAAGTTGCCCATCGCCCCCCCTCTCCTCTTATGCACTGCTGCGGCGCGTCCGAAAAAAATCCCGCATCAGTTCCGCGCACTCGGATTCCATCACACCGCCGACGACCTCGAATCGATGATTCAGCTTGCCGTCCCTGCCGATATCGTACACCGAGCCGAGCGCGCCTGCCTTTTCATCGCGCGCGCCATAAACGACGCGAGCTATTCGCGCATTCAGCATCGCACCGACGCACATCACGCATGGCTCGAGCGTGACGTAGATCGACACAGTGGTCAGCCGGTACGTTTTGAGCGTCGAGGCGGCCGCGCGAATTGCCAGGATTTCCGCGTGCGCCGTCGGATCTCCGAGCCTGATTGGCCGGTTATGCCCCGCGCCAACGATTTGCCCGTCCGCGACTGCGATAGCGCCGACTGGAACTTCACCTTCGGCCTCGGCGCGACGGGCTTCGGCAATGGCCTCTGCCATAAACTGCAGGTGTTCAATCGTCGCCATATGAATAGTAGATTGACATTGGCGAAGTCGCGCACCAAGATCGGCAGATGGGGAATCGCGCAATGAAAAAGTTCATCGCGATAGTGGCTGCTCTGGCCTTCAGCGCGGCGAGCGCCGCGTCGGCCGGCACACGAGTCGGAATCAAGGATAGCGAGCAGGCCGCGGCGGAAGCGGACATGCACGCTCGCTACGATCATCCAAAGACCCAGGTCGTGCCCAACGACCAGCTTCAAGTGGTAGTCACTCGCGACGTGATTATGCATTCGTGCTGCATGCCGCCGAGCCTCGTGGTCTCGGGAAAAATCACCAACGTGAGCGACCGGCCGATTGACTATGTTCGCCTGCACTTCGCGTTCGAAGACCCCAGCGGAAAAATCCTCCACGGCGAGAGTCTATACAACCATCACGCCGAAAGCCTGGCTGATGATCCGAATATACAGAAAATCCTGAACGAAAAGCCGCATTTCGATCCGATCCTGCCGGGTCAAAGCGATACGTTCGGATTTGCGATTTCATGCTCCGAGCTGCCGGTGTTCTCGAAGGTCGAGCTGTTTTCGAACGACATCAAACAGTAGCGCGGCGCGCGCCGATCACGCCTGATGCCTGACATCGGCGCAATAGAACCAACCGCGCTCAAGGCCCGACTCGATCGAGGCGAGCGCGTTTTCATCCTCGACGTTCGCGAACCCTTCGAAATTTCGCTCGCGCCCTTTCCCGGCGCGACTCACATCCCGATGGGCGACATCCCGTCGCGCCTGACCGAGCTCGATCCAGACCTCGAAACCGTCGTCGTATGCCATCACGGCGTCCGCAGCGCGCAGGTCGCGATGTACCTCGCGCGCATGGGCTTCGAGCACGTGCTCAATCTGTCAGGTGGAATCGATGCGTGGTCGGAGTCCGCCGATCCGGCAACCCCGCGCTACTAACCCACTGCCCAACGCGCAATAATGCCGAATGGTGATCCTGCGATGACTTTCCTGGCGGCCGCGATCCAGATGAACGCCGGTCCCGACAAAACGGCGAACCTGGAACGCGCCGAACGGCTCATCCGCGTCGGCGCAGCTCGCGGTGCAAACCTCGTCGCGTTGCCCGAGGTCTTCAACTGGCGCGGCAAGCGGGCCGAGCAGGCGGCCGCGGCGGAAACGCTCGACGGTCACACGCTTACGCTCATGTCGCGGTTGGCGCGCGAGCTGCGAATCCATCTCGTTGCGGGATCGATCACCGAACAGGTCGCCGGCGATTCGCGATGCTACAACACGTCGGCGCTGATCGGCCCCGACGGCGGCCAAATCGTCGTGTACCGCAAGATTCATCTCTTCGACATCGATCTCCCCGGCCGCGTGACTGTGCGCGAGTCCGAGGCCAAGCTCGCCGGCGCCGAGACCGTAACTGCCGCGACTCCGCTCGGCGCGATCGGACTCAGCATCTGCTACGACCTTCGCTTCCCGGAACTCTATCGCCGGCTTACTTTTGCCGGCGCGCAAATTATCGCCGTGCCCAGCGCGTTCACGTTCCCCACTGGCGAGGCGCACTGGGAGGCGCTGCTCCGCGCCCGCGCGATCGAGAACCAGGCCTACGTGATCGCGCCCGCGCAGTTCGGCCCCAACATCTACGGCTACAGTGACTACGGCAACTCGATGATCGTCGATCCATGGGGACGCGTGATTGCCCGCGCCGCCGATCAGGAAGGCGTCGTCGTCGCGCCAATCGATCTCGAGTACCAGGAGCGCGTGCGTCGCGAACTGCCGGCATTGAAACACGCGCGCCTCCAGAGCAAGGAGATCGCATGAACAAGTTGGGACTGCTGCTTGTAGCGCTCGCTCTTTCGATCAACGCGCCCGCGTTCGCGCACGATATGGCCGCGATGGGCGATATGGACGGCGACGCCGCTCCCAACGCGATGGGCGGTAAGATGGGCATGGGCGCGCACATGATCATGACGCCGTCGCGACCGCAAACGCCGCAGGACGTCGAGCACGCGCATGAAGTGATTGATACGTTGCGCCGTGCGCTCGTCAAATATCACGATTCGCGCGTCGCGTTGGCGGAAGGCTACCAGATTTTTCTGCCGACTGTCCCGCAGGACGTTTACCATTTCACCGACTACGGCGCCGCGCAGCAGGAATACATGGGCCATTTCGATCCAGCCCATCCCGGCTCGATCCTTTACGTGAAGAATTCGAGCGGCGAGTACGTTCTCGTCGGCGCGATGTATAGCGCGCCCGCCGACTATACTTTCGATCAGCTCGACGCGATCATTCCGCTGAGCGTGGCGCGCTGGCACGCTCACACCAACATCTGCCTGCCCAACGGCGTCACCCTCAACGACATCCTCCGCGGCGACGTCGGCGCGTCGCATCTCGACATGCCCGGCATGCTACCGGTGTCGTCGAGCCCGTCCGCTCCGGCAATCAACCAGCGCCTGGGTTTCCTGGCCGACGGACGCTTCGGCTTCGCCGGCAAAATCGTCGACGCCGCCGACTGCCAAGCTGCGGGCGGCCATCTGCTCAAACAGGCGTTCGGCTGGATGGTCCACGTCTATCCATTCAACGGCGACGACCTGAAAGTCGCCTTCGGCATGAGCGTTCCAACGCCGCCCGCAAACTGACACAACACGTAATCGTGCGAATGCTTGCCTTGACGCCACGTACGCGCACAGGTTAAGCAGGCTTCGAGTCGACGCATTCCGCGCCCGTGACACCCTGCTCCATCGCGGCTAGTATCTCTTACGCTCGAACGCGCGCGCTTGAAGGATTTTCGTCATGGCTGATGGACCGCTGATTGGTTTTCGCATTCTTGATTTGACCGCCGTCATCTCGGGGCCGTTCTGCACGCAGTTGCTCGGCGACCTCGGCGCCGACGTCATCAAGATCGAACCGCCCGAGGGCGACTCGATGCGCCGCAACGTCGGCCCGCAGCGCGGCGGACTCACCGCGGCATTCCTGAACTTCAACCGCAACAAGCGCAGCATCGTAATCGACATCAAGAAGGAGCACGGCCGCGACCTCGTGCGGCGGCTCGCGGTGAAGGCCGACGCTCTGATCGAGAACAATCGCCCCGGTGTCGCCGACCGCCTCGGCATCGGCTACGCCGAGATTCGCCGCGCCAATCCCAAGATCGTTTACTGCTCGATTTGCGGCTTTCCGCCCAAGGGCCGCCTCGCGAATTTTCCCGCCTACGATCCCGTCATCCAGGGTTACTCCGGGATGGCGTACGTTCAGGGTCTCAAGGCCGGCCAGCCGACCGCCGTCAAGATGGCGCTGGCGGACAAAGTGAGCGGGATGACCGCGGCGCTGTCTGTTGTCAGCGCATTGCACGCCGCGCGCGCCCGCGGTGTCGGCCAGTACATCAAGGTCCCGATGCTCGAGGCGATGATGGCCTTCACGGCCAACGATTCGATCTACGGCTACACGCTGCTGCCGGAAGACGAGTTCAAGCACCTCGCGCCCAAGAGCACCACGCTCGATCCATTCAAAACGAAGGACGGATGGCTCACGATCGCGCCCTTCACCGAAGAGCAGTCAAAGCGGCTGGCCGCGGCGGTCGGGCATCCGGAATGGTGGCCCGAGACGTCGGATCGCGACCAGCGCGCCGAGCGCGGGCGCAATCTGATGCGAGGGCTTGCCAAACTTTTCCCCGAAAAAGACACCGCCGAATGGCTGCCGATCCTCGAAAAGGCGGACATTCCATGCGGCCCGGTCCACAACTACGAAACGCTGCTGAAGGATCCGGAGATCGTCGAGAATGAAAGCTTCTCGGTTTACGACCATCCCACCGCAGGCAAAGTCCGCACAGTGAACCCCGGCGCACGATTCTCGGAAACTCCGATGAAGATGCGGCGCGTCCCGCCCAAACTCGGCGAACACACCGACGAGATCCTGCGCGAAGCCGGAATCGAGCGCAGCCAGGTCGAAGAATTGAGAGCCGCCAAAGTGATCGTCTGAGTCCTTAGCCTCTCTCTATCAGGAGACCTTTGCATAACCGGCGAGACGCGCTCTCTCCGTGTCATTCTGAGCGCAGCGAAGAATCCCGGAGCGACGCGCGATACCGCACTCGTACGAGATGACAGCATCACGGCTTGTCTGCGATAGCAGAGGTAGCGGACGTTTGTGCAGTGCCCTCCGGGATTCTTCGCTTCGCTCAGAATGACACGAAAAAAATCTACGCGAACATCCCAGGCTCGCGCGACCTCAACCACACCAGCCCGCGATACATATAATGTACGAACGACGCCGCGGTAACCGCGACGGTCGAGATCAGCAAAGCGTTGAAATAGCCCGGCCAGTAATTTCCCGCCCGCGCCAGCACCGCTATGACGCACGCGAGCTGCATGAACGTGCTGAGCTTGCCCAGGTAGCTCGGCCGCACCGGCACCCGCTCGCCGGTGAAGAACGATATCATCAGGTAGCCGACGACGATCACGATATCGCGGATCATGACCACGCTCAGCAGGTATCCGGGCAGCTCGCCGTCGATCGTAAGCACGACGAACGCCGACACCAGCATCAGCTTGTCCGCAAACGGATCGAGGAACGCGCCCAATTCGGTGCGCGAGTCGAACCATCTCGCGACCGCACCGTCGAGTCCGTCGGTCACCGCCGCCGCCGCAAAGACATACAGCGCCGCCTCGTAGCGCTGGCGGGTCAGAAACGTCAGGAAAATCGGAATCGATCCGAGCCGGCACAGGGTCAGAAAGTTCGGCAGGTTCAGCAGATGCCCGTACGAAACCGCGGGCTCGGGACCACGGCGGGGTTGAAGGCGAGTTTGTGACGGTGCTGCCATCGTGAATCGGTTTCGAGCCGAGCTCAGATTGTGGCGTCTGCCGCTTTGCGCAGGCGCCCCGCAACCGACGCGCTCACGCGGGCCCGCACCGAAACCAGGCCATCGCGGTATTCCTCGCTTAGCACTTCTCCGTCCCGTCGCGCCATTGCCACCAAGTCGCCGCGCCGCGCCGGAAACGTTACCGATACTTCCTCGCGCGAGCCGCCAAGATGCCGTTCGATCGCGTCGAGCAAGCCGTCGAGGCCGTTTTTCTTCAGCGCCGAAATCGAGACCGCATCATGCGCGCCGTTTCGATTCGCTCCGTGCTCCGCGAGGTCCGCTTTGTTCATGACGACGATTCGCGGCGCCGCGCCCGCGCCGATTTCATTCAGCACTTCATCGACGATCGTCATCCTCTCCGCCGCCAGCGGCGAGCTCGCATCGACGACGTGCAGCAGCATCGTCGCGGTGCGCACTTCCTCGAGCGTGGCTTTGAAGGCGTCGATCAACATATGCGGCAGGCGATGGATAAATCCGACCGTATCGACCAGCATGACGTTCATGCCGCCCGGCAGCTTGAGGCGCCGAATCGTGGGGTCGAGCGTCGAGAAGGGACGATTGGCGACCTCGACGCCCGCGTCGGTCAGCGCGTTCATCAGCGTCGATTTTCCCGAGTTCGTGTAGCCCACCAGCGCCACGGTCGGAAACGGCACCTCGAGACGGCGCCGCCGCTGAATCGTGCGCGTGCGTTCGACCTGTCCCAGCCGCGCCTTCAGCCGCGTGAGCCGCTCGCGCAGCCGCCGCCGGTCAACTTCGAGCTGCGTTTCTCCGGGTCCACGCGTGCCGACGCCGCCGCCGCCCGCGCCGCCGCCGCGAACGCGCGAAAGATGGGACCACTGGCGCGTCAGGCGCGGTTGCAGGTAACTGAGCTGCGCGATCTCGACTTGCAGCTTGCCCTCGAGCGTATGCGCGCGCTGCGCGAATATATCGAGAATCAGCTGGCTGCGATCGATCACGCGAATCTTGAGCTCGTTTTCGAGATTGCGCGCTTGCGCCGGGCTGAGCGCGTCGTCGAAAATCGCGAGCGACGCGCCCTTCGCCTGCGCCAGCTCGCGAACTTCGCTCGCCTTGCCTTTGCCGATAAAAGTGCGAGGGTCAGGGGCCTTGAGCCGCTGCCGGACTATCCCGGCAACTCCGGCCCCGGCGCTCTCAGTCAAAGCTTTGAGTTCGTCGAGAGATTCCTCGCTGCCGATTCCGCCCTCGGAACCAAGCTCGATTCCAACCAGGACAGCGCTCTCATAATGCTCGTGAGCAACGTCGTAAGACTTAGCCAGATTGTTACCTCGATAGCAGAAAATCTAGGGTTCGAGCT
The DNA here is from genome assembly GCA_963805315.1 of uncultured delta proteobacterium. Classification (GTDB taxonomy): domain Bacteria; phylum Desulfobacterota; class Binatia; order Binatales; family Binataceae; genus Binatus. The sequence continues at coordinate 835,612 of CAWDTQ010000014.1, forward strand.
TATCAGATCCCACCAACCCGAGGTACGCACCGGAACCTTCTTAATACTGGGTGCAGGGGTCACCCCTGCCCAAGGAGGTGTGGAACCCACGGCGAGTTCCACATTAAATAAAGTGAATTCACCCTATCTCAACTCGACCGATCCCGGCGCAAGTATCCGTTCCATCTCGGCGACAAACGTCTCCGTCGGCGTCACGCGATAGCTGTCGCCCAGCAGCATCACCGCCTCGCGGCCGTCGTGGAGACCCAGATGCAGATACGTCATCGACTTGCCGCGATACCGCGCGAGCATCGCCTTCAGCGCGTCGAGTCCGCCGTTCTCAAGCCGGCTCATCGGCGCGGTGATCCGCACCTCGCGAATCGATTCAAGTAGAGCAGAATCGAGAGGCGTCAAGTTTTCTAAAATAATCTGCGCGCGCTCGTCGTCAACATCCAGCTTGCCGCGCGCGACCACCGGCTCGTCGCCCATGATTATCGCTTCGAACTTCTGATAGGTCTCCGACCACGCGATCGCTTCGACCGCGCCTTCGCGATCCTCGAGCGAAAAAGTCGCGTAGCGCTTGCCCGACTTGTTGTTCTTCAGCTTCACCGCATGAATCACGCCCGCAATCTGCACCGGGCTGCCGTCGGGCGCCGCGGACAAGTCGACGGTCGTGACTTTGCTGATTCGCGCGAGTTCGCGTTCGTACTTGTCCAGCGGATGAGCCGTGATGTAAAAGCCGAGCGCTTCTTTTTCGTATTTCAGTTTTTCCCTGGCGTCCCATTCGGGAATCGGCTCGCGCGCCGCCGGCCTGGGCACCTTCACCGCGCCGCCGAACAGTCCGATCTGGTTTTTCTCGGCGTCGCTCTGCGCCTTCTGCGCGAGTTTGATCGCATTCTCCGCCTCGGCCATCAGCGCCGCGCGCACCGCGCTCACCGAATCGAACGCGCCGCACTTGATCAGCGCGTCCAGCACGCGGCGGCTGATCAGTTGCGCGCCTACGCGCAGGCAGAAATCCGCCATGCTCTCGAACGGACCGTTGGCCTCGCGCTCCACGACAACCGCCTCTCCCGGCTTGGCGCCGACGCCGCGAATCGCCGCCAGGCCGAAGCGAATCGCACTATCGGTGACCGTAAACTTGACCCGGCTCTGATTTACGTCGGGCGGCAGGATCGCAATCTTCATGTCGCGCAGCGCCGCGATATTCTTGTAGGTCTTGTCGACGTCATCCATGTCCAGCGACATCAGCGCCGCCATGAACTCGTGTGGATAGTGCGCCTTCAGATAGCCGGTCGTATAAGTGGTGAGCGCATACGCGGCAGCGTGCGAGCGGTTGAATCCGTACGACGCGAAGGTCTCGATCTTTTCGAAGATCGACGCGGCGAGCGCGGCGTTGACGCCATTTTGTTTCGCGCCGTCGATAAACCGCACCCGCTCTTTTTCCATGACGGCTTTGTTCTTTTTGCCCATCGCCGCGCGCAGGATGTCCGCCTGCTCGAGCGAGTACCCCGCCAGCGCCTGCGCCGCGCGCATGACTTGCTCCTGGTACACGATCACGCCGTAGGTGTCGCGCAGCACGGGCTCCAGCAGCGGATGATCGTACTCGACCGGCTCCTTGCCGTGCTTGCGATCGACGTAATGCTGGACCATCGTCTTGCCGTCCTGGATCGCGTCGAGCGGCCCGGGCCGAAACAACGAGCCGGCAGCGATCACGTCGTCGAAGCAGGTCGGCTTGAGCTCGGTGATAAACCGGCGCATGCCCGAGCTCTCCAGCTGGAACACTCCCACCGTGTCGCCGCGCGAGAGCATCTTGTAGGTGTCGGCGTCGTCCAGCCGCAGCCGGTTAAGGTCGGGCGCCTCTTTGCCGCCGGCCTTGATTAGCGCGAGCGTGTCGGTGATCAGCGTCAGGTTCTTGAGCGCGAGGAAATCGAACTTGATAAGCCCGATCTCCTCGACGCCCTTCATCGAGTACTGCGTGATCGCGAGCGCGGCTTCGTCGCGTTCCTTGTCCACGTACAGCGGCACCAGGTCGGTGAGCGGTTGATCGGAAATGACGACGCCCGCCGCATGGCGCGACGCGTGGCGCAGCAGGCCTTCGAGCTTGAACGCGTAGTTGAAAAGATCGGGATGCAGCTTGCGCTCGGCCTTGAGCCGCGGCTCCATCTCGAGCGCGTCGGCGAGCGGAAAATCGCGGCCCTGCTTGGGCGCCGGATACAGCTTGACGATTTTGTCGGTCTCGGCGAACGACAGTCCCAGCACGCGCCCGACGTCGCGAATCGCCTGCTTGCCCTTGATCGTGCCGAACGTGATTATTTGCGCGACGCGATCGTCGCCGTACTTCTTGCGCACGTATTCGAGCACCTCGTCGCGCCGCTCGAAGCAGAAATCCACGTCGATATCCGGCATCGACTTGCGCCCCGGATTCAGCCATCGCTCGAACAGCAGCCGATGCTCGACCGGATCGACTTCGGTGATTCCCAGCGCGTACGAAACCAGGCTGCCGACCACCGAGCCGCGGCCCGGACCGACCGGAATTCCAAGCCCGCGCGCGTAGCCGATAAAGTCGGCAACGATCAGCATGTAGCCCGAGAAACCCATGTCGCGAATGACCGGAATTTCGCGATCGATGCGCTCCTGGTATTGCGACTCGTCGACGTCAGCGCGTCGCGCGCGAATCTCGGCCAGCCTGGCTGTCAAGCCGTCGCGCGCGCGCGTCTCCATCTCGGCGTCGAGGTCAACGCCCGGCCCCGATTTGAAAACCGGGAAATGAAACTTGCCGAATTCGAATTCGAAATCGATTCGCCGCGCAATCTCGACGCTGTTGCGCAACTCCTCGGCGTCCGCGCCGAACGCGCTCGCCATCTCGTCGGGCGTTTTGACGTAAAGCTCGTCGGTATCGAACCGCCATCGCGTTTCGTCGGCCATCGTCTTGCCGGTCTGGATGCAGAGCAGGACCTCGTGCGCCTTGGCGTCTTCGCGATGCAAGTAGTGGCAATCATTCGTCGCCACCAGCGGCAGCCCGACCTGTTTGCCGATTTCGCGCAGGGCATCGTTGTACGGCGAGTGCAGCTTGTTGTCCTGCAGTTCGAGATAGTACCGGCCCGGAAACATTTTCGCGTACGATTCCGCCGTCTCGCGCGCCTTGTCCATGCGATCCTGCCGGAGCCATCGTGCAAGCTCGCCCGACAGGCATCCCGACAGCACGATCAAGCCGCCGGACAGCTCGCCGAGAATTTCCTTGTCGACGCGCGGCTTGTAATAGAGGCCGTCCTGGTAGGCGGTGGTCAGCAGCCGGCAGAGATTTCGGTAACCTTCGCGATTTTGCGCGAGCACGATCAGATGAAAATTGCCGCCGCCGTCGAAGTCGTCGCTGCGCGGAACTTGCGTGCGATCGGTGCGCTTGCCCGGCGCCAGGTACACCTCGCATCCGATGATCGGTTTGATCCCGGCCGCCTTCGCCTTCTGATAGAACTCGACCGCGCCGAACATGTTGCCGTGATCGGTCATCGCGATCGCTTCCATCCCCGACGCCTTGGCGTGTTCGATCAGCGGCCCGATTTTGTTGGCGCCGTCGAGGAGGCTGTACTGCGTGTGGACGTGAAGATGGACGAAACTCATAGCGGCCCCTCCCCCTGCACCGGGCTTACAGCGTGCGCTGCACTCCCCTTCCCCTCACATCTATATGTAGATTGCTCGCGCGCGCCGTCCGCCGGCAACGGTTTCGCGACGCGCGCGAGCAATGTAAGCAACTACTACTTCTTCTTCTCGGCTGCCTCGGGCTTCTTGCCGGCGGCCTCGGCTTCTTGCCTGCCGCCTTTTCCTTGTCGCCGCCTTCTTTGGCGGGCGCAGCCGCACCCTCTGCGGGAGCTGCCGCAGCTGCGCCTTCCGCAGGCGCGCCTTCGACCGCAGCGCCTTCGACCGGTTCCGCGACCGCGGCGACCGCGACTTCCGCAACGGTCGGCGGCAGCACAGTGACCACCGGATAATCGGTATCGAAGATCGCCTTGACCTTGCCGGGGAACTTGACCGCCGAGACGTGGATGACGTCGTGGATGTCGATTTCGGTGACGTCAACCTCGATCAGGTCGGGAATTTCCAGCGGCAGGCATTCCACCGTCGCGGTGCGCTCGAGCGGCGCCAGGATTCCGCCGTTGGCGACGCCCTTGGCCTTGCCGGTGAACTTGAACGGCACTTCGACGCGAATCGCGCGCTTGAGATCGACCTCGTACAGATCCGCGTGCAGGATTTCGCCCGACACCGGCGCGCGCTGCACGTCCTTGAAGATCACGTGCTTGCCGTCGAGCTCCGCGGTGCTCGACTTGAGCTTGATGATGCGCGTATGCGCGGCCGCGGAAATCCTGGCCTTCAGTTCGATGCGATCGATCGCCAGCGCCATCGGCGCCGTCGTGGGTCCGTACAATATCGCGGGCACGCGGCCATTGCGCCGCAGCGCGTTGTTCTGACCCTTGGGGCGGGTCGCACGTTTCTCGCAGGCTAGTTCACCGGTCTCCATTGTTTCCTCGCTTGATGGTTCGCGCGCTCAGGCAAAGAGCGAGCTTACCGACTCCTCATTATGAATTCGCTTCATCGCTTCCGCCAGCAGACTCGCGACCGACAGCCCGTGCAGCTTGGTGAGCTCGGCCTGCGCCTTGGCGCGGAGCGGAATCGTGTTGGTCGTAACAATTTCCGTGATGTTCGATTTGTTCAGGCGATCGCACGCCGGATCGGACAGTATCGGATGGGTCGCGACTGCGATCACTTCCGTCGCGCCCGCGTGGGCGACGACCTTGGCCGCCTCCGTGATTGTGCCGGCAGTGTCGATCATGTCGTCGACCAGCAGCGCGATCGAGTCCTTCACTTCGCCGACCAGTTGCATCTCGGCGACTTCGCTCGCGCGCCGGCGGCGCTTGTCGATTATCGCGAGGTTCGCGTTGAGCCGCCGCGCGTAGGCGCGCGCGCGTTCGACGCCGCCCGCGTCGGGCGACACCACCGAAACTTTCTTGCCGTCGATTCGCTTGCGCAGGTAACTGATCAACACCGGCATCGCGTACAGGTTGTCCACCGGGATGTTGAAGAAGCCCTGGATCTGCCCGGCATGCAGATCCACCGTCAGCACGCGATTCACGCCCGCCGTAGTGATCAGGTCGGCGACGACCTTCGCGCTGATCGGCACGCGCGGCGCGACTTTGCGATCCTGCCGCGAATAGCCGAAGTACGGGATGACCGCGGTGATACGTCCGGCCGACGCGCGCCGCAGCGCATCGGTGAGCAGGATCAGCTCCATCAGGTTTTCGTTGGGCGGCGTGCATATCGACTGGATGATGAAGCAATCGCCGCCGCGCACGTTCTCGCGGACTTCGATCATCACTTCGCCGTCGGGAAAGCGGCCAACCTCGGCTTCGCCCATCTTCACGCCGAGATGCTCGGTGACCTCGCGCGCGAGCGCGGGGTTGGAGTTCCCGGTGAAGACTTCGAGTTGGTCCTTGACCCTGTCTGACATTTTCAATTACCCCGCGTCGCGATCGTCATGCGTTTCATCAGTTGTCGCAATCACCCACAGCTTGGCTGGGCGGGAAGGATTCGAACCTTCGAATGCCAGGTCCAAAGCCTGGTGCCTTACCAGCTTGGCGACCGCCCAGCGCATTTGAATTCCAAAGCGGCCCGCACTTCTCCCAATCGCATCGTTAAAACTGACAGCCGGCGAAACACCATCGAGGCGCTCAGCCGGCGAATCGACCAAACAAAAATCCTCTCGGACCGAACCGTCGCAATACCGCACCACGATGTCGCGGCGAACCTGCCCGGACTTATCGACTTTAGCAGCGTGCGTGCAGGAATTGCGATGTTATTGATGCGATTTTTCGCTGTCAATGCACAGCCACGGGCGACCTATGCACAGCCGGCCCCTTTTTGTTCCCCGTGCTCTAGCAGGATGCTGAAAAAGGATCGTTTCTCACTTGATTAGCATGTAGAGCCGCTTTCTTTTGGTCATCGCCCGAAAAGCCGTAAATGGCCGGAAGTTCGGGAAGCAGAAGCTGCCCGGGTCCGTCCCTCATGAGACAACCAACTGTCCGGCGAACCCAGATGTCAATGGGTTGGCAATGGATGTGCTCCGCTGGGGCCTAGCTCTGGTGATCGCTCTTGATAGTGATCGCGATGTCGCGCAAGAAGAAGCTCCCGATCTTGTGACCTGCGCCTCTGAGGTCGAGTGATTTTCCTTCTTTCTGGCAAATGGAAACCGCCTTGATGCCAGCGACTGCATACCCTCGCGGGCAGCCGGTGCGCAGGTTCGCGTACAAGAGGAAACATTTGAGCTGGAAGAAACGCTCACCATCATGGGCCTCGATCTGCCGGAAAGCCCGACCCGAGTGCTGGCCTCAACCAATCTGATCGAAAGTCTGTTCAGCGGGTTCGCGACGTTACGGTGCATGCGGCGCTGGCAGGGTGGAACCATGATTCTGCGCTGGACCGCAGCCGGAGTGCTGGAGGCCGAGCGTCACTTTCGAAAAGTGGTTGGTTATCGCAGCCTTGCCAAACTCGATGCCGCACTCCGCGCCCATGATGCAGCACTTGAGAATCGCAAGCAGGCCGCTTAAATGACTATTCAGCCGCCACTGATTTCCAACAGCGAATCGGACATTCCCGCAGGGGCGGACCAGAGGGAGGTGTGCTATGAAAACACGGTATTGGATCTACGCAGGACTCGTGTTCCTGGCTTTCAGCACAGGCACTGCGCCTGTGCAGGCTGCTGGAAGCGCGGCGGATGAGGTTCGAGCCGCAGACGATGCGTGGCTTAAAGTCTATTCCGCGAAAGACTTGGACAAATCGGTAGCATTCTTCGATGAGCGTGGATCCATGTTGGCGCCCAACGCCCCAATTGCGACAGGAAAGCCAGCGGTCGCGAAGGCGATTGCGCGCGACTTTGCGGCCGGTAGCGTGGTCTGGCATGCGGATAAGGCAGGCGTCGCTCGATCGGGTGATCTTGGGTACACGAGTGGCACATACAAGCTCGCTTTCAAGGACTCATCGGGTAAATCTTCCGTCGACAATGGCAAGTATTTGACGATGTGGAAGAAGCAGAAGGATGGTGCGTGGAAGGTGTTGTTCGACATGTTCAATACTGATCTGCCCCCGTCCTAGGTCTCCGATTCTCCGTCCAGGGTGGTCGCTGCGAAGACCTTGGCGAACGGTGCTCGCCGGCGAATCTTAATCGCTGCGCTCTCGGCGGCGTCGGTCGAGTCGAAAACGCCGAACACCGCGCCGCCGCTGCCCGACATCTGCGCCGCGCGCGCCCCTGAATCTTCAAGTAATCCTTTAAGGCGGCGAATCTCGGGAAATTGCGCGATCGCGACAGCCGCCAAATCGTTTACCAACACCTCCGGCGTGATCTCGCCGCGCGCGATCGCTTGGAGATGCGCGGCGGGCGCCGCACCGCTCCATCCCGAGGGCTCGAGCGCGCTGAAGATCGCGGCGGTCGAGACCTCGAACGGCGGCGCCACGATAACTATCGGCATCGCTGGGACACCCTCGAGCGCCTCGATTCGCTCGCCGATTCCGGTTACCCGCGACGGCCGCGGATCGAGAAAAAACGGCACGTCGGCCCCGAGCGACAGCGCAATTCGACGCAGCTTGCGGGCCGCCTTGTCGTCGGTGAGCTGCGCCGCGCCAGCCATCATGCACAATATCATTGCGGCATCGCTCGATCCGCCGCCGAGTCCGGCGCCGATCGGGATGTGTTTTTCCAGATCGATCAGCACTTCGCCGATCAAATCGAATTCGCCCATGAACGATCGAGCGGCGCGCGCCGCCAGGTTGTTCTGGCTGCGAGCAAGTTCCGGCAGGTTGCACTTGACGGTGACTGAGGGTACGGCGGAGGCGCGGACTTCGAGGCAGATTTCATCGGCGAGCGAGACCGGAAGAAAGACCGAGTCGAGTTCGTGATAGCCGTCGTCGCGGCGCCCGATGACGCGCAGGAACAAGTTGATTTTCGCGCACGCGCGCCCGGATAGCTCCGTTGCCATTGCGGACACTAGTGAGGCGTCCGTGGCAACCCGCGCGGAATTGGGACTTCGTCCTCGGGGCGGCGAAACGCGCGCCGCGAATCCTGCTGAATGACGCTGATGAAGCCGAGCAAGGTGAGCAGCAGCCCGAGCAACACCATCGCGCGGCCGGCCAGGAATGCCGCGTGATAAAAATCCATTCGCGCCGTCGCGTACGACGCCTGCCGCTGCTCGCGCCGTGAGCGGTTCGAGCACGGCGGCGCCGCCCGCGTTCTCATCGAGCTCGTCGAATCTCCGAAAGTCCGTCGCGGCGGCGGCCGGTTGCTGATGCGCGACGATTATGCGGCTGTAGATTTGCGTCCGTTCCAGTCCAATGACCCAGTTGCCGGCGCCCAGCGCTATCAGTCCGAGGCCGATCATGATTTTCCAGTCAGTGTAGATGTCAGGCAGCTTCATTCCGAGATCCGAGACTAAGGCGCGAACGCAACGAAAACAATGCCGCCATGCGCGCGACTGTGCACAGCGCGAAGGAGCTATTTGCGTGATTGCGCGCCGCGGACGCGTGGTGATATTTTCGCTTCCACTGCGACAAGTGTTCTCTGCACGACAATGATTCTCTAAGACAAATCTCCCGCTTCGTCTCGTAGTGGAGTCTCTCCGAATAGGAGGGCCTCGAAACCTTTGCCCAAGGAGATTTCGTCATGAACCCTTTTTCTTCGCGCGCCTACGCCGACAGCGCAGACCTGGAACTCCTGATTGAATTTGCACAACATGCCACCGGCGCTCGCTGGCCAGGCTCGACCTAAATGAAGGCCGGCGATGTCGTCTGGATGCTGTTCACACCGGGCTTCGATCCGCACGCAAACATCCGCCTCTGGTTCGACGGCGATAGTCTCGCCGCCTATGCCTGGTTTGAGCCGCCGCTATATGTCGATTTCGACATTTGGCCTGGAGCGTCGTCGGATGATTTGCTCTCGGAGGAAATCCTGCGGTGGGCCGAAGAGCGGCGGCGAGATCTCGGTCGACTTGGTAAGGAAGCGATCCCGAAGGCGATGGCCATGCTCGGCGACAACACGATCTCGACGAAGGCGCTCAACAGCGACCAATTGCGCATCTCGCTTCTGCAGCGGAACGGCTACACGCGAACAGACCGATACCATGTCCTTTATTGCCGCAGCCTCGTCGAAGATCCGATCGCTCAACCCGAAATGGCGGCACGGTTACGCCTGAGGCACGCGACCGACGCCGACCTCGAGGCGCGCGTAGATGTTCATCGCGACGCGTGGTCGGTATGGGGGCAGTCGAAGGTAACGGTCGAGACATATCGCCGACTTCGTTCCGCGCCGCGCTACGATCCCGAACTCGACGTTGTACTGGAAGACGCCGACGGCAGATTTCTGAGCTACTGCATCGGATGGGCGGACACTGCCAACGGCATCGGACATTTCGAGCCCGTCGGATGTCGTCCCGATTTTACCGGACGAGGATACGCACGGGCCGTGACGATCGAGGGCCTGCGCCGGATGCAGGCACGTGGGCTGCACACCGCCCTGGTCGGTACCGAGAGCGTCAACCAGCGTGCGCGCGTGCTGTATCCGTCGTGCGGCTTCGTCGAAGTGGACCGCGCGCACTACTATGTGAAGGAACTCGGTTGATGATGTGAGTTCCACGGGACCGCGATTGTTGCCGATCGCCGGATGTTTTGTTGCGCCGTTCGATCGCAAGCCGCTATCATTACTGGACGACCTGCTATGCCTGCTGAATCCCGACACAAATCCTCCGCGCCTGCCGCGACCACAGCGGTAAAAGACGCGCGGCTGCACGATCTCCTCGAGCGTTTCGAGGCGGGCGAGATGCGCGCGTTGGCCCAGCTGATCACAATGGTCGAGAATCGCGCCCCGGAGTCGAGCGCGATCATAGAGCGAATCTACTCGAAGACCGGCCGCGCGCAGGTGGTTGGAATTACCGGGCCACCGGGCGCGGGAAAATCGACGCTCGTCAACCGGCTGATCGCGAAGTATCGCGCGGCTCGGCAAAAAAATCGCCATCCTCGCCATCGACCCGTCGAGCCCGTTTTCCGGCGGCGCCGTGCTCGGCGATCGCGTCCGCATGACCGACCATTACAAGGACACCGGCGTTTATATTCGCAGTCTCGCGTCGCGCGGCAGCCACGGCGGACTCAGCCGCGCCGCGCGCGAAATCGTCAAACTGCTCGACGCCTACGGCTCCGACGTGATCATCATCGAGACCGTCGGCGTGGGCCAGACTGAGCTATCAATCATGGACCTCGCCGACACCACCGTCGTCGTCACCGTGCCCGAGGCGGGCGACGGCGTGCAGGTGATGAAGGCCGGACTCAACGAAATCGCCGACGTGTTCGTGGTCAACAAGGCCGACCGCGAAGGCGCCGACCGGGTCAAGGCCGAGCTGGAACTGAGCGTGCACCTGCGCTCGGGCGACGGATGGCGCCCGCCGGTGCTGCTGACGCAGGCCGCGGTCGATCAGGGTGTCGATGCGGTCGTCGCCGCAATCGCCAAGCACGGCGAATACTTGCGCGAACACGTCGATACGGCGCGCGAATCCGAGCGCCGCACGCGCGAGTTCGTCGAAGTGCTGTCCGCCGAGCTCGAGGAGCGCGCTGCCCGCGCGGTTGCCGACGGCGGCGCGCCGGCCATCCTGGGCGAAGTTCGCGCGGGCAAGCTGAATCCTTACAGCGCCGCGCGTCGTATTATTGAAGATCGCAAGTCGTTGATCGATTTGCTCGACAACGGCAGCTCGAAGCCGCGCAGCCTGAACTGAAGACCAAGCTCACTCATGACGGCCAAAGGAAAATCGAAAACCGAAGGACGCTTGTTCGCTATCGGCGACATCCACGGATGCCCCGATGAACTGGACGCGATTCTCAAGTCGATCGCGCCCGGCGCCGGCGACACCGTGGTCTTCGTCGGCGACTACGTCGATCGCGGCCCGTCGGCGCGCGACGTTATCGAGCTCGCGCTCGATCTCGAACGCGGCAACGCGGAATGCGTGTTCCTCAAGGGCAATCACGAGGACATGATGATGTCGTTCCTCGGGATGCCGGGAAATTACGGCGAGTCGTTCCTCTTCAACGGCGGCATCGCGACGCTCGACAGCTACGGCGTGCACGAGGAAGACCTCGAGGACGCCTTCGCGCGCCTGCCGGGCGAGCACCTCGGCTTCATGAATCGCCTCGCCACCAGCTACCTCCGCCCGCCCTACCTGTTCGTCCACGCCGGCATCATGCCCAATCGCCAGCTCGAGGAGCAGCAGGCCGAGGACATGCTGTGGATTCGGCAGGAGTTCATTTTCAATCCGCACAAAATCGACGCGACCGTCGTGTTCGGCCACACTCCGATGCGCGGCGTGATGATCGATCTGCCGTACAAACTCGGCATCGACACCGGCCTGGTGTACGGCGGCAAGCTGACCTGCGTCGAGTTCACCGAGGGCGTGCTCTACCAGGTCAATCGCGGGCACAAGGCGGTCAAGAGCCGCAGCATCCCGCTGCGCTGAGCGACGTCGCGGTCTTTCGCGGGTTGAGCGCTCACGCTACATTTGACGATTCCCGGTGGCGACGTAGCTCAGTTGGTTAGAGCATGCGGCTCATATCCGCAGTGTCGTAGGTTCGACTCCTACCGTCGCCACCAATCTGATCCTCACTTGGCGGTTGCGACGACGTCGGCGGCGGCGGACTCCGCGCGAACTGTCGCCTGATGATTCTTCTCCGGCACTGGCCGCGGGCGCGCATCTGCCGGCGGCGAATCGAAAATCAAATCGCACGCGCGAATCCAGAGGTACAGCGTAATTAGCACCAACATCGGCCCCTGCGATGCGACCGTGCGCACGTTCATCCATTCGGCGCGAATCGGCAGGTATGCGATCACGAACGCGAGATGGCTCATCACGACCTGCACCATGTAGCAAAGCGCCAGCAACAGACCCCATCGGCGATGCGCAAAAATCCCGATCGCCATCGCCGCGAATATTCCCGCCTCGACGATCAGCACCAGCCGCGCATCGTCGCCGTTGAATCGCACGCCGGCAAAAATAGTCTCGATCGGATCGACGACGACGATCTCACCGACGTGGACGAATGCGTTCGCCGCCAGGCACAGCGCCCATAGCCCGCACAGAACGGCGAAGATGCGTAGATCGAACGGCCAGCTGACTTCCGGCTGAGGTAATGAACGCTCGGTTTTCATCGGTAGTGCGGAGCCTATCAGAGCGACACTAGACCTAACAAGAGTAGCTAAATTAGTCATCCAGCGACGCGATTCGTCACCCGTGCGCCGTATATCGGCGCTTGCCCGCATCTGCGCGCCTCCACCATAATCGGCGCGATGAACGGCGTCCATGACATGGGCGGGATGGACGGTTTCGGGCCGGTCGTCCGGGAACACAATGAACCCGTATTTCATGCGGACTGGGAAGGGCGGATGTATGCGCTCGCGGGCCTCGTGATGGGCGCGGCGCAAGTCAATATCGACGAATTCCGTCACGCGATCGAGCGGATCCCGCCGGCGCGCTACCTCGCGTCGAGCTACTACGAACGATGGCTCGCGGCGGCCGAGACTTTGCTCGTCGAGCATGGCGTCGTGACGCGCGAAGAATTGCTCGCGAAGCAGGATATCGCAATCGAGCCTCGGCCTGATCGCGAATGCGGTCGCGGCTCGTGGTCCGCGCACCGGTCAAGGACAAAATCGGATCGAAAAGGCCGCCACGCGCGCGCTTTGCCAAAGGCGATCGCGTGCGCGCTCGCAACCTCAATCCTTCCGGGCACACGCGATTGCCGCGCTACGTGCGCGGCAAAGCCGGCGTCATCGCGCGCGACTGGGGAGTGTTCGTCTTCCCCGACACCAACGCGCATCACGCGGGGACCAGGCCGCAACATTGTTATTCAGTTTCGTTCGACGCGCGCGAGCTGTGGGGCAAATCCGCGAACAGCCGCGAGCGGGTGTACATAGATTTGTGGGAAGACTACCTGGAACCGATCGCATCGAAGTCAAAACGACAAACCACGAAACGCAAGAAAGCGCAACAGACGGGTAGATACTGAAACAATGAGTGGGGATCATAATACTGAAGACAGCGGGCCGGCCGCGCGCGTGAAGGCTCTGGAAGCCCTCCTCACGGAGAAGGGGCTGATCGATCCGCCTGCCATCGACGCGATCGTCGACACCTACGAGACTCGCGTCGGTCCGCGCAACGGTGCGCGAGTCGTCGCGAAAGCATGGACCGATCCCGCGTATCGCAAGCGGCTCCTCGCCGACGCTACCAGTGCAGTGCGCGAGCTCGGATTCGCAGGTCCCGAGGGCGGCCACCTGGTCGCCGTCGAGAACACCGATCGCGTTCACAATCTCGTCGTATGCACGCTTTGCTCATGCTACCCGTGGCCGGTGTTGGGACTGCCGCCCGTCTGGTACAAGAGTTTCGCTTATCGCTCGCGCGCGGTCAGCGATCCGCGCGGCGTGCTCGAGGATTTCGGCCTCAAGCTTGCGCCCGACGTCGAAGTGCGGGTGTGGGATTCGAGCGCCGAGATTCGCTACCTGGTCATCCCTCAGCGGCCGAAGGGAACCGCACGGATGAGCGAAGACGAACTCGCCGCGATCGTCACGCGAGACTCGATGGTTGGAGTGGCGAAGATCGAGGCGCCGCGCGGATGAGCACGACCGCCTTGAACAAGCTGATCGAGGCAGCGCGCCTCGATCCTGACCATGTCTTCAGCGCGCCGTGGGAGGCGCGCGCGTTCGCGCTCGCGCTGAAACTTTCCGAGTCCGGGTATTTCAGCTGGGACGAGTTTCGCGAGCGCCTGATTGCCGAGGTCCGCGCCTCAGACCGAATCCGCGCCCGCGACGGCACGTCCGACCACGGCGAGTACTACGAGCATTTCCTGCGCGCGCTGGAGCGCATCCTCGAAGAAAAAGGCATCGCGCACTGAACAGCTTACGCGTTCTTGCCCTGCTTGCCCTCGATCCACTGGAACATCAGCGACTGGTAGTACTCCATATTCTCGCCGAGCAGAAACACCTTCGGGATTCCTTCGAGCTGCGCGTAAATGGCGGTGTGCGTCGGGTTTTCGTTGCCGAACGCAATCTTGAGCGGCTGCGGCCGCCCGGGCGCTTCGATAGTCACCACGGATTTCGGATGGTCGAGCCCGAACTGTGCGAGATCGTTTGAATTGTCCGCTACCACCTCGACTGACTTCGCGTTCATAAGCAGCGAGACCATCGCGTCCATCAGGTCGTGCGGCACGAATTTTCCGGGCGGCGCGACCAGTTCGTAAAGCTTGCCGTCTTTGGTCTTCTGAAAACGCAGCGATTCCGATCCGCTCGCAACGGTGATCGCGTCGATACCGCCGCCGAGTTTCAGCAGGCTCTCCTCCTTCTGCTCCAGGGCGCCCGCGGGCTTGATGCTCGGCTGAATCCAGAAATAAATCGGCAGCAGGATAAAAAATACAATCGTGTAGAGGATTGCCGGACGCGCGCTCACGCAAAAAACCTCCGGCGGACCAGGACCGTGATCGCGATCAGGAACAGGATCGCCGGTTCGACGACCGATCCCAACACCAGCATGTGGCGCGCTTCCTGATCGCTGATGTAGAAGGCCGCGGTTTCGCTTTTGTTCAGCCGTTCGCGACTCGCGATCAGCATCTCATCGCCGGCCAGCTCGTTGATCAGGCTCACCGCCAGGTCGCGATTCCCCAACATCTCGATAAACTGGTTCGACGCGAACGCGGAGCTGCCAATTCCCACCAGCCGCGTCATCTGCTGCACCGGGATGTGCGGATTCGACGCGGGCGCGAAGTCAATCTCGGAGGCCATCGGAATCGGGCCCTTGATGATCGCGGCCCGCCTTGTACTCGGTGATTCCGGTCGTCAACGCATTGGGATCGCCCGACGCCCAGCTCTCATGCGACGACGAGAGGAACTTGTCCTCTTGCGCGATCTTCAAATCGTCGGGCGCGATTGCGCCGACCTCGCCGGTTATCATGACGCCGCGCCCCAGAGAGAAAACCGCGGGCGCAGTCATCGAACGGCTCATCGGATTTTCTTCCGAGCGCAGCGGAATCTGCGTCGTCAGAATTTCGCCGGCGGTCAGGCGATACGCGGGATCGACCAGCACCTGCGGAATAAAATCGAGGTAGTACTTTTTCAGGAACTCGACCAGCGTCGGCGAACCGTAAGGATCGATGATCGCGACGTAGTGCCCGCCGTGGCCCAGGTACTTGGCCAGCGCCGCCAGTTCTTCGGGCAGGAAATCCTTCTGCGGCCCAAGCGATACGACCACCTTCGCGTCGTCGGGCACGCCGCTGGCAAACAGCGATACGTTGTCGATCTGATAGTTGTTCTGCTCGAGCTGCGCGCGCCATTGCGAATAGCCCAGGCTGCGATCGGAGTTGAACAGGTCGCGCTCGCCGTGCCCGACGGTGAAATAGATGTGCTTGTTGGCGGCCGCGGAGATTTGCAGGATCGCCGGGATCAGCTCGTCGGAGCGCGCGTTGTCGAAGTCGCGCCGCCGCCCCTGCGACTCCACGACCACTTCGCCGTAGCTCGACACGCCGTACTCGCGCGCCATGCCGGGCGCCTTGTTGACGTCGATGACCTGGTAGGTGAGGCGTGGAGTGAACGCGGCCGCCTGGAACAACAGATCGGAGAGCTCGAGGTAGGCGGGATCTTCGGTGCGCACGAACGCCATCACCTTGACCTCATGCGTCAATCCGCTTAGCACGCGCTTGTCGAAATCCGAGAGCGAAAATTGTTTCTGCGGCGTCAGGTCCCAGCGGATGTTGTAGGTCGAGATTATCGCGTTGGCGACGATCAACACCGCGGCGAACGCGATCACGGTGTAAAGCAGCACCGCATAGTTCATCCAGATCGACCGGCGCTCGGCCGCGGACGAATCCTTCAGCGCCGGCCCGTCCACTTGCGTGCCTCCATCGAGCGCTGCGTCAGAAACAGAAAAAAGACGCTGAAGAAAATGAAGTAGGTCATGTGATCGAGATCGATCACTCCCTTGGCGAAGCCGCCGAACTGATCGAACAATGAAAATGCGCGCAGCAATTCGAGCCACGAGTTGGTGAATGCGGCCTCGTTCCAGTTGAGAATCCAGAAAAACAACAGCAGCGTGATCGTGCCCATCCCCGCCATCACCTGGCTCTCGCACAGCGACGAGATGAACACACCGCACGCGATAAACGCGCACCCGATCAGCAGCAAGCCCAGGTAGCCCGCCACCATCGGAAACAGCGGGAACGAGTGAATGCTGTAAATGTAAACCGGGTAGAGCATCGTCAGCGCGAGCATCATGACGAAGATCGCGACCGACGCCAGGTACTTGCCGCCGAGTATTTCGCCGTCGCGCAGCGGATAGGTGTACAGCAACTCGATCGTGCCGAGTTTTCGCTCCTCCGCAAACAGCCGCATCGTGATGAACGGCAGCGTCAGCAGCATGCACAGGCGGATATCCGAGAACAGCAGCTGCCAGTAGTTCTGCATGATGTCTTTGGCGAACGCGATCGTAACGAAGAACACCAAGTCGGTGTACGCATAGTATCCCGCCAGGACCAGGAACACGCCGGACAGCACGTACACCAGCGGAAAAGCGAAGTACGAGCGCAATTCCTTGCGCGTCACCGCGAGCATCCTGCCCACCGAGAAGCCGGTCCCCGCGGCGCGAATCGCCGCGCGTCGGGATTCGGTCGCGCCGCCGGCGACTTCCAGCGTGGCTGCACCGTTAGACATCGACTACCTCAACGCTCATTTGAGTCCTCGCGCCGCGCACTTAGACCCGCTCTTCCTTAGTGACGAGCCGCATGAACAAATCTTCAAGGCTGAGCGCCATCGGCTTGACCTCGAGCAGATTCCATCCGTGCTGCACGACGCACGCCGCCAGCGCCGAGCGCACTTCGTCGCCATGCCCGCTCGAGTACGCGACAAACGAGCACACCCCGTTTGAGCCGGCGTCGACCGGACGGTCCTCGAGCCGATCGACGAATTTGACGGCAGTCAGCGCCTCGCGCACCGCCGGCGACGGACCGGCCACGGTGATCAGCGTCTGGTCGGTGCCCTGGAGTTTCGCCGTCAGATGCTCGGGCGTGTCCTGCGCGACGATTCGTCCGCGATCGATAATCACGACGCGACGGCACGTCATGTTGACCTCGGGCAGAATGTGCGTCGACAGCAGCACGGTGGAATGCCCGGCCAGCGATCGGATCAACTCGCGGATTTCCACCACCTGCCGCGGATCGAGTCCCACCGTCGGCTCGTCGAGGATCAGCACTTCGGGATCGCTCAGGATTGCCTGCGCGATTCCGACGCGCTGCCGGTAGCCCTTCGAGAGTTTGCCGATAAGCTTGCGCCGCACGTCCTTCAGCCCGCAGGTGTCGAGCGAGTATTCGATTCGATCGCGCGTCGTCTTCGGATCGATCTCGCGCACGCGCGCGCCGAACTCGAGCAGCGCGTCGACGCTCAAGTCCGGGTACAGCACCATGTTTTCCGGCAGGTAGCCGACGCGCCGCCGCGTCTCGAGCGAATGTTCCGCGACGTCGAGTCCGCCGATCATCGCGCGGCCGGAAGTGGCCGGGAAAAATCCCGTCAGTATCCGCATGATCGTCGTCTTGCCCGAGCCGTTGGGCCCCAGCAATCCGATGATCTCGCCCTTCTCGACCTTGAACGAAGCGTGGTTGACGGCAAGCGTGGCGCCGAAATATTTGGTCAGCTCCTGGACCTCTATCATGAAGCCTGCTCTAGCCCTTGCCGCGTTGGGATTTCAGCGCTCCCGCGCTCATGGGCGCCGGGGCGTCGTGCATAGTTCCTAATGTAGTGCAAATAGCGCCCGGCCAGAAGTGCAATCCCACGGCATTCTAGAGACGGCCGGCCGGGCAAGTCAATTCACTTTTTTTCACGGGCAGATCGGCTAATCTGTCAGCTAGATGGGACGATTGCTCATAGGCGGATTGATCGTCGCGATAATCGCCGCGCTGCTGTTCTTTTTCTATTCGAGCAGCTATCGCACGCGTCTCGAAGAGCAGACTCAGCAGATGTCGCAGCTCAACGAGCAACTGCTCAAGCTTCAAAACGAAAACGAGCAACTCAAGGCGCAGCTCTCGAAAGTACAGGGTGAGCAAAACATTCTCGCCGCGCAGAACGAAGAGATGCGCAAGGCGATCGCGGAGTTCAAGGCCACCGGCAAGATGCCGGAACTCCCCCCGCCGCCGAAATGATCGACCAAAAACGAGCCGCCCTCTTCCTCAATCCTTCTTCTCCGCCTCCGGCTTAAGCATGTATCTCTGCCATTCCTGGATAAACCCCAGTGCGCGCATATCCGGCATCCGGTCCAGGTAAATCTCGCCTTTTAGATGATCAGTCTCGTGCTGTATCACGCGTGCGTGAAAATCCGACGCCACGATCTCGACCGGCTCCGCTTCGCGCCCTAGCGCGGTCACCCGAAGCTGCTTGAAGCGGGGCACGCGCCCGCGCAGGTCCGGCACGCTGAGGCATCCCTCCCACTCCTCGACGAGGGTACGGTCGAGAATCGTGACATTGGGGTTGACGAGGACCGTAAGCGGAACCTCCGGCATCTCGGGATACCGCGGATGGTCATGGACTTCGAGCACCGCAAGTTGAATCGGCAGATGCACTTGCGGGGCGGCTAGGCCGACGCCGCTGTACTCGTACATCGTTTCGATCATGTCGTCGATCAGCTGCTGGAACTCGCGCGTTTTGATCCGTTCGGGCGGCACCGGGCTGGCCGCCGTCCTGAGCGACGGAAATCCGAGTCGTGCAACTTTCAGAATCATCGCGTAACCTCAGTTTAACAGTGATTTGAGCAAAATATTGATTGTAGCAACACTCGGCCCATGGTCATTCAGCCGCATTCGGCGGCGCTGAGAACGAAAGGAGAGGAAGAATGCGACGACTACTTGCAGTGTTGGCCCTCGGTATCATCGGATGCACGAACCCTTCTACGCCGGCAGGTTACGTCGGATACGTCACCAAGCATCCATACACGATGCCCGCCAGATTCTACGAACTGCAAACGGGACCGACTTCAACCGGCCTTGGTTGGATGCTTGCGGTAACCAACATTTCGGTGACGCCGAACACGAGCACGGAACAGTTTGTCGGTCCGACCGCCGTGCTCGCCAAGGACAATCTGCATATCGAGTTTCAAGCGCATCTGCTGTGGAAGGTGGATCCTGAGAACGTCAAGATATTCGTCGAAAAATATGGCGAGACGGGCGAGAATCCACTCAGGTCGGCTTACGATAATTTCATCAAAGAACCTTTCAGGACCTACACGCGCGACGAGGTTCAGAAATACGACGGGCTGGATATCAAGGACAACATCGATACCATCGGCTCTGCGGTTCAGGATCGAATTCTCAAGCTGACCAAGGACACGCCGTTCACGATTATCAGCGTCGTCATCGGCAATATCCAATATCCCGAAACGGTGGCGCAGTCGGTCGCGAACAAACTGGCTGCGACGCAAGTGCTCGAGCAGACGACCATCGAAATCCAGACTGCAAAGGCCAAGGCGCAAATTCGGGAAGCCGAGGCAGAGGGCGTCGCCAAGGCGATGGATACGATCAACCAGAAATTGACGCCGCTCTACGTCCAGTACGAAGCGATCCAGGCGCAGCAAAGAATGGTCAACTCGCCCAACCACACGGAAGTCTATATTCCCGTCGGTCCGATGGGCGTGCCGATAGTCGGGACGCTCAAGCCCGGGCAGGAAGGCAGGGAGTAGCGCGGGAAGTTGCGTTACTTTGCTGGTTGCTGGAGGCCCGCGGTTTTCTGGCGGATGTCGCTGACGAGCTTGTCGTAACCGTCGTTGTTCAGCACGCGGTTGAACTGATTGCGGTAGTTCGCGATTACGCTGATCGCGTCAATTGTGATGTCGTAAATCTTCCACTCGTCCGCGGCGCGGCGCATCAGGTAATTGACGGGAATCGGATCTTTCTGGTCCTGCAGCACGACGGTGCTGAAAACCTCGGCGTAGTCGGGGCCGTCGGTGGTCTGCTTGGTGAATTGAATCATCGAGGATTTTATCTGTTGGTTAATCTTCTCGACCGAATACGATTCTATTCGCGACAAATACGCGTCCTCGATGAAGGTCGTGAATAGCGGCACGAACTCGGTCTGCTGCGCGGGCGTCAAAGTCTTCCAGTGGTAGCCGATCGCCGAGCGCGACATCTCCTGGAAATCGAAGTGGCTCTCGGCAATCGCGCGAAGCTTTTGCTCGCGCTCCGCCGGCGCCAGCTGAGCGTCCTTGAAAACGATGATCGACTGGTCGATGACAGATTTCACCGATGCGGTCGCGTCGACGGGCGCGATCGACGCATTCGCCACGGCTTGCGCGGCGGCAGGGACAGCGGCCGCACATAAGATCAGCGCACCGAGCGCGACAACTCGTATTTTCAATTTCAAATTGTGCCTTCGTTCGGAAAAAAACTTCGGCTAGGGAAAAAGCTTAACTTTGCAGCGCGGGGCCGTTCTTGAATTGCTTGCGGTCGTCCTCGTCGCTATCCGCGGGCCGGCGCAGGCAACTTTCCTCAAGCCATCGATTCGTCACGGTGTCCGTTAGCGCAGTGCCGCCCGCATCGACCGCCCAGGTCCGGCTGTTGATCGTCGTCTGATTGAAGATCCTGCCGCAACTCCTGCAGGTAAAGGCGAGCCGCGAACCGCCTCCCGGAGCGATCGATTCGATCGTGCGGACCTTCCAGTCGTGCGTTCTCCACGGCGTCAACCCTTCATCGCGCATATCGGCTCCTGCTCGAATCTTTCACTCTTAATTTTATCAGGTTCTTGCTCGCGCCGAAAATTCCCACTCAGCTACGCGGTGCCGTTGCTGCTGCGCTTGGCGGGGGCCCGCCGTTTGCGCTCGCCGCGATACTTTTGCGCCCCCGGTTCCTGGGGACGGTATGGATCGACGTGAATTTTGCGGCCTTCGAGTTCGGTGCCGCTGAAGTAGACGGCGGCGTTGATCGCGTCGTCGACCTCGACCATTTCCACGAATCCGAAGCCGCGGGATTTGCCGGTAGCTTTGTCGGTGATCACCAGCGCGCCGCCGACCCGGCCGATTTTGGAGAACAGCGCCCGCAGATCATCGCGCGTAACTGACTCAGCGAGATTTCCTACATATATTCTGGGCACCGAACCTCCTCGTGCTGACGTGCGAACGCCCGCCTGTTCTCCCAGGACGGGAGCTCGAAGATATTTTTGAAAATTGCAGAGGCAGCGGAACCTGGACTTCGCCGCAGCCCTGAAAAAAACGACTGAGCGGGCATCGCGTGCCCGCCCAGCCTCAGACTAATTTACCAGCGGCCGCCGCCTCCGCCGCCGCGGTTGTCGCCACCGCCGCGCCGGTTGCCACCGCCACCCGCCGCCGCCGAAGCTCGATTCGCGGGGTTTGGCCTCGCTAACCTTGATGTTTCTGCCCTTCAGATCCGTGTCATTCAGGGTCTGTATGGCCTTGGAAGCCTCTTCCGCATTCGCCATCTCGACGAAGCCGAAGCCCTTCGATTGGCCGGAAAATTTATCCGTGATTACCGCCACGCTCTGAACCTGGCCAGCCTGTGAAAACAGTTCTTCCAGATCGCTGTTGGAGACCGAGTAGGCCAGATTGCCTACGTACAATTTGCTGGGCATTTTTGCCCTCCGTAAGTATTTGCCGGGAAGCTCTCGTACAGAAAACCCTGGGCTAATTCCCTGGGCTTAGAGAAAGGAACAATCCGAGCGTTAGACAGTGAGGTTACTCTATTGTCGCAGACGAAGATAGAGGGGGTTCCAAACCGCGGCCAAGCCAGACTTTACCGCCTCCGAGCACGCGATTCGATACCCTTCCGATTTGCCGGCGGATTTGTCGTGAACTGAACGGTCGTTCACCGCGAACTGAACGAGCGTTCATTGCCGTCTTTTTCAACGAACGCGCGCAAGCGGCCCAGCGCCGCGTCCCAATCGTGCGAAATCTGGTCCAGGTACCGCCGCACTTCGGCGAGCCGATGCGTCCGAAGCTCCCAGATGGATTCGCGGCCCGTGCGAGAACTGCGCGCGAGTCCGGCCTGTTCGAGCGCATGCAGGTGTTTCGTGATCGCCTGGCGCGAGACCCGTGCGCCGTCCGCCAGGCGCACGATCGACATCGGCCCCTTGCCGCAAAGTCGCGCAACGATTCGCAAGCGGGTCTCGTCGGCCAGCGCGGCGAAGACCGGCGCCGCCCTGGCAAGGTTCGCGGCAGCAGAATTGCGCATTCGCGACATCTAAGCTGCGAGCGCCAGGTACTTCTCGATCAGCTTCATCTGCGCGGCCCATCCCTGCTCGTTGGCTGCAAACGCCTTGGCGCGCCGTTCCAGCGGGATACGGTCGAATCCCGACTCGGTAACAGTCAGCATCGTGCCGCCCGCGGCCTCTTCCAGAACGAACGTCACGAGCGTGGACTGCTCTTTGGAGTAGTCGACGCTGGAGTCCATGGCGTACGGATGCCAGCGGAAGGAAAACAGGCGCTGCGGTTCGACGCGGTCGACGGTGAATTCGAAGGCGACTCCCTCGTAGGTCTTCTGCCTCTTGGCGACTTCCGCATCGACCGTGGTCCCAACCATCTTTCCGATCATTCGCTTTTGGCGAACGAAGGGCTCGTCGAACGCAACCCCGAACCAGCTGCCAAACTGTTGGGAGTCGCTGATCGCGTGCCACACGCGCTCGCGCGATGCGCGCAACAGAATCTTCTTCTCGATTCGATCGGTATCGGTGCCCATACACAACCTCCTGGTTGCGCTTACAATAGCCTCGGTTTCGCCGAAATGCAACCCTTCGGTTGCATCTGTGGCGCGTTCACACTACCCCACTCCGAAGGTTTCATAGTCGTCCAGCGAAAAAAATGGTGATCCCAGCGGGAGTCGAACCCGCGTTCCCGACGTGAGAGGCCGGTGTCCTAACCACTAGACGATGGGACCATCGCCGCGCGCGTCGAAAAAAACGGCGCGCATTGTAGCATCGTTGGCTGAGGAGGCAGGACTCGAACCTGCAATCGCCTGATCCAGAGTCAGGTGCCTTACCAATTTGGCCACTCCTCAGCGCAGCCCTGAAATATAACCTGCGCACATCGCGCGCGCCACCGCGGTCCACGCCGTGCTACCTGATTGCCGTATGGCGAAGCGTCTCGGCGTGACGATTTACCAGAGCGTCGCATCGCGACAGCAGCGCCGGGTTGGCCGAGTGACGTTCGATCATGTAGCTGAGCTCGCCAAGGTCGTGGACGAGCAAGCGCAGGCATCGCTCGTATTCATCGGGCGCCTGCAGCGCCTTTAACAAATCCGAGACGAGATCTTCGAGCTCGGTTTCCTCGACTTCGAGCGCGATCTCGAGCGCGCGTTCGAGCTTGATTCCGGGCGATGCGTCGCGCTGAGACTTTTCGAGCAGCGCGCGCAGCCGCACAATGGTCGCGTCTTCGAGCGAGATGGGACTGGGCTTGTCGAGCATCTCTTCCTGATCGAGCACGGTCGTCACCAGGTCCAGCGCACCGACATGCCGCGCTTCGTCGCGCGCCATCCCGAACCAGAAATCCTGCAACGCAGATTCGCCGGCAAAGATTTTGGCGAAGCGCGCGTACAGCGCCATGCTTTGTTTTTCCAATGCGATCGTCGCATCGAGGACTTCGCGCGTAGTGGGCATCGTGGATGGATGATACCTTCCAACTTCCAGCGCGGTAAAGCACGAAGCGCGATCATCGGTTCTCAAAGTGGCAAGCGCGAACCCGTTTCGCCGGCGCGAAGAAGCTCCAACAAGCGCTTCATCGCGATTCGCACCTCGATCGCGAATGGTACGGTCGCGACGAGATAGATGAACAGCGTCATCGCGATCACCGCGATTCGAACGCCAAAGGGCCCGGCTACCAGCGAATCGACAGACACGGAACTCCACGCCAGGAACACTATTATGCCGATCCACAACGGCACGACCGGCCACACCAGGCGCATGTTCAGGGTCACGGCGGTTCCCAAGCCGTCGCGCCGGAAGTTGCCCTCGATTATCGGCACAAATGAGTTCTGGTAGCTGATAATTCGATGGATTTTGAAGCGGCTCCCGGCGACCCTGCCCTCAAAATATCCGCGCTTGGTGGAAGTCGGCCATCCCCACTTGCGCGGCGGTTCGACGATCTCCTGGAGAACCCTGGTGGCGTGCGCCGTGCTCATTGGCGTCGAGAATTCGAATTTGCGAAATGGCGGGCGGAGATACTCGATCAGTCGATCGGGTTCGAAATCAGTCCCGGCGATCCGTTCGGCTTCAAACATTGCGATAAAAAGAACGTAACGGAAGCGTCGCGGTAAAGCACGAAGGCCCGACCGCGTTAAAGCGATCGGGCCTTCGGAACCTAACCCCTAACCCCTTCCCTCGAGGGAAGGGGGACCGGAATCAACCTGATACTATTTCGCGAGCTCGGTCGCGCGGGTCTCGCGAATGACCGTGACCCGAATCTGTCCCGGATAGGTCATGTCGGTTTCGATTTTGCGCGCGACGTCGCGCGCCAGCATCGAGGTGTCCTCGTCCGAGACCTGCGTCGGCTCGACGATCACGCGCATCTCGCGCCCGGCCTGCACGGCGAAGCATTTCTCGACGCCCTTGAACGACTTCGCGATCGTCTCGAGATCCTCGAGCCGCTTGACGTAGCTCTCGAGCACCTCGCGCCGCGCCCCCGGACGCGCGCCCGAGAGCGCATCGGCAGCATCGACGAGCGGCGCGAGAATCGTCTCCGCTTTGACTTCCTCATGATGCGCCGCGATTGCGTTTACTATCTTCGCCGACTCGCCGTATTTGCGCGCTATCTCGCCGCCGATCAGCGCGTGCGAGCCTTCGACTTCGTGCGTCAGCGCCTTGCCGATATCGTGCAGCAAGGCAGCGCGGCGAGCCTGCTTTTCGTTGAGTCCCAGCTCAGCCGCCATCGCGCCGCAAATGAACGCGGCTTCGATCGAATGCATCAGCACATTCTGCGCGTAGCTGTACCGATACTTGAGCATCCCGAGCAGCTTGACCAGTTCGGGATGGATTCCGTGTACGCCGACCTCGATTATCGCGCGCTGGCCGGCCTCGCGAATCGATTCCTCGACCTGCTGCTCGGCCTTGCGCACGACTTCCTCGATACGCCCGGGATGAATGCGGCCGTCCGAGATGAGCTGCTGCAGTGCGACCCGCGCAATTTCGCGGCGAATCGGATTGTGGCACGAAATTACGACCGCCTCCGGAGTGTCGTCGATGATTATATCGACTCCGGTGGCCGCCTCGATCGCGCGGATGTTGCGGCCTTCGCGACCGATGATGCGCCCCTTCATCTCGTCGTTGGGCAGCGCGAGCACCGAGACCGTGCGCTCGGCGACGAACTCGCCCGCCAGCCGCTCGATCGCAATCGCGACGACGCGCTTGCCGCGGCGGTCGGCCTCTTCGCGCGCCTCTTCCTCGACGATTCGAATGTGCTTGGCGGCGTCGGTGCGCGCCTGCCCGATCATCTCGTCCATCAGCGAGCGCTTGGCTTCCTCGCGCGTCAGGCCGGCGACGGCCTCGAGCTTGGTGCGCGCCTCGTCGATATGCGCCTGCAGTACTTCTTCCTTGTCGGTGAGACTTTTCTCGCGCGCGCGCAAACTCTGATCGCGCCGGTTGAGATCGGCTTCGCGCCGCTCGAATGCTTCCTGGCGTTTTTCGAAAGTCTCTTCGCGTGCTTCGAGCTTCTGTTCGATCGCGGCAATCTCGCGCCTGCGATCGCGCATCTCGCGTTCGGCGTCGGCCTTCGCGCCGACCACCATATCTTTCGCCTTGAGTTCAGCCTCCTTTACTACTAACTGGCTCCGTGTTTGAGCCTCCTTGGTTATTTCCTCGGCCTGAGCGCGCGCGGCCTCCAGGTTAACGGCGTCCTTACGCTGTTTCGTTATTCCCCAAATGAAAAAGACCGCGCCACCAACTATGAATCCCAGGATTGCCGTGATTAGTGCCACCCGGGTTTACCTCCTTCGTCCGCGTTCTGCGAGCTGGCAGTGGCGCTTCGCAGGCCCGATGAACGGCGGACTCGGTCGCAATGTAGTTAAGCCGCCGGTCGAGTCCCGACTCGGGGATTCGATCGAGCAGCTGAAATGAATAGGCGAGCCCCACGCTGATCGCTTCGCGGCCGAGTTGGCCGATGAAACGATCATAATGACCCCCGCCACGGCCCAGTCGCTGACCTTCGAGTCCGAAGGCGACGCCGGGAACACAGACCAGAACTTTCGCGAAACTTTTGCTGTCGAGAACTTCCGACGACTCGGACGGCTCGAGAATTCCATACGCGCCGCGCGCGAGTTCGCGACGATCGCGAATCCGTCGCGCGACGATCGTGCTCGTCGCAGCGTCGACGCGCGGATAAAAGACCGCGCGGCCCGACGCCAGCGCGTCGGCCAGGATAATTTCCGTCGAGACTTCGTTGCGATGAGCGTGCGTAGAGGACGATCGCCGACGCGTCGCGGTAGCATTCGCTCGCGAGCACCCGGCGCTCGACGATTTCCGACCATGCCGCTGCGCGCTCGCCGGGGAGCGCGTCGCGGCATGCGATCATGATCGCGCGAAGATTTTTCTTTTCGTCCGCCACAGTCGTTGCCATGGCGGGAGCGGGTCTAACTGCTCGATTGCGCCGTTTCGTTGCCGTCACGCGCGCCTGTCGTTGTCATTCTCGAACCGGCTGACAGCCGGCCTGTATCCGCGAAACGTTCTATCGCGAAAGCCTTCGATGCGGTTGAAAAATGTTGCACGGTCCTCATGCTGGTAAGCACCGCGTTTAGGCCACTTTCGAGATCCACAATTCCCGCCCCCGTCCGAAATCGCTCACCTCTCGGATGCCGCGCGCCGCGACGACGATTCAATCCCTTGCTCATTCGCCGTCGATAGCCGCGGACAGCCGTTTATTCATCGCCACGATTCGATTCACCAGCTCCTTATGCTCACGGCGCAGGTGTTCGAGCTCCTCGGCGAAATTTAACGCAGCCAGGATTGCCAGGTTCACTGAATTGATCGTCTGGCTCCCGGCGCGGATATCCCTGATCTTTTCGTCCACCGTCTCGGCCAGGGACTTGACCCAGTCGTCGCCCGCCTCGCTGGCGACGGTCAGGCTTTGTCCCATGATCTGGACGCTGACTCCCTTCATCTTCAGCCAAGATCGATCCCGTCGAAGCGGGTGAGGATCTTTTCGATCCGGTTGCGCACATCGTTACGCTCGTTTTCATGCTGCTGACGCTCGGCATTCAACTGCTTTACCATGCCGGCCGCGTCCGCATATTTTTTTTCGGCTTCCGCGAGCTTCTGCGCGAGTTGATCGTTTTCCTTGCGCAATTGATGGATACGCGCCACCGAAGCCTGAATTCGTTCGTCTAGTTGCTTTAAGACATCTGTCGCCATGAGGGAAAATCTTCTACCTTTAGTTTAATTTTCGATAAACCACGCTGTCAAGCTGCATAAGAACCGCTCGCACTCTGCTCTCCTGCGTCGCCAGATGCAAACAGCGCGTCAACAAACTCGCGCGCGTCGAACTCGCGCAAATCCTCGAGCGCCTCGCCCAGGCCGACGAACCTCACCGGAATCTTGAGCCGCTCCGCCACCGCAATCACCACTCCGCCCTTCGCCGTGCTGTCGAGCTTGGCCAGCACCACGCCCGTCAGCGGGACCGCGTCGCCGAAGATCGACGCCTGGCTGAGCGCATTCTGACCGGTGTTGGCGTCGAGCACCAGCCACGTCTCGTGCGGCGCGCCCGGCAGCTCGCGCGCGATGACGCGGGCGATCTTCTTGAGCTCCTCCATCAAATTACCTTTGGTCTGCAGCCGCCCGGCCGTGTCGATCAACACCGTGCGCGTTTTGCGCGCGACCGCGGCTTTGACCGCGTCGAAGGCGACCGCCGCGGGATCCGAGCCTTGCGATTGCTTGATGATGTCGGCGCCGGCGCGATCGCACCACACCTCGAGCTGCTCGATCGCGGCCGCGCGAAACGTGTCCGCCGCCGCGACGATCACGCTGCCGCGCTCGGCCTTGAGCCGCGCCGCGAGCTTGGCGACCGTCGTCGTTTTGCCGACGCCGTTAACGCCCACCAGCATGATAACGAGCGGCGCATCGCCCGAGTCGGCCGGACGGCGGTCCGCGGACATCATGATCGCGGCGATTTCAGCCTTGAGCGCATCGCGGATCGCATCGGGGCGATTGTCGTTGCCCAGCTTCGCGCGCACGGCGGAGGTAATCTTCATGCTCGCCTCGACGCCCACGTCGGCGGCGATCAGCGCTTCCTCGAGGCCCTCATATATGTCGTCGATCTTCGCGCTGCCGGTCAGCGCCGCCCTGATACGCGCGAGAAAGTTTTCGCGCGTCTTGCGCAGTCCGAGTCCGATTCTGACGGGCTCGCGAACCGTCGGCGGCGGCGCAACGTATGGCTCCGGCTCGGCAATCGCGGGAGTCGGTTCGACGAAGCGCTCGGCGGCCGGCGGAGGCTCGACCTCCCGCGCGGGCTCGATCTGAATTTGAGACGGACGCGACGGAAGCGCCTTGCGCAGACTCCACTGAATCAGGATTCCAATGAAAACGAGGCCGGCGCCGCCGCCCGCGGCGATAATCAGGATGAGTACGATAGCGAGAGGAGTCACAGCTTACGTCGTACGGAAAAATAAATCCCGAAGAACTTCGATGAAAGAATAACAGTCGCGGTCTCTCTCCGAAACTGGCCTCGCCAAGACTGTGGCCTCTCCTTCTGATTCCCTCCCACGTTCGTCGGGGGAGGGTCAGGGTGGGGGACATTTGGCGGCGCGATTGTCTGTTGCGCCGCACATTTGGAATCTCAGCGAATTTGGTCCCTCACCCGGCGCTCGAAGACGAGCGTCGGCCTCTCCCGACGAACGGGCGAGGCAAGATTCGCTTCGCTCAGGATCAGAGAAAAGGGTTCTAACAGGGACGAAGTCCCGCATCTTTTCTTATCACTGGGTGCAGGGGTCACCCCTGCCGAAGGAAGCGTGAAACCCACCGCGGGTTTCACATTCGATTACGTTCCTCGCTATAAAGATGTGGGCCGCGACGAGCGCGCAGAGATCACGCGGACCCATCACGAAGGGAGATCAGTAGATGGCCAAGCTCAAAGGCAAAGTGGCAATCGTAACCGGCGCGAGCCGCGGTATCGGCAAGGCAATCGCGGAGCTGTTCGCCAAGGAAGGCGCGAAGGTCGTGTGCTCCGCGCGCACGCTCAAAGAGGGCGAGCATCCGCTGGAAGGATCGCTCGAGACGACGGTCGCCGGAATCAAAAAGGCGGGCGGCGAAGCATCGGCCGTCACCTGCGACGTCTCGTCGGAAGCCGACTGCGAAAAACTTGTCGAGCAAACGCACAAGCTCTACGGACCGGTTGACGTGCTGGTGAACAACGCCGCGCTGACCTACTTCATCCCGGTCAAGGATTTTCCGCCGAAACGATGGATGCGCTCGTTCGCCGTCAACATTCACGGCCCGTTCATGCTGGCGCACCTGGTGCTCAAGGACATGATCCCGCGCAAGTCCGGATCGATCGTCAACATTTCGTCCGGCGCGGCGATCGGACCCGGCCGCGGACCATACAAGAGCGCGACCGTGTTTCGCGGCGGCGTCTGCTACGGCGCGGAGAAGGCCGCGCTCGAGCGCTTCACGCAGGGACTCGCCGAAGAAGTTTACGACGACGGAATCTCGGTGACCTGCGTATCGCCGTCACAGGTCGTCGCGACTCCCGGCACGGTCCATCACCATCTCGTCAAGGGACCCGACGATCCGAGCGGCGAGCCGGTCGAATGGATGGCGCAATCGGCGCTCATCCTCGCCACCGAACCGCTCGACAAGGTAACGGGGCTGGTCACGTACAGTCAGCCGTTGCTCAAGCAGTACGGCCAGAAGGTAAACAGCGTCGGGATCGGATTCGATCGCAAAGGCAGCGGCTACAGTTTGATTTAGCCGCGCACTTTCTCAGGCTGCTTGCGGGATTCGCAGCGAGATGATCCGCGACACGCCCGGGCGATCCATCGTCACGCCGTGAATCTGATCGGCGCGCTGCATCGTGCGCTGGTTGTGCGTGATCACGATAAACTGCGAGCGCGTCTTCAGCTCGGCCATCAGCGTCGTGAATGCCGCGAGGCTGAACTCGTCGAGCGGCGCGTCAACTTCGTCCATCACGCAGAACGGGCTGGGGTTGAGCAGGAACAGCGAGAAAATCAGCGCCATCGCGGACAGCGCCTTCTCGCCGCCTGACAGCAGGCCAATCTCCTTGACCTTCTTGCCGGGCGGCTGCACCAGCACGTTGACGCCCGCCTCGAGCACGTCGCCGGCGTCGGTCAATTCGAGCCGTCCCTTGCCGCCGCGGAGCAGCTTGGGGAACAGCTCGGCAAAGTTTTTCGCCGCGCCTTCGAACGTCTCGGCAAAGCGTTTTCGCGCCTCGCGATTCAGATGCGTGATCGTCTTCGTCAGATCGTCGAGCGCACTCTGCAGGTCGGCGCGTTCGGTGCCGAGCACTCCCGCGCGCTCCTCGAGTTCCTTGACCTCGCTGTCGGCGGCCAGGTTCACCTCGCCGATTCGTTCCATCTTCGCGCGCAACTCGACGATCCTCGCGTCGTCATCCGCCGCAATTCTGCCGTCGAGGGCGGGAACTATCTCGGCCGCCATCGCATCGAACTCGGCGCCGAATTTCTCGACAAATGCGCGCGCCAATTCCTCGCTGAGCGCGCGGGCGCGTTCGCGCTTGAGGCCGCATTCTGTCGCCTCGGCTTCCAGAGCCGTCAGCGCCTCCTGCGCATTCTTGTAGTCGGCGCGGCGCGTTTCCAGTTCGCGCTCGGACGCGTCGCATTGCGCGCGCAATCGCGAAAGTTCCGCTTCGAGCTCCGTCTCGCGGGCGCGCGCCGCGATATCCTGCGATGACAAAGTTTCGAGTTCGCGCTCGAACTCGGCGCGTTCGGCGTGCGAGCGCTCCAGGTTGGCGCGATTCTCGTCGATCTGCGCTTCCAGCGCG
Organism: uncultured delta proteobacterium; assembly: GCA_963805315.1. Taxonomy (GTDB): domain Bacteria; phylum Desulfobacterota; class Binatia; order Binatales; family Binataceae; genus Binatus. The sequence goes on from CAWDTQ010000014.1 coordinate 866,622, forward strand.
TCCGCCTCGCGCCGCGCGTGCGCCAGTTCGCTCTCGAGCGCGCCGAGGCGGGACTTGCGCGCCTCGACCTTGGAGGCAGCTTCGAGCATCACGGCGCCAATCTCTTCCGCCGCCGCTCGCATCGACGCGATCTCGGCGGCCATCACGCCCAGGCGCGCGCGCGCCTCCTGCTCGATCTTCGCCAGCTCCTCCAGCCGCGCATTTGAAGTGACTACCAGCTCGGCGAGCTCGCCGAGACGACGGCGTGAATTGCCGCCGTGGGCTTCCGCGAGCGCGACCGATTGTTCAGCGCGGGCCAGCGCGCCGCGCCGCTCGTTTGCAACTCGCTCCGCTTCGCGCGCCTTGCCTCGTCCATCCTCGAGCGCCGCGTCCGCCCGCTCGCGTTCAGCGCGAATCGCCGCAAATTGCCCGACTCGGGTACGATGCTCCTCTTCTGCGCGCGCCAGTTCGCGCGTTTCCGCTTCGATTGCGGCGACGTCCACCGTCGCGTGACTGTCTTCGGCGCTGCCGCCGCTGATCATCCGGCCCGGCCATACCAGGTCGCCGTCGCGGGTTACAAAAACGGTTCCGTGACCGTTGAGATTCGACGCCGCCAGCGCGGAATGCAGATCGTCGGCCAGCATCACGTGACCAAGCATCGCCTCGGCCACCGGCGAGAAGCGCGAGTCCACCTCGAGCATCTCGACCAGCCGGCCCGCGATACCGGGCGCATCGATCGCCGGATGAGCCGTTACGTCCGCGCCGGGTTCCTGCACGAAGTCCATCCGGCCCGCGCGATTCTCCTTGAGGATTTCGATTGCGCGGATCGCGAACTGCGAGGACTCGACGATCACCGCGTCCATCTGATCGCCGAGCACGGCTTTGAGAGCCGGTTCCAGCGCAAGCGGCGCGCGCACGACCTGTTTGAGGATCGAAGGATCGGTGGCGGGACGATCGCCGTTGAGCGATTCGAGTATCGTGCGAAGCCGCAGATCGACGCCGTTCGACGAATGATTGGATTGCAGCTCGCCGCGCGCGACCAGCACGCCGCGCAGCGAATTGACGCGCGCCGTCAGATGGTCGAGCGCGGTGCGCGCTTCGATCTCGCGCTCGGCAGCCTCGCGCCGCGCGCCGTCGAGCTCCGAGGCCAACGCACGCGACGCTTCGAGGTCCGCTTCCGCCGCGCGCATCAACTCGCGCGCGCTTTCGAGCGCGGCGACGAGCGCCGGCGTCTCGACCGTGGTCGCTTCGAGACGCTTTTCGAGATCGGCGCGCTCGCCGGCAAGATCGCCGAGCCGGCCGCGAATCACGGCAGCCTCGCGCACGACGTCGGACAGATCGTCCTTGCATTCTTCGCCGCGGCGCTCGGCCTGCTTGAGTTGGTTAGCGGCCGCTTCGTGCCTGAGAGAGATTTCCCTGAAAGAAGCGTCGGCGTCGCCGCCGCCCGCCGCGATTTCACGCGCGAGCGCCGCGCCGGCCTCGGCGCGATTCGCGCGCGCCAGCGTCGCGCTGGATTCCAGCTCGACCAGCCGCGCACTCAGCTCGACTTCGAGCTGCGCGGTCGCGTCGAGCCGCCGCTGCAAGAATCCGCGCGTGCGCGCGCGTTCATTCGCGCCGGAATGCAGATTCTCGAGTTCGCGCTGAGCGCCACCCAGCTCTGACCGCGCCGACTGCGCGGCCGACGCCGCCGCCTCGACCTGCTCGCGTATCGCGGCGGCGCCCGCGCGCGCGCCGTCGAGCGCGCCCTTCAACTCCGCGTCGCGCCCGGTCTGGACCGCGAGCTCTTCGCGCTGATCGATCAGCCGCCGTGCGGCAGAGTAACGTTCCAGCTCGCCGAGTTCCGCCTTGACGACCTTGTAGGTCTCGGCTTTCTTCGCCTGCCGGCGCGCAAAGCTTAGCTGACGCTCGATTTCGCTTAGCACGTCGTCGACGCGCGCGAGATTTTCCTTCACGCGCTCGAGCTTGCGCTCGCTCATCTCGCGCCGTCCCTTGAACAGCGACAAGCCCGCAGCTTCCTCGACCAGCGTGCGCAGCTCGTGCGGCTTGGCCTGGATAATTTCCTCGATTCGGCCCTGCTCGACCAGCGAGTAGCCGCGGCTATGAATCTGCGCCGCCATGAAGAACTCGGTGATGTCCTTCAGACGGCAGGGAATTTTGTTGAGCAGGTATTCCGACTCGCCGGAGCGGTAGGCACGCCGCGTCACCGCGACTTCGCTGAGCGCGGAGTACGGCTCGGGAAGCTGGCTGCCTTCTTCGGCCTCGAGCACGAGCGAGACTTCGGCCATCCCGGCCGCGGGATTCGACTCGTTACCGGCGTAAATAAGGTCCTCGACGCTTTTGCCGCGAAGACGCGTCGGCGCCTGCTCGCCGAGCACCCATCGGATCGCGTCGACGACGTTCGATTTGCCGCATCCGTTGGGACCGACAACTGCGGTCATCCCCGGCGCGAAACTTATCGTCGTCGAATCGAGAAAGGACTTGAAGCCTAGTAATTCAAGGCTCTTAAGACGCATGCTCCCTTCGCCTCCACCACATCCACCACGTCATCAGAAGTTTATCCTAAACCACCCTCAGAGGGTCAATAGGACACCCAACATATCGGCAGGGTGACCCCTGCACCCAGTACTAGGAGACTTTGTCCCTGTTAGAAGGGCTGAAAAACTAGTCTTGGATCAGCTCGGTGTTCCAATACGCGCTATCGACCTGCGACAGGTACGGCATCCATTCGCGGTAGCGGCGCAGGCTGAACATCTCGGACGAAAACGGCGTCCATTCAGGGCGTCGCGGCCGGCGGAACAGATGCATCCCGGCCTCGTCGGGCGTGCGGCCACCTTTGCGGCGATTGCAGTGATGGCACGAGCACACGATGTTCTCCCACGTCGACATCCCGCCGCGCGAGCGCGGGATTACGTGATCGAGATTCAGCTCGGTGCGCGGCAGTTTCTTGTGGCAGTACTGGCAGGTATTGCCGTCGCGGGCGAAGATGTTGAAGCGCGAAAATCGCACGTGGCGCTTGGGCACGCGCTCGTAGGCCGTCAGCAGCAGCACTCGCGGCACGCGGATAAAGCCGTTCACGATCCCCAGCCGCTCATGCTGAACTTCAATCGACAAATCGCGCCAACTGTCGAAGTCGAAGGTGTGATACTGCTCGTCGACGGCCTTCGCAACGCCTTGATAAAGCAGCGCAAACGCGCGTTTGACCGACGTAACGTGAACCGGCAGATACGAGCGATTGAGAACAAGGACCTTGCTGTTGAGCAGGCCCGCTCCCGGGAGGCTGGGCGCAACCATGTCGGCTGCAGCAGACACACAAGACGAGTATCGGCCCCAAGATCCGATGTCAAGATACGCGAGATTAAAAGCCCGTTATTGACCCGCCATCCAGAGCCTTGCTTGCGGAGGTCGGGCGTGCCTCGTATGATCCTGCACAAGTTGTCAATGCGAAGGGTAAAACGATGTCCCACCGGACGCGGTATGCTTTGCTGATACTCCCACAGCTCGCGACGCTCGCGCGACAACACCAGGGGCGCATCGCCCTTATCAATCGCAATGACGCCGGATTTGTCGCAATAGAGAGTCCATCAGTGAAACGAGAAATCGCAATTAACGCGTCTGCACTGGAGGTGCGGGTCGCGCTGCTCGAAGACAACGAGCTTGCCGAATTTTACCTCGAGCGCAATCGCCAGGTCGGGCTCGCGGGTAACATCTATAAGGGCAAGGTCACGCGCGTGCTGCCCGGGATGCAGGCGGCGTTCGTCGATATCGGCCTGGAGAAGGCGGGCTTCCTGCACGTCTCGGATTTTCACGACGGAGTCTCGGCGCTCAACACGGTCGCGCAAGTGCTCGGTGAAGAAGATGTCGAGACCGAGCCGATAGGCGACAACGAGTTTGCCGACGCGGAGACGAATCCCGCCGGCGAAGATGGCGACAATGTTAATGGCAACAGCGAAAGCAACGGCAACGGCGGCGCGCCGCGGCCGTCGCGCGGACGGCGTCGAGGCGGCCGGGGACGCGGGCGCAGTCAGGCGCAGCATCGCTCGCGGCTTCCGATCGAGCAGCAGTTGCGGCGCGGCCAGGACATCATCGTTCAGATTGCCAAGGAGCCGATGGGCACCAAGGGCGCGCGGCTGACGTCGTCGATTTCCCTGCCCGGTCGCCATCTCGTCTACACGCCGACCAGCAATCACATCGGAGTGTCGCGGCGAATCGCGAGCGCCGAAGAACGCGCGCGGCTGCGCGCCGACGTCGGAGAGCTGAGACCGCCGCAAGGCGGTTTCATCGTGCGCACCGCATGCGAAGGCGTCAGCCGGCGCGAAATTCAGCGCGACGTCGCATTTCTGACCAAGCTGTGGAGCTCGATTCTGCGCAAGAAGGAGAGCATGCCGCCCGCGTCGATCCTCTACAGCGACCTCGACGTGGCGCTGAGGATCGTGCGCGACCTGTTTTCCAGCGAAGTTGACCGGCTATGGTGCGACGATCCGACGACCTACAGCCGGGTCGTGCAGTTCGTGCAGAACTACATGCCGCGGCTGCGCGCGCGCGTGTCGCTGCATGACGGGCCGCAGCCGCTGTTCGATCGCTTCAACATCGAACCGCAGATCGAGCGCGCGCTCGACCGCAAGGTCTGGCTCAAGTCGGGCGGCTACCTCATTTTCGATCAAGCCGAAGCGCTGACCGCGATCGATGTGAACACAGGGCGTTTCGTCGGCAAGCGCAGCCAGGACGACACTATCTTCAAGACCAACCTCGAGGCGGTCGAAGAAGTGGTGAAGCACCTGCGGCTGCGCAACATCGGCGGCATCATCATCGTGGATTTTATCGACATGGAGCGCGAAGGCGATCGCAAGAAAGTGAGCGACGCGCTGGCGACTGCGCTCAAGCGCGACAAGGCGCGAACGTCGGCGCTCAAGATTTCCGAGCTGGGCCTCGTCCAGATGACGCGCAAGCGCACGCGCGAGAGCCTGGAGAAACTGCTCACCGACACCTGTCCGCGATGCGACGGGCGGCGCGTCGTCAAATCGGTGCCGACTCTTGCGGCCGAAGTAATCCGCGGGATTCAGCGCGAAGCGGTCTCCAAGTCGGCGGGCGACATGCTGATCGTCAAGCTCAATCCCGAAGTCGCGCGCTACCTGTACGATCACGGCGCGAAAGATCTCGAGACCCTCGAGCAGCGGCTCTCGACCAAGATAGTGCTGCGCTCGAACGACACGATCGAGCTCGGCGCGTTCGAACTAGCCCGCGCCCCAGCCGCCGCCTAGCTGGGCAGGCCTTTAAGACAACCCGCTTGTTCGAGGACCTTGTCGACGGGCTGCTTGTTGGGGATCGCGGCGTATTTTTCACGGAGCGCGGCCAGTGATTTGACGTGATACTTCTGCGGCTTCTGCGTCCATGTGCGGCCGTCCAGCTCGACGCTGAATTCCTCGCGCCCCTCCCCGATTGCCGCCGCGTTGGCCGCCGTCCACGGCATGAACAGGCGACCGACCTGGCGCTGGAGCAGCGGCATCAGCGTCGGCTCGAGGCTGGCCCACGTCTCGAACTCGCCTTCCGCCCGCGGCCACAGCATCCGATGGATCCACGCCAGCATGTTTGGCGCGCGCCCTTCGATTATCGCGCCCGGCGTCGGGTCGGTCCACAAGTTGTACAGCTGACCCCACATCGCGAAGTCGCCGAAGCTCGGCCGCGCGCCGAAAAGATAGGCCCGGTTGGCGAGGTGCGTCTCGAGGATTCCAATCGTGTCGCAGAACGAATCTTCGATTTGCGGCGCCGTCTGCGCGTTCGATCCGACGAACCAGACCCGCGCCACCATCCGCTCGCGCACGTTGGCGGCCGCGACGGAAAACTGCTGCTCGTCCGCCGTCGGCATCATCATGCGTGCGATCCGTCCGGCGCAACTGAGCTGGTCTACCTCGCGCGCCCATCGGTAATGGAACATCCACTTGTTGCCCCATTCATCGCCGAATTCCTCGAGCAGCACGGAAACGAACGCGGCAACCGGGTCCGACGGATGAATCGACGGCCGCGGAAACAAAGGCTCGAGGCGCTCGATTATCGGCGTCGAGTCCTGGATACCCTGGTCATCAGGCGTGACGACCAGCGGCACGATCGGAAGCTTCGCGTATTTCTGGTATTCGGCCGTGCTGTCGGCGTTGCGAACGATCCATCGATGCGGGATTCCCTTGTAACGGAAGTACGAACGAACCTTCACCGAGTAAGGTGACAACTCCGCGCCAAAGATACGGTAGACATTCGCCATTAGAATTTCTCCGACCGAGCAACTATCGCGAGAGGGAAGCGTCGCACACCGGCGCCCCGAGTATCAACATCTCGGGAAATTGTTCATCTGTTTTTTCCGTCATCAGTTCGGGTCGGCGACCGAAGTGGCGGCGGCGATTTGGGCCGCGGCGCGAATCTGTCCGAAGTGGATTTTGTCGAGATCGAATTCCTCGAGCGCCTTGATCATGCCGGCCAGCGCCGCCTTGCAGGTCGGAAGATTTTTCCGCGCCCGCGTAAGCGGATTGGATCGCGCGACGATAAAATTCTTCAGGTAGGGATGCACCAGCCCGCGCTTCTTGCCGGCCGCCACCAGCGCGACGGCCAGGTCATCGGCGCGCTCGACCTGGGCCGCGCGCTCCTCGCGATCTTCGATCGCGTCCTTGAGCGGCTTGGCAATAAATCCGTCCACGCGGCTGAGCAGCGGCGCGAAGACGCCGCCCGAAAACCTCGGCTTCTTTTCATACAGCAGGCCAAGCGTGATGTAGTGCGCGCGCTCGAACTCGAAGGCAAAGTCCTTCTCCGCGGATTTGGGCCGCTGCTCGAGCCGCGCGCGATACATCCGGATGACCTCGAGCGCCTTGTCGCGCAGGTTGTGCGCTTTCTCGGTGTTGAGCGCGAGAATCTGAAAGGCGACCTCGGGATCCGGTATCACGATCGCCGGAATCATCTTGGCGCCGGACTTCACGGCGGCGGCGCGGCGATGGTTGCCGTTGGGAGTCCAGTAAGTGCCGGCGGAATGAACGGCGACAATCGGCTCGGTGAAACGGTCGAGCTTCTTCATCACTTCGATCATCCGTTTGAGATGGGCGGGCGAGAGGTCGCGTTGATACGGCGTCGCTTCGACCTTCGCCAGCGGAAGCATCGCGAACAGATGCCAGTGGTCGCCGACCGGCTCCTGGTAGGCGGCGAGCGCCGCACCGCCGTCGGCTTCGATCGTCGATGCCAACTCTGTTACCGCTGCCGGGAGTTTCGCTCCGCGTGGAGCAATCGCTAATTCCATCATGCTCAAGTTTGTAGTTGACCGATGGCCTCGCCGACAAACAGAGATTACTGCGCGGGCGCGGTTGCGTTGACTGCGACGATATGAAAGTGAACCGTTGCCTCGTCACCGGCCAGGAGGGTGTGGAACAGAGCGGCGGGAACCTTGACCCCAAAATCCGTGTAGTTGAACTTTATCTCGCCGTCGCCGGTGAAGACGCCGTCCGGGTCGAGCTTCGCGTGCACCGACATGGTCATGGCGTGCGCTTCGCCGTGGAGGGTCAGGAAACCGCTCACGATCGCGGTGCCTTCGTTGGGATTGGTCCTCACGACGCCGACGACGCTGTTGCTCTCGAAGCCGATGGTGGGAAATTTGTCAGCCTCGAGAGATTTTTCGCTGACGTATCGATCGCGCGACGCGTTGTCGCTGCGATAGCTGCTCGCGTCGATAAGAATCCGCGCCTTGGCGGTGCGCGGGATGTTGGCGGGATCGCCGCTCACCGCGCCGTCGATTATTCGGAACGTCCCGACCGCGCTGCCGCGGATGAAGGCGGCCGGCTCCGCGACCGACACGCTGACGGTGCTCCGGTCGACGTCGACTTTAAGTCGCATCGTGGCCGCATCGGCGGCGCCTGGCCCATGAGCGATCAGCGCGAGCGCGCCGGCCAGCGCGATCAGGGCGCCGCGAAAATTATTTGCGGGTTTCTTCAATTGGTGAGTGCTCCGTCGTGGTGACCTCAGCCGAACCGGCGGCGCGCGATTGCGACGCCGACGACAGTGTAGATGATTCCGAAGCCGAAATTGACGGCGGCCGGGAGTATCGCGCTGGAGGCGGCGAGGTTGCGAATCATCAAATCGTTGAAGGCGCGCATCGCCCAGGTGGTCGGCAGTGCCAGCGCCAGCTGCTGCATCCAGGCGGGCTCTAGGTCCATCGGCCACCAGCATCCGCCGATCGCCGCCATCGTCATGATCACAATTGCGCCAACGGGCAGAACGGCGTCGCGCGTCCGCCCGATTCCGGCGACGATTAGGCCGAAGGCCGCGCCCGCAAACGCGATCGCCGCGGCGGGCATCATCAGCGCGGCCGGCGTGCGTCCCAGCGAAATTCCGAACAGCACGTAGCCGGCGGCGAACAGCACCGCCATCTGGATGAAGCCGACGACGAAGCGGGCGAGCAATTTTCCGGTGAGCGTGGTCCACAGCGGCGCCGACGCGGAGCGCAGGCGTTCGAGCGTGCCCCAGTCATGCTCGTCGATCAGCGCCAACGAGACACCCATCAGCATTCCAATCAGGAGAAATGTCACGGCGAAGCCCGGCACCTGGAGATCGAAGGCGTTGAATCCCGCGAACTCGCCGACCTCTTTGCCCGTCGCATCGACCTCGGAGAGTCCAAGCGAACCCGGAATCGCGAGGTTCGGATCGATTACCGGCATCTCTGGAATGTGGAAGAGCGGGATTTTCGGCGCCGCCGGCAGCTCTGGCAAATCAAGATCGATCGGCGGAATCTTGAGAGCGTTCTCGAGCCTGGCGCGGGCGTCACTGAACTCGGCAACGGGTGCGAGCTTGATTCCGGCGAGATCCAGGTCGGCCGGCAGAGTCGGAATAGTCGGAGGCGCCGGAATATCGGCGGCGCGGCTGCCGGCCAGCTCCTTCAGTTTGCCGAACCAGGTCTCGAACTGCCCATGCGCGATTTCGAGCCGGCTCAGATAATCCTTGAGCTCGTCGAGCTTCGCTTGCTGCGCGGCGGTGTCGGCGTCGAGCTTGCGCTGGATGCGATTCAATTCGGTCTCGAGCGCAAGCCTGGTTTGATCGCGCGCATTGCTCAAAGCAGTCTCGATGTGCGCGCGAATTTTGGGCGCGGCTGCCGCGCGCTCAGCGTCAGCGGCGGTGGCGAGGCGCTCGGCTTCGGCGCGGGCATGCGCGACGGATTCGCGCGCCTGATCGAGTTGCCGGGCAAGGTCGCGGGTTCGTTCGGCGGTTTGCCGGCGCGCCTCGGCTGCCGCGCCTTCGCTGATTTTCCTGCACATCTGCGAGAGCGTCAGCTCGATCTTTACAGTCTGCAGATACTTGACCGGATCGGTGTAGAGGATGAGTTGCGCGTCGCGGCCGTGTTCGATCGCGTCGCTGGTTCCGGCAGGAATGACTATTCCGACCACCGCCAGTTTTCGCTCGCGCACAGTCTGCTGCGCGTCGAGGCGGCTCGACGAATGAATGACGGAGAGCTCGGGCCGATGCGCGAGGGCGTCGAGGATGGCGCGGGCGACGGCGCCGTGGTCCTCGTCGAGAACGGCGAGCGAGTATTCGCCGCGCGGCAGCGGTTCGACCGCCGTAAATTTTCGCCAGCGAGAAACCGGCGGCCGCGATGACGGCGATTGGCGCGACCAGCAGCATGAACAGGCCGACGCGGTCGCGCCGGATGAGCAGGAATTCCTTGCCGATGGTCAGCCAGACCGCGCGCAGCATTGTCGCCTCGAGAAGATCCGGTAGTTGTGCGCCAGCGCCATGTTCATGGAGTATCGCGCAGCGCGTGGCCGGTGAGTTTCAGGAACGCGTCCTGCAGGTTGGGGCGATGGACGTGGAATTCGATGACCTCGTCGCCAACTTCGCCGGCGCGGCGAATGACCTCGGGCACCTGGTCGAGCGTGTGCAGCGTGAGCGCCGCCGCGAAACCGTCGAGCGACCTCCCATGGCAGTTCGCCGACGCCCGCGATCCCGTTGGACCATCCGGGCGGCAGCTCTTTTTTGGTCATGATTTCGATCCGCGGTTCGGTTCCCGCCAATGCGATCAGTTCGCGGTCGGTGCCCTGCGCAACGATTTTTCCGTGATCGATCAGCACGATCCGGTCGCACAGGCGCTCCGCTTCTTCCATGTAGTGGGTGCTGTAGAGGATCGCGCCGCCGGCTTGCGCGGCCTTCTCGACCACCGCAAAGATTCGGCCGCGCGATTGCGGATCGACGCCGACGGTCGGCTCGTCGAGCATGATCGCCGCCGGAGAATGCATCATTCCGCACGCGATGTTCAGCCGGCGCATCATGCCGCCGGAAAATTCCTCGACCGCGTCGTCGGCACGATCGTCGAGGCCGACTTCCTCGAGCAGACCGCGGGCGCGGTTCAACGCGTCGCGCGAGGCCATCCCCTCCATGCGTCCAAAGAACATGAGGTTTTCGAGCGCGGTGAGCGTCGGGTACAGCGCCAGCGATTGCGGCACCAGGCCGAGGCTTCGGCGCGCCGGTCGCGGATCGGTCGGCGAGATCGTGCGCGGCAATCAAGGCGCGGCCGGAGTCCGGCGCGATCACGCCGGACAGAATCGAGAGCGTGGTGGTCTTGCCGGCGCCGTTGGGGCCGAGCAGGCCGACGATCTCGCCGGCGTTGACGGCGAACGACACGCCGTCGAGCGCGACGCGCTGGCCGTAGCGCTTGCGGAGATCCTCCGCGCTGATCATGGGCACCGAGTTCATCGACGAGTGAACCACGAACGCGCGTGATTTCGAGGTCGGCGTTCAGCGGTAACTCACCATCTCGAGCAGATTGCCGTCGGGATCGAGAAAGTAGATGCAGTCGTGATCGCCCCAATCGATCGGCGCGGCGCTCTCGACTCCGGCGCGGCGAGGCGCTCGCGCGCGCCGGCAAAATCGCCCGGCTTCACCTTGAACGCATGATGACCGCGGCCGAGCGGGTGCGCGATGATCGATTGGCGCGCCGCATCGTCGAGCGGCGGCTCGGCACTTCGAACAGCGCGAGGTTCTGGCCGCCGCAATCGAGCAATACCTGATCGCCGAAACGGTTGACGATTTGAAGGCCGAGGACGCCGGTATAGAAACGCTCCGCGCGCGCGAGGTCCGCCACCTCGATACCGAAATGATCCAGCCGCTCGAGTTTCATCGCGGGCACCGGATCAGATTATCCACGAGAGCCGATGATTAGGAAGATGCGGCCAGCGTGCTGGCCTTCGAGGTCGAGCGGCTTCGATGCGACCACGCGCTCCTTCTCGCGGCGGATGAAGGCGGGATCGAAAGTCACGATCATCACGGGCAGAATCGTCATCGCGCCGAGCATCGAAACGAACATCCAGACCGCCAGCAGCAGGCCCATCTCGGCGTCGAAGCGGATACTCGACCAGTACCAGAACAGCACCGACGCGACCAGCGTCAGCGCGGTGAAGGCGACCGCCTTGCCCGAGGTGACCAGCGCCGTGTAGGTGCTGTCCTTGAGCTCGCGGCCGGCGGCCAGCTCCTCGATAATCCGGCTGACTATGTAAATGGAATAGTCAATTCCGAATCCGACGCCGACAGTGACTACCGGCAGAGTATTGATGTTGATACCTATATCGTGCGCGCCCATGTAGGCATTGATCGCGGCATTGGCCAGTGCCAGCGGGAACAGCAAATAGAATCCCGCCATGAATGAGCGGTAGGTAACCAGTATTATTATATAGATAGTCGCGAACGCGAGCACGTTGAGCAGAAGATCGTTGTCGATGATTTCCTGGTTGGCGGCGGCGAGCTCGCCGATTATTCCGGCGGCGAGAGAAAACGTGACGCCGGGCACCTGATGCTGCGGCTCGGCGAAGAATCGCTGGGTGCGCAGCACGACGCGCTGGACGTTTTCACCCTCGCGATCTTTGGAGTACACCGTCATCTGGGTGGCGTCGCGCCGCGGCGTGATGATGTAGGCGGTCGAGAGCGGCGAGGCGCCCGCCAGCAATCCGCCGAGCAGATGTCCGGTGCCGCGCGCGGTGGTCGGCAGCACGTTCCACTTGGGCTGGAACTCCCTCAGCGCGGAGCCGCCGTTGGACAGCAGGTCGGCGACCGAGAACGTGCGCCCGACCGCCGGATCGCGCTCCATGTAGCGCTCGTACTCGTCCATCACGTGGTAGAGCTTGGGATCGTTGAGCGAATCGCGCTTGGCGAGCTCGGCGACGACGACGAACTGCTCGATCGCGCCGAACTCGCTCCTGGATCGCCGCCATCGAGCGATTGTAGGCCGAGTTGGGCCACAGGATCGGCGATTCAGACGACGGGTCGCCGACCTTGAGGCCGGTCCAGAAAAACGCGCACAGCGCGATCACCGCGGCGGTGGCGGCGAAGGTCGCGATGCGTCCCGGCCGCTCCAGCATCGGCTTCGCGATCGACTCGAGCATCCGCTTGAAGAAGCCGTGCTCGCGGCGCTCGATCACGTCGATGCGCGGCGGATCGAGGTAGTAGTAGACGATCGGATTGAGCATCAGCTCGCTCACGATAATCGCGGCGATCCAGAAGCTGGCGGTGATCGCGAGCTTTTGCAGAAACAGCACCGGCACCAGCAGGATGACGAGCACGCCGAACGCGTCGGCCAGGATTCCCGACAGCGACGGCACGAACAGCTCGGCGAACGACGACAGGATCGCCTTCTCCTTGTCGCGCAGGCGGTAGAACTCCTCGTAGTAGCGATCGTGCATCTGCACCGAATGGCTGACGGCGCGCGCGGTTATCAGGAACGGGATGACGAGCACCAGCGGATCGAGCCCGAAGCCGATCAGGCGGATGAAGCCGAGGCCCCAGATGGCGCAGATGACGCCGGAGATCGTCGGCCGCAGCGCGCCGCGCCAGTCGTGGAAATAAAGATAGAGCAGGATCCAGACCGCGAGCACCGTGGCGACGAAGATCCAGAGAAATTCCGGCGTGTAGTGATAGACCCATCCGTAGAGGATCGGCTGGCCGCCGTAGTAGATGTGCACCGTCGCGTCGCGCTCGGGCTGGACGACGATCCGCCGAATCTCGTCGAAGATGCGCGTGTAGTCGAGCCGCGTTTCGAGGAAGCTGCCCTCGATCACCGCCGCCTGGTCGTCGAGCGAGACGAAGCGGCCGAAGATCACGCCGGGATTTTTGTGGACGTTGCTCTCGAGTTCGTCCAGTTCGCCGGCGGTCTGCGGAATGTCGCCGTTGGGCAGGACCGGAGTATTGAGAATCACGCCGCCGGCCAGCGGGCGGAAATAGCTCGCGGTCGCGATCGAGCGCACCGAGCCGTGCTGGATCCCGTAGACGAGATCCATGTTGTTGCGTCATGTGGACGATCTTCTCGATGATCTTCGGCGTTGTAGATCGTCCCCTCTTTCGCCTCGATCATGATCGTGACGTTGTTGACGCTGCCGAAGTACTGGTCGTACTTGTGCGCGACCTGGATGAACGGATGGTTCTGCGGAAGCAGGTCGCCGAAGCTGGTGACCAGCTGGGTCTGCGCCGCGTAGTAGCCGAAGAATGCGGTGAGCGCGCCGACGACGCCCAGCACGAGGAAGCGCCGGCGCAGAATCCATTCGCCAAACCGATACCAGGTCATCGCCTTCTCCGAAGTCTCCTAGTGCTCGCGCCGTTCGCGCATCAACCCTGGCAGAAGCGCCAGGTTTTGCCGCCGTCCTCAGTGTAAAGGATCGTGCCGTAGCCGACGATCCAGCCGTGCTGGGCGTCGAAGAATCGCGCCTGGCTGAGCGGGAACGGTATCGCGGGCACCGACGGATCGTGCGCCCATGCGCCGTTAGGCTGCAGGCGCAGCACGGTGCCGGTCAGTCCGGTGGTGATTCCCTGGTCGCCGGCGAACAGATCGATCGAGAACAGCGGATCGCGCGCCGGAATCTGCGGCGCTCCCGGAACCAGCGTATCAGGCGGCGCGCCCGGCTTGTCCGCCTGATGGGCAAAAGTCCAGGTCTTGCCGCCGTCGTCGGTCTGAATCACCCAGCCCTCGAGCCCGCACGCCGCGCCATGCTTCTGGTCGCGGAACGAGACGCTGAAAAAGGTCGGCAGCAGAAAATCGGCGAAGCGCGGATCGTCGTTGGGTCCGAGCGCACGTTTCCATTGCGGCACCAGCGATTGCTGCTGCTCCTGCCAGCTCTTGCCGCCATTGGCGGTCGCCCAGATTCGTCCGAGCTCGCCGACCACCCATCCGTGATCGACATCGAGGAAACTCGCGCTGTATAGGACCGGCTCCTCGTACGGCAGCGCGTAGTCGGCCAGCTCCGGCGGGAAGAGCCGCTGCAACTGGCGCTTGGTGAAAGCTCTCGCCGCCGTTGGTCGTGCTCAGCACCAGCGCGCGGTCGCCGACAAAGAAGCCGTGATTGGTGTCGGGAAACGACAGACGCGAAAATAAACAGGTGCGTGCGCGAGTTGAGCCGCTGCCAGGTCTTGCCGCCGTCGCGCGTGCGCATGACGAGGCCGTCCTGTCCGCACAGGTAGCCGTTCTCATCGTCGGTCATCTGGATTCCGAACACGCCGAACTGGGTGCCGATGTCGATCCGTTTGAAATGACGGCCGCCGTCCTCGGTCAACAGCACCTTGCCGCGGTCGCCGACGACAAACGCGCGGGTCGGGCTGGTGGGCCACACATCGAAGAATTTGTCGGTCAGCGTGATGTTGCGCAGCGGCAAAGGCGGAACCGCAACCTCGCGATGACACGCGGCGGTGGCGAGTCCAATTAGAACAAAAAGCGTCTTGACTAAGCTGTATGCGCGGAGTTTTCGCTCCATTCGGCCGATCCCACCTGAAAAATTTGCTCTATACTCAAGCAAACCCGCAAGCTTAGCAAGCCATATTTTGCAGGCGAAAATCGGGCTGCGCTGCTTCCAAATCGTCGGCTTTAATGGTTTGAACTCAAAACCCGGCTCGAACTCGGAAATTGCAAACGCTTCGTGTCGGGGCAAATCTGCTTCAGGAGTCAAAATGAAAATATCGGATAATCGGTCTCAAAGATGATGACATTGGCTCTTGCGGCGCTGGTCATCGTTGTAGTTCTACTCGGACCCGTTTTTGTCGAAGCGATCGAACGGAACGTGGAATTTTTTTTCCTGCTGATCGGAGTGCTTGCCGCCTGCGTCATGGGGCAATTCGACGCGGCGCTGGTCCGGGCAGCCTTGAGCGAACCTCTGTCATTCACCGTGGCCGTTCTGATCTTTGGCGCCACTTTTCGTCTCCTGAGAGATCATCTCGATCAACTGTTTCGACAAGCAATCCGACTGGTTGACCCGCGGATTCTGTTCTTTTGCCTGGCGATCATACTTGGCTTTCTTTCAGCTTTCATAACTCCGGTCGTATCTGCGCTCGTGTTCGTGGAAGCGATTTCCCTGCTTCGCTGTGACCGATGGGGCGAAATTGCCGCGACGGTATTTGCGTGTTTCGCAATTGGCTTTGGTGCGGGCCTCACACCTTTGGGAATGCCCGGTATCGCAGTGGTTCTCCGCTCTCTGCACGCCGACTTCTGGTACCTTACCCGTCTTCTCGGCCCGTTCGTTGGCGTCGGCGTCATTCTCGCCGCCGTTCCTATCTTGTTTTTGCCGTTCAGTTCCAGCGATCCGCAGGATGCAACTGAAGTGAAGGATTCGTGGAGGACTGTCCTGTTGATTCGTCCCGGCAAAGTGTACGTTTTTATTGCCGGACTTGTGGCACTTTCCGACGGGCTAAGGCCGGTGGCCAATGCGTACATCCATCGCGTTCCGGAGGGATTGCTGTTTTGGATAAACACCATTTCCGCAGTCGTCAACAATTCGACCCTGGCAGCCGTGGAGATGTCACCCTCTCTGACTACGAATCAGCAGCGCGCGGCGTTCCTCGGTTTACTAATCAGCGGTGGGGCGCTCGTCACTGGCAACATACCCAATATCGTCGCCGCGAGCCGGCTTGGAATCACGAGCCGAGAATGGGCGAGAATCGGCCTTGGCACCGGGGTCGTGTTCCTGGTTATCTGTTTCGCGGTTTTGCGGACGATGGCTTTTTTCCAATAAATCTTCATTTTTCTTTGTCTGAGGAAGAACAATGAAAATAGAACGGATTCTGGTTCCTACCGACTTTTCCGAACATTCGCTCGCGGCCTTAAAATACGCGATCGAATTAGCGCGGGAGCATGAATCCGAAGTGGTGCTCGTTCACGTCGTTGAGCCGTTGCCTTACGGAGTAGCGCGTTGGTATGAGCCAACAAAATTGCTCGAGCGTTACGGTGAGACCGCATCTGAAGAGCTCAAGCGTTTCGAGAGTGAAGCAACGCAGCTCTACCCAAAGTGCCGTTCCGAACTCCACTTTGGCGTGGTTCACGAAGTCATCGGGGAACTGGTGAGCAAGCTCAAGGTTGACCTTATAGTCATGTCCATGCGCGGACAAACTCACCTGCTTGATCTTCTGATCGGCGGCACTGCTGAAAACGTCCTGCGGTATGCACCATGCCCCGTCCTCAGGATACGTACAGTCTGACTACGACAATTCGGAATTCTCTGAATTACAGATCCGCGAGCAGCACGCCCGTCAGGTACTCGCCCTCGCCATGACCGAGCAGCACGGGATGGTCGGGGCCGGGGCCGAGATGCGCGACCAAACGAAGATTGCGGCTCGCGTTGGACGCGGCGAATCGCACGGCGCGGACGAAATCGTCGGCGCGAAAATGAGTCGAGCAGGAAAACGTCATGAGGCGTCCTCCCTGCGCCAGCACCTTGATAGCGAGCGTGTTGAGCTCGACGTACAGGCGGCCCGCGCGCTCGGCGTCGCCGCGGGTGCGCGCGAGCGGCGGCGGATCCAGCACGATCAGATCGAAGCGATTCGGCGTCCCGGCCATGAACTTGCCGGCTTCGCCATGAACGAACTCGACGGCGCTCGCGGGATACTCGTTCAGCTCGAGATTTTGCCTCGCGATCTCCAGCGCCCGCGCCGACGTATCGACGGCGACGACCTTGCTCGCTCCTCCGGCCAGCGCCGCGAGCGAGAATCCGCCCTGGTAGCAGAAAGCGTCGAGCACGCGCGCCCCCGACGCGATACCGCGAGCTGTCGAGCGGTTGTCGCGTTGATCTAGGAAGTACCCGGTCTTCTGCCCGTGTTCGAAATCGATCTTGATCTTGATTCCGTTCTCGGCCGCGATGGTCGAGGTTACAGGTTCGCCGGCGAGAATCGCCGCGTGATCCTCGAGGCCTTCCTGCTTTCTGACCGCGCCGTGGCTGCGCTCGATGATCGAGCGCGGATGAAGCAGCTCGTTCAGCGCGGCGACAATTGTCGCGCGCATCCGCTCGGCGCCCGCAGTCAGCAGTTGAAGAACGAGCACATCGCCGAATCGATCGACGACCACGCCCGACAGTCCGTCGCCGTCGCCATTGAGGAGCCGGTACGCATTCGTATCGTCGCGAACAAACCGCCGCCTGAGTTCCAGCGCGTTTTTTAGCCGGCGCGCGACCAACTCTTCGATTGCGGGAGCCTCTCCCCACGCAATCATCCGGATTGCGATCGTCGTCGCGGGGTTGCAGTAGCCCATTCCGATCAGCGCGCCCGACGCGTCATGCACCGTTACAAGCGCCCCGGCTTCACACGCTGCCGGTTCGATCCGATCGATCGCTTGCGAGAAGATCCACGGATTGCCGCCGCGGACCGGCCCGTCCCGGCCGCGCTTGAGGATGACACGCGCTCTGCCAGCATCGTGAGAATTTGCCGACGATGAATTCACTAAAACCCTCCGCCAGGGTCCTGCACCGCGAACTCGCTTGGTCTTTCTCCCGCTCTTTTGCAGGGCAGAGGAGGCAGCCCGAGTCGAAGTTGAGCACTATGTAGCGACAACGGAGCGGCGCCTGTGCAGAAGCCAAAAATCACTGGGTGCAGGGGTCACCCCTGCCCGCTGCGGCCGCCGCGTTTCGAGACCAGCCGGACGCCGCCGATTTCCATCGCGCGATCTATCGCCTTGGCCATGTCGTAAATCGTCAACGCCGCCGCGCTCACCGCGACCAGCGCCTCCATCTCGACGCCGGTGCGCGCGTCGGTCACCGCGCGAGCCTGGATTTGGATCGAGGAACTCGCCGAATCGGACGTGAAATCGACTTCGACAACTTCGAGCGGGATCTGATGGCAGAGCGGAATCATCTCATGCGTGCGTTTCGCCGCCATGATTCCCGCGATCCGCGCGGCCGCCAGCGCTTCGCCTTTTTTGAGTTTCCCGCCGACTATCGCTTGCAGCGTCGCCGGCGCCATCCGGATCTCGCCGCGCGCGATCGCCTCGCGCCGCGTGACGGGTTTGTCGCCGACATCGACCATTCGGATTTGCCCGCGATCATCAAGATGCGTCAGGCGCGCGGATGCAAGTCGCGATTTTTTCTTGCCCGCCATCAACGAAATGCTCTAGCATCATTCTGTCTGCCTTAATAACCTCCCCTTGTCCGTGACCGTCTGGTCGAAAAAGGATCGCAGCGCGACGAAGGAGCGCCACGCCAAAGCATGACAGCAGAATCACTGGGTGCAGGGCCGGCCCTGCTCATCAACAAAGTAGTAATTCTCGGCTCCGGTCCCGCCGGACTGACCGCCGCACTCTACACGGCACGCGCCAATCTCAGTCCGCTGCTGATCGAGGGCCATGAACCCGGCGGCCAACTCACCATCACCACCGACGTCGAGAATTATCCCGGCTTCGAGCATGGCATCCAGGGCCCCGAGATGATGGACGTGTTCCGCCGCCAGGTGACGCGCTTCGGCACGCGGTTCCTGAGCGGCGCGGTTACGGAAGTGCGCTTCGGCAAGCGGCCGTTCGAGCTGGTCGCGGACGGCAAGGTGATTAAGGCCGAGGCCGTGATCGTCGCGACCGGCGCGACCGCTAAACTTCTGGGAATCGAGTCTGAAAAGCGCCTGATGGGTTACGGCGTGAGCGCATGCGCCACCTGCGACGGCGCATTCTTCAAGAACAAGGATGCGATCGTGGTTGGCGGCGGCGACACTGCGATGGAAGAAGCGACCTTCCTGACCAGGTTCGTCAACAAGGCCACCGTCGTGCATCGCCGCGACGCGCTGCGAGCGTCGAAGATCATGCAGGATCGCGCGCGCAAGAATCCCAAGATTGGGTTCATCTGGGATTCCGCGATCGAAGAAATCCTCGGCGAGCAAAAGACTGGCGTCAGCGGCGTCAAGTTGAAAAATCTCAAGACCGGCAAAGTCACCGACCACAAGACCGACGCCGTGTTCGTCGCGATCGGCCATCAGCCGAACACCGCGCTCTTCAAGGGCCAGCTCGAGATGGACGCGCTCGGCTATCTGAAAGTGAAAGCCGGGATCGACCTACACCAACATCGATGGCGTCTTCGCCGCCGGCGACGTCGCCGACAGCGTCTATCGTCAAGCAGTCACCGCCGCAGGCACAGGATGCATGGCAGCAATCGACGCCGAACGCTGGCTGGAAGCAAAGGGCGAGTAGGAAACAAACACTGTTTGAAAATGAAAAATCCGCTGATTGGCTGATTTTGTTGACATATTGCTTCTCCTCCATTTCTTCGTTGTCGTTGGTGTGAGCGAGTGATGAAGGAACGCGCTCGGGAGGCTCCGAGACAATCCGATGATAAGAGGGAGTGAAGGTGAGTGGTGTGTGCACGTTGGTGAGGAGGCAGGCCAGTGGCGCGTGGTGAGTGTATTGGCTGGAGCAGTTGCGGCAGTCATGGTGAATATTGTGACATAGCGGGATGACAACGGTTGTGGCAGGGGTGACCTGGCAGGACGAGGTGCGGAGGGCGGGCGGCGAATTCCCCTCGCCCGGTCAGAGAGAGGATCGAAGGTGAGGGTCCGTTTACAGCGCGCCGTTCGCGCGCGATTTAAGATTCCGTTTCTTCTGTGATAGCGAGACCGAAATGCTCAACGCGAAACGCGACCTCGTCCGTCAGTACGCTGACGATGCGAGCATCGCGAGCTTGAGGAACGGACCTCGGACAGCTTCGCGCCAAGCGAAGCCGGTTCCGGTTCCGAGTCGGCCGCAGGCCCCCTGAAATTTCTTCCCCTCTCCCGATGGAGAGGATCGAAGGTGGTTTCGCTTTCCAATTTCGGACTCATCTAGCAACCGCGGCTGAGTTCTACCGCGATGGGTTGGTCCGTGTTACGATTCCTCATCTTTTGATTGGACTCACAAAGTCGTGACGAAGCGTATTACTCGTGTCCCTACCAAAACTGGAACAAGGAGCAACAAATCCGCGGCAATCTCGTGAACTTCAAAGAAGTCGCGACCATATACAGCGATCGATATTCCTAAAGAAACCTGGATGTGCTCCGCGCGGTTGCATTCCACCGGGCACAGGAATCCGGGGGTAGAGCGTCCGTCAGCAAGCTCATTGGGCAGATGGTTGAGCGGTGTCGATCGGAACTCGAAAAAGAATTATCAATTGATGATTAATCGATCGACAAGCCATCCCTTCGATGCATGTTACTGTTCCGGTAGCGAAGAGCGCCGAGCTGAAGAACGGCTCAACAAATTTACCTTGACAACCCTCGACACAATTCGAAAAGAAGTAAAGACCTCGAGACTAATATTTCAATCGGAACTCACAGTTAATTCGGACCTCAAACGGACCCTCGTAAGTTTCCAGGCAAACAAGACAGAAGCTGAGTATCGCTGGTTCAAATACAAAGAGGGGTTTTCTGCTTCGCTAATTGCCCATGCGTAAATACTCTTAAGATCTCGTCGGGCCGAATTCTTGATCCCTTTGCGGGCTCTGGAGCGGCGCTATTCGTGGCAAGCAATAGGGGGCTAGATTCGGTGGGGATCGAACTCCTACCGGTTGGTGCCGAAATAATCGAGACTCGAATGCTCGATCTAGCAGCAGTCGAGGATCCATTGAAGACGGTCTCAAACGGTGGCGTAATTAGAGACCATGACCAAGGAACAGAATGCGTCGCCCTTCCCACACTTGCGAATAACGGAAGGTGCCTTTCCGCGCGAGACAGAACGCGACCTAGGATGTTACGTAGCAGTTTGGACGCGAGAAAGACGAGAGTATAGGCGCGTCCTCAGGTTTGCTGCGCTTATATTCTCAAGGAAATTGGTTACACGCGAAAAGACGGTCAGTACCTCCGTTGGGACCATCGTTCGGGCAGAAAGCAGGGCGTGAGGCAATTCGACAAAGGATCGATCAGGCCCTTCGATGTCGCCATCCCAGACAAACTCCCGAAATCTATACCGATCTCAGGAAGAGCGATCCTTTCGGCTTTGCAAATCAAAAGAAGGTTGGCTCGATTGAACTGTTGAAAGGGTCTTGCCTCCGGCTTCTACCTCGATTCGAGAGCGAGGCTTTCGACTGCGTCATCACATCACCTCCGTATTGTAATCGGTACGACTATACGCGTACTTACGCTCTCGAGCTCGCGATGCTTGGGATCCGGGAAGAGGAACTACGGAACCTACGTCAGGAACTCATGTCCTGCACAGTTGAAAATCGAGACAAGCCCGATCTTCAATCACTTTTTTCACCCGATCTCTACGAAAGGGCTGTGTCTGCTTTTGATTCGCAGACACAGTTACAGACTATTCTTCGATATTTCGATAAAAGAAAATCAAAAAGAGCTTAACAATACGGGAATCCCACGGATGGTTCGCAACTATTTCTTTGAAATCGCTCTAATCATTTTTGAATGCGCGCGCGTGCTGAAGCCCGGGGCCCCTTTGATAATGGTAAATGACAATGTGCGCTACGAAGGAGCCAACATACCCGTTGATTTGATCCTGTCGAGTATCGCGCAAGAGGCTGGCTTTGATGTAGAAAAAATTTGGGTGCTTCCCAATGGCAAGGGGAATAGCAGTCAACAGATGGGGTTGCACGGCCGAGAGGAAACGCGAAAGTGCGTGTATATATGGCGCCGGGTCAAAGCCGCACAATCCAGTCAGCGAGATCGGCGAGTTGGTCTGGGTCGGTGATATTGGCAGCGTGAGATAGTCGACCGTTGGCGAGTTGATCGAAGATCTCCTTTGCCATCCCAGGTACGATCGCGACTGCTGCAAAAAAGAGAACGGGACGCTTAGGCGAAAATGACGACCGAATTCGGTCGAGGGCACCGTTTGCCGTTTTCCAGTGTTCGTCGGCGCCTGCCGGATCTATACCACCTTTGAGTTCTCCGCACGCGCGATAGCTTTCGCGTACCTCCAAAAGCTGAGCCTCCGTCTTCTTTCCTGAGCCATTGTCCAAAAGTATGCAATCAATGTTTTTGTTGATGAACTTGGGCTTCCGATCAAACAATAGTGTTCGAGTCGGCCATTCGATTCGCACAATTTTGCCCGAGCTAGACTGTTTAATCTTGTGTCGGACACCCTTTTTTCTCAGTGCGTCCATTATGGCCTTCGCAAAGCTGATACCCGCCGCCGCGCCGGTCACGTTCCGCATACTGCCACCTAGAGCATCGCCCATGATGAGCATATAACGGTAAACTATTTCTTCTCTGAAATCGTCTCCGGCCTGCGACTTCACCTCCTCGAGGACACGTTTTATGGCGGAATCAAGCTCCGCTTTTGAAAGGTGTCCTTTTGCTTTGAGCGAAAATCCGGCTGCCGAAATTAGGTGATTTCCAAGCTCTGGCATTTGCAACAGGTCCTCGACCCTTTTGACAGAATGCAGGGCTTTGGAAAGCTGCTTGGCCTCTGCGATGTGCGGGGTAACTCTGCGCGTCTTTTCCAACGCTTGTCGAAGAAAACCTTCGCGAATTTTCGTGTGCGGCGTAACCAAATCTTCTGGTCCGCTAATGTGTTTCGGAAGCGGTGGCAATTGGCCTCCGAGATTGACTAGCGTTTGTCAGAGTGTCAATCACAAAGGAGGCCCGCAGCGGGCTATCCAGAACCGGAACCGGCTTCGCTTACGCGAAGCTATCCGGAGGCCAGAAGCCAGCTCCTCAGGTTGCGATGCTCGCATCGTCCAGGACGACAGAGGACGCAGAATCTCAAGTCGCGCACCAAATGAATCGCGCGCTGTACAATGACCCTCACCTTCGATCCTCTCCCTGAAAGGGCGAGGGGAAGAGAAGGCGCCGCGCGGTTATGGGGCGGGGCGGGGTCGCCAAGCTGTTGATCGCTTGTGATAACAAACCGCTCTATGGCGCCAATTTCATTTCCGAAGGGATTTTTGTGGGGCACCGCCAGCGCTTCTTATCAAATCGAGGGCGGCTGCGCGGAAGACGGCAAGGGCGAGTCGATCTGGGATCGCTTCTCGCACACGCCCGGCAAGATTAAGCAGGGCGACACCGGCGACGTCGCGTGCGATTTCTATCATCGCTATGCCGACGATATCGCGCTGATGGAACAGCTCGGTCTCAACGCCGCGCGAATTTCGCTGTCATGGCCGCGCATCATGCCGACCGGCAAGGGCGCGGTCAATCAGAAGGGCCTCGACTTCTACGGCCGCGTCGTGGACGAGATGCTCAAGCGCAACATCCAGCCGTGGGTGACGCTCTATCATTGGGATCTGCCGCAGACGCTCGAAGACGCCGGCGGATGGCCCAATCGCGACCTCGCCGAATATTTCCGCGACTACGCCGCCGCAGTCGCCAACTCGCTCGGCGATCGCGTGAAGCATTGGATGGCATTCAACGAGCCGTGGATCTTCACGATCCTCGGATACCACATGGGTATACATGCGCCGGGCCGGCGCGAGCCCGACAATGCGATCAAGGCTACGCACACCGTCAATCTCGCGCAGGGTATGGCGATCAAGGCGATTCGCGAATCGAACAACCATCCCGACGCGGTAGGCACGGCGTTCAGCATGTCGCCGGTGCATCCGGAAAGCGGGTCGCTCGAGGATCGCACGGCGGCCGCGCGATGGCACCGATTTTACAACATGTGGTTCCTCGATCCCGTGATGCAAGGCAAGTATCCGAATGCGTATCTGCACGGTGAGGTCGAAGATCACGTCGAGATTCGCGACGGCGACATGGACACAATCAAGGCGCCGCTCGACTTCATCGGAATCAACCTGTACACGCGCGCCGTGGTCGCGCACGATTCGCACGATCACACGATGGGCGTGAAACAGGTGCGGCCGAAAGCCGATGAGGTCACCGAGTTCGGATGGGAAGTTTATCCGCAGGCGCTGTCGGAAATGATCCTGCACATCCACAAGGCCTACCCGGGCATCCCGATCTACGTGACCGAGAACGGATGTTCATACGGCGACGGGCCGGGCGCCGACGGCAAGGTCAACGACCAGCGCCGCGTCAGCTTCCTTCGCCGCTATATCGCCGAGGTCGGGCACGCGATGAAGGCGGGCGCCGACGTGCGCGGATATTTCCTGTGGACGTTCACCGACAACTTCGAATGGGCCGAGGGATTCCAGCAGCGTTTCGGAATCGTGCACTGCGACTTCAAGACGCAGCAGAGAATCGTCAAAGAGAGCGGCCACTGGTACTCGCGCCTGGCGCGCACGGGCGCGCTCGATTTCGATCCGGTCATTTGACGCTGTGATCGGGTGAACAAGCCGGGGCCGCGATGAACGGCGGCGAATTCCTGATGTGGCTGCACCTGTGCGCGATGGCGTCATACGTCGGCGCACAGTTCGCGGTCATCTATATGCTGATTCCGGCGGCAGAGACCGCGCCCAACGAGGCCGCACGGCGCTCGAGCCTGATCGCGGGTTTCAAGTTCTACAACCCGTTCACGATCGGAGTGCTGGGAATTATTGTGATTAGCGGAGCGATGCGCCTGACGGACCTGAAAGCGTCGATGAAGTTCGACTACTTTGCGCGAATCGGTTCGGCGCTGGAACTGAAACTGGGGCTGGCGTTCGTGCTCATCTTCATCCAGACCTACATCACGTTCGGGCTGGCGTTCAGGATCGGCCGCCAGGAAGAGGTAGCAGCACACGGCGACGGCGAAGCGTTCACCGTCGAACAGCTCAACTCGATGCTGCGGCGAATCCGCGCGATGGCCTGGTTTACGATCGTGCTGGCCGCAGCTGTCATCTGGGTGTCGCTCACGATGGTCTCGCGCGCGGCGGACGAGCCGGCGGCAGCGTCGCGCATTTCCGCTCGCGCAACACCGCATCCCGCAGCCCGTGTACTTGCGCACCCGGTCACGTTCGCGATGTTAACGGCGCGCGACATTGATTTAGTGCGCGAGCGCGAGCAGCGAGGCGAAGATGTACGCGACGGTGATGATACCGAAGATCGCGCCGGGGATTTCGTTCAGCATGTTGTACTGCGCGAGCCGGGTCGCGTCGCTGACTTCGGCCGCCTGGTTGATCGACGCGATTCCTGCGAGTCTTGCTTCTGTGGTTGATGCGTTCATTTCAAATTCCTCCCGTAACTTCGGACGGCCTTATGCAAGCGCGATCAGCGAGCTGACGACGTATCCGAGCGTGAGCACCCCGAACACTACGCCGGGCAGTTCGCTCAGCAGACTGTTCTGCGCGAGCCGGGTTCCTGCGGTGGCTTCCACTGCTTCGTTGACGTTGGCGACCATTGCGAGTCTTGCTTCGTTGGTTGTTGCGTTCATTTTCAGGTCCTCCCGTTCTTGGTTGCTGACTGTGGTAAAGCAAGTCAGGTGCCATCGCAAAAACTCTCGATTTACCAATGTATCTTCAGTCGAAGCCAAGCGTTCGTCGGCTATGAATTAGGGAAAACTGATTAAAATCAACTATTTAAGTGAAATCGCAGAATGCGAGACAAAATTAGGCTACTTTCTATTTTCGCGGTAAGTTTCTTGTTTCGCGAAACAGTGCAAGCGGATGCCCGCAGCTTCTCCACTGCGGCTGAGCCTGCATTGCGCCTCTCTTTGATCAACATCAACGCATCTGCGAAAGTGGCGCGATGGCGAGCGAAGTGAATCCGGACGCACTCAAGTCCAACGACAAAGCGACGGGAGGATTGAAGCCGACGAC
This sequence comes from uncultured delta proteobacterium, assembly GCA_963805315.1. Lineage (GTDB taxonomy): Bacteria > Desulfobacterota > Binatia > Binatales > Binataceae > Binatus. The sequence continues at coordinate 892,451 of CAWDTQ010000014.1, forward strand.
CGCGACGCTGCTGGCCGAGGCCGTCGCATCCGGTCCGCGCCCGCACTTCATCCACAGCCTGGCGCTGCGCTTCGCCGAGACCGCGATCTTTCTGGTCGCCGTCATCGGGGCGATCGCGCTGGGACTCGGAATCACCGCCTACTTCGCCGAGCATCCCTATGTGCTCGCGTACCTTGCTGCCTACGCGGGCTTTCGCTTTTCCGATTTGCTGGTGCGCGAGGATGCGGCGGACAGTCCGCCGCACGAGGAACTCCGCCGGCGTATCGCCGCGCAGCTTCCCCTGCTGGTTGTTTTTGCCGCCGCTCCTTTCGAGCGCACCTATGTTTACGGCGGGGCGGCGCCCGGGTTGTCGAGCGCGCTCGGACTGTTACTCGAGCTATTGGGGATGTGGCTCGCGCTTGGCGCTCGCATTCAGCTCGGATTTTTCACCGCGGGCCGAACTGCAGAGAACCCAGTGCTCGTGACGCGCGGCTTCTATCGGCACATCCGGCATCCGATCTATGCCGGGACATTCCTGGTCACGTTCGGATGGACGCTAATCTACGCAGCGCCTGTCACCGCGATCCTGACGCTGATCATTGGAGCGATTTTCGCGCATCGGCGGATGGCGTCCGAGGAGGCTGCGATGCGCGCGCGATTCGGCGAAGAGTACGACGCCTACCGGCGCGAGACCGACGCGTTGGTTCCCGCTATCTGGTAGCGCGGCTGCGCGCCTGGAGCTGGCAGCTCACCTGGGAGCAGTACGCGGCGCCGACGCTGACAAACTTCGCGCCGCACGCCGCGCACTCGCGAATCGATTCGCGTGGCTTAAGAGCGCCATCAGCTCGCCCTGGGCCGCGGAGTCCTTGCTGTTCGACCCTCGCGGCTTTCGCGTAGCGGGCGACGCACCGTCGACGAGCAGACGGCCGTTCGCGCCCATCAACGCGAGTTCGTCGGCGCGATTGTTGGTCGCGTCGGTATCGTGTCCGCGCACCCATTCGAATCGCACTCGGCGCGCCTTTGTTTCGGCGTCGAGCAGTCCCCACAGATCGTGATTCTTGTTGCGCTTGTAGTGACGCGTCATCGAATCGACCACGTACCTGCTGTCGCTGCGCAAAATGACGTCAGCGCCGGATCTGGTCGCGCGCAATCCTTCGATCGCGGCCATCAGTTCCATTCGATTGTTGGTGGTTGAATCGTCGTGGCCGTTGAGTTCGGTGACGACGCCGTCTGGATCGCGCACGACGACGCCCCATCCGCCCGGCCCGGGATTTCCGATGCACGAGCCGTCGGCGTAAACTAGATATTCGCTGGATGCGGTTGCCACGGACGGATTCTAGCTGAGGCCGCGGGCTTCTCGCAGCCGCGCGAACCATTCGACGTATTGCTGCGCCGCGCGCTCCCACGAAAAATCCGACGCAAAGCAATTTGCCATCAACCGCCGCCACGTCGGGCGGTCCTTGAACATTGCGACCATCCTGGCGAGAGCGGCGACCATCTCGGCTGCGTCGAAATTCTCGAAGACAAAGCCGTTACCGGTGCCCGCGGCAGGATCGAACTCGCTAACGGTGTCGCGCAACCCTCCGGTCGCTCGCACCACGGGTACGGAGCCGTAGCGCAGCGCGTACATTTGCGTGAGTCCGCACGGCTCGAATCGCGACGGCATCAGGAAGGCGTCGCTGCCGGCCTGGATTCGATGCGCAACCGTGTTGTTGAACTCGATTATCGCGCGAAGTTTTTTCGGATAGCGCGCCTCGGCGTCTTTGAAAAATTTCTCGAGCATCTCATCGCCGCTCGCCAGCATGACGAGTTGCAAATCCAGGCGCATCACGTCGTCGAGCGCGTCTTTGAGAAGGTCAACGCCTTTTTGCCCGGTCATCCGCGTCACCATCCCGACGATCGGCCAGTCTTCGCGCCTCGGCAGGCCGAGCGAATCGCGCAGCGCGCGCGCGCACGCACGCTTGCCGTCAGGCTTCGCGGGCGTGTAAGTCGCGACGATTTCGCGATCCTTGGCCGGATCCCACTCGTCGTAGTCGGCGCCGTTGAGGATTCCGACAAAATCTGCGCCCTTGTCGCGCAGCACCCCTCCAGTCCAAAGCCGAGTTCCGGGTCCGTGACAATTTCGTGCGCGTAGGTCGGACTGACGGTCGATGCGCCGTCGGACAAAACGATCGCGCCCTTCATCAGGTTCAGGTGGCCGTAGTATTCCAGGTAATCGACCGAAAAATATGGCTCGTCGAGATTGAGCAGCGCGAAGTCCTCGCGTTTGCCGATACCCTGGAAAGCAAGGTTGTGAATCGTGAAGACCGACAGCGTGCGCCTGAACCGGGGGCGCAGCGCGTTGTCGGCGCGCATCGCGATCGGCGCGGTGGCGGAATGCCAATCGTGCGCATGGACGACGTCCGGCGCGACAATCTCGGCGGCTGCGAGCGCGGCGGCGCGGCCAAAAAAAGCAAAGCGGCGGATGTTGTCGAGATAGTCGATGCCGTTCTCGCCGTAGATTCCGCGCCGCCCGAAAAATCCGCGATGGTCGATGAGGTACATCGGCACGCCATGCTTATCGGCGGCGCGCAACACCGAGAAACGTTCGACGCCGGCGCCGAAGCGCATCGGGATATCGCGGATGGCCGGCGCGGCCTCGACGCGCTCGATGATCGAAGCGTAGCCGGGAACAATCAGCGACGGCTCCTCGCCTGCCGCCTTCAAAGCGCCGGGCAACGAACCGATCACGTCGGCGAGGCCGCCGGCCTTTGCATGGGGCGCGGCTTCCGCCGCAACGATCGCTATCTTCACGGGATCAAGTCTGCGAAGAGGAAGGACTCACGAGGAAGCTCGCGTATTGTGGTCGAGTCCAGCTAACCTAACCCCTAACCCCTTCCCATAGTGGGAAGGGGAAGTGGTTGTGGAGAAGAGAGCGGTCGCGAACCCCTTCACATTTAGTTAGTTGAGGACGGTTCTTTCGGTGCGCGCTGCTGCCGGGGTTGGCGCGACGGCCTCTGCGCCGGGTTTTACGGCGTCGTTGTCACGCAACGCGTAGCGAATGACCTCGTCAACGGTGTCGACGAAAATCATCTCGAGCTCTTTGCGGACTTCAGGCTGGATATCTTCGAGGTCGCGTTCGTTGCGCCGCGGCAGAATGATCGTCTTGATCCCCGCGCGCCGTGCGGCGAGCACCTTTTCCTTGATTCCGCCGACCGGCAGTACTTTGCCGCGCAGCGTTATCTCGCCGGTCATCGCGATGTCCGAGCGCACCGGCCTGCCGCTGAGCAATGACGCCAGCGACGCCGCGATCGTCACACCGCCCGACGGCCCGTCCTTGGGAATCGCGCCGGCGGGAACGTGCACGTGAATATCCGATTTGTCGTAAAAGTCCGGCGCGATTCCGAGCGCCGCCGCGTGGCTGCGCACGTAAGACAGCGCAGCCTGCGCCGATTCCTTCATCACGTCGCCGAGCGAACCGGTAAGGTTGAGGCCCTTCTGCCCCGACATCCGCGTGCTCTCGATGAACATGATCTCGCCGCCGTTGGGCGTCCACGCCAGACCGGTGGCGACCCCCGGTTCCTGCGTGCGTTCGGCGACTTCGGAAAAGAAACGCGGCGCGCCGAGGTACTTCTGCACGTCGGCGCCGGTGACGACGGCCGGCGCCGTTTCGCCCTCGGTTATCGAGCGCGCGATCTTGCGGCAGACGCGCGCGATTTCGCGCTCGAGATTTCTGAGCCCCGCCTCGCGCGTGTAGCTGTGGATGATCTCGTGCAGCGCTTCCTCGGAGAATTCGATCTTCTGATCGCCGAGTCCGTTCTCGTTGAGTTGCTTCGGGATCAGGTGGCGCTGCACGATTACCAGCTTCTCTTCTTCGGTGTAGCCCGGCAGTTCGAGCACTTCCATCCGGTCGCGCAGCGCGTGCGGAACCGGGTCGAGCATGTTGGCGGTGGTCAGGAACAGCACCTTCGAAAGATCGAACGGCACGTCGAGGTAATGATCGGCGAAGGTGTTATTTTGCTCGGGATCGAGCACCTCGAGCAGCGCCGACGCCGGGTCGCCGCGGAAGTCCATGCCGAGCTTGTCCACTTCGTCGAGGATGAACAGCGGGTTGTTCGAGCCCGCATTGCGCAGGCCCTGGATGATTCGGCCCGGCAACGATCCGATGTAAGTGCGGCGATGCCCGCGAATCTCGGCCTCGTCGCGGATGCCGCCGAGCGACAGCCGCACGAATTTGCGCCCGAGCGCACGCGCGATCGACTTGCCCAGCGAAGTTTTTCCGGTGCCGGGAGGTCCGACAAAGCACAGGATCGGTCCCTTGGTGTCGTTCTTGAGCTTGCGCACCGCGAGAAATTCGAGGATGCGTTCCTTTATTTTTTCGAGGTCGTAGTGATCCTCGTCGAGCACCTGGCGCGCGTGCCGAATGTCGAGATTGTCTTCAGTCGACACGCTCCACGGCAGGCTGACGAGCCAGTCCAGGTAGGTGCGCACGACGGTGTGCTCTGCAGACTCGGGCGGGATCATCTTGAGGCGCTCGAGTTCCTTGTCCGCGACTTTGCGCGCCTCGGGCGACATCTTCGCCTCTTCGATCTTCTTCTCGATCTCTTCGACTTCGGAAGTGCGCGCGTCGCCCTCGCCCAGCTCTTTCTGAATCGCCTTGAGCTGCTGGCGCAGGTAGTACTCGCGCTGATTTTTGTTGAGCTCGGTCTGCACCTGCGATTGAATCTTGTGCCCGAGTTCGAGCATCTCGATCTCGCGCCCGAGGATCGCGATCAGCTTTTCCAGCCGCCCGCGAACGTCGAGCGTCGCCAGCAGATCCTGCGCCTCTTCGATCGGAATCTTGAGGTACGAGGCGACCATGTCGGCCAGCCGGCTGGCCTCCTTCACCTGCATCGCCATCACCTGCAACTCGTCGGGCAGGTACGGCACCAGAGAAACGAACTTGGAAAACTGGCTCACCAGGTGCGCATGCAGCGCGTCGATTTCCTTGTCGGAGGAAACCGGCTCCTGCATCCGCGTCACATGCGCGAGGAAGTACGGCTCGCGCTGCGTGAACTCGCCGAGCTGGATTCGCGCCAATCCCTGCACCAGCACCCGCACGCTCTGATCGGGATAGCGCAGCATCTTGAGGATGCGCACGGCGGTGCCGCTCTGGAACAATCCTTCGGGCGCGGGCTGCTCGTCTTCGGGATTTTTCTGCGCCGCGAGCGCGATCACCTTCGACGTTTGTCCACAGTCCTCGATCAACTTCAGCGACGAGGGCCGCGAAACCAGGAACGGATGTATCTGGCTTGGGAAAATCACGATGCCGCGCAACGGCAGCACCGGCAGGACCTCGGGAATCTCGGCCTTGCTCAGGTCCTCTTCAATCTCGAAACGTTTTTCCCCTTTCGGTTTATCTGCCATAGGTCAATGGAACCTCGTCGGGAGGGAACCGCGCCACGCCTTCCACGCAACCCAAATTTCACCGTAGTATAAGGTGGTGACTCAGACAAGTTGCCTCTCAAATAACAAGCTAATCACGGGGAGCGTCGCGCGCTACCGACGGGGAAACGTTGCCTAATATCGGATTCGATAGGTTATTCAGCGAGGAAGAAGCCAACGAGCTGATTCCGCGGCTGGAAATCCTGATGCGCCAGCTACAGATGCAGGCGACGTCGTTACGCGCGCGAATCGACGAATTGTCGGTCACCGATCCCTCGATTTTGCACTCCGCGATGAGCGAAATTGTCGGCCGCTATCCCGATTTGCGATCGTTCGCGACCAACATGGCCGACGCCGCCGCGCAAATCGAAGCCTTCGGATGCCTCCTCAAGGACATCGACCTCGGCCTGATCGATTTTCCGTACGACGCCGGCGACGAAGTGGTTTTCCTGTGCTGGCAGTTCGGCGAATCGCGCGTCGTCGCATGGCACAGCGTCGACACCGGATTCTCGGAGCGACAACCGCTGCCCGGCGCGCCCAACCGCTGGCTCAATTGATCTCAGCGTCAATCTGGATTTACTGAAAAAAATGATCGTAGTTTTGACGATTTATCTCGCGGCGCTCGGATGCTGGCTCGGCGGAATTGTTTTCTTCTCGTTCTTCACGGCGCCCGCCGTTTTCACGGTGCTGCCGCGACCTGAGGCCGGCCAACTGATCAGCACAATCTTCCCGCGCTACTACATGCTCGGCTACATCGTCGGGACAATCAGCCTCGTGCTCGCGATCTACTTCACCGCAGTGCGCGGCCCGCGGATATGGTGGGGCGGCACGACGGTCGCGCTGGCAATCGCGCTGGGCATCACCTTCTATGCCGGCACCGTCATCCTGCCGCGCGCCGACGCGATCCGCACGGTGACAGAATCTCCGAATCCCGATCCGGCGCGCAAGGCGGAGTTCGATAAGCTGCACCGCATGTCGGTAATTCTCAACGGCGCCGTGCTCATCCTGAACATCGCGGCCATCGTCGGCACTTCGGGAGCACTGATCGCGCGTGGGTGAGCGTCGTTACAAGGCGGTCGTGATCGATCTGTTCGACACGCTCGTCACCTGGAATCCCGACGCGCTGCCGCTCATGCAATTCCGCGGACGCGAAATTCGCAGCACCACTCCCCTGCTCTATCCGGCGCTGGAAACCGCGCTCGGCCCGCGCTTCGATCGGGAAAAATTCTCGGAGGCGCACGCGTCGGTATACGCGGAGATATTCGCCGAGCGCGCCAAGATGGAAGCTGTCGAGATCACTTGTCTCGAACGCTTCTTGCGCACGCTCAAGATTCTCGACGTCGATGAAGGGCAAGCCGCGCCGCTCGCCGAGAATCTGCGCAGAGTCCACATGGGACGCGTGCGCGAGGTAACCAAGGCGCCGCCGGCGCGTATCGACGCGATGAAACGAATCGCCAGGCATCACAGGGTCGGCTTGATCTCCAACTTCGACGATTCCGAGACCGGCCACCTCATCATGCGCGACACCGGCATCCGCGAGCTGTTCGACGCCGTGATCATCTCGGCCGATACCGGCTATCGAAAACCCAACCCGCGCATCTTCAAGAAAATTCTCGACGCAATGAAACTCGAGCCCGCCGATATCCTGTTCGTCGGCGACACTCCGCTCGACGACGTGCTCGGCAGCAAGGGCGTCGGGATGCATTCGGCGTGGATTCGCACGCGCGGCCGCGAGCTGCCGGAGGGAATTCCCGCGCCCGATGTCATAATCTCCGACCTCGCGGAGCTGCCTGCCGCGCTCGGCATATAGATGATGCCCGATCAGGATCGAAGCAAGTTCATCCAACTGCTGGAACGAGCGCCGTTCTCCGCGACGCTCGGGCTGAAAATCGAATCCGCCGACAACGGATCGGCGAGCGTGCGGATGCCCTTCGACGCGCGCCTTCTCAACGAGGGCGGCCCGCGCGCGCCCGTTCACGGTGGCGCGATCGCCGCGCTCGCCGACGTTGCGGCATGCGCCGCGGTCTGGAGTCTCGCCGAGACGACGCGCACGGCGACCATTTCCATCACCGTGAACTACACCGGCTTCGCCGTGAATTCCGACCTGGTCGGCAGCGCGCGGGTGAGGCGCGCCGGCAAACGCATCGCGAGCGTGGCGGTGGAAATCGCCGACGCCTCGGGCGCCTTGATCGCCGACGCGCTGGTAACCTACAAAATCACTAGCAGTTTAATACGCGAGTCGCCGGGGTTACCGTTGATGAAGGAAGCGTGAAACCCACCGCGGGTTTCACTACAATTAAGTACTTATTTTCTTTGCGGACATGGAACAGGAGGGATGTGTCAATATGTTTTCTCGCATTCGATTCGATCGCAACTTTATCTTCGCCGGGGTCGCGACTCTCACCGCCATCTTATCGCTGACGATGGCTGCCTGCAGCCCGCGCGGCCGATGACGTTCCCGGCACTGGTGCGACCGTCACCGAGACGGTGCTCTACTCCTTCGGCGTCGGCCCCACCGGCAGCATCTGCACGAAAGCCGACGACGGCGCCGATCCCAAGGGCTCGCTGACGTACGTCCCCGCCACGGGACTGCTCTTCGGCCGCACTTCGTCGACCACCTCGCAAGGCAATGGCGACGGCACGATCTTCCAAATCATGCCCGATGGTTCCGGCTACCAGGTCGATCATTTCTTCGCCGGCGCGAAGTCTGACGGCAACGATCCGCGGCACAATGCGATGACGCTTGTGGGCACCGTGCTCTACGGCACCACGCTCACCGGGGGCCAGCACGACAACGGCACCATTTTCAGCATCAACGACGACGGCTCCGGCTACTCGACGCCGCCGCTGTTCGAGTTCGACAAACCCACCAAAGACGGCGCTCAGCCGCATAGCTGTTTCGTCGCTTCCGGCAGCGTGCTGTTCGGCATGACCTCGCAGGGCGGTAAGAATGGCGGCGCGACGGGAGACGGCACCATCTTCTCGTTCGATCCCTCCAGCGCAGCCTTTTCCCGGCTGCACAACTTCGACGGCAAGCATGGCGCCGATCCGCACGGCCAGCTCATTCTCGATCCCAACGGCACTACATTATACGGCATGACGCGCGCCGGCGGCTCAGCAAACGTCGGCGTCATCTTCTCGTTCAACGCGCCCAAGAAGTCGTTCAAAGTGCTTCACAGCTTCAGTTGCCCGGGTAACAGCACGCCCGACTGCGCCGACAAGAACGACGGCGCCACGCCCGATCACGGCACGCTGGTGCAGTCCGGCTCGACGCTGTTCGGGTTGACCACCTACGGCGGCAAATACGGGAACGGCGCGCTCTTTTCGATCAACACCAACGGCAAGCACTTCAACATTCTGCAGAGCTTCGGCGCGCCCTCGACCAACGACGGCATAAATCCCTACGGCTCGCTGCTGCTGAACGGCGCCACGCTCTACGGCACGACCAGAAACGGCGGCAACAAGGGCAACGGCACCGTTTTTCAAATCAACACCGACGGCACCAGCTACGCGCGAATTTACGATTTCCAGAACGGCGACGACGCTCAGAATCCCATCGATAACGTCATCCTTATAGACAACACCCTCTACGGGATGGCAGAAGCGGGCGGGCTATGCGGCGACGGCGCGATCTTCGCGATCCAGTTGCCGTAGGATTTTTGCTTGTCGTCGACGCTCGATAAAATCCGTCGCGCCGGCGCGCCGCACGGCCTCAACCTGGTGGCGGCGACACCGGTCGCGCGTTACGACGCCTCGGTCAAGGAAGTTTCGCGTGCCGTCGGCGATCGATCCGCTGACGCGATCGATCGTCGTCATCGGCAACGGCGGCGGCGCGCTTTGGGACGCGCTCAAATTCCACGCGACGCGGCATTCCGGATGGTGGCAACGCGAAAATCCGCTCGACGACTTCACTCGCGAAGTTGTCGAGCGCGACATCGCCGCACCGTTACGCGCATCGGGCGCGCGCTGCACTACTGCGTACCCATTCATGAGCAACGGCCGCACGCTCAACTTCATCGAGCTCGGCAAAGTCGCGGGCATCGCCGGGCCGAGCATCCTCGGCGTCACCGTGCATCCTATATATGGACCGTGGATCGCCTTTCGCGCCGCTCTGTTGCTCGACGAGGCGCTCGATTCACCGGGTGACGCGCTCGGCTTCGATCCATGCCCGGATTGCACCGCGCGCACATGCATCCCGGCCTGCCCGGCCAACGCTGTCAGCGCAGACGCCGGATGGGACATCCCAAGATGCCTGACACATCGCGTGGAAGTTGAACCCGACTGCACCCCGCGATGCCACGCGCGCGCCGGATGCGTGCTGGGCCCCGAGCATCGCTACCCCGACGACGAACTCGCCTATCATCAGATGCGTGCGCTGCGCTCGATGCGCCCGTATTACGAAGCGCACATCAAACCGAAAGGTTAGGGTTCTCATAATCTGGTTCCCCTTCCCGCGCGGGAAGGGGTTAGGGGTTAGGTTCCTACCTCCTATATAATCGGCGCGTTACTAACGATGCCTTTCCCAATCAATCGCCCTCGACGCCTGCGACGCACCGAAACAATTCGCCGCATGATTCGCGAGACGCGCCTGTCGCCCGACGACCTGATCCTCCCGATGTTCGTGTGCCCCGGCCGTGGCGTGAAGAAGGCGGTCGAGTCGATGCCCGGTGTTGCGCAGATGTCCGTGGACAACGTCGTCGCTGAGGCGCGTGAGACGTGGGCCGCAGGCGTCCCGGCAGTCATTCTTTTCGGAATTCCCGAACGCAAGGACGCGCAGGGCAGCGAGGCGTGGAACGACAACGGCGAGGTGCAGCGCGCGATTCGTGAAATCAAGGAGCGCGTGCCCGGGCTTGCGGTGATCACCGACGTTTGCATGTGCGAGTACACCGACCACGGCCATTGCGGCGCGCTTGCCGGCAACGACGTCGACAACGACGCGACGCTCGAGCTGCTGACGCGCTCGGCGCTGTCGCATGCGCGAGCGGGCGCCGATATCGTTGCGCCATCCGACATGATGGACGGGCGGGTCGGCGCAATCCGCTCCGCGCTGGACAGCAACGGCTTCAGCCATGTTGCGATCATGGCGTATTCGGCCAAGTTCGCATCCGCATTTTATGGCCCGTTTCGCGAAGCGGCGGAGTCGGCTCCGAAATTCGGCGACCGCCGCTCGTACCAGATGGACCCGCCCAACGGCGACGAGGCGATGCGCGAAGTGGCGCTCGACCTCGAAGAGGGCGCTGACATCGTGATGGTCAAGCCGGCGCTCCCCTACCTCGATCTAATCTGGCGAGTGAAGCACAAGTTCAACGTCCCGGTCGCGGCCTACAACGTCTCGGGCGAGTACTCGATGATTCGCGCGGCCGGCATCAACGGATGGATCGACGAAGAACGCGCAACGCTGGAAGTGTTGACGTCGATCAAGCGCGCAGGCGCCGATCTAATCCTGACCTACTTCGCCAAAGAAGTAGCGCGCAAACTCCGCGCCTGAACCGCTATCGCTGCGACGGGCGACGCGAGAAGTATTCGCGAATCGAATCTGTCAGCGCCTCTATCGTATATTTGCGCGGTCTGACAACCACCTCGAACCCATGCTGCTGCGCGGTCGCCGCCGTGATAGGCCCGATCGCCGCCGCTTTGACTCCCTTCGCCGACGCACCGATCAACTCGCAGAAATTCGTGACCGTGCTCGAGCTGGTGAACGTCACAAGATCGATCGCCCCCGAATCGATCAGCTCGCGCATCCGATCGACCTGCGCGCCTTTGGGTTTGACAGTTCGATAGGCAGGCGCAACGACGACTTCTTTGGCGCCCCTATCGCGCAAAATTTCGGGCAGCGCCTCGCGTGCAACTTCGGCGCGCGGGATCAAGAAGCGCTTGCCGCGAATCCGCTTTAATCCAATCGCGGGAACAATCCGCTCTGCGCGATACTCTTCGGGAAGAGCGGTGACGCGCAACGCATAGTCGTCCAGCCGCGCCGCGGTTGCCGGTCCGATCGCCGCGATCGACGCATCGCCGAGCTCTCGAATATCGCGTCCGAGCGACTTTATCCGTTGGATAAAACTCTCGACCCCGGTCGCACTCGTGAAGACTATCCAGTCGAACGAATCGATACGCTTGAGCGCGCGATCCAGCGCCGCGTAGCTGCGCGGCGGCGTGGTTTCGATCGTCGGAAATTCAACGACCTCGGCGCCGAGCCTTCCAAGCGCCGTGGCGAACTCGGACGCGGCCGCACGCGCGCGCGTGACCACTATCGTGCGGCCGAACAGCGGCGTGCGCTCGACCCACTTCAGATGGTCGCGCAGGCCGGCGCATTCTCCGACGACGATAACAGCCGGCGCACCGATTCCTTCGCGTGCCGACGCGTCCGCGAGCGTCGCCAGCGTCGCGCTGACGGTTTTCTGCGCGGCCGTCGTCGCCCATTGGACCGCGACCGCCGGAGTTTCGGCGGGAAGTCCGGCCGCGCGGATTCGATCGAGGGTCGCGCGCATCCGCGCCGTTGCCATCAGGATAACGAGCGTGCCGCCGCGCACCGCCGCCGAGACCAGCTCGTCCCACGGCACCGACGCAGTCGCCGTTTTGCTTTCGTCTTCATGGCCGGTGACGAACGCGACGAACGAGCCGTGCCCGCGATGCGTCAGCGGAACGCCCGCAAACGCCGGCCCCGCAATCGCCGACGTGACACCGGGCACCACTTCGAAATCGACCTGCGCGCGCGCCAGCGCCTCGGCCTCTTCGCCGCCGCGCCCGAAAATAAACGGATCGCCGCCCTTCAGCCGCACCACGACGCGGCCGTTGCGCGCGTGCTCGATCAGCATCGCATTCAACTCGGACTGCTCGATACTCTTTTCCGTTCCGCCCCTTTTACCGGCGTAAATCAGGCTGCGCTTTGATTGGCGCGAGCCGCAGGAGTTCCGGACTGACCAGGTAGTCGTAGATAACGACGTCGGCGCGCCTCAATACTTCGGCGCCACGAATTGTGATCAGATCGGAAGCGCCGGGACCCGCACCGACGAGGAAAACTCGACCACGCTTCTGTTTCTTCGCGCGCCCGCTCATTCATGCCCAAGCATAGCGGCCGCGCCGCGCGCGAGCATTTTGTCCGCGAGCCGCTTGCCGGAAACTTCGGCGCCAGACGGCGTCAGGCCAGGTGCAAGCGAATCTTCCATCGACTCTGATAATTCTCGCGCACCATCGGGACTGAACAGCATCGCCGCCAGCGCGAATTTGTTGTTCACGATACTCGCCCGCACTCCGACGGGGGTCGTGCACGACGCGTCGATCGCCGCCAGGAACGCCCGCTCAGCCGCGGTTTCATAAAACGCGCGCGCGTCGTTGATTGCGGACAGCGCGCGATCGAGTTCCTTTGCCGCAGCACCAGTGTCGGCAAGCGTTTCGATCGCGAGCGCGCCCTGCCCGCCCGCCGGAATAAAATCGCGGCTATCGAGCTCGACGAACTTCACATCCTTCACGCGACCCAGCCGCTTCAATCCAGCCATCGCGATGATGATTGCGTCGAAGGTGCCGTCGGCCAAGCGCGCCAGACGCGTATCGACATTGCCGCGCAGCGGCTGCACCGATAGCCCGCGATTCATTCGAAGCGCCTGGAAACGCCGCCGCGACGACGACGTGCCGAGCCGCGCACCCGCCGGCAGGGCAGACAACGCCGAGCCGTCGCGCGTCACGAAAATATCCGCGGTATTCTCGCGCACGGGCACCGCCGCGACGCGAAACTGCTCCGGCAAAATGGCGGGAAGGTCTTTCATCGAATGCACCGCCGCGTCGATCGCGCGAGCGGCGAGCGCCTGTTCGAGCTCCTTTATAAAGAGTCCCTTCCCGCCCACGTCCGCGAGCGATGCCGAGGTCATCTTGTCGCCACTGGTGCGAATCTCGACGATTTCGATCTCGGCGCCGGGGATTTGCGCCGCGAGCCGCGCGCGCACGATCGACGCCTGCGCGATCGCCAGCTTGCTCGGCCGCGAGCCGATTCTGATCTTCAGCGGCATCGGGGAACCTAACCCCTTCCCATTGTGCGAAGGGGGACAATCGCGAGGAAGCGGTTACCCGATATCCGCGTCGTCGTCGGTATTTGGACGTTCATCTTTCCCTGGGAATGAACCCCGGGATGCCCGTGTCAACAACCGAATTGAGCCTGACTCGCGTACTGATCCCTTCACTAATTTCCTTTATCGCGCCATCGGGAAGAGCCGAGACATCAAAATTTTCCTCGATGTAGCGGGCGTTCGTAGCTGTGGTGAGAGGAGCCGTGCCGCGCTGCAGCGCCCAGGCTAGCAGGACTTGAGCGGGGGTTTTGTTGACGCGCTTGGCAATGACGGTGATCACAGGATTGTCGATCAACTTGGGTTCAATGCCATGACCCAAAGCAGCGAAGGCCTGCATCACGATGCGATTCCTCTTGCAATAGTCGAGCAGATCCCATTCAGGGAGATACGGATGGGATTCGACCTGAACAGTAGCCGGCTTTACGCGAGCGATATCGAACACCTCTTTCAGCTGTTCCAAACTGACGTTCGACAATCCGATCGCCTTGCACCGACCTTCGTCCACCAGGCTCTCCAAAGCCTTCCAGGTATTCGTCAGAGTCGTCGCGTTGTCATAAATCACATTACCGTTCTTGTCTCTCGGGTCTTGCTCGTCGCCGGGTTTGAAAGCGAATGGAGTATGGATGCTGTATAAATCGACATAGTCCAGTTGCAGTCTTTTCAGACTTGCCTCGAAGGCGGGTCTAACGCGTTCAGGACGATGATTGTTGTTCCAGAGCTTCGTACCGACAAAAACGTCCTTCCGTTTGACCTTGCCCTCCTTGAACACCGCCCGCATTGCTTCGCCCACGTGTTCTTCATTTCGGTAGCGTTCGGCGCAATCGAATTGACGAAAGCCCGCCTCCAGAGAAATCCTAACCGCCTCTTTTGTTGCGATCGGATCAGGAATCAGCGTGCCAAAGCCGAGTGCCGGAATCTGATCGGAGCCGTTATTGAGCGGTATCTTTGTATAACGAAGGCCGTCGGCGTCACTCATAAAACCCTTACCTCCGTACAAATCGTAGACTGAGTTGGTTATAACAAATCTCTCCGAGGAATGGCGAATCGCTGCCAGCCAACGGGCTTGGCACGCTCCAGAATCGTTGGTCCAGATCAAGGATTCTCGCCAGAGTCGCGAGCGTGAAATGACGGTCCATTCGTAGCGCTGCCCGGGTCCCGCCACAAAGTCAACGCCATCCTGCTCACAAGAAAGTCAAGACGTTGAGTTAATCCGGAATTTCCGTTTCCGATTCCAACTCCGTCACTCGATATCCGCGTCGTCATCGTGTCGGCGTCGTCGAAGGCATCGAGATCGTCCTGCGCGTCGAGCTCAGCTCCGAGCAGCCGGCGGGCGACCTCGGCGGCGAACGCCGCGTCGAGAACTTTGTCGCCGCGCTGCTTGAGTCCCGACAAAATGCGATGAAGCAATTTGTTGGTCAGCCCGCGCGTCAGCAACTCGACTCGTTCGCGCTCCGCGGGTTCGAGCTGCGCCATCCATCCGCGCGCGCGGCCCAGCTCGTCGTCGCGCAACCGCTCGACGCTGTAGCGGATGTCCTTGATGGTGGGCGTGAGATCGAGGCCGGCGAGCCACTTGAGAAAAGATTCGAGTTCGAGCTCGACGATCTGTTCGGCCTTCTCGGCTTCGCGCTCGCGATCGCCGAGCGAGCGTTGAACGAGCGCGCCGAGGTCGTCGATATCGTACAGGTACACGTTCTGCAGCGCGTTCAGGCGTTCGTCAAAGTTGCGCGGCACGCCCATGTCGATCAGAAACATCGGCCGGTAACGGCGCTCGCGCACCACCGACTCGAATTCCTCGGGACCGAGAATGGGCTTGGTCGACGCGACCGAGCCTATCAGCACGTCAACCATCTTGAGGTACGGTTTGTAGTTGTCGTACGGCACCGCGGTGCCGCCGAGTTCGCGCGCGAGCGCGACTGCGCGATCGAAAGTGCGCGACGTAATCAGCATCGACTCGATTCCGAGCGCGCTCAGCTGGCGGGCGGTCAGCTCCGCCATCTTGCCCGCGCCCATCAGCATCACGGTCTTGTCCTTGAGCGTGTCGAAAATCTGGCCCGCGAGCGCGACCGCCGCGGTGCTGACGGACACCGACCCGTGACCGATCAGCGTGCCCTTGCGCACGCGCTTGGCGACGGTGAACGCCTTGTGGAACGCGCGATGCAAAATCAAGCCGACGCTGCGCGCATCCGACGCCTGCGCGTAGGAGAGCTTGAGCTGACCGAGTATCTGCGGCTCGCCAACGACCATCGAGTCGAGACTCGCACCGACGCGGAACAGATGACGCGCGGCGTCGCGCCCGGCAAAATTGTAAATCGCGTCGGCGAACTCAACTTGCTCGACGTTACGATCCGCGGCCAGGAATTTCAGCGTCTCGTCGGCAGCGCGCGCCGCCTCGGTGGCAACGCCCACCACCTCGACCCGATTGCAGGTCGAAATCAGCGCCGCCTCCGCGACCGCCGGGCATGCCTCCCGCAGCCGGTCCAGCGCGGCAACAATCTCGTCGTCGGCAAACGCCAGCCGTTCGCGCAACGCGACGGCGGCGCTGCGATGGTTGATCCCGACGATGAATAAAGTCTGATCCATTGTTAGCCGAAACTGCCGCCGTGCTTGCCCGGAAAAATCAGGTTAACGCCCACGAACGATCCAACCAACACGCTCGCCAGCACGATCGTCAGGGCCGCGGCGCGCCGCCCGCGCCATCCTACCGTCAGGCGCGATTCGAGCAGGCCCGCGTAGAGTATCCATATCACCAGCGACCACGATTCCTTGGGCTCCCACGACCAGAAATGGCCCCACGTCGCGTCGGCCCAAATCGCGCCGCTGACTATTGCCAGGCTCAGCATCAGGAAGCCCCATCCCAGCAGGTGATAGTTGATTCGGTCGAGCTTTTCGAGACTCGGCGCGCCTTCGTTGGCGGGTCCGAGCGCGCGCTTGGATTTGAGCCGCGATTCGTAAGCAAGGTAGACGATACTCACGCTCGCGGCCAGCACGAACATCGTGTAGCCGAGGATTGCGAGCGTGACGTGAATCGGCAGCCATACGCTGCGCAAGGTTTCCGGCAGCACGAGGCGTCCGCTGTTGGTCGTCAGCGAAGCGGCGCCCAGGGCCAGAGTCACCGCTGGCGCCACGAACGCGCCAATCACCGCGAGCCTGAGTCGTACGATCATCAGCAGGCCCGCCAGCGCGGTGAGCCACGCAAGAAAAGACAGCGCCTGCGCAAAATTCGCGACCGGGATGTTGCCGGCCTGGAGTCCCCGCGCCGTCAAATCAAGCGCATGGAAGATCGCGCCGGCGCCGAGGATCGCGACTGCGTAGCCCGTCGCGCGCGTGCGGCCCGACGAACGATCGAACACAAACAACGTCGCCGAGAGCGCGTAGCAGGCGAGCGCGGGCATTAGCCATAGCGTGTCCATCGTTTCAGTGATGGGATTCAGCACCCTGGAGGTTGAAGGCGGACGGGTCGATTCCGAGCCGAGTCAGGCCGACGCCTGCGCCAAGATGAGTTTCGAGTATCCGCTCGATCGCGTCCACGTCGCCAAGCGCAATTGCGTCGGGAAGCGCGGAGTTGGCGAGCTCGCTCAGCCGGCGCATGCGCTCGGCCGGATCGACTTCATCGGCATGCAACATCCGGCGCGCCGCGCGCAGCACCTCGAGCGTGAGCGCGTACTCGGCGCCGAACTGATCTTCCAGCTCGCGACGGAGCCGCGCCGCAAACGCCGGCGACGCACCCGCCGTCGAGATTGCGATTTGAAGCGCGCCGCGTTTCACAACCGCGGGTGCGATGAAGGTGCACAACTCGGGGACGTCGACGACGTTGATCGGGATTCCAAGCGCGCGCGCTTCCGCCGCAAGCTCGCGATCGAGTTTTGGATCGTCGGTCGCAGCATACACCAGCACGCATCCGCGAATATCGCCGCGCGCATAGTTGCGGGCGATGTGAGTAACCACGCCGCGCGCGACGATCGCCTCCATCGATGGCGACAGGCGCGGGCTCACGACGCTTACGCGAGCGCCGGCCTCCAGCAACGACTCGACTTTGCGCGCAGCGACCTCGCCGCCGCCGACCACCACGCATTCGCGGCCGGTCACGTCGAGAAATATCGGAGTGTATCCCATGAAACTTGCGCGATTTTATTACATGATGACGGTATGAGACAGTCCCAACCGCCCGACGCATCGCCAATCCCATCCGCACAATCTCACGTTCGAGCTATCAACCATACCCGCGGCACGGTCTTGTGCGCGCGGCTCGAGAA
The DNA here is from genome assembly GCA_963805315.1 of uncultured delta proteobacterium. Lineage (GTDB taxonomy): Bacteria > Desulfobacterota > Binatia > Binatales > Binataceae > Binatus. The sequence goes on from CAWDTQ010000014.1 coordinate 910,146, forward strand.
TGCGGGCGGGCTCGCGGGTCAGGGCCGGGGCCTGCTCGGTCGCGACGGTCTCGAGCCGGGAGCAGGGATGCTGTTCGAGAATGGGCGATTCACGCCGTTCATGTGGATGCATATGTTCTTCATGCGCTTCGCGATCGACATCGTTTTCATCGGACGCCGCAACACCGTCGTGAAGATCAATCGGCAGCTGCGGCCGTGGCGGGTTTCCTCGATCGTTTTTGGAGCGCGAAGGGCACTCGAGCTTCCGGCTGGTGCCACAGACGAGAGCTCGACGCAGGTGGGCGATCAGATCGTCTTCGAGCCTGAAGCCTGATTCAAGCCTTCTTTCCGACTGTTGACCTACTCAGCTAGTTTATGATTGTCTATAGGCTCTTTGGCCGTGGTAAATTTTCATCGAACCGCGCCGTTAGACTTTATCTGTTGCGGACTCGCAACCGGCAGTTGCATCATTGCGCGCAGGGTAGTCTCCGATAAATTGAAAAAGTCTAAGGAATCGCAGACTAGACAATCTGGCACGAGAGATGCTCGCGGTAAGCCTGCTTTTGGCGTAGAGTCACCAGTTCGTCAGAGAGAATTCTTAGACGGAGAAAGTGAATCGGGGCTCAAGGGCGCGTTGGACCGAGGCGCCAGGGTTAACTGAGGTCAGAGTAACTAACGGGGACAACGGCCAATTTCGGCCAAAAAAACTGTCAGGAGGACACGGGAATGGAAAAGATCACGAAGATGTTTGTGAAGGTGCGTGAGTATCAGCGCGGCCAGACGATGGCTGAATACGCGTTGATCCTCGCCGCGGTCGCGGTCGTAGTGTTCGTCGGCTACCAGACCATGGGTACGACCATCACCACGCTGCTCAGCAACGTCGACACGCAGCTCTAGTTCTAGGGCGATGAAGATCCGTGGGGGTGGTGGGCAACTATCACCCCCACGCAAAGTCTCTTGGCGGAGAGCTGTAAACGAGTCTCCGCTAGGCTGGACTCCAAAAAAGATGACTACCCAGGAAGGGAAGTCAATTAGCCGGCAGGACCAAGTTTTACCGGCAAATAAGTTTAAGCGGCCGGATAAGGCCGCTGCACTGATCGGCGCGAGGCGTATTGCTCTAATGCAAAATGGGCGTACTATCGTCTCGGCATTTGATGAACCGCGGGTGTCTTCTATTCTGGTCGGAGACCCGCGGATGGGAGGGGAGCCCGTGATGCCGATGAGTTCAATTAAACGCCGTAGGAGCAGTGTTCGGCACTGCTTCACACCCCGGACTACTTTCCGTCCAACTTCAGCGACCAGGTTCCTCACCGAACGCGGCCGATGCCCAATCGGCATTAAAGAAGAAACAAATGGCTGGTGTGTTTAACTACTTGAAGATAGCCGGTCTGCTACACAGCGGCCGGAGGGGAGGGGCGATATGAGACGACCGATGGTATTCGTCTTACTGGCGGGGTTGGCGGCGATGCTAGCTTCGGTGATGGTCTACTCAGCCTTGAAGCGGCGGGAGGCCGAAGTACAGAACGCGATGGCGCGCAACGTACAGGTAGTGGTGGCGGCATACGATCTCCCGCTCGGCACCAAGATCGAGCAGGGCGAAGTAAAGATGACGCGCTGGTCAGCCGACAGTCTTCCGGACGGAGCTTACACCGATCCCAAACAGGTCATCGGCAGCTACGTCAAGAATTCCATGGTAGCCAATGAGCCGATCGTACAGGCCAAGCTGTTCACCGGCGACAAGACGGCGGGCGTGATGCCGCTGTTGATTCCGTTCGGGATGCGCGCCGTGTCGGTTCCGGTGGATGAAGTCAGCGACATCGCGGGCTTCGTGCTGCCGCATACCCGGGTGGATGTGCTGGTCGCGACCGAGGGTGGCAGCGGCGGAGGGGGAGCCGCCGACAAGGCGTTCTCGAAGGTAGTTCTGCAGAACGTCGAAGTGCTCGCGGTAGCGCAGGAAGTCGAGCAGAAGAAGGACGAGCCGCAGATAGTGAAAGTGGTCACGCTGCTGGTGACGCCGCAGGAGGCCGAACGCCTGGCCCTGGCGAGCCGGTCGGGACAGCTGCGACTCGCAATGCGCAATTACAATGACAACAAGATCGTACTGACCAGCGGCACGGACGTTGCCCAGATGCTGCGGGCCTACAGCCTGGCGCCGGACGTTCCGGTGATGGCGGTGCAGCCGTCTCATCACATTGCGATCGCACCGCATCGGCCCAAGCCGATTGAGATCGAGATTCTTCGCAACGGCAAGTCGTCGGAGTCAGTCTCGTTTGTGAACGAAGCCGCGGCAAGCAGCGAAGGAACAAGGAAATCAGCCCGCCATGCGCACGACGATGCGGCGGACTTTTCTGACGGCGATCACGCCGACGCCGGCGCAGATTCGACCACGGTGGCGAGCGCTCCTGAACCCGATCATCACGACCTCGTGCCACAGCTTCCGCGCCCGCATCACGAACCGGCGGCTGCGCCCGTGAACAGCGACTCTGCGCCAGACATGGCGCCGAGCGCGTCCAACGCGACGGCCGAGCACGCGCCGACGCCCAAAACAATAGACATACCGTAAGCAAGCAGCGAAAGAGGATGAGGTGAAGAAGATGAAAGCTAAACGCGGATGTGGACTGTGGCTAGTCGCAGCATTCAGCATGCTCATGCTTCGGCCGGGCCTGCTGCTTGCCGACGACACCGGCACCAACATGTCTCTCACCTTGAACGCCGGTGAGAGTTACGTAATCAACAACGTCAGCCCCGGAGCAGCTCCGGAGGTGAAGGTGATCACGAATCCGCAGGCGTTGATCGTGCACAACGAGGAGCCGGGTAAGGTCGTCCTGTTGGGCACGGCAGCCGGAGAATGGACCATCTCGGTCAAAACGACGGATGGAAGTAAGATCAACTATGACGTTACGGTCAAATCGAGCGCCAACGCGGATATCAATAGTCCCGGCACCGCGCCTGGACCGATCGTAGGTTCGGGTAAGTACACGGGCACAACTGCCCCGGTAGCTGCAAAACTCGATGAAGGCGCAGGTCCGGTAAGTTCTTCGGCGCCATCTTCTTCGTCGTCCTCATCCTCATCGGCTGGAACAGTGACGACAACGACCGCGGCGGAAACCGTCGCCGCCGCTGCGCCGGGCGCATCTGCGCCGGCGGCTGAGACGGCAGCGCCGGCAGCCCCAACCGGTCCTGCCCCCGTCAATCACTCGACCTTTGATTTCGCTCCTTCAGTTCCCGCCGCCACATACGCTGCCCCGCTACCCGCTCAGACGGCTGCAGCAGCGCTGGCGAACGAGCGCTATCGAACCGACCCATCGATCAGTCTGGGTGGCGGCGAATTGCACTCAGGTGCGATTTCGGGCGGACGGCATTACCTGCCCGATGACGGCGTACAGCTGCAGACGGGATCCTCGAAGATTATCGATTTCACGACCCGCTTGCGCCGCGTTTCGATCGCCGACACCACGGTCGCGGATATCCAGGTAATCAATCCGTTCCAGGTCAACCTGATAGGTCACAAGCCGGGCTTCACGACGCTGGCCATCTGGAACCAGCAAGGCCAGTACGACGAGCGCCCGGTGCGAATCGATCCCAACGGCAAGCAGCAAGTGTTGCTCAGCACGATGGTGGCAGAACTGGACCGTTCCGAAATCGAAAATCAGGGCACCAACCTGGCGTTTGCGCTCCCTCGAATCGGAGTATCGCTGGTCGGCTTGCCGGGCGCAGTAGCAACGCCGTTTTCCCCGACAACGAGTGTCGCGACCTCCAGCGGAGGGGTTGCTACAACCCCACAGAGTCTGTCCGCGGGCGGAACGCTTACCGGGCTGGTACTGTCGCAGGCGCTGACTTATGGTTTGGCGCTGGGAAACAACAACTACCAGCTGCAGGGATTCTTCCAGTACCTCGAGAACCACCAGCTCGCGAAGATTCTTGCGCAGCCGCACCTGCTGGCAAATTCCGGGGAAGAAGCAAAGTTCCTGTCCGGTGGCGAGATTCCAATCGTCGTCGCCCAGGCGCTGAATACGTCGATCGTCTTCAAGCAATTCGGTACGTCGGTTGAATTCGTTCCGACGGTCGTCGGACGAAACGATATCGAGCTGTTGGTGAAGCCTGAAGTATCCGAGCCCGACTACGCCCATGGCGTGCAGTTGTTCGGCTTCAGCGTGCCGGCATTCATTACTCGGCGCGCGGAGACACTGGTGCAGCTCAAAGACAATCAGACGCTGATCATCGCGGGCCTCATCCTGCATGAAAAGAAGACGCAGATCCAAAAGGTCCCGTACATCGGCGACATACCGTATGTCGGCGGACTGTTCCGCAATACCAACTATTCGAACACCGAGACGGACCTGGTCATGAGCGTAACGCCGCAAATCGTGCAGCCGCTGCCCGATGGCGCCTCGGTTTACAACCCGACTTCGGTGCCTGAACTGACGCATGAGCAGATCGAGACCCGTCGTCTGGCGCAGCCTGACGCGACGCGGCCCCGATTTTAGTTTCGGCGGAGGGCGAGACATAGCCGGGCGTTTAGTGCATAATATGGCACCGCATAGCTGAAGCAGGGAGAGTGTGCAGTGTCATCGCTCGGTAAAAAAAATGATGGACGACAGGGAGGACTGAGAGTCCAATTGGTTGGCCAAGGCGACGAGCGGCGGACGGAAGTCCGCGATGCTCTCGCCGCCTTGGGCGACCCGGTGCTTGAATATACAGGAAGTCGAACCGGATCCGACCGCCGCTCCCGACGCCGCCGTTGACGTCACGATGGTGGTGTTCAACGGCAACGACGAAGTCTCTCTTAGTTATCTCAACACTCGGGCGGGGCAAGAGCCCCGCCCGGCTCTTTTCGCTCTGCTGCACGATCGTTCGCCCGGATCTGATGAAGCGGGTGCTGCGCGCCGGCGCCGACGAGCTGCTGTTCCTGCCGCTGGATACCGGCGACGCGACCCGCGCGCTGCTCAAGATCAGCGAGACCCGCCGGCGCGAAGAAGTTCACGTCGGTGGGGCATGATCGTTTCGCTGGTGAGCCTGATCGGCGGAATCGGCGTGACGAGCCTTGCGGCGAACCTCGCGCTGGCGCTGCGCTACGCGTTCGACAAGCGGGTCGCGGTAATCGATCTCGATCTGCAGGCCGGCGGGCTCTCGGTGTTCCTGAATCTCGAACCCGAGCGCACCATCATGGCGCTGGCCGAGGGCACTCGAAAGCTCGATTCGATTCAACTCGAATCGGCGCTCAGCAAGCATGCGTCGGGAATCTATCTGCTCGCGGCGCCCAAGCGAATCGAAGACAGCGAGTTGGTGACCGACGCGACGGTCGGCGCGACGCTCGAGCTGATGCGCCAGCTGTTCGACTTCGTGATCGTCGATTGCGGCACGCATATCGACGCCAACACGGTCGCCGCCTGGGAGCGCTCGAAGCACCTGTTTTACGTGCTCGATCAGTCGATCGGCGCGGCGCGATGCGCGTGGCGATTCGTCGATCTGGTGGGACGGCTGGGACTGCCGGATGTCGAACCCAACTTCATCCTCAGCCGTTTCATGCCTGGGTCATCCGATCAGCGAAGATCAGTTGAGCCATACGCTGGCGAAGCCGATATTCACGCGGATTCCGCGCGATGAAAAAGTTCTCGAGCGGGTGCAGTTCAGCGCGCAGGATTTGTGGCAGGTGGCGCCGAACTCGCCGCTGGCCAAGAGCATCGAGGAGCTTGCGCGGCGGCTCGAGGTGGGCACTGAAGCCACCGACGCTGATTCCCAAAATTCGTTAGTCTCGCGCCTGTTGAACGTTATCGGCGCGCGCGGTTGAGGTAGTTCCATGAAGCTGGTCGAGAGAATTTCACAGCAGAACAGCGCTACGCCGGTTCCGTTCCAGCGTTCGCTGATGGGCGGCAATGGCAAGCGCCAGGTCAAGGATGTGCAGGCCGAGGGCTTTCAGCAGCTCAAGCTCGCGGTCCACAACCGGTTGTTCGAGATCGCTGGACGTTACGCGGCTGGAAAGCCTCGAACCGGTACTCGCGGCGCAGAAAGTCACCGAGGCGATCTCCGCCATTCTCGACGACGAAGGGCGGCTGCTCACTGACATCGACAAGACTCACTTGATCGAAGAGATCAAGAATGAGCTGCTGGGACTCGGCCCGCTGGAGCCGCTGTTGTGGGACGATGAAATCACCGATATCCTGGTCAACGGCCACAACCAGGTTTACGTCGAAAAACGCGGCAAGCTGCACGCGACCGAGGTCAAGTTCCAGGACGATCAGCATCTGATGTTGATCATCGATCGAATCGTCTCGCAGGTCGGTCGCCGGGTTGACGAAGCGTCGCCGATGGTTGACGCGCGTCTGCCCGACGGTTCGCGTATCAACGCGATCATTCCGCCGCTGGCGCTCGACGGCCCGTCGCTCTCGATTCGGCGATTCGGCCGCAAGCGCTACAACATCGACGACCTGGTCGAGAAGAAGACGGTGATCCCGGAGATCGTCGAGTTCCTGCGCACCATCGTGCGCGCGCGCCTCAACATCCTGGTTTGCGGCGGCACCGGCTCGGGTAAAACGACGATGCTCAACTGCATGTCGTTGTTCGTCCCGGCCGACGAGCGAATCGTGACGATCGAAGACTCGGCCGAACTGATGCTCCAGCAGCCGCACGTGGTCAGGCTGGAAACGCGACCGGCCAACGTCGAAGGCAAGGGTGAAGTCAGCCAGCGCGACCTGGTAAGGAACTCGCTGCGTATGCGGCCGGACCGCATAATCGTCGGCGAAGTCCGCGGCGGCGAAGTGTTCGACATGTTGCAGGCGATGTCGACCGGCCATGACGGCTCAATCGCCACCATCCACGCCAACACTCCGCGCGACAGCCTGGGACGTCTCGAGATGATGATGCTGCTGTCGGGCGTGTCGATTCCGCAGCGCGCGATGCGCCAGCAGATCGCGTCGGCGCTCAACATCATCGTTCACGTATCGCGCCTGTCCGACGGCTCGCGCAAAGTGCTGCGCATTTCCGAGATCAGCGGCATGGAAGGCGAGATGGTGATGATGCAGGATCTGTTCGAATTCAAGCGCACCGGAATCGGACCGGGCGGCGAAGTGCTGGGCCAGTTTATCGCCACCGGCATTCGGTCAACTTACTCGCAGCGGCTGGAGGCGGCGGGCTACAAACTTGACGGCAGGGTTTTCCGCAACACAATCGGATAAATTTTATGGATTTTTTATTGGCCAGCGGCATATTCGCCATCGTCTTCGTGGGCGTGCTGATTTTTACCAGCAGCCGCGGAAACGAAGTAGAGCAACAGCGCGAGGTGGCGCGGCGCCTGACGCGCCCCCCTGACGAGATCGACATCGATGTCATGCGCAAGCGCCGGCCCGAGCAGGGCACGCTGCTCAGCGGGCTGTACAAACTTAACCTGCTGCGCAGTCTCGAAGAAGCGATGTGGCAGGCGGGCATGTACATGAGGGTCGCCGACATCCTGCTGGTCATCGTGCTGTTGTTCGGCGCCGGATTGTTCGGCGGCAATCTCTTCTTCCACGATATGTGGTTCGCGCTGGGCGCGGGGCTGGTGATTGCCAGCCTGCCGCTCGGCTACATCCAATTCATGCGGAAGCGGCGCTTGAAGGCCTTTGCGGCTCAGCTGCCGTTCGCGCTCGACCTGATCAAGTCCTCGCTCGAGGCGGGACATTCGCTACAGCGCGCGCTGCAGGTTCTGGTCAGCGAGTTCGCCGATCCGCTGGGCGGAGAATTCCGCACGGTGCTCGAGCAGAACCGGATCGGATTGCCGCTGCCGCGCGCGCTCGAGGACATGCTCAAGCGGGTTCCGGAGGACGACCTCCGGCTGCTGGTCGTCGCGGTGCGGGTGCAATCGGAAGTCGGCTCCAGCCTGGCCCAGATTGTCGGGCGACTGTCCGAGATCGTGCGAATCCGCCAGCGTTTGCGGATGCAAATCAAGGCGCTAACCGCGCAATCGCGCCTGGGCGGCCTCGTCGTCGGCTGCCTGCCGATCGTGGTGCTTTGCATATTCAGCTTGATTCAACCGGGATACACCGATTCGTTGTTCCACGACCCGACAGGACTGAAGATTGTGAAATTCGCGATCGGATCGGACGTGCTCGCCATCTTGATCATCCGGCGACTACTGAGGGTGAATTACTAATATGAGTCCATTCATGATTGGCCTGGCGGTCTTCTTTCTGGCTGGTGCGGCGTGCGTGGCCTTGTACCTGGCCATCTCGCCCAGAACCGGGTGCTCGACGAACGATTCGCGGACTTGGCGGTCAAGATGCGGGCCTCGCAGGGCGCGCTGGCGGGTGACGATCAGGATCCCAACGTGCTCCGCATGCTTTTCAAATGGGCCTACAAGCGCGTCCCGCCGCCGAACATGGATACTCCGACGGGCGAGAAGCTCCAACAGACTCTGTCGCAGGCCGGATTTATCAAGTCCTCCGCGCCGCAGACCTATCAGGTCATCCGCGTGCTGCTGGCGCTTGGCGGGGGTGTGCTCGGTTTAGTGACTGGACTCATCCTTCACCCGGAGTCGAGTACGCCACTGCTGCTCGGAATCGGCGGCATCGGGTTCGGAATTTTCGTACCCAGCTACTACCTGGGACGGCGCGCGCGGTTGCGCCAGGGCAACATCTCCCGGCAACTCTCGGACGTGCTCGATCTGCTGGTGGTATGCGTCGAAGCCGGCATGGGACTGTTCGAGGCGATTAGAATCGTTGGCACCGAATGCGAACGCCATGGGCAGGAGATCGGCACCGAGTTGAATCTGGTCGCAACCGACATTTCCGCGGGCGCGTCGCTCGGGCAGGCGTTGCGCGGACTCGCTGACCGTACTGCGGTCGAAGATATCAAACCGCTCGCCGCAACTTTGATTCAGAGCGAACAGCTTGGCGCGCAGATCGGACCGGCGTTGCGCGCCAGCTCCGACGCACTGCGCACGCGCCGCCGGCTGCATGCGGAGGAAGACGCGCAGAAGGCGTCGATTAAGATTCTGTTCCCGCTGGTTATCTTCGTATTGCCCTCGATGATAGCGGTAATCGTCGGGCCGGCAATGATCTCGATCCTTCATACACTCACTGGCGGCGGCCACTGATCTCTGCGGTCGGCAAGAAGCAACTCGAATAAGGCCTCGGACTTAAGCCCGGTCCGGGGCCTGTTTTTTTGTGCTTCCGCACTCGTTGTGTTGATTAAGAAAGGGACGGGTCGACGATCGGGCTGGTGAATGCCGCGCAGGTGGACTCCGGGCCGGTGACGACGTACACCTATGATCCATCGGGGAATCCGACGGCGAGCGGGACGGCGAACGATTGGCCGTTCCAGTATCAAGGGATGGAGAAGGAGTTCACCGATCCGGCGCCGTACTACTACAGCGGCAGCGGCCAGTTCTACAGTCCGCAACTGGTGCGCTCATTGTCGGAAACCGGTCAGACCAGCAGCAGCGGCAACAACAGCGGGCCGTCGGGAAATGCGATCGCGCGCGCCCTCCGGCGGCCGCGCAACCAGGCTTCTTCAGTCCTGCTAACTATGCGACCAATGCCGAAGATGTCGGAGGAGGCGCTGCAGCGGGGGCGTTGGCGGGGGCGCTAATCGGATTCGGAAGGCGGACCAATCGGCGCCCTGGCGGGTGCGGTGATCGGAGGCAGCTATCGGCGCCGCAGTAAGCTTTTTCGAGGACCTCTTTGGCGGCGGCGGCGATACCCCTCCGATTCCGCGCCAGTTGCTCCACGGCCGCCACCCGCTATATACGACGATATTTTGGGAATCCAAACTGGCCTTGATTCCAGACGAAGCCCCGATGCTTCCCACGCCAGCGCAGGGCTGGGAGGTTGGAGGCGTTTCGTACACGTGCGCGTTAGCAGGAGGACTGGCGATAGCCGAAGAGAGGATTCTTGGAGGGGGTCCCTTGGACGTAGTTGCGGATGCCTTGGCCGTCGCGACCATCGTCACTAGCGCTGCAATCGCCGGCTATGAAGCGAATCAGCGTTTTGGTGCAGGACGATGGACTTGCAAAGCGTCGGTTCATGTGACGGCAATCGGTAGTCATCCACCTCCTTTTCCTTTTTCGACAGGGATTGGGTCGGGAAACAGCGAGAAAGAAGCCTGTCAAAATGCGATAGCTCAAGCGAAGGCGCGTGTACCGAGAGGAAACTATCCTCGGCACCCCAGATGTTTCGATTGTGAGAAACGGTAGAAAAAATGACTTCCCGCGATGCCTTGGATGTCATTGAGAGAGGCGACCCGATCGAAGCAATGGAGGCGACCAAAGTCTTACTCCAACACAGAAAGCACCCATACGTTCGGCAGCTCGCGGCGATTGCCATGAATAAAGCTTGCAAGAAATGGAACCGAATCGCGGCTATCCACGCTTTAGGATTTCTGGGTTCGAGAGAGGCGGTTCCTCCACTGCTTCGTCTCTTAAGTGACTCAGGAAGAAGACACTAACATAAGAGGACACGCCGCCGAGGCAATCGGAATCCTACGGGGCAAACGGGCCATACCAGCGCTGGCCAAGATTCTTCAATCGCCTGAACCTTACCGCCTCAAAGCCGAATGCGTTTATGCGCTGTCGAAGATGTGGGAATTTCGAGGTGGCTCGCACAAGATCAGCCCCGCTGCCTTCGCCACTCTCCGGAAATCCGCTCTGGCGAAGTCCAAGCGCGGACGGCTTGCCAAGGATCTCGAAGAGGCAATGAGTAATATCAGGGACGGAGTGATTTGATTGGGAAGCGATTGCGAGCGGAACAGCGAACGATTGGCCGTTCCAGTATCAAGGGATGGAGAAAGAGTTCACCGATCCGGCGCCGTACTACTACAGCGGCAGCGGCCAGTTCTACAGTCCGCAACTGGTGCGCTCGTTGTCGGAGACCGGTCAGACCAGCAGCAGCGGCAACAACGGCGGACCATCGGCTAGCGCGATCGCCGCACCCTCTGGCGGCGGTTTTTCTCCGAACTTTTCAACCAGCCCACAGGAATCCGGCGAAGCCCTCGGAGTTGGCGCCGGCGCCGCGGGCGCGACGGCCGGGGCGATCGCCGCTTACAACGCATTCCTAGTGGGGACTGAAGGAGCTTCTTTAGGAGTGGCGACGCCAGCCGTTGTTGTAGGATTGATAGCGGAAGGGCTCTTTGAGTTGTTCGACGACCTGTTTGGTGGCGGCGGCAACTCGCCTCAGATTCCGCGCCAGTTGCGCCACGGCCGCCATCCGCTGTATCCGGTTATGCTGGGTGTTCCCGACGGTCTGATTCCCGACGAAGTGTCCGCGGCGATAGAGATTTCAGGGAAGGCCGGGTGTAGCGGTCCTGGGGACGAAACTGCTGTCCTCGAAGCATCGTTCATCGTGCCGCTGCCGCCGCTGCAAAAACCAAAACAGCGAGGTACGACGCCGTTTGACATGCCGCCTGTACCTAAACCGGGGCCACCTCGTTACATTCCTCTGCCACCATATACTCCGAATCCAAACGATCCATGGGATAGACCGTATCCAATCCCTTTGCCCAAACTACCTCGGCCTGACAGATTTACGAATCCTCGGATTCCCGTTTGTTCGTAGCGCAAGGTGATGTTTTGGCTGGTAACATGGTCACGCAGTTGAATGCACACTCCGCTCCACCGAGGCGTCCAAACAGGTGTTTGCCGTGATCGGCAAGGGCAATACCAAATTCATGGTCCTTGCCGCGCTATTGTTCTCAACGATAGCGGTCGGGGGTCTATTTTTGGTGGGCCGCGCAATTTTGCTTCGAGAGACGCGAACCTGCCAACCGCCGCCTGCCGACGCCGCCGCCTCTCTAGCGGAAGAGCTATCTCGTTTTCACCCAGAGTCAGTTGTTAAATTCGCAGTGCCGTATAGTGAGGGAAGAAATCAGATCACCACCGGTTCCGTCGACAAGGTCTGGCTCTTTCAAATGCTCAAGAGTTCTGGATGGGATGTAGATTGGTTTCAGACGGATATCGACCTGAGAGTTAGCGGCTTCTGCATAGTTGTCAACGATTCGAGCGTCCTCCCACCAGCCAGTCTAGAATTGGCGCGAATTCTATCTCACCATTCTATTGTGATTAGGTGGATAGAAGATCCTCGAATTGTCTCTTGGACAAATGATTGGTGCGTTTACGTCGGGTGTTAGGCGTAAAGCCGTTTGTCAGAGTCTGGCGAGATACGACGGGTCGTTGCCGAGAAAGAATGGACAACGAAATCCGATCTCTCAGACAACTTAGCGAGGCGGTGGCGAAAAGCGACGACGTACACCTACGATCCGTCGGGGAATCCGACGGTGAGCGGGACGGCGAACGATTGGCCGTTCCAGTATCAAGGGATGGAGAAGGAGTTCACCGATCCGGCGCCGTACTACTACAGCGGCGGCGGCCAGTTCTACAGTCCGCAACTGGTGCGCTCGTTGTCGGAGACCGGTCAGACCAGCAGCAGCGGCACGGGCGGCGGCCCGTCGCCGAGTCAATTGGCGTACGGACCGGGCAGCCAAGGAAACGGGAGTTTCGGACATTGGTACGTGAACAATGTGCTGGACCCGTCCAGCACCGGGAATCAACTCGGGAATCTTCCCGATATCGGGTTCGCCAGCGAAACTGCTTCGTACGTCATTCCACTCGGAGCGATTGCTCGAATAATTGAGGAGTGGGTGTCCTTCTTCGAATGGTTATTCGGCGGCAGCGGCGCCCCTGCAGATCCACGCCAGTTGCTCCACGGCCGCCATCCGCTGTACGACTGGATTCTGGGTCTTCCGGTTGGGTTAATTGCAACGGAAGCTAGTGCGGCGGACGATCCGCCCGTCTATCCGACTGTAGACACTGCTGTCAGAGGTGTAGCTCCGCTGGCAAACGGGCTTTCCTCAAAAACAGGCAATGAGTCAGGCGGAGCTATCGTGCCTTCCGGCAAGGGTTACACTTACACGGGGCCGGAGAACGTAGGTAGCCCCTGCGGCGGTCACCTGAACCTACCTCCGTATGTTGGCTCTTACCACACACATCCGGCGACCTGTAGTGGTGGCGTGCCCGGGGAGCCTTCGCCAGATGACTTAGACTTCGCAGCACAGAGTAGGGCGCCAGTGTACTTTATTACCCCGGACGGCAAGATCTATAAGATCCAGCCGGGCGGCCCTGTTGTTCCACTGCAGAAATGAGGATCGCCGGAAATGAAGGATCTAGACGTAGCAATTGCCACTGGTGGGATAACCGCAAGGCGCTCGCGGGTTTCAAGAAGAGACGTAAGACTTCTTACCTCTATCGCCTTGCTTGCCTTCCTCATGTGCTTGACTGGCCAAACAGTAACGTTCGCGCAGCCGCTTCCCGTAACGTCCCTAATATCGCTTATATCGCGGCCCGAGAAATATGACGGAAAGAATGTTGTTGTTATGGGATATGCCATCTTTGGATTCGAAGATAGCTACTTGTATTTGAGCCCATATGATGCACAGCATTTAGTGAAACAAAACGCGCTGTGGCTCAACATCAAGGGATATCAATTTACAAATTTGCGTTCGCTCGACCACCAGACAATTGCTGTAGAAGGAATTTTTCACTTGCCCGAGAATCCTAAGAATGGAGCCTATTGGACAAACTACCCTAATGGCTTCATCGAGGTCACAAAACTTCGGCCAAGCGAGCCACAGAACCCCTTGGGTGGTCCCTGATTCGCCGGCGTATGGGGATCGTTGCACCTCGAGCGGAACGACTACGACGTGGGTGCCGCTGCTTGATCTGGACGGGTCGACGATCGGGCTGGTGAATGCCGCGCAGGTGGACTCCGGGCCGGTGACGACGTACACCTACGATCCGTCGGGGAATCCGACGGTGAGCGGGACGGCGAACGATTGGCCGTTCCAGTATCAAGGGATGGAGAAGGAGTTCACCGATCCGGCGCCGTACTACTACAGCGGCAGCGGCCAGTTCTACAGTCCGCAGCTGGTGCGCTCGTTGTCGGAGACCGGTCAGACCAGCAGCAGCGGCACGGGCGGCGGCCCGTCGGGTAATGCTATCGGCGCGCCTTCTGGCAGTTGAGGCTTCGGTTTTAACTTTCCGAGCAGCGTCGGAGCCGAACCTGAAAATTCGAGCGAGGGTCAGACTGGGCGAACTACGATAAGCGTAACCGGGGCTGCCGCAGCGGGTGCTACGATTGGTGCAATCGTTGGAGCTGCGGTCGAGCAATCCACTAGCTGGCTCTGTCATAGGCGCGCAGATAGGTGCTATTGTCGGTGGCATAGCGAGCGTTTTCGAGGACATCTTTGGCGGCGGCGGCAGCAGCCCTCAGATTCCGCGCCAGTTGCGCCACGGCCGCCATCCCCTGTACCCGGTTATGCTGGGTGTCCAGGACGGCCTGATTCCGACCATGGGGTCCGCCGGGGCGCCACAATTCTGCGGAGACCCGGAGCCCTGCGCCAACGCGCGCCCGCTGCAGAAGCCGGAGGGCAACCTCGTACAGATCGGCGTCCAGGAGCCGCAAGTTGTACTCATGCGGCCGGGCCAGCAAATAATAGTAAATAATCCTGGCGGGAGCGCTGCCTTCGAGATCACCTGCCAGAGAGGATGGCACTATCAGTGGTGGAAGACTTCAACCACGGTGCCGAGTACGGACCCTTTGGAGCGACCTTTACTGTGAGTGTCATGGGCGTTCAGACGACCTACATCTGTAGTGGAGAACCAACTCGGCTATGATTGAACCAGAAAGCAAAAGACGCGCAAATATCGACTGTCGCTTGAGCGGAGTGAAGGTCTGGAGCGGGTTTGCCGCGCTTGCGCTGATACAAGCGTAGTATTTCTGCTCCTTTGCCGGCGAGCCTTGCCGACCCTCCGCCGCCTCCTCCTGAGCGTGAGGTGACGATCGAATTCGTTCGGGCGATCCCGCTTGGTAGTGCGTATGAACCTAATGCGGTGCGGTTCGACCAGCTCGATCCGGCCGTGCAGGCGACGATGAGGTCATGGGTTCCGGATTTTGAAACTAACCTGTACGAGGTGGTGAAGAAGCAAACGATCCACCTGGGCGAGCCTCAGTTAGTCCGCATAGACGGGGGAGAGGAGTTCGAATTTCGCCGCGTTGGTCTTTTGGAGAATCGGTGGAGTGTGCATACGTGGCCAACGGCGTTGTGACAATGTGGTCGGATGCGTATCCTAGGGGAACCAACTCTCATGAGGCCCCTCCGCTGCGGCCTAATGCGATGGAAATCAGACGTTTACGTCGTCGCGTGGGTACGAAAAGGAACGCCTGCACCGAACCGTTAATCAGCGGACCTTCGAGGGAGCCTGCTTAGGTACGGGATCAGCCGGAGAGTTCGTGGCCCCCCTTGATTTTGGTCCGGCAAGCCGCGAACGGCGGACTCCCCGGACAGGCTGTTGTCGATGCGTCGGCTCGACGATCGGGCTGGTGAATGCCGCGCAGGTGGACTCGCTTCCAGAGACGACGTACATCTACGATCCGTCGGGGAATCCGACGGTGAGCGGAACGGCGAACGATTGGCCGTTCCAGTATCAAGGCATGGAGAAGGAGTTCACCGATCCGGCGCCGTACTACTACAGCGGCAGCGGCCAGTTCTACAGTCCGCAACTCGTTGGTTTTGTGCTTCCGCACTCGTTGTCCTGGAGAACGAAAAGCGGCCGCGGATTTGATCCGCGACCGCTCAATGGATGCGAGCTTCGTCCCGCGGCGTCTTGCGACGCCGCGAGAATCCTATGACACGAGGCTGAGGCGCTTCATCAGCCGATATAGCGTCGTCCGATCGACGCCAAGCGCGGTTGCCGCATCGACGCGGTTGCCCCCGGCTGCGCCGAGCGCCGCCTTGATTCGCACCGCTGCCGCGCGATCGAGGGTCGCTTGCAGCGTGCCCTCCTCCTGAACGTCGTCCACCGACGCCGCCGCAGGCTGCGCGTGATTTGAATTCGGCGCTGATTCGGCGCCGGCATGATTGGAAACGCCGACACCCACGCCGAGGTCTTCGATGGGAGCGTCGTCGTCGAAAGCAAACGCGTCGGGCAGCAGCGTCTCCTGCCCGCTCATCACGACCGCGCGCTCGATAACGTTTTCCAGTTCCCGCACGTTGCCCGGCCACGAGTAGCCAAGCAAGGCCTCCTCGGCTTCAGGAGAGAGCATCAGCGGGCGGCCCACGTCGGTGGAATGAAAGGCGAGAAAATGACGAGCCAGCGGCAGGATGTCCTCGCGGCGCTCGCGCAGCGGCGCGATCTTGAGCGGGATTACGCTGAGACGGAAATACAAATCAGCGCGAAAGCGCCCGGCGGCGACTTCGGCGCGCAGCTTGCGGTTGGTCGCGGCGACTATTCGCACGTCCACCTTGCGCGGCTTCGAGCCGCCGACGCGCAGCACCTCGCCGTCTTCGAGCACGCGCAGGAGCTTGGCCTGGAAGTCCGGGCCCGCCTCTCCGATCTCGTCGAGGAACAGCGTGCCGCCCGAGGCGCGCTCGAAGCATCCCGCGCGGTCGCGGATCGCGCCGGTGAACGAACCCTTCTCATGGCCGAACAGCTCGCTCTCGACCACGCCGTCGGCCAGCGCCTTGCAGTTGATCGCGAGGAACGGACCGTCGGCGCGATTGCTCCAGTAATGAAGCATCCGGGCGACCAGCTCCTTGCCGGTACCCGTCTCGCCTTCGATAAGGGCGGTCGTGCGCGACGGAGCGACGCGCCGAATCATCGCGACCAGCGCGCGGCTCTTGGGCCCTTCGGCCACGAAACCGGCTGCGATACTGGCGACGTCGAGCTGCTCGCGCAGCTTGCGATTCTCGCGCTGCAGCGTGCTCATCTCGACCGCCCGGCTGACGACGGCGCTCAGCTCGTCGGCGTCGAACGGCTTCGTCACGCAACCGAAGGCGCCACTGCGCAACGCCTCCTTGGCTGACTCCGCTGCGGGCAGCGGCACGCTCATCACGACCGCCAAATCGGGCTCCTTGGTCTGCACTTTCTTGAGTAAATCCATCCCATCCATCCCCGGCATCCTCATGTCTGCGACGATTACGTCTGCTCCCTCATGTTCGAGCACCTTCAAGGCTGCTTCGACCGTCGGGCAGGTTTCGCATTCGTAACCGGCCTGTGAAAGGACCATCGCGGCATCACGCGCCACATAAAACTCATCATCGACTATCAGGACCCTCGCCCTGTTCTTTCCGTTGCGCTTTTGCACGCTCATCACGAGACCAGCCGCATTTCTTCGAGGGGCAAACGCGGCTTAGTGTAGCATTCTCGCCCTCGTCCTCAGGACTGTCAATAAGGGGTAAAGGTCCAGCGTTTACAGGCTATTTTTGGGGAAATTCGACGTTGCGAACGTGAAACAGTGAAGCGGTGCGACGTTCGTGGTTTAGCGGCTTTGAAATCGGCTCAACCAAATCACGCGCAGGGACGGGAAACGTGCAGTGCGGATGCGCCACGTCGGCGCGGAGGCCGAAGACCTTGGCCTCTTCCGCTAATAGGCGGAAGTGTTGCGCGACGTAACCGGCACCGGCAGCAACCCGGGCGGCGAGTGCAGGTAACCCAACGCTGGTTCATTCTGATAGTCGTCGGCGTCGCGCTGCTGGCGGGCATTGTCGCGGGCCTCGCAGTCCTTTTCTCCCTGGCATGTGACTGCAGCGCTCGGGGGTTGGTCCACATCCGATGACGCGCAGCCGTAAACAAGGGAGGCAGTTGCCGCCAGTATCGCAGCGAGCAGGAGTCGCCTAATCGTGCCGTCGATCATGGTTCAGAGGAGAGCGTAGCAGATTGTTTCATCGGGTCGATATGACGCGCCCGCCAGCGCGACGGAACGGCCGCATACGGTGTCCGACTATTGGACCAAAGTCCGATAGACGCGGGAGCGTCGCGCGACCTATGGTTAACCGTCCAATCGGCCTATAAGCAGCCGCCACATTATGATCTTCCGTAGAAAGGCGAGCGCCTCGCGCTTGAGGCGAGGCGCTCAACCATCAGACGAGAAGACTGTCATTATCGGTTGTAGCAGCGGGCTCGGGCCGCGGCAGCTTCCGCCTCTACGTCTCTAGCCGCGGCAGGATGCCCTGTGCTCCGATCATGCCACACTTGGTTCTGGAGACTGCGGGCGCGGTCGCAGGCATAACGGTGGCCGCTATATTCGTAGTATCCGTGATGCCAACCATGATTGGCGTAGCCGTCGCGGTCGTTTTTATAATGATCCCACCACCAATCGACCGGCTGGATGTAATTTGAATTCGCGCTGTAAGACGGTTCCGCAAATGCCGGCGCGGTCATTGGCAGCGCCAGCATCGCGCCACCTAACAAACTCATAATCAGCTTTCTTTTCAGTTTCATGCGAGCCACCTCCTCCTGCTAGTACGACGCATCATCGGTACCAGATTCGGATAGCACCAAAAAACTTGGAAATCAAAGACTTTTTCAGCGCTATTCGTTGAATACTCAGGACAACCATACGAGAACGCGGAAAAGATGGCTCCCCGGGCCGGATTCGAACCAGCGACATGACGGTTAACAGCCGTCCGCTCTACCGACTGAGCTACCGGGGAGTACTTCGGTTATTTGCGCGAGCCGGAACTACTTTCGATATACGCGCATCGAGGCGAAATCAAGTATTCAACGATTCATCTGCGCGCCCGACATTATAGCTGGAAAAAGGGCGTCCGAATCAAATCGAATTCGGGGCGTGCGCGACGCAACTCATTTGACGATTTTGGCGCCTTGCAGGGTCTTGTCCTGCACCGCGCCCATCGCCTTGCAAGTCTCGGCGACGAACTTGGCCGGGAGAACGCCCGCCAGCCCGGAAAAAACCGGGTCGCTGTTGAGCGAAGTATTGGCCTCGAGAATTCCCCATAGCGCGAAGCGAAAACCGGCGCTGACGAAGACCGGCGCGCCGCTGGAAAATCCGGGCGCGCTGCCGCCGTCGAGATAGCTGAGTTGCTGCAGGCCCGCGCCGATGACCTCGGTGTCGGCGGGCGCGGGAACCGAGACGTGGCCGAAACGGGCGAGCGCCTCGAAGCGGCGATTGCTGACGCCGACGGTCGCGGCGGTCAGGTAGTACACCTGCGCGCCCGTTTCGGGACGCGCGAGCGGGTCTTCACTGCCGAGCAGCGAGGCGAGCGCGATAGGGGCGATACTCGCGCCCTCGGGAGTCAGCGGAATTGCGGCGACGTCGGCCTTTTCCGCGACGGGATCGAGCACCCACTTGTTTTCCGGCGGCAACGGCTCTTCGCGCATCGCGCCGGTCTTGGTGTCCTCGAGCGTGAGCAGCAGGCCGGCGCGCGGCTTGCGGTCGTCGTCGAGCAGATTGTGATGCGCGGTCACCAGGTAAACGAACGAGCGGCCGGGGAACACTGTACTGGGCACGGCGACGAAAAATGCGGTGCCGACCTGCACGACGCGCCCGCCGGAATGGGTCACGATACCGGCGACGTTGCGCAGCGTCCCGGTCGGCACGGTGTCGTCGGCGCGGGAGTCGGTCGGGCGTATGGCGAGGATGGACGCGAGCGCGACGACGGCCGCCGCAATCGAGAGTGTGGCTTTTCTCATTCGATCAGATTCATCCGGAGTTTTGGATTATCGGCCGGCCGATTCGGCGCATTACGATAGCAGAAGAGCGTTCGTGTGGAAGAGGCTCGCGGCCGGCGATGAGCCGTAAAAGTGAAAAGGGAACAGTGAAAAAGAGCGCGGCGCGGCGGGAGACTCTCCGCTCCAACCGCGCCGCCAATCAGCAAGATTTTAGTCGAATCGCGCTGCGCGACCCGAGATGCTACCAGCGGTTGCGGTTTCCGCCGCCGCCACCGCCCTCTCGGCCACCACCCCGCCGCCGCCCCCCACGACGGCGATCTCCGCCGCCGCCACCGCCGCCGCGCGGGCCGCCGGTGCTGGCGCGCGCCTCGTCGATCTTGATCCGCCGGCCCTTCAAGTCAGTGTCATTGAGGGTCTCAATTGCCTTGGTCGCATCGGCCGCTTCCACCATCTCGACGAAACCGAAGCCGCGCGACTGTCCCGAAAATTTGTCGGTGACCACCACCGCGCTCTCGACCTTCCCGGCCTGCGCAAACAGTTCTGCCAGGTCCTCCTGCGTAACCGCGTAGGCAAGGTTGCCTACATACAACTTAGTGGGCATAAAGCCGCTCCTCCTGAATTTGCCGGGAAGCTCCTAAACAGACGACCATCCGGGGTGACCGTGATCGGAGAGAAAGGCGCCGTCCGAGGCGTTTAATCCTACAATAAAGGATAAGCGCGGTGGGAGTCGGAGTAAAGTCGCGCACGAAATGCGGTGGAAGAGGACTCAATCTGATGTGAAACCCGCGCTGGGTTTCGCACTTCCTTCGGCAGGGGTAACCCCTGCACCTTAGTGATTAAGCGGGATGCGAATCGAGGAAATCGCGGACGTACTGGTTCACCAGGTCGGGCTTTTCCTGCTGCACCCAATGGCCGGAATCGGGGATGTACTTTATCTCGAACGGGCCGGTGAAGAGCCCTTCCATCCCGTAGGTCAGCTCCTTGCCGAGCGCGAAATCCTGCTCGCCCCAGATTAGCAGCGTCGGCGCCGCAATTTTACGATCGATCCACGGGTTGGCGCCCGGCCGCGCCATGAAGCCGCTGCGGAAGTTCGCGCGATAGTAGTTAATCGCGGCGGTGATCGAGTAGGGATTGCGAAACGCGGCGCGGAAGTGGTCGAGATCGGCGTCGGTGAAGACGCCTTTCTGAATCGTGCTGTCGCGCAGCGCGTTGACGAGCGCCTCGTAATTGCGGCGGCGGAATACCCACTCGGGAAGACGGGGAATCTGAAAGAAGAGCATGTACCAACTGCGGAGCATCTGGCGCGGATTGCGGCGCAGCGCGCGACTCATCCGCTCCAGATGGGGACAGTTCATGACGATCAGGCGATCGACAACGTCGGGACGCATCATCGCCGTCGCCCAGGCTACGGCGCCGCCCCAATCGTGGCCGACTACGGTCGCGCGCTTATGTCCGAGCGCCTCGATCAGGTCGGCGACGTCGCCGACCAGCTTGTCGAGCGTGTAGTTGCGCGACGCCGATGGGCGCATCGGACTCGCCGTAACCGCGCATCTCGGGCGCGACGCAATCGAAGCGGTCGGACAGCGCGCGCATCTGATGGCGCCACGAATACCAGCACTCCGGGAAGCCATGCAGCATGATGATCGGCGGGCCGACCCCGGCGCGTGCGACGCGCAGAATGAGTCCGCTCTTGAGGGTGATTTTTTCGAAGCGCCAGGGCTCAGGCACGAAAAGTCACGCGGCGACTTTGGTCGTGCCCTGCATCGCGGGTATCTCGGGATTACAGATGTAGCGAATCTTCGGGAGCGTCACGTCCGCGGTCGTGAAGGTGGCCGAGATCGGATTGTCGAGGCGCAGATTCGTGCCGGCGCCGAACGCGTCGTTGTCGAGCAGGACGACTCTCGGCTTGCCCCGCTCGGCCTTTGAGAAGACGAACTCGGGATCGACCTGCACCAGCACCAGCTTGCCGTCGTCCTTGTTGCGGGCGAGATGCATGCTCGCGATGTACTGGATGTCGCCGCCGGAGATCATGTCGCGGTCGAGCAACTCGCATTCCAGCACGGGCTTGCCGCTCGCGACGACGCGGGCAACCACGCGGTCGTGCCGGATGTCGAGCTTCACGTCGCCCGCGACGGTCGGATAACCCCATCGCGCGGCCATCTCGCGGCGCGCGTCGTCATTGTCGCAGAAACTGCGCAGCACGAAGCCGCGCGGACGCACGCCGGTGCGGCCCGAGACGCGGACCTCGGCAATCGAGAACGCGCCGACGGGGGTGTCCGGATAAGTCGTCACGCAAAAAATTGCGTACTCGGGAATCGAGGGATGCATCGTGGCCGGGATCAGGTTGTCGGCCGGGTCGTCGTCAATTTCCATGTTGAGGGTGAGGATTTTCGCGCCCTTCAAAATCCACGGCTCGGTTTTGTAGCCGTTGATCGTCGGCACCGACTTGGCCCAGGCGGCGAGATCGAGCTTTCCGAAACGCGGCGGCATCAACGACCTCCTGCGGCAGCGAAAGCGGTGTCGCTCGCGCCCTGAAAATGCGGCATCACTTCCTTGGCGAACAGGCGCAAGCTGTCGAGCACCTTTTGCTGCGGCACCGTCTCGAGCGCGTTGAGCAGGAAGTTGACGCGATCGACGCCGACCGCTTCCCATTTCTTCATCTCGCGCAAGATGCGCGCGGGATTTCCGATCGCGATACCCTCCGGCGCGCCGGACGCGTCGCCGGGACCGGCCGCATCCTGACGCAGCGAAGGCAGCAGTCCGAGCGACGGATACGATTTGCTCGGATACGCCTCGCGCGCGGCGAGCAACTGCGCGGCGAGATAGTTGAAGGTGCCGGTGAGGCGGCGGCCGACCTTGACGCCCTCGGCGTCGTCCTCATGGCAATAGAGAAAGTTCACAGTCGAGACGGCTTCGTTGACGACCTCGCCGACCGGAGTGCAGTTGCGGATGATCTTGCGATAGCGCTTGACCTTCTCGTCCTGCTCGGCGAATCCGCCGAAGGTCAGTCCGAGGCTGCCCATCCCGCGCTCGGCCGCGTCGATCTCGGTGCCGGGACTGGTGACCGCGACCCACAGCGGCGGATGCGGTTTCTGGTACGGCTTGGGCACGATCGTGCGCTGCGGCATCGACCACGAGCGTCCCTGGTACGAGAAGCGCTCCTGCGTCCACATTTTCGGCAGGCAATGGACGAACTCGTCCCAGGTTTTCTTGGTCTCGTCGGGGCTGGCGCGAAATCCGGCCAGTTCGGTCCAGGTGGCGGAGCGGCCGGTGCCAACGTCGAGACGGCCGCCGCTCAGGATGTCGAGGACGGCGGTGCGCTCGGCGATTTTGATCGGATGATTGAACTCGGGCACGCACACCACGATGCCGTGACCGACGCGCATTTTTTTGGTCTTCATCGCGCATGCGGTCAGGAACAATTCGGGCGCGGGGCAATGCGAATATTCTTCGAGGAAGTGATGCTCGACGGCCCACACGGAATCGAAGCCGAGCGAATCGGCCAGGGCGACCTGCTCAAGGCAGTTATCGTAGACGGTTTTTTCGGTTTCACGCCCCCATGGTCGCGGTACCGAGATTTCATAGAAGAGGCCGAATTTCATGGCATTACCTCCATACCGTTCGTTTAGCGCAATCGCGTCGAGATCGAAAGTCCCGCGCTCGGGGAAGGGTAAATCACTTAATTTAATATGAAACCCGCCGTGGGTTTCACACTTCCTTCGGCAGGGGTGACCCCTGCACCCAGTGATAAGTGCAGGGTCGGACGCCTACCTCGCCTGTTATTTTCACGGGAGAGGAGGCCGGCCGCATCGCGGCCGGTAGGTGAGGGTTCTGCGGCGCATGCACAATCTCAACTCGTCCGGTCCCCCTTCCCGCGCGGGAAGGGGTTAGGGGTTAGGTTCCTCGATGCATCATAAATGACCCTGTATATCGCTTGACATATGTTGATTTTAAGGTTTAGATCGAAGTCGAGGACCGACGCATGAAACACGAACTCATCGATGTGCCCGAGCCGAACCTTATCCGCGAGCAATTTCCCTACAACGCGGTGCCGCGAATCATCTTCGACGGCGAGTTCGAGCGACCCGATCCCGCGCCCGATTTTTTCATCACCGACACCACCTTCCGCGACGGACAGCAGGCGCGTCCGCCGTACACCGCCGGCCAAATCGTCGCGATGTTCGACATGCTGCATCGCCTCGGCGGCCCCAAGGGCGTCATCCGGCAGACCGAGTTTTTCCTTTACTCGAAGGTCGATCGCGAGGCGGTCAATCGATGCCTCGCGCGCGGCTACGAGTTCCCCGAGGTGACCGGATGGATTCGCGCGGTGAAATCGGACTTCAAGATCGTGAAGGAGATGGGCCTGCGCGAGACCGGGATTCTGACGTCGGCGTCGGACTACCACATTTTCAACAAGCTCAGGAAAACACGGCGCGCGGCGATGGACGATTACCTGGAGATCGTCAACGCGGCGCTCGATGCGGGCCTGCGCATCCGATGCCATCTCGAGGACGCGACGCGCGCGGATTTTTACGGCTTCGTCGTGCCGTTCGTGTCGAAGCTGATGGAACTCGGCGAGGCGGCGGGCTTCCGGTCAAGATTCGCGTCTGCGACACGCTCGGATTCGGCGTGCCCTACCCCGGCGTCGCGCTTCCGCGCAGCGTGCCGAAGCTGATTTTGGGGCTGCGTCGCGAATGCGGCGTGAAGCCGGATCAACTGGAATGGCACGGGCACAATGACTTTCACAAGGTGCTCGCCAACGCGACCGCGGCGTGGCTGTACGGATGCATGTACGCGAACGGAACCATCCTCGGTTACGGCGAGCGCACCGGAAATCCTCCGCTGGAAGGGCTGGTGATGGACTACGTGTCGCTCAAGGGCGACACGAACGGAATGGACTTGTCGGTAATCACCGAAATCGCGGAGTACTTCGAGCGCGAAGCCGGCTACCGGATTCCCGCCAACTATCCGTTCGTCGGGCGCGACTTCAACGTGACGCGCGCGGGGATTCATGCCGACGGACTGCTCAAGGACGAAGAAATCTACAACGTCTTCGACACGGCGAAGATTCTCGGCCGGCCGCCGCGCGTGGCGGTCGACAAAACTTCGGGCGTGGCGGGGATCGCGTGGTGGATCAATTCGTACTTCGGTCTCGCGCGCGGCGCGCAGGTCGAAAAGCGCTCGCCCGAAGTGCTCGAGATCGCGAAGTGGGTCGATGCGCAATACGACGACGGCCGCACCACATCAATTTCCGATCAGGAGATGGAGACGCAGGTGCGGCGGCATCTGCCGCAGCTGTTCGAGAGCGCTCGGCTGGCTGGATAGGTCGGGAGCGCAGGAACCTAACCCCTAACCCCTTCCCGCGCGGGAAGGGGACCAATCGCGTTGAGTTCCGGCGCGATTGATTCACGCCGCGGAGGAATGGAGGTCGCGGCCTATGCGCTCGCGGCCGAGCATGATGACGACGGCGGCCAAGACCATCACGATTGCGGCGACGCTCGCGAGCGTTGCGGCGTAGCCGAATCGTTCTGCGAGCAGGGCCTGGCTGACGGCGGCTCCGGAAGCCAGCAAGACGCCGGTCTGATACGCGAGTCCTGAGAACAGGCCGCGGACTTCCGGCGGCGACAGCTCCGTCAGATGCGCCGGGATGACGCCCCATGCGCCCTGCACCATGAACTGCATCAGGAACGCGCCGAGCGTCAGCACCGCAAGCGTGCTCGGATAAATCCACAACGGTATGACGAAGCCGGCGCAGATCACCGCGGTCGCCATCGTGCGGCGCCGTCCCCAGCGGTCGGACAGGTAGCCGAAGGTCAGGCCGCCGAGCAGCGCGCCTACATTATAGATGAGCGCGATCGTCGCGACGGTGCGGGTGTCGAAGCCGCGCGTCTTTTCGAGAAACGTCGGGTACATGTCCTGGGTGCCATGCGAGACGAAGTTCATCATCGTCATCAGCGCGCACAGGTAGAGGAACAATTTCCAGTTGGCGCGAATCGCGCGCCGAATCTTCGCCATGTCGGGACGCGTGCGCTGCCATGCCTCGGACTCGGGAACCTTGGTGCGGATGTAGATCGTCAGCAGCGCGGGCGCGCCGCCGAGAAAGAACATCGCGCGCCATCCGTAGTGCGGGAAGACGAAGAAGAACGCGGCCGCCGCGAGCAGATAGCCGACCGCGTAACCCTCCTGCAGCAGTCCGGAGAAAAATCCGCGCCATCGCGGCGACACCGCTTCCATCGCGAGCGACGCGCCCACGCCCCATTCGCCGCCCATCCCGATTCCGTACAGCGCGCGGAAAAACAGGAACCATCCGTAGCTCGGCGCGAGGCCGCTCAGCACTTCGACGACGGAATAGAAGATGACGTCGACCATCAACGGGATGCGGCGGCCGTAACGGTCGGCGATCCAGCCGAAGACGAGCGCGCCGACGGGACGCAGCGCGAGCGTCGCGGTGATCGTGAACGCGATGTGCGAGATGGGGCGATGGAATTCGCGCGCGACCGCGGGCATCACGAAAATCAGGATGAAGAAATCGAAAGCGTCGAGCGCCCAGCCGAGAAAGCTCGCGAGCATGGTGTGCGCGGCCTCGGCGGAAGTGATCGCGCGGACGGGCTCGAGGGCGGCGGCGCGAGAATCCATGGCGTGTGATGTTTAATCGAACTGGCGCGATTTGTCATTGGATGCGGCGACCGCAACCGGCTTCGCTGGCGCGAAGCTGTCCGAGTTCCTTCGCTCGCGTTGCTCGCGTGTCAGGATGCGGGGGCGATGCGCGATAAGTGATCCATGTTCAACGGCATCAAGGTTATCGACGCCGACGGGCATGTGATGGAGCCGAACGAGCTCTACGACGAATACCTCGAAGCTAAATTCAAACCTGATCTCGACGAGCTGAAGAAAGTCGCTTCCACGAGGGCGTCGAAATATTTTTTCGGCTACTTCCATCAGCTGAATACAGGGCGGCCGTTGGGCATCGCGGCGCCTGACAAGCCGCTGACGCGGACCGGACGCAAGCCGCATGGCGAGCGGCCCGACATTCGCGGCGGATTCGATCCGCACGTGCGCATCAAGGATATGGATCGCGAGGGGATCGACGTCGCCGTGCTGTTCGCGACGGTGGTCTCGAGCTTCTGCGCGCTGCCGAGCGTCGATTTCGAAGTCGCGATGATTCGCGCGTACCATCGATGGCTCGCCGACTACTGCGCGGCCTATCCCGCGCGCCTCAAGGGCGTTGCGATTGTGCCGATGCGCGCGCCCGAACATGCTGCCGATGAAATCCGGCGCGTCGCGAAAGAGTCGTGGTGCGTCGGCATCTACCTGTCCGCGCATATGGAAGACAAGCTGCTCGATCATCCCGCGTTCCATCCGATTTGGAATGCGTGCGTCGAGACCGACTTGCCCGCGTGCTTCCACGGCGGTACGGCGCGTCCGCCGTACGGGATGGGCACGTTCGAGATGGGCAACAATCTATTCATTCAGCATTCGGCGACGAATCCGTTCGAGGTGATGCGCGGGATCGCGGCTCTGGTTGGCGGCGGCGTGCTCGACATTTTCCCGAAATTGCGCGTTACATTTCTCGAAGCTGGCGTCGGCTGGCTGCCGTTCTGGATGGAGCGGCTCGACGAGCACTACGAGCTGATGCCGGAGTACGTGCCGTTTCTGCATCGCAAGCCGTCGGAGGTGATTCGCAGCGAGAATTTTTTCATCTCGTGCGACCCCGACGAAGAGACGTTGCCGTTCGTGGTTGAAACCGTTGGCGCGGAGCATATTTTGTACGCGTCGGACTATCCGCATTTCGATGGCAGGTTCCCGCATACGGTGAGTTTGACGGCGGGGCGGAAGGAGTTCGCGCCGGGGGTAGCGAGGAAGATTTTGCTGGAGAATCCGACTCGGCTGTACACGCGAGGTCGTAGGAACCTAACCCCTAGCCCCTTCCGGCGCGGGAAGGGGGACCGGATTGAAAGTGAAGATTGGAAAAATTGCGGCGGCTTTGATCGCGATTGCGCTGGTGGCGTGCGTCGTGCGGAATGCGCGCGCGGAGACGCTGGAGCAGGAGCAGGCGGCGCAGGATTTGCGCGATGCCGAAGCGGTCGGCAAGCGGCATAGCGCGGAGCTGATGAAAATCCCGCACGTGCGCGTCGTCACCGGCGAACTCGACGGGCGGAACGAGGCTGCGATTCTCATCGAGGTTGACGATCAGAAGAACGTTGATGCGGTGACGCGGCAACTGCCGTCGAAAATCGAGGGCTTCCCGGTGGAAGTCGATCGAGGGCCGGTGATCACACTCGCGATCCTGCGATGACGGCAGGCACGCAGAATGGCTACTACCTCACGCATGGTTGAAGCGGTGCCTGCGTCGATTCGGAATCCTGGCGCGCAGCCGTAAACCTAACTTGACTGCAATTCCGAGGACTCCTTATAGTCTAGTTTCGGAGTCCGGCGAGTCTGCGACGATCGCACAAAACCCCGTTCAGACAATCGATTTGGTGCTGGTTTAGAAATGCAGCGAAGCGAACAAATGACCTTCTGGGAGCGGATTTATATCCCCGAAATCCTGCGAGGTCTTGCGATCACCAACTACCATTTCATGCGCAACCTCACGCTGCACACCGCGCATCTGTTCGGGATGAAGAAGGACGTCAACGCGACTTCGACCACGCAGTATCCCGAGGAGCGCAAGCATTATCCCGACAATTTTCGCGGCAGCCATCGCCTGACGCTGCGCGAGGATTCCTCCGTGCGATGCACCGCGTGCTTTCTGTGCGCGACCGCGTGTCCCGCGCAATGCATCTATATCGAGGCGGGCGAGTCGCCCGATCCGCACGTCGAGAAGTTTCCGGTGCGCTACGAGATCGACACCCTGCGATGCATCTACTGCGGGCTGTGCGTCGAGGCGTGCCCGTGCGACGCGATTCGGATGGACACCTACGTTCATCCGCGCATCTGGGGTTTCGATCGCAAGGATTTCGTCGAGCAGAAGGAACTGCTGATGCATCGCTCGCACGTGCTGGCCGAGAAGGGCCGCGACGGCAACATGAACGAGATGCTCGAGTGGTACACACGAGCAGGACGCGGCAGTTTACGATCCGCAGCGGCCCGAGATGAAGAACTACACCGATCGCGAAGCGCCCAAGCATTACGCGGAGGCGCCGGACCATATCGACGACCTCACCGCGATCGACCGGCATCCGGCCGCGCAGCGGCAAGTAACCCGATGACGCGAGTGACTATTGGCCTGACCCTGGCGGGCCTGATCGTTTTGTTCATCGCCTACGCGAAGGGCGTCGGCGTGATTCACGGCGGCGACGTGCTCAGCCACATGTACTGGGCGACGGGAGCGTTGACGCTGGTGGCGTTGGCGAACTTTATCGCGGTGGCGCACCTGGCGCGCGCCGAGCGGATGATCCAGCAACTGCGCGCGCTGTGCGAAAAGAACGGCATCGAGTACGGCGAGGATTGAGCTATACTTTAAGATCCAAGGCCGGCGTCGAGCATGGCCGCGGAGGTGACGCGATGACCCAGATTGAAGCCGCCCGCAAAAATATAATTACCCGGCAGATGACCGAAGTTGCCGAGGACGAAGGATTCGCGCCCGAAGAAATTCGCGCGCTGGTCGCGACCGGCGAGGTCGTGATCCCGCACAATATCCATCACGATTTCAGGGCGATCGGAATCGGCAAAGGCCTGCGCACCAAGGTCAACGCCAACATCGGCGCCTCGAACTTCCATCAGCTGATCGAAGAGGAAGTCGAGAAACTTTACACCGCGGTCCGCTACGGCGCCGACTCGGTGATGGACCTGTCGACCGGCACCGACCTCGACAAAATTCGCGTCGAGCTGCTGTCGCGATGCAGCGTGATACTCGGCACGGTGCCGATTTATCAGCTCGGCTCCGAGCGCTCGATCATGGAGATGGAGGCCAAGTACTTTCTCGACGTGATCGAGCGGCAGGCGCGCCAGGGCGTGGATTACATGACGCTCCATTGCGGCGTCACGCGCGAGAGCGTGCGGCGGCTGCGCGGGCATCATCGAATCGAGGGCATCGTCTCGCGCGGCGGCGCGATGCTGGCGGCATGGATCGAGCGGACCGGCAACGAGAATCCGCTCTACGAGAATTTCGACGAGGTCTGCGCGGTGCTGCGCGAGCATGACGTGACGATTTCGATCGGCGACGGATTGCGTCCCGGCGCGACCGGCGACGCGACCGATCGCGGCCAAATCGGCGAGCTGCTGGTGATGGGCGAGCTGACCGATCGCGCGCGCGCGATGGGCGTGCAGGTGATGATCGAAGGTCCCGGCCATGTGCCGCTCGATCAAATCGAGGCCAACGTGAAGCTCGAGAAGCGAGTATGCGGCGGCGCGCCGTTCTACGTGCTCGGTCCGCTGACCTGCGACGTCGCGCCCGGCTACGATCACATCACCGGTGCGATTGGCGGAGCGATCGCGTCGGCGGCGGGCACCGATTTTCTCTGCTACGTGACGCCGGCCGAGCATTTGCGGCTGCCCGATATCGACGACGTGCGCGAAGGCGTGATCGCGACGCGAATCGCGGCTCACTCGGGCGACCTGGTCAAAGGCGTGCGCGCGGCGAAAGTCTGGAACGATCAGATGTCGCGATATCGCAAGGCGCTCAACTGGGAAGGGATGTACGCGATGGCGATGGACCCCGACAAGGCGCGCCGTTACAAGGAAGAGAGCGAGGCGGCGGGCTCCAACGTCTGCACCATGTGCGGGTCGCTATGCTCGATCAACATGGACAACGCGGCGATCAAGTTCACCAAGCGGCGATCGATGCCGAGGCGGAAGCGCATGCCGCCGGCTGACGCGAACAGCATTCCCGATCTGCGTCCGCGCTCGAGCTCGAGCTGCAGGACGCTCACGGCGTGACGCACCGGCTGCGGGATTTTCGCGGCCACAACGTCGTCGTCTATTTCTACCCGAAGGACGACACGCCCGGCTGCACGGTCGAGGGCAAGGAGTTTCGCGACAGTTCGAAAAGTTCACGGCGCTCGATTGCGTGATAGTCGGCGTCAGCACGGATTCGGTCGAGCGTCATCGCGCGTTCGCCGAAAAGCACGCGTTGCCGTTCATTCTGCTGGCGGACGAAGACGGCGAGCTCGCGAGCGCGTTCGGCGTGCTCAACGGCAAGTGGCGGCGCGCTCGACCTTCGTGCTCGATCAGCGAACTGCGCGTGCGGCGCGCTTTTCATGAGGTGACGCCGCGCGGCCATGCGCAGAAGGTGCTCAATTTCATGCGCACGCTGGTCGAATCGCATCGCATGATTGGCGGCTAGCCCGCATCCGCGCCGCGTGGCGTGACTCGCGCGCGTGGTTATAGTTGTATATTGAAACTGAGTCCGCCGACGGATCGAACGGATAAATCTATGGCGAAAACCTCGAAGAATATTCTCGACGAAGCGCGCTCGACGATTAAGCAAATCGGTATCGATGAGGCGCGCGCGATGATCGACAAGCCCGGCACCGTGCTGATCGACGTGCGCGAGAGCGACGAATGGCGGCAAGGCCATATTCCGCAGGCGGTCGCGATACCGCGCGGATTCCTGGAGCTTCGAATCGAAGAGAAGGTCCCCGACCACAAGACGCCGGTGATTCTGCAGTGCGCGTCGGGCACGCGATCGCTGCTCGCGGCCCGCACGCTGCGCGAGCTCGGTTACGAAAACGTTTACAACATGACGGGCGGCTTCAGCGCGTGGAAAGATCGCGGCCTGCCGTGGATTGCGGATCGTGCGTTCACCGCCGACGAGCTGACCCGCTACTCGCGGCATTTCGTGATTCCCGAGGTCGGCGAGAAGGGACAGGCGAAACTGCTCGACGCCAAGGTGCTGCTGCTCGGCACTGGCGCGCTCGGATCGCCGTCGGCGCTGTACCTTGCGGCGGCGGGAGTCGGCACGATCGGCCTGGTCGATTTC